>NZ_FNCN01000004.1 GCF_900100605.1 Sinosporangium album | reverse complement strand
GCCGGATACGCGGTCGTCGGACCCGAATCAGCAGACGCGTAACCACCGCCCGGACCCGCGTGCCCGCCGCCGTAACCACCGCCCTGACCGGCCGGGTAGGCCTCCGTCTCATCGGGGTGACCGATCCCGGCCTGACCACCCGCGTAGCCGTCCAAGGGACCAGTGTGGCCGCCGGGATGGCCGGGATGGCCGCCGCTGTGCCCGGCCTCCGCCCCTGGGAACCCGGCGTCGCCGTATCCGCCCCCGGGCGCGACGTGTGCCCCGTAGCCGCCGGGGTGGGCCTCCCCAGCGGGGAGGACGGGCTCGCCGTAGCGCTCCATGGGGGCGGCGGTGCCGTACGAATCCGTCGCCGTGGCGTGGTGTGCCTGACCGGCGGAGGTGTCGCCGGGGGAGGTGAAGGAGTGGCCGTTGGCGACCAGCCCTTCGGGAGAGCGCTGCTCAGGCTGGGGCCCACCGGAGCGGCCGGGGCCGCCGAACGCGCCGGCGTTGCCGTATCCGCTGTCAGACTGCACGCCCGAACTCCGATCGAATCTGCTGGAAAGCCGTGTAGTTCGCGATCACATCGACCCGGCCGGAGGGCTGCGAGACGAGGGCCTCGTCGAAGCTGCCGCAGAGTTCGAACGGGACCTCGGCCACGTCGAGGCGGAGCGCGAGGTCGAGGCGGCGTTCGCCGGTGACGAAGACGGGACGTCCGCGCAGGATGCGGTAGTCGACGTCCCACAGCCAGGACGTGTCGCGCCCGTCGGGGCCCTGCGCGTTGACGGAGAGGATGATCGGCAGTTGCGGGTCGCTGACGTCGAACGCCTCAAGCCATCCGGCGGGGTTCTTGGCGAGCAGGAGCCTGGCCTGCCTGCCTTCGCGTTCGACCGTCGTGTAACGGCCCGCCACGGAGCGGACGCCGCGCAGGCGGGGAAGGGCGAGCTCGGTGGGCAGCCCGAAGGCCTCGGCGACGGCGAGGGCCATGGCCGCGTTGGAACGGTTGGCGAGGCCGGGAAGTTCGATGTCGAGGAGCCAGCGGTGCCCTCTGGGGTCGATCACCGCGTCGTCGTCGAGGACCCAGTCGGGTTCGGGCCGGTGGAAGGTGCACTCACGGCAGGCCCAGTCGGCGTTCTTCCGGTCGAGGGGGCCACCGCACTCGGGGCAGCACCAGGAGTCCTCTTTCCAGCGCTGCCCGCCGGCGACCCAGGTGACCTTGGCGGCCGTGGAGGCGCCCCAAGTGACCAGGGGATCGTCGCAGTTGGCAATGACGTGGGCGGGTTTGCCCTCCAGGGCTCTTCGCCACTTCTGCGCCAGGAGCCAGATCTCAGCGGCGCGGTCCATCTGATCGCGGCTGAGGTTCATCAGGCAGAGAACCCCGGCCTCGGTGGTGTCGAGCACCTCGGGGAGGTATTTCTCGTCGACCTCCAGCACGCCGTAGGGCGCGTGTCTGGCCTGGGAGAGCGCGGAGACGTGCCCCGCGGGCATGTTGGCCCCGAAGACGTTGCTGGCGACGTCGCCGAGCTCTTGCAGGGCCGCGACGATGAGCCGGGTCGTGGTGGTCTTGCCGTTGGTGGCGCTCACGAGGGCGAGCTTGCGGTCGCGGGCGAGCTGGCGCAGGAGATCCGGTTCGAGGACCAGGCCGACCCGGCCGCCGATCACCGACCCGTCCCCGCGGCCGGTGACGCGGGACAGCGTGGCCGCCGTGCGCCCGAGGGCACTGGCGAGTTGCGCCCGCAGCGGTAGCTGGCTCATCTGCACTCCCTGAGCGTTGCGATCCCGGGCGTCGTCAGCCACGGGAAGGGGAAGCGGCACGATCCCTCGCGGGATCTCCCGGATACGCGGCACACTCAGCCGATCGTACGGCAGGATGCATGTCCGCGTCCTCGCAGCCTCCGTGGCCAAGACGTGGAACTCCAGCGGATTCGATGACGAAGGGCCTGGTCGCCCGGCGTCATTCCGCGAAGGAGATCTCGGTTTCCCGCTCACCCGCATCGAAGGGCAGCACGAAGCGGCGCGGCCAGGAGAGCACGGTCTCCAGCCACCCCGCGCCCATGGTCTGCGCCACGTGCCGTATCCGATCCTCCGGCTCGACCCCGATGGCGATTGTCATGATGTCGGCCGTCGTGGCCTCGTGTTCGTCGTCGCCGAGGATCGCCCGCCACGCGAGCGCGCGATTGCGTTCGATCTCCATGGAGAGGGGGTGGCGGCGCAGCGACCTCGCGCGGTGCCCGAGGAGTTCGACGCGGCTCTCGCCGCCGCCCGCGTCCGCGCCGGGGCGAGGGTACGGACGACCTGACGCGTCCGTGCCGAACAGGGGGTATTCGAGGTCCGGCGCCTGGCTGCGGAGGTCGGGGGCGGGATGGCCGTAGGGGAAGATCTTGTCGACCTCGTGGAGCCAGCGCACCTGCGGGATGACCCACGACCGGCCGGGCCGGTCGCCCGCCCGCGGGCCGCCCTCGACCGGGTCGAGCAGGGCGGCGGCGACGGCCGTGCCCTTCTCGGTGAGCAGGGCCGGGTCGGTCCACGAGCGCAGCGACCGCGCGCGGCGGTTCACCGCGCGCTCGGTAAGGGTGGCGAGCAGGCATTCGCGGCGTCGCGCGGGTAGCCCCGACCACAGGTCGGCCAGGGCGCGCGGCACGCCGGGCAGGGTGCGGTCGGTGCAGAAGGCGAGCACCACCGTGTCGCTCCATACGCGCATCCACGCCCATTCGGGCGCGTCGGCGAGCACGTCGGCCTCGTGCAGTTCGACCAGGGTGCACGCCTTGCCGGTGCGGCATGCGGTGCCACAACCGGCCGAGCGGCGACCGCGGATGGGCGGGATCGGGCCGGGCATGGGCCGCTCGCGGTCCTCCCCCAGCGGCACGCGGACCCGCAGCGGCCTGTCCATGCCGTCCGCGAAGGCCGCGGCGACCCCGGGTTGCAGCGAGACGACCTGGCGGGACTGCTCGTCGCTGAGGTTCATGGCCGCGCCGACGAGGTGGCGGTCGTCTTCGGCTGGGAGCCGGTGCACCACCTTGAGCGCGGTGTTCTTCACCACGTCGGACACGAGCTTGGTCGGGATCTGCTCGGCGACGACGATGCCTTCGCCGTACGCGCGTATCTCGGCGAGCATACCGGCGAGCAGTTCGACCGCGTGGGTGGAGGCGCGGCCCGCTCCCCTGTCCCTGAGCAGGCGGTGGGCCTCCTCGATGACGATGACGTGCCGGAGTCCGGTGGAGCGCTCTTGCCTGGCCCTCATGCGCAGGTGTTCGACGATGCGGATGATCAGCGTGCCCATGAGGAACGCCTTGTCCTCGTCGTTGGCGACGTCCTCGATAGCGAGCACGACGTTGCGTTGGAGCAGGCCGCCGATGTCGGCCGGATGGCCGCCTTCGAAGAAGCGTCCCGCCGAGCCGACGCGCAGGGAGCGCAGCCGCAGCGAGATGAAGCCCTCCACGTCGGCCTGGACCTCGCGCCCGTAGCCGATCTCCTTGATCACGTCCATGGCCTGCGTCTGGAGCTGCTCCAAGGTGGGTACGGCGGGGCGCACGGCGGCCCCGGGAAGCCCGCCTCCGGTGACCACGTCCCAGCCGTTGGCCTCGTATACGCGCTGGAGCGACAGCGACATGATCTGCGGGAAGGGCTCCTCGGCGTCGAAGGCGGCCATGAAGAGCGCCCTGACCATGTCGATGTGGGCCTGTACGGGGTAGCCCGGCTCTGGTTCGAGGGGGTTGACGCTGAAGGGCACGTTGTCGGGCGCCGAGGGGTTGATCACGGTCAGGGGGGCGAGGCGCTCGATCCTCGCGGCCATGGCGGCGTATTCGGACTTGGCGGGTTCGATGGCGAGCCACGGGATGCCGGCGTGGGTGAGCTGTTCGAGCATGTGCCGTACGGTCTGGGATTTCCCCGAGCCGGTGGCGCCGGTGATGAAGGCGTGGCGGTTGAGTGAGGCGAGCGGCACACGGAACGTTCCGACCGCCCGGTCCTGGCCGTCGACGATCTCGCCGAGTTCGATCACCTCGCCGACCGAGGTGTCGGCTTCGGAGGTGACGTCGAAGTAGCCGGCGTCGAGCACCCGCATCCCCGGCACCTCGCGGCGCGGCAGTCCGGCGAGGGCGGCAAGGGCGCCGGCCGTGGCGGCGAACGGTGTGGCGGGCCCTTCCGAGGACGGCTCGCGCAGCGTGGCGGCCAGGGCGTCGGCCAGGGTGTGGACGCGTTCGGGGGCGGTGCCGCGGAGGCCGGGGAGGGCGGTACCGAGCCGGTAGGGGTGGTGGCTCATCTCCACCGACCCAACGAGGACGGGGGCGATCTGCCGGAGTTCGGCGGCGTTCGCCGCCCCGGCGAGCACTCGAACGCTCCATAAGCCCGCTTCGCGGAAGGCGTCGAGTTCCTGCATGCGGCGTTCGGCCCGTTCGGCGTCGAAACGCGATCGTTCAGAGGCGTCGCCGTACTGCCTCAGCACGTTGAGCTGGGTGCGTAGGTCGGCCACCTCGGCGTCGAGCAGGTCGGTGGGTTCGGCCACGACGAGCCAGGCGAAGGGGCGGGACATGAGCGTGACGAGGGTGGACTCGAACAGGGTGGGACGCCGCAGTTCGTCGGGGTCGGGTTCGCGTCGGCCGCCGAGTGGCGGGGCCTGGCGGCCGGGGCAATGCGTCCATACGAGATCGGCGAGGTCGTCGAGCCACTCGTCTCCGACGCGGACGCCTCGGGCGCCTCCGGGGAACAGGAGGGGCTGGGGGCCGGCCGCCTGCGATTCCGGCGGCGCGGCTGCGGAGCGCCGCGGCGGGCGGGGCGGGGTGAGCGGACCGGCGTTGGTGATCAGCTCCAGGGGCGCGCCGGCCCCGCGTGACAGCCAGCCGATGACGAACGCCTGGCCGCGTTGGGCGGCGGACAGTATGGCGGGCAGGACCGTGACGAAGTCCCACTCGGCCGACGAACTGCGCGAGGGTGCGGTCATGGACTGCACCCGGAACCACGGCCCGCGCAGTGTCAGAGGCGAACTGGGTACCTCGGGGGACATGCTCGGCTGCATCGGACTCCCACCATCGATCGGGGACGGCACGGCCCCCGAGCTAAAGTCTTTCGACGATCAAGCTCCCACAAGCTTGTTGGCAATTCCATTACCGAGCAATGTGCATCCGCGTGGATACGGGCGCCCGTGGAAAAGCCTCAGCGCTGTCTGCGCCAGTCGAGCCGGGGCGGCGGCGGGCCGAGGTTCGGCGGCGGAGCGTCGTCGACCGAGACCTGCGCCTGCGGCTCGTCGTCCTCGGGACGCGGGTCCGCCTGCGACATGGGGGCCGCGGGAGCCGGGGGCGCGGGAGCCGGGGGCGCGTGGGCGGGACGCTCGTGCCTGCGGGTCACCGGGCGCTCCTGCTCGGGAGGGGCCGGACGGATCGCCGCGGCCGGGGCCGCGTCCTCGAACTCGGCGAGCGTCGTCTTGGGGAAGGCCAGAATCGCCGGGTTGGCGTCGGCGAGCCGCACCCTGCGGCCTCTCGCGGTGGCATCGGTGACGATCACGGACGTGGTCGGAAGCTGCTGGAGCTGGTGCGGTTCGACGAGGAACTCGCGGGAGCGCTGAAGCACGCGCTCGGTCTCTTCGATCTTGGTCGAGGTGCGGCCCCACTCGGTGGACTCGGTGATGTCCTCCTTCAGGTCCGCCTGCCGGGCGTCCCGCTCGTCGCCCCCGTCCTCGGCCGTGGCGACGGTGGAGGTGTAGTCGGCCGACAGGCCGGCCACGGACGCTCCGATGGTCTCGGTGAGCTGGGCCAGTTCGAGGCGGTGTTCGGTGCCGACGTGCTCGCTGGCCACCCGGGCGTCCTCGGCGTTGCCGAGGCGCATGAACGCCACGGCCGCGTGCCCCCGCCCTAGCCGCTCCCGCACGGTCGGGGTGAGCGAACGGTAGGTGAGGACCAGCCCGGTGCGCGAGGTCTCGCAGGCGTCCATCAGACGGTCGAGCACATCGCCGCGGAGCTTGTCCGCGCCCGCCACGATCAGCGTGTGGTACCAGGGGCGGCCCGCCGTGGGCGACTGCCGGAGGATGTGGGTGAGCGCGGTCGCCACGTAGGTGCCGAGGACACGGTTGCCGAACACCCCGGCCTGGCGGTCCATGGAGACGACGCGCAGGCGGGCGGGCGGCAGCCGTACGGCCTCGGAGCCGAGCGTCTCCAGCTTGCGCAGTTGGGACTCCAGGGCCCAGGCCCGCTCGATCACCACGCGGTCGCTGACGCCCCGGCCGAACAGCGTGCCGAGGCGCTCGAACTGGTCGGCCGTCAACAGGCCGGAGTCGAGGTCGCGGCGCGGGTCGCCGACCTGGGCGAGCGCCCGCAGGGCCGCGGTGACCTGGTTGATGGTGGCGCTCTCACCGAGCACCTCAAGGACCCGCTCAAGAATGGCGTTGTCGAAGGACAGGTCGCGGGTCGTACGGTGCTCCTCGCTGACGCTCACCACATGGGCGAGCACGTCGGCGAACGCCTCCGGGGCGAGTGTGGCACCGAGGTCGAGCCTGGGCAGATCCGTCGGCAGCACCCAGACCAGCGGCTCGTCGCCGCCGCGCTTGGCGAGTTCGATCAGGTCCTTGGCGATCGCCCCCTCGGACAGGTCGAGGACGGTCAGGTGGCCGCCGCTGTAGAGCCGGGTGGCCCCGAGCAGGGTCACCAGGGCCGACCATCCGGGGAGCGTGCCACCGGCCACATCGATACGGTCGATCTCGTCGGGGACGGAGACGGCGTACCAGCTCAATTGCCGATCGAAACGTTCCTTATTCCGCTGCCACTCGCGGTAGCGCTGAGCATGCTCCTCCTGCGCCTGGTGGAGCTCCCGGTCGCGGAGCACACGCTCCCGGTCGGCCTTCGCCTGGCTTTCGCGCAGGCGGTAGCGCAGGGCCTGGTCTCCCTGCCGGATGGCGTAACTGCAGATCATCGCCGCTCCGGCCGCCGCGATCAGGCCGATGGCGGCGAAGGCCCACGACAGCGTCCCACTGATGGCGAGGATGAGGATGAGCAAGGCCACGGCCGCGACGAAGGCGCGGAAAACCTTCATCGGCCGGTTGAGGAGCTGCTCCTGCAGGCGTGCGCGCCGCGCCCACTCGGGCTCGGACGACCCCGCGGCCGGGGTCTCGCCCGGTGAGGGGCGCTTGGGAGGCGGTCCAGGGTCCGGGTACGGCAAAACATACTGCCAGCCCAGGTAGATGCGGTCCGCCTGGAGCTGCGCATGCTCGGGACGCACGTCCGCCACCGGCCCTCCGCCGCATTAGCCACTCCGCCTCCGTGACAGCGTAAGAGTTGCACCTCCCATTCGGGCAGAGTTCTGGCCAACTAGCCAGATTTCTCAGCGATCTCTATGCTCTCGACGGACCTCCGAGGATCAACACGACGGACGGCAGCTCCCTAAGCCATTACCATCTCTTTACATGACGTCTTCGAGGTAGAGGACCGCATGAGCAGCGAACACGACAGGACGGGCGCGTGGTCCCGCCCAGCCGCCGCCGACTCCTCTTCTTGGTTCACCCCATCCTCGTCGAGACAGCCCCGGCCCGACACCCTTGTCTGGCCGCCCCCCGCTGCTCCCGAAGCGGGAGATCCGTCCACGGTGCCGATCCCCGCCGTCACAGCCGACGGGCAGCCCCGCGCCAAGGTGCCGCCCCCGGCCCGGCCGCCCGCGCCGCCGCGCCCGCCTCTGCCGCCGCACGCCATCGTCACGGTCGACCCCGCTCCCGAGCCCGAGGCGCCGGCCCGGGCCGGCGCCCCTGGGCCGGAGTCGGCCGGTACGGCGGACGCCCTGTCCGCCGAGGACGTCGCCGCCGCCCGCGCCCCCACGGCCCCCTACGCCACGCCGACCGCCCCGACCGTGCCTCAAAGGGTGCTTCAGCGAGGCCCTCAGCGCGCCCTGGAAGACGCGGGACGCGCCCTGGAAGACGCGGAACGGCCCAAGCCGCCTCGGAGTAAGGCCGTATGGATTCTGGTGGTTCTGGGGCTTCTCCTGGCCCTGGCGATCACCGTGCTGTTGATCTTCCCGGCTTAGCCGTACGCCCCCGCGCTCCGCGGAAACGCGAGGAGGCCGGCCCCCTCGCGGGGGCCGGCCTCCTTGTCGGTGCCTTGCCGGCTTGCGCCTTGGCTTCGTATTGCTCGCTCAGCAGGTCAGACGGCGACCTGGAGCTGAGACACCTCGCCGAGGCGGGCCTGGACGTTGATGTCCTTGGTGACCCCGCCGCCCGCGATGATGCGGACGGTCCAGTCGCCCGGTGCCGCGAAGAAGCGGAAGATCCCCTCGTCTGACACCACGACCTCGCCGGTGAACTCACCGGAGCCGTCGAGCAGGCGGGCGTAAGCGGTGCCCGTGCCGGTCACCACACCCTGGATCACGGCCTGGGTGGAAAGGTCGACCCCGGCCGGAAGCGCGACAGTCTGCTCGGGAGCAGCGCAACCCTGAACGCTCATCAGCGAGCCTCCCCCAACTCGATCGGCACGCCCACGAGCGAGCCGTACTCGGTCCACGAACCGTCGTAGTTCTTCACGTTCGCCTGGTCGAGCAGCTCGTGCAGCACGAACCACGAGTGCGCCGAGCGCTCGCCGATGCGGCAGTAGGCGATGGTGTCCTTGTCGAAGTCCACGCCGGCCTCGGAGTAGATCTTGCGCAGCTCGTCGTCGGACTTGAACGTGCCGTCGTCGTTGGCAGCCTTCGACCACGGGATGTTGCGGGCGGTCGGCACGTGGCCCGCGCGCTGGGCCTGCTCCTGCGGCAGGTGGGCGGGGGCCAGCAGCTTGCCGGTGAACTCGTCGGGCGAACGCACGTCGACCAGGTTGAGCTTGCCGATGGCGTCGACCGCGTCGTCGCGGAAGGCGCGGATCGACAGGTCCTGCTCCTTGGCGACGTAGGTGGTGGCGGGGCGCTCGACGGCGTCCTTCACCAGCTCGCGGGAGTCGAGCTCCCACTTCTTGCGGCCGCCGTCGAGCAGACGCACGTTCTGGTGGCCGTAGAGCTTGAAGTACCAGTAGGCGTAGGAGGCGAACCAGTTGTTGTTGCCGCCGTAGAGCACCACGGTGTCGTCGTTGGCGATGCCGCGAGCCGAGAGCAGGGCCTCGAAGCCGGCCTGGTCGACGAAGTCGCGACGGACCGGGTCCTGGAGGTCCTGCCTCCAGTCGATCTTCACTGCGCCACGGATGTGGCCCTTGTCATAGGCGCTGGTGTCCTCGTCGACCTCGACGAGAACGACACCAGGGGTGTCGAGGTTGGCCTCGACCCAGTCGGCGTCCACCAGTACGGCGGAGCGGCTCATGGAATCCTCCGGGTTATCGGGTTGCGGCGGGCAATTGAGGGCGATTGATCAGATACGTGTCGCAGCCGGGGCGTGAGCCCAGGGCGGCGGTCGGAAGGGCGGCTGCCGTCGCGCCGAACGCGACCGGCGGTGTCTCCGTGAGGTACCCGACAAGACCTGCGACTGCGAAGAACAGGCCCACCACCTGCGCGAAACGCGGTGGCTCCGCGGGCTCCGGCTCCGTGGCCGACGAATCGGCCGTCGTGATGGACTGGAGACCGTGAGGTGCGAGATTCAGGGATCGAAGCAGGTCGGCCACCGTGGCTGCGGCGGAAGGCGACCACGGCCCAGACGTCTGGACGAGCGCCGGAGCCGGGATTGTCTAGTGCCGCGCTGGAACGAGAACCTTGGGGATCAACCTGCATCGCGGGATGCTCCTGAAGGGGACTTGTCGAAGAGGCGGCTCAAGGCCGCACGGATCGCCCTTTAGGAAGCACGACAGAGCGCGGTGGCGACGCGGCAGAAGTCGACCGCCCGTCGCTTGGTAAGCAGCTCTGTCCAGGGATTCATGGCCCAGAGACTACATGGCGCCTCGGTGTCTGTCACATCCTGTCCGATTCGTGAGACGAAAAATTCTGCCTTATGAGACCTTTCACGGCCTCTCTCAGCAGGCAATTCCCCCCATCTATCACCGTTAAGACAGTGTTTCGGGCAACAATCCGCCGAGTTTACGGATCACGCGGTGGTCAAACGGCACCGAGCGCGGCGATCACATCGATTTTCCTCGGTTGTCCCGAGGCCCGCTTGACGATCGCACCCGCCCCGTCGAGCACGAGCACCGTGGGGGTGCTCGTCACGTCGAGCCCGCGCACCAGGTCAAGCCGGGACTCGGCGTCGACCTCGACGACGGCGACGCCGGACACGATCGCGGCCACCTCGTTGAGCACGCGGCGGGTCGCCCTGCACGGCGCGCAGAAGGCGGTCGAGAAGAGCACCAGCGTGGCCCGCTCACCGCGGGGCCCGCCGATCTCGTCGATGGTCGGCCCGGTCACACCGCAAGTCTGCCTTAACGGGACTTCACCGGGATCCGTATCACCACGTCGCCATCGCCCTGAAGCTCGAAGCGCACGACCGTCGTCAACGGCATCGTGGTCGTGGCGCGGAAGACCGCGTCGGCGGCCGAGGCGACCTCCAGCGTGCCCGCCTTCTCCCTGGTGCCGTCCGCCCCGACGACGTCCAGCCGGTATACCGCGCCGAGGTCCGCTCCACTCACGGTCACGGTGAGGTCTGCCCCGGTCGCCCGGGCCGCCGCCCGCACCGTCGCCGTGACCTTGCCCTCCACCCCGGACATGACGACATCGGGCGCAGCCTTCATCACCGACTCCCGCGGCGAGGCCGACTCCAGCACCCGGACGTCGCCGCCGTCCCGCGCGGTCTGCGGCGGAGAGCTGGCCGCGGGGACCTGCGCGGTGACCGAGGGCTCCTCGGCCCCCTCCGCGCCCGGCCCGGTCTCCGGCTTCGCGGACTCCTTCCCCAGCACGGCCGAGTCCTCGGCGGCACCCGACGCCGGACCATCGCCGGACACCACGGGAGCCGGCGACGAGGCGGCATACTGTTCGGCGGCGATGGACGCGTCCTCCCCGCCGGAACCGCTCAGCACGCCCCACGCCGCGCCGCCTCCGGCCAGCAGCACCACCGAGGCGGCCAGCGCGAGCAGCAGCCTCGACCTGCGGCGACGCGCCGCCGACACCTTGAGCAGCCGGTCGAGCACGACGACCGGCGGGCTCACCACCTGGGCGACGTCGCTCTCGGACACGTGGCCGACCCTGCCCAGCAGCCCCGACACCGCCGACAACTCATCGAACTCAGCCGCACACGCCACGCACTCGGCCAAATGCGCCTCGACCAGCACGGCCTCGTCGGGTTCAAGCGCGCCGAAGGCGTGCGCGCCGAGCGACAGCCGTACCTCCTCGCAGGTCATCATGGCGCGAGCCCCCGCTCTTCAAGCGCGAGCTTGAGCGCGCGAAGCGCATAGTAGGTGCGTGATTTCACCGTGCCCGCCGGGATGCCGAGGGCGTCGGAGGTCTCCCTGACCGATCTTCCCTGATAGTAGACGTGCACGAGCACCTCGCGGTGCTCGGGACGCAGGGCCGCGATGGCCTCGGCGACGGCCCAGGACTCGACGGCCCGCTCCAGTTCGTCGTCGGCGGGCATGACGGCGAGAGCCTCGTCACCGGTCTCCTGCGGGCGCGATCGGCGCGCGCGGTGCTGATCGAAGACGAGGTTCCGCGCGACGGTGAACAGCCAGGCGCGGATCGGCTTGCCGGCCAGCGCGTCTGGATGACGCCAGGCCCGCAGCAGCGTCTCCTGCACCACGTCCTCCGCTCGTCCGGTGTCGCCCGTCAGTCGCAACACGTAGCCGTAGAGAGGCCCCGCGTGATCGTCGAAGAGCGCCTTGATCAGTTGCTCGTCGGCGGTTCCGGCTGGGCTCACACCCTCACGACGTAGAGCTTCGCGGAGAGGTTCAGCTTCCCCAGGGGAATCTTTCACATGCTCTGCCACACGGGTCGCCGGCCGTCTAACCGCGGAGCGGGACGTCTTCGGCCTCACCGCTGACGCGCAGGCCGCCGTCCGCCGCCCGGACATCGGTCAGCTTCAGCCCCAGCGGCAGATTGCGGACCGGGACCGTATACGTGAGGGACCTGGTCAAGTTCTCGGGCACGGGCACACCACCCGCGAGGGTCACGTTCTCCGGCGTCAGCCGTACGCCGCCCTTGACGACGTCGAACTTCATGAACGCCTTCACCGGCACCCTGACGCCGGCGACCGTGACGTCGCCCGTGGCGCTCAGCCGGTCGCCCTCGCTCTTGAGCTCGATGCCCTCCGGCGCGCGTGACTTCAGCGTCTCGTGGGGGACGATGACGCTGCCGACCACGCGCTCGGCGCGGATCTCGTTGCCGCCGATGTTCTGGATGAGGGCCAGCAGCGGGGCCTTCACGCCGTACAGCGTGGCCTCGACACCGGACAGGCGCACGCCTCGCTGCGTCATCGGCCCGGTCTTCAGGGTGATCTCCTCGTAACGGCCGGAGACCGCCTGGGTGAGGAATGGGATGCCCTGGATCGTCACCTCGGGCTCGCTGCCGAGGTCGTAGGCGGCGGCGACCTGGCGCGCGATCTCGCTCTGCGCGCCGGACACGGCCACGCGGTCGACGACGGCGAGCACGACAGCCAGCAGGATCAGGGAAACGATCAGCTTGCGCATCGGGCTCCTTCGGGGAATGCCTGCGCGTTACCTTAGCCTTGGCGCATCCACAACGCGCGAACGCGCGACGTAGGGATTCCCCGGCGCCGTCCCCTGAACCGCGCGCCCTGAACCACGCGCGCCCCTGACTCCGCGCGCCCTGAACCGCGCGCTCCGTGAGCCCGCCGCGTCTCAGCCCCCGGCGTACGGCGGAAGCACCTCCACCACGGCTCCCTCGCTCAGCCTCACGGCCCCCCGGTCACGCACGCCCACCGGCGCCCCGTCAATCACGAAAGACGACAGTTTCACCACGCGGGCGAGCTCGTCGCGGCCCGCGCTGATCGCGCTCAACAGCTCGTCCAGCGTGGCCGCCTTGCGCGTCTCCTCCGCGACGCCCGCCGCGCTCTTGGCCGCGGCCCAGTAGCGAATGGTCACCGTGGGCATAAGCCGTTCACCAATCCTCACTTCGCACCCTGCTCCCCTGTGCGGACCTGCTTACATGGAAGCAACAGGAGATGGGCGTTAATCCCGTGGTCACGCACCGGTCCCGTAATTTTCGTGGGTTATCCTCGGCTATACGGGACCTGGGCAACGAAGCCCCCGGGTCCTTTACGTGTTTCTACGGCCATATGTGTTTCATGCGGCTGCGCCATCCGGAAGGAGGCCGATGTGAGTGAGCGTACCCACCCGGCCGCGGCGTCGCAGGCCACAGCGGCCAGTGAGGTGACCGTATGAGCAACCTGCTTCTCCTCACCAACGCCCTGGAGCCCTCCTACGAGGTGCTCCCGGCGCTCGGACTCCTTCTGCACTCGGTCAGGGTCGCCCCCGCCGAGGCGGCCGCACTGATCGACGCGCCTCCCGCCGACGCCGTGCTCGTCGACGCCCGCAAGGAGCTGGCCCAGGCCAGGGGCCTGTGCCGGCTCATGCGCACCACCGGCATCGACTGCCCGCTCATGGTCATCGTGACCGAGGGCGGGCTCGCGGCCATGACGGCCGAGTGGGGCGTCGACGACGTGCTGCTCGACAGCGCCGGCCCCGCCGAGGTCGAGGCGCGGCTGCGCATGGCGCTCGGGCGCCTTTCGGCCGGTCAGACCGAGGAGGTGCCGGGCGAGATCCGCAGCGGCGACCTGTCGATCGACGAGGCGACCTACACCGCGCGGCTGCGCGGACGGGTGCTCGACCTCACGTTCAAGGAGTTCGAGCTGCTCAAATATCTCGCCCAGCACCCCGGCAGGGTGTTCACGCGCGCCCAGCTCCTCCAGGAGGTGTGGGGCTACGACTACTTCGGCGGCACCCGCACGGTCGACGTCCACGTACGGCGCCTGCGCGCCAAACTGGGCCCCGAGAACGAGGCACTGATCGGCACGGTGCGCAACGTGGGCTACCGCTTCGTGCCCGACCGGGGCGGCGAGCAGAGCGACGGCCGCCACACCGCGCCCTCACACCTGTAGGCCCGCACACCTGTAGGCCCGCATCCTTGGAGAACGCGGGCCCATGTCGGTGTTCGCGGCGTTCAGGGCGTTCGCGGCGTTCAGGGCACGAGGGTGATCCGGTCGGTCGCCGGCGGAGCGACCGGTGAGCGCGCCCCGAGATAGTCCACCAGCGCGTCGATGTCGAGCGGTCCGCTCCACAGGTCGGTGCCCTGCGTGAAGACCGAGAACCCGTCGCCGCCACCGATCAGGAAGTTGTTGGCCGCGACGCGGACCTGCCGCGTCTCCGCCACCGGCTGCCCGTTGATCGCGATGTTCGACACGCGGGACCCCACGGGCGCCGACGCGCTCACCGTGTACGTCAGCGACGCCGACGGCGCCAGCACCCGGTTGACCTGGAACTGCTGCTCAAGCAGAGCGTCCAACTGCGCCCCGGTCAGCGTCACGACCTGCGTGAGGTTGTTGAACGGCTGCACGGTGAACGTCTCGCCATAGGTCACGACCCCGTCGGGCGCATACGTCAGATCGGCCCGGACACCACCCGGATTCATCAGCGCGATCTCGGCATTCCCTCCGGTCTTCACCGCTTCGAACTGAGCATCCGCGATCAGATTGCCGAGCTGCGTCTCCCCCGAGGGAACCGGTACGCGTGTGATGTCGGCGCTGACGCTGCCGACCTGCCGGTTCGCGACCGGCGCCACCCTTTCCTTCCACGTCTGGACGAAATCCGCGATCTCCGGGTCGGGTGTCACACTCCGGGTCACCACGTGATTGTCGGCCACGACACTCGTACGGACGATGTCCCGGCTGCGGGCATCCACCCGGAAGTCGACCTGAGTGATCACGCGGCCGAACGAACCGCCCTGGCTGTACAGGCGGTCGCGCCCGGCCGGGTCGGGCAGGTTGCACAGATACGCCTGGTGGGAGTGGCCGCTCAACACCATGTCGATCTCGGGGTCCACCTGGGTGGCTATCCGGTTGCCCTCCCCCGGCACCGCGCTGCACGCGTCGGGCGACTGGGACGGCGTCACCTGGTCGCCCTCGTGCACCAGCACGACCTGCGCCTTCACTCCGACCAGCTTGAGCAGCCTGGAGGCCACGTTCGCGGCCTTGACCTCGTCGATGAACCTCAGGTCCTTGATCCCCTCCGACGTCACAATGGAGGGGGTCGACTTGGTGACCAGGCCGATGAACCCGATCGGCACGCCGTTCTTCCACCGCACGGCGACCGGCGGCAGAGCGGGGATGCCGTAGTCGCGCAGCACCCGCCGTACAAGGTCCGGTTTGAACGCCGGGGCCTTCTGGAGCTGGGTGAGCGCCGCCCGCTCCGCTGCGGCGCTCGGCTGCTTGAAGAGGACGTTCGCCCCGATGTAGTCGTATTCGGCGCCCTGCCACCGGCCAGCCGGGGAGCAGCCGTCGACAGGGTGGCACCCGCCGTACATGATCCGTTTGAGCTCGTCGTATCCCTCGTCGAACTCGTGGTTGCCCACCGCCGACACCGTCACCCCGACCTTGCCGAGGAACTCGACGGACGGCTCGTCGTGGTAGGCGGCGGAGATCAGCGGGGTCGCCCCGATGAGGTCGCCCTGGGCGACCTTCAGGGTGTCGGCGTTCGTCAACCGGTCGAGGTGTGCGGCGACATACGCCGCACCGCCGGCGTCCACGGTCGCGCCGTGCTCGTCGACCATGCGCCCCGCCGAACCGGTCGGGGGCTCCAGGTGTCCGTGGAAGTCGTTGAGGGAAAGCAGGCGGACGGGCACCGTCCGGGAGGCCGTTCGGCCAGCGTCAGCGGGTGCGGTGGCGACGGCGAAACCGCTCGCGACCACCGCTCCGGACAGGATTATCCGGATGAGGGAACGTGACGTCATGACCCCAGAGGGTAGATCGGCGATCCGGACGGCGGACGACAGCGAGGTAACGATTCTTTGACGTGGTCCTGGGAGGTCAGCGCGCGGTCGGGCCAGGATGAGCTCACCTCGCGGGCGCGCACGAGCTCACCTCGCGGGCGCGCATAAGGTCAAGAACTATGAACGCGCGCGTAGAAACACGAGGGCAACTTAAAGACGACGAGGTCGGCGCGGTGCTCGCCCTGGTCGAGGCCGCCGCGGAGAGCGACGGCGTGCGACCGCTCAACGAGCACGCCATGCTGCACCTCAGGTACGGCGGCGGCGGCGAGGCCCGGGCCGTACTGCTCTACGACGACACCACCCTCGTCGGCTACGCCCACATCGACCTCGCCGACCCCGACGAAGGTCCCAGCGGCGAGCTCGTCATCGCCCCCGGCCACCGCCGCCGCGGCCACGGCCGCGCCCTCCTGTCGGCCGCGCTCGACCTCACCGGCGGACGGCTGCGCCTGTGGGCCCACGGCGACCACCCCGGCGCCGTCCGGCTCGCCGCCTCCCTCGGACTCACCCGGGCGCGGTCCCTCTGGCAGATGCGGCGCTCCCTGTCCGCCGCGATCCCCACCGCCACCGTGCCCGACGGCGTACGGCTGCGCACGTTCGTCCCGGGCCAGGACGAGGACGCGTGGATCGCTCTCAACGCCCTCGCCTTCGCCCACCACCCCGAACAGGGCTCCTGGCGCCGCCCCGACCTGGAACGACGCGAACAGGAACCGTGGTTCGACCCGGCCGGCTTCTTCGTCGCCGAACGCGGCGGCCGCCTCGCCGGATTCCACTGGACCAAGGTCCACCGCGACGGCGAACACGCCGACGACCCCATCGGCGAGGTCTACGTCGTCGGCGTCGACCCGAGCGAGCAGGGCAGCGGCCTCGGACGCGCCCTCACCCTCACCGGGTTGAACCATTTGCGTGCCCTCGGGCTCAGCCAGGTCATGCTCTATGTCGACGAGGAGAACGTGCCGGCCATCCGGCTCTACGAATCCCTCGGATTCGCGCGGTGGAACACCGACGTGATGTACGGCACGACCTTCGACAAGGCCTGAAAAAGCGTGTACGGCGGAGCCGGGCAAACCGGCTTCGCCGTACACGGCTCAAGCTTTTGAGGACTGACCTCCGATGCGGAAGAGCTGTGTCCGAGCCCCACCCGACCGGCTTCCGCATCGGGGTTGGAAAACTATTCCAGAATCCAGTGGAAAAGGTAGTAGGTCAACGCGGCGACAAGCGCGGACGCGGGGATCGTGAGAATCCACGCGAGCACGATGTTGCCCGCCACGCCCCAGCGCACGGCCGACAGGCGCTTGGTCGCGCCCACGCCCATGATGGCGCTGGTTATGGTGTGCGTCGTGGAGATGGGGGCGCCGAAACCGATGGCCGCGCCGTACAGCACGGTCGCCGCCGCCGACTCAGCCGCGAAACCCTGCGGAGGATCGAGTGCGATGATGCGCCGGCCGAGGGTCCTCATGATCCGCCAGCCACCCGCGTAGGTGCCGAGCGAAATGGCCGCCGCAGCCGCCAGGATCACCCACTGGGGAATCGGATCATCGGGGCCGGCGAACCCGCCCACGACCAGGGCCAGGAAGATCACGCCCATGGTCTTCTGCGCGTCCTGCAGGCCGTGCCCGAGGGCCATCGCCGCAGCCGACACGGTCTGCGCGTAACGGAAACCACGGTTCGCCGGGCCCGGTTGCGCTTTCCTGAAGATCCAGTAGATTGCGATCATCACCCCGCCGGCCAAGGAGAACCCGACCAGCGGAGACAGGATCATCGGCACGACGACCTTCGTGACCACGCCGTCCCAGTGAACGGTGGCTGCCGCCGCCAGGGCGGAACCCATCAGACCGCCGATGAGCGCGTGACTGCTGGAAGAGGGAAGGCCGAAATACCAGGTGATCATGTTCCAGGTGATCGCGCCGACCAGGCCCGCCCCCACGATGATGAGGCCATGGCTTCCGTCCGGAGGATCGATGATGCCCTTACCGACGGTCTGCGCGACCTGCGTGCCCAGATGGGCGCCGATGAAGTTCATGGCCGCGGCCATGAACAGCGCCGCCCGGGGAGTCAAAGCGCGGGTTGAGACCGAGGTGGCGATCGCGTTCGCGGCGTCATGGAAACCGTTGGTGTAGTCGAAGATCAACGCGATGACAATGACGCCGATGACGAGTGCGAGCTCCACTTAGCTTTCCTTGACCGCAATCGACTCGATCGTGTTCGCCACATGCTCGAAGCCGTCGGCGGCCATTTCCAACTGCTCGACGATGTCTTTCATCTTCATGACGGTGAGGGCGTCATATTCCCCGCCGAACAGGCGGGCGAGCAGTCGGCGGTAAACCTGGTCCGCCTGGTTCTCGAGTCGATTGATCTCGATCCAGTATTCGGTCAGGTTCTTCATCGAGCGGAGCCTCGGCATAGCCTCGGCGGTCAGCTCGGCCGCCCTCTCCAACACCTCGACCTGTCGAACCACCTCCTTCGGGAGGTGCTCGACCTGATAGAGAACGATCATGTCGGCCGCGGCCTCCATGTAGTCCATCACATCGTCAAGGTTGGCTGCGAGGCGGTAAATGTCCTCGCGGTCGAACGGTGTGATGAAGCTCTCGTTCAACCGGTTCATGATCGCATGGGTCCGCTCGTCGCCCGCGTGTTCGCACGCGCGCATCTTTTCGGCGAGAGCCTCCCTATCCGACCCATCACTGATGATCTCCACCAGCAGCCGCGACGCAGTCACCAGGTTGTTCGCGGAGTACGCGAACAACTCGTAGTAGCTGTCCTCACGGGGCGTGAGACGCAGGCGCACGTCGTACTCCAGATGTGCGGGGATAGTCCGCAGAGAAGGGTACGGGTTACCAGCGCAAATGCGAACTTCACCGTCCACACCCATGGTTGTCACCCGGTCTTCCCATTGTCGCTACCCTCCGCATCCGCCCGCACACCAGCCACATTGGGTGCTTGGGATGTCTTTGATCACTGCTTTCCCGTCAGTTCCGACATACGTCGCAGCGACACGCTGAGCAGGGGCGGGGCAAGGGGGGACATCGGGGGACATCGGGTGACATGGCCTACTGCGCCGGGCACATGGCACGTTGGCCGGTCTGAGGGGGAACGTGCCAGACATTGCGGGATTGGCACGTTGTCGGCGGGATGGTGGCGGATATATCGGGATGGGCACGTGGATGCCGGGATCGGCCTATGCGGGCCCCAAAAGCCCGTAACGGGCGACAGGCTCATTCCCGGACTCTCGCCCCCACCGCACACCATTACAGGCTTGAGTCGGCCTCTCAGCCCCGCATGGGGGCAAGTGGGAACTCACCGCCTAGACGACGCTCCTGTGGAAATTGAGGAACGATCGCGACGGTGTCGGCCCACGCTGGCCTTGATAGCGAGAGCCGTACTTCGTCGAACCGTACGGATGCTCCGCCGGCGAGCTCAGCCGGAACAGGCAGAGCTGCCCGATCTTCATCCCCGGCCACAGCTTGATCGGCAGCGTCGCCACATTGGACAGCTCCAACGTGACATGGCCCTCGAAACCCGGATCGATGAACCCCGCCGTCGAATGCGTCAACAGCCCCAGCCTGCCGAGGCTCGACTTCCCTTCCAGCCTGGAGGCCAGATCGTTCGGCAGCCGGATCGCCTCATACGTGGACGCCAGCACGAACTCCCCCGGATGCAGGATGAACGGCTCATCCCCCTCCGGCTCCACCATCCTCGTCAGATCCGGCTGCTCCACCGACGGATCGATGTGCGGATAGCGGTGGTTCTCAAACACCCGGAAGTAGCGATCAAGGCGCACATCCACACTGGACGGCTGAACCATTTCCGGGTCAAAAGGGTCGAGTCCGACCCTCCCGGACTTGATCTCGTTGAGGATGTCACGGTCGGAAAGCAGCACGTGACGCAACCTACCAACCCCGCCAACCTCCCGCCGACCACAATCCACCCCGCGAACGAGAGAACCACCCCGGGTTTCCGCTACAGTAGTGCTCGATCGGCTTCACAGTCGGCCGACGCGGGTGTAGTTCAATGGCAGAACATCAGCTTCCCAAGCTGACAGCGCGGGTTCGATTCCCGTCACCCGCTCCAGTGCCTACTCAACACGTGCCTACTCAACACGCGCCTACTCAACACAAGGCCCAGGTCAGGGAGTGATTCCCAACCCGGGCCTTGATCGTTGCCAGGGTGTCGTCGATCTTCCGTGCAACCCGCGTGCAATTAGCTCACTGATGAGAGCTCTCCCGCAGAGCCGCCGCCATCTTGGCTCCCCCGGCCCTCGATCTGAGTGGAGGGCGACCCGATCACGGACATCACCGCTCCCCGGTGATCGTGGAGATGTGGCAGGGCGCGGGCGCCACCGCCCATTTCAGGAGAGATCTCGCATCCAGGAGGCGATGGCCGCTCCGATTTGATCGGGAGCGTCTTCTTGAACCATGTGGCCACCCGTGATCGTGATGTGTGCCTGATTCGGCCACGACCGGGCGATGGCCCGGTGTGTTTCAAACATCGTTCCTGGAACCGCCTCAATGAACAGCTTGGGAACCGAAGATTTAGCGAGCCATTCCGCATAACGCGTGATGACATCGTGAACATCGCGTGGTTCGCCCGCAACGGGAACCTCGCGCGGCCAAGTCAGCGTCGGTCGGCGTGACTCGCCCGGTTCTGTGTAGGGACGACGGTAGACGGCCATCTCCGCCTCCGACAGCCCGCGCAGAACCTCTGCAGGCAAGACGTCGTCGACGAAGAAGTTTTTGTCAAGGACCATCCCTTCACCTGCAGTGGAGCGGATCGCCTGGAAGAGCGCAACCGCAGGCTCCGGCCAGTCGCTCCACGAGGGGATCGGAGCCACGAACGCCTCCATGTAGGCGATACCCCGGAGTGCGGAAGGCTGACGGTACGCCCAATCGAAACCCAGGGCCGAACCCCAGTCCTGCAGCACCATGACCACCCGCTCACGTACGCCGAGGGCCTGAAGGAACGCATCGAGATAGCGGCGATGCTCGACGAAGCGATATGAGCCCGGCCCGCTTGCCGGAAGTTTCGCGGACTCGCCCATCCCGATCAGGTCCGGGGCGATGCAGCGCCCTTTGTCCGCCAGATACGGGATTACATTCCGCCATACGTACGACGAAGTCGGGTTGCCGTGAAGAAAGACGATCGGATCACCGTCTCCCTCCTCGACGTATGCCATTTCAAGTCCATCGACCTCAATACGACGCTTCCGATATCGTTCCTCAGTCGAGATCACGACTTTCCTCATTTCCGCGGGTTCTTGCCTAGGTCGGAGATTCTGCAGCACGCCCCGGGTCTTGCCACAAGCCCCCCCCGTGCGCCATAGTGTGCGACCGCTGTCAGCCTTGGCCTCACGAGGACCCGGCGACCTTCGAGGCACTGTTCCAGCCGCGGCTGGGGACGTGCACCGCGAGGAGTTCCTGCGCGACGTCTTCGAGCACGCCCTGGAGCCGGGCGACCGGCGCAACCAGACAGGAGTGCGACCGGCATCGCGTTCTTCGCCGGATCGTCCCGGCTGTTTTCAGACTGTGTGCCGGTACGGGGTGTAGGTGAGATAGCGGGCGTCGCCGCCCTCGTACCACGTGGACTCGTCGTGAGGCGCGATCGGCAGCCCGCGACGGATTCCACCCACCATGAGCCTATAGCAGGCCTGATCGCATCCGACGCTCAAAAAGTCCGAAATCGATTCAGCAGCTCTTGCGCGCACTGACTCTCCGCATTGAAGCCGACGAGGTCGCGCTGGCCCTTAGGGCCCGGAACGAGAAGAAGCGCGTTGTGGCACTGGAAGCAGAAGGCGATCTCGAACAGAAGATGATCCGCCCCATGGGCTCGGATCCCGTATCCAGGCAGGAAACAGCGCGTCATCTCGCTCGGTTGCAGGCCGGCGACAAGGTCGATAACCTCTGTGGCTTCCGAGCCGCACCAAGTGCCGACGATCTTTCCCGGGACGCTGACCCAACGATGCGAGTTCGAGTAGTCATCGATCCGGATGCATTCAAGTCGCAGGGTCTGCGCGAAGCTCGGAGGCAGAAACATTAGACAAGAATGCCAGAATTTCGCCACAGAACATGCGGTCCGGCAAGCGTTCGGGCACGAACCCGAACGGCCATGGATCAGGGAGGACGGCATTGTCGTCTTTCCTGAATGACCGCCTCCGGCGGGGGCGCTCCGACTCCGGGGTGAACGCCAAAGGCACGCTCCTCGTGGCCGGCCGTAGCCGGCTGAGGTAAGGGCCTGAGGCGGAGGCGTGCGCACCGCGCGGCGTCTCAGGAGCCGAGGTAACGCAGGACGGCCAGGACCCGGCGGCTGTAGCCGGCGGCGTGGGATAGCGACAGCTTGTCGAACAGCGCGTTGACGTGCTTTTCCACCGCACTCTGTGACACATGCAGCGCTTGGGCGATCGAGCCGTTGGTGAGGCCCTGCGCCATCAGCTCCAGCACCTCGCGCTCTCGGCCGGTCAGCCGGGCCAGGGGGTCGGCGTGGCTGCTGCGGGCCAGGAGCTGCCGCACCACTTCCGGGTCGAAAGCCGTACCCCCGGCACCCACCCGCTCCAGCGCGTCCAGGAAGTCGCCGACCTGCGCCACCCGGTCCTTGAGCAGGTAGCCGATGCCATCGACGTCCCCGCTCATCAGCTCAGTGGCGTACTTCTTCTCCACGTACTGCGACAGCACGAGCACCTTCACGTGCGGCCAGCGGCGCCTGATCTCAAGGGCGGCGCGCAGGCCCTCATCGGTGTGCGTGGGAGGCATCCGCACATCCACGACAACCGCGTCGGGCTCCCGCACCTCGACCGCCTCGACCAGCGCCTGGCCGTCGCCGACGGCGGCGAGTACCTCGTGGTCCTCCTCCTCCAGCAGCCGCACGAGGCCCTCGCGCAGCAGGGTGGAGTCCTCGGCCAGGATCACGCGCACGGCAGCCGCGCCATGATCGTGGTGGGCCCGCCGACGGGGCTGGTGACGGTGAAACGACCGTCCAGCGCAGCCACCCGCCGCGCCAGCCCTGACAGGCCGCCGCCCCCCGGGTCCGCCCCGCCCACACCATCGTCCTGCACGCGCACGACGACCACAGTGTCATGCTCGCGAACCTCGACGGTGACCGCAGTGGCACGGGCATGTTTGGCCGCGTTGGTAACCGCCTCGCTGACCACGAAATAGCACACCGTCTCCACCGCCATCGGCGGTCGCGCGGGCAGCTCGCACACGACCTTGACCGGGACGCCGGCACGCTCGGCCACGCCGGCGAGCGCGTCGGCGAGGCCGAGCGAGTCCAGCCCCGACGGGTAGATCCGCCAGGCCGCCTCGCGCAGTTCGCCCACCGCCTGCTGTGCCTGCTCGTGTATTTGGGCGAGCAGTTCAGGCCGTCCCCGGCGTGCCCGCCCGGCCAGCATGGACAGCGCCACTAACCGCTGCTGCAGCCCGTCGTGCAAGTCCCGTTCGATCCGACGCCGTTCGGCGTCAACGGCCACCAGCACGCCCGCGCGGCTTTCGGCCAGTTCGGTGATGCGGCGCCGCAGCGCCTCGGTGGGGTCGGGGCCGAGCATGCGCTGCGCAAGCCGCCGCTCCAGCGCGTGCACACCCACCAAGCCCGACAGGTTCAGGAACAGCAGCACAGTCCCTCCCAGGGCGGCGTAGGCTAGCAGGGGCGCTGTCGGTAGCATGCCGTCGAACGGCAGTCCCCTTCCCCACGACCAGGCTAGAACTCCGGCCACCCCGACGCCGACGCCCAGCAAGGTGACGGTCAGACCGCCGAGGACGCCTACCGGCACCCTGGCTGCAAGGTAACGCATCTCCCGCCCGTCGCCGCGAGCCGCATCGAGCCCCAAGGCGGCGGGGTCGAGCCGCAAGCGGCGGGCGTCCAGCACGGCCAGTCGCCGGGCCGCCTCCCGCACGGCGCCACGGTGGGCGAATGGCAGTGCCGACAGGAGAAAGACAAGGTCAAGCAGGGCGGTGACAGTTCCGAGGATCACCGCCCCCAGCAGGTGCAGCCCCTTAGCCACGGAGCGCATGCTGCCCCTTGCGCCGTTCGGCCAGTCTGATGCCCACAAAGACGAGTATGGCCAGTAGCACCAGGCCGATCACCACGTTGCTGCCCACCCCGACGTAGGTTTCGACCACCGACCAGTTCTCGCCCAAGGCGTAGCCGGCTAGTACGAAGATCGTGTTCCAGATGAGGCTGCCGACCGTGGTCAGCAGCGTGAAGACACCCAGCGGCATACGTTCCACCCCAGCCGGGATCGAGATGAGGCTGCGGAAGACGGGGATCATGCGCCCGAAGAACACGGTTTTGCGGCCGTGCTTGAGAAACCACGCCTCGGTCTTGGCGATGTCGGAGACCTTCAGCAGCGGGATCCGGGCGGCCAGGGCCAGTGTGCGCTCGCGGCCGAGCAGGGCGCCTACCCAATACAGCGCCAGCGCGCCCACGACCGAGCCTGCTGTGGTCCAGGCCAGCACGTTCAGCAGGTTCAACTCGCCCCTGGAGGAGGCGAAGCCCGCCAGCGGAAGGATCACCTCGCTGGGAAGAGGCGGAAAGAGATTCTCCAGCGTGATCGCCAGACCTGCACCCGGAGCTCCGAAAATTTCCATCAGCTCGATCAGCCAATCTGTCATGCCACAGAGGCTATGAATGATCACGGTCAGTCTGGAATGAGGCGCGTGGCCGTTTCGGGGCTGCGGAGAACCACAGATACAGACGGATGGGCACCTCATTCCGCCAGATGAGCCGCTCGGCCTACCGTTCCTGGCTGTGATCGGATTCAACGTCCCATGGCGGCCGCTGGCCGGGCTGGCGGCCCTGCTCACATTGGCCGTGGTGATCCTGCTGTCCGCCATGGCCGACAGCACCATGCAACCCTTGCCGGCCACCGCGCCCAACGAGCAGTTCAGCGCCGAGCGCGCGCTCGTTCACCTGAAGAAGTTCGCCACTGAACCGCGGCCCATCGGCAGCCCGGCGAGCGACCGGGCCCGGGACTATCTGGCCGGACAACTGCGCGCGGCAGGGCTTCAGGTCGAGATCCAGCGTTCGGTCGGCGCCCGGTCCGCGGCGGGGCTGGCGACGTTCGGCCAGGTCGACAACATCGTGGGCCGTTTGCAGGGAGCGGGCTCAACCGGCACCGTGCTCATCGCCGCGCACTACGACTCCGCAGCCATGGGACCGGGCGCCTCCGACGACGGCGCGGCGGTGGCCGCGATGATTGAGACCGTCCGGGCGCTGCGCGCCGGTCCCGGCCTGCGTAACGACATCGTGCTGCTCATGTCGGACGGCGAGGAGGACGGCGTGCTCGGCGCCGAAGCCTTTGTTCGCAATCACTCTCTGGGCAAGGCCGGAGGCGTGCTACTGAACTGGGAGGCCCGCGGGGTCAGCGGCCCTTCGCTAATGTTCGAGACCTCCACGAACAACGCCCGCCTGGTCGAGACCTTCGTCAACGCCGTCCCCGCTCCGCGGGGGCACTCCGCCATGGTGGAGCTGTATCGGCTGCTGCCCAACAACACCGACTTCACCCCGCTGACCAAGGCCGGCTTCACCGGCATGAACTTCGCCTATATCCAGCGCTCCTCGCTGTATCACACCGCGAGCGACTCCATCGCCAACCTCGACCGGGGCAGCCTGCAACACCACGGCACCAACATGCTGGCGCTGGCGCGCGCCCTCGGCGACGCGGACCTGCGGACGCTGGCCGCAGATCACGACATCACCTATTTCCGCGCACTCGGCACCATGATCACATATCCGGGTCAGCTCGTCTGGCCGCTGGCGGTACTGGCCGTCGTCGCGGTGGCGGGCCTGGCCCTGCTGGCCCGCGTCAGGCGGCTGCTGAGCCTGCCCCGGCTGATCGTGGCGACGGCATCGGCCGTGGTGCCATTGGTGGTGTCGGCCGCCTTGGCTCAAGGCCTGTGGGAACTGCTGGTGGCCTGGCGGCCCGCCTATGACCTGATGGGCGGGCTACTGCACCGCCCACGTCCGTACCAGGCGGCGATCGCGGTCCTGTGCGCGCTGGCGGTCCTTGGCTGGTACCTGGTGCTGCGGCGCAGGCTCGGCCCGGCGGCACTGGCGGTCGGGGCGCTGACCTGGCTCGCCGGGCTGGGCGTGCTATGCGCCCAGGTCGCTCCCGGGGCGTCTTTCCTGTTCGCCCTACCAGCGCTGATGGGCGCGCTCGGCTGGCTGGCCGCAGTTCTGCTCCGTACGCCTGCCTGGGTACGGATGGTCGCGGCCATGCTGGGTCCGATCACGGCCGCGATGTTGCTGCCGTCGCTGGCCGGAAACGTCTTCGACGGGATGGGGCTGGCGCTCGGCGGGATGAGCGCGCTGGCGCTGGCATTGTTCGGGCTGGTCGTAGTGCCGATCTCGGAGCTGTTCCTGCCCGATTTCGCCACCCGGCCGAAACGTGCCGCGGTCCTCGCAGTACCTTTGACCGCTCTTCTCCTCGCGGCGGGACTGGTCGCTGCCGGGCTGGTGGTGGACGACTTCGACGCCGACCGGCCGCAGCGCACGCATCTGGCGTACGTCATGGACGCCGACACCCGAACCGCCCACTGGGTCAGCTCCGACGCAGACCCGGCGCAGTGGACCAGGCAGTACGTGTCCGGCCACGACACCTCCGCGCTGCCCGCCGGGTACGCACGGGGCACGCTGTGGACGGGTCCCGCACAGGTGATCGCCGTCGGCGGTCCGCGAGTCGAGATCCTGGCCCACAGCGGGGACGCACTCAAGCTGCACGTGACCGCCGGGAAGCGCGCGCGCTCGGTGACACTACGGTTCGACCAGCCGATCACCCAGGCCATCGCATCGGCCGGCCGGTTCGGGTCGGCGAGCGTGCCCGTCACCGGCACCCGAGCCGGTACCTGGCCCTCAGAAATCCGTTTTCGCGGTATCCCCGCCCAGGGAGTCCAGATCACCGTGCGCATACCGCACATGGACCGGATTCGCCTCACCGCCATCGCTGAGACCGACGGACTAAGTACGGTGCCGGGCTTCGTCTCCAGACCTCCCAACCTGGTCGCTGCCACCAGGGAGGACGGCGACCTCATCGCGGTGACCCGCAGTTACACCCTCGCCAGGGACTCTCAGATCCCGGAACGCCTGCCGTCCAGCTCGGGCAAGATCGCCGGCGCCGGCATGTCGAAACGCATGTAGCGGCGAGCTTCGGTCCATTCATCGATCTACTCGATCGGCCCGGCGCCTGCAGGTGAGCGACCTGTCGGCGCCGGAGCCGATATTGAGAGGCGGGCTCGGGCGAACGGCGTAGCCGAAAAGGAGCGCCCCCATCCCTGCCACGGCCTGTGGAAGCAGCGGAGCTAGGCGGAGAACATTCGGGGAGTCGCCGAGATCACTGCTGGACGGCCCACGCGCCGGTTCTGTCCACGCGATAGTTGCCGCCTCCCTGTGCGACGGTGCACACCGCGTTGGCGAAGTGCGCGACGCAGTAGTCCTGGAATCGCTGGCGATCGTTTGATGACAGCGACTGAGTGGTGAAGAAGCCGATGATGCGCGTAGCTACGACGTTCGGCACCGCATTGAACAGCGAGGGCAGATTGATGGCCTGGAATCCTCCGGACCCGTGATAGCCGCGGACGCTCTGATAGCGGCCATTGCCGTCCGGATTCCAGAGCACGACCACGGAAACACAGTCGCCCATAGGTCCGGTTATGACTGTGTTGTCCCCTCCGGGCAGATCCTGGGCGGGTGCGGGTGTCGACTGCTGGGTAAGCTGCATTACTCTCTCCCTTCTGTGCCACTTTCTGCGTTATGCCGTATCGCGGTGAGCCTCCTTCTGAGCGGAACGGAGTGATGTGTACGGTTCCGGTGGGCGGCCCATGGGTCACGGGTGCAGTGGGATGACCGCGGCCGAGCGTGTCGGCGTCACCTTGTTCGCCAGAGCGGCGCTGAAGTCGGCGGTGAACACCGTCCGGTTCATCGCGACGACACCACTGAACTGGGTTAGCGTGCCGGGCCCCGTCAACGGGGACCACGGGTATCCCGTGGCCTGTTTCACCGACGTGAGCTCGGCGTAGTCGTACACAAGCATGGGGACGCCGTCGACCAGCGTGGCGACGATCAGCAGGCATGCCTGGGCCTGAGGCCGGTTTGCCGTAGTCGCCCATGCCTGGCGGACCGCCGAACTCGCCTGTTCCAGGCTGGAGACCTCGGCCACCAGCCGATTGATGAGATCACTGGAAACGTGCTCGGTCATCCCTTGCGTGATGATCGTCAGAGGTGCGAGCCCCACACCCTTGGGGCCCTTGGCGCCGTCCAGTTGCGTGGTGCGTTTGGTGATGTCCGTGCCGGTCCACCCGACGTTGCCGAGTACCTGCAGAAACGCATTGACATAGCTGCCGGCGTCACCCGCCGCGGCTTGCGCCGCGACGAGCCTGGCCAGCAGGACCGAGTTGACGACGTCCCGGTTCTGTTGTGGCGTCAGCGCACCATCGACCAGCAGGAAAGCGCCGTCTACGAGCAGCGCGGTCATGGTGTTCATCGGCTTGCCTATAGCTCGGGAAGATTGTCGATGTAGCTGCTCGCGTGGCTGCTCATCTTCTTCAATACGGTGTTCCGGACTCCGCTGTAGACCGAATCGTTGAGGACCAGCGTGGTCTGGCCCTGCTGGATATCCACCGACGTCGACGAGTAGGACATCCACAGAAACTTGGTCGCGGTCTCGTTACCGGTGAAGTGGAAGGCGGACAACTTGACGGCGACGTTGTTATTGGTCTCGTTGGCCAGACCGATCGAGAAGCTCCCGTTGGTGTCGGAAGTGGACTGACTGTGGTAGAGCTGCCACGGCGCTCCGTTGGCGTCGGCCGAGGACTTCAGCGCCGTCAGGGCAGCCTTGACGATCTCCAGTTCGGGTCCGGTGACCAACGCGGCCATGATGTCGATCACGACCTGGTCGATCCGTACGGTGGCGGTCTGCGTGGCGTATTTCGCGAAGTTGATCGCCTGGCCTGTATAGCCGATGTTGGTCAGCACCTTGACGACCTTGCGGTAGTAGTCGACGGGGTCGGCCTCCGCATCGGCCCCCTGTGCGACGGCCGAGAGCTGCGCCAGGCCGAACGAGTTCAGCAGGTCGTCCTTGTGCTGGGGTGAGACGTCGGCGGTGAACGCCACCATCGAGTTGCCAACGACCGAAGCGCTCTCGCCGGTGGTCTGCTGTACCGCTGCGGTGGTCGCCGCGGCGTCCCGCAGCTTCGGCGGCATCGGTGGGACCTTCAGCGCTTGGGCGAACGCGGCCGCGTCGGCGGTGGAAATGGACTGGTCGCTCATCGTTCCTCCTGCGGATCAGAGCGGGCTGATGACCAACAGTGAACTTGGCGACCCGTTTCCGTAGCGCCGACGAATCCTGTCGTCCGCGGCACGCGGATGCATGCGGGCGTGACAGTCACGTAGCCCATGTGTGATGCATCAGCACCTATGCGGGACAGCCTCGGAACGATGCCGTCTTCACCACATGCGCAGACGGCACCTCGCCACCCCGATACCGGGCATTCGCCCTCAGTCAGCGCAACGAGACCGCTTCGGACAGGGCACCGACACGTCATGTACGGCGGACGCTGCCGTACTGAACTGCCACTCGCGAGCCCTCATCACGCTCTGGACGCGGCACGTAATCGCTGCCATGACTTGCTGCCCGCCGTTCCACATATGCCTGGATACGCTCAAGCGGGATGGGGCCGCAGGAAGGAGGCGAAGGTGCCTGAGACAGTCCACGAACTGCGACTCATGGGTCCGTTTCGGCTACTCCGCGGGGGCTCTGCGCTGCAATTGCCCTATGGGGTGGCCAGGCTGGTGGCGGCACTGGCGATCATTGGGGCGATGTCCCGCTCACAGGCGGCCGGGCTGCTCTGGCCGGACCGGACCGAGCAACAGGCACTGTCCAACCTCCGCACCACCCTGTCCAGACTGTCCCGGAAAACTCGTGACATCGTAGACTCCGACGGCGACGTCCTCAGCCTTTCCGAAGGCACGGGAGTGGACGTCGAAATGCTGACGCGCTGGATCAACGACACCATCTACGGCGTCGGCTCCTCCGCCGGGGAGCTGACGGGCCCGCCCGCCGACGTCGACCGCCCGCTGCTGGCCGGCTGGTCCGATGACTGGGTCATCGACAGCCGTGAGCGACTGCGCATGCTCACCGCACAGGCGCTGCAGAGCGCTGCCGCCCGGTTGCTCTCCCTTGGCCGACCGGCCGAGGCTCTGCCGTACGGCCTGGCCGCAGTGCAGACCGAGCCGTGGTCGGAGAGCGCGAACCGCACCCTCCTGGAGATCCACGCCCGCCGTGGCGACCCCAGCAGCGCACTACGCCAGTATGAGAAATTCAGCCGAATTCTGTTCCGGGAACTCGGCGTACCTCCGGCACAGGACATCGTCGCGGCGATACAGCAGCTGTACCCCTTCGGCACCGGCCGAGTGAAAGCGGGTTGAGGTTCGTCAGGTGTCGAGCCCTTCCGGTTGCGGCGAGGCCGACACCGTTGGCCCCGACGAGAACCCCGAAGCGTTCCCTGCCCACCAGGCCCCGGTTCGTGACCATGACAGAGCACGAGATCAGAGCCTTAATCACATGCCAGATCCGTGCCAGAACAGGCGGAGGTGGCCGATCCGATCTCAGCGCGAAGGCTCCGAATAGTCTTTCCGGATATGACCTTCCAAGGCAGTTCCCGGCCGCGTCCACGTTGGCACCATGCGCAGACCGAGTTAGACGACTTCGCGATTGTCAGCTACCGGGTGCCGGCCGATGCGCTCGCCCGGTACTTGCCCAGCGGATTCATCCCGATGAAATTCGCCTTCGACGACGGCGAAGGTGCTCTTGTCTCCGCCGTCGCCTTCCGGGACCGGGACTTTCACTTCCGGTTCTGCCCACCGGCGGCCATCACCTGTGGACAGATCAACTATCGCGCCTATGTCACCGCGTACGGCAAGCCGGGTGTGTGGTTCTTCGGTACCAGCCTGGATCACCCCCTGGTCGTGCTCCCGCGGCACCTGTGGGGTATGCCCTGGAGTCGCGAGCGCATCCGCATTGAGGCCGAGTGGGACGACACTCCGCCGCGTTGGAGGCTGCTGGCCGGAGACACCACGTGCGAGGCGGCCGAACTCCCCGAGCCTCCACGGCTGGACGGTTTCACCGGCGAGTCCCACTGGATGGAACTGCTCACCCATCCCACTCAAGGCTGGTACCGGCGCAGAAACGAACAGGTGGGCACCTACAGCATCTGGCACCCGCCGATGCGCCCACGATATTTCGCGGCCGACTCCGCGACTTTCCCGGTTTTCGAACGTCTCGGTTTGATCACTTCGGAGATATCACCGCACTCGATTCTGATCCAGCCTCGGCTGCACTTCGACATCCACACCCCGCCCCGCCGCTTCCGTCCGTCCGGCTGAGGCCGTACTGGCCTAATGAATCAGTGCGGACTCCCTGGCCTGCCGAGCACTTGAGAACAGGTCGACGACGCTCAGCGACGGTTGGGGTTTTCAGTCTTTACGCCCGGTCGCGGCCACAGTGACGCCAAGGCCGATCATCGTGAGCCCGCCGATTCCGCCGACCAGGGAGAGCCTCTGAGGCGAGCGGGCGAACCAACCCCGTGCGGTGGCCGCGGCCAGGCCCCACACGCAGTCCGAGACGACCGCGATGACGTTGAAGACCAGGCCGAGCATGAGCATCTGAACCGCGACATTCCCCTGACCGGGATCGATGAACTGCGGCAGCACCGCAGCGAAGAACACGATGGTCTTGGGGTTCGAAACGCCGACCACGAACCCCTCCCAGAGCGTGCGCAGGCCGCCATGCGCCGCCCCGCCGGCGGCGAACGCGCCCTGCGGCCTACGGCGTTCCCGCCAGGCCTTGATGCCGAGATAGACCAGGTAGGCGGCACCGGCCAGCTTGAGAATCGTGAAGACGAGAACGGAGCGTTCCACGATGGACCCGATTCCCAATGCGACAGCCACGATCAGCACGTAAGCGCCAAGCGCGTTCCCCACGACCGTGGTCAGTGCTGCGCGGCGCCCCTGCGCCAGCGCTCGTCCTACCACGAACAGCACGCTGGGGCCAGGAATCACGATCAGCAGGAACGACATGGCGGCGAAGGCGAGCAAGCGGTCGGTAGAAACCATGGAGCCCATACAAACACGGGGAACATGCCCCCTTCCAGCCTTATTACGCCGGGAAGCCTAATCCGCGATGTCGGGATCGCGCGGTGGGCGGTCAGTGGAGGGAGGCCCGGCGTGCTCAAGACGTGCCAGCGGTTCCTGTTCTCCGCTGTTCGCGCTCGTATTTCTCTGGGTCGAGCAGGCGCCGTAGCCGTATTGGAGAAGCGCGTCACTCCGAGTGGTGGGGAGGGCATCAGGACTTATCGCCGATCGCGAACGTCAGCTCGAAGTGGTCGAATGTGAATGGCAGGGGGGTTGCGATGTCGGGCTGAGGGCTTGGCTGGAAGCGGCTCCGCGAGAGGAGTACGGCGAGCAGTGTGCTGACGGTGAGGAGCACGAGAGGTTCACCGGGGCAGCGGCCGGGGCCGGCGCTGAAAGGGACGAGGAAGGGCGGGTCCTGCCAGAGGTCGGGGGTGAACCGATCGGCGGCGGTGCCCAGAGTGGCGGGGTCGCGGTTGATGAACGCGCTGTGAATGAGGAAAAGAGTTTTCGCGGGGACGGTGGTGTTCTTGTCCCAGGTGGTGACGGTAGTGCTTTCCCTGAGGATGAGCGGGGTGGTGGGCCAGAGCCGCACGGTTTCCAGGACGCTTGCTCGGATGTGGCGGTCGTCAGCCGCTGCGGCGTCGCCCGCGAGTACGGCGAGAGCCCGATAGGCCGTGATTCCGGCGGCTTCGAAGGCGAACAGCCAGTGGGCGATCTGGTCGACCGGACGGATGTCGTTCACCGTCGCGCACTGGGAGGCTTCGGCGGCGAGGCTTCCGGGTTCCGCTCTGTCGAGGTAGTGGGTGACGCGCGACTGGAATCGGGTCAGAAGGCTGTCGTGGCGCGGGTGAAAATATGACCAGTTGGCGTGTGAGCGCAGCCGATTGAGAATGCCGATGAGGCTGCGGTCGTCTCGCGCCGCGTCACCGAGGGTGATGCGCCGAACGATTCGCCACCAGGTGTCGGCGAATATCGGCCAGTTCATGTGATCGCGCTCGGTGAGGAACGCGGCTTCCTCGTCGATGGTGCGGGTGAAGTCGGCGGTGAGACGGTGCTCATCGTGGTCGGTGTCGAGGACGCTTTCGGTGAACTGACGGCGCGTTTCGCGGGTGCCGCCACGAGACAAGAGCAGCCCGTGCGGCTGGAAGTGCGCCAACGCGCCGCGTTTTTCCGCGGGGGCCAGGGAGAACGGTTCGGGGGCCCCGTCGAGCACCCTTACCACGTCGTGGGCTGAGAGCGGCACGGCCAGGGGCCGGAGTTGTGTGCCCGCGACAAGCGGGCCTGTGCCGTATTTGTCTCTGAGGTCGCGGAGCAGGAGTACGGCACGGCGATCAGCGTCGAGGGTGCGCATGGCGGCCACAACCCGTGGTCTTCGACGGAGCACGCCCTGAGCGATTGGTGGCGTGAGCACCACGGCGGCCAGGCGCGCAGTGTCCAATGGGCTGATCTTTACCGCTTCCCCCATGATTCCCCCGCTGGTGCCCTACCCAGACGAACGTCGACCAAGCGAGGCGTGATCACGGCGCGGCTTGACAGCCGCAGGGCGCGGGCGTAGCGCCCCAGTCGATGCCGGGGAGGCCCTTGGGCGTACGACAAAAGGTGTACGGACGGTTCGATGTCGGGGAGGATGCTCGGTGCGTCGACCCGCCCAAGAATCGTCATGTGACGACCGCCCTGTTACTCACCCTGATCGCTCTGGCACTGGTCGACAGCATGAGCTTCGGCACCCTCGGCATCCCTGTGTACATGCTGGTGGTCGCCGACCGATTCCGGGCATCGCGGATGTTCGTCTATCTGGGGACGCTCGCCACCTTCTACTTTCTGATCGGCGTGGCCCTGCTGCTCGGTTTGACCGCATTCATGGAGAACTTCCAGGATGCGCTGCAGAGCCGTACGGCATATTGGGTGCAATTGGCGCTGGGCGTGGGACTCTTCGCGCTGAGCTTTAAGTTCGACCCGAAGCGTCGGGAGAAGCAGGGAAAGCCTTCGCGGCGGCTGGAGCCCCGTCTGGGCGGCCCAGGAGGCATGGTGGCGCTCGCATTGACCGCCGGTGTGCTGGAAGTGGCGACCATGGTGCCCTATCTCGCCGCGATCGGCATGATGACCAACGCCTCCTTGCCCGCGACGCAGTGGCTGCCGATCCTGGCCGCGTATGTGCTCGTCATGATCACACCCCCGCTGCTGCTCATGGGCCTGCGCGGCATCGTCGGAGGGTGGCTTGCCCCCAAGCTGGAGAGGCTACGGAACTGGATCACGAAGAACTCCGAATCGATGGTCGGCTGGGCTCTCGGCATCGTCGGTTTCCTGCTCGCACGCGACGCGGCGTTCTACATCTTTTTCAAGTGACGTCCTACCTCCGGCGGTGTCCTGTCCGGCAAGGCTGACGGACCGCGCAACGTGCCCGCGGTGTGCGGCACCGCAGCGCCGATGGGCGAGGCGCTCAAGGCCCACGGCACAGCCACGTGAGCCTGAGCGCGGGCTTCTAGGCTCGGCTTCGAACGGACACCGACCCGCTCTCAGGCTAAGGCAAGCCCGTCTCTGAGCATGGCGAACGCGTGATCGGCGGCTGCGACGGACTGGGGGTGAACCTCGGTCACCGTGCCGCCCTGGTCGAGCTTGTGCCAGTTGTGCCGGGCCAGCACCCGCTGAGTGGAGAGGACCTGACCGGCGGCGAGGCGCGCGGTGAGATCGTCGGTCACCTCGGTGAGCGCTTCCGCGAGTCTCTCCTCGTCGGCGGCCATGTGCTGGAAGAGGCGGGCGGCCAGGCTCGGCACGGAGAACACCATGCGGTGATATTCGATCACCTCGCGAGTGTCGTTGAGCCCGGTCACGGGGTCGCGCCGGTCGAGGCCGGCCATGAAATGGCGGTGCAGCGCCGCCAGGGCGCCCTCTCCCCGCGGGCGCGCCCGCACGACCCGCGCCGCTTCCCCTTCGTGGTCGGCTATGCGGTGGAGGACCAGGTCTTCCTTGGTCGGAAAGTATTTGAACAGGGTCGGCTTGGAGATCTCCGCCGCCAACGCCACCTCGGCGACGGACACGTCACTGAAGCCCCGCTCCAGGAACAAGGTGATCGCCGCCGACGAGATCGCGTCGTGCACGCGCTGCTTCTTGAGATCTCTCAGTCCTGCCATGCCGTGCACTCTATCAAGAGTGTTAACCTGGTCAATCTCTTGACCGAGTTAACTTCGTGGGGGCGTCATGGCTGAGCTGGACGACGAAAGGGCCTACGTCATGCGATGCCGGGAGGCGTTGCGGGCGATGCTCGACGGCGCACGCCACAACGTGATCGTCGGGGAGCGGGTCGCGGGCGATCGATACAGCGCCGAACGGCTGGGGCGCCACCTCAAGAGCCTCGCCAAGGAGCTCGGCGAGGAGCCGGACGGCCCTCCGTTCTTCGGGCGCCTCGACTTCGCCACCGGAGATCATCGCGGGCGGCGCTATTACATCGGCCGTCGCCACATCTCCGGCCAACCCGGCGGTCAGCCCATAGTGATCGACTGGCGGGCGCCGGTCTCGCGCGCCTTCTACCGGGCGAGCGCACGCGACCCGCTCGGCATCGCCAGGCGGCGGCGCTTCGGCTGGTCGGAGTCCGTCCTCAGCGGCTTTGAGGACGAGCGCCTCGACCGCGGTGAAGACCTCGGGGAGACAAGCCGCATCGTGGCGACCGAAATCGAACGCCCGCGTGTCGGCCCGATGCGCGACATCGTCGCGACGATCCAACCCGAGCAGGACGACCTCGTCCGAAGCGGGCTCGACGAGTCGCTGTGCGTCCAAGGCGCGCCGGGCACGGGCAAGACGGCGGTCGGGCTTCACCGAGCCGCCTACCTGCTCTATGCCTACCGGCAGCGGCTTGAACGCGGAGGCGTGCTCGTGCTTGGGCCCAACCGGGCCTTTCTCGGCTACATCTCAGCGGTGCTGCCCGCGTTGGGGGAGGTCGATGTGGAGCAGACCACGGTCGACCGCATTCTCGGCGTCCGTGTGCCGCCCCATGTCGGGAGAAACACGGTCGGAAGCGCGGGGACGAGTTCCCATTCCCTCGGCGAAGTCGACCGGGCCGCGTCCATCAAGCACGATGCGCGGATGGCGGAGGTGTTGCGCCGTGCCCTCTACGCCAGGGTTCGCAAACCGAATGAGCCCGTCGTCGTCGCCGACGGCTCATACCGCTGGCGCATCCCGGAGGAGGACTTTCGCCGTGTCGTCGACGACACCAGGCGTGAGGCGACCACATACTCCGTGGGCCGGGAGCGTGTGCTCTCCCGGCTCGCGGCCCTGCTGCGGCGGCAGGCGGAGATCAGAGGGCGCAGCCCCAACGCGGCTTGGGAGCGCAAGATGGAGCGGGCGGTCGCGCCGTTTCTGGCGGTCGTCTGGCCCGCAGTGCGGGCCGAGCAGGTCGTGGCCGACCTGCTCGGCGACACGTCGGCACTCGCCAAGGCCGCCGACGGCCTGCTCACCCCGGAGGAGCAGACCGCGATCGCATGGCCGAGTCCACCGCGAAGCCTCAAGCGGGTCGCCTGGACGGCGGCCGACGCCGTGCTTATCGACGAGGTGGCGGGGTTGCTCGAAAGACCTCGGGGATACGGTCATGTGATCGTCGATGAGGCCCAGGACCTGTCACCCATGCAGTGTCGTGCCGTCGCCCGGCGAAGCGCCCATGGTTCCGTCACCGTGCTCGGCGACCTCGCCCAGGGCACCACTCCGTGGTCCGCCCGCAACTGGCCTGATCAGCTCGCTCATCTGGGCAAGCCCGACGCGCGCGTGGTGGCCCTGACCACCGGCTACCGCGTTCCCTCCATGGTCGTCGCCATGGCCAACCGACTTCTCAGTGTGCTGGGCGTCGACGTGCCGCAAACCCGGTCGTTCCGCTCCGACGGACAGCTCCGCACACAACGGGCCGATGGCCTTCACAGGGCAACTGTCGCGGCAGTGCGCGACGCGCTCAGCCACGAAGGCTCGATCGCCGTCATCGCCGCCGACGCTAGGCTCCCCACCTTGGTCGCGGACTTGAGCGCAGCCGGCATCGCCCACACTGAGCCGTTCGGACTCGACAGGGCTCAACCGGCCACGGGCACCCACGATAGGGAGGAGAATCCGCCCGGCAACAACACCTCGGAAGCAGCGCATGCCATCTGGGCGGGCGGAGGCGACCGAGTGGCCGACCCGCGGACCTCACATGACAGGCCGCGACTCGACGTACCGGCCACGGCCGATCCCCCTGACGGCACACTTCCCAAGGTTCAGGAGAGGCACTCAGCCCTCCCCTCACCCACCCATGCCGACAGCAGTCGCCGCCCGGGCGGCACAGCTCAGACGGTGCCCCCGCAGCCGCACACTCCTGACCGGTCGGATGGCGGACACGGCCGGGTCACGGTGCTGCCGGCGACACTGGCGAAAGGACTGGAGTTCGACCACGTCGTGGTCGTCGAGCCCGCCGAGATCGCGGAAGCCGAAGAGCGGGGACTCAATCGGCTCTACGTGGTGCTGACACGTGCCGTCTCACGCCTCGACATCGTGCATTTACGGGATCTACCGATTTCGGTCCCTAGTTAATGTGGAAGCGACGCCCATCAGTGCCTTCTTTCTCGCCCGATGACCACGGAACTCAGGCCCATGCTCCCGCTTCGGCCGCGGCGCGCGCGTAGCCGGCGAAGGGACGTGCCAGCCGTCCAAGGACCCGCTGCACGGTGTCGGTGGTGTCGACATTGCGCCCGTCAAGGACCTCGGCAAACAACCACGCCAGCGCTTCGGCGCTCTCACGGTCGAGACCGGCCTCGCACTGCTCGCTGATGAACGCCGACGTCTCGAGCGGTTCATACACCACGGTCTGTCCGCGGGCTTCCGAGAGGATCTTCGCGACTTGGGCGAATGTGAGAGCTTCTGGTCCCGTCAGTTCCAGAACCTCGCCGGCATGGGCGCCCGTAGTGAGAGCGAGGTGCGCGATGTCGGCGATGTCGTCCAGGCTGATGAACGGCTCCGGCGTCTGCCCGGCCGGCACCGCGATCCTCCCCTGCCGAACCGGCCACGTCAGGAAGTGTTCGCTGAAGTTCTCTTGGAACCATGCACACCGCAGCACCACCGCGGACGGCGAGGCGGCGAACACGGCCCGCTCGCAGGCTTCCGCACCGGCCTCACCACGCCCGGACAGCAGAACCAGCTTGTCGACGCCGTGAACGGCCGCCCGTTCGGCGAAAGCAGCGATGATCTGGTCGGTACCCGGGATCGCGAGATCCGGGCTGTAACACAGGTAGGCCGCGTGCACGCCGGCCAGCGCGTCATTCCACGTGGTCTCATCGTGCCAGTCGAAACGGACCTCCGTGGAGCGTGAGGCTCGTCGGGCAACGAAGCCCGCACCCTCGATGCGGGCAGCGACACGACTCCCGGTACGGCCGGTAGGGGCAGTGATCAGAATCTCTCGTGAACTCATACCGGCCATTCCACCCGACAACGGCTGGACGATGAATATCTTCGCATCCATGATAGATACGCAATCGTCTAATGTGGGAGGCCATGGATCCACTATCGCGACTCCTCACACACCCTCGGGCATCATGCGCGTTCTCCCTGCTGATGACGATGCGCACGCCGTGGGCTGTCAACGTCAACGACCGTGCCCCTTTGACCCTGGTTCTCGTGACACGGGGGGCCTGCCGCCTCGCGCCGGACAATGGCGCTGATTCAGAGCTTCTTACCTGCGGTGATGTCGCACTGGTCAAAGGACCGCATCCGTATCGCGTCACCGACGCGGAAGGAAGCGACGACATCGCGATCATCGACGAACACCAACGTTGCCGGTCTCCCACGGGTGAACCACTCGACCTGACGTATCGCCATGGTCTGCGCCACTGGGGAAACGACTCGGACGGTCCTGACCAGGCCATTGTGGCCAGCTACACCACGGTCAGCAGCGTCGGCGAGCGCATCCTCAACGTTCTCCCCACCGTCGTGAAAGCTCCCTCGGGCACGGCCCTCCCCGGGCTGATCGGAGTTCTCCTTGGCGAACTGCATGCTGATTCGCCTGGGCAGACCGCAATGCTCGACCGGCTCATCGACGCGATCACGATCACGACGGTCCGCACATGGGCCACCACCAGCTCCGCAGGGGCATGGCTGGCAGGAATCGACGACGAGCCTGTGCGCATGGTGCTGGATGTCATCCATACACGGCCGGAACAGCGATGGACGCTCAACACCCTCGCCGCGCACGCGCGCGTGTCACGCTCCGGCCTCGCCGCGCGATTCACCGCCCAGATCGGTACGCCGCCGATGACCTACCTCACCCGGTGGCGCCTTTCGCTCGCCCGAGACATGCTCACCGACCCATACACCACACTCGACACCATCGCAGCACGAGTCGGATACTCCTCCGCATACTCCCTCAGCACGGCGTTCACCCGTGAATATAGGACCAGCCCTTCGGCATACCGGAGAACTCTCACGACGTAACAAAGGGCGGAATGGGTCCCGACCTTCATGAGGTGCAGGTGAGAACTGTTACCAGCCGCAAACGGCTATGGTTCACCGCCTGGCCGTAGCCCACGACGACGCCTCGGCGGTCTCGGTCAGATGCCGAAGGCGGCGCAGGCGGCGTTGACGGACGCGGTTCGCAGATCGTCCCGGGGAGCGTCGAAGAGCTGGATGGTGCAGTCGGCGAGGCCGCCGACTGCCACGATGGCCCGGGTCAGGTCGGCGAGGGATGGGGTCGGGCCTATAAGGAGGGTGAGGAGGCGGTTTCGCCATTCGTGGATTTTGGCGCCGAGGTTGTGGGAGGACAGCACGCTGACATCGCGTATGACGAGGAGCATGAGCTGCCTGTGCCGGTATTGGACGTCGAAGTAGGCGGCGAGCAGGGCGCGCGGCTCCACGGGGGCAGCCGCCTCCTGTTCGGTGATGAACGTCTCGAAGTCGTCGACGAGGGGCTGGATAAGGCTCCGCACCAGGTCATCACGGGATGCGAAGTGGTAGTAGAGGGCGGGCTTCGTGACGCCGAGCCGGTCGGCGATCTCACGGAGGCTGGTCTGTTGGATGCCTTTCTCGGTGAACAGGTCCAGCGCGGCCGCCTGGATTCTGGCCCTGGTGTCCGACGGTCTTGCTCGCGCCACTGTTCGCCTCCCCACTCCGCGCCGCGACGGCGCGAAGCGCATCCTACGCGCTGACCGATCTATCGACAGGTAAGGGATTGCCGGTCACACCCGAGTTCACTTACCATCCGGTAAGTAAATAACGAAGGGGTGGTGGATCATGCGGATCCTCGTTTCGGGGGCGAGCGTCGCCGGGCCGGTCCTGGCGTACTGGCTGCGGCGGTACGGGTTCGACGTGACGGTGGTGGAGCGGGCAGGGTCGCTGCGCAAGACCGCCGGACACGCGGTCGACCTGTTCCGGCCCGCCGTACGCGTCGTCGAGCGCATGGGCCTGCGCGAGAAGATCGAGGCGAAGAAGACCGGGACGGACATCGTGACGCTGGTGGCCCCAAGGACGGGGCGGCGGGTCGACGTCAAGGTCGCGAACTTGACGGCGGCCGTCTCCGACGAGCACATCGAGGTGATGCGGGACGAGCTGAGCACGATCTTCTACGAGGCCACCCGCGAGCATGTCGAGTATGTCTTCGGCGACTCGATCGCCTCGATCGTCGAGGTCTCCGACGGGGTCGAGGTGACGTTCGAGCGAGGTGATCCCCGCAGGTTCGACCTGGTGGTGGGGGCGGACGGGCTGCACTCGACGGTGCGCCGGCTCACCTTCGGTCCGGAGGAGCGGTTCACCACCTTCATTGGCGCCTACCTGGGCGTCTTCTCCTTGCCCAACTACCTGAACCTCGACGGCCAGGTACTGACATATGTCGACGTGGGCCGCCTGGCGGGCATCTACGGTGACCGGCACCTTGGCGACGCGCGGGCGATCTTCCTGTTCCACGGCGAACAGATCGACTACGACTATCGCGACATCGAGCAGCAGAAGCAGATCCTCCGCTCAAGGATCGCCTCCCTCGGGGGCGAGGTCGGCCGCCTTCTGGAGCACATGGCCGACAGCCCCGCGTTCTACTTCGACTCGATCACCCAGGTGCGCATGGAATCGTGGTCGCGCGGCCGGGTGACGCTGGTCGGGGACGCCGGCTATTCGCCGGGGCCGGCCGTCGGCGGAGGCACCAGCCTGGCGATCGTCGGCGCATACGTGCTCGCCGGCGAGTTGGCGGCGGCCGGCGGCGACCACGTGAAGGCGTTCACGAGTTACGAGCGGGAGATGCATGCCCCCGTCCTGGCAAGTCGCACTTTCGCCCGCGGCACCGCTCGGACTCTCGTGCCCGACTCGGCGGGGAGGCTGTGGGCGATGGTGCAGGCCGCCCGGCTGGCCAACGCCCTGCCCACCGGGTTGATCAGATCGCTGTCCAAGCTCCAGCGCGGTGGCGCGCGGCTGCACGACGAGATCCGGCTCAAGGACTACTGACAACCATGTGTACGGCACAAGCCCCGTCAGCGCCGCCTCCCGCAGTCCTGCCCGTCTCGCCCGGCCGCATGAGCTCCTCCACACAGAGCCGCACAAAGTCGCACAGAGCCGCACAAAGTCGCACAGAGCCGTACAAAGTCGCACAGAGCCGTACAAAGCCGTACGGAGCCCACGCGGAAGCCGCATGGAGGCCGCCGGAGACCCGTAGGAAGCATGAGAAAGCCCTGGGAAGCACAAGGAAGCCCGCAAAGTGAACTTTGGCGGGCTTTCCCCCTAACAACGTCCCGACGGCATGTCCATATGCAAACCTGGCGCCTTGCGCCACTTGGGCCCTGTGCCACCTGAAGATCAAGTTACGATGCGGACTTGGCCCCACATGTTAGGAATTGATCATGCCATCGGATTCCATCCCGCCCCAGATCAACACCACTGTCGCGCACTCGGCCCGCGTCTATGACTACTGGCTGGGCGGTAAGGACAACTTCGCCGCCGACCGCGCGCTGGGTGATGCCATGGTGCAGGCGATCCCCACATTGCCGATCATGGCACGGGCCAATCGCGCCTTCCTGGGCAGGGCGGTGCGGTATTTGACCGAGCAGGTGGGCGTGCGGCAGTTTCTCGACATCGGCACGGGAATCCCCACCGGTGGCAACATCCACGAGGTCTCCCAGGCCATCGCCCCCGAGACCCGGGTGCTCTACGTCGACCATGATCCGATCGTGCTGGCGCACGCCCGCGCGCTGATGACGAGCAGCCCGGAGGGGCGCACCGAGTTCATCATGGCCGATCTCCGCACGCCGGAGGAGATTCTGCGGCATCCGACGCTGCGGGCGACGCTTGACCTGGACCGTCCGGTGTCGCTGATGCTGGTGGCCATCCTGATGTACTTCAAGGATTCGGATGATCCGTACGGCTTGGTGCGCACGCTGGTCGACGCCCTGCCGTCCGGCAGCTACCTGACTATCACCCACCCGACTGCTGATTTCGCCCCGGAGGCGACCGGCAAGGCGGTGGAGGCGGCGACGTCCGCCGGGATCACGTTGGTGCCGAGGAGCAAGACCGAGATCGAGAGGTTCTTCACGGGGCTTGAGGTGGTCGGTCCCGGTGTGGCGCCGGTGCTGTCCTGGCACTCGGGCGAGTCGAGCGCGTCGCCGGCGAATGACCCGACGAGCGCGTGGTACTACGCGGGGGTAGCCCGTAAGCCGTGACCTCCGCAGGGACGCCCCTTCGCCGGTGCCGGCGGAGGGGCGTTGTGCTGCCCCAGGCATGTCCCGGACATGTCCGGGACATGCCCCCGGCGTGAACCTGGGCGCCCTCCGGGCATGTCCTGGGTCTGTTCCACGCATGCGCCCGGCGCGTCCCACAACGTCGCGCCGCCCACCGTGCCGCCCCTCGCCGCCAGGTTGATTTATATGTTTCTTTTACTTCACCTCTTTGTGAAATCAATGTAGCGTGAGGAGTACGGCGAACGCGGATTCCGTGTCCAGCCTGGTCACACCACGTAAGTCCTGCAAGGCCACGTAGACCACGGCACCACCGCGAGGAGCGTCACATGACTGAGACGTTGCCCAGTGAGATCACCCTCTCCGCACGAGGCAGCTGTCCCTTTGATCCGCCGCCCGAGGTGACGGAACAGGCCAAGGCAAGACCGATCACCCCCATACGGTTCCCGGACGGCCACATCGGCCAGCTGATCACGAACTACACGCTGGCCCGTGCCGTACTGGCCGATCCGCGATTCAGCGCGCGACAGGAGTTGCGGCACATTCCAATCCCGAACCGCCTCGCCGACGGCGAGATGGGCCCCGCCGACCCGGGAATGTTCATCCGGATGGACCCTCCCCAGCACACGCGCTATCGGCGGCTGCTGACGGGGCAGTTCACCGTGCGCCACATGAACCTTCTCGTTCCGCGGATCGAACGCATCACCGCCGAGCACCTCGACGCGATGGCCGAGCAGGGTCCGCCCGCCGACCTCGTCAAGGCGTTCGCCCTGCCGATCCCGTCGTTGGTGATCTGTGAACTGCTCGGCGTGCCGTACTCCGATCGCGAGGTGTTCCAGCAGCACACCTCCACGATGCTGCGCCTGGACAGCACCTCGCAGGAGGTGTACGGGGCGATCGGCAAGGTCAACGAGTACCTCGACGGGCTGGTGGAGGCCAAAAAAGCGTCACCGGCCGAAGACCTGCTCAGCGGGCTGATCACGGGCGGCGAGCTGAACCAGGAAGAACTGGTCACGATCGGTTTCCTCCTCCTGGTGGCCGGGCACGAGACGACGGCCAACATGCTCGGTCTCGGCAGCTTCGCGCTGCTCAGCAACCCCGCACAGCTCGCCGCGCTGCGGGCCGACCCGACGCTGGTGGACGGTGCGGTGGAGGAACTGCTGCGCTATCTGTCGATTATCCAGATCGGAATCCAGCGCACGGCTTTGGAGGACGTCGACCTCGACGGCCACCACTTCAAGAAGGGCGACGGCGTCCTCATCTCGGTGCCGGCCGCGAACCGGGACCCGGAGCGGTTCGAGCATCCGGAACAGCTCAACATCACCAGGCCGAACACCGGGCACCTGGCGTTCGGGCACGGTGTGCACCAGTGCCTGGGCCAGCAACTGGCGCGCATCGAGATGCGGGTGGGATACCGGGCGCTGTTCGAACGCTTCCCTGACCTGCGGCTGGCGATTCCGGCGGACGAAGTTCCCATGAGAAGCGATATGGCGATCTATGGTGTCCACAGGTTGCCGGTGATGTGGGAGGAGGTGAGACAGTGAAGGTCACGGTCGACCGCGAGCGTTGCTGCAGCTCGGGGATGTGCGCGCTGACCGCGCCCAAACTGTTCGACCAGGACGACGAGGACGGCAGGGTCGTCCTGCTCATAGCGGAACCGCCGGAGGAGCTGCACGCCGCGGCTCGCAAGGCGGAGTCCTTCTGCCCGTGCCAGGTCATCACGGTGTCCGACGACTGACACGGCGAACGAGAGGGCTGAACGGCACAGCCGAACGGCACGGCGACGCCGTACGGCGGGGCCCCCGTGGCCTCCGCCGTACGGCGTCGCACGCGTGTCGAAGGTGGATCAGGTCAGCGGCTTGAACCTGCGCAGCCGCAGCGAGTTGGTGACCACGAAGACCGAGGAGAACGCCATGGCGGCTCCGGCGATCATCGGCGTGAGCAGCCCGGCGGCTGCCAGCGGGATCGCGGCGACGTTGTAGGCGAAGGCCCAGAACAGGTTGCCCTTGATCGTGCCGAGGGTGCGCCGCGAGAGCCGGATGGCGTCGGCGGCGACCCGCAGGTCGCCCCGGACCAGGGTGAGGTCGGACGCCTCGATGGCCACGTCGGTGCCGGTGCCCATGGCCATCCCGAGGTCGGCCCGGGCGAGGGCGGCGGCGTCGTTGACGCCGTCGCCGACCATCGCGACGGCCCGGCCTTCGGCCTGGAGCCGCTTGACCACGTCGACCTTGTCGGCGGGGAGCACACCGGCGATGACCTCGTCGATGCCGACCGCCTGGCCGACGGTCCTGGCGACGGTCTCGTTGTCGCCGGTGAGCAGGACGGGCCGCAGGCCGAGTGCCCGGAGGCGGGTGATGGCCTCGGCGGAGGTCGGCTTGATCTGATCGGCCACGCTCAGCACGGCCCTGGCCTTGCCGTCCCAGCCGACCGCGATGGCGGTGTGGCCCTTGGCCTGGGCCTCCTCCATCGCCCGCTCCAACTCGACGGGCAGGTATTGCGACCACTCGGCCAGCAGCTGCGGCCGTCCGACGAGCACGGCGTGTCCGTCGACGATGCCCTGCACGCCGAGGCCCTCGACGTTGGCGAAGTCCTCTACGGTGCCGAGCGGCCCCTCCTGGGCGGCGCCCTTGGCGACGGCCTGGGCGATGGGGTGCTCGGACGCGTCCTCCAGCGCGCCGGCCAGCTTGAGCACGTCGGCGCGGTTCTCGCCGGGTGCGGTGAAGACGTCGACCAGCGTCATCTGGCCGGTGGTCACGGTGCCGGTCTTGTCGAGCACGATGGTGTCGACGCGCCGGGTGGACTCCAGCACCTCGGGGCCCTTGATCAGGATGCCGAGCTGGGCGCCTCTGCCGGTGCCGACCATGAGGGCGGTCGGGGTGGCGAGGCCGAGGGCGCAGGGGCAGGCGATGATCAGTACGGCGACCGCGGCGGTGAACGCGGCGGTGGCCCCGCCGCCGGTGAACAGCCAGAAGGCGAGGGTGCCGAGCGAGAGCACGATCACGATCGGGACGAAAATGCCCGAGATGCGGTCGGCCAGCTTCTGGACCTCGGCCTTGCCGTTCTGCGCCTCTTCGACCATGCGGGCCATCTGGGCGAGCTGGGTGTCGGATCCGACGCGGGTGGCGCGGATGATGAGGCGGCCGCCGGCGTTGACGGTGGCGCCGACGACCGGGTCGCCCTGCCGTACCTCGACGGGGACGGACTCGCCGGTCAGCATGGACGCGTCGACGGCGGATGAGCCCTCTTCGACGACGCCGTCGGTCGCGATCTTCTCGCCGGGGCGCACCTGGAACAGGTCGCCGACCTTGAGGTCGCCCACGGGGATGCGCTCGCCGGAGGCCAGGGTGACCTCCTTGGCGCCCATCTCCATCAGGGCGCGCAGCGCGGCGCCCGCCCTCCGCTTGGACCTGGCCTCGAAGTAGCGCCCGGTGAGGATGAACGCGATCACGCCTGCGGCGACTTCGAAGTAGATGTTGCCGGCGCCGTGGTCGCCGCTCATGACCGTGAACTCGAACCCGTGCCGCATCCCGGGCTCGCCCGCGGTGCCGAAGAACAGGGCCCACAGGGACCAGAGGAAGGCGGCGATGGTGCCGAGGGACACCAGGGTGTCCATGGTGGCCGCGCCGTGGCGCAGATTGATCGCGGCGGCGCGGTGGAACGGCCAGCCGCCGTAGACGATGACGGGGGCGGCGAGGGTCAGCGACAGCCACTGCCAGTTGTCGAACTGGAGCACCGGGATCATGGCCATCGCGATGACGGGGACCGCGAGGGCGATCGAGATGTAGAGGCGCTGCCGGAGCGGGGCGAGCTCGTCGGCCTCCTCCTGCCCGGCCTGCTCGGCCTTGGCCTTGGCCTCGGGGGTGGCGGGCAGCGCGGCGCTGTAGCCGGCCTTCTCGACCTCGGCGACCAGGGCATCGGGGGTCACGTCACCGGAGTAGGCGACCTTGGCCTTCTCCGTCGCGTAGTTGACCGTCGCCGTCACGCCGTCCATTTTGTTGAGCTTGCGCTCGATCCGGGCCGCGCAGGAGGCACAGGTCATTCCCCCGATCGCCAGCTCGATCTCTCCGCCTTGGCCGACGGGCGGTCTGGTAGTGGTGGTCACGGACTTATCCTCCTGCTTCGCTCACATAGTGCGCGGCCCGGGGCCGCGGTGGGTAGTCGAGGCGTCAGCTCGCGGAGCAGCAGCCGCCGGCGGCGGCGGGGGCGCCGCCGCTCACGCTGTAGCCCGCTTCCTTCACGGCCGCACCGACGGCGGCGGCGTCGAGGGGGGCGGAGCTGGTGACCTTGACGGCCCCTGTCGCCAGGTCGATGTCGACAGCGGTGACGCCGGGAACCTTGGTGACCTCGTCGGTCACGGACGACACGCAGTGTCCGCAAGTCATGCCTTCGACCTGATACGTGGTGGTGGTCATGTTCCCTCCAAATTCATATACCCCTTGGGGGTACCAACAAGACACACATTGCCACGTCTTCCCGAAGGATGCAACCCCCGGGGGGTATGCCCTACCTGGGCGGCGTGCGCACCCTCAGGTACTCGGGGCCGTAGAGCGGCTCCACCGCCACCACCGCGGGCACCCACATGCCCGACACACCCACCTCGACCTGCTCACCGACCTCAACGTCGACGGGCAGGCAGGCATAGGCGATCGACGCGTCCACCCGGTGACCATACCCCCCGCTGGTAACCCTCGACGCGGGCACACCCCGCGCGCGGACCGGCTCGCCGCCCACACAGACCAAGCTCCGGATCCGACAGCACAAGGCAGCCGCAGCCTCCGCACAGGCTCCCCCGCTAGCGCGTCACGTCCGATGAAGTCCTTCTCCACGTGTACGGCGAAGCCCAGCCCCGCCTCCACCGGCGTCGTCTCCGGGCTGATGTCGAGCCCCCGCACCCGGTAGCCCTTCTCCCACCGCATCGAGTCGAGGGCGCGGCAGCCCGCCGGGCGCATGCCGTACGGCTCCCCCGCCCGCATCAGCGAATCCCACAGCGTCAAGCCGTATTCCGCCGGGCAGTAAAGCTCCCAGCCGAACTCCTACACGCGGCCTTCTGGTCCGGATGGTTATGCCCGACCAGGGGAGCACACGCCCGTCCTCCCCACAATGGGCATCCGGAATTCTCCGGCGCCACGGGGTGGAAAACGAAAAGAGATCATGGGCATCCACCACTTGACAGAGCACCATGAGCGAATTAGTGGATCGGCGGCTGGTTTTCCCGCCGTTCGGCGCCGGAGGCGCGGCCTCTGGGGGAAGCATGGTTTACGCTAATCGGCCCTAAAACCGCGGTTGAACGCGGATGAGCACGGTTGAATGCCGAGGCCGGACCGAGACTATCCCGGCCCGGGTCGGTTGCTCGCCGCCGCGCGGCGGCGCCTCCGATGAACGCCCGGTGCATCCTCGGGCCGACCCCTTGAGCCAGGCCCTCGTGTCAGGCCCTCAGGCCAGGCCCTCGTGTCAGGCCCTCAGGCCAGGCCCTCGTGCCAGGCCCTCAGGCCAGGCCCTCGTGTCAGGCCCTCAGGCCAGGCCGTCGTGTCAGGCCCTCAGCCCAGGTCCTCAGGTCAAGACTGCGCGTCGAAGGCGACGGCGATGACCTCTCTGACCCTGTCCATGGTGGCGTCGGTGCCTTCGCGGATCAGCGAGGTCATGTCGACGTCCGGCATGCCGCAGGCCACCGCCCAATTCCACGGGGACAGGTCGCCGTCGACGTTGAGGGCGAAGCCGTGGCTGGTGACGCCCCGACTCTGCCGCATACCGATAGAGACGATCTTGCGCTGGGTGGCCTTGGTCCAGACGCCGGTCAGCAGCTCCGAACCCTCAGGCGTGTCGCGGCGCTCGGCGGGCAGGCCGAGCACCTCAAGGGCGTCGACGAGCCGCAGTTCGACTTCGCGCACGTAGTCGACGATGCCTTCACCCTGGCCGAGCTTGACGATCAGGTAGCCGACGAGCTGCCCGGGACCGTGGTAGGTGAGCTGGCCGCCGCGCCCGGTCGTCATGACCGGGATGCCCCTGCTCGGGTCGGGCAGGTGCTCGGCGGCCGTGCGCCGCCCGACGGTGTAGACCGCCGGGTGGCTGAGGAGCCAGAGCGTGTCGGGCCGCTCGTCGCGCTGGCGCTCGGCCACGAGGCCGTCCATGCGCTCCATGGCCGCGTCGTAGTCCACCAGGTCGTCCATGACCAGGGACAGCGGCCGGGTCTGTGGCCGGTTCGTCATGGACGTCAGCATACGTGGGGCTTTCCGGCTGCCCCGCCGCAGCCCGCCCAGCGGCGGGCCGAGGACTCATCGTGCCTGATCAGCACCTATTACGTGTGAATCAGTAGTGGTGCGCGGGGCCTGCCGGGGCCTTGGGAATGAAGATCCACATGGCGATGTAGATCAGGAACTGCGGTCCGGGGATGATGCAGGACAGGATGAACAGGATGCGCACCAAGGTGGGCGGAAGTCCGAACTTCTCCGCGATCCCACCACACACGCCACCGAAGATCTTGTGCTTTCTGGACCTATGCACCTCGTGCTCCCTCAGGAGTTGAGCGCTCTCATCCGGGCCGGATGGGAACCTGTCTCACTCTGTTCAACTGAGAACCGGCGCTCGGCGTTCCAGGCGGCACCCCTGAGAAAACCCTGTCAGGGTAGGTCGCGCAGCCAATTCCTCGCGTAGTCCAGGTCCGTCGCGGTGAGGCCGGCCCCGGGCTCCACTTGGACGAGCAGGAAATCCCCCACGCTCGGGTGGGCGCGCAGGTAGTCCTCGTCGGCCGCCCAGACCTGGTCGTCGAACCACACAAAGGGCCGCCCGGCGACGTATTCCGCGATGGCCGGGGTCTTGAACAGTTCGCCGAACTCGCCCCGCACGTTCGGGGGCAGCTTGATCACGGGCAGCGCGGGAAGTCCGATCCTCGGAGCGATCCAGTCGTTGGCCCAGTGCTCCCAGGTGGTCGCCCACACCAGCTCCGCGCCCGTCTCCACGGCGAGGGCGAGCAGCCGCGTGCCGTGCTTGGAGTTGAGGTACACGGTGTAGGTCTCGCCTTCGACGTGGCACTGGTATCGCCGGAACTCGGGCGAGGGCCGCCCCAGCGGGTTGAGCACGCCGTCAACGTCGACCAGCAGCAGCGGACGCTCACTCATGCCGACCATCTTGCCCCTCCCCGGCCGCGCCCGGTGATGTGGTCCGGAGAGGGCGCCCGACGCGGGGACCGTACAGGGGGTTGACTCCGACCCGCACTCCGAGCCTGATAAAACGGTCGAGAATCACCCCAAAGCACTATGCGATCACGCTTTATCAGGATAAGTTCCCATAGGCACTCTGAGCCTTGGGGAAAGGCTCATCTCGGGGGATCGTCATCTCACTTCTTCCTGGAGGAGATCACATGCGCCTGAACCTCCGACGACGCGTGGTTCATGCTCTCGCATTGGCAACGGTTATCACCCTCCCGCTCGCCGTGGCCCCGGCGGCCCAAGCGAGCCCCGTCTCCGACGCGGTCGCCGTACTTCTCACAAAGAAAGTCAAAGGCGCGAACGTCACCAAGCACCTGCGGGAATTCCAGAGAATCGCGGACGCGAACGGTGGAAACCGCGCGGCCGGAAGCGCCGGCTACGACAAGTCCGTCGAGTATGTCTCCTCGAAGTTGCGCAAGGCTGGATACCGTGTCACCACGACGGACGTCGAGTTCCCCACCGGCTGGGCCGAACTCGCTCCTCCCGTGCTCGAACAGGTCTCCCCCAACGCCAAAACCTACGCGCCCGGCGTCGACTTCCTGACCGTGACCTCCTCGGGCTCCGGCGACGTCACCGCCGAGGTCCAGGTCATCGACGCGGTCCTGCCTCCGGGCCCGAACCCGAACACCTCCACCGCGGGATGCGAGGCCGCCGACTTCGCGGGATTCATGCCCGGACGGATCGCCCTCATCCAGCGCGGCACCTGCCCCTACCAGCAGAAAGCCGACAACGCCAAGGCGGCCGGAGCCGCGGCCGTGGTCTTCTTCAACGAAGGCCAGCCCGGACGCACCGACTCCTACGCCTTCGACATCGGTGAATGGCGGTACGGTTTCCCCGTCGTCTTCGCCGACTTCGCGGTCGGCAACGAACTCGCCGCCTCCCCCGGCACCCGGCTCCACGTGAAAACCACCACCAGGGTCGACGTCGGCCGCACCAAAAACGTGCTCGCCGAGACGCGCACCGGCGACCCCGACAAGGTCGTCGTGGTCGGGGCACACCTGGACAGCGTCCACGAGGGCGCCGGCATCAACGACAACGCCAGCGGCACCGCGGGCGTCCTGGAAACGGCCCTGCAACTGCGCCACTTCCCCGTGCGCCACAAGGTCAGGTTCGCCTTCTGGGGAGCCGAGGAGCTGGGCCTTCTGGGCTCCACGCAATACGTCCAGGGCCTGTCCCGGGCCGAGCACGACCGGATCAAGCTCTACCTCAACTTCGACATGATCGGCTCGCCGAACTTCGGCTACTTCATCTACGACGGCGACAACTCCGACGCCGTCGGGGCCCCCGCAGGCCCACCCGGGTCCGCCCAGATCGAGAAGACGTTCGAGCGCTTCTACCAGAAGCGCGGGCTGCCCTTCGCCGGCACCGACTTCAGCGGACGCTCGGACTACGGGCCGTTCATCGAGACCGGCATCCCCGCCGGCGGCCTGTTCACCGGCGGCGAAGGCATCAAAACCCCCGAACAGGCCGCACTGTTCGGCGGCACCGCCGGAGCACCGTTCGACCCCTGCTACCACACCCCCTGCGACAGCATCGCGAACGTCAACACGACCGCCCTCGACGTGAACTCCGACGCGGTCGCCGCCGCGACGGCGACATACGCCTACGACCTGTCCGGCATCCCCCCGCGGAACGCCCCCGCCGCGGAGGCGGCGTCCGCCCCCCGCGCCATCCCCGAACACGCCGCGCACTGATCCTTCGCCGACGGCGTACGCCCCGCGAAGCGGACGCCAACGCCAAGATCACGGGCCCGTGCCGTACAACCGGCACGGGCCCTCCCGGCGACGTCAGTCGCCGACCGGTGGCGGCGCGACCGGCCCGGCAGGGACCGGCTGCACTGCCACCGTCCACCTGGGCCCGGTCTCGGGCTTGACCCGCTGCTGGAGATCGGCGGGCTCCGGGGCGTCACCGTCCCGGACCAGCGCCTTCGGCACCACCATGGCGCGCAGCGTGTGCGAGGCTGGCCGTGGATCGTCCCAGATCGCGGGCGTGGCACCGCACGGTGCCGACATCACGAGACGGTCCTTCTCCCACAGGTAGGCGTGCAGGTCGGTGCCCGGGCAGCGGATGACGGTCCTGCTCGCCATGCCGTCCGCGTCCACCACCTTCACCGCCTTGCCCACCATGGAGGAGGACTTCGGGACAGTCCCGTTGCTCGGCGGCAGCCCCGCGAGGTTGTCCTCGCCGCCCCCGGCGGGCAGGGTTCCCGAGTCGCAGATGTCCGGGGAGCAGGAGCGGGTCGAGATGCCGCCGTCGTGTACGGCGACCTCCCACAGGGAGGGCGTCGGCCGTACCGCTTTCAGCAGCCGTTCCATCTCCGCCGCGCCGTCCTGTGGATCTCCATCGACCGCTTTCGCGGGCAGGGCCACGACGTCCACCGTGATCGGCACGCCGGGGCGGGTGGTCAACGACCCCATCATGTGCAACTGCGGACCGCCGTTGGTCAGGCTGCCGCACAGATCGGACTGCACCGCGTTCTCCTGGCGAATGAAGACCCGCAGCCCGGCGATGCAGCTCACGCGGAAAGAGGTCTTGGCACTGAGCGGGGTCAACGTCACCCGACGCAGTTCGCCCGCCGTCTCATAACGCGCCCCCGCCAGCCGTTTCCCCTCCTCACGCGGCGGCTGCGCCGTGACCGGCGCCGCGACCTCCACTGTCGCGGTATCCCGGAGTAGCGGTGACAGCAGGGACGCCCCCGTCGCCGCCACCGCCACGACGGTCAACCCGGCGGCCCAGCGTCGCCGCCGTCGCAGAGCGCGCCCCTTCCTGGCGATCGCGTCCAGCCGGGCGGGACCCCCGTCACCGCCCGTGCTGCGCTCGGCGAGCACTTTCCGCAGATCTTGTTCCGTATAGCTCATCCCTGATCAGCCCTTCACCGTCTCCCGTATTTCCCGCACCCCGCCGTTGACGCGCAACCGGGCCAGGGCCCGGGCCGCCTGGGTCTTCACCGTGCTGAGAGAGCAGCCGAGCACCTCCGCCACCTGCGGAAGCGTCATCTCCTCGAAGTAGTGCAGAACGACCACCGCGCGCTGCCGCCGGGACAGCCCTCCGATCGCCGTCCACAGGGCGTCCCGCTGGTTCACCTCATGGGTGAAATCGCGAGATTCGACCACGTCGGGGATGACCTCGGTCGGCACCTCGCCCCGCCAGCGCCGCCGCCACCAGGAGGCGTGTGTGTTGGCGATGATCCGGTAGACATAGGGGTCGGGGTCGCCCTCGATCCGCCGCCACGCCCCCCATGCCTTCGCCAGCGCCGTCTGCACGAGGTCCTCGGCGGTTCCCCAGTCGCGGGTCAGCAGATAGGCAGTACGGCACAGCCGTGCGTGGCGTTGCGCCACGTAGTCTGCGAACCCATCGCTCATCGCGCCCGCCCTCCGTTTCGGTACTTCACCGATGACTACGCCTGAGCCGTCACCGTGAGGACGACAGGCGTTCACATATTTCCGCTAACCTCACGTTCCATTGGTCACTCTGCGTGGTCAAAGGCTTCCTCATCGGGGAAAGGGGCCGAGGGTGATCGGCTGGTTCGAGGCGCTGGTGCTCGGCGTCCTGCAGGGCGTGACGGAGTTTCTTCCGATCTCGTCGAGTGCTCATGTCCGGGTGGTTTCCGCGTTTTTCGGGTGGCAGGATCCCGGAGCGGCTTTCACCGCCGTGATCCAACTGGGCACGGAGGCGGCGGTTCTGATCTATTTCAGGCGCGAGATCTGGACCATTGTCTCGACCTGGACGCGGTCTCTCTGGACGCCGGACCTGAGGAAGGACCCGGCGGCCCGCATGGGGTGGTATGTCATCTTCGGCAGCATCCCGATTGGCGTGCTGGGCATCGCGTTCAAGGACACGATCGAGACCACGTTCCGTGACCTTCGGATCATCGGGGTGACGTTGATCGTGTTCGCCCTGTTCCTGTGGCTGGCGGACCGTTTGGCGGGCAACCGGCTCGAACTGCACCGCGACCTCAACATGCGCCACGCGCTCACGTACGGCCTGGCCCAGTCGCTGGCTCTGGTGCCCGGCGTGTCGCGTTCGGGCGGCACCATCAGCGCGGGACTGTTGCTCAACTACCGCCGGGAGGAGGCCGCCCGCTACTCGTTCCTGCTGGCCATCCCCGCCGTGCTGATGTCGGGGCTGTACGAGCTCTCGGAGATCGGCAGCGGCCGGGCTCCGAACTGGGGGCCGACGATCGTCGCCACCTTGGTGTCGTTCGCGGTCGGCTACATGGCCATCGCCTGGTTCCTGAAGTACATCAGCTCACACAGGTTCACCCTGTTCGTGGTCTACCGCATCGTCCTCGGGCTGATCATCATCGGCGCCGTGAGCTTCGGCCTCCTGTAACCCACCTGCAAACGCTGTACGGCGTGGCTGCTCAGCGGGTCTGGGCGGAGAAGTCGGTCCGGGGCCACCGGCTGGCGTAGGCGAAGATCGCCGCAAAGGCCGCCCAGGCCAGCACGTACGCCACATGGCCCGCCCAGGACTCCCCGAGGATGTCGGAGATCGTGGCACGGCCCTCAAAGTAGATCACCAGGCCGGCGACCGCGCCGGGCAGCGCCCCCCACCAGCGTCGCCACCACACATCGTGGACGATCACTTCCAGCAGCACCAGGCCGATCGGGCCCAGGAGCATCCACTTGACGCCTCCCGGTCCGCCGGGGGTCCCGAAGAAGGCGATCACCGCGGTGATCAGCACCGCCGCCCCGACCGTCAAGCCGACCGTCGAACCGAACTCGGCAGGCTGGTCACGTGGATCGATATGGGAAAGATCATCCGGTTCGGAGTGCGAGGGGCGTGAAGACTCATTTGACACATCGACCATTGTGCTTGACGCGCACATGTGCCAGCGTCATCCGACACATCCAGAAACGTTGGGAACTTCCCTTCTTGACCTTCGTTGAACCCTGAAACAACCCCCGCGAGGAGATCCTTGAAATCCATCGACCTCCAGGCGCAGCAAAGGCTGATCGTCCGCCAGAAAATCACTCTGCTGGTCAACCGCTACACGGTTCACCTCGTCGAGCCCGACGGCTCCGAAGGCCCCGCCATCGCCTTCGCCGAACAAAAGCGGATGGCCTTCAAGGAACAGGTCACGATTTACACCGACGACTCCCGGCAGCAGGTCCTGACGGGCTTTAAAGCCCGCAACGTCATAGACCTCGGCAGCGGCTACGACGTCGTCGACCACGGCGGTGCCCCCATCGGCTCTTTCCGCAAGGACTTCGCCTCCTCCCTGCTCCGCTCCACCTGGCACTACGAGCAGGCCGGCCTGCCCACCCTCACCGGCGTCGAACGCCGACTCGCCGTCGCCCTCATTCGCCGCGTCGTCGGCTGGCTGTCCTGGCTGCCGTACCACTTCGACTTTCAGTCCGGGAACGGCGTCGCCTTCTCGTGTGAACGCCGCTGGGGCGTGACCGACCGCTATGTGGTCACCATCAACGAGCCTCGCCTCGACCGCCGCCTTGTCATCGCGATGGCCATCGCCCTGGACGCCCTCCAAAGCCGCTGACCCGGGCTCACGTTTTTGTCCACACCCTGGGGAAAAGGCGGTACGGCGCAGCCGTACATCACTTCCCCACCAAATACTTTTGGGCCGTATCCGGCCTTAAGGCCCGGTTATTGATGGCTCATGAAGCCACATCTGAAATTCGCGTGCCTTGTGGAGTCCGGACGGCGGGCAGGTCGTGATCGTGCCTGGCGCGGCAACCCCGGCCTGCACATTCGCCCACCGCCTTCCCGTGGCTGTGCGACTGGATCGTCGGGGCATTGCCCGTGAGATGCGAACACCCCTTGTCCACAGGCTGTGGACAAGGGGTGTTCAGGCGGTTCAGACGCCGATCGGATGCCAGACGGTCTTGGTCTCCAGGAAGGCCGTCATGCGTGTGAGGTCGGGCTCCTCGGACCAGTCGGAGGGCTTCGGCCGCAGGACCCGTTTGAGGTTCTCCGCGGCGTCCCCCTCGCAGCGGCGGGCGAGGTCCGGGTCGGTGACCCCGGTGAGGTCGATGGCGTTGACGTCCATGTGGGAGGCGAGCCAGGGGGCGAGTTCACCGGTGAAGCCGGTGAGGATGTTGACGACGCCGCCGGGCAGGTCGGAGGTGGCGAGCACCTCGGCCAGGGTGATGGACGGCAGGGGCGCGCGTTCGGAGGCGACGACCACGCACGTGTTGCCGGTGACGATGGCGGGGGCGATGACCGACACGAGGCCGAGAAGCGGCTCGTCGGGGGCGATCACGGCGACGACGCCCGTCGGCTCGGGCGAGGAGAGGTTGAAGTACGGCCCCGCCACCGGGTTGGCGGCGCCGCGCACGGCGCCGATCTTGTCCGACCACCCCGCGTACCACACGAGCCGGTCGACGGCGGCGTCGACGAGCTCGCCGGCTTTCTTCGACGGCACGCCGTCGAGTTCGGCGGCGAACTGCGCGCGGCGCCCCTCCAGCATCTCGGCGACGCGGTAGAGGATCTGCCCCCGGTTGTACGGCGTGGCGCCCGACCAGCCGGGGAACGCCTTGCGGGCGGCGGCCACCGCGTCGCGCGCGTCCTTGCGCGAGGCGCGGGAGGCGTTGGCCAGGAAGTCGCCCTTCGTGGAGGACACGGCGTATGCCCTTCCGCTCTCCGAACGCGGGAAGGCCCCGCCGATGAACAGTTTGTAGGTCTTGCGCACGCTCAGTCGGGCAGGCCGCTCGGCGTCGCCCCGGGAAGCCCTACTCATCGCCGCGTCCTCTCCACATGCTCTGCTCAGCCGACCGCTCCGGGACGAAGACGTGAGCGCACCTGCTCACGCCGCAACGGTGGGCGAACCATCCCCGGAGCCGCGGACGGCCCGCTCTGGCGTATCCGTGGCCGCGGGTGCTCTGTGCCCGCCGCGCCGCGCGCCGGGCCCTACGGTGATCACACATCGAGATACGCCTCCAATCCGTGCACTCCACCCTCCCGGCCGTAGCCGGATTCCTTGTAGCCGCCGAACGGCGACGCCGGGTCGAACCGGTTGAACGTGTTGGCCCATACGACGCCGGCCCGCAGGCGGTCGGCCATCCACAGGATGCGTGAGCCCTTCTCGGTCCAGATGCCCGCCGACAGCCCGTAAGGCGTGTTGTTGGCTTTCTCCACGGCTTCGGCGGGGGTGCGGAAGGTGAGAACGGACAGCACCGGGCCGAAGATCTCCTCACGGGCGATGCGGTGCGACTGCGCCACGCCCGTGAAGACCGTCGGGGGGAACCAGTAGCCCCGCTCCGGGAGCGGGCAGGCCGGCGCCCAGCGTTCCGCGCCCTCGGCCTCTCCCGCGTCCGACAGTTCGCGGATCTTCGCGAGCTGGGCGGCCGAGTTGATCGCGCCGATGTCGGTGTTCTTGTCGAGCGGGTCACCGAGGCGGAGGGTGGCCATGCGGCGTTTCAACGCGTCCAGCACGGCGGTGGCGGCGGACTCCTGGACCAGGAGCCGCGATCCGGCGCAGCAGACGTGTCCCTGGTTGAAGAAGATGCCGTTGACGATGCCTTCGACGGCCTGGTCGACGGCCGCGTCGTCGAAAACGATGTTGGCGGCCTTGCCGCCGAGTTCGAGAGTGAGCCTTTTGCCGGTCCCGGCGACCTGCCGGGCGATAAGCCGTCCGACCTCGGTGGAGCCGGTGAAGGCGACCTTGTCGACGTCGGGGTGGCGGACGAGGGCCGAACCGGTATCCCCGGCGCCGGTGACGATGTTGACGACACCGGGCGGCAGGTCGGCCTGGCGGCAGATCTCGGCGAAGGCCAGCGCGGTCAGGGGGGTGGTCTCGGCGGGCTTGAGCACGACGGTGTTGCCGCAGGCCAGCGCGGGGGCGATCTTCCAGGCCAGCATGAGCAGCGGGAAGTTCCACGGGATGACCTGCGCGGCCACGCCGAGCGGCCTCGGCCGCTCCCCGAAGCCAGCGTATTTCAGTTTGTCGGCCCAGCCCGCGTAGTAGAAGAAGTGCGCCGCGACGAGTGGGATGTCCACGTCCCGCGACTCGCGGATCGGCTTGCCGTTGTCGAGGGTTTCGAGGACGGCGAGTTCCCGGGCCCGCTCCTGGATGATCCGGGCGATGCGGAAGAGGTACTTGGCCCGTTCCCGGCCGGGCAGTACACCCCAGACCTCGTCGTATGCCTTGCGCGCCGCCTGGACGGCGCGATCGACGTCGGCCTCGGTCGCGTGCGCGACCTCCGACAGGATCTCTTCCGAGGCGGGGTCGACCGTCTTGATCCGCTCGTAGCCGAGCGATTCGACCCATTCGCCGTTGATGAAAAGGTCGTAGGAGGGTTTGATGTCGACGACATCGCGCGACTCTGGCGCCGGTGCGTATTCAAACATGAGGCGCCTCAGTCCACGGTGAAGTAGTCGGGGCCGGCGTAGCGGCCGGAGGTCAGCTTCTGACGCTGCATGAGCAGGTCGTTCAGGAGCGAGGAGGCCCCTAGTCTGAACCGGTCGGGCGTCAGCCAATCCTCCCCCGCCGTCTCCTTGACCAGGACCAGGTTCTTGATGGCGTCCTTGGTCGTGCGGATCCCGCCGGCGGGCTTGACGCCGACCACACGCCCGGTCCGCTCGCGGAAGTCGCGGACGGCCTCCAGCATGATCAAGGTCACCGGGAGTGTGGCGGCGGGCGACACCTTGCCGGTCGAGGTCTTGATGAAGTCGGCTCCGGCGAGCATGGCGAGCCAGGAGGCCCGGCGCACGTTGTCGTAGGTCGCGAGTTCGCCGGTCTCCAGAATCACCTTGAGGTGAGCCGCTCCGCACGCGGCCTTGACCGCTGCGACCTGCTCGTACACCGTCCGATAGTCTCCGGCGAGGAACGCTCCTCGGTCGATCACCATGTCGATCTCGTCGGCTCCGGCGGCGACCGCCAGCGCCGTATCGGCGACCTTCACCTCCAGCGAGGACCGTCCGCTGGGGAACGCGGTCGCCACGCTCGCGACCTTCACCCCGCTCCCGGAGAGGGCGCGTACGGCGTCGGCCACCAGGTCCGGATACACGCAGACGGCGGCGACACGGGGAACGGACGGGTCGGTGGGATCCGGGTGTACGGCCTTGGCGCACATCGCCCGGACCTTACCGGGGGTGTCCGCGCCCTCCAATGTGGTGAGGTCCACCATGGAGATCGCCAGGTCGATGGCGTGGGCCTTGGCCGCTGTCTTGATCGAACGTGTGGCCAGCGCCGCGGCCCGCTGATCGGCGCCCACTCGGTCTACGCCGGGCAAGCCGTGCAGGAATCCTCGCAATGTGGCGTCGGAGGACGCCACGTCCACGAGTGAGGTAGTCACTGTTGACACCTCATTAGCATGCCGACCCAGGTGATGGATTCCAAACCGGAACTGGACCGCGGCGGTCCCGACTTTTCATCAGCTTTCGCCCATGTCACTTCGATCCCCGGTGTTCCACGTCCGGGACCGTTCCCGGCCACGGAGGCGCTTCGGCGTCAGCCGTACGAGAGCGCGAGCCGCCGCCCCGCGCGAGCGGCGCGAAGGTCGGCGAGATGATCGTGAAAGCTCTCACGGAGCATCATCGTCGCTGGTCCAAGGCGGTACTTCGGCGTGTCCTAGGTAGTCGGGAGTCGAAGGTTGGGCAAGAGATAAGGCATCCGTCCGATGTGGCGAAGGGGGCCTTAGCCGCACCGTTGAAGGTGTCGGAGAAGGCAGGTTCTCGGCGACATCGAAAGGCACACGGATGGCTCCTGAGCTCCACTATCAACTGATCCTCGTCCGCGCGGAGGAGCTACGCGCGCAGGCCGCCCGCCACCACACGGTGCGAGAGGCGGAATGCGTCAGGACGGGTCGCGGCGTCGCCGTACGGCGACGGTCGCTCTTCGGCAAGCTTGCGAACCTATGACGCCGCCATGTGAGCCCGGCCGCACCCTCCCTCGCGGCCGGGCCACCAAACCCCCCTGACCTGCTCTTCAGCGGCCCGCTCACGGAAAAATAAGAGGAAATATCCGATAAAGGCATGCCATGCTGGACGACGTGATAGGTCGGCTGGTGAGCCCCGTCTTCGTCGGGCGAGAGAGCGAGCTGTCCAGCCTGGCCGAAGCTCTCGAGCAATCCCGAAGCCACACCGCTTCCGCCGTACTCCTCGGCGGTGAGGCGGGCATCGGTAAAACCCGACTGGTACAGCGGTTCTCCGAACAGGCCGCGCGCGAGGGCGCCCACGTCCTCGCGGGCGGCTGCGTCGAGCTGTCGTCGGAAGGACTGGCCTACGCTCCGTTCACGGCGGCGCTGCGCCAACTCGTCCGCGAGACCGGCACCGAGGGCATCCAGGCGCTGCTGCCCGAGGGAGCCTCCCGCGATTTCGCCCGGCTACTGCCGGAGTTCGGCACACCCGATGGGGACGTCGAAACCGGCATCGGCCGGGCGCGGCTGTTCGAGCAGTTCCTCACGTTACTGGAGCGACTCGCCGAACACCGCCCGGTGCTCCTCGTCATCGAGGACATCCACTGGGCCGACCGCTCAAGCCGCGACCTGATCGCCTTTCTGAGCCGGAACCTGCGGGCCGCACCGGTGCTCATGGTGCTGACGTACCGCTCCGACGACCTTCACCGGCAGCACCCGCTCCGACCCGTGCTCGCCGAGCTCAGCAGGCTCGAAGGCATCGCACGCCTGGAACTGCCGCGCTTCACCAAGGATGAGGTCTCCGCGCAGATGGCGGGGATCATGGGGCAGACACCCGAATACGCGCTGGTCACCAAGGTTTTCAACCGCAGCGAGGGTATCCCGCTGTTCGTCGAGGGCCTGATGGAGTGCGGCGGCGACTGCTCGTTCCCCACCTCCCTCCACGACGTGATCATCGGCTCCGTCGAACGTCTCCCCGACGCCACCCAGCAGGTCCTGCGCATCGCCGCCTCAGGCGGCACCCGGATCGGCCACGCGCTGCTGGCCGCCGTCAGCGGCCTTTCCGACATCGACCTCGAAGCCGCACTACGGCCGGCCATCGCCGCCAACGTCATCCAGGTCACCGACAACGGCGCCTACACGTTTCGGCACGCCCTCATCCGCGAAGCCGTCCACGAGGAACTACTGCCCGGCGAGCGCATACGGCTCCACGCCCGCTTCGCCGAAGAGATCGAACGCGACCGGACGCTCGTCCCGCCCGGCCGGGCCGCCATCGAGATCGCCCACCACTGGTACGCCGCCCGCAACGACCTCTGGGCGCTGACCTCGGCCTGGCAGGCCGCACAGAAGTCGGGCGCCGCACTCGCCTACACCGAGCAGGTCCAGATGCTCGAACGCGTCCTCAGCCTGTGGGACAAGATCCCCGACGCCGCCGAGCGCATCGGCGCCGACCACACCAGCGTCCTCGAACGCGCCTCCGCGGCGGCCGACTCCGGCGGCGACATGGACCGCAGCATGCGTTTCGCCAAGGCCGCTCTGGAGGAGCTCGACGAGACGGCCGAACCGGAGCGGGTGGCCGAACTCGTCGTGCGAATCTCCCAATGCAAGATCCAGAAGCGGCGGCCCGGAGCGCTCGACGACCTCCGCCACGCCGAGAGCCTGGTCCCACTCCCCGGCCTGGCCAGGGCCCACGTGCTCAACAAGCTCGGTTTCTTCCTCATCTTCCGCGGCGACGTGATCGAAGGCACCGCCCTCACCCAGGAAGGGCTGCGGATCGCCCGCGCCGAAGGCGACGACGCGCTCCAGGCCGACTTCGTGCTCAACCTCGGCGTGGGCCAGGCGATGCGCGGCGACCTCAACGCCCAGCAGGCCACCAACCAGCGCGCCCAGCGGATAGGCGAACGCGCGGGCATGCCGAGGCTCACCCTCCGGGCCATCGGCAACACCGTCGACTCCCTCAACAACCTCGGCCGCTCCGAAGAGGCCCTCGCCATCGCGCTCAAAGGGGAACAGCTCGCCCGGGACTACGGCCTCTACCGGGTTTCCGGCGTCTTCATCGCCAACAACCGGGCCGAAGCCCTCGAATCCCTCGGCCGGTTCGACGAGGCGACCAAGGTCATCGACAAAGCCCTCAGCATGGACCCGACCCTCCGCAGCCGCCACCACCTGCTGCGCACCCGCGCGGATGTCGCTGTCGCCCGGGGCGAGATCGACCTGCTCGAAACGATCCTCAACGAGATCGGCGGAGACACACCCGTCACCGATGACTTCATCCAGGAACTCAACGCCAACTCCCGGCTGATGATCAGCTTCCATCTGCTCAAAGACGACCTGGACGCCGCCCTCCGCACCGCGGAGGAGGCCATGAAGACCACCTCGGCGAATAAGCCCCTGCTCGGCTGGCGGCTCCTGTCCACCGTCAGCACCGCCTGCAACCGCGCCGCGGCGACCGACCCCGCACGCGCCGCCGCCATCCGCGCCCTCGCCGACACGACCGTCTCCCGCATGACCGTCAACAGCCCCGTCGCCGAGGGCTACAGCCTCCTCTACCAGGGGGGATACGACCAGGCCGCCTCCGTCTGGGAGTCGCTCAAGCGGCCCCACCTGCACGCCAGAGCCCTGTACCTCGCCGCCGACGCCGCCGCCCAGCGGGGCGACCGCGAGGCGGCAGCCGTACGGCTCCGCCATGCCCATCCGATCGCCGAAGCCGCCGGTGTGGCCCCGCTCATGGCCGACGCGGAGAGCCTCGCCCGCCGGGTCGGGGTCAACCTGACCGGCGGCCCGAACCCGCCCGCCGCCGCAGGCGGCGACACGCTCACCCCTCGCGAACGGGAAGTACTTCGCCTTGTTGCCCAAGGCAGGTCCAACCGGGACATCGCTGGGGAACTGTTCATCTCCACGAAAACCGTGAGTGTCCACGTGTCGAACATCCTGGGCAAGCTCTCCGTCTCCACGCGGGGAGAGGCAGCGGCGGCGGCCCACCGCCTCTCCCTACTGAGCTGATGACCGCGTCCTGCTGAGCTGACAGCCGCGTCGCCTCCCGGCACCGCCGTCAGCCGACCAGCGGCTGCACGATCAAGATGACGCCGAAGACGGCGAACGCGGCGGCTGCGCCGTACCGGATGATCTTTTCCGGGAGGTGCTTGCCGAGCATCCGGCCCACGACGATGGCCAACGCGTCGGCCGCCACCATGCCGACGGTCGAACCGATCCACGTGCCCAACCACCCATGCTGCGTGGCGAGGGTGATGGTGGCGAGCATCGTCTTGTCCCCGAGCTCGGCGAGGAAGAACGCGACCGTCACCGCGATCAGCGCAGACCTTGTCGTGCTCTGCGCCTTACGCGCCTCCTCGTCGGTGAGCTCATCCCCACGGAGAGTCCAGATCGCGAACCCGAGGAACGCGATGCCGGCGACAATGCTGATCGCCGTTGTGGGGAGCACGTCACCGACGAGCCCGCCGAGGGCCACACTGATCAGGTGCACAACGGTCGTCGCGAGCGTGATGCCGGCCAGAACCGGCCATGCTTTGAACCGGGTCGCGAAAGTCATGGCCATGAGCTGGCTTTTATCGCCGAGCTCCGCCACGAAGATCACAACCAGGCTGATCCAGAACGCTTCCAAGGTCGCCTCTCTGCGCCGTGCGACCGGGCCGGAAGCGGAAGCGAAACCGAGGGAAACTGCTCTGCGGCACGCGACTTCGGCCCGGCAGCAGTTGTGCATAACCGCCAGGCCGAAGGTCTCGTCCGCCCGTGAAGGCCCGCGCGACCGGGCACGCACTGCGTGCCAGCATGTCGATCACGCGATTGGGACTACTCCCCTTCGGTGTTTCGCTTGCATGCTAACAGCCCCCCAGGCATGGGCCAACCAGGGCCCGCCCCTCAACGAGGAGGGAAAACACCGGATCAAGAGCCCATTCCCCGCGACGCGAAGCGTCGCCATCAAAACGCCAGGCCCACCAGGACCGGCTCGTTGACCAAGGTGACGCCGAAGCGGCTGCGGACGCCGTCGCGGACCTCGCGGGCGAGGGCGAGGAGCTCGTGGGTGGTCGCCGAGAGGCCGGGGTTGGTCAGGGCCAGGGTGTGTTTGGTGGAGATGCGTGCGGCGCCCCGGCTGTAGCCCTTGGCGAAGCCTGCCCGTTCGATGAGCCAGGCGGCCGGCACTTTGACGGTGCCGTCCGACATGTCCCAGCGTGGGTGACCTGGGGCACGTACTTCGAGCTCGATGGCCTGCTTTTCGGTTAACACCGGGTTGGTGAAGAACGAGCCGGCGCTGAAGGTGTCGGGGTCGCGGGTGTCGAGCACCATGCCTTTGGAGCGCCGGAGGGCGAGTACGGCTTTGCGGGCGTCGGCGAGCGGCACCCGGTCGCCGAGCTCGACGCCCAAGGTGAGGGCGAGTTCCTTGTAGGCGATCGGGCCGGACAGGGGTGACCGTTCGAGGGCGTAGGTGACAGACAGGACCACGTGGCGTGTCGGCTGGGCCTTGAACATGCTGTAGCGGTAGGAGAAGCCGCAGCGCTCGGCGTCGAGGTCGAGGATGTCTCGCGTGGTGCGGTCGAAAACCCGGACCCGGGCGATGGTCTGCGACACGTCCTGCCCGTAGGCACCGACGTTCTGGATCGGCGTCGACCCCACCAGGCCGGGAATGCCGGACAGGCATTCGATGCCCGACCATTGTTCCGCTACGGCCCGCTCGACGAGCCAGTCCCAGTCCTCGCCCGCTTGGACGGTGACGAGGACCATGTCGCCGGCCTCGGCCGCGGTGACGCCGCGGGAGGCCACGCGCACGACAAGCCCGTCGAAACCCTCGTCAGAGACCACGAGGTTACTGCCGCCGCCCAGCAGGAGCGCCGGCTCTTCGTTCCGGTCGGCCTCGCCGATCACGTGGACCAGCGCCTCGGCCGATCTCACTTCCGTGAACGCGCGAGCCGGTCCGCCCAGCTTCAGTGTGGTGTACGGCGCAAGCCGTACGCCCTCTATCCGGTCAGCCATGCGTGTCCTCAACCCAGCGGTACCCGTCCAGCCTTGCCAGCTTATGGGGTCGGGGCGGAAGAAACGGTCATCCGGCGTTCCGTGCCGCATTCGCGGCTCGAGTGATTGCGGGTCAGGAAGTCAGGCAAGCTGGACGACCGACTGGGCCCGGGACAGGACCCGCGAGTCGCCGGACTTGACGGTCAGCGCCACGACCACGCGCTTGTCCTCAAGTTTCTCCTTCACCACACCGCTCACCCGGATGACGGTGCCCTGGTCGTCGTCGGGCACGACCACCATGGAGGAGAAACGGACTCCGTAGTCGATGACCGCGCCCGGGTCTCCCACCCAGTCGGTGATGAAACGGCCGCCCTGGGCCATGGTGTACATCCCGTGGGCGATGACGTCAGGCAGACCGACGGTCTTCGCGAAGCGCTCGTTCCAGTGGATGGGGTTGAAGTCTCCGGAGGCCCCGGCGTACATCACCAGGTTGACGCGGCGGACGGGGTAGTCGGCGGCGGGGATCTCCTGGCCGACCTCGACGTCGTCGTATTTGACCGTGGCAGCCATGGTTATGCCGCTCCTCCGCGCTCGACGATGCTGTTGTAGGCGGTGCAGACGAGTTTGCCGTGGACGTCGACGATGTCTGTCTTGATGGTGATCAGTTCGTTGCGGGCGATGCTGCGGATCTCGGTGATCGTCGCGGTGCTGACGAGCTCGTCGCCGGCCACGATCGGACGCTGGTATTCGAACCGCTGCTCGCTGTGGACCACCATCGCGTAGTTGAGGCCGAGCTCGGGGTCGATCAGCGCGTCGCTCGGGAGGCAGAACACGATCGGGAAGGTCGGCGGGGCCACCACGTCGGAGTGTCCCGCGGCCCGGGCGAGCTCGGTGTCGAGACACATCGGGTTCGCGTCGCCGATGGCGGTGGCGAACTCGCGGATCTTCACCCGGCTGACCTCATAGGGGGCTGAGGGCGGGTATACGCGCCCGATGAAATCGCGGTTCAACGCCATCGTGTCTTCGACTCCTTCAACGCTGTGCGGGCAGCAAGGCGGGCAGCAAGACTGTACGCGGGCGGAGCCGCCTGCATCGACGCTCAAGATTCGGCGCGCCGCGCCCCGAACCCACCGCCACGCAAAGGAACGCTCTCACGCACCCGAACAAGGCACCCGAACGAGGTATCCGAACAAGGTCCGGAAACACGACAGACCGGGTGCCGTCAGCGGCACACCGGTCCTGCGTGATGATGCGTGATGAACTGCAACAGCAAGCACTCCTGCCACCGGAGCGGCACGACGGCCTCGGCGATCAGGGACCTGCGGGAGAACCTAGCGGGTCTCGCGGTGCGGCTGGTGCGTCTTGCAGTTGGGGCAGTACTTCTTCAGCTCAAGCCGGTCCGGGTCGTTGCGCCGGTTCTTCCGCGTGATGTAGTTGCGGTGCTTGCACTCCTGGCAGGCCAGCGTGATCTTCGGCCTAACGTCGGTGGCAGCCACGTGGGAGTGCCTTTCTACGTTTGGGACTAGGGACAACCCACGTCAGCCACCCTTGCGAGGTGGCTGAGGAGGGTAGTAGCGGAGGCCGGACTTGAACCGGCGACACAACGATTATGAGCCGTTTGCTCTGCCTGACTGAGCTACTCCGCCTTGGACCGGCAAACTAAACCGGCCACGAAAGGATACCCGACCCGAGCGAGTGTCTCGCACATCGCTCCAGCCCCGCCGGAGCGGGCCAGGCACCCCCCCAGTATGCCGCAAGAACGCCGCAGACCGTAAATCAATACTTCATCTAAGCGAAAAGGCCCGCTCCGGAAAACCCGGGACAGGCCCTTTAAAGGAGTGGAGCCCCGTTACGGAATCGAACCGTAGACCTTCTCCTTACCATGGAGACGCTCTGCCGACTGAGCTAACGGGGCCTCGTCCGCGCTGCGGACAGGTGTAACCATACACCGGGCTCGCCCCGTGCGCGAATCATCTGAAGTTCCCCCGGCACCGACACGCTCCCCCTCTCCCGGCACCCGCGTGACCAGCACCGCCCCAAGCCCCAGAGGGCGGAGAGGGCGATCCGGAGCCCGACAGACGACCGTGACAGACGACCGCGCCAACGGCGCCGGCCGCGCCGCACTCGTCACCCGAGCCTGTCCACCGGATCGCCCTCCGCGAGACCCGCCCTGATCACGTCACCGCTCGCGCGAGCTGAATCTCTGATCGGTGAGACGCTTGGCCTGCTCCTCGGGCAGCCCCGGGGCGTTGACGGTGAAACCGGCGTAGAACCCGCCCCGCTTCCCCCAGCGAATGTTACTGAGTGTGATCGTCGCGGGATATCCCTTGGTCTCGCATTGAGGCAGGCACCACAAGCCGTTCACCTCCCCCACGCCGACCGCGGTGGCACCTCCCCACGACCGCCATTGGATCTTGGTCATGGCGGAGACCTTGTTCAGCCCCATGGCGGGCGGACGCTGGAGCGGCCGGCCCATATAGGCAACGACATACACCGGCATCGCACGCGAAGGCGAGGGTGCGGTCTTGCGCTCCACACGCGTTCCACTACCACTCCCACATGCGCCGACCAGCACAAACAGCGCAATCGGGCCAATAGTCCACCTCATAATGTTCCCCCCGAACGTCAGACTTGCGTCCCCCTTCGACCACAGGACACCACGGGGCCCTGGATCACCACACCGGGGGCCCCGCCGTACCCGTCACGAGACGGCGGCAGCGCCCCCTCAGCAGGGCTCAGCGCCCCCTCGGCAGGGCCTGCCGCCGAGCTGGACGCGCGAAAGTCCCCTTCGGCGGCAAAGCAGGGTTTAACCCCGCCCCGGAAGTCACTCAACGTGACGATGGCGGTGTACGGTGCCCGCAGCCGATCTCGCGGCTCCTGCCGTACTCGCCGAAAGGCCCGCCGATGGGCGGCCCCGTGACAGCCGTCCGGCGACCTTGTGACGGCCCCCTGACGGCGCGAGGGGCGAGACCCGCCGCCAGAGACATGGCCGGAGCAAGGATCGGTACAGAATTCTTCAACGCAGTCGCCTTCCCGCATGGACCGTGCCACGGGGAACTCTTCTCGGATGCCCCAGCGCTATGTAACGGCCATTCGTCGGCCTGAATCCCGTCTGGGCAGCGGGATGACCTCACAGAGATCGGCGAGGTCGACGAATCCCGCCACCTGCTCGACCGATACGCAGTCGGCCACGAGTCGGCCATGCCTACGGATACGGAGCACTTGGCGTCCCGCGCGCATGGCCGAGGTGATCTCGTAGCCATCCGGCCCGACCCAACGCCTCTCCATGAGGCCACACACTAAGCCGAATCCCACCTGTACCGGTACACGACACATGCACCACAGACAACCAGCATGACCATCTCGCCTGTTTTGGCTGGGTATATACCCGTCGCCGGGCGAACGTCCTTTATGCCCGGGTGCGACAGCAGACCCATTGTGGTCGATAAAAACGGGGGGAACGACCGCATGAACAGGACCGCTCTACTCGCGTCGGCGCTGGCCGCAGTGGCCCTCACCGGGGCCTGCGGCACAACGCCAGCCCAAACACGGATCGCCAAGCAAGCAGCGCAGCCGGCGGCCGCACCCGCCACAGAGGCACCACCCGGCCAAGCGCCAGGCGAGCCGGGACCTGAAGCGCCACCCGCGCCCGGCGGCACCGAACCCGGGGTCCCCGGAGGCACCGCGCCCCCGCCCGGAGAGGAGACGGGCACCCCGGGGGTGACTCCCACCGAGGCCCAGACCACCACACCGACGCCCACCGGCACGGCCACGACGACGCCGACCGGAACGCCGCCGGCGATCGTCCCACCCGTCGGCCCCGCCTGCAAGGCCATCCCGAGCTCCGGCCCGGGCAGCCTCACCGACATGGCGAGCAAACCCGTCGTCGCCGCCGCGGCCAGCAGCCCGAGCCTCACCACCTTCGCCGCCGCCGTCAAGCGGGCAGGACTCACCGACACCTTGAACGACGCCAAGGACATCACGGTGTTTGTCCCTTCCAACGAAGCATTCGCCAAGGTGCCGCAGGACCAGCTCAGCGAGCTCCTCGGCGACAAGGAGAAGCTCAGGAAGATCCTCAAGTACCACGTGGTGGAAGGCCGCAAGAAGCCGGCCGACCTCAAGAGCGCCACGCTCACCACCCTTGAAGGCGGAACCCTGACCACCAAGGGGAACGGCACCATCACCGTCAAGGACGCCAACGTCACCTGCGGCGCCATCATGACAGCCAACGCCAACGTCTACATCATCGACAAGCTTCTCAAGCCTTGACGATGCCTCGTAGATCATCCACTGGTGGCCGGCCCATCACCCGGCCGCCCGTGGATCCCCCCACCACCCCACTCGTACGGCCCCAGCCCCCATCCCTGCCCCCACCACCTCCGAGCGAGGCTCCTGCTCCTGATCCGCGCGATGTCCCCGGCCCGCGCGTTGTCCCCGGCCCGCGAACCTCGCCACCTCCCTCGGGTCGGCCGCACGCACCCTGTCGAGGGGGAGCTTTAAGGCGGCTTGCGGAGGTTTGGCTGGTACCTGGTGGAAAGCACAGCGTGAGGCCACATGAGGCGGGAAGGTGGAGGTCATGAGGGTTGTGGTGAACCTGACTCGCTGCCAGGGGTATGCGCAGTGCGCCTTTCTGGCTCCCGAGGTGTTCCGGCTACAGGGCGCCGAGGCGCTGATGTACGACCCCGAACCCGACGAGGCGCAGCGTGAGCACGTCCTGCGGGCCGCGGCGGCGTGCCCGGTGCAGGCCATCCGAGTGGACCGGATCGACGGAGAGGATTCCGCCACAGCACCCACAGGGGTGGCCGCGGCGATCCCGGCGCGGCGCGCAGCGCACAGCCCAGCCGCGGTGGGCACGGTGGACCAGGCGATCGAGCGCCTGCGGCGCGAAGGTCACATTGTGATCGTCGGTGCGTCGCTGGCGGGCCTGACCGCCGCAGCGACCCTGCGCCGGGAGGGCTTCACCGGTTCGCTGACGATGATCGGGGAAGAGCGGCATAGGTCATACGACCGCCCGCCCCTGTCCAAACACGTCATCGACGGCTGGATCACCGCCGACCGCACCCGCCTGCCGTTCAGCGACGATGTCAACGCGCAGTGGCTGCTCGGCGTCCGCGCCACCGGGCTGGACCCCGTCGCCAAGCAGGTCCTGCTCGCTGACGGCGGCTCGGTCGACTACGACCGCCTGTTGATCGCCACCGGGACCCGTGCCCGACCGTGGTTCAACGAGGCCGAGGCCGAGCTCGACGGCGTGGTCGTGGTGCGCACCAGCGACGACGCCGCCGCGTTGCGGCGCCTACTGGACCGCCGGCCCCGGCGAGTGCTGATCATCGGCGCCGGGTTCACCGGGTCCGAGGTCGCCTCGGTCTGCCGCCAACGCGACCTGGCGGTCACAGTCGTCGAACGGGGCCAGGCGCCCCTGGTGGGGGCCTTGGGCGGGGTGATCGGCGCGGTGGCCGCCGACCTGCAGCGCGAGCACGGCGTCGACCTGCGCTGCGGCCTCACCGTCACACGCCTGGAAGGCGACGACTCCGGCCGGCTGCGCCGCGCCCACCTGTCCGACGGCACCGCACTCGACGCCGACGTGGCCGTGGTGGCGCTCGGCGCCGTACGCAACACCGAATGGCTGCACGACTCGGGACTGGCCGCCGGCGTGTGGGGAGTGGCCTGCGACGCCGGTTGCCGGGCGTTCGACATCAACGGCGTGACCACCGACGACGTCTTCGTGGCCGGGGACGTCGCGCGATTCCCGCATCCGCTCTACAACTACCAGTTCCTAGCGCTGGAACACTGGGGCAACGCGGTCACCCAGGCCCAGGTCGCCGCACACAACATGGTCAGCGCCCAGGCCGACCGGTGGCCGCACCTGGCCAGCCCGATGTTCTGGTCGAACCAGTTCGGCATCACCATCAAGTCGGTAGGCGTACCGACCTTCGCCGACCAGGTCGTCATCACCCAGGGCTCCCTCGCCGAGCGGCGCTTCGTGGCCGCCTACGGGCATGCCGGGCGCATCATCGCCGCGGTCGCGTTCGACCAGGGCAAGTGGCTGGAGTTCTACCAGCGCCTGATCGAGGCGGCTGCGCCGTTCCCGCCCGAGCACGATGTCGTCGACCGGCCGGCCGAACGGGAACCCATGTCGGCGCAGATGCCCGAGCAGCCGGTCCGTGACCTGCACGCCACCGTCATCGTGACCGGCCACGACCCCAGCGAGCGCCGCGCCGAACTCATCCGTCACCACTGACCCGACCTCTCGCCAGAGCGCCGCCCAACGCGCCAACGGCGACCGGGCATGGGCGACGCTCACGAAAGGCATCGTCATGGCACAGGCCAGCCTCTTCCAGCAGATCCTCGACCCCACCAACCGGGCGAACCCGTACCCGCTGTACGCCGAGCTGCGCAAAACCCCGGTGACGCGGGAAGCCGACGGCACCTACGTGGTCAGCACCTACGACGAGATCGTCGCGCTGCTGCACGACCCGCGGGTCAGCTCCGATCCCCGCAAGCACCCCCGCCTGACCGGCGAGGACGAGTCATCCGCGCTGCTCCTCCCCTTCATCGGCCTGGACCCACCCGACCACGACCGGCTGCGGGAACTGGCCATGCGCCCGTTCGGGCCGCCTCACACCCCCGCGCGCATCGAAGCGCTCCGCCCATGGCTCACCAAGGTCACCAACGACCTGATCGACGGCTTCGCCGGAAAAAACCGCATCGACGCCGTCGAAGAGTTCACCTACCCGCTCCCCGTAACCGCGATCTGCCACCTGCTCGGCGTGCCACGCGAAGACGAGCCGCGCTTCCACCTCTGGGCCGACGCCACCGTCGAGACCATCGACCCCACCACCGGAACATTCGAGGAGCGCCAGCGCAGAAGAACCCAGCTCAGGCGCGAACTGGGCGAGTACTTCAACACCCTCGCCGACGCCCGCGCCCTCCACCCCGGCGACGACCTGATCTCCGGCATGCTCACCGACGCCGGACCGCACGGGCCGATGTCCCGCGCCGACGTGCTCAACACCGCCTCGCTGCTGCTGATCGCCGGCCATGAGACCACCGTCAACCTCGTCGCCAACGGCATACTCACCCTGCTGCGCCACCCCGACACGCTCGAACGGCTGCGCCGCGAACCCCACCTGGTCACCCCGCTCGTCGAGGAACTCCTCCGCTACGAACCACCGGTGCACATGCTGACCAGTCGCAGCACCCTGGCGGACATCGACCTCGCCGGCACCACCATCCCGCAGGGCTCACCCCTCACGCTCGTCCTCGCCGCCGGCAGCCGCGACCCCAACCGCTTCACCAACCCTGACCGCTTCGACCCCGACCGCACCGACAACGCCCACCTCGGCTTCGGCAGCGGCATCCACTACTGCTACGGCGCCCCCCTGGCCCGGGTCGAAACCCAGGTGGCCCTCTCCGCCCTGGCCCATCGGCTGGTCAACCCCCGACTGGTCGCCGAGCCCCCGCCGTACCGCCCCAACCCGGCCCTGCGCGGCCCCCGCCACCTCCCCATCGAGTTCGACGCCATCGCCCCGACTCGCTAGCCCCAGCGACAGGATCAGGCTCGCGTTGCACACGCCTGAGACAACCGCGGCCGGGCCGGGCCGGCACCCGGTCCACCTCCGCGGCGGCAGCAGGTCCTAAACCGGCTGCCGTCCGGAGCCGTACATTCCCCCACGCCCCCGATGATGCGGAAACACCTTATCCATAACGAACCTCGGCGTACCTGCGTCACGGGATGGATCGGGTCCACCAGCCCCTGCGTCAAAATTGGGTGTCGGCCTCAGCCAATTCGGCGACATCGAGAGCCCGGCGGTTAGCCTCACACGCAGGAAGGGTGAGCATCACCAGCAATTTACTGAGATCACGTTATGGTAGAACCTTTGGGTCCAAGCCACTGCAGTTGGATGGACCGCTTGGTCGACTCTAACTTAGAGTGATCAGATCACTTGGTACTGTAATGGGATGGCCAAGATGTTCCCGGTGGTTGACGTCACGGGCTGGGATGTCGACCAATTTGAAGCAGACGGGTCTGATGAGAAGATCTGGCTGATCGACCCGAATACCAGCCTGTCGGCGTTGTTCAAGCCGAACGTCCGCAATGACACCGCCGAGCAGGCAGATCACTGGCCAGAGAAACTCGCCTCAGAGGTGGCCCAGCGACTGGGCGTCCCCGCGGCGCGGATTGACCTCGCCGTCCGCAACGGAAAACGAGGATGCGTCTCCTACGACGTCAAGCCCGAATTTTGGGAGCTCCAGCCCGGACATGTGCTCCTCTCCGACCACCTGGGCACTCATGACCCAAGGGATAAGCACCGTGCCGGACATACCCTCGACAACATCCGCACGGTCTTGCATAAGTTCGGACCACCGCCAAACTCCAACCTCCCACCTCGGTTCAATGCTTTCGATCTCTTTGCCGGCTACTTAGTGCTCGACGCAGTGATCGCTAACCGCGACCGACACTCGGCCAACTGGGCGGTCCTCCTGGGGCCGGAAGAGACGGACCGCGGCCTATGTCCCACATACGATCACGCGACAAGCCTCGGCTTCCATCTGACCGATGATCATCGGAGGAGGAAGCTCGGCAACCCCGTCGAGTGGGAGGCATACCTGCGGAACGGCACTGCGCATCGGTTCCAGGACTGCAGGAAGGTGACTCTCGTGGAGTTCGCGCGGCGGGGGCTAGAGATGCTCAGTGAGGCTGTTCGCGCATACTGGAGGGACCGAGTGCGAGACTTGGGTAAAGATCATCTGAACATGCTGGCGTCCACGACCCCGGAAATGTCAGTGGAGGCACGTACGTTCGCAGTGGAGCTCATGGACACCAACCGGAGGAGGCTGCTCGATGGATAGCCCAGTGACCATTGCCGCTCCGCCTTCGTCTAGCAAAGCTCGCTCGCGAGGGGGGTCGACCCGATTGATCGTCGCCCGGCAAGATCCTAAGACTCGCTCCATCTCGCCGGTAGGGGTCCTGCGGACTTCCCCTGCGGGGTTCGTCTTCGCCTACCTCCAACGGGTTCGCGACATTCCTGGCTTTAGGCCACTGCTCGGTTTCGCCGATCTGACCCGCCATTACCGGTCAAAGAATCTCTTTCCATTGTTCAGCCAGAGGATCATGAATCGGCGTCGACCGGACTACCAACAGTATCTAAACGTGCTGGGGCTGAGCGCCAACTCTTCCGAGCTGACGATCCTGGGCCGCTCTGGGGGACGACGCGCGGGTGATGCGATCTTCCTGGTGCCGGAACCTCATGTGAATGAGAACGGCCAAACCTCAGCAACGTTCTTCGTACACGGTTTGCGCCACCTATCTGGACACGAGGCACGGATCTCCCAACTCCGGATCGGCGAGCTTCTCGAGCTGCGTGATAACCCGGAGAATCCCGCGAACCCCCGCGCGCTGCTGGTCACCGGGGATGGCGTGGAGCTGGGCTGGGTCCCCGACCTCTTGCTCGACTACGTTCACGCAGTGCGTAACCACAACCTCGCCGATCTCCACGTGGCTCAGATCAACGGAGCCGACGCCCCACCTAACCTGCGACTGCGCGTCGAGTTTTCCGGTTTCCTAGCGCCCGGCTACCAACCATTTCGAGGACCGGACTGGGAAATATCACCTGATAGGACTATGTAGTAGATGCACCTACTGCATGATGCAAACCGCTGCACTAGCTTATTTCAGTGATTAATGCGAGTAGTCGACCTGCTACCCAATACCTATCAGAGCGTTTAAGGATGTTTAGGCGAGTCGGACTGACGCGGCCCTGCCGTTGCCCAGCTACCGAGGTCAGCGAACAAAACGTCGAGTCGATGCCCTCGCCGGCGACCATCACCTTGATCGGATAAGCGGGAATCCCGTTCCTCTCCCTCAGAGAGCATCCTGCGTACATCCCGTGCGTTAGCGTTGAAGCCGTGCCGGGCCCGTGAGTGCTCCTTAAGCTTCGGAGGCGTGTGCGTGAAGAGCAGGATGCGGACGTTGCGCATTGGCAACCAGGTCTTCGTCTGGACGGCGCGTATCGGCCATACAACGGGCGATGGGGCTTGTCGGCGGTGTGTCCGTCTCCGGGTCTGGGGCGGAGGAAAGAACGGTCAGAGGCTCCAGGCGGACCTGGTTTCGACCTACGAAGGTGGGCCCTGGGGATATTGCGCAACCGACACGGCATTCCCTACCCCAAGGGATGTGCGGGCGGTCGTCGAGCATGCTCTCGCGAATGGCTGGGATCCTGCCGCTCGCGGCGGTGTGTTTCTCGCACAGGACAAGTCCTTGATCCTCCAGGATTTCGTGATCAGTCAGCAGCAGGGCGCCACCGCGTAAGGGCTGACCGATGTGTGGCACGCGGCCGTGTCGCTCTGGCCTTTAGCGAAACAGGGCTAGCGAAGCAGGGCAACGGTGTCTTGCCGCGTCTACGTCCGGCGTTCCGACGCGTTGTCGGTAGCGCAGTAGCGTGACACAGGAGATGTGCTGAAGTGGCCCGGACGATGTCCGGGCCACTTCAGGCCCCCGTACGAAAGATCATCAATCCGTCAGATGCCGTGTCGCCGCGTTGCGGACCGGCGCCACCGCCGCATCACCGGCGTTGAACCTCTCGGCGAATACCATGGGCACGTCACTCAGGACGTTCAGCGAGCTGCCAGAGCATCGATGTGCGTCCTTCCAGCAGGGCGACATCAATCGGACGCGATAACGCTAGGAGACGCCTTCGTGACTCACCAAACGGTTGGTTACACAGCCCAACCGGGCTTACCCGACGATCCTCGTGCAAACGTCACCGAACCCACCCCCTCCTGCCCTGTGGAGATCACCCTCGCCACCCTGCACGGCCGCTGGACGACCCTGCTGATCCGGGAATTCCTGCGAGGCGACCACACCTTCACCGAGCTCCGCCACACCCTGCCCGCACTGTCGGACAAAGTCCTCTCCGACCGGCTGGCTCACCTGACAAATGCCGGAGTGCTCGAACGCCGCCGCCTACCAAGCTGGCCGCCCAGGGTCCACTACACACTCACCGCACACGGACGCCGTCTCGGCCCTGTGCTCCAAGCACTGTGGGACTGGGGAGCACAGCACGAGTCCCCTCCGTCGAGCGAATTCGAATAACGTCGACCGCGCATTCACCTGATCCCAGGCCGCCGCTCAAGATCCTTGTTCGCACAGACAGCACGGGCCGCCGCCCTCAAGCCCTGGCTGAGTGCCGTCCACGCCGCCGACGTCGCCCCGCTGCGCTCGTTCGCCAACGGCATCGAACGCGACTTCGACGCCCTCATCAACAGGAGGCCGCGAACGGCGCCACATGCCTCGGGCGGCGCCGGTCGCTCCCTGTTCACACGTGCGGCGAACGTGGGCTTCACGACGTGCCGCAGCCATCGCCTCTTGCGGGCTTCTGCTGCTCTGCGCGCTTCTCCCGCTTCGGATCCGCCCAGACCGGCACCTCTCCAGGGGCATACGGCAAGATGCTCTGGACAAACCACCTGTCCGACACCTCCGCGGCAACGGCCTTCAGCGACTCTCCGCCGACCGTGATCTTGAAGTCGGCGATCGAGCCGCCTCACTTGGCCGGCATAACGAGAGCTTGGCCGCACATTCGCCGTGACAAGCCGTAGGGAGCCGCCGACAGCCGTGGACAGCGGATATCAACGAAAGAACCCCTGACCGCGTCTCCGCTGGTCAGGGGCTCTTTTCCCTGCTGGTGGCAGGTGATGGGTTCGAACCATCGTAGGCTGAGCCGACGGTTTTACAGACCGCTCCCTTTGGCCGCTCGGGCAACCTGCCTGGGGTGTGCCGCTCTCGCGGCGACAGGTAGAAGAATAGCGGACTTCTGGGCGTGGCGTGACATCCATAACGGTGGGGGACGAGGGGCCGGTGGGGCCGGTGGATGGTGGGGACGGCGGCTCCCGTGTAAGCGGGATGGTAGCTAGGCTGATCAGGCCCGTGGCGTGTGGTGCATGCGGGTGGCCTGGCGTTGGCTTCGCGCTGTTTGTTGGACGGTGTGGGGGCGGGGGCGCCGGGGGTGTGTTTTTCCTTCTCGGAAAGGTCGTGTATGGCTGACTCGTCGTTCGACATCGTTTCGAAGATCGACCAGCAGGAGGTCGATAACGCGCTGAACCAGACGCTCAAGGAGATCGGGCACCGGTTCGACTTCAAGGGCACCGGGGCGAATATCGCCCGGGCGGGGGCGCAGAAGGACATCGAGATCAGGGCGAACTCCGAGGAGCGGGCGAACGCGGTTCTCGATGTGTTCAAGGAGAAGCTGATCAAGCGGGGTCTGTCGCTGAAGATTCTCGACCCGGGCGAGCCGCGGCTGTCGGGGAAGGAGTATCGCTTGGGGGTCGCCCTCAAGGAGGGGATCGACCAAGACAATGCGAAGAAGGTCTCGAAGATCATCCGGGATGAAGGGCCGAAGGGGGTCAAGGCTCAGATCCAGGGGGACGAGCTCCGGGTGAGCTCGAAGAAGAAGGATGACCTGCAGGAGATCATCTCCCTGTTGAAGGGCAAGGACCTGGACATCGCCCTCCAGTTCACGAACTATCGCTAGTCGGCGGGGTGGGCAAGGCTCAGGGGGCGGCTGCCGCCGTACGGGGTCTTGTAGGCATGTCCGGGGCACACGGCCGGGAGCGTCGTCCACGAGGGCGCACGCCGTCGTGTGCCTCGGGCCACCGCCCCCGGGGGACGGCCCGGTGCGGCGTACGGCTCGCGCCGCCGGAGGCGGCCGGCGGCACCTGCGTGTGGAATCTCGCCCTGCATGCCGGGGCCGATCAGGCTGTGATCAGCGGTCCGTTGATGGCTGAGAATGCAATGCCGTAGCCGGTCCGTAATCAACTTTCCCGGGCTTTTTCGCGTCCATCAAGGTGATGGTCGAACAAGCGAAAAGGAGGAGCCATGGGGAAGAGGCCGGTGGTGTTCGGGGTGGTCGTGGCGGCGGGAATGGCATTGGGTGTGCCCGCCGAAGCGGGAGCGTTTTCCATGCCAGAGGCGCTTTTCACCGCGAATGCGGACGACACTGTGCGCTTCACTTGGGCCGACGCATGCGAGAAGAACACCTTCACCGCTCCTTGCGGGCCGTGGAAAATGACGCTGCGGTCGGGGAAGGTGGTGAAGCTCGCGGATGTCCGCGTTATCGCCAAGGACGCGAAGGGCACGTCGGTGAAGTACTGGCCGGCGCCGACGGCGGTCAGTGGGGATGGCCGGTTCATCCACTACTTCCGCGAGGCGGACGACACGATGGTGGTGCGTAACGTCGCGACGGGCGCGGTGGAGGCACTTCCCGATGCGGTGGCCAAGCCTCCCAAGGGGCTCGGGATGATGGACATCGACCCGAGGCTCTCCCCGAACGGGCGGTATCTCGTGCTCGACTACGGGGACGATAGGGGCGACCAGAAGGGCACGAGGCCAAGTGTGCTGGTCGATCTCGAACGGGGCACGCACGCCGAGATCCCGGCGGCCTACGAGATCCTCGGGTTCGGCCCCGACGGTTCTCGTCTGCTGGTGAACCGGTTCACATCGAAAGGCGCGGCGGAGTTCGCGGTGTTCGGCGCGGACGGCCGCAAGCAGGTGAGCCGTATGGTTCCGCGGGAGGTGGCGAGCAACGGCCCGGTCGCGCTGGCGGAGGACGGGGCGACGGTCGCGCTGGTGGTCGGATACTCGCGGGCCGGGGCGAAGACGGGGCTGCGGCATTACAACCTGTCGACAGGTGTATTTTCGTCGGCGGTCAAGCTCGGTTATCCGCGGCAGGAACATCCGCACAGCCTTTATTTCGACGCCTCGGGAAACCTCACTCTGTGGACGAGGCTGTCGACTGGCGATCGGGCATTCGCGGGGGCGGCGCGCTATGCGGTCGACCCGAGGAACGGCGATACCCGAAAGAAGGACTCTTTCGGCATTCCCGACAAGGCCGGCGACTCCTGGCTTCAGCTGCCAGGCGAATAGAAGGCTAAAAAGGGGGAACGGGCGGCGGTCGGCCGCGGGTGTCAGCGGCGGTAGCCCGCCATGCGTTCGAGGCGGGCTACGCGTTCGGCGGTGGCGGGGTGTGTGGCGAAGAGGCGGCCGAGGCCGCGCCCGCGGAACGGGTTGGCGATCATGAGATGGGCGGCGGAGGCGAGGCGGGCGTTCTCGGGCAGGGGGTGCCGGCGGCCGTACATCTCGATCTTGCGCAGTGCGGAGGCGAGGGCGAGCGGGTCGCCGGTGAGGAAGGCGCCGGCCTCGTCGGCCTGGTATTCGCGAGCGCGGGCGATGGCGGACTGGATGAGGCCGGCCGCGACGGGACCGAGCACCATCATGAGCACCGCGCCGAGGAAGCCGGGGCCCTCGTCGTCGTCCGAGCCGCCGAAGAGGGCGGCGACGTAGCCGACGAATGTGATCATCGTGGCGAGGGCCGCGGCGACGCATGAAATGAGGGTGTCCCGGTTGTAGATGTGGGACAGCTCGTGGCCGACCACGCCGCGGAGCTCCTGCTCGTTGAGCAGGCCGGTGAGGCCGTAGGTCACGCAGATGCTGGCCTTGCGGGGGTTTCGACCGGTCGCGAAGGCGTTGGGCTGCATGGTGGGCGAGATGTAGAGGCGGGGCATAGGTTGCCTGGCCTCGGTGGAGAGCTCGCGCACGATGCGGTAGAGCGTGGGCTGTTCGACCTCGCCGACGGGCCGGGCGCGGAGGGCGGTGAGGGCGATGCGATCGCCGAACAGGTAGGCGGCACCGGTGATGCCGAGTGCGGCGAGCAGTGCGACGGGGAGCGCGCCGCCGCCCCCGAGCCAGGCGCCCAGCCCGATGATCAGGGCGGACATCGCTCCGAGAAGGACCGCTGTGCGCAGGCCGTTGTGGTGCATTGTCCCCCTTTCGAGGTCTGGGTTCATCGGCTACAACGTCTGTCCGGCAAGATAACGTTCCCCGCAGTGGTCACCCCAGAGCGGAGAGCAAACCGGCGTCGAAGACGACCTGAGGGGCCACGGAGAACACCACGGTGATCACGACGGAGACGGCGACGCCCACAGCGACGGGCGCGAGCCGTACGGCGGGAGCCTCCCGAGCCTCGACCGGCGCGGGAGCCGGCGTGAAGAGCGCGGCGGCCCAGGTGACGTAGTAGTACAGGCCGATGACCGTGTTGACGGCCATGACCACGGCGAGCCAGCCCACGCCGCCGTCGACCAGTTCGCGGAACACCGCGACCTTCGCGAACAGCCCGGCGAGGCCGGGGGGAAGGCCGGCCAGGCAGACGAGGAAGAAGGCGAGGGCCAGGGCGGCGGCGGGCCGCCGGAAGACGAGGCCGCGGTAGTCCGCGAGGCTGCCGCCTCGGGCGACGAGCATGGCGACGGCGAACGCGCCGAGGTTCATGGCGGCGTAGAACACGAGGTAGACGACGGCCGCGCCGGCGCCTTCCGGGCCGACGCCCAGCGGGGCGAGGATGTAGCCCGATTGCGCGACCGACGACCAGGCGAGCAGCCGTACGGCGTGGCGTTGCCGCATGGCCAGCAGGTTGCCGATGGTCATGGTGAGGGCGGCGAGCACGGCGACGACGGGCACCCAGACCTCGGAGTAGAGGGGTCGCGTGACGGCGAGCACCAGGATGAGCCCGGCGAATCCGGCGGCTTTGGAGATGACCGATAGGAGCGCCGCCACCGGGACGGACGCCCCCTGGTAGACGTCGGCCGCCCATGAGTGGAACGGCACTGCCGCGACCTTGAACGCGAACCCGGCGATGACCAGCATGACGGCGGCGGTGACGACCCCGTGGGCTTCGGGGATCGGGCTTTTCGCGAGGCCTCCGGCGATGTGGCTGAGGTGGAGTGTGCCGCTCGCGCCGTACAGGAGGGAGATCCCGAACAGGGTGATCGCGGTGGAGACGACGGAGACGAGGAAGAGTTTCACCGCGGCCTCGGAGGCGCGGCCGTCGTAGCGGCGCAGGGCGGTGAGGGCGAAGACGGGCAGGGAGACGAGTTCGAGAGCCACGACGAGCATGACGAGGTCGCGCGAGGCGGGCAGGGTGATCGCGCCGATGAGGGCGCAGAGGAGGAGGAAGTACCACTCCCCTACCGGGATGTCGCCGTCGGACAGTTGGCCCATCGACATCAGGATCACCACGACTCCGGCGACCAGCGTTAATCCCCCGAAGACCAGGGTGATGTGGTCGACGACGTATGAGCAGGCGGCCGGCTCGGGCACGCAGAAGGTCGACAGGGTGCCTCCGTGTACGGCTTGCGCCACCAGCAGGGCGCCGGCCGCGATCACGCCGGCGAGGGCGGTGAACCCGAGGGCGCCTCTGACGCTCGGGCCGTGCGAGCTGCGCGAGCTGTGCGGGAGGAAAGCATCGAGGAGCAGCACGGCGCAGGCGGTGAGCGCGAGGGCGAGCGGGGGCGCGATCGCGGCGTAGTCGATGGCCTGGACCGCGGTGGCGGCGTGCGGTGAGGCGGTGGCGGCATGGGAGGCGACGTGGGAGGCGGCGTGGGTGGCGGAGGTCGTGGTCATCGCGCCTCCAGGAAGGTCTGCACGGCCGGGTCGGTGATCGCGAGGAGGGCTTTCGGCCAGAGGCCGAACACCAGGATGAGCAGCACGAGCGGCACCCAGGCGCTCAGCTCGAACGTGCGGACGTCCCCGACGGCCGAGGGGGTGAGGGGGCCGGGCGGGCCGTGGGTGACGCGGGACAGCATGACCAGGAAGTAGGCCGCGGTGAGGACCGTGCCGAGGCCACCCACCGCCATGAACACCAGGAACAGCGGCCGGGACAGCCCTTCGGCGGGCTCGAACGCGCCGAACAGCGCCAACATCTCCCCCCAGAACCCCGCAAGGCCCGGCAACCCTAGTGAGGCGATGCAGGCGAAGGTGAGGAGTGAGCCGAGGTACGGCAGACGCCCCAGCATCCCTCCGCCGAGCTCGGCCATGTCGGCGGTGCCGTACCTGTCCTTGACGGCGCCGGCGAGGAAGAACAGCAGGCCGGTGATGAGGCCGTGGGCGATGTTGCCGAACAGGGCGGCGTTGACGCCGACGGGGGTGAGGGTGGCGAAGCCCAGCAGGACGAAGCCCATGTGGCCGACGGACGAGTAGGCGATCATCCGTTTGAGGTCGCGCTGGGCCAGGCAGGCGAGCGCGCCGTACACGATGCCGACGACGGCGAACGCGCCGAGCCAGGGGGCGACGGCGTGGGCGCCGTCGGGCAGGACGGGGATGGCGATGCGGGCGAAGCCGTACGTGCCCATTTTCAGGAGCACCCCGGCGAGCAGGACAGAGCCGACGGTGGGGGCTTCGGTGTGCGCGTCGGGCAGCCAGGTGTGCAGCGGCCACATCGGGGTTTTGACCGCCAGGCCCAGACCGATGGTGACGAAGGCGACGATCTGCACGGCGCGCGGCAGGGCCGCCCCCTGGCTGTGGGCTAGGGCGACGATGTCGAGTGTGCCGGTCTGCGACCAGATGAGCAGAAGGCCGAGCAGCAGGACCACGGACCCGAGCAGCGTGTAAAGGATGAACTTCAGCGCCGCCGCGCGCCGGCCGGGGCCTCCCCAGATCGCGATGACGAAGTACATCGGGATCAGCACGACTTCGAAGAACACGAAGAAGAGCAGAAGGTCGAGGGCGAGGAATGTGCCGAGCATCCCGACTTCGAGCAGGAGCAGGGCGGACATCATCGCTCTGAGCCGCTCGGTTCGCCGATCGCCGGACAGGTAGACGAAGCACAGGAAGGTCAGCAGGGCGGTGAGGGCGACGAGCGGTAGGGAGATCCCGTCCACGCCGAGGTGGAATCTGAGGTCGAGGCCGGGGATCCAGGGCAGGTCCACCTCGTGCTGGATCTGCGCGGCCCGCCGGTAGTCGAAGGTGACGGCCATCGCGACGACGGGCACGAGGGTGAGCCCGGAGACGGCGAGCCCGTACATCTTGAGCGCCCTGACCTGGAGGCGGAGCCCGAGCAGCAGGGCGGCCCCGAGGGCGGGCACGATCAGGACAGAGACGATCAGGACAGGCACGGCCAGGGCCGGCACGGGTGTCATCCGAGCACCACCGCCCCCACCACGATGATCAGCAGTCCGGCCACGAGGCCGCTGACGTAGATCTGCGCGTTGCCGTTCTGTGCGAGGCGCAGCACGCCCGACAGCCCTCGGGCGGTACGGCCGGAGCCCCGCACGGCCCCGTCCACGACCGTGTCGTCGGCGCGCACGACCGCGTGGGCAAGCCACCGCACCGGGCGCACGAACAGGGCGTTGTAGGCCGTGTCCACGTAGAACGCCTGTTCACAGGCGCGCCGTAGCGGGCCGAGCAGGCGGGCCGGGTCGGCGTCGGGGGCGCCGCGCCAGGTGGCGTAGACGGCGCCCGCTCCAAGCAGCGCCAGCGCGACGCTGAGCGCCGCCGTCCCCCAGTGCGGCGCGGCGGGTACGGCGAAGCCGAGCAGCAGGGCGGGCACCGCCAGCAGGATCACCGGCCACAGCATCGAGGCGGGGCCCTCTCGGGCGTGGTCGCCTGTCTGTGCGCGGGGTTCGCCAAAGAACGTGCGCAACCACGCGCGTGTCGCGTAGGCGCCGGTGACGGCGACGGTCGCGAGGGCTGTGCCGTACAGGATCCAGCCCACGGCACCGGGCACGGCACTGGGCACGGCACTGGGCACGGCACCGGGCGCCGTGCCGGGCGCGGCACCCGGCGCGGCGCCCATGGCGGCGAGGGCGGCGTCCTTGCTGAAGAAGCCGCTGGCGGGCGGCAGGCCCATGAGGGCGGCGAAGCCGATGGTCGTGGTGGCGAAGGTGATCGGCATGGCGCGGCGCAGGCCCCCCATGCCGCTCATGAGGTTGGTGGCGGCGCGGTGGATGATCAGGCCCGCGCAGAGGAAGAGCAGGGCCTTGAACGCGCCGTGGGTGAACAGGTGGAAGATCGCGGCGTCGTCGTCGCGGGCGGCGAGCGCGCCTGCCATGAAGGCGAGCTGGCTGATGGTCGAGTAGGCGAGCACGCGTTTGAGGTCGTCTTGCGCCAGCGCGGCGAGGGCGGCGCCCAGCATGCCGAGCGCGGCCATGATCGCGAGTACGGCGAGCGTGGTGGGCGCGGCGAGGAAGAGGGGGAACAGCCGGGCGACGATGAAGATACCGGCGGCGACCATGGTGGCGGCGTGGATGAGGGCGCTGATCGGGGTGGGGCCCGCCATGGCGTCGGGAAGCCAGGTGTGCAGGGGGGCTTGGGCGCTTTTGCCGGCGACACCGACGAGCAGGAGGAGGGTGCCGACGGTGAGGACAGTCGTCGACATCGCCGGATATTTCGTGACCACGTCGTCGATGCGGAAGCTGCCGGCACCGACGGCGAGGACGAAGATCCCGAACAGGAAGCCCACGTCGCCGAGGCGGGTCACCAGGAACGCCTTCACCGCGGCCCGGGAGTTCGCGCGGTCCTCCCACCAGTGCCCGATCAGGAGATACGAGCACAGGCCCATGATCTCCCAGCCGACGTACAGCACGATCAGGTCGGCCGCGTAGACCACCAGGAGCATGGCGCTCGTGAACAGGCTGATGAAGGCGCTGTAGGACGGATACCGCCGGTCGTCGCGCATATAGCCGACCGAGTACACCTGTACGGCGAGTGCCACCACCGTGACCAGCACCCCGGTCAGTGCCGACAGCCGCGTCACCTCAAGCCCGACGGCCACCGGCAGGGAGCCGGTCTCCACCACGGTCAGCGTTCCGGCCACCGCCGTCCCGCCCGTCCCGCCGCGCAGCACGCGCACGGCCGCCACCCCGGCCAGGATGGCGGCGACCGCCGTCGGCACCACCGCGAACCACGCCGCGAACCGCACCGCCCGCCACGCCGCCCGCCGCGCCGCGAACCGCACCGCCCTCGGGCCGAGCAGTCCGCCCACCGCCCCGAGAAACGGCAGGAGTACGGCACAGGCCACCATGACCATCATGTCGCCGCCCCCTCCTGGCCGGTCCCGCGGCGCGGCCCCGGCGCGGGGGCGGGGCCCGCCACACCGCGATCAGGGCCCGCCGCGTCGCAATCGGGGCCGGGCTCGGCGAGGTCCCGGAGGCTGTCGAGGTCCACGGTCCGCCGGTTGCGGAACACGGCGAGGACGATGGCGAGGCCGAGTCCCAGCTCGGCGGCGGCGATGACGATGACGAACAGAGTGAGCACCTGGCCGCCGTGGAGCCGGTCCCCCAGCCACACGTCGAAGGCGATCAGGTTGAGGTTGACGGCGTTGAGCATGAGCTCGACCGACATCAGCACAAGGATCGTGTTGCGCCGGGCGAGCACGCCGTACACCCCGATCGAGAACAGCAGCGCCGAGACCACGACCGGATAGACAATGTGCACTTATCTCCCCCTGATGTCCGTACGGGAGATCACGATGGCACCGACCAGCGCGGCGAGCAGGAGCACCGAGAGCGCCTCGAAGGGCAGCACCCAGTAGCGGAACACCGCCACGCCGACTTCCTCAGCCGTCCCCTTCCCAGGCGACAAATCCACATATGCATGGCGGAAGCCATCCACCACCACGGTGACCAGCACCGCCGCCGTCGCCAGGGCCACCACCGCGGCCACCGGCCTGTTCCGGCTGTCCAGGTCGGGCGAACGCCCGATCGGCGCCCGGGTCAGCATGATGCCGAACAGCAGCAGCACCACCACCGCGCCGACATAGATCAACACCTGGACCCACGCCACGAACTCCGCCGTCAACACCAGGTAGCACCCCGCCAGCGCGCCGAGGCACACCACCAGCCAGAGCGCCGCGTGGACCACCTGCCGGGTCGTCACCACGAGCAGCCCCGTCCCTACGACCACCACGCCCAGCAGCAGGAAAACGATCTCATGCCCGGTCGGGGAGAGGTAGGACGGCGCCTCGCTCATGTCGTGGAGTCCTCCGGCGGCTCCTGGGACTTCGAGGCCCCGGGGTCAGGTGGGCCGGATCCGCCGGGCGGTTCGGGCTCCGAGGCGGGCGGCTTGGCGGGCAACGCGCCCGGGGGGCGGATGTTCCGCACATCCCGCGGGCTCAGACGCCGCCGAGGCCGCTCCTCACCGGACGCCCGGTCAGACGGCGGTGCGGGCGCAGGCTTGGCGGCCTCAGGCTCGTCCGGCACCGACTCGTCCGGCGCAGGCTTGGCGGGCAACGCGCCCGGCGGCCGGATGCCCCGCACGTCGCGGGGGGCGGTCCTTGCGCGGGGCCGCTCCCGCGGGGAGGCCGCCTCCTCCGCGGAAGGCTGCTCGACGGGCTGCGACGCGCCGGGGCTCTGGGCCGCGCGGGCCGGGGCCGTACGGCTCTCGCGGGCGGGACGGCCACCGCCCGCGACCTCCTTGGGCGGCTCGGCGCCCACCTCGTGCGGGGGCGGCGGGGGGACGGATTCGACCCACGACCCCAGCCGCTCCTTCTCATGGAGGAGGTCGAGAATGTCGTGCTCGGCGTATTCGAAGTCCGGCGCCCAGAACAGGGCGTCGAACGGGCACACTTCAATGCAGATCCCGCAGTACATGCACAGCGAGAAGTCGATCGCGAACCGGTCGAGCACGTTGCGGGCGCGTGGCCGGCCACCTTCGGGGGCGGGCAGCGTCTCCTTGTGCGAGTCGATGTAGATGCACCAGTCCGGGCACTCGCGCGCGCAGAGCATGCACACGGTGCAGTTCTCCTCGACCAGGGCGATGACGCCCCGGCTGCGGGGAGGCAGATCCGGCTGGACCTCGGGGTATTGCTGGGTCACCGATTTGTCGAGCATGTGCCGCAGGGTCACAGCCAACCCTTTGGCCAGCCCTTCTCCTGGGATATGCGCCACGCTACTCATCATGTCGCACCTGGCGTGGATCGTGAACTACCAGCCTCATCGGCTCACGCCGTGAACACTCTGACGACTCCGGTGATGGCGAGTTGGAGCAGGGCGAGGGGCACGAGGCCGACCCAGGCGAGTTTCTGCAGTTGGTCCTCGCGAAGCCGCGGGTAGCTGACCCGGACCCAGATGACGATGAAGGCCAGCGCGAAGACCTTGATCAGTGTCCAGACCGGGCCGGGCAGGACGGGGCCGTGCCAGCCTCCGAGGAAGAGCACGGTGGTAAGGGCCGACAGCACGACGATTCCCGCGTATTCCGCCAGCATGAAGAGGGCGAACCGGATGCCGGTGTATTCCGTCATCGGCCCCATGATGATCTCGGATTCGGCGATGGGCATGTCGAACGGCGGGCGGCGCAGTTCGGCGAGACCCGCGATGAAGAAGACGGCGAGCCCGATCGCCTGCCACGGCAGCCACCACCACTCCCACGCTTCGACGATGCCGGGCAGGGACAGGGTGCCGGCCGCCATGGCGACGGAGGAGGTGGCGAGCACCAGCGGCAGCTCGTACGATACGAGCTGGGCGGCCGACCGCATGCCGCCGAGAAGGCTGAACTTGTTGCCCGACGACCATCCGGCCATGATCGAACCGAGCACGCCGACCCCCATGACGGCGAGGACGAAGAACAGCCCCACGTTGAGGTCCGCACCGACGAGTCCCGGGCCGACGGGGATGACCGCGAGCACGACGAGGTACGGCACGAGCGCGACGGCCGGGGCGATGGCGAAGATCCGCCGGTCCGCGGCGGCGGGGATGACGTCCTCTTTCTGCATGAACTTCACGCCGTCGGCGATGAGCTGGGCCCAGCCGTGGAAGCCTCCGGCGTACATGGGGCCGAGGCGCGACTGCATGTGCGCCATGACCTTGTGCTCGGTCTGCCCGATGACGAGCGGCAGCACCAGGAAGGCGGCGACGATCAGGATGAGCCTGATCGCGAGGTCGAGGACTTCGGCCACTTTCCTCCTAGCTTTGCGGCTCGTTCTCCGGGTCACCGCCCGCGGGAGGGCGGGGGTGTTCGCGCGCCCAGTCGGTGGGCACACCCGGCGGCAGGGTTTTGCGGCGGCTGGGTGAGCCATGGCCGGATTCGCCGGGTTCCTTGGCTCCCGGCCACGGTTTGGCGACCCGGGAGGCGAGGATGAAGTCCTTGCGCAGGGGATGGCCTTCGAACCCGTCGGGGAGGAGCAGCGGCACGAGGTTCGGGTGGCCGTCGAAGACGACGCCGAACATCTCGAACGTCTCGCGTTCGTGCCAGTTCGCCCCCCGGTAGAGCCCGGTGAGGGTGGGGAGCACGGGGTCGGCGGAGGGCACCCGGGTGCGGAGCAGCAGGTGGCGGTGCCCGGCGGGATCGTAGAGGTGGGCGACGACCGACAGGGCCTCCGGCGGCTCGTCGACGCCGGTCAGCCAGTCGAAGAACACGCATCCCAGCGTGTCTCTGGCGAACTCCGCCACGCCGTACCAGTCGGCGGGTTCGACGTCGGCCGTGGTCTCGCCGAAGGATTCGGCCAGGCGGACGCGCGAGCCGTACCGTTCTTCGAGGGCGGCTCTCATGTGCGGCTCGCGTAGCGCTCGTCGAGGGACTCGGCCGCGATCTTCTCCTGGAGCTTGATGATGCCGTGCAGAAGGGCCTCGGGCCGGGGCGGGCAACCCGGCACGTAGACGTCCACGGGGATGATCTGGTCGACGCCCTTGGTCACGCAGTAGGAGTCCCAGTACGGCCCGCCGCAGTTGGAGCAGGCTCCGAATGAGATGACGTATTTCGGGTCGGGCATCTGCTCGTAGAGACGCTTGACGGCCGGGGCCATCTTGTCGGTGACGGTGCCCGAGACGATCATGAGGTCGGCCTGGCGGGGGCCGTTGGCGAAGGGGATGACTCCGAACCTGATGAAGTCGTGGCGGCTCATCGAGGTGGCGATGAACTCGATGGCGCAGCAGGCGAGGCCGAAGTTGAACACCCACAGGGAGTAGCGCCGTCCCCAGTTGAGGATGAAGCGCATGGGTTTGGGAGCGAGCCGCGAGAGCGGCCCCACGCGAACGGTGGGCATTGGGAGATCCGCCATATCTCGCATTCTCCTCTCCCTCCCAGGTCAAGGCGAGTCGCCCGTCCGGGTCCGGCGCGGGTGGCCCCGGTCCGGCGCGGGGCGCCGGTGTGGGTCCGTGGCCGGGTCAGGTCCAGGTGAGCACGCGCTTTCGCCAGGCGTAGACGATGCCGAGGGCGATCACGCCGAGGAAGACGAACATCTCGACGAGGGTGGTCATGCCGTAGCCGGGGCGGGCGAACACCGTGGCCCAGGGGAAGAGGAACACCGCGTCCACGGCGAAGACCACATAGAGGTAGGTGAAGACGTAGTAGCGGACCTGCGACTGCGCCCAGCCTTCGCCGACGGGGTCGACGCCGCATTCGTAGGTCGTGAGTTTGTCGGGCGTGGAGTGGGTGGGGCGCAGGAGCCGGTTGACGAGCAGAGCCCCGGCGAAGACGGCCACGCCGATCGCGAACAGGGCGATCACGGGAGCATAGGAGCTCATGCTCGGATCTTAACCCGGTGAGCCGCCGTGACCTAGGCGTCACGGTACGCAGTCAAAGACCACCCCCCCTTCCCCTCAAAGACCAGTAAAAACGCATATTTCACCGTTAACGTGGCGAGCATGCGCAGACTGCTCGGCATCGGCGGACTGGCGCTGATAGCCATCACAGCAGTGGCCTATAGCGCAACCGATGTATCCGAACCCGAAAACCGCCCGGTCCCTTCAGACCCCACGTTGATCAATTACATCGACCCCACCGAGGTCGAGGGTTTGTCATCACAGGTCAAGCTCACCAGGGACAAGGGCAGTCACATCCATATCTCCTATCCCCAGTTCAAGAACACCGCCGCCCTGAACAAACATCTCCAGGCCGAGATCGAACGCCAGGTCGCCACGTTCACCGCGGCGAAATCACGTGCCGGCCAGGAAACCCTTCCGGAATTGACCATGGATTGGCGCATCGTGGGCCTTTCCCCTTCCATGGTGGGCATCCGCCTGCGCACCGGCCAATTCACCGACGGGCGCTGGTTCAACTCTCACCGCACAATCTGGTACGACAAGTCCGCCGACAAGCCGCTCGATTCCGCCGACCTCCTGAAAGAAGGCCAGGCGCTGAGCGAACTGGCCAGGATGGTGCGGACCGAGGGGGGAAAGCGCCATGCGCAGATCACTCCCGGAAGGGTCGTGGCGAGCCGCACTATGTTCGACTCCCTGGTCTTCAACCGGAGGGGCGACCTCATCGTGGAGTTCGACGACTACCAGGTGTCGGGAAAGAGCACCGGTCGCGTGGCCGTCGCCATAGACCGCCAGGAGATCGCGCCGCTGCTGTCGACGGCCGGACAGCGCGCCAGCGCTTCCCGAGCCGGAAGCGACCTGCCGCAGGGCGAACCTTCTCCCGGCGAGGTGGAACGCGCCTTCGGGGCGGCCACTCCGCGCCCGCCGTCCAAGAGCTCCGGCGCGGGTTCGGTGAACTGCCGCGCGACCAAGTGCGTCGCTCTCACCTTCGACGGCCCGGGGCCGACCACGGAGAAGATCCTCAAGGCGTTGAAGACCCGCGACGCACGGGCGACCTTCTTCGTGAACGGGCCCAACGCGTCGGTGCATCCGGCGATACTCCGGCAGATGCGTGACGCGGGCCATCTGATCGGCAATCACTCGTGGTCGCACCGCACGCTTACGACCATGCCGGCGAGCAAGATCCTCGACGAGGTGGAGCGCACCCAGGACGCGGTGGCCGCGGCCACCCAGGAACGGCCGGCGCTGCTGCGCCCGCCGTACGGCAAGGTGGACCAAGAGGTGGCTGACGTCGCCAGGGGAATGGGGCTCGCGATCGTGACGGGCGACATCGACACGCACAAGTTGCCGCGCTACGACAGCGCGACGATCCGAAAGGCCGTGACGGAGCAGACGCGGAACGGTTCGATCGTCGTGCTGCACGATACGCAGCCGGGCACCGTGGAGGCGCTGCCCCACATCCTGAGGGAGCTCGGCGACCAGGGCTACGCGTTCGTGACCATCCCTGAGCTGTACGGCAACGCCGTGATGGAGCCGGGCCGGATCTACGCGGCGGGTCCGCATGTGACGCCGACGCAGGCCCCACCGCGGGAGGCGCCCGACCGCACGAGCGATCAAGGGCACAATAGGCATGGTGGGCATGGTGGGCATGGTGGGCATGGTGGGCACAGCGGAGGCGACAGTCCTGGATAGGGCCCGGAAACCCTGCGGCAGGTACGGTCTGTAACACCTAAGGCAGGGATCGTCGATTCCGACAACAAGCGCCTAAATCGTATGCCCATTCATGTGGCACTTTTCGGGCAGAAGAGGCTTCAGCCCGCCCACCACCGCGTGACCTGCGGTGCGAGGTGGTGGTGTGACCCCCGCTCAGTCACGCGCGACGGGGACATATAGTTGGGCAGGTGACCCTTACCGTCCTCTTCGCCCGTCTGCACGTTGACCTGTGCCGGCTCGCGTCTGGACTGTGTCGCGCTAACCACTTCCGGTCGTGAGCGAGCGCTGACACCCGCCGATCGCAGTCCGCCGATGGCTGTCCCCACCCGGCCCGTGCTGCCGCAATCCGTCCCGCGCCGCTTATCGGCGCCCTGCTGCCATCCAGTCCGCCACCCGGCGAGATCTTCACAGCGTGCATCGCATGGAAAGCACCATGCGACAACGCCGACTGGAATGTGACCCCACAAGCGCGAAACCCCAAGGGACCTAGCATGGAACCAAGAACGTGCCACGATTATCGGCGCCTCACCGCGTCGAGGAGGACCGAGCTGTGACAAAGCAGGTTCAGCAACTCGACCGGGTCATCATCCGGTTCGCCGGAGACTCCGGCGACGGCATGCAGTTGACTGGAGACCGTTTCACCGCGGAGACGGCCTCATTCGGCAACGACCTTTCCACGCTCCCCAACTTCCCCGCGGAGATCCGCGCCCCGGCAGGCACCCTGCCGGGCGTGTCGAGCTTCCAGCTCCACTTCGCCGACCACGACATTCTCACCCCCGGTGACGCTCCGAACGTCCTTGTCGCGATGAACCCCGCCGCGCTCAAGGCCAACCTCGGCGACCTGCCGCGCGGCGCCGACATCATCGCCAACACCGATGAGTTCACCAAGCGCAACCTGCAGAAGGTCGGCTACACGACCAATCCGCTGGAGGACGACACGCTCGCCGAATGGCGGGTCCACCCGGTGCCGCTGACCTCGCTGACGGTCACGGCGCTGGACAACTTCGACATCTCCAAGAAGGACGCCGAGCGCGCGAAGAACATGTTCGCCCTCGGCCTGCTGTCCTGGCTCTACCACCGGCCGGTCGACGCGACGGTGAAGTTCCTGGAGAGCAAGTTCGCCAAGAAGCCGGACATCGCCAAGGCCAACGTCGCGGCCTTCAACGCGGGCTGGAACTACGGGGAGACGACCGAGGCGTTCTCGGTCTCCTACGAGATCAAGCCGGCCAAGCTCACCCCCGGCGTCTACCGCAACATCGCGGGCAACCAGGCCCTCGCCTACGGCCTGATCGCGGCGTCCGTCCAGTCGAAGCTGCCGCTGTTCCTCGGGTCCTACCCGATCACTCCGGCGTCGGACATCCTGCACGAGCTGTCCAAGCACAAGCGGTTCGGCATTCGCACCTTCCAGGCCGAGGACGAGATCGCCGGAGTCGGCGCGGCCCTCGGCGCCGCCTTCGGCGGAGCGCTCGGCGTGACCACGACGAGCGGCCCGGGCGTGGCGCTCAAGGCGGAGACGGTCGGCCTCGCGGTGATGACCGAGCTGCCCCTGATCCTGGTGGACGTGCAGCGGGCCGGTCCCTCGACCGGCATGCCGACCAAGACCGAGCAGACCGACCTGCTCATGGCGATGTTCGGGCGCAATGGCGAGTCCCCGGTGCCGATCGTGGCGCCGTCCACGCCGAGCGACTGCTTCCACGCGGCGATCGAGGCGGCGCGCATCGCGCTGAAGTACCGCACGCCGGTCATGCTGCTCTCCGACGGCTACCTGGCCAACGGATCGGAGCCGTGGCGACTGCCGGAGATCGACGAGCTGCCCGACATCTCCGTCGAGTTCGCCACCGAGCCGAACGGCGAGGACGGCACGACCTTCCTCCCCTACAAGCGCGACCCGCAGACCCTGGCCCGCCCGTGGGCGGTTCCCGGCACGCCGGGCATCGAGCACCGGATCGGCGGCATCGAGAAGGCCGACGGGTCGGGCAACATCTCCTACGACCCCAACAACCACGACCTGATGGTGCGGCTGCGCCAGGCGAAGGTCGACGGCATCGACGTGCCCGACCTGGAGGTCGACGACCCCGACGGCGAGGCCCGTGTGCTGGTGCTCGGCTGGGGGTCGACCTACGGACCGATCGCGGCAGCCGTACGGCGTGTGCGCAAGGCCGGCGGCAAGGTCGCCCAAGCGCACCTGCGCCACCTCAACCCGCTGCCCGCCAACACCGGCGACGTGCTGCGGGCCTACGACAAGGTGCTGCTGCCCGAGATCAACCTCGGCCAGCTCGCGCTGCTGCTGCGGGCGCGCTTCCTCGTCGATGTGATCAGCTACAACCGCGTGCGCGGCCTGCCGTTCAAGGCGGAGGAACTGGCCGGCGTGATCCAGGACGTGATCGACAGTGACTGAGTCTCTCAACGGCAAGGGCCTCGCCCTCGTCCCCAAGTCCGACGCCAAGCAGACCATGAAGGACTACAAGTCCGACCAGGAGGTGCGTTGGTGCCCGGGGTGCGGTGACTACGCGATCCTGGCCGCGGTGCAGAGCTTCATGCCCGAGTTGGGGCTGCGCCGGGAGAACGTCGTGTTCGTCTCGGGCATCGGGTGCTCGTCGCGCTTCCCGTACTACCTCAACACCTACGGTTTCCACTCGATCCACGGGCGCGCCCCCGCCATCGCGACGGGGCTCGCCGCCTCCAGGCCCGACCTGTCGGTCTGGGTGATCACCGGTGACGGCGACGCGCTGTCGATCGGTGGCAACCACCTGATCCACGCGCTGCGCCGCAACGTCAACCTCAACATCCTGCTGTTCAACAACAGGATCTACGGGTTGACCAAGGGTCAGTACTCCCCGACCTCCGAAGTCGGCAAGATCACCAAGTCGACGCCGATGGGGTCTCTGGACAAGCCGTTCAACCCGATCTCGCTGGCGATCGGCGCCGAGGCATCCTTCGTCGCCCGCACGATCGACTCTGACCGCAAGCACCTGCAGTCGGTCCTGCGGGAGGCCGCCGCCCACCGGGGCACCTCGCTGGTGGAGATCTACCAGAACTGCAACATCTTCAACGACAACGCCTTCGAGCCGTTGAAGGACCCGGAGGTCCGGGACAACATCACGCTCCGGCTGGAGCACGGTCAGCCGATCGTCTCGGCGGTCAAGGCCGTGCGCCGCCGACCGGACGGCTCCCTTGAGGTGGTCGACCGGGACGGCGTGGACGAGTCCGAGATCGTGGTGCATGACGCCCACAACCCCGACCCTTCGGTGGCGTTCGCGCTGTCCCGGCTCGACGAGCCGTGGTTCGCGCACGTGCCGGTCGGGGTGTTCCGCAGCGTCGAGCGGCCGTCCTACGACCATGAGATGTCCGTGCAGGTCGAGGCCGCGAAGAGCGAGCGCGGCGCCGGCACGCTGTCGGACCTGCTCATGTCCGGAGACACCTGGCGCATCGGCTAGCCCCCGCGCCGAGGACACGAGAACACGAGGGCCCGGCGGACGCTCGTCCGCCGGGCCCTCGCCTTGGGTGTCAGCGTTTGACGTGGTCTTTGATGATGGACAGGTCGCCGTTCCGCACGGCGGGGAAGGTCGCGGTGCTGAGGCCGTCCTCGTCGGAGCCGACCGCGCCCCGCTCAACGATGTCCTCGATCAGCTCCCTGTCCCTCTTTCCGGGCTTGCCGCGCTTGCCGGCCTTCTTACCGCCCGGTTCGTTCCCCTCGTAGGTCATGACCGAGGGCGGTACGGCGCCGGCCAGACCCTCGTCCGACTGCGACGGGATGACCACCGCGCCGGGCAGTTCAGCGCCGACCTGATCGAGTTGCCGCAGGCCATCGCGGATGTCGGTGAAGCGGGTCTTCGGTACTTCGACCACCATGAGGACGAGGTCCGCGAGCTGGGCGAGCGCTTGGGCGTCGGCCCCTGCCGAGGTCGAAGGCGCCTCGATCACGACATAGCGTGACCTGTCGCGCAGCGAGTCGACGAGACGCGACATGCGCTCACCTTGCAGCATGTCCACCACCAGCTCGGTCTCGTGCCCGCGCGACAACACACGCAACGAGGGCGGCATCGCGGCCCGCGTCTCCACCTCCGACAGCGTGGAGGTGCCGAGCAGCACCTCCGACAGGCCCTGCTGCTCGGCCACCCCGAGCAGCCTGCTGCTCACCTCCGACCGCAGGTCCGCGTTGACGAGCATGACGTCGGAGCCGGTCCGGGCCAGCGCGGCGGCAATGTTGACGGCCACGATGTTCGAGCCCATGCCCTCACTCGCACCGGTCACCAGGATGACCTGATTGCCGGGCCCGTCGCCGAGCCGGGCGGTGATCGCGTGGCTCAACTCGTGGAAGCGCTGCCCGATGCGGCTGCGGGCCGACTGGATGCCGAGCGCGGCCGTTTTGCGGCTGCGCGGGAGGTTGAGCAGGATTGGCGCGCCGAGCACCCGGCGCACGTCGGAGGCCGCACGCACCCGGTTGTCGGCCCGGTCGACCATGAGCGCGATGGCCGCGCCGAGCAGGATCCCGCCGAACAACCCGGCGGGCAGGAACATCATCGGGTCGGGGAACGACGACTGCTTCGGCATCGCGGCCAGGGTGAGCATCTCGCCCACCGACACATCGGCGGCATCGATCCGGACATCGGCGAGTCTGGAGGAGTACGCCTGGAGCTCGCCGTTGATCAGGTTGCGTTCGTCAAGGTCGTCCTTGGGCGCCCTTTCAAGCCTCTCCTTGAGCTTGTCGACCTGGCTCTGGAGGCTGTTCACCTGCCTTTTCAGGCGTGATTCGGCCCGCGCCTTGCGGTGGGCGAGGTAGGCGTTGGCGAAGGCGTTGGCGCCGTCGCGGGCACGCGTGGGATCGGCCGCCGTGTAGGAGATGGCCAGCAGCGACGAGTCGCGCGGCGCGCTCACCGTGACCCGCTCGATCAGCGTCTCGAAGCCCTCGGAGGTGCCGAGGATCGCCTGCGCCCGCTTGACCACCTCGACCCCGCGCACACGCCCCGACTCGGTGTCGAGGTTGATCTCGGTGTTACGGCTCTCGGGGTCTTCAGGGGTGACGAGAACGGTCGCCTTGCCAGTGTAGACGTCGGGCAGGGTGACCACCGCAAGTGCCGCGACGGCGACGCCGAGGGCCGCGCCCACCACCATCACCCACCACCGGCGCCGCAGAAGAGAGGCATAGTCGGCCATCTCCATGGCTTGCACGCGAGGGGTCGTGCTCATCAGGTTCCCTGGAACCCTTCCATCCGTGGCTCTGGCATTCGTGGCTCCGGCCAAACGATCTCATTGACTGGGCGACGATCTCGGCGAGCGGCAAAGGCCACCCCAGAATACCCTTTCATTGCCGATTCCTGATGATCCAAAAGGGATGTACTTGGCGTTTAGCCCCAATTTGTAGATCATCACGTATAACATCGGGACGCTAATTTTGCGCGTTATCGGTCATCAACGCGCTTAACCACACAGCCGGCGAGGGGCCATGGGCACACGAGCAGAATCAGTCAAACCCGGTGACCTCGGTCCCGACGACCTGGCCCTGTGGCGGACGTGGCACATGGCCGGCCACGGCCTGGACAGCCCGTTCCTGTCGCCGGGGTTCGCGCTGGCGATCGCCCGGGTGCGGCCTCACTGCGAGGTCGCCGTCTTCGAGGACGACCAGGGCATCGCGGGGTTCCTCCCGTTCGAACGGCACGGCTCGGGCGTGGCCCGCGCCATCGGACTGTCGGTGTCGGACTGCCAGGGGGTCGTGCACCGCCCGGGCGTGCGCCTGTCACCGGCCGACATGCTAGAGGCAGCGTCGCTGTCGGTGTTCGAATTCGACCATCTTCTGGCCGCGCAGATCCCCGAAGACGGCAGGGACGCGATCCGGGTGGGGTCCCCCGTGATGGACCTCGGCCAAGGCTACGCCGCCTACCGCGACGCCCGCCGGGCGCTGACGAAGTCCGCGATCGGTTCGGTCGAGCGCAAGGACCGCAAGCTCGGCCGCGAACACGGCGAACTCCGGCTGGAGTACGGCTCGCGCGACCCGGCCATGCTCCGCCTGATGATGACGTGGAAGTCCGCCCACTACCGCCGCACCGGCGCCTCCGACCGGTTCACATGGCCGTGGGTGAAACAGCTCGTGGAGGAGAGCTTCGAGCAGAGCTTCGAGGAGACCGGTAGGGAGTACGGCGGGCTGCTGAGTGTCCTCTACGCAGGCGACACACCGGTGGCGGTGGAGTTCGGGCTGCGGTCGGCGACCGTCTACGAGCGGTGGTTCGGCTCCTACGACGCCGACGCCTTCGGGCAGTACTCCCCTGGGCTGGTCATGCTGCTAAGGTTCGCGCAGGCCGCTGCGGCCGACGGCCTGACCACCATCGACCTCGGCAAGGGCGGCGAGCCGTACAAGGAGTTCTTCGCCAGCTCGCACATCCCGCTGGCCGAGGGCTGGATGTCACGGCCGTCGGTGCGCTCCGCGCTCTACCGGGCCTGGCACGCTCCCCCCCGGGCGGCGCGCGCGTTCGTCAAGAGCCACCCCGAGCTCCGCCGACGCGCCCGCGAGACACGTGACTCCATCAACAGGGTTCGCCGGTACGGGTTTGGAGCAGATCGCTGATGCCCTCTCAGCTAACGGTCTTCGGATGGCACAACGTCGAGTCCACATGGTGCTTCCCGGTGACGGGCTCGGGGGTCTCCGGGCTCGAACGCCAGCTTCGGCAACTCCGCCGCTACGCCAACGTGGTCCCCCTGGAACAGGCGCTTGACGCGCTGCGTGAAGGCAGGCCGCTGCCGCCGCGAGCGGTGGCGCTCTGCTGGGACGACGGCTACCACGACAACCTGCGGCTCGCCGTACCCGTGCTGGAGAAACTGGGGCTGCCTGGAACGTTCTTCCTCGTGCCCGGGCTGCTGTCGCGGGAGAGCCGGGCGTGGTGGGAGGTGGCGGGCTGGGCGTTCGCCCGCAGCTCCCGCGACCGCGTCGAGTGGCGCGGCATGCGGCTCTTCACGCGGGGGCAGGCAGGCAGGCTCTGTTACGGCAAAGCCTCCGATGTCCTGCGCGTCATGTCGGCCGACGCCCGCGAGGAGGCCCTCGCCGATCTGCTCGACCGCCTCGCGCCCGAGGGGCATCCCGGCGACGAGGACCTGTTCCTCGACTGGAACGACGCACACGAGCTGATCAGGCGCGGCTTCTCGGTGGGGTCGCACACAATGCGCCACGTGACGCTGGCGCAGGAGTCGCCCGAGGCCCAACTCGCCGATCTGCGTCTGTCCCGCGAACGGCTGGAAGGCGAACTGGACGTACCGATCCGGACGGTGGCCTACCCGTTCGGCCAGTCCGACGCGGTGAGCGAGGCCACGCGCGAGGCCACTCTGGCCGCGGGCTACGCGCACGGGCTGACCACGGAGTTCGGGTGGAACACCGGCACGACGCCGGCGGCGCACGGCAGGCGGGTGATGCTCGACCCGCACATCGGTTTCGTGGCGACGCTGGCGGGCCGGGTCGCCGGGAGGCTCCGGACCGACCGGGACCGCTGAGCGGTCCGCCGTGCCGTACGACGGCCGGCGGTGTCCGCGTCGGCCGAGCGCGTCAGCTGACCGTCGTACGGCGTGCCCGCACGAGGTGGTAGGTGAGCAGGCCGAGCCCGCCGGTCCCTGCGACCAGGGCGATGATGATCATCAGAAGATCGTTGTCGCCCGTGCCCGGAGCGGGCTCGGCGAGGGTGGGGGGCAGGCTCGCCCCGACCTGTTTGTCGGTGTCCTCCCGCGCGCCTGCCTCGCTCGGCAGCGGCACCTTCCACACCGCCTGGCGTGAACCCTCGGAGTTGACGAGCAGCGCCTGTCCATCGATGGTGAAGGCGATCCCTTCGCCCTGCCGCTGCGTGGGGAGCTCGACCGTGATCGGCTTGGCCCGTAGCGACGCGGCCACGTCGCTGTTCTTGATCCACCACACGTAGGCGTGGGTGGCGTTGCGCACGACCAGGCGGTCGCCGGTCGGGGAGAAGGACGCGCCCGACGCCCCCTGCACGCGGAGGTCGGCGTGAATCTGCCGCAGGGTGTTTGTCCGGTTTTGCGAAAGAGTGGCTGGAGCGCTCCATGCTCGAACGGGAGCACCGGCCTTCTCCGTCTTGGCGATGAAAAAGACCTGACCCGTGCGAGGGTGTACGGCTACCGCCTCGGAATTGTGCGACCCGCCATCGGCGTACGCGAGCGTGTAGGTGATCACGTCCGTCACCGGCGTCTCGCCCTTCACCGACGGGTCGGGCTCGGGAAACTTCAGAAGCCGGTATTCCGTGCGGTTGGGCATGCCCTTGTCCCGCCGCACAAACCACGCGTCTCCGGTATCGGCCAGGTAGATGTGCCGTCGGCCGTCCTTGCCCTTGACGACGGCGATGTCCTCCCAGTCCTCGTTCAGGTCGCGCGTCGGGAGGGTGAGAATTGCAGTTGTCTCACCTTTCTTTCCAAACACGTACACCTCGGCGGGCCCTCCCGCGTCAGGGATGGTGTAGAACCGCTCACCGTCTTCGCTCAGGGCCAGCCCGCTGGCCTCGGTGATGCGGCCACCTATGACTTCGAAGAGACGTTCGGGAGGGTCGACCTCGATGACTGATGACGCGTGGGCGGTCGCAGCCATCGAGAGCGCGCACCCCAGCGCGAGTGAAGACACAAGGACCCTGCCACCACGCACCGCAAAACCACCCATTGCCTTAGACGCGGATAATCATGAAAGTTGGCCGCTTCTCCGCATACGGGGCGGCGAGACACCATGTCTGGTCCGCGAGCCTAGCCTAGACGTGCCTCGTATCCCAGAAAGGAGCAACGCGCTGAACGGGTCGAACACCCCCATAACCGCAGCCCCCTCGGTGACGGTCGTCGTCGCCACCCGGGACCGCCTCGAACTGCTGCGCCGCGCCGTCACCGCCATCCTCGACCAGGAGTATGACGGCTCGATCCACGTGGTCGTCGTCTTCGACCAGTCCGAACCGGTCGACATCGGCGTCCCGACACGGCCCGGCCGTACGGTCACCACGACCGTCAACGCCAACACCCCCGGCCTGGCCGGCTCACGCAACACCGGCGTGTCGATGGCCGACACCGAGCTGGTCGCCTTCTGCGACGACGACGACGAATGGCTGCCGGGCAAGCTGCGCGCCCAGACCGAGCTGCTGGCGACGTCCGGCGGCGTCGCCGCGGGCACGGGCATCGAGATCCGCTGCCGCGGCACGGCGAGCCCGCGGCACGGGCCCGAGCGCCCCGTCACCTTCCGCGACCTGCTGAAGGACCGCATCTTCGCGCTCAACGGATCCACTCTGATCATCAAGCGGGACGTCCTGATCGAACGGGTCGGCCCGGTGGACGAGCAGCTCCCCGGCAGCTACGCCGAGGACTACGACCTGCTGCTGCGCATCGCCAAACTGGGGCCCATCCACTGCGTGCGCGAGCCCCTGGTGGCCATCAACTGGCAGGGGTCGTTCTTCTCGCGCCGCTTCCCCATGATCGCCGATGCGCTCACCCATCTGCTGGACAAGCACCCCGAGTTCGCCACCGAACCGCACGGCCTCGCGCGGATCGAGGGCCAGATCGCCTTCTACCAGGCCGCGGCGGGCAACTACCGCAGCGCGCGGCGATGGGGCTACCGAGCGGTCCGCCACAACTGGCGGGAGCGCCGGGCCTACCTCGCCTTCCTGGTCGCGGGCAGGGTGACCACCGGGCAACGCGTACTCAGCGCCCTCAACGCACGTGGCAGGGGAATCTGAGACCGCTGACGTGAACGGACTGGGAACCACGCGCTCCCCGAGCGGCGCCGACGCGCCGCCCGAGCGAGACCTACCGGTATGGCCGCTGCAGGCCCTCTTCGTGCTGTACCCACTCTGGTGGGTGCTGGGGCTCGCCCCTTTCGCGGGGGCCATCGTCTCCGTTCCCATGATCCGTTTTATGGTGCGCCGGGGCGGGACACTCGTGCCCCGCGGGTTCGGCGTCTGGCTGCTGTTCCTGCTGGCCATGATCATGTCCGCCACGCAGCTCGACAGCGCACCGCGTCTGGTCGGGGCCGCCTTCCGCCTCATGGCGTACGGCAGCGCCACCGTCGTGTTCGTCTACGTCTACAACTGCTCACGGGCAAGACTCCCCGTGCGCAAGGCAGCCGGGTTCGTCGTGGTCTTCTGGGCCTTCGTGGTCGTCGGCGGCTACCTCGGCGTCTTGTTCCCCGAAGGCTCGTTCACCACCCCGGTGGGCCAGCTGATCCCCGGCTCGATCGCCTCCAACGAGCTGGTCTCATCACTGCTGTTCCCGAAGTTCGCCGAGGTGCAGACGATCTGGGGGGCCGACGAACCGTTCGTACGGCCCGCCGCTCCCTTCCCGTACACCAACGCCTGGGGCAGCCACTACGCTCTGATGATCCCGCTCGTCCTGCTCTACATGCGCATCGGAGCGACCCCCTGGCAGCGGATCGTGCTGGGTATCGCCGCCGTGGCCTCGCTCGTGCCGGCCTTCGCCACCCTCAACCGGGGCATGCTGGTCGCCGTCGGGTTCGGCCTGGTCTACGCGGCGCTGCGGTACGCGATGAGGGGCCAGGTCCGGGGACTGATCGTCATCTTCGGCGTGATGGCGGTGGGCGGTGTCGTGGCCTATTTGACCGGAGTGATAGACAACATCACCTCGCGCACCGAGGTGAGCGGCTCCAACGACGACCGGGTCGGCATCTACACCGAGGCGTTCGTCCGCACGCTGGAGTCGCCGCTGCTCGGCTGGGGGGCGCCGCGCCCGTCGCACACCATCGGTGTCTCGGTCGGCACTCAGGGCCAGTTCTGGAACATCATGTTCTCGTTCGGCTTCCCGGCCCTGCTGTTCTATGTGCTGTTCATGGCGAGTCTGTCGTGGGCCACCAGAAAGGTCGACCTCGGCCTGATCTGGCTGCACGTGGTGCCGACGATGGCGGTGTTCATGATGTTCTACTACGGCCTCGACAGCACACAGCTTGTCGTGATCTTCACGGCAGCCGCACTGGGATTACGTGAGAGACGCCTGTCCGCCGTGCCTCCCCCCTCCCTCTCGCCCAGGCATCTCTCCTCCAAGTCCCTCTCCCCCAAGGTGATCAGCCGGTGACCGTGCCCGACACGACAGCGACGAACAAGGAACACGACGGCGGTAAGGAGATCAAGACCTTCGCCAAGTCGGGTCTGATCACCCTGCTGGGGTCGATCCTGTCGGCCGCCGCCGGATTCGCGATCACGCTCGTCGTCGCCCGGACCCTTGGCGCGGCCGAGGCCGGGGTCTTCTTCATCGTCGTCGCCCTGTTCATGATCCTGAGCGAGATCACCGAGCTGGGCACCGACACCGGCCTCGTGCGGACGGCCGCCCGGCTGAAGGCCCTCGGCCGTGTCAGGGCGGTGCGCACGGTCGCGGTGTCGGCGATGATTCCCGTCCTCCTGCTCAGCACGCTGACGGCAGTGCTCGGCTTCGTCCTCGCGCCCTGGCTCGCGTCGCTGTTCGCCGAGCCGGAGTACCACGACGTGGCGATCCTGTTCATCCAATGCGCGGCCCCCTTCCTCGCGGTGTCGGCGGCGCGCCAGGTCGCGCTGTCGGGCGTCCGGGGCATGGGCGACCTGACCGTCTACACGGTCTTGAACACCGCGATGCCGGTGGCCAGGCCACTGCTGGCGCTCGCGGTGTTCGCCGCGGGACTCGGCTCCGGGGCGGTGATGCTCGCCTGGTCGGTGCCGGTCGGGCTCACCTTCCTGGCCGCGGCGTTCGTGCTGTGGAGGCTGATCCGCCGGGCCGAGGCGGGCGCGCCTCCGGACCCGCCCGCCGAGCCCGGAGAACGTCCGCTGCTGCGGGAGTTCTGGGGGTTCTCTGCGGCGCGCGGCGCTGCGGCGACGATCGAGATCGCGATCGTGTGGCTGAACGTCCTCGTCGTGGGGGCCATGGTCTCCAACCACGACGCGGGCGTCTACGCCACCGCGAGCCGGTTCATCACCTCCGGCACCCTGGTGCTCGCCGCGACCCGCATCGCGGTCGCGCCACAGATCGCCGCGCTGCTGGCCGTCAAGGACTTCCCCACCGCCGAAAGGCTCAACGCCGTGGCGACCGGCTGGGTGGTGGCCGCCTCCTGGCCGCTCTACCTGGCGCTGGCCTGCTTCGGGCCGGTCGTGCTGATGCTGTTCGGCGAGGACTTCACCGGCGGCGGCACCGCTCTGGCCATCCTGGCGGTCGCCATGCTGGTCGTGCTGGCGGCGGGCAACGTGCAGACGGTGCTGCTCATGGGCGGCAAGAGCTCGTGGAGCCTCTACAACAAGGTCGCTGCACTCGTTGTGAACATCGGGCTCAATCTGCTGCTCATTCCGGATCACGGCATCGTCGGGGCGTCGATCGCCTGGGCCGCCGCCTACCTGGTGGACACCCTCGCCGCGGCTTTCCAGGTGAGGTACGGCATGGGCCTGCGCCTCGGCCTGCGCACCATCGGCGTGTCCGCCGCCGCGGCGGTGTTCTGGTTCGGGGTGGTGGGCGTCGGGTTCCGGTTCGCCGGCCCGCCGACGGTGGCCATGTTCGCGCTCTACCTGGCGGTGGCGTGCGCCGGGTTCGGCGCCACGCTGTGGGTCAAGCGGGAGAGCCTGCACGCAGACGTGCTCCTCGAAAGCGTCCGCAAACGTAAATAGGCCGGGGAACCGCCGGCAGAAAACGAATGAACCTCAAATTGGAGTGACGATGTCGCGGAGTCTCGGGGCTCGCCTGAAGGACATGTCCCCGCGTTGGGCGAAGGACGCGGCGAACGCCGCCACGCGGGCTTATGCCGTACGGACCGCGGAGCAGCGGCATTTGCCGGACTTTCTGATCGTCGGAACTAAGCGCGGGGGCACCACATCGCTTTGGAACTATCTGGTCCAGCATCCGCTGGTCATGCCGATGTATCCCGAGTCCCGGGAAATCAAAAGCCCGTGGTATTTCTATGTGAACTACGCGAAGGGGGACGATTGGTATCGCTCGCACTTCGCCACCGAGGGCCATCTCGACAAGCTTGAGCAGAAATATGGCGTGCGCCCTCTGACCGGAGAGGCGTGCCCGTATTACATGTATTACCCTCCGGTCGCCCAGCGGGTGCTCGACCGCATGCCCAACACCAAGATCATCATCTCGCTGCGCGACCCCGTGAAGCGCGCCTACTCGCACTACTGGGAGCGGGTGGACGCCGGCACCGAGCCCCTGACCTTCGACGATGCCCTGGCGGCCGAGGCCGACCGACTGCGCGGCGAGCACGAGAAGATGGCCGCCGACCCCTATTACTACAGCTCGGCCCACGATTTCCACACCTATCGCGACCGAGGTGTCTACCGGCCGCAGGTGGAGCGGTGGCTGGAACTCTTCCCGCGGGAGAACATCCTTGTCATCGCGGCAGAGGATCTTTACAAGGACGAAAGGGCGACATTCTCCCGGGTGGTCGACTTCCTGGGTCTGCCGGGTTTCGAGCTGCCCGTGGCGAAGCGGCATAACTATATCCCCGCGCCACCGATGAATCCGGAGACCAAGGCCGAGCTGACCGAATTCTATCGCCCCCACAACCAGGAGCTGTTCAGGCTGCTCGACACCACTTTTCCATGGGATTCCTGACAGTTTCCCGGCAGGCTCTGTAAATAAGCCATATCGCGTTGACGAATGGCGGACGACTGCGTTAACTTTCCTTTTACTTAGATCGGGGGGCCCGACGCCCGTACACGGCTTCTGATTCGGGCAAATCGGCCCTGTTCACCATTCCCTGGGGGGAGCACATGTCCGCCCTTCGTCGTGCCCTCACTGCGTTGGCGTTTTCCGCCTTACTCAGTGGTGTGGCCGTTGTCAGCACTCCACCGGCACCTGCCCAGGCCGCCGTCGCCCGCGACGGGACCAGCAGCAACAAGGCCGCCCTCTCCTGCTGGGCGATCAAACAGGACTTTCCAGCGAGCGCGGACGGCGTCTACTGGCTTCAGACGCCCAAGCTCGTCGCACCGCAGCAGTTCTACTGCGACATGACCACCGACGGCGGCGGCTGGGTCCTCATCGGCAGAGGCCGTGAGGGCTGGACGTTCTACTACCCCGGCCAGCGGACCCCCGGAGCGATCCGCAACACGCCCTCCGGTACCGGCGCGTTCGCCCCCGCCGCTCTGCCCGGCGACACAGTGAACGGCCTGCTCAACGGCGGTCGTGTGGACGCCCTGACCGACGGCGTACGGCTGCGCCGCGCGGCGAACAACACCGGCACCTCCTGGCAGGAGGTGCGCTGGAAGTTCTCCAACCTCGACTCCTGGTCCTGGACGTTCGACGCGAACCCCACCCACAAGCTCAGCTCCGTCAGCGTGAACGGGACGAACTACGGGGCCGGCAACACCCGCGACTGGAACTACATCAACGGGTCGCACCGGATCTTCACCTACGAGTGGAACAACCACGGGTGGAAGAAGGGCTTCAGCTACGGCTCCCTCATGGGCGGCGCGTCCACGTCGGCGACCAGCTACCTGTGGCAGAACAGCACGGAGGGGAACCCCATCCCCTTCACGCAGGTCTTCATCCGGCCCAAGCTGACCAGCGCGTCCTACGGTACGGTCCCCGAGGCGGGGCTCCCCGCCTCGACGGTCACCCCGCTGGTCAGCAACTCCACCACGGCGCTGCCCTGGGGCGTGACCGGCGTGGTCGGCGGAGGTGTCGGCGAGGAGCATCTTGAGGTGCAGGCGATGGGCACCCTCGGGAACACGATCTACGTCGGCGGCAGGTTCCAGTACGTCCAGAAGGGCGCGAATCCGGGCCCGGGCGAGAAGGTCCAGCAGCAGTACCTCGCGGCGTTCGACGTCAGCACTGGTGAGTGGCGGACGCAGTTCCTCCCCACGCTCGACGGACAGGTCTGGGACATCCAGACGCTGGACGACAAGGTGATCATCGCCGGCGAGTTCACCAATGTGAACGGCGAGCCGAACACGGCCGGCATGGCGGCGCTCGACCCCACCACGGGTGCGGTGGTGCCGGGCTGGCGGACCACCTTCACCAGGGCCGGCGGCCTGCCGGTCAAGATCAAGGCGCTCGACCGGCAGGGCGACTGGATCTACGTGGGCGGCGGCTTCAACCACGTGAGCGGCGGCAACCCGCTGTCCAGCCCGGTCTGGGCCGTGGCCGCCGCGCGCGTGCGCGTGTCCGACGGGCGCCCCGACGCCGACTGGACGCCGCACTTCGACGCCACCGTCATCGAGCTCGACGCCAGCTCGCAGGGTGACCGCGTCTACTTCGGCGGGCGCTTCTCCAACGTGAACGGCCAGTCCGCCAACAGCTTCGCGGTGATCAGCACGGCCACCCCCGCCGCCCTCGTCCCCGGCATGAACAACTGGCTGCCCAGCACCACGGCCCAGAACCGGGACTACCGCCAGACCGTTCTGGAAGTGGGCGACAAGGTCTGGATGGGCGGCGCCGAGCACGACTTCCAGCTCTACACCCGCGACAACCTGACCCGTCTCACCGGGCACATCACCAGGGGCGGCGGTGACCTCCAGGCCTCGGTCGAGATCGACGGCGTGGTCTACGGCGCCTGCCACTGCCCCGAGTTCGTGTTCAACGACGCCACGAGCTGGGACAACACCGCTAACTGGTCGAACGCCCACCAGATCCTGTGGATCGGCGCCTGGGACGCCCAGACCGGCAAGTACCTCCCGAACTTCGTCCCGTCCATCGACTCCCGCCGCGGCGACGGCCCCTGGGAGTTGATCAAGGATGCCAACGGGTGCCTCTGGTTCGGCGGCGACATGAACCGCGGCTCGTGGAACAGCGCCACGAGCAGCTACCAGTGGCTGGGCGGCTTCGGACGGCTCTGCGCCACCGACAGCGCGGCCCCGACGGCGCCGACGAACCTCCGCACCACCGGCACCACGGGCGGCACCCAGCTCGCCTGGAACGCCGGCACCGACAACTCCGGCGCCCCCGACTACGAGATCCTGCGCGACGACCGCGTGATCGCCAAGACCAGTAGTGCCACGTTCACCGACTCCAACCCGCAGGGCACCCACAAGTACTGGGTGCGGGCCATCGACGACGCGGGCAACCGCTCGGCCAGCACGGCTGCTCTGCACGTGCAGTCCACGACCTCGCTGATGAACCTCGGCTCGCAGTGGAAGTGGGTCTACGACGGCGTCGACCAGGGCACCGCCTGGTCGGGCACGACGTTCGACGACTCCGCCTGGGCGGCCGGCAACGGCGAGTTCGGCTACGGCGACGGCGGCGAGACGACCCTGATCCCCGCGGGCACCACGCCGCGGCACTGGACCGCCTACTTCCGCACCACGCTGAACGTCGCCAACCCCGCGGCCTACGAATCGCTGCTGATCGACCTCATCCGCGACGACGGCGCCGTGGTCTACATCAACGGCACCGAGGTCGGGCGGGACAACCTGCCGGAAGGCACGATCGCGCACGACACCGCGGCCCTGGTGGGTCTGCAGACCAACGCCGAGGAACGCACTCCGGTGCGGTTCACCGTACCGGCGTCCGCGCTGGTGGCGGGCACCAATACGATCGCGGTGGAGATGCACCAGAACAACCAGTGGAGCGCCGACCTGAGCTTTGACATGAGCATCAAGGCGACGCTGCCGTAACCTGGCCTACGAGCGAAGGCCCCCGAGGGCGATCGGGGGCCTTCTTCTCTTGCCGTAGGTCTGACTTCAGCCGCTGCCGTATGCCTGTGTTCAGCGGCGCAGCAGTCCGCGGCGCGGCCGTGCGACCACGCCGCGCACGAGCTCGCCGAAGCGTACGGCTGTCGCCTCCGCCGCGCTTTCGTCGTGTTCGGCTCGGTATCCCTCCGGGTCGGCGAGCGCCTTCTCCAGATGGGCCGCGAACTCGGGCTCGGTGACGGCCAGGGCGATGCGCCCGTGGGTGGCGAGCACGTGGGTGAACCTCACCTGGTGGTCGTCGACATGCTCGCCGAGCGCCGCCGTACGCGGCACCACGATCGGCAGCCGACCGGCGATCCGGGACTCCATGATGCCGCCGGGGCCGCCCTGGCAGACGACGGCGTCCGCCTCGCGCATCAGCGTCTGGAGTTCGTCGTGCGCCAGCATGTCGTGGCATTCCGCGCCGCGCGGGGGGCGTGACGTGCCGTGCTGCACGACGCAGCGGACCGACCCGGCCCGCGCGTCGAGCCACCGCTCCACCCACCCCATGAGACGTTCGAAGGGGTGGTGGTCGGTGCCGACGCTCACCAGGACCAGGGGACGCTCGGCCATGTCACATCACCTGCCCAACGACGACACCCTTGGGATACGCCTCGCGCTGCTCGGGCCACTGGAGCAGGAACAGGTCGGACAGCGGATAGCACAGTTTCCCGGTCAGGGTGCCCGAGTCGATGCGGTCGTAGACCTCCAGGTAGACCGTGCGGCAGCCGTACAGCTTGGCGAGCAGAAAGAACGGATAGGCGACGCCCGCGCCGCTGCTGACGATGACGTCGGGTTTGTAGCGCGGAAGGAGCCGGAAGGCGAGCATCAGGTTGCGCAGCAGGTTGGGGATGTTGCGCGTGGTCGGATGGTAGGCCCAGGTGACCTTCTCCTCCGCCAGCAGCGACACCGCGTCGGCCTGCCGGAAGGTCACCCAATGCCGTTGCTCACCCTGCCACCACGACCGCAACCGGTAGAGCTGTCCGAGGTGCCCGCCACCCGAGCACACGAAAAGCACCTTCACTCAATGCCACCTTCCACGGCGCCGGGTCACACCGCCGCCCGCAGTTCGCCGAGAACCCCGAGTATGGCCTCGGGGAAGATCTGGGAGTGCCATCCACCGCCGCCCGCGCGAAGCCGGCATGTGCGGACGAACATCTCCAAGAGGTAGAGCCAGGCCACCAGTTCCCTGACCTCACCCGGGACGCCGATGGCCGGCAGTTCGTCCCGCGCGGAGGTGAAGGCGTCCCTCACGCCGGTGCGCAGCGGCAGCCCGCGCTGCGCGACCGCCACCTGGAACCGCCAGTTGAGCAGGTCGAAGCCGAGTGGTACGGCGGGCGCGCTGTGCTCCCAGTCCCATACCCAGAGCTCCTTGCCGACCCAGCCGACGTTCCATGGTGTCCAGTCCCCGTGCCAGCGCGCGAAGCGCAGTTCGGTGAGGCCGTGGGAGGCTTCGACCGCCTCCATCGCGGCGGCGACGGCCGCCGCGGTTGTGCGCAGGTCGTCGCCGAGCTTGGACACCGACAGTTCCCTGGCCTGACCGGTGAGCTCGTGCCAGTAGGTCGAGTCGCCGAGGTTTTTGGTGAACGTGCCGGTGCTCTCGGCGATGGCGAGCGGGATGGCCGGGTCGAGCGGCCGATCGGGGTCGGTGTGGCGGCTCACGCTCTGGGGCAGCGGTTCGACGACCGTGATCACTCTGCCCTGCCACGAACCGTGGTGGAGCACTCTGGGCACGCGCACGGGTACGGCGTCGCGCACCAGGCCCATCGCCGCGGCCTCCCTACTGACGAGGGTCCGCGTGGCGGCGTTCCAGCCGACCTTGGCGAACCCCGCCGGGGCCCCGTCGGTCACGCGGAACAGCTGGAGGATCGGCTTGAGGTTGGGGTCGGGGTCGCGCACGCTGATGCCGGCGACGAGGTCCACGCCCAGCGCCCGAGCGAGGTGGCGGGTCGGGAGGTACTCGGTGAGCATGTGGTCCGGTGTGTCCCGGTCGATGGCCACGACGAGGCGGCTGCGGAGCAGGCGCTGTGCGATCCCGGACCTGAATCCGGCTCCGAGCAGGGCGCGGGAGGCGCGCAGTTTGGGTGCCCTCAGGCCGTTGTAGCGGCTCACCGAGGCGGCGGCCGAGACCTGCGTGGCCAGGGGCACCAGGAACCTGGCCCTGGCGGGGTCCGGCGTCACCGCGTAGCGCTCGACGGGGCGTCCGCCCTCCGGCACGTGGTCGAGCGCTACCCGCACCGGCCAGCCGTCGCCGGGGTCCTCGGAGAGCCATAGCTGCGTCATGAGAGCACGCAGGGCATGGCTCGGGGCGGCGGGTCGGCCATCGTCACTCATCGGTTGCACGGAGATCCCACCATCTGGTCATTACGAATCGGAAAACTCAGACACATAGGAGCGTAAGAGCATTCTTCATGCTTTACCTCATGCCTAAATCTTCCCTTTTCATAATAAGACCATTTTTCGCGCCTGTCCTATATATCTGCATCGGACAGGACTGAACAGTCAAACGTAGCGAAAAGCCGCCGCTTCAGTATGCGCCGGTACCGCGGACCACGGCGGCCCAGGTCTTCCAGAGGATCTGCAGGTCCAGGGTCAGCGACCAGTTCTCCACGTAGCGGAGATCCAGCCTCACCGACTCCTCCCACGACAGGTCGGAACGCCCGCTGACCTGCCACAATCCCGTCATTCCCGGCTTGACGACCAGCCTGCGGTGCACGTCGGTGCCGTACTGCGCGACCTCTGACGGCAGCGGTGGACGCGGCCCCACCAGCGACATATCACCGCGCAGGACATTGAGAAGCTGGGGGAGCTCGTCCAGCGAATAGCGGCGCAACCAAGTGCCGATCCTCGTGACGCGTGGATCGTTCCTCATCTTGAAGAGCACCCCGTTGCCCTCATCGAGTGCCGCGAGGTCGACTCGGACTCTTTCCGCCTCCACGATCATGGTGCGGAATTTGAAGACCAGGAACTCCCGCCCGTTCTTGCCCACTCTGACCTGGGTGAAGAGAGCGGGGCCCTCGCTCGTGGAGCGGATCATCACCACGATGGCGAGAAGCAGCGGCGACAGAAGCAGGAGCACCAGCCCGGCGACCAGGCGGTCGAAGGCGTTCTTCACGCTCTGCCGCATGCCCGACAGGACGGGGTGCTCGACGTGCAGCAGCGGCAGCCCGGCCACCGGGCGCACGCTGGTCCGCGGGCCGGCCACGTCCATCAGCGCCGAGGCGACGAACAGGTCGGTGTCGGTCTCCGCCAACCGCCACGCCATACGGCGCAGCGCGATACCGTCGAGTTCCGGGCAGGCGAGTACGGCCACCGCATCGCCCGACACCTTCGTCACCACCTCGGCCACGTCCGCGAAGTCGCCGAGCACGGGCACACCGTCGATCTCGCAGTCCAGGCTGCCCAGCGGGTACTCCGGCAGGCATACGGCGACGACCTGCATGCCGTGGTAGCGCTCGCGGCGAAGCTGGCGGATGAGATCGGAGACACTGCCCGGGTGGCCGACGACCACCATCCGGCGCAGGCACTCACCCTGGGATCTGCGGTGGTGGAGGCGTTTGCGCCAGCCGTACCGGAAGAGGCAGCCGGTGATGGCGAGCAGGGGAAAGCCGATCATCACGTAGCTGCGGGCGACCGGCGTCTGCGTCACGTAGGCGACGATCGCGACGAGGGACGCCATCGCCGCGGCGGCCTGGAGCACCGAGCGGTACTCGTCCGGCCCGTCGCCGACGCGATGGGACTGGTAGCCGCCGGCGAACGCCACGGCTAACGGCCATAGCAGGGCAAGCAACACGCCCAGCGGCAGTTCGGGCCAGTAGAAGGCGTCCATGAGCAGGCGCACGCCGATGAGGCCGGCGAACGCCACCGCCGAGCAGGCGAGATCGCCCAGCACCGCGCCCGTCACATAGCCTTGCTCCCACTCCTTGCTGTCCCAGGGCGCTCGGGACACATCCGTACGGAATGCTCCGTCGGCAACAGCGGTCATCCTCGCCTCGCGATCTGACTCTCCCACCCCACGCCTAACAGACGCCCCACCCGCCGCCTGGGTTGTCATCGAACTCGAAGCTGTCAGGCCTATTTCGTGAGCGTAGAATGATCATGACTTTGGTGTAAAGGCCCTACTAACGTCCACATGTGGACAATGCGCAGACATTTCACCACTTGACAGGTGAACGTGGAAGTTGTGGGCCATGCTTAGTCCCACGAGGAGTTACGAAATCAGTCTTGAGGTGAAGATGATGAGTGCCCCGCGAGCTAGACGTACGCTTATCACCACGAGCGCCGCCGGAGCCGCACTCGTCAGTGTTGCGGCTCTCCTCACCCCCGGCGACGAGGTGAAGGCCAGGAACCAGGCGACCTCCGACGTCGTCGTCCCGGTGAGCGAAGACACCTACGTCACGACCCATGACCGCCACGTCGCCAAAGGCGACGAATGGCGCCTGCGCACCGGGGCCTCCCCCGGCGAGCGCCGAGCCCTCCTGAAATTCACCGTGCCGAAGCTGCCGCCCTCCACCTGCGGCGTCAGCGTCTCCCTCCGCCTCTTGGCGCGCACGTCCACGGCGGAGAGCGAGATCACCACGGTCAGCACGACCGACCCCGAGGCGTGGGATGAGGACACGCTGTGGGACGAGCGACCCGACGTCGGCAAGCCGGTCGCCACGGCCCGCGGCCTGCAAGCCGGCAAGTGGGCGACCTTCGACGTGTCGAGCGCGGTGACGAAGGCGGGCGAGATCTCCTTCGCCATCACCCATCAGGGCAAGACCCACGTCGACTTCGCCTCGCGCGAGAACACCGTGCTGGACCAGGCCCCAGAGCTGGTGATCAGCGCCGGGGCGGATCTCACCGCGGACACCGTCACCCCCGCCTGCGACGGCGCCCTGTGGGGGCTGTACCGCTCAGGAAACGCCGACATCACCGCCCACGAGAGCACCCAGCTCACGTCCAGCACGGTGCCCCGCAAGTTCGACGCCTTCCGGCGCTACTACAGCTTCTCCCAGCTCACCGGCTCCTCCCCCAACCAAACGGTGAGCTGGCCGAGCAAGCGCGACGCCGAACTCGCCCGCGACAGGGTGCTGTTCCTCCAGTTCGACAGCGGCTGCTTCGGCACATGCCCGACCTCCTTCAACGGCGTGCCGCTGCCCAAACCGGCGACCTTCACCGACCCCAACGTGCCCACGGACTTCACCGGCGAGTGGTTCCACCCCAAGGACGTCGCCTCGGGCAGATTCGATCCGCTGCTGAAAGCGATCGCCAAACGCTTCAAATCCTTCCCGGGACAGCTTGTCGTGGATATCTCCGGAGAAATCGATAGCCAGGTCGAGTGGATGGAGAACGGCCCCTTCAGAAAGGCATGGCTGGCCGGCTATAAGCAGATGTGGCGGCACGTCCATGATCTTTTTGTCAAGGAAGGTGTGTCAAACGTTTCCTGGAACTACGTCGTAGGGGGCTTCGCGAAAGACGACGCGATCTACACGGAGTCCTATCCGGGAGACGAGTACGTCGACTGGATCTCCTGGGACCCCTACGACAACGGCTGCGCCCACGGTTCGGCCTACGCGACCCTGAACCGGTTCTACTCCCGACTAGAGGCCGGTCTCCTCGGACAGGGAGCGCGCGAGAAGAACTACGGGATCATGGAGTTCGGCTTCGGCAAGAAGTGCCAGGAGGCCTACTTCAAGGATATGGCGGACGATCTCAAGCGGCTCCCGAAAATCCGAGCCGTGCTCTACTTCGACCGGCCCAATATGCCGTACTCCCTCACCACCGAAGGGTGGCAAGGCTACGCCCTCGCAGGTCTGGACAGCTATTTGAACCAGGACGACTGAGGATCTCCCCGGTATCAGTCGTATTCCAGATCGGGTAGGGGTGCGGGCGGGTCGGGACTGCGCCAGACCACGACATCAACAACATCAACGGCATCGCCGTCGGCGTCCGACTCGTCCCCATCCACCGCATCCACCGCATCCACCGCCTGCTCGACCGCGAGGGCGAGCCTGTCGAGGTCGAAGTCGGGCAGGTAGCGGAGCCTGGCGAGGAACGACGCGTCGGTGGCGGAGCGGGGCACCACGCACCCCTGGCCCTCACGGTCCAGAAGGATGTAGTGCACATCCACCTCTAAATCACCACCGACACGGACTTCGACCACGTCTTCCCACGCGAGGGCCTCAACGCTGCCGTCGGCGTAGTGACGGGTCACGCCTTCCTCGGTCACGTACACATAGGAGTCCGGCATTGGGTCGCCGTGCATGGCCGCGATTGTGACGACTTCCACGCCCCCGGTGCAAGAGACACGGTCAAACCTCACCCCACGTATGGTCGAGATGTGAGGCGACGGCCGCCCGCGCGGCGTCGACCGGCCCCCGCGAGATCGCCTCCAGCAGGGCCCGGTGCTCGGCCACCAGCACCTCCCGGTCCTCATACATCCGCCGCATGCGCACCACCCCCAGCCGCATCTCCGCCGCCAGCACACCGTAGAGCCGCGAAAGCCGCGGGCTCCCCACCGCGTCGATCAACGCGTGGTGGAACGCCATGTGCTCGGCCACGATCTCCGACCAGGGCGCGTCGGACCTCAGGGCCCCCATGCGGTCGAGGGCCCGCTCGGCGGCCTCGACCCGCCGCCCGCAGAGCCTCTCCGCCATGAGGTCCTCCAGCGCCGCCCGCACGAACATCAAATCCGCCAGATCGGCCGCGGTCACCTCCGGCACATAGGCGCTGCGGTTGCGCTCCCTGCGGAGCAACCCCTCATGCACGAGGACGGCGAGCGCCTCGCGAACCGTCGGCCTGGCCACGCCGTACGCCGCCGCGAGTTCCTGCTCCGGCAGCGGCGTCCCCGGCGCGATCTCACCCGACAGCACGCGTCCGCGCAGCGCGTCGGCCAATGCGTCGACCGCGGAGACGGGCCGCAGGGGAAGGATCACACCGTCGATTGTGCCCTCTCGGGCAGGGCCACCACGACAAGTCCGACCCCGAGCAGGGCAAGCCCCGAGGCCGACATCACCGTCAACGGCTCATTCAGTACGGCGAAGCCCAGCAGCGCCGCCACCGCCGGCTCGGCCAGCGCCAGCGTGGCCGCCGAGGCGACGGGCGTGGTGCGCAGGCCCTTGCCGTACAGCACGTAGGCCAGGGCGGTGGTCGCGATGCCGAGGTAGAGCGCGACGGTCAGGCCGGCGGGGCCGGTCAGCCAGGAGGCGCCGAAGACCAGGAGCAGCGGCGCCATGAAGACCGCCGCACCGCCGAACATCGCGCCCATCACGGCGTTGGAGTCGGACCCCCAGCCGATCACCCGGGCCGCGGTGACCGCGTAGAACGCGTAGAGCACACCGCCGCCCAGCGCCAGCAGCACGCCGGACAGCACCTCGCCGCCCACCCGCGCGTCGCCACCGACGATCAGTACGGCACTGCCCGCCACCGCCGCCCCCGTGGCGAGAACCCATCGCCGCGTCGGCCTGACCCGGTCGTACAGGAAGGACAGCAGCCCGGTGAAGACCGGGCCGCTGCCGATGGCGACCACGGTCGCGACCGCGACGCCGGTTCTGGCCACGGCCGCGAAGTAACAGAGCTGGTAGGCGGCGACGGCCGCCGCGCCGAGCAGGATCGTCACCGGGTGGCGGCGGAGCACTCCCCAGGCCGCGGCTCCCGCCACGAGGGCCAGCGCCGCTCCGCCGATCACCAGGCGCGCCGCGGCCAGGGAGCGCGGCTCGGCCGCCACCCCGGCCTGCAGCGCGATCGTGCCCGCCGTGGCCGCGGTGCCCCACAGCACGCCGGCGGCGACCACCATGCGGGGTCCATGACGCATCATCGGCATATTGTCTGACAACAAGACAACGTGCGACAAGTCGGTTTACGCCCTAGACCTCCCTGCCCTACGCCCGCTGCGCGTGCCCCGCGTCGGGGTCGGCGCGGCGGGCGCCGTCACGACCTGCGCTCCACCGCACCCGCCGTCGGCAGGCGGCGAGCGCGGTGGCCACGCAATGTGCGCAGAACTCGCCCGCTCGGCCGTCCCGGCAGGTGCAGAAGCAGGTGAGCACGCCGTCCACGACGGCGAACTCGACATGAGCGGCATGGTCGTCCACTTCGGCCGTCACCACCGACGGCGCGTATCTGACGAGCTGCACCGCCCCGGCGCGCTCCAGCTCGGCCCCCCGCGCACGGGCCGCCTCGCAGGCCCGCTCCAACTCCACTTCGACCAGCTCCGGAACGGACGTCATCCGATCTCCCTCGTACGGTCTCACCGGGAGTTCTTCCACCGGATTCGCAAGGATCGCCTGTGAAACCGGTTTCCATTTCCGACAAGTCACCTACAAGCCGTGTCCGGCCCGCGACTCATCGTGCGCGGCTGAAGAAGACCCACTACCCAAAGAAGACGCGCTTCAGCTTCCGGCAGTTCCATTCATAGACCTATGCCAGAAATTGGATACAAAAGAGTATGCAACTGGACATGGAAACTATGCACGCATCGCCTTCTCCTAACGCCTCCCCCGAGGATGCTTCTGAGTGGTTGCGATGCCTTTCACTGTGTTCGCGAACTCCGTCAACCGGGGTGCTGACTATTACGCCGCAGCAGCGACTACGATACGCATTTCATCGATTACCCATCGCAACGCGACGTCGCCCGATTCACCGCCGCCTCCTGCGGTGATCCCCTCACGGAGAGGGGGCTGTCGACTTTCACCCCCACACGCCGGACACGCGGCTCAGGGCCGCGATTCCTGACTCAATTCCCCGACAAATACAACGATAGGCGTGTGGGGGGACCGTTTGAGCCTCCCTCGGAGAGAGCATCTTCGACTCGCTCCCACTCCGCACCGGATGGGACGCGACGTGCCTCTCCGTCACACCCATCACTCAATAAAATGCCGCCACTTTGGATACCCCTCTAGTGAGGGGTCACAGAGGTTGCTACTGTTTCGCCACTGTTAGATATCGAGAAACCCGGAATGCGAGGTGCCGATGGGCCGTCGCAGACGCCCCATCCGGGTGAAAATCGCCGCCTTACTCCTCATCCCGATCGTCTCCCTGGTGGCGATCTGGGGATTCGCGGCCACGATCACCATCCGGAGTGGGCAGGAACTGCTCAGGATCAAGACCGTCTACGACAACGTCATCGTCCCCGTTCGCGCTGTGACCTCATCGCTCCAGCACGAGCGCATGCTCTCACTGATATTCCTCAGCGACGACGTGGGCGACCGCACCGCCCTCGACAGCCAGCGCAACACCACCACCATCGCCCTCAAGGACCTTGAGCGTAAGGCGCTGACCACCGGCATCCAGGCCGAGACCCCTGTGGAGATGCGGCACCGGCTGAACGAGCTGATCCAGCAGACCAACCGTCTGCCCGACCTCAGGGCCCGCGTCGACACCGACAACTTCACCCGGATGCAGAGCCTTGAGGGCTACAACGCGATCATCGGCGCCGCCTTCCAGGTCTACGACCGCATGCGGGTCTCCCCCGACATCGACCTCGTCGACCAGACCAGGGCCGCCAACCTCATCGGACTCAGCCGCGAGCTCCTCAGCCAGCAGGCCGCCCTCCTGTCTGGCGTCCTCACCTCCGGCCGCATCAGCTCCGAAGAGCACGCCGCCTTCCGTGACATGGTGACCAACCGAGCGATGCTCTACTCGATGGGCTACAGGCAGCTCGACGACGAGCTGCGCGTGCCATACTCGCGCGTCCAGAGCTCACGCGACTACCAGCAGTTCGAGCAGGTGGAGAGGGCCGTCGTCACCAGTGTGCGCCCCGGCCAACCACTGCCGAGCGAGGCCGCCACCTGGGACGCCGTCACGAAGAACCTCGCCGACACCTTCGACCGCATCAGCGGTGAGAGCGGCCAGGTCATCACGGACCGCTCCACCCCCCTCGCGACGGCCGTCCTCATGCAGATCGCCATCGCCGGCGGGCTCGGCCTCGTCGCGGTCGCCGCCTCGATCTTCATCTCGATCCGGTTCGGCCGAAGGATGGTCGCCGAGCTGAGCGGCCTGCAGAACGCCGCCCTCGACCTCGCCCAACGGCGGCTGCCGAACCTGGTCACCAGGCTCCGCACAGGCGAAGACGTGGACGTCGCCGCCGAGGCGCCCGACATCCAGACCGGCACCACCGAGGAGATCGCGGTCGTCGCCGAGGCGTTCGCCTCAGTGCAGCACACCGCCGTCGACGCCGCCGTCGGCCAGGCCGAGATGCGCAAGGGCGTCAACATGGTCTTCCTCAACCTCGCCCGGCGCAGCCAGTCGCTGCTCCACCGCCAGCTCTCGATGCTGGAGTTCATGGAGCGCAAGGAGGTCGACCCGGAGACCCTCGACGAGCTCTTCGCCATCGACCACCTCACCACCCGTATGCGCCGCCACGCCGAAAGCCTGATCATCCTGTCCGGCGCGGTGCCCGGACGCGGATGGCGCAACCCCGTCATGATCTTCGACGTCGTGCGCGCGGCCGTCGAGGAGGTCGAGGACTACCTCAGGGTCTCCATCAACGTGCCACCGGGCCCCGCCCTCGTCGGCAACGCCGTCACCGACGTCATCCACCTGGTCGCCGAACTCGTCGAGAACGCCGCCATCTTCTCCCCGCCCCACACCCAGGTCGAGGTGCGCGGTGAAGACGTCGCGCGGGGCTATGTGCTCGAAATCGAGGACCGCGGGCTCGGCATGACCCAGCAGGAGCTCGATCGGCTCAACGCCAGGCTCTCCGAACCGCCCGAGTTCGACCTCGCCGACAGCGACCGGCTCGGCCTGTTCGTCGTTGGCAGGCTCGCCCAGCGGCACGGCGTCCACGTTTCGTTCCGGGCTTCGCCGTACGGCGGGACCACGGCGATCGTGCTCATCGCCCGCCCGCTGGTGGTGGCGGAGGAGCCGTCCGCCCCTGAGGAGGACGCGGAGCTGGAGAACGGCCTGCCCAAGCGGGTGCGCAAGAACGGCAAAGGCCGATACGGCCAGACCGCCACTCGGAGCGCTCCAATTGGGCAGAATGGGAAAAATGGGGGGCAGGTCCGTCATCTCAACGTGGAGCCGACCATGCTCGCGCCCGTCCTCACGGACACCGGTCCCGCTCTCCACTCGGCCGCCGACGCCGCGGCCGGGAACGGGGTGGCCAACGGTGCCGGAAAGGGCGCGGGAACGGGCGCGGGAAAGGTGGCGTCGCCGACCTCGGACGACGGCCCCTCCCGCACCCTGCTGAGCACGTTCCAGTCCGGATGGCGGCGCGCGGAGGAGGAAACAGGCCCGTGAGCGAACGATGGATGGATCACGACGCGGGTCCCATCATCCGCCCGTACACGATGACACGCGGACGCACCCGGCCTACGGGGGCAAGCTTCGACCTGATCTCCATCGTCACCCGTACGGCCGCCGGCAACGCCACGCCGGCCGTCGGCCTCGCCCCCGAGCACATCCAGGTGCTCAAGGCGTGCTCCATGCCCTCCTCCATCGCGGAGGTGGCCTCCGAGGCCAAGCTGCCCCTCCGCGTGGTGCAGGTCCTCCTCGGCGACCTGCGCGAACGCGGCCTCGTCTCCATCCGGCCGCCCGCCACCGTCGCCCAACTGCCCCAGGAAGGGCTGCTGCGGGAAGTACTCCAGGGGCTCAAGGCCCTGTGACCACGTGAAGGGGTTTCCGGCGTACACCTGACCTGTACGCCGGAGGACCGCGATGCTGAAGGACCGCGATGCTGGAGCCGGCGAAGTGCGGCGTCGGTCGGCGTCAGCTCCGGGTCAGTCCGGCTCGTGCAGCGCCGCCATCCGCTCGTCGAGGATCCGCCGGGCGGGACCCGTCACCTCGCCCACATAAGCACGCAGCACCACCAGGCATTCGCGGACGTTCGCGGTGTCGGAAACGGGCAGCTCCACGAGCCGCTCCCCCTCGTCGGAGACCTCGCCCCGCACCCGGAACCCCTGGCCGTCCATGGCGACCCCGACCTCGAAGCACACCTCGCGCCCATCCGGCAGGACGAAGACCATGCCCGTGGCCACACCGGATCTCGACAACCGGCTGAAGGGCTCCCAGCGAACGAACGGCTGATGGGCCTGGTGAACAGCCCGGCCTACGTTCCCGAATCGCACGGCGGCCTGCCCGAGCCCGGTCAGCAGGTCGGCCGCCCCTTGACTGGCGCTATCCATTTTTAGAGGTTAGATCAATCTTTACTGTCGTACATGGTGATTGCACCTTTTGACATCGGCTGGTTTCAGACCTGGAAACCTCAGGGCGCCAATCCCGGCCACTCACGGTGGCACTGAGCTGGGAACAGTCCGCCACCGACACACCTCCACACATATCAACATTTACACATAACAAACTTGACAGAATTCCCAGCTCCACGCCGATTTCATCGGCGCCCGGCAGTGCCGTACGCAACACGTCATCCCACGCTTACCTGCCTGTACGGTGCCCCTGGCATCCTGTCCCACATGTCGGACAATGACCTGATCGAACGTCTTCGGCGCCGAGCCTGGGACCCCGCCCGCCGCCACGACACCGTCTACGTGCCCCTGAATTGGCTCAAAAGCGAGTACGGCGATGCCATCACCGCATACGCCACCTCTTACCGAGTCCGCACCGACGACTCCGACCCGTCGGAGTGGCCCCCGGACGCCCCCGACCACCTGAAGGACGCCATCGTGGACGCCGGAGCCCCGGCCGCCCTCGCGTACTTCCGGGACGCCCCCCACGAGCCTCCGTACGCCCCCGCCTCACCCGCGGAGGTCGACACCTACGAGCGACACATCAACCACAAACTCCCCGAACTCCTCCGGAGGATCTATACCGAGGTGAGCAACGGCGGATTCGGCCCCTCCTACGACATTCTCGGCATCCCACCCCACGGCCACCGGGCGTACGGCAGCGCCACGTGGCCGACGACCTACGACACCCTCGGGCTCCCCCTCGTCGCCGCCGGCTGCTCGGTCTACTGGTACGTCTCCCTCACCGAACCGGGCAACCCCGTCCACCTCTGGGACGCCGACGCCTGCGACGACCCCGATGACGACCCCGCGCAGGGCATCCACCTCACCATCCCCACCCTGCGGGACTGGCTCAACCGCTGGGCCGACGGCCACGACCTCTACGCCGACCTCGATCTCGACCAGCACCCCGCCCCGACCGACCCCGCCAACCCCCTCATCGCCCCCGGCCCCCGCTGACCCCTCGCAAGGCCCGCGCCAAGCCATCACCCACAACAGGCGAAAAGTCACAGTCAGCGCATGTTCGCACTCACAGACGGCGATCCTCAGAGGTGACCACTGCAGGAGGCCGAACTGCCACCTGCGGTCCCCGCCCTCACACGGGACCGTTTCCCTTGATCATCGATCTCACGCACTCGTGACCCGCGTGACCCGCGCCGCCACCAAGACACGCCGAAGCGCGCTAACCGGACGACGACGCCACTTGAGGCCTAGACTTGGATCATTCGTTATTTTGCATAGTTCGTGTTTTTGAGTACCTTTAGTCCCATGACCGCATCCCAGACTCCGACAACCGCAGAGGAGCTGCGCGGTGCAGGCCTGCGAGTGACGGCCGCGCGCGTCGCACTGCTCGAAACCGTTCGAGAAGGTGACCACCTTGATGTGGAGGCGATCGCCTCGGGGGTGCGCGACCGCGTAGGCCACATCTCACTTCAAGCCGTGTACGAGGCCCTCCACGCGCTCACCGCGGCGAGGCTCGTACGGCGGATCGAACCGCCCGGCAGCCCGGCCCTCTACGAGGGACGCGTCGGTGACAACCATCACCACCTGGTGTGCCGGTCATGCGGTGCCGTTGTCGACGTTGACTGCGCCGTCGGGAAGGCTCCCTGCCTGACCGCGGCCGACGACCACGGCTTCTCTATCGACGAAGCCGAGGTCATCTACTGGGGCCTGTGCCCCAACTGTTCCACCGCCCGCAGCTCCTGAGCACCGTGGGCCGCTTAGTCCGGAAGGATTCCCATGACTGAGAACCATGACGCAATAGTCGTAGACGCCACGACGGAGGCCGGCGGCTGCCCGGTCGCACACGGGCGCACGCCACACCCCACCCAGGGAGGCGTGAACCAGCGGTGGTGGCCTGAGCGGCTCAACCTGAAGATCCTTGCCAAGAACCCGGCCGTGGCCAACCCTCTCGGCGAGGACTTCGACTACGCGGAGGCATTCAAGAACCTCGACCTCCCGGCCGTGAAGCGGGACATCGCCGAGGCGCTGACCACCTCGCAGGACTGGTGGCCCGCCGACTTCGGCCACTACGGCCCGTTCATCATCCGGATGGCCTGGCACAGCGCGGGCACCTACCGGATCAGCGACGGCCGCGGCGGCGCCGGGGCCGGCCAGCAGCGCTTCGCCCCCATCAACAGCTGGCCCGACAACGCGAACCTCGACAAGGCCCGCCGCCTGCTGTGGCCGGTCAAGAAGAAGTACGGCCAGAGCCTGTCCTGGGCCGACCTCCTGATCCTCGCCGGCAACGTCGCCCTGGAGACGATGGGCTTCGAGACCTTCGGCTTCGCCGGCGGTCGCGCCGACGTCTGGGAGCCCGACGAGGACGTCTACTGGGGCCCCGAGTCCACCTGGCTCGGCGATGAGCGCTACACCGGCGATCGGGAACTGGAGAACCCCCTCGCCGCGGTCCAGATGGGCCTCATCTACGTCAACCCGGAAGGCCCGAACGGCAACCCGGACCCGCTCGCGGCTGCCCGCGACATCCGTGAGACGTTCCGCCGGATGGCCATGAACGACGAGGAGACCGTCGCCCTGATCGCGGGCGGCCACACCTTCGGCAAGACCCACGGTGCGGCCTCCGCAGACCACGTCGGCCCCGTCCCCGAGGCCGCCTCGCTCGAAGACCAGGGCCTCGGCTGGAAGAGCAGCTACGGCAGCGGCAAGGGCGGTGACACGATCACCAGCGGTCTGGAGGGCATCTGGACCAACACCCCGGTGACGTGGGACAACAGCTTCTTCGAGATCCTCTTCGGCTACGAGTGGGAGCTGTTCAAGAGCCCCGCCGGGGCGAACCAGTGGCGGCCGAAGGACGGCGCCGGGGCCGGAACGGTCCCCGACGCCCACGACCCGGCGAAGAGCCACGCGCCCACGATGCTCACGACCGACCTCTCGCTCCGGATCGACCCGATCTACGAGCAGATCTCGCGGCGGTTCCTTGAGAACCCCGACGAGTTCGCGGACGCCTTCGCCCGTGCGTGGTTCAAGCTGACCCACCGCGACATGGGCCCGGTCGCGCGCTACCTCGGCTCGGAGGTTCCGGCCGAGACGCTGCTGTGGCAGGACCCCATCCCCGCGGTGACGCACGAGCTCATCGACGCCGAGGACGCCGCCTCCCTCAAGAGCCGGATCCTCGCCTCGGGCCTGTCGGTGTCCCAGCTCGTCTCCACCGCGTGGGCGTCGGCCTCGACCTTCCGCGGCGGCGACAAGCGCGGCGGCGCCAACGGTGCGCGCATCCGCCTTGAGCCGCAGAGCGCCTGGGAGGTCAACGAGCCCGACCAGTTGGCGACCGTGCTGAGCGCCCTGGAGGACATCCAGAAGTCCTTCAACGCCGCCCAGACCAGCGGCAAGCAGGTCTCGCTCGCCGACCTGATCGTCCTCGCCGGCGCCGCAGCCGTCGAGCAGGCCGCCAAGAGCGCCGGCGTCGACGTCCAGGTCCCGTTCACGCCGGGCCGCGCGGACGCGTCGCTGGAGCAGACCGACGTGGAGTCCTTCGCCGTGCTGGAGCCGGCCGCCGACGGATTCCGCAACTACCTCGGTAAGGGCGTCCGGCTGCCGGCCGAGTACCTGCTCGTCGACCGGGCGAACCTGCTCACCCTGAGCGCCCCCGAGATGACCGTCCTCGTCGGTGGTCTCCGCGTCCTCGGCGCGAACTACCAGCAGTCGCCGCTCGGCGCCTTCACCACGACCCCCGGGTCGCTCACCAACGACTTCTTCGTCAACCTGCTCGACCTGGGCACGACGTGGAAGTCAACCTCCGAGGACGGCAACACCTACGAGGGTCGCGACGCCGCCACCGGCGAGGTCAAGTGGACCGGCTCCCGTGTCGACCTGCTCTTCGGGTCGAACTCCGAGCTGCGCGCCCTCGCCGAGGTCTACGCGAGCGACGACGCCAAGGCGAAGTTCGTGAACGACTTCGTCGCCGCATGGGACAAGGTCATGAACCTCGACCGGTTCGACCTCTCCTGACCAACGACGTCCAGGTCGGCCCGAGTGGGCCGACCTGGACGTTCTCGATTCCACGATCGTGCGTGGATGCCCGCGAGGAGAAACAGGACAACTGCACATTGGGCGTCTTCAGCCTTGTACGTCCCAGATCAGACGCCCACTAAAGATTGACGTAAGCGTCTCTATGACTACGTGACTATCGACTCGCCTCATCGCTTCGGCAAAGGAACTTCCCGGTGATGGAGCCTCAGCTGTGGACGGTGACGTAGCAGCAGCCGTAGTGAGCCTCCATGACGCCCCTGGCCGACGGCGCAGCACGGCGGCTCACGAACTCGGGCACCTGGTACTGGGTGACGAATATTCGTCCGACATAGGAGTCAGCGCATCGCGGGCAGAACGCGAAGCGCTGGTAGAAGCCTTTGCCGCAGAGCTCCTACTGCCCGTGGAAGCCGTTCGCCGAGCTGGCGAAGCGAAGGCGACAAGCCGATCGATCCTCGTCAAACTCGCGGCCGAGTACCGGACTTCGTGGACTCTCGCTCTCCGCCAGGCTCGGAATGCTGAGCTGATAACTCCGCCAGAAGAGAGAGAGCTTCGAGGATGTCTACCGACACACGCGGAGTTCAGAGACTCTCTTGGTTGGACACCTCAGCCAGACCTCAACGCCATCCGCGTACCCCCTAGTTTCGCGCATGCCGTGATGACGGCGTACCGACAAGGACGGATCACCAGCAAGCGGGCACTGGAGCTGATGCACGGGCAGCTTGAGAGCACATCGGATCTGCCTCCCCGGCTCGAAGAGGACGATGCCCCATGAGCGTGGCCGGCATGGGAGAACCTCTTCCCTCGCTCATAGCCGACGCCATGGTCATTCATCACTTCGCCAAAGCCGATCGCCTCGACGTGCTCGGAGCCAACGTCTCCAGGCTGTTCACCACACCTATTGTGGTAAGGGAGGTCGACAAGTACGCCGATGAATATCCGAGGAGGCTCGCGAGGCCACGAAGTCGGCGGGCCACATCGGGTATGTCATCCGGCTCCCCCTGCCAGCCAGATCACAAGACTCTCGCCTCGTCCACGTCCTGATAATCGAGGATCTCCCCGTTGTCTTCACGATCGGCTTGTCCCACGTGTGCCGGAGGCGGTGAGCACTGTGAATCGGTTCCCCCACAGATCCGCCCTGTGCTCATCAGCGGCCCCGCGAATCATGCCAGCATGGTCGACATGCTCGCAATCACCGTGTACGCCGAGGACGGCGGCCGACACGTCCGGATGGCCGCAGAACTCAGACGGGGACCACCTGCACGGCTTTCCCGCACAGCTTGCTCATGTCGTCCTCATCGGATGTCAGAACGATGACCGGGCGCACCGAGCGCAGCGCGGTAGCCGCGACCACGGCGTCGATGGCGTACTTGTGACCATGCAGGCGGGCGCCTCGAAGAAGCTCGATCGCCCGTGACGCGATGTCCTCGGTCACAGGTTCGATCTTCAGCCGGGACAGGTACCACCTGAGGCGATCGCTTTTGACGCGAACGCCTTGCGCCTCGATCGGTGTCATCGCGCTGACCACAACCCGAAAGTCGTTATCCTGCGCCTCCCGTACGAATGCGGTCACACGCTGGTCTGCCTCGCACCACTTCACGAGGCCCTCACAGTCGAGAACCACAGTGCCCGTGCTCAGCCTGCTTCGTGTGCGCGCCATCCGTCCTCTTCCTGGAGCTCAGGTGCCGACCTGACGTGGCGGAACAGCTCCGCCGCCTCGTCACGCAAAGACTGCGGGATCGGCCCGGAAACGGCCTCGTTGGCCTGTAGGGCCTCTTCCAAGAGATCCCGCTCGATCTGACGCTCCACCGCGGCATCAACGTAGGCGGAGAATCCGCGCGCTCCAACCCGCTCTCGGACAGCGCGGATGTTGCCCGCCCTCAGGGACACGCTGACCTTGGCCGCCGGCCCGTTACCCGGGGCGAATTCCCGCTCAGGCATGCTCATAGAAGTCAGTTTACTACTCGTAGTAGCAAAAGGCGGATCCTGGCTTCAGCAAAGTGCGCAAAGATCGTGCGTGCACTGTTGGATCACGACCGTGGACGATCCGCGAACCGGGTGACGTCGCCAGGATTTCCATCGGGTCGGGCTATCGGGCGATCGAGCTCCTTGAAGGCGCGAATCTAGCTTGTCGCTGAAAACGACTCCGGCCCTCGATCGATCGGCTGAGCCGACGACCAAGAGCCAGACGTTGGAACAACCGCATGCCTACGCGTCGCCGGCGGGGGTTACGCCGATCGGGCAGGACATGCCGGTTCCGCCGATGCCGCAGTAGCCGTCGGGGTTCTTGAACAAGTACTGCTGGTGGTAGTCCTCGGCAAAGTAGAACGTGGGGGCCGGGGCGAGCTCGGTGGTGATGGCGGGGTAGCCGGCGGCGGTGAGGACGGCCTGATAGGCGTCGCGGGAGGCGAGGGCGGCTTTTTCCTGGTCGGGGGTGTGGGTGTAGACGGCGGAGCGGTACTGCGTGCCGACGTCGTTGCCTTGGCGCATGCCCTGGGTGGGGTCGTGGGCTTCCCAGAAGACCTTCAGCAGGGCGTTGTAGGTGGTCTTGGCGGGGTCGTAGACGACGCGGACGACTTCGGCGTGGCCGGTTCGGCCGGTGCAGACTTCCTCGTAGGTGGGGTTGGTCGTGTAGCCGCCCTGGTAGCCGACGGCGGTGGTGATGACGCCGGGGGTCTGCCAGAACTTGCGTTCGGCGCCCCAGAAGCAGCCGAGGGCGAAGTCGGCGACCTGGGAGCCTTCGGGGTACGGCGGAGCCAGTGGGGCGTCGAGGACGGCGTGGCGCTCGGCGACGGCCACGGCGGTGTCGCGGCCGGGGAGTGCCTCGTCGGCCGAGACCATCGTGGTTGTGGTGCCGAACAGCCAGCCCATGTCTTCCTCCATCAGCTCTCTACCTTGCTCATCAACCATGATGCGGCATCCGCGATTCCCGTTAGCAATGCTTAATAGTCCAACAAGTGATACTTATTTGTGTTAAATGCTGTAAGCAGTAAAGATGTAGTACATGCCTGAGTCTCGCAGGGGTGTCCTCTACGGCATCGCCGCCTACACCATGTGGGGCTTGTTCCCCCTCTACTGGCCGCTCGTGAAGCCCTCCACGCCGCTGGAGATCCTCGCGCACCGCATGGCGTGGTCACTGGTCGCGGTGCTGGCGATCCTGGCGGTGCGGCGCTACTGGTCGTGGTTCCGCGTGATCGTACGGCAGCCGCGCAAGCTGGCCCTGTTGACCCTGGCCGCGGTGCTCATCTCGATCAACTGGGGCATGTACATCTACGGCGTCAACACCGGCCGGGTGGTGGAGAGCGCCTTCGGCTACTTCATCAACCCGCTGGTGAGCGTGCTGTTCGGCGTGCTGGTCCTGCGGGAGCGCCTTCGGCCGTGGCAGTGGGCCGCGGTGGGGCTGGGCGCGGTGGCGGTGGTGGTGCTGGCGGTGGACTACGGCCGGCCGCCGTGGATCGCGCTGGTGCTCGCGTTCAGCTTCGGGTGCTACGGGCTGGTCAAGAAGACCGCGAACGTGGGGGCGGCGGAGAGCTTGGCGATGGAGACGCTGGTGCTACTCGCCCCCGCCCTCGTCTACCTCGTCGTGTTGGAGCAGAGCGGCGTCGGCACTTTCGGCCACAACGGGGCGCTGCATGCGCTGCTGCTGGCAGGCGCGGGACTGGTGACGGCGGTGCCGCTGCTGTTCTTCACGGCGGCGGCCATCCGGGTGCCGCTGACGACGATCGGGCTGTTGCAGTACATCGCCCCGGTGATCCAGTTCCTCTGCGGCGTGCTGATCGCCAAGGAGGTCATGCCTCCGAGCCGCTGGGTCGGGTTCGCGATTGTGTGGGCGGCTCTGTCGGTCTTCAGCTGGGACAGCCTGCGCCACGCCCACCGCGCACGCCGTACGGCGACCGCCGTGAAGGCCGCCGCCCCCGTCGTTCAGCCGGAACGCTCTACGACGTAGTCACACAGGGCCATGAACGCGGCCCTGGCCGGAATGTCGGGCAGGGCGGCCAGATCGCGGCGGGCCCGGTCGGTCCAGTCGAGCAGCTCGGCACGGGCACGCTCCATGGCGACGTGGGACCGCAGCAGCGTGAGGGCCTCCTCGATGTCCTCCTCCCCCACGGGACCGGCGAGCAGCTCGCGCAGGCGCGCGTCGGCGGGGTCGGTGGAGGAGAGCACGTAGAGCACGGGCAGCGTGCGGATGCCTTCGCGTAGGTCGGTGCCGGGTAGTTTGCCGGATTCGGCGGACGTGGCGGCGACATCGATGAGGTCGTCGCCGAGCTGCCAGCCGACTCCGATGGCCTCGCAGGCGCGGGTGACGCGGTCGATGATGTCGTCGGGGGCTCCGGCGAGCATGGCGCCGAAGCGCCCGGAGGTGGCGATCAGGGACCCGGTCTTGTCGGCGAGCACGTCGATGTAGTGCTTGATGGGGTCTTCGCCGTCCCGCGGCCCGATGGTCTCGCGGATCTGCCCGCGCACCAGGCGGGAGAAGGTCTGGGCCTGGATGCGGATGAGTTCGGCCCCGAGGTCGGCGAGGATCTCGGAGGCCTGGGCGAACAGGTAGTCGCCGGTGAGGATGGCCACGGTGTTGTCCCACCGGGCGTTGGCCGAGGGCGAGCCACGGCGGACGCGGGCCTCGTCCATGACGTCGTCGTGGTAGAGGGTCGCGAGGTGGGTGAGCTCCATGACGACCGCCCCGGGAACGACGCCCGGGGCGGTGCCTGAGCCGAACTGCGCGGCGAGCAGGACCAGCATGGCGCGGAAGCGCTTGCCGCCCGCCTCGATGAGATGCCTGGACGCCTCCGTGACGAAGGCGTCCTCGCTCTCGACAGACGAGCGGAGGAGTTTCTCGACGGCGGCCAATCCGCCGGCCACGTCCCGCGCCAACCGTTCGTCGACGAATGGCAGGTCAACTACCGGTGGCGCGGCCAAGGGAACTCCTATCGAACGAACAACGCGGAAGCGGCCTTGTCGGCCAGATCAAGCATGGGCTCCGGAAACACTCCAAGCACTACGGTAGCCGCTGCCGCGACGGCGACCACCGAAGCAGTGCCCACGGAGGGGCCGACGACCGTCGGTCCGTCCGCCGCCGGGTCGCTGAAGAACATCAGCACGATGACCCGCACGTAGAAGAACGCGGCGATGGCGGAACTGACGACGCCCACGAGGACGAGCGGCAGCACGCCGCCGGCCACCGCCGCCGAGAACACCGCGTACTTTCCGAAGAATCCGCTGGTCAGCGGGATGCCGGCGAAGGCCAGCAGGAAGAACGCGAAGACTCCGGCGAGCATCGGCGACCGCTTGCCGAGCCCCGCCCAGCGGGACAGGTGGCCGGCTTCGCCACCGGCGTCGCGGACCATCGTGACGATGGCGAAGGCTCCGACGGTGGTGATGCCGTAGACGAGCAGGTAGAACAGGATGCCGGACAGCGCGTCGCGGTTCTGCTCGGCCGCGCCGGTCGCGATCACGCCCGTGAGCAGGAAACCCGCGTGCGCGATGGACGAGTAGGCGAGCATGCGCTTGATGTCGGTCTGGGTGATGGCGAGGATCGCACCGGCGACCATCGTGAGAATTGCCACACCCCACATGACGGGGCGCCAGTCCCAGTCGAAGTTACCGAGCGCCACCCAGAAGACGCGCAGCAGCGCGCCGAAGGCGGCGACGAGCGTGCCGGAGGCCATCAGGGCGGTGATGGGGGTGGGCGCACCCTGGTAGACGTCGGGCTTCCACGCCTGGAACGGCGCGGCGCCGATCTTGAACAGGAGGCCCACGCCGAGCAGCGCGGTGCCGAGGACCAGGAGGGGCTCCTGTCCGCCGACATTGGGCAGCGCGGCGTTGATGTCGCTCAGGCCGACCGATCCGGCGAAGCCGTACACCATGGCCATGCCGAACAGGAAGAACGCCGACGAGAAGGCTCCGAGCAGGAAGTACTTGACCGCGGCCTCCTGGGAGAGGAGGCGGCGGCGCCGGGCCAGCCCGCACAGCAGGTAGAGCGGCAGCGACATGACCTCAAGGGCCACGAACATGATCAGCAGGTCGTTGGACGCGGTGAACAGCAGCATGCCGCCCACGGCGAACAGGACGAGCGGGTAGACCTCGGTCTGGGAGAACCCGGCGATCTCCGCGTCTTCCTCGTCCGCACTGCCCGGTACGGCTGCCGCCTGCGCGACGAAGTTGTCCTCGTCGTTGATCAGCAGCACGCTGACGAACGCGAGCGCCGCGATGACGCCCCACAGGAACAGGGTGGGTCCGTCGACGGCGACCGCGCCCATGGCGGCGGGCGAGGTCGGGACGCCGCTGACGAACACCTGGACGAGGACCAGGGCGAACGACCCGACCAGTGCGGCCAGCGTCAGCGGGATGTGGATGGACCTGCGCAGATAGCGCGGGGCGAACGCCTCGACGAGCACTCCGAGGACGGCCGCCCCGAAGACGAGCAGCATCGGTGCGAGCTGCCCGTATTCAATGGTCGGCGCGGCGATGTCGTTCACTCACCGGCTCCCTTCGGCTCGGCGACGGCGGGGACGGCCGGCTTGAACTCGGTCACCGAGACGTTGGCCAGCGTCTTGTCCACCGCGGGGTTGATCACGTCGAGGATCGGCTTGGGGAAGAAGCCGAGCGCGACGATCAGCGCGAGCAGCGGGACGATGACCCACTTCTCTCGGCTGTCGAGGTCTCGCATGCCCTGCACCTTTTCGGCGGTCGGGCCGTTGGCCACGCGCTGGTACATCCACAGGATGTAGATCGCGGCCAGGACCACGCCGGAGGTGGCGATGATCGCGGGAACCACGTAGCGCTCGTAGGTGCCGATCAGCACCATGAACTCGCTCACGAAGGTCGACAGGCCGGGGAGGGCGAGGCCGGACAGGCCGGCGACCAGGAAGGTGCCCGCGAGCACGGGCGCGACCTTCTGGACCCCTCCGTAGTCCTGGATGTGGTGCGAGCCCCGGCGGTAGATCAGGAAGCCGGCGATGAGGAACAGCGCGCCGGTCGAGAAGCCGTGGTTGACCATGTAGAGCGTCGCGCCGGAGGCGGCGTTGGCGGTCATCGCGAACACGCCCATGGCGATGAAGCCGAAGTGCGAGATCGAGGTGTAGGCGATGAGGCGCTTCATGTCGGTCTGTCCGATGGCGACGATCGCGCCGTAGACGATGCCGACGACCGAGAGCACCAGCACGAGCGGGGTGAAGAACTTGGAGGCGTCCGGGAACAGCTCCAGGCAGAAGCGGAGCATGCCGTAGGTGCCGACCTTGTCCAGCACGCCCACGAGGAGTACGGCGGCGCCCGCCGGGGCCTGGGCCGCCGCGTCGGGCAGCCAGGTGTGGAACGGCCACAGCGGGGCCTTGATGGCGAAGGCGATGAAGAAGCCGAGGAACAGCCACTTCTGCGTCGCCGGGTCGGTGATGGCCCCGATCAGCTCGGGGAACATGAACGTGCCCTTGTCCGCGATCACGTAGAGCGCGATCACGGCCACCAGCATCAGCAGGCCGCCGAACAGCGAGTAGAGCAGGAACTTGACCGCGGCGTAGGACCGCTGGGCTCCGCCGTATGACCCGATCATGAAGTACATCGGGATGAGCATGGCCTCGAAGAAGACGTAGAAGAGGAACACGTCGGTGGCGGCGAAGACGCCGACCATCATGGCTTCGAGGAGGAGCAGCAGCGAGAAGTACGCCTTGACGGACCGTTTGGCGGTGGGGGCGTCGGCGTCGTGCCAGGAGGCGAGGACGACGATTGGCACCAGCACGGCCGACAGGGCGATCAGCACCAGGGCGATGCCGTCGACGCCGACCCCGAAGTGGACGCCGAAGCTCGGGATCCACCGGTAGGTCTCGGCGAACTGGAAGCGGTCGGTGCTGCCCGGCGAGAACTGCACGGCCATCGCGATGGTGAGGCCGAGCACGATCAGCGAGACAGCCAGCGTGAGCTGCTTGGCCAGCTTGTCGGCGCCCTTGGGGAGGAGGGCCACCCCCACCGAGCCCAGGACGGGCACGGCTATCAGGATCGAAAGCCAGGGCATCACAGGGTCCCAACGTAGAGCAGGGCACCGACAACCATCGCGGCACCGAAGAGGATGGACAACGCGTAAGACCGGACGAAGCCGTTCTGCAGGCGGCGCATCCGTCCCGACGTGCCGCCGATGCCCGCGGCCAGGCCGTTGACCAGGCCGTCCACGGCGCGGTTGTCAAAGAACACCGCGATGCGGGTGAGCCATTGGCCGGGGCGCATGAAGAGCGACTCGTTCAGGGCGTCGCCGTACAGGTCGCGGCGGGCGAACGTGGTGAGGAACGAGCCGCGCGGGGCGACCTGCGGCACCTCGGCCCTGCCGTACTTCGCCCACGCGATGGCGGCGCCGACGGCGACCAGCGCGAGGGTGGTGAGGCCGGGGGCGCTGAACGGGTGGAAGCCGGGCAGGTCCGCGGGTCGGCCGACCGCGGGCGCGAGGAACAGCATCAGGCGGTTGCCGAGGATGAGGTAGGCGCCGAGGAAGACCGAGCCGATGGAGAGGATCACCAGCGGGATCGTCATCACGGCGGGCGACTCGTGCGGGTGCGCGTCGGGGGCCCAGCGGCGCTTGCCGAAGAAGGTCATGAACATCACGCGCGACATGTAGAAGCCGGTGATGCCCGCGCCCGCCACGGCGAGCCAGCCGAGGACCGGGTTGACGTGCATGGCGGACTCGATGATGCCGTCCTTGGTGAAGTAGCCGGACAGCAGCGGGAAGCCGATGATCGCCAGGTAGCCGATGCCGAACGTGATGGCGGTGACCTTCATCACGGAGAACAGCCCACCGTATTTCCTCATGTCCACCTCGTCGTTCATGGCGTGCATGACCGATCCGGCGCCGAGGAACATGTTGGCCTTGAAGAAGCCGTGGGTGATGAGGTGGGCGATGGCGAAGGCGTAGCCGACCGGGCCGAGGCCCGCGGCCAGCATCATGTAGCCGATCTGCGACATCGTGGAGCCGGCGAGGGCCTTCTTGATGTCGTCCTTGGCGCAACCGATGATCGCACCGGCGAGCAGCGTGGCGACGCCGACGATGGTGACGACGAACTGCGCGGTGCTCGCGGCCTCGAAGATGGCCCCGGACCGCACGACCAGGTAGACGCCGGCGGTGACCATGGTGGCGGCGTGGATGAGGGCCGAGACCGGGGTCGGGCCCTCCATCGCGTCCAGCAGCCACGACTGGAGCGGGAGCTGCGCGGACTTACCGCAGGCGCCGAGGAGCAGCAGCAGGCCGATGGCGGTGAGCACGCCCTGGTCGGCCTCGCCCGCCACCTCGAAGACCGGGCCGTAGGCGACCGATCCGAACGTCGTCCAGATCGTGAAGATGCCGATCGCGAGGCCGAAGTCGCCGACGCGGTTGACGATGAACGCCTTCTTGGCCGCGGTGGCCGCGGACGGCTTGTGCTGCCAGAAGCCGATCAGCAGGTAGGACGCCAGACCGACGCCTTCCCAGCCGATGTAGAGGCCGACGTAGTTGTCGGCCAGCACCAGCAGCAGCATGGCCGCGACGAACAGGTTCAGGTAGGCGAAGAAGCGCCTCCTGTCCGGGTCGTGCGACATGTAGCCGATCGAGTAGATGTGGATCAGCGACCCGACACCCGTGATCAGGAGCGCGAAGCTGATCGACAGCGGGTCGATCAGCAGCCCCATCTTGACCATGCCGGGGATGAAGTCGAACAGCTCCACGGCCTGGCGGCGTCGGCTGTCGTCGAGCCCGAGCATCTGCACGAAGGAGAGCACGGCGACCACGAAGGCGCCGAGGGACATGGCGACCCCGAGCAGATGCCCCCAGCCGTTGGTACGGCGGCCGCCCAGCAGCAGGATCGCCGCTCCCAGGAGAGGCAGCGCGATCATCAGCCAGGAGGCGCCGATGGCGCCACCGGCCCCCTGGATGATCTCAGCGGTTTCCACTGGCCACCCCTCAGTACTTCAGCAGGTTCGCGTCGTCGATGGACGCCGACCTGCGGGTTCGGAAGATCGTCACAATGATCGCCAGGCCGACCACGACCTCGGCCGCGGCCACCACCATCACGAAGAACGCGATGATCTGGCCGTCGAGGTTGCCGTGCTGGCGGGCGAAGGTGACGAAGGCAAGGTTGCAGGCGTTGAGCATGAGCTCGACGCACATGAAGGCCACGATCGCGTTCCGCCGTATCAGCACTCCGACGGCCCCGATGGTGAACAGAAGCACGGAGAGGACCAGGTAGTGCGTGGTCACTTGCTCTCCTCCTCAACGGCTTGCCTGATGGCCTCGGCAAGCTTGGGGTCCTCGGGAAGGCCGCCCTCTTCGGCCTCGTGCCGGGCGATGACCCGGTTGACCGAGAGCTCGGAGATCGAGCCGTCGGGCAGCAGCGCCGGCATGTCGACGGCGTTGTTGCGCGCGTAGGTGCCGGGGCCGGGCAGCGGCGAGGGATGATCGCTGAGGAAGCGGGCGCGGGCCAGCACCTTCTGCGTGGGCTTGGGGCGGGACCGCTCGCGGTGGGCGAGCACCATCGCGGCCAGCGCCGCGGTGATCAGCAGCGCGGAGGCGACCTCGAAGGCGAACACGTGCCGCGTGAAGATCAACTCCGCGATAGCGGGCACATTGCCGCCGGCTCCCTGCGTCGCGCCGGCGAGTCCCGTCGGGGGCGCGACCACCAGGTTGCCGACGGCCAGCGCGACGAGTACGGCGAAGCCGAGGCCGGCGATCATGGCCCAGAGCCGCTGCCCCCTGATCGTCTCGACCAGGGAGTCCGACGAGTCGACACCCACCAGCATGAGCACGAACAGGAAGAGCATCATGACGGCGCCGGTGTAGACGATGATCTGCACCGCCGCCAGGAAGGGCGCGTCCTGCACCGCGTAGAGCACGGCGAGCGAGAGCATCACCGCGCCCAGCATGAGCGCGGAGTAGACCGCCTTCCGGCTGAACACGAGGCCCAGCGCGGCGCTCACGGACACGACCGCGAGCACCCAGAACGTGATCGTCTCACCCATGCTCTCGTCCCAGACGGTAGTAGTCCTCTTCGGTTTCCCCGAGGCGCATGGGATGCGGAGGCGTCTCCATGCCGGGGCCGAGCGGGGCGAGGAGCATCTCCTTGGTGTAGATCAGGCTCTCACGCCCGTAGTCCGCGAGCTCGTACTCGTTCGTCATCGTCAGAGCACGCGTCGGGCAGGCCTCGATGCACAGGCCGCACAGGATGCACCGCAGATAGTTGATCTGGTAGGTGCGTCCGTAGCGCTCGCCCGGCGAGAAGCGCTCCTCGTCGGTGTTGTCGGCGCCCTCGACGTAGATCGCGTCCGCGGGGCAGGCCCAGGCGCACAGCTCGCAGCCGACGCACTTCTCCAGCCCGTCCGGCCAGCGGTTGAGCTGGTGACGCCCGTGGAAGCGCGGCGCGGTCGGCAGCTTCTCCTCGGGGTACTGCACCGTGACGGGCTTCTTGAACATGTGGTGGAAGGTGACGCCGAAGCCCTTGACGGGGTTCAGCCAATCAGTGAGTCCCACTGGAAACCTCCTTGCGCTGCACCCCGTGGTAGTGCGGCAGGTCAAGCGGCGGCACAGGGAAGCCGCCGGCCTCGGGCGCGTTGCCGAGCTCCTCGAACTCCGCCGCCACCTCGGCCTCCTGCTCGCGCTTGCGACGCTGCGCCACGATGTCGAAGCGCATGTAGATCAGGAAGCAGGCCAGCACCACGAACGCCAGCATCGTCATGATCAGGGTTCGGTTGCCCTCGTCGATGCGCAGGGCGCGGAAGGTGGCGAAGAGCAGGATCCACCCGAGGTTCAGGGGGATCAGCACCTTCCACCCGAAGGCCATGAGCTGGTCGTACCGAATACGCGGCAGCGAGGCACGGACCCAGACGAAGAACGAGAAGACGATCACCATCTTCAGCAGGAACCACAGGAACGGCCAGTAGCCGGTGTTGGCGCCGTCCCACAGGGAGATCGGCCACGGAGCCTGCCATCCGCCGAAGAACAGTGTGATGGCCAGCGCGGACACCGTGAAGATGTTCACATACTCGGCCAGCATGAACATGGCGAACTTCAGCGAGGAGGAGTACTCGGTGTGGAATCCACCGACCAGCTCGCCCTCACCTTCGGGAAGGTCGAACGGCACGCGGTTCGTCTCGCCCAGCATGCAGATCACGTAGATCAGGAAGGACGGGATGAGCTGGATCACGAACCACGAGGGGGTCGAGAACTCCATCCCGAAGAGCGAGACCGTGCCGCCGACCGACTGGGCCCTCACGATCTCGGAGGTCGAGAGGGTGCCGGCCACCAGGAAGACCGCGACGAACGAGAGCGCCATCGCGATCTCGTAGGAGACCACCTGCGCCGCCGACCGCAGTCCGCCGAGCACCGCGTACGGCGAGCGCGAGGCCCAGCCGGCCAGCACGATGCCGTAGACGCCGATCGAGGCGAGCGCGAGCACCAGCAGCACGGCGACCGGCAGGTCGGTGAGCTGGAGCGGCGTCCTCTCCCCGAACATCGTGACCATCGGGCCGAACGGCACGATCGAGAAGGCCAGGAAGGCGGGGACCGCGATGATGACCGGGGACAGGAAGTAGAGCACCTTGTCGACGGTCCTGGGGAAGATGTCTTCCTTCAGGGCCATCTTCAGGCCGTCCGCCACCGACTGGAGCAGGCCGAACTTACCCGCGCGGTTCGGACCGTAGCGGTGCTGCATGCGCGAGATCAGCTTGCGCTCGAACCACACGCCGAACAGCACGCCGAGCATCAGCAGGACGAAGATCCCGACCGCCTTGATGATCGAGATCCAGATCGGGTCCTTGCCGAAGTCCTCCAGCGTGGGGTAATCCGGATTCGCGGCGAGCGCTATGAATGTCCGCATTGGGCTCACCGCTCCTCGTTCTCGTGGCCCGCGGGCGCCGGAACGGCCCCGGAAGCGATCGTGACGACGTCGCCGGCCACCGCGCACAGGTCGCGGGTGATCGAGCGGCCCGCGGAGTTCGACGGGATCCACACCACGCGGTCGGGCAGGTCGGCCACCCGCACCGGCAGGCTGATCGACCCCGCGGCCGTGGACACTTCCAGCGTGTCGCCGTCGGCCACGCCCACCTCGGCGGCGGTCGCCTCCGACAGCAGGGCCTCCGCCGGGTGCCGGGTGCCCGCGAGGTACGGCTCGCCGTCCTGGAGAGTGCCGTCGTCGAGCAGCAGGTGCCAGGACGCGAGCGTCGCCTGGCCCGCGGCGGGCGGTACGGCGGAGCCGCCGGTCACCGACGGCGCGGCGGGCCGCGCCCCCCGCCACACGCCGAGCGAGGCCAGCTCGCGGCGGGCGGTGACGGCGTCGGGGAGTCCGAGGTGGATGTCCATGTGGTCGGCGATGGCGGCGATCACGCGAAGGTCGCTCATCACGCCGGGCACGTCGAGGGCCACCTCGAAGGTGCGTCCGCGGCCCTCCCAGTTGACGAACGTGCCCGCCTTCTCGGCGACCACGGCCACCGGCAGCACCACGTCGGCGCGGTCGGTGACCGCGCTCGCGCGCTGTTCGAGGCTCACCACGAACGGGGTGTTCTCCAGGGCCGCCAGCGCGGCCTCCGGGTCGGCGAGGTCGGCGGGGTCGACGCCCGCGACGAGGAGCGCGTCGAGCTCCTCGTGGAGCGCGGCGGCGAGAATGCCCGCCGTGTCGCGGCCCGGCGTGGCCGGCAGCGAGGCGACGTTCCACGCCTTGGCGACCTCGGCCCTGGCGTCGGCGTCGTCGACCGGACGCCCGATCGGCAGCAGGTTCGGCATCGCACCGGCCTCCAGCGCGCCGCGCTCGCCGGCCCTGCGGGGCACCCAGGCGACTGTGGCGCCGCTGGAGGCGGCGAGCCGCAGGACGGCCGACAGCGCGCCGGGAACCGCCGCGAGGCGCTCGCCGGCGAGGATGACCGCGCCTTCGCGCCTGATCGCCTCGGCGGCCTCACCGGAGCCGGAGATCAGCTCGCCGATCGCCTCGGCCTCGGCGCCGGGCCGGGCGCGCAGCAGCGTGCCGCCCATCTTGCGCAGGCCCTTGGTCGCGAACGGCGCGACCGAGAAGACCTTCAGCCCGTGCTTCATCCACGCCTTGCGCAGGCGCAGGAAGATGGCCGCGGACTCCTCTTCGGCCTCCAGGCCGACCAGGAGGACCGCGGGCGCCTTCTCAAGGGTGGCGTAGGAGACCTCGATGCCCTTGCCGGCGACCGCGTGGGCGAGGAACCGGGTCTCCTCGGCCGAGTGGGGCCGGGCCCGGAAGTCGATGTCGTTGGTCGCGAGGGCCAGGCGGGCGAACTTGGAGTAGGCGTAGGCCTCCTCGACGGTCACCCGGCCTCCGACCAGCACCCCGGCCCGTCCGCGCGCCTTGGCGAGCCCGGCCGCCGCGACGGCCAGGGCCTCGGGCCAGGAGGCGGGGACCAGCATGCCGTCCTCGTCGCGCACCAGCGGGCTCTTGAGGCGGTCGGGCTGGGTGGCGTAGGTGAAGGCCCAGCGCCCCTTGTCGCAGTTCCACTCCTCGTTCACCTGCGGGTCGTCGCCGGCGAGCCGCCGGGTGACCTTGCCGCGCCGGTGGTCGGTGCGCAGAGCGCAGCCGCCCGCGCAGTGCTCACAGGCGCTCGGGGTGGAGATCAGGTCGAACGGCCTGGCCCGGAAGCGGTAGGACGCTCCGGTCAGGGCGCCCACGGGGCAGATCTGGATGGTGTTGCCCGAGAAGTAGGACTCGAACGGCTCGCCCTGCGCCGCACCGACCTGCTCCTTGGCGCCGCGCTCGAAGAACTCGATGAGCGGGTCGCCGGCGATCTGGTCGGAGAAGCGGATGCAGCGGGCGCACTGGATGCAGCGTTCGCGGTCGAGCAGCACCTGGCTGGAGAGCGCGATCGGCTTCTCGAACGTGCGCTTGCTCTCCTCGAACCGGCTTTCGCCCTGGCCGTTGGACATGGCCTGGTTCTGCAGGGGGCATTCGCCGCCCTTGTCGCAGACCGGGCAGTCCAGCGGGTGGTTCATGAGCAGGAGCTCCATGACACCGCGCTGCGCCTTCTCTGCGACGGGGGAGGTGAGCTGGGTCTGCACGACCATGCCCTCCGTGCACACGATGGTGCAGGAGGCGGCGGGCTTGGGCATGCCCTCGATCGTGACCAGGCACTGGCGGCACGCGCCGACCGGGTCGAGCAGGGGGTGGTCGCAGAAGCGCGGGATCTGGATGCCCAGCAGCTCGGCGGCCCTGATGAGCAGCGTGCCCTTCGGCACCGACACCTGGAAGCCGTCGATGGTGACGGTCACCAGGTCGACGGGCTGCTCGACCGGACCCGCCGAGGTCGTCTGTACGGTCATGCGTCACCCCACACAGTGGAAGCCGCGGGATCGAACGGGCATCCGCCGATCTCGAAGTGTTTGAGGTATTCGTCCCGGAAGTACTTCACCGACGAGTGGATCGGGCTCGTCGCGCCGTCGCCCAGGGCGCAGAACGAGCGGCCCAGGATGTTGTCGGCGATGTCGGTGATCGTGGTCAAGTCCTCTTCGGTGCCCTGGCCCTTCTCCAGACGCTTGAGGACCTGCTTGAGCCAGTACGTGCCCTCACGGCAGGGCGTGCACTTGCCGCAGGACTCGTGCGCGTAGAACTCCGTCCACCGGAGTACGGCACGGACCACGCACGTCGTCTCGTCGAAGATCTGGAGCGCGCGGGTGCCGAGCATGGACCCCTTCGCGCCCACCGCCTCGAAGTCGAGTGGCACGTCCAGGTGCTCGTCGGTGAAGATCGGCGTGGAGGAGCCACCCGGCGTCCAGAACTTGATCCGGTGCCCCGCGCGGATGCCGCCCGCCATGTCGAGCAGCTCGCTCAGCGTGATGCCGAGCGGAGCCTCGTACTGCCCAGGCCGCGTCACGTGGCCCGACAGCGAGAAGATGCCGAAGCCCTTCGACTTCTCCGTGCCCATCCCCGCGAACCAGCCGGCGCCATTGTCGATGATCGAAGGAACACTGGCGATGGACTCGACGTTGTTGATGACAGTGGGGCAGGCGTAAAGCCCTGCCACGGCTGGGAAGGGGGGCTTGAGGCGAGGTTGGCCGCGGTAGCCCTCAAGCGAGTCGAGCAGAGCCGTCTCCTCGCCGCAGATGTAGGCTCCGGCTCCGCTGTGCACCACGAGGTCAAGGTCGTAGCCCGACCCCAGGATGTCGGTGCCGAGGTAGCCGGCCTCGTATGCCTCGCGCACGGCGGCGTGCAGGCGGCGGATCACGTGCAGCACCTCGCCGCGCACGTAGATGAACGCCTGGTTGGCCCTGATGGCATACGAGGTGATGATGATGCCCTCGACCAGCGAGTGCGGGTTGGCCATCATCAGCGGGATGTCCTTGCAGGTGCCCGGCTCGGACTCGTCGGCGTTCACCACGAGGTAGTGCGGCTTGCCGTCGCCCTGCGGGATGAAGCCCCACTTGAGCCCGGTCGGGAAGCCGGCGCCGCCCCGGCCGCGCAGGCCGGAGTCCTTGACCGCCTGGATGATGGCGTCGGGGTCCATCGCGAGGGCCTTGCGGGCCGCCGCGTATTCCCCGTAGCCCTGAAGGGTGAAGGCGTCGGGCTGGTCCCAGTTCTTGGTGAGAACCGGCGTGAGCGTGGTCACTGGTCGTCCCCCTTCGCGGGTGCGGTCCAGCCGTTGGCCTTGGCGACGCGCAGCCCCTCAAGTGAGGCCCCTGCGGCGGCGGGGCCGTCGGAGGCCAGGCCGTCGGGCAGGCCCGACAGCACGCGCGATGCCTCCTTGAAGCTGCACAGCCGCTTCGGCCCGCGGCTGGGCGACACCTCCTTGCCGTCACGCAGGTCGTCCACGAGCTGCTTGGCGGAGGCCGGGGTCTGGTTGTCGAAGAACTCCCAGTTGACCATCATCACCGGCGCGAAGTCGCAGGCCGCGTTGCACTCCAGGCGCTCCAGCGAGATGCGGCCGTCGGGAGTGGTCTCGTCGTGGCCGACGCCGACGTATTCCGACAGCTCATCCCAGATCTGGTCGCCGCCCATGACCGCGCACAGCGTGTTGATGCAGACGCCGACGTGGTAGTCGCCCATCGGCCTGCGCTTGTACATGGTGTAGAAGGTCGCCACGCCGACGACCTCGGCCTTCGACAGGCCGAGCATCTCCGCGCAGAACTCCTGACCCGCGTCGGTGACGTAGCCGTCTTCCGACTGCACCAGGTGCAGCAGCGGCAGCAGGGCCGACCGCGTCTTCGGGTAACGGCCGATGATCTCTTTGGCGTCGCGCTCCAGCCGCTCCCGGACCTCCGGCGGATATCCGGTGCCGGCGGTCGCGCTGCCCTCCTGCGCCTTCGGGTTGACGCTCACCTGTCCACACCTCCCATGACCGGGTCGATCGAGGCGACGGCCGAGATGACGTCGGCGACCATGCCGCCTTCGCAGGTCGCCGGCACGGCCTGCAGGTTCGTGAAGGAAGGGTCGCGGAAGTGGACCCGGTACGGCCGGGTGCCACCGTCGCTGACCACGTGGGCCCCGAGCTCGCCCCGCGGCGACTCGACCGAGGCGTAGGCCTGCCCGGCCGGCACCCGGAACCCCTCGGTCACCAGCTTGAAGTGGTGGATGAGGGCTTCCATGGAGCTGCTCATGATGTGCGCGATGTGGTCGGGCGAGTTGCCGAGGCCATCGGAGCCGAGCGCGAGCTGCGCGGGCCACCCGATCTTCTTGTCCTCGATCATGACGGGCTTGCCCTTGAGGCCCGCTCCGGCGAGCCGGTCGAGAGCCTGCTCCACGATCTTGAGGGACTCCTCCATCTCGGCCACGCGCACGAGGTAGCGCCCGTAGACGTCGCAGGTGTTCACCGTCGGCACCTCGAAGTCATAGGTCTCGTAGCCGCAGTAGGGCTGCGACTTGCGCATGTCCCAGGGCAGGCCGGCGGCCCGGAGCATGGGGCCGGTGATGCCGAGGGCCATGCAGCCGGTGAGGTCGAGGTAGGCGATGTCCTTGGTCCGGGCCAGGTAGACCGGGTTGGCGTCGAGCATCTTGCGCATGTCCTTGATGCGCTCCGGCATGACCTTGAGGAACTCGCCGATCTTGTCGACGGCCCCCGCGGGAAGGTCGATGCTCACGCCGCCGGGGCGGACGTAGGCCATGTTCATCCGCAGGCCGGTGATGTACTCGAACAGGTCGAGGATCATCTCGCGCTCGCGGTTGCCGAACAGGAACGGCGTGGTCGCGCCGAGCTCCATGCCGAAGGTGCCGATCGCCATCAGATGCGAGGAGATGCGGTTGAGCTCCATCATCAGCACGCGGATGGTCTGGGCCCGCTCGGGGATGGCGTCGGTGATGCCGAGCAGCTTCTCCACGGCCATGCAGTACGCCGTCTCGTTGAAGATCGGCGCGAGGTAGTCCATGCGGGTGACGAACGTGACCCCCTGGGTCCACGTCCGGAACTCCATGTTCTTCTCGATGCCCGTGTGCAGGTAGCCGATGACCGTGCGGGCATCCGTCACGGTCTCGCCGTCGAGGGTCAGCACGAGGCGGAGCACGCCGTGCGTCGACGGGTGCTGCGGGCCCATGTTGATGACGAGCTGCTCGTCCTCGGCTCCGGCGAGCTCCTCGATGAGCTCGTTCCAGTCTTGGCCGTTGGCGGTGTAGACCGTGCCCTCGGTCGTCTCGTCGTAGGTAGCGCTCACGCGTACGACCTCCTCTGGTCAGGCGAGGGGATCTCGGCGCCGCGGTATTCCACCGGGATGCCGCCGAGGGGGTAGTCCTTGCGCTGGGGGTGGCCCTCCCAGTCGTCCGGCATCTCGATGCGGGTCAGGCCGGGGTGGCCGTCGTAGATGATGCCGAAGAAGTCGTAGGTCTCCCGCTCGTGCCAGTCGTGGGTCGGGTAGACGCTCACCGTGGAGGGGATGTGGCGGTCGGAGTCCGGGCAGCTCGTCTCGACCCGCACCCGCCGGTTGTGGGTGATCGAGCACAGGTGGATGACCGAGTGCAGCTCCGCGCCGGCGTCGTCCGGGTAGTGCACGCCGGAGACGCCGAGGGACAGCTCGAAGCGGAGCGCCGGGTCGTCGCGCAGGTGCCCCGCGACCTCCAGAAGGCGCTCGCGGGAGACGTGGAGCGTCATCTCGTCGCCGACGATGACGACCCGCTCGATCGCCTCGGCGTAGCCCTCTCCGAGCACGGCCTCCAGCCCGTCGGCGACGTCGTCGAAGTAGCCGCCGTACGGCCGGGGCGTGGAGAGCTTGGGCGCACGCCGTACGACGAGTCCGCCGAAGCCGGAGGTGTCACCCGTGCCCGTAGCGCCGAACATGCCCGTGCGGGCGACCGGCTCCTGCGGCACCTCGGGGAGGTTGTCCTGGCTGGTCACTTGGCCGCCCCCTGGTCGATCAGCGGCAGCGACCGCAGGGCCTGCAGTTCGAGCTCGTCGATCTGCTTGGCGCGGTGCGCGCCGAACTTGGTGTTCTGGATCTTGTCGTGCAGCTTCACGATCGCGTCGATCAGCATCTCCGGCCTCGGCGGGCAGCCGGGCAGGTAGACGTCGACCGGCACGACGTGGTCGACGCCCTGCACGATGGCGTAGTTGTTGAACATGCCGCCGCTGGACGCGCAGACGCCCATGGCGATGACCCACTTGGGTTCGACCATCTGGTCGTAGATCTGGCGCAGCACCGGCGCCATCTTCTGCGACACGCGGCCGGCCACGATCATCAGGTCGGCCTGACGCGGCGACGCCGAGGCACGCTCCATGCCGAAGCGCGCGAGGTCGTGCTTGGGGCCGCCGGTGGCCATGAGCTCAATCGCGCAGCACGCGAGGCCGAACGTCGCCGGCCACACGGAGCTCTTGCGCGCCCACCCGGCGACCTGCTCGACCGTGGTGAGGATGAAGCCGCTGGGGAGTTTCTCTTCGAGACCCATCTCTCTTCGCCTCTCAGTCCCAGTCCAGGCCCTTGCGCCGCCACACGTAGGCGTAGGCGACCAGGACGGTGACGATGAACAGCACCATTTCGACCAGCCCGAAGAGCCCGAGCTTGTCGAACGCCACGGCCCACGGGTACAGGAAGATGATCTCGATGTCGAACACGATGAAGAGCATCGCGGTGATCATGTACTTCAGGGGGAACCTGCCGCCGCCGACGGGCTGCGGCGTGGGATCGATCCCGCACTCATAGGCGTCGAGCTTCGCGCGGTTCCAGCGCTTGGGACCGGTGAAAGGTGCGATCGACACCGAGAAGATCGCAAACCCAGCCGCGAGAACGGCGAGCACCAGGATGGGCACATACAGCTCCATCGCTACGCGTCCTCTCCCATCTCCACGCGCGCCGGCGCGCAGTTCAGAACGTTGATGTGATGTGCAAGTCTAGGCAGGGCCGCGGTGCGCCCCAGTCCGTCTTGAGGGGTGTTCACGGAGGTCATGCCGGTGGTGCGACCTTCGACAGCGTGTTGATGATGCGGTCTGAGGCGTCGCCGTCCCTCGGATCGGTGAGATTGGCGAGAAGCTTCATGGCGAATCTCATCAGCCGGGGGTGCGGCAGGGCATGACGCGTGGCGAAGTTCATCACACCCGGCCTGCCGATCGCTTCGACGAACAGCCTTCCGAGGGTGAAGTAGCCACCGTAAGCATCCTTGAGCACCTGAGGATAAGCCCTCAGGGCACGCTCCCGTCTCGCGGGTGTGCCAAGAGACAGAGCCTTCGCCACGGTTTCGGCCGCTACTCTGCCGGTTTCCATGGCGTAGGCGATGCCCTCGCCGTTGAAGGGGTTGATCATGCCGCCGGAGTCGCCCACCAGCACGAGCCCGCGTGTGTAGTGCGGTTGGCGGTTGAACGCCATCGGCAGGGCCGCGCCCCTGATGGGGGCCGTCATGTTCTCGTCGGCGAACCCCCATTCTGAGGGCATGTTCTTGATCCACCGCCGGAGCAGGTCACGATAGTCGACCTTGTCGAACGCGGCATTGGTGTTGAGCAGGCCGAGCCCCACGTTGCTGGTGCCGTCGCCCACCGGGAAGATCCAGCCGTAGCCGGGCAGCAGACGGTCCTCGTCCCACAGCTCAAGCCAGAGTTCGAGGTAGTCGTCGTCGTGGCGGGGGCTGGTGAAATAGGTGCGTACGGCGACCGCCACCGGGCGATCGTCGCGCTTGTGCAGCCCCATCGCGAGCGACAGCCGCGTGGAGTTGCCGTCGGCGGCCACCACCACGCGTGAGCGGTAGGCCACCTCCTCGCCGTCCTTCTTCGCGGTCACCCCGACGATGTGTCTGCTGCGGTCGTCGAGGATCGGCCCGGTGACGTTGACGCCCTGCTCCACGCGCGCGCCGACCCTGGCCGCGTTGCCGGCCAGGATCTCGTCGAAGTCCTTGCGGGTGCGCACCAGCCCGAAGTCGGGGTAGCTCGCGAGGAGCGGCCAGTCCAGCTCGAAGCGCCGGCCTGCTCCGACGACCCGCAATCCCTTGTTGCGCACCCATCCGGGAGCGTCGATGTCGATGCCCATGTCGATGAGCTGCTTGACCGCACGCGGGGTCAGTCCGTCGCCGCAGACCTTCTCACGGGGGAAGACAGTCTTCTCCAGCAGCAGGACGTCGAGCCCCGCCTGGGCGAGATGGTAAGCGGTGGCGGAACCGGCGGGCCCGGCGCCGACGACGATGACGTCGGCGTCCGCCTCGGCGGGTCTCCGCTGCGCGGAAGCTGGTGGGGAAGCTGGGTCGGTCACGGGACCAGTTCCTTGTCCTACATGGTCGATGGCCTCGGCATATGGGGCCTTCGTACTTTTGTGAACCTCTTCACAAACTTGTCGGTTCCGCAGTCTAACGCTTTTCCGACGCGGGATGTCAGATGGGTAGCTCTATCGACCGGTGGGCGGTTTGACCCCGCGGTGAAGAGCGACAATACCGAGACTCAAGTTGCGCCAGGCGACTCGGCGCCACCCCGCCTCGCCCACCAAGCGGGCCAGCGCGGGCTGGTCCGGCCAGTCCCGGATGGACTCGGCGAGGTACTCATAAGACTCGGGGTTGGAGCTCGCCAACCTCGCGACGCGAGGCAGCATCTGCACGAGATATTGCGAGTAGACGAGATCGAACGACTTGATCGTCGGGCGCGAGAACTCACAGATCACCAGTCGGCCCCCGGGGCGCGCCACACGGAACATCTCGCGCAGGGCCGCGACCGTGTCGCGCATGTTGCGCAGGCCGAAGGAGACGGTGACGACGTCGAAGCTGTCGTCGGCGAACGGCAGGCGCAGGCCGTCGCCGGCGATGAAGTCGACCGGGCCGCCCGCCCCCTGGCGCTCGACGCCCGTGCGGAGCATGCCGAGAGAGAAGTCACACGCGACCGCCCTGGCACCGAGCTCGGTGAACGACACGCTGGAGGTGCCGGTGCCGGCCGCGAGGTCGAGCACCAGCTCGCCCGGCCCCGCGTCGACGACCTCGGCGGTGATCTTGCGCCACAGCCGGTCCTGGCCGAGGGACAGCAGATCGTTGACCAAGTCGTAGCGGCGGGCCGTGCGATCGAACATCGCGGCGACGTCGTGAGGCTGCTTCTCCAGCGATGCGCGCGTCATACCTCAAGCCTATGGCCCTGGGGGCCGGGGTCTTCGCCGCCTCACGCACTCACGGAAAGTAACCGCATGGCTACGAAACCTCTGCTAGGACTTGGCGCATGCTTGCCCAATTCATAACCGTCCTGGCCACCACCACGGCACTGCTCCCCCCGGGGACCGCGGCGGCGAACACGGCCGGCCCCGCGAAGACCGACCTGACCAAGATCGTGTCCACCGACCCCGTCAACCACACCCCCCACGTCCTCGACGGCATCGTCAACGCCTTCGCCATCGTCGGACGGACCGCCATCGTCGGCGGATCCTTCAGCGAGGTGAGCGAAGCCGACGGCTCCGAGGAGTTCGAACGTTCGCATCTGTTCGCCTTCGACCTGGTCACGGGACGCGTCCTCCCCGACTTCGCCCCCGATCTCGACGGCCCCGTCTACGCCCTGGCCGCCGGCGCCGACGGCACGGTGTACGCCGGAGGCACCTTTTCCTATGTCGGCCACCGCGAGGTGGGCGGGCTCGCGAAGTTCCGCCTGTCCGACGGGGCGTTCGACACGCGCTTCGCCCCCCTGGTCGCCGGCGGGGGCGTCAGCGCCCTGGCCCTGCGGGGCTCCCACCTCTACGTCGGCGGCGACTTCACCCACGTCGGCCGCTCTGTGCGTACGGCCGTGGCCCGAGTGGACACCACCACCGGAGCAGCCGACCCGCGATTCACCGTCACTCCCGCCAAGCCGGTCAAGGGAAAGGTGAGAATCTACGGAATGGCGCTGAGCGACCGGCGGCTCGCCGTCGCCGGCGCATTCACCACCCTCGACGGCCTCTCCCGCCCGCAACTGGGGCTCATCGACATCACCGGCGCGCAGGCCAAGGTCGCCGACTGGCGCACGCCGACGTTTGCCGTCGCGTGCAAGGCGGACTTCCCTTCCTATGTCCGAGGAGTGGACTTCTCCTCCGACGGAAAGTATTTCGTGATCGTCACGACCGGCGGAGCCGGCGGACCACGCAAACCCTGCGACGCCGCAACAAGATTCGAGACGTTCGCCAAGGGCGATCGGATCCAGCCGACATGGATGAACCACACCGGTGGGGACTCGCTCTATTCGGTGGCGGTGACTTCCGCCGCGATCTATGTGGGGGGGCACCAGCGCTGGCACAACAACCCCCACGGCAGCGATTCCGCAGGTGCCGGCGCGGTTAAGCGGGAGGGAATCGCCGCGCTGCACCCTCGCACGGGCAAAGCGCTGGCGTGGAACCCGGGACGCGAACGCGGGATCGGGGTGAAGGCATTCCTTCCGCATCGCGGGGGTCTACTGGTCGGTAGTGATACAACTCGACTCGGCCGCGAGTACCATGCCCGAGTCGGCATGTTTCCGTTGCCGTAGTCCCTCAATCCTCTCTCTTGTCGAGAGTCGCGCTGGTCTTTCCGATGCGCGCACTCACGGCGTCACGCTGCTTGGAGAGCAACACATAGCTCGCAAGGCCGCTGACGGCGAAGGCGACCACAGCAAGAATCAACCAGCTGCGAAGCCCGAGCAGATAGAGCACTCCGAGTGCGACGACGAACAGGCCGATGCGAGACGCGGTGTAAACGAGAACTGGATGCACAGCTTGAGGTTACGACACTCCCCCTGAGCCAGTGCCTTCGCACCGGGCAGGAGCGCTGCTAGTCTGCCCAAGACGCCCTTTTGTAAAGAAACACCCATGAGACTCTCAAAGAGGCTCTATCATATAACAATCGGGCGTTCAGCCGATAACAACCCGTGATCTTTGCTCAAAACCACGGATATATCAGGCTTCGCTCGGCACACTGGAGTACCTGTCCGCCCGCTGGCAGGAAGCGGGATGCGAGGGGGAGAGATTGGTGGAGAGTAGCAGCGAGCGTCTGCTGACCCCGGGTGAGGTTGCCGCCCTTTTCCGGGTTGACCCAAAGACGGTGACACGCTGGGCCGCGGCAGGCCGCATCAGCAGCATCCGCACCCCCGGAGGGCACCGGCGCTTCCGTGAATCGGAAGTGCACGCCCTTCTTCGTGGCGAGGACGTACTGGCGGCCGACCGGCCGACTGGCGAATCCCCGCGAGTCTGACGACGAGGAATACGTCGCCTCGGTGATCCTGCGGATCTACCCCGAAACCGCAGGGTCACCACGGGGCTTGACCCGCCCCCTCCCCACCTGTCCGCCGCCTTCCGGACCGGCTCGCACGGCCCCCGCCGCAGGCCGCCCGTCTAGGCGTCGTCCTGCTCCGCCTCCGCCTTGAACGCGAGAAACTCCCTTTCGAGATCGTCGTTCTCCTCGCGCCACCGGCGCCGCATCTCCGCGAACTCCGCCTCGCTGAGCGCCTCGGGCAGCCACCGCTCATAGTCCGGATCATCCGGCGTCAACTCGATGAACGCGTTGCCGATCACACGCCCGTCCGGGGCGGTCAGGCTCTGCGGCACGCGCAGCGTCCCGTCCGTTAACCGGATGACGTACATGAGAACCACCTAGATTCCATAGCGCCGGTTGAAGAACAACATGACGGTGAGCGCCATCCGAGTGTTTCCGCCGAGCATGTCAACCAGGGCGGGGCGCTGCCGCGAGGCGATCGCGGCGAAGGCGTCGGCGAAGAACTCCTTGCGCCCGAGACCCGCGGGCTGCCGGTGGAACGCCGACGCGAACAGGGGTTCGCACTTCTCGTAGAGGGCCACGAACTCCGGGCAGTCCGACACCCAGCCTCCCGGCGGGGCGTCCACATCGTCCAACGCGTGCCCGACCTCGTGCATCATCACGTCGGGCGTCGGCGACGGCCTGTCCCCCACGACGATCTTGCGGTCGCCGTACGCTCCCGCGCAGACGTCCCACGTGGCACGGCCCGACGGCAGCGGCGCTCCCCGCAGGTAGCCCATGTCGTCGAGGTCGGGCACGCCGCCCGGCCCGACGTAGATGCCTTCGAGACCAGCGGCGAGCTTGGCCTTCAACCGGTCCGGCAACCGCGCGAGACTGTCCACCGCGCGTACGGCGTCGGCCGACGGAGGCCCGTTCCTGTCATCCCACTCCCGGTGAAGAATACGTTCGAGGCTCCCGCAATGCCGTAATCCGTCGCCGTAGTCCGGGACGTCGGGCGGATGGGGGCGGGCCCGTAGCCGTTCCTCCGGCAGTTCGAAATCCCGCCAGGTGTATTGGGGAGAGTCGACCACCGACGCGGACACCGGGCTGGTGCGCGGGACCGGACGATCGACATTTCCCTCAGCCCCGCGCCGGTGCGACGAGGCATAAGTGACCCGCTGCCACCATCGGCTGCCCCGCCGATGGCGCCCCTTGTCGCCGGACTGCGCCATGGCACCTCTCTCGTTCATCGTTTCCGCTCCGAGCGCGGAGATTCGGGAAGTGCACCGTGTTCCACCGTACGACGCGGATCTTCTCCAGTCATGTGAATCCGGCTGAGCCGAAAGCGCGATCGACGCGATGATGGCTTAAAGTTCGGGCATGCCTAGCGTGCTCATCGGACTGGTGTTGCTGGCCTTCTGGCTTTACTGCCTGTTCGACGTCATCACCACACCAGACGATCAGGTCCGTTTCCTACCCAAGATTCTGTGGGTGCTCGTCGTCGTCCTGGTGCCGCTTTTCGGTAGCTTGTTCTGGTTGCTGCTTGGCCGTCCTCTGGGCCCCAAAGTGATCTATCGTCCGCAGCCGCGCGGCAAGAAGGCGGAGGCGCCGAAGGGGCCGGACGACGACCCCGAGTTCTTGAAGGACCTCGACCGCCGTATGCGCGGCGAGGACGAGCGCGGCTGAGCGCCGCGCCCGTCCTCGGGCGATGCGTGCGGGGCGACGCGTGCGGGGCGACGCGTGCGGGGCGCCCGTCAGAGCACGTCAGGGCACATCGGCGTAGGAGTGGAGTCCGCCGACGAAGATGTTGACTCCCACCAGGTTGAACAGCAGCGCGGCGAACGCGATGATCTGGATGATCGTGGCCTTCTTACCCTTCCACCCCGCGGTCGTGCACGCGTGCAGGTAGGCCGCGTAGCCGATCCAGGTGATGAAAGACCAGACCTCCTTGGGGTCCCAGCCCCAGTAGCGGCCCCACGCGCGGTCCGCCCACAGGGCGCCGGCGATGATGGCGAAGGTCCAGATCGGGAACGCCACGAGGATCGCGCGGTGCGCCACCCGCTCCAGGTCGGTGCGCGTGGGCAGCCGGGACAGCCCGTCCTTGCGGATCAGGTAGAGGATGCCCGAGACGCCGGCCAGCATGAACAGTCCGCTGGCGAGGATGGCCGCCGAGACGTGGATCGCGATCCAGTACGTGTTGAGCGACGGCTGCACCGGCCCCGCCTGCACATGCAGATACCGCACGGCGAAGCCGAGCCCGATCGTCGAGGCCACGAAGACGAACGCCCCGAGGAAGCGCACCGGGAAGCGGATCTGCATGAACAGGAACGCGGTCACCGCGGCGAAGCAGATCGCCACCACGAACTCGTACATGTTCGCCCACGGCCACCGCTCCACGGCGAGGCCGCGGATGACGACTGCGGCGAGGTTGGCCGCCCATCCGAGCCAGCCGACGACCAGGGCGACCGTGCCGGCCCGCTGCGCCCAGCCGGGCGACGCGGGCGGCTTCGTCGACGTCGCCGAAACCTCGGAACCGGCGGATTCGTCGGCGCTCGGGCCGCCTGCGCCGGCGAGCACCTTGCGCCGCGCGCCGGAGACCTGGTTGGTGCGAGGGGCGGCGAAGGCCAACTCAAGCGCATAGCCGATCATCGCGGCCACATAGAGCAGCACGGTGACCAGAACGAGCTGATCGCTCAATGTGGCAAGCCCGGCATCAACCTCACTGGTGGGCATTCTTCTCTCCTGCGGTTCCTGCGGATCGGGCACCGAGTGCCCTGACGATGTCGTCGAACTCGCCGGCGAACGCGGCGTCGCCGCCCTCGGTGCGCGTCAGGCCGCCCACCTCGACAACCGTACCGTTGCCGTCCTTCACCTCCGCGAGCCGCACCCACACACGGCGCCGGCGCACACCGAGCGAGAGGATGAGCCCGATCACGGCGATCACCGAGGCGATCAGCGCGGGCACCCGCCCCGGGTCGTAGGTCGTCTGGAGGGTGATCCACTGCTTGACGCCGGTGTAGGTGATGCTGCCCGCGCCGTTCGGCAGTTCGATGGTGTCGCCGACGTTCAACGGCTTGGACTGCATCAGCAGCGGCTTGAGGCCCTTGGTCTCCAGCTGGTAGACGGACTGCGGCGCGCCGGAGTCGAGGCCGAGGTCGCCGGAGAAGGCCCAGACCTCAACCTGCGGGTTGACCGCTCCGGGGAACGCCGAGGTGTAGGTGCCGTCATGCAGTTTGACCGAGGTCGGCAGGAAGCGCGTGAGGAAGCCGAGCTGGGTCGGAGCGGCGTCCGGCACCTTGATCGCGCACTCGGAGGTGAAGGTGGCGGAGTCGACGACCAGGCACGGCACTGGCGCGTCGAACGCCACCTGCCCCTTCCCGTCGGTGATCTTGAAGGTGGGGGCGTAGCCGTTGCCGAGCAGGTAGGTCATCGTGCCGTCCACGTCGAGAGGCTCGTTGACCTTGAGGGTGACGTCGCGCTCCGGCGACCCGGGCCTGTCGGTGACCTTGAGCTTGGCGGCGAAGTCCAGCGCCTGGCCCCGGCGCTCCCCCTCGATGACGTAGGTCGCGTTGAAGTCCTCCAGATGGAAGGAGAACGGCGTCAGCGACTCGGCCGAGACCATCGTGCCGGGGATGTAGCGGTCGTAGGCGGCGACGGTGTTGGCGAACCCACTGCCCTCCATGAGCAGGACGTTGCCGCGGTAGCCGTACAGCGACCCGAAGCCGACGGCCACCAGCAGGCCGAGCAGCGAGATGTGGAAGAACAGGTTGCCGGTCTCGCGGAGGTAGCCCTTCTCGGCGGAGACCCAGTCCGGGCCGGTCTCCACCCGGAAGCGCCGCTTGCGCAGCCGCGCGGCCACCTCGTCGACCGTGGTCTCCTCGGTGAAGGACGCGTGGTGGGGCAGCCTCTTGAGGTTGCGCGGTATGGCCGGAGGCTTGCGGCGTATCTCCTCCAGATGCACCTTCGTGCGGGGGATGACACAGCCGATCAGCGACAGGAACAGCAGCAGGTAGATCGCTGCGAACCACGGCGACTGGAAGACGTCGTAGAACCAGAGGCGGTCGAGCCACGCGGCCAGTTCGGGGGTGTTCTTGAAGTGCTCGGCGACCTTCTCGGGCGCGACTCCGCGCTGGGGCACCAGCGAGCCGGGGATCGAGGCCACGGCGAACAGGAACAGCAGGACGAGCGCGGTGCGCATCGAGGTGAGGGTGCGCCACCCCCACCGCAGCCAGCCCGCGACGCCGAGGCCGCCTCCCGGGCCGCGCGGTGTGACGTCGAGCTTCACGTCGCTTGAGGTCGTCGCCATCAGAGCACCGGCTCGAATCCGCCGATCCAGCCCTGCATCGAGGCGATGAGCTGGTCCCAGAGTCCGGTCATGAGCATCACGCCCACGAGCACCAGCATCGCCCCGCCGATGCGTGTGATGAGCCGCGAGTGGCGGCGCAGCGCCGCGAAGGCGTGCAGCGCGCGCCGGTAGGCGAGGCCGGCCACGACGAACGGCAGGCCGAGGCCGAGCGCGTAGGCGAAGGCGAGTACGGCACCGCGGCCCGCGCTGCCCTCCGTGAGGCCGAGCGAGAGCACCACGGCGAGGGTCGGGCCGATGCAGGGGGTCCAGCCGAGGCCGAACACCACGCCGAGCAGCGGCGCTCCGGCGAGCCCGGCCGCCGGCCGGCGGTGGACGCGGAAATCGCGCTGGAGCCCCGGGATCACCCCGAGAAAGGCCAGGCCGAGGGCGATGGTGACCACGCCGAGCACCCGTTTGACGATGTCGGCGTTCTGCAGCAGCGCGCTGCCCACGCCGCCGACGACGGCTCCGGCCGAGACGAAGACCACCGCGAACCCGAGCACGAACAGGAGGCTGCCGATCAGCAGACGGCCGCGCTTGGGGTCGTCGCTCATGCCCGTGACGTAGGACAGGTAGCCGGGCACGAGCGGCAGCACACACGGGGACGCGAACGACACGAGCCCCGCCGCGACCGCGATGGGCAGGGCGATGAGCAGCGATCCGCCGGCTATGGTCCCGGCCAGGTCGAGGTTCACTTCTCCCCGCTGATGCCGTTGACCGCGTTCAGCAGGTCGTTGTACTTGACCGCGCCGAGCGCCCGGGCCGCGACGCGGCCCTGTCTGTCGATGATGAGCGTGGTCGGCACCGCGGCCGGAGGCATGATCCCCTGGAAGGCCAGCGCGACCTTGCCCGGCTGATCGTAGATGCTGGGGTATGTGATCTTGTAGGAGCGCTCGAACGCCTTCGCCTGGATCTTGTCGTCCTTGAAGGCGATGCCGACGAACTCGACGCCCTGCCCCTTGGTGCGCTCGGCGACATCCTTGAGGGTGGGGGCCTCGGCGCGGCACGGAGCACACCAGGAGGCCCAGAAGTTCATCACCACGACCTTGCCCTTGAAGGCGGCGAGCGACAGGGTGCCGTCCTCCAGGGTAGGCCCGTCGACCGCAGGGGCCGGTTTGCGCTCGGCCGAGGGGAACACGTTCATCTTGCCGTCGCCGGCCACGAACCTCGTATCGCCCGACTGCGGTCCGCTCCCCTGGCCGCCCGCGCAGGCGGTCAGGACGAGCGCCGCCGCGCCCAGCGCCAGACCGGTCCGCAGGCGCCTGCCCCTCACCGGCCGGCTCCCGCACGGCCGCGGCGCCGGCCCCCGTGCCCGCCCCGGAACATCCGGGCTGCGTGACCGACGGCGCCGAGCGACTCCGAGCACCCGCCCCATGCACGAACAATCGACGAGTTGGACATGGGAGGCGGTTTCTCCTTGCACTACAACCGGTAGAGCTTCCACTCTATCGGCGCAGTCAGGCGCCCGGGACACTGGGGCGACGCACCAGCGACCCCGCGGGTTCGCTGTAACCGACGCTGATCAAACGGTCGCCGTCGAACGTGAAAGACGTCATGCTCGCGAGGCCGCACTGGCGCTGCCGCGGATCGTGCCAGAGCCGTCTGCCCTCCGCCGCCATCCGGATGATCCAGATGGGAAGCTGGTGGGAGATCAGAATGGCCTCATGCCCCCTGGCGGCGTCCCTCGCGGAGTCGACCGCGGCCTTCATGCGCGTCACCACGTCGATGTAGCGCTCACCCCAGGAGGGCCGAAAGGGATTCCACAGGTGGCGGTAGTTGCGCACGTCCCGGAACAGCCCGCGCCCGGCGGCCAGGCTCAGCCCCTCGAAGAGGTTGCCCGCCTCAAGCAGTCGCTCGTCGGGGACGACCTGCACCCCGAACGCCTCGGCCACCGGCGTGGCGGTCTCCAGCGCGCGTTCCAACGGCGAACTGCGCACTTCAACGACATCGCGGGCCGCCACCGCCTTGGACACCGTCTCCGCCATGCGACGACCGGTTTCCGATAGGTGGTATCCGGGCAGCCTGCCGTAAAGCACATTGGCGGGATTCTCGACCTCGCCGTGGCGCAACAGGTGAACGACGGTGGTAGCAGCCATGGTGCCGCCAGCCTACCCGTAGGTAGCCGTTAAGCACGGTTCACCCCACGGGGTGAACCGCAAGTAACTCACCCCGCACGCTGGGAATACGCCTGGGATTGGGATGCCGTACGGCACCGCCGGCTTTGCCGTACTTTGCCGTACGGCACCGCTCAGGCGAGCTCCGCGGCGACGCGGCGCAGCGCGTCGACGGCGGCCCGGATCGCCGGCCGCCTCGCGCTCTCCGTGCGCCACAGCGCGTAGATGCGCCGGGTCGGGCGGGGCAGGATCGGCACCACACGCACCCCTTCCGGCACGAAGTCCCGGCCGAGGCGCGGAATGATCGCGCAGCCCTGACCGGCGGCCACCAGCGCGAGCTGGGTCGGATATTCGTCGACCATGCACGTGATCTCAGGCTCGACCTCGGAGCTGCGCAGAGTGAAGACGAGCCAGTCGTGGCAGACGGTGCCGGGCGAGGAGCTGATCCAGCGCTCCCCGTGGAGCTCGGCCAGCCTGATCTCGGGTTCGTTCGCCAGCGGGTGGTCGGCCGGGATGAAGGCGTCGGCCACGTCATCGATGAGAGCCGCGCGGGACAGCCCTTCGGGCATGGCCATCGGCCGGTTGAGCCAGTCCTGCACCACGACGAGGTCGAGTTCGCCCCGCAGCACCTCGCGGACCTGGCGTTCCGGCTCACGCTCGTGGAAATGCACGAGGAGGTCGGGGTGGCGCTCCTTCAGCAGCTTGAGCGCGCCGGGGGCGAGCCCGCGGGCCGCCGTGGGAAACGCCGACATCACGAGCTTGCCCACCACCGTTCCGCGCAGCGCCTCGAAGTCGGCCTCCGCGGTCTCGACGAGGGCCAGGATGCGGTCGGCGTGGTCGGCCAGCACCCCGGCGGCGTCGGTGAGCCTCACCCCGCGCCCGTTGCGCTCGATCAGCGTGGCGCCCGTCTCACGCTCCAGCTTGGCGAGCTGCTGGGAGATCGCCGAGGGCGTGACCCGGAGGGCTTCGGCCGCCGCCCCGACGGAACCGTAGACCGAGACGGCGTGGAGGGCCTTCAAGCGGTTCAGGTCCAACATGTAAGCAAGTCTAAATGATAGAGCTAAGAAATAATCGATTGTGCTCAACTATTAAAGGTCGGATGATTGATGCATGAGATTCCGACGGAGAAGCGAACCGGAAACCCCGACCGCCCCCTCCTACCTTGAGACCCTCGCTCGGCAGGCCAGGCACGCGCGCGAGAACCGCCGCCACCTCACCCCGCCCGCCGAGCCCACCCCCGACCGGTAGAACGCTCACGCTCAAAGCGCACGCTCAAGGCACGCGCCAAAAGGGCGCGTTCAAAGCACGCCTTTAAAGGACGGACGCCGCCGCCTTCGCCGCGACAGGCAGCGCCTCGGCGACACGGGTCAGCGCCTTATCGCCGTGAGCCGCCGACAGGAACCACGCCTCATACGCGGAAGGCGGCATGTAGACGCCCTCGTCCAGCATCGCGTGGAAGAACGCGCGATACGCGGCGGTGTTCTGCTTCTGGGCCGCGGCGAAATCCGTCACCGGCCCCTCAGTGAAGAAAATCGAGAACAGGTTGCCCGCGCGCTGCAGACTGTGGGGCACCCCCGCCGAACTCAGCGCGTCGGACGCGATCCTGCCGACCAGCAGCGCCGAGGCGTCGACCCTGTCGTAGACCTCGCCGTCCGCCGCGCGCAGCGTGGCGAGCCCTGCCGCACACGCCAGCGGGTTGCCCGACAGGGTGCCCGCCTGGTAGACCGGCCCCTCCGGCGCGAGCGCCGACATGACGTCGGCGCGACCGCCGAACGCCGCCGCGGGAAGCCCGCCCCCCATGACCTTGCCGAACGTCATCAGGTCGGCCTCGACCGGGTCCAGGCCGTACCACCCGGCGGGCGACACCCGGAAACCCGTCAGCACCTCGTCAATGATCAGCAGGGCGCCGTGTTCCGTGCACAGCTCCCGCAACCGCTGATTGAACCCGGGCAGCGGCGGCACCACACCCATGTTCGCCGGACACGCCTCCGTGATCACACACGCGATCTCGGGGCCCGCCTCCCGGAACGCCGCCTCGACCGCCTCCACCGAGTTGTACGGCAAGACGATCGTGTCCGCCGCCGAAGCACCCGTGACCCCTGGCGTGTCCGGCAGCCCGAACGTCACCACGCCCGACCCCGCCGACGCCAGCAGCGCGTCCACATGCCCGTGGTAGCACCCGGCGAACTTCACCACCTTGCTCCGCCCCGTGAAGCCGCGGGCCAGCCTCACCGCCGACATCGTCGCCTCGGTGCCCGAGCTCACCAGCCGGACCTTCTCCACCGGCGCCACCCTGGACACGATCTCCTCGGCCAGCTCCACCTCGCCGCGCGTCGCCGTACCGAACGACGTGCCCCGCGTCACCGCCTCCGACAGCGCCGCCACCACGTCCGGGTGGCGGTGGCCGAGAAGCATCGGCCCCCACGAGCACACGAGGTCCACATAGCGGTTGCCGTCGACGTCCACCAGATAGGCGCCCTCGCCGGATTCCATGAAACGCGGCGTGCCGCCCACCGCTCCGAACGCGCGGACCGGCGAGTTGACACCCCCCGGCACAACCTCGCGCGCACGCTCGAACAGGGACTCGGAGATCTTGATACCGCTCACAGAGCCCAGCCTATTGGTCTCCCACCCGACCCCCCGGAGCCGCCCGCCTCGCAGCCCATCCAGGCCGTCGGCCCAATCGCCCAGCCGACCCGACCGACCCGCCTGACCGAAGCCCAACCTCTCGGGAGTCGCCCTCTCGCCGCGCGCCGCAGGCGCGCAATCAAACACGCGCGCAATCAAACACGCGCCTTTAAATACAGTCCGCCAGCTCAGCCAACAGCACCAGCGGGTCGGGCAACGGAAGCCCCGAAGGCGCGCGGAGCCATGTCACCGTGGCCCCGCCGGGGAGCGCCGAAGGCGGCGCGAGGACGTAACTTTCGCGGCAATGCCAGCGGAGACCGGGCGTCTCGTCGATCGTGGCCGGCACGTAGTCCAGATCGCACGACCACCATTCCTCGTCGTCTTCGGGGGCGCCGCGGGTGGCGACGAAGAAGAGGACCCGGTCGCCGCTTTCAGCGACTGGGCCTGTGGACTGGCCTTTGGCGTCCATCCGCGTGAGCGTGGCGAGGCCGGCGGCGCGGGGGACGTCGAAGACGTCGAAGATTCGTCCGGTGGGGAGGATGACGTTGGCTTCGGGGTCGTGTTCCCACCAGCGGGTCAGTTGGGCGGTGTCGGTGGTGGCTTGGATGCGCCAGGCGGGGGTTACGGGGTGGGCGCCGGGTTCGGGGCAGCCGAGGCGGTCGCAGGAGCAGGCTCTGGCTCCGCGTGTCAGCGGGTGGGCGCCGGGGGCTGCGGCCCAGCCGATCGCGGCGTATTGAAGCACGTTGACGATGTTCTTCGTCGGCCGCGTGCGCCGCTTGCTGCGCCGAGCGAGCGGTACCCCCACCATGGTGCCCTCCGTCGTCTGTGAGCGACCCCGGCCTGTGTCGGGGCGCACATCGGGCGGCCCCGACTCCGGTGACTCCAGTCCTCACCTGATCGGGAGGTTCTCAACTAATCAGGATGTGCCGAAACATGATTCACACCGGCAAAAAGGACTGGACTGCGCCACCTGGGACACACCAGCACTTCGTTCTCGCACTCTAACGCACGCGCCTCACGTGGCTGATGCAAACCCCCCAGTTCAGAGCTTGCGAGCCACCTCGGTGGCCCAATACGTAAGGATGAGGTCGGCTCCGGCCCGGCGGATGGCGACCAGCGACTCCATGATCACGCGGTCGCGGTCGATCCACCCGTTGGCCGCCGCAGCCTCGACCATGGCGTATTCCCCGCTGACCTGGTAGGCGGCGACGGGCACGTCGACGGTGTCGCGGATCTGGCGGAGGATGTCGAGGTATGCGAGGGCTGGCTTGACCATGACGGCGTCGGCGCCTTCGGCGAGGTCGAGCCGCACCTCCCGGAGGGCCTCGCCGAGGGGGCCCGCGGGGTCCTGCTGGTAGGAGTTGCGGTCGCCGAACTGCGGCGCGCATTCAGCGGCCTCCCGGAAGGGGCCGTAGAAGGCCGAGGCGTATTTCGCCGAGTAGGCCAGGATCGGAATGTGCGGGTAGCCGGCGGTGTCGAGCGCTGAGCGGATGGCGGCCACCTGGCCGTCCATCATGCCGCTGGGCGCGATGACCTGGGAGCCGGCCCGCGCCTGCGCGACGGCGGCGGAGGCGTAGCGGGCGAGGGTGGCGTCGTTGTCGACCTCGCCGGTCTCGGTGAGGATGCCGCAGTGCCCGTGGTCGGTGAACTCGTCGAGGCAGGTGTCGCTCATCACGACGAGCGCGTCGCCGACTTCGGCGGTCACGTCGGCGAGGGCCTGCTGCACGATGCCGTCGGGGTCGTCGGCGGCCGATCCGCGGGCGTCCTTGACCTGGGGCACGCCGAACAGGATCACGCCGCCCACGCCCGCCTCGGCGGCCTCGCGGGCGGCTTTGCGCAGGGAGTCGCGCGTGTGCTGGAGGACGCCGGGCATGGAGGAGACCGGGTGCGGCTCGCTGATCCCCTCTTTGACGAACATCGGAAGGATCAGGTCCGCCGGGTGGAGCCGCGTGCCCGCCGTGAGCCGGCGCATCGCCGCGCTGCGCCGCAGCCGCCTCGGCCGCGCGACGGGGAACTCTGCGCTCATGGGTGGGAACCCCCTTCGGGTGAACGTGGACGTCGCGGCAGGCTGCCGCCCCTGTGTACGGATGATCCCGTCGTGGAGACGACGACGATCCGCTGTGGAATTGAACAGACGGACAGGGCCTACTTCATCCGCCGACGGGCTCCTCGGCGCATCTGCGAAGGCTTGCGGGGCACCTCGCCCGCTTCCACGGACGCCTGCCGCATCTTCGCGCCGTACTCCGCGAGCGCGGCGCCGAGCGCGGAAGCCGATGGCTTGTCCGCCATCACGTCGACCCGCAGGCCGAACTCCTCGGCGGTCTTGGCGGTCTGCGGGCCGATGACCGCGATCACGGTGACGTGATGCGGCTTGCCCGCGATACCGACCAGGTTGCGGACCGTGCTCGACGAGGTGAACAGCACCGCGTCGAACCCGCCGCCCTTGATCGCCTCGCGGATCGGCGCCGGCGGCGGAGCGGCCCGGACCGTGCGGTACGCCGTGACGTCGTCGCACTCCCATCCGAGCTCGGTCAGGCCCGCGACGAGCGTCTCGGTCGCGATGTCGGCGCGGGGCAGCAGGACGCGGTTGATCGGGTCGAGCATCGAGTCGTAGGGCGGCCACTCCGCGACCAGGCCCTCGGAGGACTGCTCCCCCGTCGGCACGAGGTCGGGCTTGACGCCGAACTCGATCAGCGCCCGCGAGGTCGCGTCGCCCACGGAGGCCACCTTGAGGCCGGCGAACGCCCGGGCGTCCAGGCCGTACTCCTCGAACTTCTCCCTGACCGCCTTCACCGCGTTGGCGCTGGTGAACGCCACCCACTCGTAGCGGCCCGTGACGAGCCCCTTGATCGCACGGTCCATCTGCTGCGGGGTGCGGGGCGGCTCGACCGAGATCGTCGGCACCTCCTCGGGCACCGCGCCGTACGACTGGAGCTGCTCCGACAGCGCCGCCGACTGCTCCTTGGTGCGGGGCACGAGCACTCGCCAGCCGAACAGCGGCTTGGTCTCGAACCACGACATGCGCTCGCGCATGCCGACCGCGTCGCCCACCACGATCAGCGCGGGCTCGGTGATCCCCGCGTGCTTGAGGTCGGCCTGGAGCCGGGCGAGCGAGGACACCACGGTGTACTGCTCGGTCGTCGTGCCGCCGCTGCTGACGGCGACCGGCGTGGTGTCGGCCTTGCCGTTCGCGATGAGCGCCTTGGCGATCGGTACGGCTTCCGCCACGCCGTTGTAGATCACGAGCGTGCCCGGGCAGGCGGCGTGCGACGCCCAGTCCTGCTCCTGCGCCGCGTCGACGATCCGGAACTCGGGCACGGCCGTCGCCGGCGGGATGCCCGCGTAGGTGAGCACCGCCGTCGCCGGCGGGACACCCGGCACGATCTCGAAGTCCACCTCCGCCTTCGCACAGGCCGTGACCTCGTCGGTGATCGACGAGAAGAACATCGGGTCGCCCGCGCACAGCCTGACGACGACCTTGCCGTCCTTGGCGGCGTGTACGGCGTGCGCCGTCAGCTCCCCGTCGAGGATCTCGGCCTCCTGGCGGCAATGCCGCAGGAGCGCGCCGTACGCCTCGCGGTCCAGGACCACGATGTCGGCCCGCGAGAGCAGGTCGGCGCCCCGAAGGGTCAGAAGGTTCTCGTCACCGGGGCCGGCGCCGACGAAGGCGACGAATCCGGTCTGGTGCTCGGAGGCTGGACTTGCGGAGCTCAATGGGACTGCTCCCCCATCAACATGTCGGCCCCCTCCCCGATCATGGCGGACGCGAGGTCGCGTCCGAGCTCCATGGCCGAGTCGGAGGATCCGGCGGTGGACTTGCGGACCGCACGTGCGCCGTCGATGCCGACGACGACGGCGGTCAGGTTGAGAGTGTGCCCGTCCGCGAGAGCGAACGCACCCACGGGCGCGGAACACCCGGCCTCAAGCGCGGCGAGCACGGCCCGTTCGGCCGTCACCGCCGCCCTGGTCTGCGGGTCGTCGAGCGCGCGCAGCAGCTCGATCAGCTCGGGCCGGTCCGCGGGGCACTCGACGGCGAGGGCGCCCTGCCCGGGGGCGGGAAGCATCTCCTCGACCTCGAAGGTCTGGGCGATCTCGTCGTCGCGCCCGATCCTGAACAGCCCCGCGGCGGCCAGCACGACCGCGTCCAGCTCGCCCGCGTGGACCTTGGCGATCCTGGTGTCGGCGTTGCCGCGGATCGGGACGTAGTTCAGGTCGGGCCGGAGCATCCGGAGCTGCGCCACCCGCCGGGGCGAGCCGGTGCCGACGGTGGCGCCGGGCCGCAGGTCGGCGAGCTTCAGCGGGCCGACCAGGGCGTCCCGGTGATCGTGCCGGGCCACGACGGCGGCCAGCGAAAGCCTTTCGTCCGGCGCGGTCGGCAGGTCCTTGAGCGAGTGGACCGCGAAGTCGATCTCGCCTTCGACGAGCTTGTCACGCAGCGCGCTGACGAACACGCCCGTGCCGCCGAGCTGCGCGAGATGCGCCTTGGTCACGTCGCCGAAGGTCGTCACGCCGACCAGCTCGACCGGCCTGCCCGTCGCGGCGGTGAGCCGGTCGGCCACCATCTGCGACTGCGTGGTCGCCATCAGACTCCGGCGCGTGCCGAGGCGCAGGGGCGTTGTCACCGGTCCACCTCCGTGTCGATCGTCTCGGGCCGTCCCACGGCCTCGGGCACCTTCGGATCCAAGTCGAACAGTTCGCGCAGGGCCTCCGCATAATGATCACCCGCGGAGGAGGCGGCGAGTCGTTTGACACGCACGGTCGGCTCGTGAAGCAGCTTGTCCACCACGCGCCGCACGGTCTGCGTCACCTCGTCGCGCAGTCTGCCCTCGATCTCGGGCACCCGCGCGGCCAGCCTGCCGAGCTCGGCCTCCACCACGTCGGCCGCCTTGCTGCGCAGCGCCACGACGGTCGGGGTGACCCGTGCCGCGCGCTCCCCTTCAAGATATGCCTCGACCTCGACGCACACGATTCGTTTCGCGGACTCGATCGCCTCGGCGCGTTCGGCGCCCTGCGCCGCGACCCCGGACTCCTGCATCGACTCCAGGTCGACGAGCGTCACTCCGTCGAGGGCGCGGACGGCCGGGTCGATGTCGTGCGGCAGGGCGAGGTCCAGCAGGAACAGCGGCCTGTCGCGCGGCTCGATCATGTCCGGCGTGATCACCAGGCTGCCGGCGCCGGTGCAGGACACGACGAGGTCGGCTTCCGTCAGCTCGTCGGCCACCTGGTCCAGCCGTACGGCACGCCCGCCGACCGTCTCGGCGAGCCGTACGGCACGCTCGAACGTGCGGTTCGCGACCACGATGTCGGTGACGCCCTCGCGGGCCAGTGTCGCCGCCGTCAGAGCGCTCATGGACCCCGCGCCGACCACCAGCGCGCGCTTGCCCGCCACCGGGCCGATCTCGCGCTCGGCCAGGGTGAGCCCGACGCCCACCAGGGAGGCGCCGGCGCGGTCGATGCCGGTCTCGGTGTGGGCGCGCTTGCCGACGCGCAGCGCCTGCTGGGCGAGCTCGTTGAGGGACTGGCCGAGCGTGCCCTCCTGCTGGGCCAGTTTGAGCGCCTGCCGTACCTGCCCGAGGATCTGGCCCTCGCCGAGCACCATGGAGTCCAAGCCGCAGGCGACGGAGAACAGGTGTTCGACGGCGCGGTCGGCGTAGTGCACGTAGAGGTGCGGCGTCAGCCGCTCGACGGGGACGCCCGAGTGGGCGCTGAGCAGCGCGGTCAACGCGTTCAGCGCGCCGTGGAACCGGTCCACCCCTGCGTAGATCTCCACGCGGTTGCAGGTGGAGATCACCATGACCTCGGCCACCGACTCGTCCCGGTGGGCGTCGTGCAGCAGCTTGACCAGCGCGTCGCCGGACACGGACACGCGTTCAAGCAGCGCCACCGGCGCGGTGCGGTGACTCACTCCCAGCGCGAGCACGGTCATTGCGACTCCCGCTCGCCGGTGCCCGCCGGATCCGCGGATCTCACGGAACCCAGGGAACCCACGACATCCGAAGAGATCGAAAGGTTCACCGCCTCGGGCCACTCCTCGGCCATTACCGGCCCCCCACTCATCCGATCCGCTTTGCGCTGCTCGTGGAACGCCAGGATCTGCAGTTCTATAGAAAGGTCGACTTTACGGACATCGACGTCATCAGGTACAGACAGGACGACCGGAGCGAAGTTCAGGATGCTTGTGACTCCCGCCGACATCACGCGGTCGCAGACCTGCTGCGCCTTCGCCGCCGGTGTCGCGATCACCGCGATGGACACTCCCCGGCGCCGGATCACGGCCTCCAGGTCGTCGATGTGCTCCACATTCAATCCCGCGATGTGGTCGCCCACCACGTCGGGGTCGGCGTCGAAGAGCGCGGCAACCCTGAAACCGCGCGACACAAACCCACCATAGTTCGCCAAAGCCCGACCAAGGTTACCGACGCCGATGATCGCGACGGCCCAGTCCTGCGTCAGGCCGAGTTCACGGGAGATCTGGTAGATCAGGTATTCGACGTCGTAGCCCACCCCTCGCGTGCCGTACGACCCGAGGTGGGAAAGGTCCTTGCGCAGCTTCGCCGAATTCACCCCCGCCGCCACCGCCAGGTCCTCCGAGCTCACCGTCGCGACCCCGCGCTCCGCCATCCCGTTGAGCGCCCGCAAGTAGAGCGGCAACCGGGCTACGGTCGCCTCGGGTATGCCACGGGCTTGGGACATTCGGCGGGTCACGTGCCGGAGCTCCAGGGGGACAGGTCGTCCGGCGCGGCTCTGCCGCTGGCGCGGAAGCGACGGATTACGGGATTATCGAGGTGAGGACACTGCTCCCCCAGGTTAATCCCTTTGTGAACCGACGCACAAAGTCGGTACGGCAACGCGGCCGCAGCCCCGGCCCCTTCCAGGGGTCACAGGCGGCCCCCGGCGCGTCGGCTACGGTGAACGCCATGGCCGACACGACCCACCGCATCACGCTGCTCGGAAAGCCCGGCTGCCACCTCTGCGACGACGCCCGAGCCGTCGTCGAACGGGTCGCCGGCGATCTCGGTGTGACGTGGGAGGAGCGGGACATCACCGGCTCGCCTGAGCTTTACGAAAAATACTGGGAGATGATCCCGGTGACCTTGGTGGACGGGGTGCAGCATGACTACTGGCGGGTCGACGAGGCCCGCCTCCGCGCCGCCCTCTCCTGACCCCGGCACCTCTCGCGCCCCGGGCCCGCCTCACGGGCCCCGGACACCGTGTACGGCACGGGCCCCGGCGGGGCCGTGCCGTACATCGTTCAAGGTTGGAACGCCGTCGGGAGAGGCACGACCTTGGCGGCGTTGACGTTCAGCTCGATCACGTTGGTGGCCAGGACGAGCGGCTGGCGTTCGGTGACGAAGCGCTCGACATGGGGCCGGCGCTGGTGCTCGGCGTAGGCGACCTGGTCACGGTAGATCTCGTAGACGATGCGCTGCAGCGGCGCGGACTTGACGCTGTGGCAGGCGAAGATCAACGTGTCGGGTTCGGTGCGCTGGACCGCCTCGACGGTGTCGTCGGCGAGGCGGTCGAAAGCCTCGCCCGCGCCGTCCATGAGGGTGAAGACGGTGAGCATGCCGAAGATGTTCGGCGAGGGACGGCCGCCTCCTGCGCCGCCGGTGTCGCCACCGGGCCCGATGTGGGCGTTGCCCGCCTGGGCCCCTGCCGACCAGGTGCCGTCGGAGCGGCCGGCGTCCGACCAGGTGGTGTTGGAGCCGCCTGGTGCGCTGTGCGAGCCGTACGCCAGGACGTCGGGCCGGCCCGCCCCCAGCGGGTCGTGCCCGAAGGAGCCCGGACCGGCTCCCGCGCCGCCCCTCATACCGCCGACCGGTCCACCGGGAGCTCCCGTACCGCCGGGGACCGCCGGGCCTTGGGGCGGGCCGGCGTAGTTGGCGACGTCGATGCTGGAGATCATGCCGGTGGCCGGCATGTCGGGGTCGAAGCCCGGGTCGTACGGCCGCGCCTGCGAGCCGGCCTGGTCGCCGTATTCCGACGGCGGGCTCCCGTAGACCTGCCTGTCGGGCGGGGCTCCGTAGTCGGGGCGGCGGTGCCTGTCGTCCTCGGACATGCCGTACGCGGCGAGTTCGCCGGGCATGATCTGCCCGGTCGCGGGACCGCCGAAGGGGTCGTCGTCGAACGCGCCCGGACCGCCGTGGCCACCCAGACCACCCGGCCCGCCAGGGCCACTGGGACCTCCGGGGCCACCCGGCCCGCCAGGGCCGCCTAGCCCGCCGTGCTGCCCTGAGGCGGTGGCGTCGGCGTAGTCGCCCCGCCACCGGCCGCGCCCGTCGTCGACGCCATGGCCCGATCCGTCCGGTCCGCCCGGTCCGCCCGGTCCGGGCCATCCGGGGCCGTCGTGGAAGGCGTCCGGCCGACCGTGGGCCGCTCCGGGCCCTCCCGGCGCCATGCGTGCGGAGTAGTCGACCTCGGCCTCGCCCGCGCGGTATTCCGCGACGAGATCGCCGAGGCCGGATCTGCGGGGCTGCTCGACGGGTGCCATGGGCCCGGTGCGCCCGCGGCGGGAGGGCTGCGCGGCGGGGTCGGGCTGCGCCCCGCCTCTTCCCGCCCGGTCGCCGCCCCGGCCTCCGGGCCGCTCGCCGACCGGCGCGCCGTCACCCCCGTCGTCACCCCTGCGGGCGCCGGCGCGGTCACCCGCGCGGTCCGCACCTCGGCCACGCTCTCCCCTGCGGGAGCGGCCCCATTCCTCGTCGTCGATCTCGTCGTCCTCTTCCTCGTCGTCTTCGTAGGGGGCGAGCGGGCGGAGCACCGAGTACCAGATCGCGGCGGCGGTCGCGGCGAGCAGGATGACGGTGAGCGGCCCGGGCAGCCCTAACGTGCCCGACGCGATGAGTGCGAGGCCGGTCGGCACCAGCACCAGCGCGGCGTGCATGTTGTCGGCGTCGTAGTCGTCGCCCCCGCGCCCCCGCATCACGGCGATCACCAGGGTGGCGATCAGCACCAGTGCGGCGATGATGTGCGCGGCGAGGAGGGCGTAGGACGGCGGCCATTTCCAGTGCAGGTCGGCTGCGGGGAGCGCCTTGCCGAACTTGTCGGCGGCGTTGAGCGGGTCGAACAGGAGGACCCCTGCGGCGACCACGCTGAACCCGATGCTGGTCAGCCAGGCCGCGAACTTGACGGGGACCTTGCCCGTCAGCAGTTGGACGAGACCGACGGCGAGATAGACCGGCGCGAGGAATGAACCGGTGAGCTGGAGGAGCCGGAACGTGGACGGCCCGAACCCGATCAGATGGCCGGTGGCGACCATGCCGAGAGCGACGCACAGCGAGGCGGTGACGACGCTCCAGGCGATCAGCCAGCCGGTGGTCTCCTCCCGCAACCGCCCGATGAGCGCTCCGGTGGCGATGGCCGACAGCAGGGCTCCGGCGAACGCGATGACGGCGACAACGACTTCCATGGTGCCCCCAATGCTGCCGGACATCGCCCCCGTGCGGGTAGCCGGTGTGGTGGACGCCGCACCTGGCCCTCCCCTCGCGGGGGCGCACGCGAGTGCATCGCTCCACCCGGAAGTCACCGAATACGTACAGCAGAGACTGCGGAATGGATTGTGTAATTAAGCTTTGATTTCTAGAGTGGGCGAGCACGCCGCACCCCATTCTCCCCAGGGATACCGGATGCCTGATACATGGCCGTTCGCCGGGCTACTCCCTTCAGCCGCCGCAGGGGTGGCGCAGCCCGCACCGCCGCGTGACCTTGCCGCGCAGAAGGACGTGCACAAAGGCGCGCGCAGAGACGCCACTCGAAGTGACTCCACGCACAAGTCCCCCGCCCACGAGGAACTCGCGCCGTCTAAGGGCGACGACCTGAAAACGTTAGTGCTGCGGGCCAAGACGGGCGACGCCGAAGCGTTTGGCACGCTCTACGATCGCTACCTTGACCTGGTCTATCGCTACATCTACTTCCGTGTGGGTTCTCACACGCTCGCGGAGGATCTGACTAGCGAGACCTTCCTCCGCGCGCTCCGGCGAATCACCGATTTCACCTGGCAGGGGCGCGACTTTGCCGCCTGGTTGGTGACGATCGCCCGCAATCTCGTGACCGATCATTTCAAGTCCGGTCGTTACCGACTTGAGGTGTCCACGGCGGAAGTACTCGACACCCCGCTGGACGGTCCGCACATCCCCGAGAACGCGGTTGTGACCGCCATCACAAACGAGAAGGTGTTGCGCGCCGTACGCGACCTCAAAGCCGACCAACAGGAATGCGTGGTGCTACGTTTCCTGCACGGAATGTCACTCGCCGAGACGGCCCTCATCATGGGCAAGAAGAACGGCGCGATCAAAGCACTGCAGTTCCGAGCGGTGCGCGCGCTCGCCAGGGCGCTCTCCAACGAACTTCGTTGAAGTTTCACCTACCGCGTAACCTTGAATGCGACTCGTCGTTAGGCAAGTAACACCGATAGATCATCGTGCGGGGGCGGCAGGGAGCGTTCATGCGTTGGTTGCGGCCCGGGCGGCGGCTGCCCGGTGCCTCGCGGAGAGCGCAGGCACACCTACTCGAACAACACCTGACCGGGATGAACACGCGCCTGGGCGGCGGCCCACGGGGCGAGTTCCGGTCCAGACTCCGTGAAGAACTCTGGGCGGCGGCTCAGGCCGGGGAGGGCGCGGACGATACCGACCCGGAACGCGGAACACCGTCGGGAGGCCGAGGGCGAGGCATTCACCTGATGGCCCAGGTGATCAGCCTGATGCTCGGCGGGATGGTCTTGATCAGCGGGTTCGCGGCGTACGGCTCGGTGCCGGGCGACGTGCTCTACCCGCTCAAGCGCGCGGCCGAGAACACCCTGCTCAACCTCAGCACCAGCGACGTGGAGAGGGCCCAGCGCGAGCTGGTCTCCGCCCGCACCCGGGCGGAGGAGGTCGCCGCGCTCCTCGGCTCCCCCGAGCGGGGGAACCTGGTCGGAACCACGCTGAAGGACATGGAGGTCACCACGCGCCTCGCCATCGACACCCTGAGCAGGGTCAGACACCGCGGGTCGGGCGAACGCGCCGACCTCCAGCGGTTCGCCAAGGAGCAGCGCAACATGGTGGAGCCCATGCTGCGCCAGATGGACGCGGAAACCCAACGCCAGGCCAATGGCTACCTGAACCTGATCGATGGGCTGGCCTCGCCGGATTAAAGGCTTCGTGGGCGGTGCCGTATGAGACCCGCCACCACGCGGTGTTCACCTGACTCTTACGGGTTCGTCCACTCACGGCGGTTAAGCTGAGCGGCTATGAGGCGGCTATTGCGACGGCGTCACGGGGTCGAGGCCGAGATGGCAGGCGAGGTGGCGGCCGCGGCCGCGGTGGTCACCGCGCCCGTGGCCGAGCCCGACCCCACCGCGGCCGCCTTCTTCGACGTCGACAACACGATGATGCGCGGCGCTTCGATCTACCACTTCGCCCGCGGGCTCGCGGCCCGCGGTCTGTTCACATCCCGTGACCTCTTCAGGTTCGCCCTGGGCCAGGCCCTGTTCCGCCTCGGGGGGAGCGAGAACCCCGTGCACATCGCGCAGGCCAGGGAGACCGCCCTGGCCTTCGTGGCGGGCAGCGAGGTCGCCGAGGTCGTACGGCTCGGCGAGGACATCTACGACGAGGCGATGGCCGACCGCATCTGGGCGGGCACCAGAGCGCTCGCCCAGAGCCACCTGGACGCCGGCCAGCGGGTGTGGCTGGTCACCGCGACCCCGGTCGAGCTGGCCAGGGTGATCGCCCAGCGGCTCGGCCTGACCGGCGCGCTCGGCACGGTGTCGGAGACCAAGGACGGCGTCTACACCGGGCGGCTCGTGGGCGACCTGCTGCACGGCCCGGCCAAGGCCGAGGCCGTACGCGCCCTCGCCCGGCGCGAGGGTCTGGACCTGTCCCGCTGTACGGCCTACAGCGACTCGGCCAACGACCTGCCGATGCTGTCGCTGGTCGGCAACGCGTACGCGATCAACCCCGACGCCGAGCTGCGCGAACACGCGCGGAGGAACGGCTGGGAGATCCGGGACTTCCGCACCGGGCGCAAGGCCACGATGATCGGCCTGCCCATCGCGGCCGGCGCGGGGGCCGTCGCCGGCGGCATCGCCGCCGCCGTGGCGCTGCGCAGGCTCTACCGCTCCCGGCGCTGAGTCCGCCCTGTGGGCTCCCTGCCCGCCGCCGGATCGCCCCCGCCGGATCGCCCCTGCCGGATCGCCCGCGCCAGGGCCATGCATCGGGGTCACGCATCGGGGTCACGCATCGGGGTCACGCATCGGGGTCACGCATCGGGGTCACGCATCGGGGTCACGCATCGGGGTCAGAAGAGCGGCGGGAAGGCGTGCCCCCGACGCAGGCGCAGCTCGTTGAGCATCTGCTGCATGATCTCCCGCACATGGTCGGTGAGGTTGAAGACCAGCATCGGGTCGTCGGCCGCGCCGGGATCGTAGTCGTCGGTGCGGATGGGCTCCCCGAACTCGATCATCCACTTGGACGGCAACGGGATCAGCCCGAGCGGCCCGAACCACGGGAAGAGCGGCGTGATCGGGAGGTAAGGCAGCCCCAGGATGCGGGCGAGCACCGGCAGATCGCCGATCTTCGGATAGATCTCCTCGGCCCCCACGATCGCGCACGGCACGATGGGCACCCCGGCGCGTATGGCGGAGGCCACGAAACCGCCCCTGCCGAACCGCTGCAGCCGGTAGCGCTCGGAGAACGGCTTGCCGACCCCCTTGAACCCTTCGGGGAACACCCCGACCGCCTCCCCCTTGCGCAGGAGCCTGTCGGCGTCCTCGCGGCAGGCCAGCGTGTGGCCGGTCTTGCGGGCCAGGTGGTTGAGAACGGGGAGTTGGTAGACGAGGTCGGCTCCGAGCAGGCGCAGGGGCCTGCCGACCTCGTCGTGCATGGCGACCTGCAACATCAGGGCGTCCAGCGGGAGCGTGCCGGAGTGGTTGGCGACGATCAGGGCGCCGCTCTCCGCGGGCACGTCGCCCGCTCCCAGGGTCTCGACCCGGAACCACGTGCGGTACAGCGGCCGCATGAGTTCGAGCGTGACCTTGTCGGTCAGCTCAGGGTCGAACCCGAACTCGTCGACCTCGTAGTCGCCGGCGACCCTCCGGCGCAAGAAGTCCATGAAGCGGGTCAGGTGGTCGACGCGGCGCTCGGCCCCGTGATCTCCGCGCGCCTCATCGGCGTCGTAGGCGTGGCCGTAAGCGTCGTAGGCCCTGTCTCGGCCCTTCCCGAATGGGATGACCCGTCCCGGCCGGTCGTCGTCAGGTGCGGATCGCATTGTCACTCACCCCCGGTGTCTCCACGGGGACGGACCAGCTCCGCCACCGCGTCGACCAACGCGACCGGGAGCCCGCCCGGCATCCCGTGGGCGCGGAGGAAGTCGTCGAAGGCGGCCGCGGTGGTGAACTTCGGCTTCCATCCCAGTTCGTGGGCCAGTCGTGCGGTGTCGACGGCCCGGCCGTGGCTCAGCAGGCTGAGCTGCTCCGGCGAATACTCGAGGATACCGGCCCGCCGTACGGCCTCGCCGAGCACGCGGAACGCGGGCGAGGGAAGCGGAACCGTGAGCCGTCCCGTGCGCCGCACGCACTGGGACATCGTCAGGACGCCGTCGCCCGCCACGTTGAAGGTGCCGGGGTGGTCTTCCACGGCCATGCGGCGCAGGACTTCGACCGCGTCGTCCTCGTGGACGAACTGGAGGCGCGGGTCGAAGCCCAGCACGGTCGGCAGCACGGGCTTGACGAAGAACCGGGTGAGCGGCGAGGACACGGTCGGCCCCATGAGGGGGGCGAACCGCAGTAACGACACCGGGATGTCGGGGCGGCGCCGGGCGAAGCCCCGCACGTAGCCCTCGACTTCGATGGCGTCCTTGCCGTAGCCGTGGTTCGGCGTGTCGGCCGCCTCTAGATCTTCGGTGAAGACGGCCGGGTCGTGGGACGACGAACCGTAGACAGCGGTGGTCGAGCGCACGACGACACGCCGCACGGTGGCCGACCGCTGGCAGGCGGCCAGGAGCTGCATCGTCCCGATGATGTTGTGCTCCTTCATGGAGTCCCTGCCCGCGCTACGTGAAGGAGCGCTGACCAGACTCAAATGCACAACGGTGTCGATGTCGGCTACCGACATCACATCTGCGATGTCGGAACTGCGCAGATCGACCCGGACGAACTGCGCGCGACCCGATGGGTCATACGACCTGCCCTGACTCCAGGGCGGTGCGGTGTCCACTCCGATGACGCTGGCGACATCCGGGTCGGACGCGAGAACGCCCGCCACTCGGGCGCCGATGTGGCGTGAGACCCCTGTGACAAGCACGGTGTGGGTCATCGGCGCCTCGCAGGTCCCGCGTTACTACTTCTTGTTGCGCCGCTGGATGCGGGTCTTCTTCAGCAGCTTGCGGTGCTTCTTCTTGGCCATGCGCTTACGGCGCTTCTTAATCACAGAGCCCACGGGACCCCCAGGTAGCGGTAGACGTCAAACCGGTGCACGAACGCACACCGGGCCAACAGACTACCGGCGATCCACGGTAGATCGGTCCCTGGGGGGACCCCGCGCATCAGCCATTCACGGCATGCCGTCGCATACCGCTACATGATGTGAAGCGCCGGGCCCTCGGCAACCTTTCCCGGTATGCCGGGACCGTGGCCTCACCCTGCCGCGATGTAGGCATCCCGCAGATAGTCGTGTACCGCCTTCTCGGGCACTCGGAACGACCGGCCGACCCTGATGGCCGGCAGTTCGCCTGAGTGTACGAGCCGGTACACCGTCATCTTGGACACCCTCATGACCGTGGCCACCTCGGCCACCGTCAAGAACTGCACCTCACTGAGAGGTCTTTCGACTGCACCCATCGGACGCCTCTTCCGCACGTGTATCCGGGTTATCCCCACTGGTGCCATTGCTCACGCACGTGTACTGCTGTCAGCGTAAGTCCGGACCCCGAACGCGCAAACCCCCCATTTCATCAGCCATCGGTGTCCTATGTCCGTGAAACCCGAGAAGTGCCAGGCCAGCAGCCACCGCAGGGCCCTGGCCACGCACTGGAACGGGCCAACTCCCTCACCATCAGCCTCGCCCAGCGGCCTCAAAAAGTTGGCAAACGCGGGGGGTGTGACGAGGAATGCAGGCGCGAAATACACGTATAAGGTGGGCCGAATCAGGCTCCTAGGGCGCGGGTGACCTGCGTTACCAGATAATCAGCCAACGGAGCGTAGTAACGCGGAAGCACGTGGTCATCGAGCGGCACGACGGCCGCGAGCTTGCCTTCGGCCTCCCCCACGAAGAGCGCCGGGTCGTTGCTGTCGGCGAAGCCCACCGTGAGCAGACCCGCCTCCCCCGCGGCGCCCGCCCAGCCGTGGTCGGCGATGACCAGGTCGGGCCGGTCGTCTCCGAGCTCGGCGAGCATCGCACGCATCGGCTCGGCCTCGTGGGAGTGGACGAAGGCGCCCTTGTCCGAGAGGATCGCCACGCCTTCGAGGTAGCGGATCGAGCGCCTGCGACCGAAGTACGGGTTGACGTGCTCGAAGCCCTCGGCGGGCTCAAGCAGGGTGGCTCCGTGCGCCACCGCGAGCCGCCCCAGCGCCAGGTGCACGGGCAGCAGCCCCGCCGGGTGCCCCGTGGCCAGCAGCACCCGCGCTCCCGGTACGGCGAGAGCCCCCGCGATGACCTCCGCCATCTCGTCCAGCGCGTCGAGCACGCGCTCGGGATCGATGGTGTCCTGGCCCGTGAGATGCTCGGGGTCGGGGACGACTCCCGCGGCCTTGGCCATCAATGCGAGGATGTCGCGGAACGGCCACGGCTCCGAGAGGGTGAGCCCGAGCATGAGGTAGGGGTCACGCTCCGCCAGCAACCGATAGTGATCGAGGTTGTTTTCCCTGCTGGTTGCGACATCTCCAGCGATTCTGGTGCGTATCAGGTGGTCGCGTAGTTCATCCCGGCTGGGCAAGTTGACCTCCGGAAGGCCCCTCAGGGGAGAGGGTCGAGTCCATGTAGGGGAAAGACCGCCTTCCGCGTCGCCACGATGGAGCGGTCGACGGCGTCACTAGGGTCATAACCATCAGTGAAGTCGTAAAATTCCGGGCTACGACCGTCGGTCATCGTCAAAGGCGGTACCTCACCAGTTTTTTCCGTCGCAAACTCCCGCCACCGCGCCGGGGTCGGGGTCGTCGGCTCGACCGGATCGCCCGCGGCCTCCGCGATCAGATGCGTCCATGCCCGGGGCACCACCTGGACCAGCTCATAGCCACCGCCTCCGGTCGCGATCCAGCGCCCGCCGGCCGTCTCATGGGCCAGGCTGTGGAGCACGGCATACGCCGTACGCTGCCCGTCGATGCTCAGCATGAGGTGCGCGAGCGGATCGAGGGCATGGCTGTCGCAGCCGTGCTGGGTGACGAGCACCTCGGGGGCGAACTCCCTCAACAGCGGCGGCACGACCGCGTGGAACGCCCGCAGCCAGCCGCCGTCGCCGCACCCGACGGGAAGGGCCACGTTGACGGCGGTGCCTTCGGCGCCGGTCTCCGTGGGGAAGCCGGTGCCGGGGAACAGGCTCGTCGGGGTCTCGTGCAGGCTGATCGTGAGGACGCGGGGATCGTGCTCGAACATGTATTGCACCCCGTCGCCGTGGTGCACATCGACATCGACGTAGGCGACCCGCTCGGCCCCCTGGGAGAGCAGCCAGGCGATCGCGACGCCGGGGTCGTTGTAGACGCAGAAGCCGCTCGCCGCGCCCGGCATCGCGTGGTGGAGGCCGCCCGCGATGTTGACGGCGTGCTCGGCCCTCCCCGTCCACACGGCTCGCGCGGCGGTCAGCGTCGCCCCCGCGATCAGCGCCGACGCCTCGTGCACGCCGCGGAAGGCCGGGGTGTCGCCGGGCCCGAGGCCGCGGCGCAGATCGGGCTCACCGCGCGCGGAGACCGCCTTGACCGCCTCGATGTAGTCGCGGTGGTGGACGAGAGCGAGTTCGTCGTCGGTGGCGGCGGCGCATCCGGTCAGCTCGACCCCGTCGAGCACGCCGAGCTCACGTGCGAGCGCCATGGTCAGCTCGACCCGGATAGGAGCCATCGGGTGACCGGGCCCGAAGTCGTAGGAGGTGAGCGCGTCGTCCCAGACAACCCACACGGACTCACTCATGGAGGGCTCCCCCTCGTAAACGGCTCTCCCGAGGGCGTGTGGAGGGCGGCCGCCCCCTCCCTCCAGGGAGCCGACGTTACCGCACCGGGCCGATCCGGCGATCATTCGGCGGAGCCGTACGCCCTTGGGTAACGCTTGTTCTCAATCCTTAGACTATTTCGGCAGATCATTGAGCAAACACGTAATCTCTGGGTATGCGCATGCGGAGCACCCAGACCGCGTGGAAGGCCGACCGGTGGGCCCGCGCCCTGAACATCTGCCTGGTCACCGTCGTGTGGCTGCTGGAGACGCTCAGCTCGCTCATCCTCTTCGAGCTGGGCCGGCAACCGCCCCGCCCGCCTTCCCTAGGCTTGGGCGCGTCGCTACTCCTGTGCGCCGTCGGCGCCCTCGCCCTGCTGCGGAGGCGCAGTCACCCCCTGCACGTCCTCGGCGTCGTGGTGGCGGCGGACATCGCGCGAGCCGCGCTCGTCCACACCGACAGCACGCTGTTCGGTCCCGCGGCGCTGGTCGCGTTCTACAGCGTGGGCAAGTACACAAGGTCGAAGGTCAGTTGGATCACCTGCGCCGTGACCATGGCGCTGTACATCGGCGCCTCGGCCCTCCTCACCTACGTGCGCACCGGCACGGTCGGCCACGTCCTGAGCTTCGCATTCGGCCCCCTGCTGGTCATCGTGGTCGGGCAGGTCATACGTCTACGCCTCGAACTGCGCAGGCGTGCGGCACGGCAGGCCGCCGACGAGGCGGTGCGCGCCGAGCGCAGACGCATCGCCCGCGAGCTCCATGACGTGGTGGCCCACCACATCAGCGTGATCAGTGTCATGGTCGGCGCGGCCCGCACGAACATGGCCAGGCGCCCCGACAGCGCCCAGGAGGCGCTCGCCACCGCGGAAAGCACCGCCAGGGAGGCGCTCGGCGAGATGCGTCAGCTCCTCAACGTGCTGCGGGCCGACGGCACCGGCCCGGATGAGGCCCCCGACGACCCCGCCGCGGCGCCGACGGCGGGTACGGCGGCGCTCCCCGACCTCTTCACCCAGGTCAGACAGGCCGGCCTGCCCGTTGAGCTGCGGGTGGAGGGCGACGCCGTACCTCTGCCCTCGGCGATCGACCGCGCGGTCTACCGGATCGTGCAGGAGGCCCTCACCAACACGCGCAAACACGGCGGCGGGGCCCGCGCCACGGTACGGCTGGCCTATACGGACTCCTCCGTCGAAGTCGAGGTGCTGGACGACGGTGTCGGCGTCTCCGGCGGGAGCGGTGGACACGGATTGTCCGGCATGGCCGAGCGCGTCGCGCTCTGCGGCGGGCAGTTGCAGACGGGGACACGGGAAAGCGGCGGCTTCCGGGTCATGGCGAAGATCCCGCTGCCCGTCCCCCAGAAGGACAAGGCGTGATCACTGTGAAGCGGTTCCGGTGACTTCGGGAGTGAGACCGGGCTTCTGGTCGCCTCCCCCACGGGTACTTCCAAGGTCGGCGCGACCGACGGGCTCCTCGGCCCGTGGGCCGGGCTCGGGGTCTACACGCTGTGGGCCGTGGTCATCCTGGCGATCGGCGCCGTACTGCTCCAGCGGCGCGACGCCTGAGGGGACTCTCCTACGAAACGGGCTGGGGCCCCGCAGCCGGGGTCGGCGCGGGGTCGGCGCGGCGCAGGCCGCGCACCGCGGGAATGAGAAGCAGCGTGAGCAGGCCGGTGACGGTGACCGCCGTGGAAAGCCACAGCATCGCCGTGGCCCCCGCAGAGAGGGCCTGAGCGCCCGGGGCACCGGTCAGGCCGCCCAGCAGCGAGGCGATCGGCCCTGCGAGGGCCTGGCCGATCGGCATCGCGAAGATCGACCCGCCGATCTCGTAGGCGCTCACGCGGTTCAGCACGTCGGGGGCGACGTGCGTCTGGATGCTCGTCGCCCACATCACCGACCAGAAGGCCCATCCGGCGCCCCCCAGTACGAACCCCGCCATGACCATAGGGAGGGGTGCGGCGAGGGCGATCGTCAGCGGTTGCAGGGCGAAGCCGAACATCGCGACGGCGCCCGCCGCCAGCGGGCGCCGCGGGCGTAGCCGCATGGCGACCAGGCCGCCGAGGATCGTGCCCGCGCCGCCGGCCGACAGCACCAGGCCATAGGCGGACTCGCCGGCGTTCTCCGTCACCAGCAGCGCGCCGAGCGGAATCATCGGGCCGAACAGCGTGATGCCGAAAACCACCCACACCAGGATCACGCTCCACATCCAGGTGCGCGATCTGAACTCGGTCCACCCCTCCCGCAGGTCGCGGATCACTGAGGTCTTCGCGGTGGCGTCACGTTCCACCTCCACGCGCATCAGCAGCAGGCACAGCGCGCTGAGCGCGAACCCGCCGGCCTCGACGGCGAACACCACCCCCACCCCGGCGGACGCCACCAGGACTCCGGCCAGCCCCGGCCCTACCAGCTGCATGACCGACTCGGACACGCGCAGGGCGGCATTGGCCTGCTGTACATCGCGGGCCACGCGGGGCACCGTACTCGCCACGCCGGGGAGGAACATGGCCGCGGCGGCACCGGTGATCGCGGAAAGCAGGATGATCTGCCACAGGGCCGGAACGCCGGTGAAGAACAGGGCGGCCAGACATCCCTGGGACAGCATGCGCACGGTGTCGGCGCCCACCATCATCCGGCGCGGGGTGAAACGGTCGCCGAACACCCCGCCGAACAGGATGAGCAGCGCCATCGGCGCCATCCCGGCGGCCAGCGCCAGCCCTACGCCGGTCGGGCCGTGGTCCTTCTGCACGCCGAGCGCCGTGGCCACGGGCAGCATGCCGTGCCCGAGCATCGACACCGTGCGGGCCGCGAAGAAGAGCCGGAAGTCCCTCGACCATATCGAAGGTCCTTGTGCCACGAGCCGACCTCATTTCACCTGCGGCCATCCCAGGGAAATGATGCCTTTGAATTGGAAACTTTCCTAAGGCTTTTCAGCCCGGACTGATTCGCGGTCGGGGCGGGCTCTGCGGTCGGGGCGGGCTCCGCGGCCCCGGGAGCTCTGCGGCCCGACCTCCCGGCGTCAGCCGGCGGCCAGCTCGCGGCCCCGGTCGCGTGCCGCCTCGATCGCGGCGAGGAAGGCCGCGCGCACGCTGTGGCGCTCAAGCTCGGCGATCGCGGCGATCGTGGTGCCACCGGGCGAGGTGACCGCCTCGCGCAGGATGACCGGGTGCTCGCCGGAGTCCCGGAGCATGATCGCCGCACCCACGATCGACTGCGTCACCATGTCAAGCGCCGCCGAGCGCGGCATGCCGAGCAGGATGCCGGCGTCGACCATGGCCTCGACCAGGTAGAAGAAGTAGGCCGGGCCGCTGCCCGACAGCGCGGTGGCCGCGTCCTGCTGCGACTCGGGGATGCGCAGCACCTTGCCGACGGGCTTCAGCAGCTCCTCCGTGTGGCGCAGGTGCTCCTCGCCCGCGTGGGCGCCCGCGGAGATCACGCTCATCGCCTCGTCGACCAGCACGGGGGTGTTGGACATCACCCGGACCACCGGCACGTCCGTGCCGAGCCGCGACTCCACGAAGGCGGTCGTGATGCCGGCCGCCGCGGAGATCACGAGCCGGTCGGCGGGGACGTAGGGCTGGATCTCCGCCAGCAGCCCCGCCATGTCCTGGGGCTTGACGGTCAGGATGAGGGTGTCGGCGGATTTGGCGGCTTCGATGTTGGACACCACGCGCACGCCGTAGCTCTCACGCAGCGCCTCGGCACGCTCCACCCGGCGTGCCGTCGCCATGATCTGGCCGGATTTGAAGCCCGCCCGAAGCAAGCCCGACATGAGGGCTTCGCCCATCTTGCCGGTCCCCAGAATCGCGATCATGTCAGCGTCCCCCGTGGAGTGAGCGGAGTGATGTGTGTCGGCCACGACGATGCAGCCTACCGGCGTCCGCGCGCGAGGCCCGTGCCGTACGGCACCGCCCGCGTGACCACCTCACGCATGTCCATCTCCCGCGTGTACGTCTCCCGCGTGTACGTCTCCCGCGCGCCGCCGACGCCACTGCCGTGTGAAGCGAGGAGCGTGAACCATGGCCGCGCGCGATCCGTGGTGAGGATATGCGAAAGGCCTTACTGATTACCGGATGCATGGCGTTGACCCTCACTGCGGCGGCCCCCGCGCTCGGCTCCACAGCTCCCCCTGCGGCCCCCGCGCTCGGCTCCTCGTCTCCCCCGCCGGCGGATGACCGGCCACGGCCCACCAAGCCCGTCGGGAACGCGATCAACCCGCGGCCGGTGCCGTGGACCAGCGCCAAGGTCACCTCGAAGGGACGGGCGATCACACTGGTGTGGTGGTCGGGCGTCGCACCTTGCACCGTGCTGGACCGGGTCAAGGTCAAGCGCACGCCCAAGCGGGTCATCGTGACGCTCTACGAAGGCGCCGCCCAGAATGCGGCGTCCATGTCCTGCATCGCCCTCGCCGTACAGAAGACCACCACGGTGAAGCTCAAGCACCCCGTCGGCAAGCGCAAGGTCGTCGACGGAGCGCGGCTGCGCGCGCCGCGGTGAGGGAGCGGGCGGCTACCTGGGGAACAGGGCCGCACGCGCCCGTCTAGCGCTCGCCGCGAGCCGGATGCGCTCACGCGCGGCGGCGGGTGAGCGCACGTGCCCCGGGACAATCCTCACCGGCCTGTTTCGGGCCGCCCGCCCTTGCCCGGCTCCGCCAATTGGTGGGCCGTCGACGGAATAGTTGAAAGCTCCAACTACTTTAGTTCGCTGTACCTACCTTGTACTCAGTGAACCAACGGTAAGGAGCCTGAATATGAGCGCGACCGTAGTGGTCATCGGAGGAGGGTACGGCGGAACCGCAGCCGCCAAGGCCCTCGACGACAAAGCCGACGTAGTGCTCGTCGAGCCCCGTGACGCCTTCGTCCACAACGTCGGAGCCCTCCGGGCCATCGTCAAGCCCGACTGGATGCCGAACATCTTCATCCCCTACGACGGCCTCCTCGCCAAGGGCCGCGTCGTGCGCGACCGCGCGGTCAGCGTCGAGCCCCACCAGGTCACGCTGGCCTCCGGGGAGAAGCTCAAGGCCGACTACGTCGTCCTCGCCACGGGCTCCACCTACCCGTTCCCGGCTAAGACCAACATGGACGACAGCGCCGCGGCCCAGGACAAGTACCGCACGGCCCATGGGGAGCTGGCCGCGGCCAAGCGCGTCCTGCTGCTCGGCGCGGGTCCGGTGGGCCTGGAGTTCGCCGGCGAGATCAAGGCCGAGTGGCCCGACAAGCAGGTCGTCATCGTCGACCCCGTCGCCGACATCCTGGCCGACTTCGCCCAGGAGCTCCGCGAGGAGATCCGCTCCCAGCTCGCCACGCTGGACGTGCAGCTCGTGCTCGGCAGCGCCCTCACCCACGAGCCGGAGACCCCCATCGGTGTCCAGGGCGACATCACCGCGACCACCCAGGCCGGGACGACCGTGGAGGCCGACATCTGGTTCCGGTGCTACGGGGTCAACCCCGTCACCGACTACCTGGCCGGTTCCCTGGCCGCCGCGCGGGAGGCGAACGGCCAGATCAAGGTGACCGACACGCTCCAGGTCGAAGGACACGACACGGTGTTCGCCATCGGCGACATCACCACGGTGCCCGAGGCCAAGCGGGCCGGCTCGGCGATGCGCCACGGCGACGTGGTCGCGGAGAACATCGCCGCCCTCATCGCCGGTGAGGACAAGCGCTCCACCTACGAGGTGGGCGAGCCGCTCATCCTGCTGCCGCTCGGCCCGAGCGCGGGCGCGAGCCAGCTCCCCGGCATGGGCGTTGTGGGCGCCGAGGTCACCTCGCAGTACAAGGGCGCCGACTTGATGCTCGGCCGCTTCAACGAGCTCCTCGGCCAGGTGTGAGCCCGCGCGCCGGGTCCCGTGCCGTGGGGGCTCGGGACCCGGCGCCTTCGCTCCTGCCACCGGGTTCGATCATCGATCCCGCAGTCGGGCCCTGGAGCCGGGCCCTGCCGTCAGGCCCCGCCGGTCTAGCCGCGGCGCGCAAGGGCGGCGCGCACCGCCGGGGCGACCTCCTCGGCGAAGATCTGCGACTGGCGCTCCCGGTCCTCGGTGGGCCAGAACACGAACATGTTCATCTCGTACTCGGTGTAGAGCGCGGTGATCGTCTCCACCCACCGATCCACGGGGCCTTCCAAGGCGCCATTGCCCTTGCCACCGATGAGTCCCATGAGGTTGTAGAGCCGCACGATACGGTCGGGGTCCCGCCCGGCCTCCTTGGCCGCGCCGGTGATGATCTCGTTGAGCGCGGGCAGCTTCGCCGGCGGGACATACGCCGCCGACACCGACCACCCATCGGCCTTCGCCCCGATCAGCGCGGCCGCCCTGGGGCCCGTCGCTCCCACCCAGATGCCGATCTCGTGCGCCGGCGACGGGCCCGGCTGCGTGCCCGCCAGGCGGTAGTGCTCGCCCTCGAAGGAGAACGGCCGCCCCGCCCAGGTGGCCCTCAGGATGTCGATGGCCTCCGACAGCGCCTCACGCGCCTCCCGGGTCGTACGGCTGGGGCCGCCCATACCGCTGATCGCCTCGGCGAACGCCCCGGCGCCGAGCCCGAGCTCGAACCGCCCGCCGGAGAGCGCGTCGATGGCGGCGGCCTGCTTGGCCAGCATGGCCGGAGGACGCAGCGGAAGATTCGCGACGTTAGGGAAGAACCTCACCTTCTCCGTGCGGGCGGCGAGCCAGGTGATGACGGAGAAGGTGTCGTAGAAAGTGGGGTTGTATGGATGGTCCTGGATCCCCACGTATTCAATGCCGCTGCGCTCGGCGATGCCGACGATGCGCTGCGCCGCGTCCATGCCCCCGGCGACGCCGTCGGCGTTGAGCCCGAACTGCACTTGGCGTTTCATATCTGGTCACTCCTTGTTTCAGGTGGTCCTACCGGGGATATCCCCGCAACCCTGTCAAGCACTGCCGCGAGGCTGTCGTGCTCGGCCGGCGTGAGCCGGTCAAGCAGCACCTCGCGGAGGGTGTCGGCGTGCACGGGCGCGGCACGGCGGAGCTGTGCCGCGCCCGCCTCCGTGATGGAGATCAGCACGCTGCGCCCGTCGTCCGGATCGCGTTCGCGCCGCACCAGGCCCCGGTATGCCAGCCGGGCGATCATCCGGCTGAGGGAAGGCTGCGACAGCCGTACGGCGGGCTGCAGATCGCCGAGGCGCAACCCCGGCGGGGCGACTCGGTTCAGCCGGAGTAGGACCTCGAAGTCGTTCATGCTCAGGCCGCAGGATTCGGTCAGGGCCGCGCTGAGGCGGTCGGTCACCAGGGCGTGAGCCGTACTCAACGCCACCCAGGCCCGGGCACAGGAGTAGGCGTCGTGGTCGCGGTCGTCGTCGCCGTCGTCGTCGCGGTGGGCGGGCTCGTCGGTCAAGGCGTCAGGTCCTGCGACATGTAGGGCCAGTGGGTCCAGGTGCGGATGGTGTCGAACACCTGCTCCTCCTCGTACTCGAGGTGGGCGAGCAGGTCCGTGGCGAGGCTTCGGAGGGCGACCGCGAGCCGTTCGCGATTGGCGGTGGTGTCGCCCCGGAACAGGGCGTCGGCCGCCGCCTCGACCTCGTCGAGCTGGTCGGACACCCGGTCGTGGTCGGCGTTCAGCTTGTCCACCACTGGAGCGAGCGCCGGGTTGGTCCGTTTGAGGGCGGGGAACATCCACTGCGTCTCACCGCGGTGGTGCGAATGCACGAAGCGGCAGTAGCGCATGCAGTTGATCCGCAGGTGCCAGAGGGGGCCGTTCGTCGAGAGGCGCTGGATCGTGTCGAGGGCCTCCTGCGGCGGCATGCCGGCCCCGACCTCCTCGGCCATCCAGGTCACCGTCTCAAGGTCGCGCCGGATGGTGTCGTGCACCCAGCGGAGCTCGGCCACGAGGGCTTCGCCTTGGGGAGTCGGCATACGGCCCTGCGGCATCGCCATCGTCGGCACCTCCTGTGAACTGCGATTCCATACGCAACACAGGATATATACGTGCGCATGCATCATATGCCCGACCCCCCTCCCCTCGGGGCGCGCGCACGACTCGGAGAGACCGACCGAAGGGGAATGAAGCCGCGCACTAGAAGGTTGAGCCCTATACACTCAAGTCGTTTGACAAACGTCAGGCGCGCTCCCAATATTGAGTCGGACCGACTCAACTTTGACTACAAGGACGTACTCATGGCACGTGCGGTAGGAATCGACCTGGGGACGACCAACTCCGTCGTCTCGATCCTCGAGGGCGGTGAGCCCACCGTCATCACCAACGCGCAGGGCTCCCGGACCACGCCGTCCGTGGTCGCCTTCGCGAAGAACGGCGAGGTCCTCGTGGGTGAGGTGGCCAAGCGTCAGGCCGTCACCAACGTCGACCGGACGATCCGCTCAGTCAAGCGGGAAATGGGCACGAATTGGTCCGTCGAGATCGACGGCAAGAAGTTCACGCCCCAGCAGATCAGCTCGTTCGTGCTGCAGAAGCTCAAGCAGGACGCCGAGTCCTACCTCGGCGAGAAGATCACCGACGCCGTGATCACCGTCCCTGCCTACTTCAACGACGCGCAGCGCCAGGCCACCAAGGAGGCCGGCCAGATCGCGGGCCTCAACGTGCTCCGCATCATCAACGAGCCGACCTCGGCCGCCCTGGCCTACGGCCTGGACAAGGAGAAGGACGAGACCGTCCTGGTCTTCGACCTCGGCGGCGGCACCTTCGACGTCTCCCTGCTCGATGTCGGCTCCGACGAGGACGGCCACGGGTTCGTCGAGGTCAAGGCCACGAGCGGTGACAACCACCTCGGCGGCGACGACTGGGACCAGCGTGTCGTCGACGAGCTGGTCAACCGCTTCAAGAACGCCCACGGCGTCGACCTTTCCAAGGACAAGATGGCCCTGCAGCGCCTGCGCGAGGCCGCGGAGAAGGCCAAGATCGAGCTCTCCAGCCAGTCGGAGACCTCTATCAACCTGCCCTACATCACCGCCTCCTCCGAGGGCCCGCTGCACCTGGACGAGAAGCTCACCAGGGCCGAGTTCCAGCGGCTGACCTCCGACCTGCTCGACCGGTGCAAGGGCCCGTTCCACCAGGTCATCAAGGACGCCGGCATCAAGGTCTCCGACATCAACCACGTGGTGCTCGTCGGCGGCTCGACCCGCATGCCCGCCGTCACCGAGCTGGTCAAGGAGCTGACGGCCGGCAAGGAGCCCAACAAGACGGTCAACCCGGACGAGGTCGTGGCCATCGGCGCGGCGCTCCAGGCCGGTGTGCTCAAGGGCGAGGTCAAGGATGTCCTCCTGCTCGACGTGACCCCGCTGTCGCTGGGCATCGAGACCAAGGGCGGCATCTTCACCAAGATCATCGAGCGCAACACGACCATCCCGACCAAGCGCTCCGAGGTCTTCACCACCGCCGAGGACAACCAGCCCTCGGTCCAGATCCAGGTCTACCAGGGCGAGCGCGAGATCGCCTCCGCCAACAAGAAGCTCGCCACCTTCGAGCTGACCGGCATCGCCCCGGCGCCGCGCGGCATCCCGCAGATCGAGGTCACCTTCGACATCGACACCAACGGCATCGTCAACGTCTCCGCCAAGGACCTCGGCACCGGCAAGGAGCAGTCGATGACGATCACCGGCGGCTCGGCGCTGCAGAAGGACGACATCGCGCGCATGATGCGCGAGGCCGAGTCCTACGCCGAGGAGGACAAGCAGCGCCGCGAGGAGGCCGAGGTCCGCAACAACGCGGACGCCCTCGCCTACCAGACGGAGAAGTTCCTCCGGGAGAACGACGACAAGGTGCCCTCCGACGTCAAGGCGGAGGTCGAGTCCTCGCTCTCGGACCTGAAGAAGGCCCTGGAAGGCACCGACGTCCCGGCGATCCGCGCGGCGGCCGAGACTCTCGCGACCGTCAGCCAGAAGATGGGTTCGGCGATCTACGCCCAGCAGCAGAGCTCGGGCGACGGCCAGGCGCAGTCCGCCGACGGCCAGGCCCAGGGCGCCGGAGCCAAGGCCGACGACGACGTGGTCGAGGCCGAGATCGTGGACGACGAGCCCAAGAAGGACAAGTGACCTTCGCGGCGAGGGGAGCATATTCGTGAACACGCGTGAGAACGGGCCCGAAGAAGAGCCGGTGATCCGCGACAACCGCAAGATCAACCCGAAGACCGGGCAGGCGCGGGAGGGCTCCGGCAAGCCGGCGGACACGTCGGCGGCACCGGCGGGCGCGGGCAGCGAGCTGGGCGTACAGCTCGCCGAGCGCACAGCCGATCTCCAGCGTCTTCAGGCGGAATACTCCAACTACCGCAAGCGGGTGGAGCGCGATCGGGTCGCGGTCCGCGAGCACGCGGTGGCGGGGGCGATCACCGAGCTTCTTCCGGTCCTCGACGACATCGGGCGTGCCCGTGACCACGGCGAGTTGACCGGCGGTTTCGCCAAGGTGAGCGAGTCGTTGGAGGGGGCGCTGACCAAGCTCGGCCTCGCGCCGTTCGGAGTGAAGGGAGACCCCTTCGACCCGACCGTGCACGAGGCGCTGATGCACAGCTACTCCGCGGAGGTCACCGAGCCGACCTGCGTGGAGATCCTCCAGCCGGGTTATCGCATCGGCGAGCGCGTGCTGCGGCCTGCCAGGGTCGCCGTGGCCGAGCCCGACGAGTCGGGGGCTGCGCCGGAGGCCGCTGGGTCCGCGGAGGGCTCCGGGAGCTCCGGGGCCTCCGGGTCCACGGGGTCGACCGGATCCACGGGTTCCAAAGGTCCCGGGTTCTCCGGCGACATCCTCTCCGACGACAACTGACATCCGCCCACCCAAGCGAAGGATGACACGCAGATGAGCACCAAGGACTTCTTGGAGAAGGACTACTACGCCGTCCTTGGTGTTCCGAAGACCGCTTCGGCCGATGAGATCAAGAAGGCCTACCGCAAGCTCGCCCGGAAATACCACCCTGACGCCAATCAGGGCAGCACCGAGACCGAGATCAAGTTCAAAGAGGTCTCGGAGGCCTACGACGTCCTCTCCGACGCCAAGCGCCGCAAGGAATACGACGAGGCGCGCACCCTGTTCGGGTCGGGTCTCGGCGGCTTCGCCGGGAGCGGCGCGCAGCGCGGGAGCGGCGGCGGGTTCCCGTTCGACTTCGGTGACCTGTTCGGCGGCAGCGGCCACTCGGGCGGCGCCGGCGAGCGCATCGGCGACATCTTCGGCGGGCTGTTCAACCGGGGTGGTGGTCGCACGACCACCACCTCGCGTCCGCGGCGCGGACAGGACATCGAGTCGGAGGTGACGCTGTCGTTCACCGAGGCCGCCGAGGGGAGCACGGTCTCGCTGCGGCTGACCAGCTCGTCGGCCTGTTCCGCCTGCAGCGGCACGGGGGCCAAGGCGGGCACCACCCCGCGGGTCTGCCCGACCTGTGAGGGCACCGGGGCCGCGAGCCGCAACCTCGGCAACTTCGCCTTCTCCGAGCCCTGCCGCGACTGCCGCGGCCGGGGCCTGATCGTCGACGACCCGTGCCCGGTGTGCGAGGGCAGCGGCCGGGGCAAGAGCACCCGCACGCTCCACGCCCGCATCCCGGCGGGGGTGGCCGACGGCCAGCGCATCCGGCTCAAGGGCAAGGGCGCTCCCGGGGAGGGCGGCGGGCCCGCCGGCGACCTCTACGTCCAGGTCCATGTCAAGCCGCACGCGGTCTTCGGCCGCTCGGACGACAACCTCACCCTGACCGTCCCGGTGACCTTCACCGAGGCGGCCCTCGGCGCCGAGATCAAGGTGCCGACTCTCAAGTCGATGCCCGTCACCCTCCGCATCCCTGAAGGCACGCCCAACGGGCGCACGTTCCGGGTGCGCGGACGCGGGGTGACACGCAAAGACGGCAGCAAGGGCGATCTGCTCGTCACCGTCGAAGTGGCGGTGCCGCAGCAGCTGGACGACAAGGCACGCTCGGTGCTCGAGGAGTTCCGTGACGCCATCGCGGGACCGGATCTCCGCGCCGACCTGATCCAACAGGCCAGAAGCGAGTGAGCCGATGGACGCCAACTACTTCAACCTGTCCGACGACACACCGGTCTATGTCATATCGGTGGCGGCCCAGCTTTCCGGGCTCCACCCTCAGACACTGCGGCAATATGACCGGCTCGGCCTTGTCAGCCCGGGTCGTACGGCGGGCCGTGGGCGTCTCTACTCCACCCGCGACATCGTGTTGCTCCGCGAGGTCCAGCGCCTCTCCCAAGAGGAGGGCATCAACCTCGCGGGCATCAAACGCATTCTCGAACTGGAAAGCGAAAACCTCCGCCTGCACGACGAGCTCATGAAGGTGCGGGCGGAGATCACGACGATCCGCGCGCTGATCCGCTACGAGCTTCCCCCCTGATCCACGACGCGATTCACGAGGCGATTCACGAGGCCGGGAGTCTCACGGCACGGCGGGGGCGCGCCAACACCACGGGGCACTGAATCAACGAGGCGGGATCACGCATGGAAAGCAAGCTGACCCAGAAGAGCCAGGAGGCGGTCTCCTCGGCGATCCGCAGGGCGGCGGCCGAGGGCAACCCCGAGGTGTCGCCGCTCCACCTGTTCACCGCGCTGCTCGCCCAGAGCGAGGGCACCGCCGTTCCCCTGCTCGACGCGGTCGGAGCCGATTGGAAGGCGCTGCGCGCGCAGGCGGAGGAGGCGCTGGCGGCGCTGCCGAAGGCCCGGGGGGCGACGGTCAGCGCGCCGAGCAGCTCGCGGCAGCTTCTCACGGTGGTCAACACGGCCGGGCACCGCGCCAAGCAGCTTGAGGACGAATACGTCTCGACCGAGCACCTGCTCGTGGGCCTCGCCGCCGACGGAGGGCGGGTGGCCGAGCTGCTCAAGGCCCAAGGCGCCGGCCCCGAGGCCCTGCTTGAGGCGTTCGAGAAGGTCAGGGGGCATGCGAGGGTCACGAGCGAGACCCCGGAGTCGACCTATCAGGCGCTGGAGAAATACGGCGTCGACCTCACCGAGCGCGCCAGGTCCGGCAGGCTCGACCCGGTGATCGGCCGCGATTCGGAGATCCGCCGCGTCGTCCAGGTGCTGTCGCGCCGCACCAAGAACAACCCCGTGCTCATCGGCGAGCCCGGCGTCGGCAAGACCGCCGTGGTCGAAGGGCTGGCGCAGCGCATCGTCGCCGGCGACGTCCCCGAGAGCCTCCGCGGCAAGCGGCTGGTCGCCCTCGACCTGAGCGCGATGGTCGCGGGCGCGAAATACCGGGGTGAGTTCGAGGAGCGGCTCAAGGCCGTCCTCAACGAGATCAAGCACAGCGACGGTCAGATCATCACCTTCATCGACGAGCTGCACACCATGGTCGGCGCCGGCGCGGCCGAAGGCGCCATGGACGCCGGCAACATGCTCAAGCCCATGCTCGCCCGCGGCGAGCTGCGCATGATCGGCGCCACCACCCTCGACGAATACCGCGAGCGCATCGAGAAGGACGCGGCGCTTGAGCGGCGCTTCCAGCAGGTCTATGTGGGCGAGCCCTCCGTCGAGGACACCATCGCGATCCTGCGCGGCCTCAAGGGCCGCTACGAGGCGCACCACCAGGTGCAGATCGCCGACGGCGCGCTGGTGGCCGCCGCCGCCCTCTCCGACCGCTACATCACCGCGAGGTTCCTGCCCGACAAGGCGATCGACCTCGTCGACGAGGCCGCCTCCCGCCTGCGCATGGAGATCGACTCGCGTCCGGTGGAGATCGACGAGCTGCAGCGCTCGGTCGACCGCATGCATATGGAGGAGCTCGCCCTCGCCAAGGAGACCGACGAGGCCGCGCGGCAGCGCCTGAGCAAGATCCGCAAGGATCTCGCCGACCGCCAGGAGGAGCTCAACGCGCTCGTCGCCCGCTGGGAGCGTGAGAAGGCCGGGCTCAACCGCGTCGGCGAACTCAAAAAGCAGCTCGACGAGGCCAGGTCGGCCGCCGAGCGTTCCCAGCGCGACAACGACTTCGAAGCGGCCTCCCGCATCATGTACGGCGATGTGCCCCGCCTGGAGAAGGAGATCGCCGAGGCGACGGCAGCCGCCGTGGAGGACGACTTCAAGCAGATGGTCAAGGAGGAGGTCGGCCCCGACGACATCGCCGAGGTCGTCTCCTCGTGGACCGGCGTCCCGACGGGCAGGCTGCTCGAAGGCGAGACCGCCAAACTGCTGCGCATGGAAGACGAGATCGGGAGCCGCCTCATCGGCCAGGTCGAGGCCGTCCGCGCCGTGTCGGACGCCGTCAGGCGCGCCCGTGCCGGCATCGCCGACCCCGACCGCCCCACCGGCTCGTTCCTGTTCCTCGGGCCGACCGGCGTCGGCAAGACCGAGCTGGCCAAGGCCCTCGCGGAGTTCCTGTTCGACGACGAGCGGGCCATGACCCGCATCGACATGAGCGAATACTCCGAGAAGCACTCGGTGGCCAGGCTCGTCGGCGCCCCGCCCGGATACATCGGCTACGAGGAGGGCGGCCAGCTCACCGAGGCGGTCCGCCGCCGGCCCTACACCGTGGTCCTCCTCGACGAGGTGGAGAAGGCCCACCACGAGGTCTTCGACATCCTGCTCCAGGTCCTCGACGACGGCCGTCTCACCGACGGCCAGGGCCGCACGGTCGACTTCCGGAACGCCATCCTGATCCTCACGTCCAACATCGGATCCCAGTTCCTCGTCGATCCCGCCCTGGAGAACGGCGCCAAGCGCAAGTCCGTCCTCGACGCCGTGCGCAAGTCCTTCAAACCGGAGTTCCTCAACCGGCTCGACGACGTGATCCTCTTCGACGCCCTCGGCACCGAGGAGCTGACCCGCATCGTCGATCTCCAGGTCTCCCACCTGGCCGCGCGCCTCGCCGACCGCAGGCTCGCCCTGACCGTCACCCCCGACGCCCGCGAATGGCTCGCCCTGACCGGCTACGACCCCCTGTACGGCGCCCGCCCCCTACGCCGCCTCATCCAGTCGGCCATCGGCGACAAGCTGGCCAAGGAGGTCCTGTCCGGCGGGGTCCACGACGGCGACGAGGTCCTCGTCGAACTCGACGCCGCCGGCGACACCTTGACCGTCCGCAAAGCCTGATTCCGCCTCTGGCCCCTGAGCTCACCCTCAGGGGCCATGCCGTGCCGCCGATCGGGCCGACCCGCCCCTCCCGCCCGGTCCTGTCCAGCGCGGCTTCAGCACGGCTTCAGCACGGCTTCAGCACGGCTTCAGCACGGCTTCAGCACGGCGGCGAGCGCGGGCGCGGAGAAGGCGAGCAGCGCCACGCAGGTGGCCAGTGCGCCACGGAGGGTTGTCGAACGCATGCCGACCATGCTCGTGCCGCGCCTTCGACGGCGCCTCCGCTGGAAGTTCCATCGTGAGATCCGACTTTCGCCATGGAACGCCCCCCGAGTACCACCGAGGTAGGAGCCCCAGGCGCACGGCGGTCTCACTTCAGTACGGCAATGCGCAGGTCACTGAAGTGCGTGGCCCTTGGTGATCCAGTCGGCGCGCAGGGCGCGTGGGTAAGGGGTTGTCCACCATTGGGTTAACCGGTCCTCCCGGCCCCGGCACCCCTGGCTACCTTCGCCTTCGTCGATAACCGACCAGCATCGGGGGATGCCAATGTCGAACGCACCACGAAAGATCCGGGGGATCGTCTCGCTCGCAGCGGTTCTGGCGGGGGTGGGCTACCTCGGGACGGGCCCCGCGACCGCCGACGCCGACTCCCGCAGGGCGGGACCCTGCGTAGGCGGCAATCCGGTGAGCCTCTTCACCCCGGCCGGCGTGGTCGCCGAGGTCTGCGACGACACCACGGGGTTGTGGACGTCGGTGCGCGAACACGGCGGCGGGGAGAACGAGATGGCGATCACCCGGCTCGCGTCGGCACTGGGCGTACCGGGTCTGGTGCAGACCGGACAGGTGCGCAACACCACCGATGCGGCGGGCGCCCCGCTCAGCCATTCCCTCACGACTCCGCCTGCGGGGCGGGCTCGGATCACCGGCCCGGTCACCGTCTCCCCCATGACCCGGTTGTCCGGCATGCCGGATTTCCCGGGCCTGCCGTCTCTTCCGGGCGTCGCCATTCCGCTGATCAAGGTGCAGCCCGCGGCCGCACTGGGCACGCCCGGGCTGCCTCCGGCGTTCATGACCATGGATGGTCTTCGACTCCCCCGCAGCATCGACGGTCCGATGTCCGAGTTCCCTCACCTGCCCACGTCCGCGGGCTCGGTGACGGTCAACCCGCGGCCGATCGCGGACACCGTCGGAACGGTCAAGGACACGGCACGCGCTCTCAAGGGCACGGCGGGCGCAGTGGGCGCTGTGGGCGCTGTGGGCACAGTGGGCGCTGTGGGCACAGTGAGCACGGGCAAGGACGGGACCCGCACGTTGAGGGACGCCACGAGCCCGCTCAAGGGCACGGTGCACACGCTCAAGTCGTCCGCGGGCGCCCTCCGCTGACATTGCGCCGCCCGGAGCCCTGTGGGCGGGCTCCGGCGCTCTGAGGGGCCCTTCGAGGCATTCGAGGCAGGGGCATGCGCAGGAAGGGCCGCGATCCATGTGGATCGCGGCCCTTCCTGCGCTTCTCTGCGATTGTCTGCGGTCGGCGGGGGTCAGGTGATCAGCGCGTCCAACTCGTCCTCGGGAAGGCCGAGGTCGACCCGGATTCGATAACGCGCGCGCAGTAGAGCGCTGTGGTCTCCACTGCCTTCCTGGCCGCCGAGTACGCCCTGCGTGGCCCACTCGTGCGCGGCGCGCAGATCGCCATAGGCCACGAGGGTCTCGGCAACGGTCAACGCGGTGGCCGGATTGACCCGGCCTTCACTGTGGATCACATCGATAAGCTCTCTGGCCTCGTCGGGCCGGTCGAGTTCGAAGAGGGTGTCGGCGATTCCCGCCCGGGGATCGACAATGACCTCGCCTCCGTCGTCAATCGCGCTCTGGAAGCTGGTGAGGGCCCGCGCGGCCTGCCCCGCCTGTCGCCATTCCTCGGCCGCGAGGACGAGGATCGCGGCTCTGGAGACCTCGCCGGACTCGTAGGAGTGCGCCAGATCGTCAAGTTTGCCTGCGAGTGAGGCGTGGTCATCGGCCAAAAGGGCCTGCTCCAGCAGTCGATCAAGGTGCTCACGTGTCACATGCGCCACACCGCGAGCGTACCTAGGGAGGGGCTGTTTTGCCGGGACAATACGCTCAGTGGTCATCACACATATTCGATAACGTTACGTACATGAACCCCTACACTGTGCGTGTTCCTCCTAGTCATCGGGCATAAGCGACAAGACCGGTGGAGGGCGACGCCGAGGAAGGGGCTGCGATGGGGCTGTCCAAACAGGTGACCTTCGCGGTCGGGTGTGCTGTGGTTCTCGCGGCGGTCATACCGGGGTCAGCGGGATATCTGTCTGGACGACTCGAAGCGCTGGAGCGCGCCGAACGCGACCTGCGCGCTTTAGAAGCCCAGCTCACAGCCGATCAGAAGGCCCTGCGCGGGCAGCTTTCCCGGCAGGCGCGCGGCACCCGCAGCGTCTCGTCGCTCCGCGACACCAAACCGCGATGCCCGATCCGCACGGAACCGCGGGCCGACTCGGTCGACCAGGGGAACCAGAGCGACCAGAGCGATCGGGTGGACATGGTGAAGACTCCGCCGTTAGCCCGCGAGCGGAACCCCCGCGCGGCGGAGCTCACCGAGATCACCACGAGAGAACGCGAGACCGAAGGCCGGCCGCTCGCGGCGGCCGACCGACGAACCCCGGCAGTGGACGAAAAACCGCAGGACCACCCCGATCAACCCCTCGACGAGAGCCCCGAGGCGGTCGCGAGCGCCACCCCGCAGCCCTCCCCCGTGCATCAGCCCAGCGCCCAGCCACCCACCGGCGGCGTGAGCGTCGAGTTCTACGACGGCGCGGGACCGGGTGACGCGCTCTACGACCCGCGAGACGGCTGACCGGCCCTACTGGGCTCCAGGGCCTGCCTCAGATAGCCCCGCACGAGCTTCTTGGCCTCCTCGACGATCTCAGGGGCGCCGTCGGCGTCCCTGCGGAACGCCAACTTGAGCACCGCGTCCCCCGCTTCGACGGCCACCAGCACGGCGAGGTCGAGTTCCTCGCTGTCGGCCATGCCGTACTCCTCGAGCAGCAGCCCGCGTAGTCGGCCCGCGATCACCGTGTTGCTGTCGGAGGACGAGTCGATCAGGTTCAGTTCGACGACATCACTGAAGTGGAGTGAGCGGAAGCCGGGGACGGAGCGATGCATATCCACGTATTCATCGATGATTGCATCAATTGCCGCCCACCAACTGAGATAGTCCTCCAGAAGGAAGCGCCGCCCGACTCGGGTGACGAATAACTCCACGTTGCGCCTGGTCAGCGCCTCGGCAATGGCTTTCTTGTCGGGGAAGAACTGATAGACGGAACCGATCGCGACGCCCGCGCGATCGGCGATACGGGTGGTTGACAGGGCTTCATACCCGATTTCGTCAAGCAACTCGGCGCAGGCGTCGAGCATGCGCTCGACTCGGCGGGCGCTGCGACGCTGGGTGGGACGGCGACGGAGCGACGTGGTCTCCTGTCCCTCTCGATCCTCACAAGGCAGGCTGGACACTCCATATATCTTGCCCTGTTGGATCGTTCCCAGTCAGTTCATACCTACCAATCACTCGTACTACCAGATGATAGTGATCTAGGACGTTTAACCCGCTAGTACGGTTTACCGCGTGGAATCATCTCCTGGCGCCGCGCTGAGCCCGGCACATCCCCGCAGGCTCTTCCACGAGGTCAGGGCCTGTCTCCCGGCCGCCCCGGTCACGGGAACGGGCACGCCGCCCTGGATCGTCGCAGGAGTCCACTGCTCCTTCAGCACCTTCCTGCCGTTGATCGTGAGGGTAAGCACCCCGGTTTTGCCGGTTTTGGGCCCCCAGTTGTAGAAGACAAAGTTTCCGAGGCCGTAGTTCACGTATCGCCCGCTCATGTAACCGCTCCCGAGCAGGATGTGAGCGTGCCCTCCGACGATCACGTCGGCTCCCGCAGAGATCAGCCGCCGGGCCAGGCTCCGCTGTACCTCCGTGGGGCATGCGACCAGCTCGGCGCCCCAGTGCAGGAAAACGACCACCGTGTCGGAGTCGCGCCGCGCGGCCCGCACCTCGTGAAGGAGGCGGGGCTCGTTCTTGGCGGAGGCCAGACCCGGCTTGCTGTTGGTCGCGGTCCACGCCTGAATGAACTCCGAGTCGAGCACTTGCGTGGCCGCGATGATCGCCACCCGGTTGCCGTTCACGGTGCGGCGGAACGGCCGATACGCCTCCGCCGCGTTCCTCCCCACTCCGATCAGCGGGAACTTCGCCCGCTTCGCGTTCGCGAGCGAGTCGGCGAGGCCGCTCTCCATGAAGTCCATGCCGTGGTTGTTGGCGAGCGAGGCCGTGTCGACCCCGGCCGCCTTCAGCGCGGTGAGGGCCGAGGGCGGCGCGCGGAACACGTACTGCTTGCCCGGTGCCGGCCTGCCCCCCGTGGTAACCGCGGTCTCCAGGTTGATCACCGCGAGGTCGGCCCTGCGCAGCACAGGGGCGATGGGGCCGAAAGCCGTACGCGGGTTGTTGAGGCGTGCCCGCAGCAGCCCCTCGAAGTGCACGTCACCACCGAAAGCGATGGTGTACGGCTTGCGCTGAGAGGTGGGCCGGGTCTCCTCCGGCGACTCCGCGGGCGCGGACGTGGCCGCCTTCGTCTCGATCGCAGGCCTTTCCGCGGATTCGGCAGCCGAGCAGGAGACGGTCAGGAGCGCGGTGGCCGTGATGGCGGCGCCCACAACTCTGCCGATACGGAGGCTGTCGGTGGTTGCGGGGACAAGGCGGATGCGTGTGTTCATTGTTCTCTGAGCATGCCATCTCTGGACCACGTCGATAGGACAACTTGCCCAGAGGCGGTCGCAACAGTCTCATCCCAAAACAGTCACCCGTGGCTCACATCTCGTTCATCGGAACGTGAGCCGCCGTTCGTATTAGACGTCGGTCGACACAGGGCCCAACCTTGTCAAGGACTTGATCACCACTAGGCTTGCTCAGGTGACTACCGCGCCTCTGCTGGACCGCCTCCACACCCAGATGGCTTTCGTCCAAGAGATCGACAAGCTCAAGCGGGTGCTCCGCCGCAACACGCTCATGGACGGGTCGCGCCGCGAGAACGACGCCGAGCACTCCTGGCAGCTCTGCATGCTCGCGCTGGTCCTCGCCGAGCACGCCCCGCCCGGCGTCGACCTTGAGCGCGTCATCGCGATGCTGCTGATCCACGACCTGGTGGAGATCGACGCCGGCGACACGTTCATCTACGACCCGGAGGCCGTGCTCCACCAGCCCGAGCGCGAGCGCGCCGCGGCCGACCGGATCTTCGGCCTCCTACCGGACGACCAGACCGCCAAGTTCCGCGCCCTGTGGGATGAGTTCGAGGCCCGCGCGACTCCCGAGGCGAAGTTCGCCAAGGCTCTGGACCGGCTCGCGCCGCTGCTCGCCAACCATCACACCGAGGGTGGCACGTGGGCGCTCTACAAGATCACGGCCGACCAGGTCAGACGCAACGCGAAGATCATCGAGGCCGGGTCCCCCTCGCTGGGCGCCTACGCCACCGAGCTGATCGAGCTCTCCATCAAGCGTGGCCACCTGTCCGAGGGGTGATCTGATTTTTCCGGAGTTCATCCGGGTAGGTCCCCTGGTGCGTGTTTCATCCTTAGTCCGGTGGAAGGGATGCGCCGAGCAGGCTCCAGGGGGCAGAGGTGAAGGAAACTGTGAGACCAGGGCGAAGAGCTCTGAGGCGCATGGTGCCGACGGCTGAGCTCACCGATCGGCTCGAACACACCACCGCGATGGACCAGCCGATCTCGGTGCTCGCCAAGGTCGTACGGCAGCGCCTACGCCCCGGTGCCCTGCGCGATTTCCTGCACGGCGTGCCGACCGGCAAGCCACTGCATCCGGCCCTCGCCACGTTCAGCCTCGGGTGCTGGGCGGCGACAGCCGTACTCGATCTCGCCCGCGCCGACAGGCGCGCGACCCGCACCCTGCTCGCAGCGGGCATCAGTGGAGCGATCCCCACCGCCGCGGCGGGCATCACCGACTGGTCGTCGCTCCACCGCGAACAACAGCGGGTGGGATTCGTCCATGCTTTGGCAAATTTGACCGCGTTCAGCCTCTACACCGGTTCCCTGCTGCTGCGCGTGTCCGGGCGCGAACGCGCCGGGCGCCTGGTGGCGTTCGCCGGGCTGGGAGCGGCGAGTGTCGGCGGCTACCTGGGCGGCCACATGGCCTACCGGCAGGCGGCGGGGGCCAACCACGCCGAGTCCGTGGCCCATCTGGTGCCTCTCGGGTGGCACGACCTTGGAATGATCAAGAACCTGCCCGACGGGCGGCCCGTGACGCGCCGCCTCGGATATATCGACCTGTTCGTGATGCGTCGCGGCACGACCGTGACCGTGCTCGCCGACCACTGCTCACATCTCGCCGGGCCGCTCCACCAGGGCAAGGTCTCCATGGTGGACGGGGAGGTGTGCGTGACATGCCCGTGGCATGGCAGCACGTTCCGCCTGGCCGACGGCTCCGTGGCCCACGGCCCCGCGACGGCGCCCCAGCCGACCTTCGAGACCCGGGTGAGCGAGGACGGCATGATCCAGGTGCGCCCCGCGCTCCCCTGACCCCTCACTCGGTCAGGAGTTTGACGATGGCGAGGACTCCGACGCACACGACGATGCCCCGCAGGACGGGCGCGGGCAGCCTGCGCCCGACCCTCGCCCCGAGGTAGCCGCCGACCATCGACCCGAGCGCGACCAGCCCGGCGGCGGCCCAGTCGACGTGGGCCACCACGGTGAAGAGTACGGCCGCCGCCCCGTTCACCAGCAGCACCAGCATGTTCTTGGCGGCGTTGACGCGCTGCAGGTCCTCGTCGAGAAACGCGCCGAGCAGCCCGATCAGCACCACTCCCTGCGCCGCGCCGAAGTAACCGCCGTAGGCCCCGGCCGCGAGCACCGCGGCCCACAGCACGGGCCCTCCGTGGGGGTGGGCGTTCTCCCTGCGGCGCATCAGCCACCTGTTGATCTGCGGCTGGAACACGACCAGCACGCAGGCCACCGCGATCAGGACCGGCACGATCACCTGGAAGGCGCTTTCCGGGAGACGCAGGAGCAGGACGCCGCCGATGAGCGCTCCCACCACCGAGGCCACGCCGAGCCGTACCAGGCGGTCGCGCTGGCCGGAGAGCTCCGACCGATAGCCGAGCACGCCGGTGAGCGAGCCCGGCACCAGGCCGACGTTGTTGGCGATGTTCGCCGTGATCGGCGGGATGCCGACCGCGAGGAGTGTGGGAAAGGTGATCAGCGAACCCGACCCGACGACCACGTTGATCCCGCCGGCAGCGATCCCGGCCGCGAACACGGCAGCCGCCTCCCACGGTGTCACTGGGCCCTCGCCCCCTCGATCTCGGCTAACGCCCGATCGTAGGGCGACAGCCGTACAAGATCAGTACTGGGGGTGGGGGCGAGCGTACCAGCGGCCGTCGGGGCCGTGGTCGAGCCCGAGCGGGATGCCGAAGGTGTGGGCCAGGTTGTCGGCGGTCATCACGTGCCGGAGCGGCCCCTGGGCGACGACAGAGCCGTGGCGCAGCAGCATGCCGTGGGTGAAGCCCATCGGCACCTCCTCGACGTGGTGCGTGACCATGACCATCGTGGGCGACCTCGGGTCGAGGGCCAGCGCCGACAGGCGCCTGACGAGGTCTTCCCGGCCGCTGAGGTCGAGCCCGGCGGCGGGCTCGTCCAGCAGCAGCAGCTCGGGGTCGGGCATCAGCGCCCGCGCGATCTGCACGCGCTTGCGCTCGCCCTCCGACAGCGTGCCGAATTGGCGGCGGATGAGGTGCGCGCAGCCCATCTGGTCGATCAGCTCGACCGCCCTGGTCACGTCGTGGGAGTCGTATTCCTCCGTCCAACGGCCGAAGATCGCGTAGGAGGCCGTCAGGACCACGTCGATGACCTTCTCCTCCGGCGGCACCCGGTCGGCCAGCACCGCGCTGGCGAGCCCGATGCGCGGACGCAGGTCGAAGACGTCGGTCTGCCCCATCCGCTCGCCGAGGACCTCCACAACGCCCTCGCTGGGGAACAGCAGCGTCGCCGCGAGTTGGAGCAGGGTGGTCTTGCCGGCGCCGTTGGGGCCGATCACCACCCATCTCTCGTCCTCGCGGACGGTCCAGTCGATGCCACGCAAGAGAACCGCACCGCCTTTGCGCAGTGCGACGTCCTGCAGCCGAAGCACCTGACCGCCCATCCCCGAACCTCCTCGCGTGGTCATGCTCGCAGTCCCACATGCAAACCGTATTGCAGGGTCAACGTTTATCGTGGACTGGTGCACCCTGAATCACCTATCTCGGCCGGATTGGTCTGCTGGGGCAACTCCTGGCTGACCGGGCACGTGGGTCTAGACGAAGCCGTTGACCAGGTCGAACGGCTCGGGGGACCCTGCGTCGTGAGAGATGTCCCGCTTCGGGGGTTTCTTGCGGATTTGCGGATCGAGGGGATGAACGCTCTGCGCCTGGCGCTGCCCGCCCCCGGCGACCCGCTCGGCCTCACAGGCCCACCCGCCTTCAACACGTCGGCGCTCGACGCCGGCCAAGCGGTGATCGCTGTGCTCCCCGGCCGCGCCGTCGGCCTGGTACCGGCCCCAGACCTCCGGGGTTCATCGTATTCAGGCACCCAGTGGGCCGTCGTGGAGGCCAGCCCCCAAGCGCCCGACATCCCGTCCATCGCCGAAGCCGAGCAGGCCCTGTCGGCCGCCATGCGCACCGCCACCGACGTGCTCACCGCCGTGGACGGCCCCAGGCCCGCGCCGCCGACCGACATGCTCGCCCGCGCCGAGGAGGCCCTCGCGCCCGGCTACCCGCCCCGGGCGCACCGCGTCGCCGTACTCGCCGCCAGGCTCACCGTCATGCTGGGCCTGGCGGGAGAACGCGGGCTCACCTCCGGGCAGATCGCCGGAGGCACCGGAGCGCTGCGCGAACTCGACCGCGCGGTGCGGCGGGCCCGCGTGGCGGCCCACCACGCCATCTTCGAACCCAGCACGCACCGCTGAGGCACACGCGCTCCAGGACACGCGCTACGGGATGGGACCGAAACGCCAGAACCTCAGCTGCGAGTCGGTGCCCGCAGAGAGCACCGAGAGCCTGCCCTGGTCGTCCATGATCGGGACCACTGACGTGATCCCCCCTCGGTGAGCCTTCTCGATCTTGCCGCGCAGCTTGCCGGTCGCCAGGTCCCACACCCGGACGACACCGTCGGCGCTGCCCGCCACCAGCGTCGCCCTGCGGTTCACCGTGACCGTCGCCAGCGCGTGAACCGAGCCCTTCGGACCGCGGAGAGGCTTGCGCAGGCTCTTGCGTGTCGCGGCGTCCCACACCCGGATGCCGTGCTCGGCACCCGCCGAGACGACGACCGGCCGCTTGCCGAGCCGGGTGAGGACCAGCGACTCCACCGCGCGGGTGTGCTGCTTGAACGACTTGCCGACACGCTTGCCCTTGACCGGATCCCACACGCGCACGGTCTCGTCTTTGCCGCCCGAGACCAGCACCGCGCGGCCCTTCACCGTGCCCGAGTCGAGCCACGTCACCGCGCCCTTGTGCCCGCGCAGCGGCTTACCCACGGCCTTGCCGGTCCGCAGGTCGTTCAGCCGCACCACACCGCCGCGTACGGCCGAGGCGACGACCACGCGCCCCTTCCGCTTGACCGTCGTGACCGCCGTCACGGCCCCCTTGCCCTTGGTCGGCTTGAACGAGTCCAGGGCCTTGCCGTCCGACATCCGCCACACGCGCACGGTGCCGTCCTTGCCCGCGCTCACCACGACCGGCGTACGGCCGCGCTTCGCCGTCACAACAGCCTCGACAGGGCCCCGGTGGCGCTTACGCGACGACCACACGGTCTTGCCCGTCGCGACGTCCCACTGCTTGATGACGCCGTTCGGCCCGCCGGACACCACGCGTTCCCGCTTCCCGGTCACGTACGGCACCGCCACGCGGACGCCCGCCTTCGACGTCAGGCGGTAGCCGTACCCGAGCCATGCCGTACCCGAGGGGGCGGGGGCGCTATTGAACCCGGGCGAGGGTGCGCCGGGCGCGGGGGCCGCCAGTGCGGTCGGCACGGGAGTGGAGACAGAGGTCGGCGCAGAGGTCGGCGCAGAGGCCGACATGGGGGTGGACGCCGGCGGCATCGACGCGGCGAGCGGGACGGGCACGTTGGCCGTGGCCCCCGGCGCCGTCGGCCCCGGCGTGGCGGCCGTGGGCCCGGAGCCGGCGACCATGCCCGGTGCGGCGTTCAGCACGACGGTGGGGGCGGCGGTCGGCACGCCGCCGGCGGAGGGGCCGCCCGACGGGAGCCCGACCGCGCCGACCGGCGTGGTGGAAGGCGACACCGCCCGCGAGGGCAGCGCCGCCGGAGGCGGCGAGGCCACGGCTCGCGTCGCGGCGGGGTCGTCCAGGCTGAGCCACGCCGGTACGGCGAGCGCCACCGCCGCGACCGCGACCCCCGCCGCGACCCGCCGCGGCCACCTGCGGCCCCTGGGCTTCATACGCGCGGCCGGGGTCACCGGGGTGGGGGCGCCGATGCCGTCACCGATACGGTCATCGTCGTCGAAGAATGGCAAGGCCGAGGCGCTCTTCTCCGCCGCCCGGCCCCCCTTCGCCACGTCGCCCCCAGGAGAGACGCCGGTCACCGAACCCGTCGCCGCCGAACGGCCCGAACCGCCCTTGGCGGAACCCCCCGCGTTCGAAGCATCGGTCTTTCGGCCGTCGCCCGCCATGGCGTCCGAGCCCGACCCGCCGGTCACCGAGCCGCCCGCGGCGGAGGCACCGGTCACCGAGGTGCCCGAACCACCGAGCCCCGAACCCGACCGACCCGAACCTGACCGGCCCGCACCTGACCGGCCCGAATCCGACCCGGCCGCCGAACCGCCGGTCACCGAGCCGCTGCTCGCGGAACCGCTGCTCGCCGAACCGCCCGACCCGGAGCCGATCCCTGAACCGCCGACCTTCGCACCGCCGACCTTCGCACCGCCGACCGCACCAGCCGCGGCCGAACTCCCTGTGGCGGAGGCACCGGCGGAGGCACCCGTCCACGAGCTACCCGAAGCCGAACCCCCGAGCCCCGAGCCCGACCGGCCCAAACTTGACCCGTCAACGGCCGAACCCCCGGTCTCCCAGTCGTCGCCCGCCGCGGTGTCCGAGCCCGACCCGCCGGTCGCCGAGCCGCCCGTGGCGGAGGCACCGGTCACCGAGGTGCCCGAACCCGACCGCCCCGAACCCGCCCCGGCCGCCGAACCGCCGGTCGCCGAACCGCCGGATCCCGAGCCGGTCGCCGAAACGCCGGATCCCGAGCCACCCGACGCCGAGCCACCCGAACGCCCCAGGCTCGACCCGGCACCGCTCACGCCGACAGCCGAACCGTCCGCCTCCGAGCCGCCGAGCCCCGAACCGGTCGCCGAAGTGCCCGAGGCCGATCCGCCGAGGCCTGAACCGGTGCTCAAAGCGCCGGACGCCGCAGCGTCGGTTTCCAAGCCGCCCAAGCCCGAATCGCCGGCCGCGCCCCCCGCGCCGACCGGGCCCCCCGCGGCGCCGGCGTCTGGACGGCCTGCGGCCGACGCCCCCGTGACCGAGCTCTTCGCCTTCGAGGCCCCGGCCGTACGGCCGGCGGTGCCGCCCTTCGCGGAGCCGCCGGTGGGGGCGTCGACACGTGTCGCGGGCTCGGCCTTGTCCGCGGAACCGGCGTCTTTCGACGAAGTGCCACCGGCAGCGGTGACCTTGCCCGAGGATGCCGCTCCCGCGCCCCTGGCGGCCTTGGTCTTCTTAGCCGATTTGCCCCGCTTGCTGTCTGCGGTGTCCTTGGATGACGTGGTGCCTGCCGCGGCTTTCGCCCTGCCTGAAGGCTGAGCCCCGGCGGCCTGGGCGCCCGTGGCGAGCCCGGCCGCAGGGGGCACAGCAGAAGCCACGGCATCCGCTGTGCTCGGAACGTCCGGGGCGCTTTCCGCGGCGCGGGCCGTGCTCTTGGCCTTGGCCGTACCCCTGGCGCGCGCCGGGGCCTTGGGGCGGCTCCTCGTGGCCGTCGGGGCACCCGCTGCGGGAGCGTCGGACCGTGCCATTCCGGTCTCCGGCTCCGCGGACGGGGCGGGGGCCTTGCCGACTCCTTCAAGAACGGAGAGGACCGCTGCCATGGTGGGGCGGTTCCCAGGGGACTTGTCAAAGCATTGCGCGATGATCGAGGGCAGTCCCCTCGGGAGGTCGGGCTCCGAGATCGCGATGCGATCCATGATCTCTTCTATCGGCCCGTCGCCAAAGGGGTGCCGACCGGTGGCGGAGAAGACCATCATCCCGGCCCAGGCGAACACATCCGCCGCGGGGCCGGGCTCCTCACCGGCGACCTGCTCGGGCGACATGTACTGCGGTGTGCCGACAACCGCGCTGAATACGGTCTCAGCCGATTCCAGCGCCTCGGCCAGCCCCACGCCGATCACGCGGGGCTCGTCATCCGACAGCAGCACCTCCCCCGGGCCGAAGGCTTGATGGGCCTTCCCCTCGGCGTGAAGGGCCGCGAGGGCGCGGGCGGTGCCGGCGGCGAGACGGCGCCGCGCGGGGCCCGCCACGGGCCCGGCAAGCGTAGAGCCGGCGGCGAATTCAGTGACGAGGTAGGGCAGGCCATCCTCGACCCCTACATCGATCAGGTTGGCAACGTTGGGGTAGGAGACCTTACATAACGGGGCCATCACCGCGAGGAACCTGTCACGGCCCTCATCCGTGAGCCGGAACCTCGCGTGGAGCAGCTTGACCGCCACCTTGGCACCGCCCGGCGCCTGGGCGGTGAACACCGTGCCCTGACGGCCGGAGCCAAGGCGTCCGGTAACGCGGTAGCCCCCGAGTACGTCGGGGTCACCCGTCCGGGGGGATCGAACGGGCGGCATGGGCGCCTCCTCGGCACAGACCATGAGAAAGTTGAGCTAGAAGTGGGACCACACAATACGCCGCAACACAGGCTTGTGCCGCAGCCTCAGGATGTCGGAGACCCCGCCTTAAGGTTCCAAAGTTTGATCTTTTTCTCCTTACCTGCAGAGATCACCACGGTCTTTCTTTCCAGGACGACCACGGCGACCGAGTAGACGCCACCCTTGCGCGCCTTCTTCGCCATGCCGATCTGCTTGCGCTTGAGCGGGTCCCACACGCGCAGAGTGCCGTCGCCGTCCCCTGCGGGCGGGGAGCCGTCAGCCCAGGCCGTGCCGTACGGCATAGAGCGCGGCCTGGGTGCGGTCATGCACGCCGAGCTTCATCAGCACGTTGGACACATGCGTCTTGACCGTCTTCTCGGCGACGCTCAGCTCGCGGGCGATCTCACGGTTGGAGCACCCCCGCGCGATCAGCCCGAGCACCTCCCGCTCGCGGTCGGTGAGCGGGGTCAGCGGCCACTCGTGGCGCCCGCCGACCGCGCCGGGCCCGCCCGCGGGCGGCGGCGTGCCAGTCAGCACGGCCTCGACCGCCTGCGGCGCGAGTAGCACCTGACCGCCGTGGACGGCGCGGATCGCCTGGACGAGAGCCTGAGGCTCGACATCCTTGTAGAGGAAGCCGGCGGCGCCGGCGCGCATCGCGGGAGCCACGTCGCCCGAGTCGCTCATGGAGGTCAGCACCAGCACGCGTGTGCCCGAACCACCACCCGGGGCCTGCCCGTTGAGCGCGTTGAGCGCGCCGAGCCCGTCGAGCACGGGCATCTTGAGGTCGAGGAGCAGCACGTCGGGTCCGAGGCTCTCGGTCAGCGCGACGGCCTCGGCCCCGTCGGCGGCCTCACCGACGATCTCGATGTCCTCCTGGAGCCCGAGGAACGTGCGCAGCCCCTGCCGGACGACCGGATGGTCGTCGGCGACCAGCACCCGGATCAACGGAACTCGACCTCCATGCGCACCGACGTGCCCTTCCCCCGCTCGGACTCGACCCGCACCCGGCCGCCCACCGCGGCCGCCCGGTCAGACATCGACGCCAGCCCGAGCCCGCAGCTCGCCGCAGCCTCGAGGTCGAATCCCCTGCCGTCATCGCGGACCCGAAGCGTGAGCCTGCCGCCCTCACTCACGAGGCCCACCTCGACGGTGGTGGCGTCGGAGTGCCGCAGCGCGTTGTGCAGCGCCTCCTGAGCCACGCGGAGCACGGCCATCTCCACCTCGGGCTCGACCGCGCCGATCGGCCCGGAGTCGAAGACCACGCACGCCGGGTGCAGGACGTCGAGCAGGTTGACGTGTTTACGTAACGTCTCGACGAGCCCGTGCCGAGCGAGCTCGGCCGGACGCAACTCCACGATCACGGTGCGCAGCTCGGTGAGCGCCTCGCCCGCGAGGCGCTGCACCCGGTCGAGCTCGACGGCCGCGCGCTCGGGGTCGACGCGGAGCAGCTCGCCCGCGGACTGGGCGGTCAGGCGCAGCGAGAACAGCTTCTGGGTCACGGCGTCATGCAGCTCGCGCGCCATGCGCTTGCGCTCCTCGACGAGGGTCAGCTCCCGGGAGCGCTCGTAGAGGCGCGCGTTGGTGAGCGCGATGGCCGCGTGCGCGGCGAACAGCGTCAACAGTTTCTCGTCGGCCTCGGTGAACCCGCCCTTGTCCCGCTTGTCGGCCAGGAAGACGATGCCGAGCACTTGGTCGCCGTCGCGGATCGGGACACCGAGGAAGTCTTTGAGCACAGGATGGGCTGGAGGCCAGCCGTCGAACCTCGCGTCCTCCTCGATGTCGGGCAGCCGGATCGCCGTTCCCTCGCGCAGCATCGCGCCCAGCATGCCGTGCTGCCTCGGCAGCGGGCCGATCGCCTGCCACTGGCGCTCGCTGATGCCCTCGGCCACGAACTCGGCGAAGGAGCCGTCGTCGTCGGGCACGCCCAGCGCGCCGTAACGGGCGTTGAGCAGCCGACGCGCCGAGCGCACGATGACCTGGAGCACCTCGCGCACCGATAGATGGCGCGTGACGGCGAGCACGGCGGCGCTGACGGCGTGCAGCGCCGCGTCGGTGTCACCGACGCCGGCACGGCCGTCCGTGCTGTCCCCCTGCGCAGTCACCCCCACACCATAGACGCCGCCTCCGACGAGATCCGCTCTCGGCCGCCCGCCTGGGAGACGGTGGAACGCCGGTACGCACGGCTGGAGCGCGACGCGCGCCGCCGACATGCTTTTGAGCCTGCCGGTGACCATATGTGACAAGTCATATGAGATGTGGTGTATAGCAATTCGTTTTACTAGTCATCCTAGATCGTGGTAGAACATGCAAACTTTACGGGAGCACCGCAGCGTTCCCGTTCCCCGCTTTCTGGAGCAAACCCCATGCCTTCCCCCCTGAAGAAAATCGCGTCGCTCGTGCTCGCGGCCCCCCTGGCCGGCGCCATGGCCCTCACGGCGGCCCCGGCCTCGGCGACGGTCACCGCGCCCGCCGCCGCGGCCACGAAGGCGACCGAGCCGTACTCCACCTTCGCCGTCTCGGTCAAGGCGCCCAAGAAGGTCCGCGCCGGCAGCAAAATCACCTATCGCATCACGGCGGTCAACCGCGGCCCGCACACGGCGGACAACTATTACGTCGGCGGCCTTCTGCCCAAGGGCATCGGCAGCACGGTCCGGTGGGACGGCCCCGAGGACACCGAGTGCGAGTTCGAGGACAACGCCTTCTTCTGCACCTCGCCGTACTACGCCGAGGTCGGCGACAAGGAATGGCTCGACATCGAGGTGCGCCTGAAGAAGACGACCCGCGGCTACGCGCGGGCCCAGCTCGGAGTGGTCGCCTACGACTTCCCGACCGGCTCCGAGACCCTCAGCAAGGAGGAGCTCGACGCGGCCGGCATCAAGTCGTGGTTCTTCAGCAAGAAGGTGAAGACCGCGATCACCCGCTGACGCATGTACGGCGAACGCCCGGCCACCACGCGATGGCCGGGCGTTCGGCACGTTCAGAGAGCCGTTTCCGGCACCGCCTTCTGAAAGCGTTTCGCGAAAGCGGCTTTCGGCAAGCGGATTTCAGACAGGAGTTCGGAGGGGGGACTTGATAAATGTCTCAGATGTCGTCCCAGCGGAACGGTTTCACGGCCACGAGTCCCATGACCGCGGCGAAACCGAGGAGCACCCCGGCCTCAAGCAGGACAGCCGAGGCCCCTGACCGCGGACCATCACGTCCAGCATTCCTTCGTTCAAATAGCGCAGCGGCATGACCGTGGAAATCCCCTGAACCCATAGGTCGGCAAGGGAAAGGGCACCGCTTTCGATGCTGATGTGGGTGACGGTGTCGAGTCCGCGCACGAGGCTCGCGGGGCTGCCGAGTTCCTAAATCCCCACGGTTTTCCCACATCAGGGCACATCTCCCGCATTGCCGTACGGCACCGCCCCGCCGCCCCCAACGTGATTTTCACCACCACACCCGCCGCGATCTCCTGTCCGACCAGGGCCGCAGCCCGGAAACTTGTCCGAATCGCGAACCTCCTATGCCGCCTGCCCGAGGCGCCCACTAGCCTGGGATTCTGTGGACCAGCGCACGCTCCTCATCACCCTGACCGGCCCCGACCGGCCGGGTGTGACCTCCCGCCTCTTCTCGGTCCTGGCGGAGTTCCCCGTCAGCGTCGCCGACGTCGAACAAGTCGTCATCCGAGGCCGCCTCACACTCGGTGTGCTCGTCGCCTACGCGGGCGGCGCCCCGACCGGCACGGGCAGCACCCTCGGCGCGCTCTGGAGCGCGATCGATCGCGTCGCCGAAGACCTCGGCATGGAGGTCGAGCTCTCCACCGGCTCCCAGGCCAAGGAGAAGCGGCGACGCGGACGCCTGCACATCGCCGTGCTCGGCGCGCCCCTCACCCCGGCAGCCATGGCCGGCATCACCGGGCGCATCGCCGCCGCAGGCGCCAACATCGACCGCATCGAACGGCTCGCCCACTACCCCGTCACGTCCATCGAGCTCGCCGTCTCCGGGGCCAACCCCGACGCCCTGCGCGCCGAGCTCGCCATCGAGGCCGCCGCTCAGCAGGTCGACGTCGCCGTACAGCGCTCCGGGCTGTCCCGCCGGGCCAAGCGGCTCGTCGTCATGGACGTGGACTCGACCCTCATCCAGGGTGAGGTCATCGAACTGCTCGCGGCGCACGCCGGATGCCTCGACGAGGTCGAGAAGGTGACGAGCGCCGCCATGCGCGGCGAACTGGACTTCGCGCAGTCGCTCCGGGAGCGCGTGTCCCTCCTCGCCGGGCTCCCCGAGGAGATCTTCGAACGGGTCAAGAGCGAAGTCGTCCTCACCCCCGGAGCCCGCACCCTGGTGCGCACCCTCAAGCGCCTCGACTACAAGTTCGCGATCGTCAGCGGCGGATTCACCCAGATCACCGACTCCCTCGTCACAGACCTCGGCATCGACTACTCCGCGGCCAACACCCTGGAAGTCTCGAAGGGCAAGCTCACCGGCCGTGTCGTCGGCGAGATCGTCGACCGCCCCGGCAAGGCCCGCGCCCTGACCCGCTTCGCCGAACAGGCGGGCATCCCCATCAGCCAGACCGTCGCGATCGGCGACGGGGCCAACGATCTGGATATGATCGCGGCGGCCGGTCTCGGCATCGCCTTCAACGCCAAACCCGTGGTGCGGCAGGCCGCCGACACCGCCGTCAACGTCCCCTACCTCGACTCGATCCTCTACCTCCTCGGCATCTCACGCGACGAGGTCGAGGCCGCCGACGCCGAAGACGGCGTCACCGACGCCCGCTGAGGCGCCCGCCGCCTCAGCTCACCGAGCCCCCGGCCGCCCCTCCGACGCGGCCGGGCCTTCTCCGGCCCCGCCCGGCCGGCACCCCCCTCTCGACCGCGGCCGACAGTTTGACCGCGTCGACCGCGAGGGTGCGCAGCGCCGGGTGGGCGGCGGCGATGAAGAGAAACTCCCGCCGCACCGGCGTCATCTGCTCGGCCCGCCCCGACTCCACCTCGCCGCGCCGCAGCCTCGCCAGCGCGCCGACCCGGCTCGCCACTTCCTCCAGCGCCTCGTCCAGGTCGTCGGCCGCCGCCGGCCGCTCCCCCGTCCGTACGGCGTGAGCCAGCCCGAACAGCCGGTCCGCCACCGCGTCCAACAGGCCGGACGCCCGCGCCGACCCCGCCTCGTTGACCCGGTGCACGGCCGCCACCGTGAGCGTGTCGTCCCTGACCCGCCCGGCATAGGTGAGGGCCGACCTGAGGGCTTCCGGCGGCTGCCCGCCGGGCTCCTTGGCGAGCCGGTCAAGGGATTCGCCGACCTTGTCGGCCGCTCGTCCCGCCACGTCCACCAGGTCGTCGAAGCCGTCGAGGCGCTGTCCCGCGAGCGCCCGCGCGAGCGCCGCGTGGGCGTCGAGCATGTCGGCCACCCTGAGCGGCAGCCGTACCCTCTCGCCTCGGGGCCAGAGAAGCCGTGCTCCGAGCAGCGCGAGCACACCTCCGGCCATGGTCAGGATCACCCGGATCTCGGCCGCCTCCCACCCGAGCGGCACCGCGTAGTTCGACAGGAGCATGACGAGCGGCGTGCTGAAGATCGACCAGTATCCGTAGCTCACGCCGCGCAGCGCGAACCCGATCGAGGCGGAGACGAACACGATCAGCGCGAGGGTGTAGGAGCCGGGGGCCAGCACGAGGACGACCGCGGCGGCGGCCGAACCAAGGGTCGTGCCCGCGATGCGGAGGGTCACCCGGTCGACGGTGTCCCCGTAGGTGGGCCGCAGGCTGACCAGGACGGTAATGACGAACCACTTGCCGAGGTGGCTGTGGATGGGGATGGTGAGCGCCATGGCAAGGGCCGTGATCGCCCCGAGCCGGACGGGATGGGCCCCGAGTCCCTGCTCCCACCGCGGCCACGCGGGAAGCGAGAACCTCGGCAGGCGCGGGGCCGGTCTCGCGCTCTCCAGTGACAGCGCCGACGCCGCACGCACGGCCACCGTGAGGCGTTCCACGGATCGCCGCACCTGCCCGAGGATCGCCGACGCCGACAGCCTCTCCTCGCCGGCGAGGGCCTGCTCACGCACCGACTCCACATGCTCGGCGAACCCCGCCGCGGCGGCCATCGCCTCGGCGGCGCACTCGGAGCCGCCCCCGAGCGGCGTCGCCCGAAGCGCCCGGGCCTGCGCCGACAGGGCCCGGTCCAGTTCCTCGGGCCATGCCGTACTCCTGACCGCCTCCCCTGCCGCCTGCCGCAGGCTCCGCAGCGCGACCGTCTCGTCGAAGACACGGACCAGGGCCTCAAGCACCAGGCCCGGCGCACGGTCGACCGCCGCGACGGGATAGCCGTAGTAGGCGTACGCCGTACGGGCGTCGTCGAGCGCTACCGACGCCGCGCGCCGCAGCGGCTCCCAGCGCGCGTCGGGCAGCGGGGTGCCCGTGCCTCCCTCGACGAGGTCCGCGAGCGTCTCGAAGGCCGTGGCGAACGCCTCGCGGAGCGGCCGCATCCGGCGCATGGGCCACGGTGCGAGCACCGCGGCCGACAGCACGAGCCCGCCGAGCGCCGTCAGCGGCAGCAGCATCGCGGCGCCGGGGCTCGTGCCCCCGAAATACGCGATCACCATGCCGAGCACCGGAGGCAGCCCGACCCAGGTCGACCGCGCGCTGAGCGCGGCCAACGCGCCGATCACCGCGACCGCGACCCACGGCACCGGACGCATCAGCGCCCCGATGCCCACGCCTGCCGTGACGAACGCCGTCATGGCCAGCAATCGGCGTGATCGCGCGCCGTACGGTATGCCCGAGGCGTCGCCGAACGCCACGAGGTAGGCGCCGAGCGCTACGCTCGCACCCTCATGAGGCGCGTTGAGCATCGCCCCGATCAGGAGCGGCACGCCGATCGCCAGTCCGCAGACCAGCCCATAGGTCCACGGGGGCCGTGAAGGAAGCGCATAGCCGGCTCGAAGCGCATCCACGATCTTGCGCATCGAACCCCCCAAGCCCTGACGTATGCCGTGGTCGAGTGTTTGCGGGGGGCTTGGTCAGCGTGAGTGGTTCAGTCCCTCGGACCCCACCGTGCCACCTCACGGCCGTCGCCCGGCCCGATGTGCGCCCACGCCACATCGGTCTCCAGAACGGCGAACGAACCGGGCTTGAACGCCTGGTCGTCCTCCACACCGGTCAGGCCCATCACGAGCTCGTGCACGCCCGGGTTATGCCCGATCAGCACCAGCGTGCCCACCTCGGGGTCGGTGCGCCGGAGCAGATCGACAAGATCATCGGGATAGGCGTTGTAGATGTCCCGCTCGAAGTCCACCCGCGCCTCCGGCGAAAGTACGGCGAGAGCGTGCTCAGCCGTCTGCCTGGTCCGCGTCGACGGGGAGCACACCACCAGGTCGGGCGCCACGCCGCGAACCTTGAGCGCCTGGCCGGCACGCTCCGCGTCACGCACGCCCCGAGGCGTCAACGGGCGGTCCACATCCGGCAGCCCCGGCACCGTGGCCGCTTTGGCATGCCGCAACACGACCAATATGGCCATGCCGTCACGCTCCTCTCGACGCCCACACGGCGAGCGCCACCAGGGCTCCAAGGATCACCAACATCGCCAGCAGGATGAGCCCCAGCGTCTTCCCGCCCGAGGGTCGCTCCGGCTCGGTCACTGCGCGCCTCCTGTGCTGTGCCGTACCACTCGGCCAGTCTCCCACCAGGGGTGGCCGCCCCGGAAACGAGCCGTGGCATGCGCGCGTGGCCTGCGGCGGTCATCCCGCCGCAGGCCACGCGTGCCAAGACCTCACTTTCGAGACGTCGCTTCCGAGAAGGTCAGCCGCCTACCGGCTCGCGTGTGCGCTCCTGCCGGCTGTTCCCCGCAGGGGCCACGTTGGCCGACTGGCGCTTGGAGAAGACGATCGCGCCGACGACGATGCCGACGGCGACCACGGTGATGCCGATCCGCAGCGCCACGTTGTCGGCATTCGCCACGACCGCCGGGGCGATGAGCAGCGCCACGAGGTTCATGACCTTGATCAACGGGTTGATGGCCGGGCCCGCGGTGTCCTTGAACGGGTCGCCCACCGTGTCACCGATGATCGTGGCCGAATGCGCCTCCGACCCCTTGCCGCCATGGTGGCCGTCCTCGACGAGCTTCTTGGCGTTGTCCCAGGCGCCGCCCGAGTTGGCCAGGAAGACCGCCATGAGGGTGCCCGTCGCGATCGCGCCCGCCAGATAGGCCCCGAGCGGCGCGTATCCGAGGGCGAACCCCACCGCGATGGGTGTCAGCACCGCGAGAAGCCCCGGAGTGGCCAACTCCCGCAGCGAGTCACGGGTGCAGATGTCCACCACCCTGCCGTATTCCGGCTGCTCCGTGCCGTCCATGATCCCGGGCTTGCGGCGGAACTGGTCACGCACCTCCAGCACCACACGCCCCGCGGCCCGGCCCACCGCCATGATCGCCAGACCCGAGAACAGGAACACGACCGCCGCGCCCACGACCAGGCCGACCAGGGTGTTCGGCGAATCCACACTCAGGCTGAACGTGCTGAACGATCCCAGCGCCTCCCTCACCGATTCACTGGCTCTGCCCAGCTCGGTCTCCACCGCCGTACGGAACGACCCGAACAGCGCGGTCGCCGCCAGCACGGCCGTCGCGATCGCGATGCCCTTCGTGATGGCCTTGGTGGTGTTGCCCACCGCGTCGAGGTTGGTCAGGACACGCGCCCCCTCCCCCTCGACGTCACCCGACATCTCCGCGATGCCCTGGGCGTTGTCCGACACCGGACCGAACGTGTCCATGGACACGATCACGCCGACCGTCGTGAGCAGCCCCGTGCCGGCCAGCGCGACGGCGAACAGCGCCACCGTCACATTGCCGAACCCGAGCAGGAACGCGCCGTAGACCGCACCGCCGATGAGCAGCGCCGAATAGACCGCCGACTCCAGGCCGACGCTGATGCCCGACAGGATCACCGTCGCCGGCCCTGTCAGCGAGCTCTCGCCGATCTCCCTCACCGGACGCCGATGGGTCTCGGTGAAGTATCCGGTGAGGATCTGGATCGCGCTCGCCAGCACCAGGCCGATGAGCACGGCCCCGATCGCGATGAGCCTGGGGTCGGAGTCCAGCGCCGCGATCGCCGGACTCACATCGGTCAGCTCGGCGAAGCTCCCCGGAAGGTAGAGGTAGGCCGCCACCGCCACCAGCACGGCGGAAATGGCCGCGGAGATAAAGAATCCCCTGTTGATCGCGGTCATTCCTGAACGGTCGCCCGAACGCGGCGACGTCGTGAAAATGCCGATGATCGCGGTGATCACACCGACCATCGGCACGATCAGCGGAAAGACCAGACCTTCCGTGCCGAACGCGATCTTGCCCAGGATCAGGCTGGCCACCAGCATGACCGCGTACGACTCGAACAGGTCCGCCGCCATACCCGCGCAGTCGCCGACGTTGTCTCCCACGTTGTCGGCGATGGTGGCGGCATTGCGCGGATCGTCCTCGGGGATGCCCTTCTCCACCTTGCCGACCAGGTCGGCGCCCACGTCGGCGGCCTTGGTGAAGATGCCTCCGCCGACACGCATGAACATCGCCAGCAGCGCCGCGCCGAAGCCGAATCCCTCCAGTACCGCGGGCGCGTCGCCCTTGTAGATCAACACCACGACCGCGGCGCCCAGCAGGCCCAGCCCGACCGTGAACATGCCCGCCACACCACCGGTGCGGAAGGCGATCCGCATCGCCGCCTTCTCCCCCGACTGCCGGGCGGCGGCGGCGACACGAACATTTCCTCTGACGGCCAGCCACATCCCCATGAAGCCGGTCAGCGCCGAGAACAACGCTCCGACCACGAAGAACAGCGAACGGCCGATCGCGACACCGGTCGTGTCGGCCGGCAGCAAGAGAAGCAAAAACGGAATCAGTACGACGAACAGCACGAGCGTGCGGAACTGCCGGGTAAGATAAGCCGCAGCACCTTCTTGAACTGCTTTGGCTATGTTTTGCATGCGCTCGGTGCCCTGGCCGGCAGCGAGCACCTCACGCACCAGGCCGCCGGCAACGGCTAGGGCGAGCAGAGCCACTGCGGCAACCACCACGACAATCGTCAGGTGGCCACCGCTCAGGGTTACCGCTGTCGGATCCGCAGCGGAGAGATAAGGCCCAGACATACTTCTCCTCGGCAAGACGGATTGGCGTCCTGCCCGGACGGCGCGGCGGAGCTTTCTCGTGAGACTGGATCGGGCGGCGCACATCCGGGTGTTTGGCTGTGCCGCTTCCAGTTGCGTCCGCCTGCGTGGTGACGATCGACCAGACCCTCGACGCACTGCGGGACACACGCCCCACAGGGCCTTCGCGGGCCTGCTTCGCCGCTCCGCGGGACAAACCTTGGCCGGTGCCGGGGAGTCTACGCAGCGTCGCGGCGGATATGAAGCCTCTGAACTTGCTGAATTGGCCCTACATCGAGCAACTGCCGAGAATTGACCTGGCTATTGCCCCTCCGTGGCATCCACAGGGAAAACGGCAACCCCATTGTCACCACTATTCGGTTGCACTCTTATCTACATTCCACCTGGCCCATAACCCATCTCATATTCCCCCAGATCCCACCACAACCACCCATCCCACCCCCACGTACGGCGCCGGCCCCGCACCTGGCCGGCCACCCCGCTCGGGAATCGATCAGCACCAACCTGCTCGAATCCCAACCAACACCCAAGCCCGAGCGCCGCGCCCGATGGTCGCCCACCCTCGGAAGGCACCCCGCCATCGCCCACCAGGCGAGCACGGTTCCCCTCTGCTGGAGCCTGCCGCGCCTCCGGTTACATCAGAGCCGTCCCCAAGATCGCCGCACATCGGTCGTCAGGGGCGGGAACAGCACTGGCCGCCGGCGCCAACCCAGAGATCGCGCCCCGCGCGGCGGCTCCCGGGGCGAATATCGGCAATCGGCCGGTTCTCGCTTCGCGCCGCCGACTGAACCGCTTGCTCGTCATACAGGTCGGATGCTGCGTGCCGCCCGCGTCGCCCGGGTACCGAGTTCTGCGAGGACTTCGGCCAGCTCAGGTGGGGAGTGGACCTCAAACTCACATCCGAGCGCGAGCATCCGCTCAGCCAGCCACGGCAAGGGATCGTCCCGTTCGGCGGTCATGCGGCATTGTTTGGCGTTGATTGCTCGTACTTCGGCTGGGCCGTCTCCCAGGCGGCCGACCACCGCCGAAAGCGGCGCGTCGAAGGTCACCTCGACCTGGTGAACCACAGTGCCCCAGTCGGAGCGACGCCCGGCCACGTAGTCCGCAGGGCTATCCGCCGGGAGTTCGGGCGGAGACGCGCGCATCCCTGTCGGGCGCGGCTCGCTCACCCGGTCCACTCGGTAGGTCCGCCATTCCCGGCGATCGTCATCGAACGCGACCAGATACCAGCGCCGCCGGTGCGCGACGAGACCGACCGGGTCCGCAAGGCGCCTTGTCTCGGTACCGTCTGCCGAGCGGTACTCGAAGCGGACCTTCTCCATGCGGGCTATCGCCCCCGCCAGAGCCGTCAGGACATCCACATCGACCTGCGGGTCGTCCCCGATCACCGGCATCGTCGCCGCTGCGAGCACGGAGACACGTTGCCGCAGCCGCGCCGGGAGGACCTGGGTGAGCTTGGTCAGTGCCCGTGCCGAAGCCTCCCCGAGCCCGTCCACAGCCATCCCTGCGGCGGCGCGGATCCCGACGGCAACCGCGACCGCCTCCTCATCGTCCAGCAGGAGCGGAGGCATCGCCTGTCCGGCTGCGAGGCGGTAGCCGCCCAGAGTGCCCAGGGTCGCCTCGATCGGGTAACCGAGGCCGCGCAGCCGGTCGATGTCACGCCGCACTGTCCGATCGGTCACTCCGAGACGGTCGGCGAGTTCGCTGCCCGGCCGCTCCCGGGGAGACTGCAACAGCGAGAGCAGGGTCAGGAGCCGGGCGACAGAATCAGCCATGGTGACCAGACTATTGATATATCTAGGACCGATTTGGTCCTAGATAGTGTCTAGCGTCGAGAGCGTTCACACAGACCACGGCATCCTCCAGCTGGCCCATGTACAACGGCCTGGTCGACGGCGGCTTCGGCTGGCCCCGCGGCCAGAACCTGGTGCCCACCGGCGTCTACGCGGGCGGGTCGGCACTCTGGCGGCGGCTGGCCGAACGCGACAACATCATCGCCCACTGGCCCGAGGGCCGCAGGTATACGGCCTTGACGGCGACCGTACGGATCTCCGCAAGGCCCTCTCAGAACACGTGAAGTGCGCTGGCATCGGGACTCGTTACAGCGGTCCTGGGCAGTTGCACGCATCCCGCAACCACGCATCCCGCGACACAGCAGCCCGACGGCGCCTCGCGCAGCGGCGAAAGATCAAAGCCGGACGGCCGCCGCCCCGGATGCTCACCTCGACGATTTCCCGGAGAGAGCGCGGGCAGCCCATCGAAAGGGCTGGAAACGACACCCGGCGACGCCGGTATTGGCATGGGATGCGCCAATGCCGGCGTCGCCGTTCGACTCCGTATGCCGTACGGCTTTCGCCCGGCAGCGGTCTGCGTCGTGAGCAGGAGCTCAGTCGTGAGCGGGAGCTCACTGGTCGTTGGGGGTGATGATCCTGGTTTCAGGCGGGGGTCAGCCCGTTGGCCGCAGTGGCGGCTGCAGGCCAGCTCATGCGAATGCGCATTCCCTTGGGTCCGGGGTAGACCTCGACGTCGTCGGCCAACCCGGTGATGACAGCTATGCCGAATCCCGACATGAAACTGTCCGGCACCAGGTTGAAAGATGCCTCGTCGCCCAGGTGGAGCGTTTGGGAAGGCTCCTCGATCGGCGACTCCTCATTGGGGGCGGAGTCGCTGACGACCACCTCGAACCGTCCCGAGTCATCGGACAGCTCAATGCGGATGGGCTCGCTCGGGCAGTGCAGTCGATGTGCCTCCACTGCCCTTGAGCATGCTTCACCGACTGCGAGCCGCACCTCGTCCAGCAGGGACTCCTGCACGCCTGTGCGCCGGGCGATCGCCGTGGCGACCAAGCGGGCCGTGCGCACGTGGGCGGGTAGGGCACTGAACGTCAGCTCGACGGTGGCCATGACTACTTGTCTCGGCCGTGAGCTTCCCTGGCCTCTTCCACGGAAGCGTAGATCCCGAAGACCTTCGTAAGTCCGGTGATCCGGAAGATCTTCAGGATGCGCTCCTGTGTGCAGACGAGTTCCAGTGACCCGTCGTGCGCGCGCACACGCTTGAGTCCGCCTACCAGGACACCCAGGCCGGTCGAGTCGAGGAAGTCGACCTTCTCCATGTTGACCAGCAGGTGGAAGTTACCCTTGTTCACCAGGTCGATCAGGAGCTCACGAAGTCGTGGCGCGGTGTAGACGTCGATCTCGCCCTCGACGTCAACTGTGGTGAGCCCGTCCTCGGTGTGGTGGTCCAACTTCAGATCCACAGATCCTCCAGCGCCTTGCCTGCGAAAGTACAGTTGCGGGCCTGGCAATCTGGGGTTGGTCACCCCGGAATAACAAGACCCCGACGCGCGGCATTCAACCACGGTCTGCCTCAGTGTCTATACGAAATCACGAGTCCCGGCGACTCTGCCCCCGGATGACAGACTGGAAACCAGTGACCTCCTCCGCTTCGACTCCGCATCGAGCAGATGACCTACTCGGCAACCTGCTCGCCGTTCCCGCACGCCGGAAGCGCGTGACGCACGTGGAGCACGTTCCAGCACGTCAAGCTGGTCAAGCCCGTTGGCCCGCCTGGACGCCCGAGTTCGTCATTACGCGTATGGCGAACTTGGGGGTCTTCGGCCTCTGGCCCCACCAGTTGGAGGCCGCCGAGCACGCGCACCGTGGCCAAAACGTGATCATTGCCACTGGCACCGCCTCGGGAAAGACCCTTGCCTACCTGGTGCCGGCAATCACCGAAGTGCTCGACGGGGCCACCGTTCTCTATCTCACCCCCACCAAGGCTCTCGCCGCCGACCAGCTCAGAGCACTGCGCGCCTTTGACATGCCACCGCTGCGGGCGGCGTGTTTCGACGGGGACACACCTTTCGAAGAGCGCGCCTGGATCAGGCAACACGCAAACTACGTGCTGACCAATCCCGATATGGTCCACCGTAATCTCCTGCCCCGCCACGCCCAGTGGTCCACCTTCCTGCGCCGCCTCCGCATGGTCATCGTCGACGAGTGCCACGGCTACCGCGGCGTGTTCGGATCCCACGTCGCCCAGATCCTCCGCCGCCTCCGCCGAGTCACGGCGAAGTACGGCTCGCGCCCCGTCTTCATGCTCGCCTCCGCGACCGCCAGAGATCCCGGTATCGCCGCAACCCGCCTAACAGGGCTTGAAACGGTCGAGGTGACGACCGACACCTCACCGAGGGGCGCCACTACCTTTGCCCTCTGGGAGCCCCCTCTGACCGATCTGCGGGGCGAAGGAGGGGCTCCAGTACGGCGTACCGCCGCCGCCGAGACCGCCGATCTCCTCGCCGACCTCGTCGCCGCCAACGTCAGGACCCTCGCCTTCGTGCGCTCGCGCCGCGGTGCCGAAACGGTGGCCATGACCGCACGCGCGAAACTCAGCGATCTTCTCCCCCCTTCACGTTCTTCAACGCTGTCCGAGCAGCCTCTTTCAGCACCTCGGCCACTCCAAAACCAAACAACGACCCCCTACACACAGGGGACCCGCAACACCACCTCTCCCTCACGCAGGCACCCACTTTCTCCGTCGGAGGAGCCCAGCGCCCCCGCCCATGAAGCCGCGCCCCATGGCCAGGAGCCCGCGCCCGGCAACCGGGAGAACAAGCCCGCCGCCCCAGAAAGCCGACCCGGCGACCACAACGGCGGACCCGCCACTCCAGAAAGCCGACCCGGCGACCGCAACACCGGACCCGCTATCCCGGAAATCGGACTCGACGACCGCGACAGCGGCCCTACCGCCCCGGAAAGCCACCAGCACAACCGGAACAGCAGGTCCGCCACTCCGGTAAAGGAGCCCAGCGACGGCGGACCCGCCGTCCCGGAAATCGGACCCGGCGACCGGGAGAACGACAGCCTGGCAGGGAGCAGCCCGTCGGGTGAGTTCACGCTGGACGACGACCTCCGGGATCTGCCGAACAAGGTCGCCGCTTATCGCGCGGGGTATCTGGCCGAGGACCGGCGACTACTGGAGAAGGCCGTGCGGACCGGCACTCTCATCGGGCTCGCCACAACGAACGCCTTGGAACTCGGCGTCGACATCTCCGGGCTGGACGCCGTGCTGATCGCCGGATGGCCGGGCACGCGCGCGTCTCTATGGCAGCAGGCCGGGCGAGCCGGGCGCGCGGGACAGGACGCCCTCGCGGTGCTCATCGCGAGAGACGACCCCCTCGACACCTACCTTGTGCATCATCCCGAGGCGCTGTTCGGCCAGCCCGTCGAAAGCATCGTCCTCGACCCCGACAACTCCTATGTTCTCGCGCCTCACCTTTGCGCGGCGGCGGCGGAGATCCCCCTCACCGACAACGACCTTTCCATCTTCGGACCCAGCTCCCCCGCAGTCCTTGACGACCTGGTGGCCCGGGGCCTGCTGCGCCGTCGAGCCTCCGGGTGGTTCTGGACCAGCCGCGAGCGAGCCACCGACCTCGCCGACATCCGTGGCGGCGGAGGACAACTGATCCAACTCGTCGAACAGACGACAGGGCGTCTCCTTGGAACAGTGGACGAGTCATCCGCGCACACCTCCGTTCACACAGGCGCGGTCTATGTGCACCAAGGCGAGAGCTTCCTGGTCAAAGAGCTGGACCTGGAGACAGGCATCGCCCTGCTGACCTCCGGCGAGCCGGACTACTCCACCTACGCACGCGATGTCACCGACATCACCGTCCTGTCCACGCTGCGATCCCACCCGCTCGGGCATGGGCACCTTCATTTCGGCGAAGTCGAGGTGACCCGCCAAGTCATCTCCTATCTGAAGCGCAGACTCCAGACCGGAGAGATGCTCGGCGATGAACCGCTCGACCTCCCGCCGCGCACACTACGCACCCGCGCCGTCTGGTGGACCCTGCCTCCCTCCCGGGTTTCCGAGCTCGCCGAAACCGGCCTCCACCTCGGCGGAGCGGCCCATGCCGCAGAACACGCCTCCATCGGGCTCCTCCCTCTCTTCGCCACCTGCGATCGATGGGACATCGGCGGAGTCTCCACCGAACTCCACCCCGACACCGGCCTTCTCACCGTGTTCGTCTACGACGGCCACCAAGGCGGAGCCGGCTTCGCCGAACGGGGATACGCCCGTGCCGCCGACTGGCTACGCGCGACACGCGAAGCCATCGCCAGCTGCGAATGCGAACGCGGCTGCCCCTCATGTATCCAGTCGCCGAAGTGCGGCAATGGCAACGACCCCCTCGACAAGGCCGGCGCCTTGCAACTCCTGGACATCCTGCTGCCCTGACTCCGAACACACCGCCCCCATCAGGCAGGCCCCACCCCCAATCCCCCTCAACCGGCCCGGGCAGCGCCCCTTGGAGTGGTGCATGAGGTCAGGGCGCGGCGCTTGGCGCGCAGCCCGCCGCGCTTTTTGGCCGTGACCGTCGAGACGATCCGCTGGTGGTGTTGCTACTAACGACACGAGGGGGTGCCCGAGAGAGCGGTTGGTCGTATAGGGGCTTTCGCGGAAGCCGGTCGGTCACTGAGGCGTGGGCAACGCTCGTGATGCCTCGGCGGGACCGGCTCTCGCGCGTGCTGTGATGACGTGCAGGCCGACACCCCGTAGAGGCAGAGTCGTGCGTATAGCGACGCGCACATCAACGGTTTCATCGGTCACATCACACCGCTGGAGCACGGCCCCGTTGGCGTGCGCCAGAGTCGTCGCCTCCCGGCACGCATGGGCGTGGTCAGCAAGCAAGACTCTCGCGGCGTTCAGCGCACTGAGGTCGGCCGCCGCTTGCGCCCGATGACGCGCGACGCGGACCATGCCGACCACGACCACCGCATATGTCACAAGCATGATCAGGGCGATGACCGTCAGCGCCCACACGGTTACCGATCCGCGCTCCAGGCGGGATAGGGCCTTCGTCTGCTCCCCAGACATCATCAGAAACCTCCGAAGAAACCCCCGCCTTCAGGCGGGGAGGGATCGGACCCCTGCGGAGCAGGGCAGGGGCAGGCATTCCGCCGCCAGGCGAAACGCCGTACGAACACACGCACGATCTTCAGCCGATCGCGTTCCTTTGTGGCCATCTCCTTGTGGCCGTCTGGATCGAGGGGAGGCGTGGCCTCAAGGCGATCGAACCGCCAAGGCCCCGCAGAAAAGGCACTGTGACTCCTCCGCCTCCTGAAGAAGGCGGCTGCTCACTCGGCCGCTTCCATAGCCCGGCGAAGGGCAAGCCCTGCCCCGTGGATGCTCTTAATCACAACAGCACCATCCATCTAACGCACCGGCGAACGGAGATCTCTGATGCGCCAACCCGTCAGGTCAATGCACGGTCGGGCCTTGGCGGCCCTCCCGCTCCCGATTTCCGTCGCCTGAAGGCAACGGTCTCCTCGGGGGGATCTGATGGGGCTCCCCCGGCTCCCCCGGCTCCCCCGGCTCAGCGGCGGACACCGCCGTGGCCCGCACCGTGATGCCGGGCAAGCCGTTTCCCCATTCCGGGCGAACTTTGAATGCGACCTCCACACGGACGGCTCCACCATCACGGGTGACCACCACGTGTGCGCCGGACGGGAGCGATGAGGCGACGGCTTGGCGCACCTGATCGGGGCTCTCGCCGCGGGCTGCGGCCCTCGCGCCGGTTCGAGCGGCGTCAACGCATCGGAGCTGCCCGTCGACGATGGCGATCATCCAGAGGGACGCGGCCAGCACGACGACGATGACCGGTAGGACCGCAGCGGTCTCAGCGGTGATCGAGCCCCGCGAGCGAAGGACCGCCCGCAACGACGGAAGGCATGGGGATCCCAAGACCTGGCTCATAGCGGCAGCTTTCTGGCGAATGGTGTGATCGCGTCGATCAGCCGGCGACGCTCAAGGCCCGCTTGATCAGTTCGACGAGCAGGGTACGGACCTCCTCCGAAGTGACGATCTTGAACAGGAGAGCGGCGAAGCCACATGCCGCGATGGTGCCCACGGCGTACTCCGCTGTGGACATGCCCCTGTCACGCCCATGCTTGGCGTGGCCGCGAATCGACGACTGTGTCCCACAGCCGCGGTGAGCCGCGATGTCGGGTGCCCCTGTCGCGGGAATCGCGGTGGCCACGAGGCGCCGCAGGATCCGGATGGCGGCGGCGCCGAGCAGGCGGGCCCGGTGGACCGACGGGGTGGGCGCGCTCGGCCTTGTCGGCAGGACCATCCCGATGACCATCCACATGTCGACGGGACGACCCCGGCCACGAGCCGTCGAGGCTGCACGCAGCGGACATGCGGATGCCAAGGCTTGGCCGACGAGGGCGGCGGTGGGCCGCATGGCACGAGAATTCACGTGTGAGATCTGCTTGTGCATGATTTTCTCCTGTTGATCGACCGGGCGTGGCCGCCCGGTGAATGGAAGACCCAGAATGGTGGAACTGCTGAACCCGCGAGCGGCCGAACGCGATTCTGTGGATAACTCGATGAGGGCGCCGCCCGAGCCTCGAATCTGTGGATACAACCGACCGATATAAGCGGTTCTCGCCAGATCAAGTAGATGCCTGAGAGAAGCAATCGATACCAGGCCCATTTCACTCCTGACGCACCAACGACCTGCCATTTCTGGAGAAATCACGTTTTGCGGATGAGGCTTCTGTGAATATTCGCCTCACAGCAGAAAGTCGTGCCGTGGGCACTCGAAGCACTCTGAACCCAGGAGGGTTCATCGCAGAGTCGCTGGTGAATCCAGAAGACACCAGGAGAGGTTCAGCGCCACCCCGAGCAGCGCTTAAAGAAAGGCTGTTCATGTGCGCCCTGGGAATCGCCGACGCTAGGGCAGCACGATCTGTGAAGCCAAGCCGGCCACGACCGGGACAATGCCCAAGAGCACGAACGACGGCAGGAAGCACAGCCCGAGGGGCGCCACGGCGTAGACGCCCACCCGACGGGCGGCGGCCAGGGCTGCGGCGTGTGCCGTACGACGAGTGTCGTCTGCCAGACGGGTGAGGATGCGGGCCGTCGGTGCTCCGCTGTCGGCGGCGCGGACCATTCCTCTGGCCAGCTCGGCGAGCGCGGGCTCGGACCCGAGCTCGCGCCAGGCGTCGGCGGCGTCGGCCCCCAGGCTCAGCCGCCTGCTCACACTGGTCAGCCGCTCGGCCAGAGGTCCGCCGACCGCGGATGCCGTCGAGTCGACGGCCGAGCCCAGGGGACGCCCAGCACGCAGACATGCCGCCATGAGCTCGATGGCGAACGGCAGGTCTGCGGCCATGCGCGTTCGCGCGAGACGCCCATGGCGCGACTCGTGCCGACGGGATGCCATGGCGATGACAAGTGCGGCGAGTAGACCGAGAATCACCCCTGCCATGCCGCCAATGGACACAACGAAGAATAAGAATGCCAACGGCATGGAGAGGATGACGACCCACTGAGGCGGCTTCCCGTTCCTATTGCTGGAGACCTCTGCGGAGCGCAACGAAGCGAGAGCTTCACCCGGCCGGGTCGTCGATATCGCCGACCGGCGACCGGGGCGCATTCCAACCACCGCTTTACGCCGCGTGCCACCTCTGGAATACCCTGGGATGGCCTTGGAATTCGGCAACTCCTCTAGGGCGATTTGTAAGCCATGTGTGGCCTTCGGAGCATATGAGATCTTTCGGGGTGCGGCTGCGTCGGCCCGTTCAGGTGGAGACGCAGTAGGAGCGGATCTCCCGAGAAGCTCTGAAAGACGCTCACTTGGTCTGCCGGCGGAAAGCCAGCACCATGAAGCGAGTGACACGAGCAGGGCGGCTATAAGGATCACGACGGCGATCTCACCTCGATACTGTAGTTGAATCTGCGTGGTTGAGCGGCAGGGATTTCACCGTCGCGGGCATCTGAGCCGACCAGAGGTTTTCGACACGGCCGGCGGCAAGCCTCTGGGTCCACATATCCCGCAGCACGACACATTCCTCCAGCCACGGGAGAGCGTTTTCCACAGAGGAATCGACACGTATTGCACCGACGGATTTAAAGGGCGGATATTTCACACACGGAGGCCATGGCGAGGCGACGACTATGGCGAGACGACCACCGATAAAAGGAACTACTCTTTCTCGCACAATTTTGCAGCAGCGCTGAAGGCCGACGCGGTGATTTGGAGATCACGAATCGCAACCGCTACGGCTCCTGCACTCGGCTCACCATCCGGTGGATCCACCACAAACCGGCGAGATTCAAGGCCACACCCGCCGCAAGGCAGGCAAAGCCGGCTGGACCGCCGAAGAGAAAATCCAACGGACTCATCCCCAATCCGATTCCCATAAGGATGCCGAGCAGAGGAAGGATCGCCAGGAGCTTGGCCGTGGCTCGGGGACCGGACAGATGGGCGGTGAGTTCCTCATGGTGGCGTAGGGATGCGCGGAGGGAGGCGGCGACCTGATCGATGAGAGGGGCCAGGGCGGCTCCCGCCGTATGACTCGCCTGCCAGCAGGCGGCAAGCCTCTGTAAGCCCTCCCCTCCGAGCCTGGGCGCTGCGCGCACGAGGGCGGCGGCGACGTCGCGTCCGTCCTGCGCGGCTGCCGCCACGGCGGCGAAGCGCGACGGGTCGGGAAAGTCGGAGGTCGCGATGACGCGGACCATCGCCTCACCGGGGGTGCGCCCTGCGGAGAGCTCAGCGGAGAGTCCTTGGCAGAACTCGACTTGGGCGCGACGCCATGCGATGACTTCTTGAGATTTGCCTCGCCACACCGCATGCCGTTGGATATGGAGAAGCCATGCAGTGCGTATGCTCCAAGCCTGCTTAAAATGACGGCGTTGGCGGACGTCACCTCCGGTATGGAGGCGCCGCAATCGCGCCGTCTCCGAATGTGGAGCCGACCAGCACCATAGTGCGGTCATAACACCAACTGAAGCGATAATCGTCAGCACCGTGCTTCCTTAATGGGTCGGGCCGGAGGGGCGGCACACGAACGATATGAGGTTGAGCGGTTTCTCTGACGTGTCAGAGCCGAATGCGATCAGAACATGCACAGGCATATGCCCACGACATGCACGGGCCCGCGGTGAAATCCGTGGCCGGGACATCCGACAACCCTCATCAGGCGGCGTTCGCCGTGCCGAATCAGTGCCGAATCAGTGCCGAATCAGTGCCGAAGCTGTGGTCTCCCGCATGCTGATAAGCGCAAGGCCCGTCACACGCCGGTGCTCATCCCCAGCCATAGACCTTGTGCGATCTTCTTCGTTGGAGGATGCGCTTGCGCAGGGCCGGGAGGGCGAGGCCGTGGATGGTGGAGCCCTCAGGGGTGAAGGTCAAGGCGGGTGCGGCTTCCACCAAGCCATCGGGCAGGCGGTTGAGCAGGCAGATCTCCGCGATTCTGCGGCGCCCGCCGAGTTGGTCGCGGACCAGGTGAATGATGACGTCGAGTGCGGCGGCAAGCTGACTGTGCAGTGCCTCCCGGGTCAGACCCGCCGCACAGGCGAGGGCCTCCAGCCGAGGAGGCACGTCGGCCGCCGTATTGGCGTGCAGGGTGCCGCAGCCGCCTTCGTGCCCGGTGTTGAGGGCTGCCAGCAAGGTGATCGCCTCGGCTCCTCTCACCTCACCGACGACCAACCGGTCAGGGCGCATCCGCAGTGCCTGGCGCACGAGGTCTTGAAGGCCCACACCGCCCGCGCCTTCCACGTTGGCGGGGCGTGACTCCAGCCGCACCACGTGCGGGTGGCGCGGCTGGAGCTCAGCGGAGTCCTCGACGAGAAGAAGCCGCTCAGAGGGATCCGCCAGTGAGAGAAGGGCCGAGAGCAACGTCGTTTTGCCGGTGCCGGTGCCGCCGGTGACGAGGAACGCGAGACGTGCGTCCACGACGGCGGCGAGCACATCGGCGGCGTCGGCGGGGATGGCTCCCGACCGCACGAGGTCGGGCATGGTGAAGGTGCGCCGAGGGGGAAGCCTCAGCGAGATGCACGTGCCTCCCGGCGCGATCGGCGCGAGGACCGCGTGCAAGCGGACACCGCCCGCAAGCCGCGCGTCAACGTGTGGAGAGGCGTCGTCCAACCGTCGGCCTGCCGCGGATGCGAGCCGTTGGGCAAGCCGTCTGACGGCGTCGTCATCGGGAAAGACGACAGACGTGCGCCGCAGCCCGAGACCGTCGTCGACCCACACCTCCTTCGGGCCGTTGACCAGGACGTCGGTCACGTCCGGCTCGGCGAGCAGCGGCTCCAAGGGCCCGGCTCCGATGAGGTCGGCGCAGAGCACCCGCGCGACGGTGAGGATCTCGGCGTCGCCGAGCACCGCTTTCTCGGCCCTTACCGCGGCTGCCACGTGAGCGGCGGTCGGCTCGACTCCTGACCGCGCGATCCGTAGCCGAACGGCCTCCAGGAGGTCGGAAGAGACCACCGAGTGGTCAATGCTCATCATGCTCACTTTTCCTCCACAGTGCTGAATGGATCAGCGGATCGCTCCTGACGGGAGCACCTGTTCGAGACAAGGGAAGGCTGTTTCGGAGGGGTATCGGGCCTCCACTCGGCCCAGGGCGTCTTCGGCCACAGCCGGCGATCAACGGCCGGCGCTCCGGAGGCACCCACCCGGCCGCTCTTCCTCCCCGCATGACCTCCCTCTCCTCCGGGCCGGTGCCGGCCGACGCCGGAAGAAGCCGCCCGCCATGCCCGGCACCCGGCCGGACGTCACCCCCGGTGTGAACCCGTGGGCTCAGGGGTGAGCAAGGTGCCGAGAAAGGACACGCAGAGTCGGCCCAGCGGAGTGCGGGTCCCCAACGGAGGAGGGCTGCCCCGGTTGAGAGCCATCGCGAGGCGCGGCTGGTCAGGCAGGACACCCGCGTGGGGAATGCCCAGCGAGTCGCACACCACCGTCTTGTCCAGGACGCCTTCACGGACCACCGCCCGCACGTCGCGGGTGTGCTGCTGAAGGCAGGCGAGCACCTGGGCGCCCGCGAGGACCCCTCGGACGTCGGCGGTGACGACCAGCAGGGTCGTGCCGGCTCGCGCCAGCGCTTCGGCCGCCGCGAGGTCGAGATGGCGGGGCAGGTCGATGACGACGAGGTCGAATCCGCGTTGGCCCGCGTGCAGCACGGAGCGCATGGCCTCGGCCGGAATCTGTGCTGCATGGCCCCGGTGGAACGCGAGGACTGCCAACTCGCCGAAGGAGGGCAGCGCCGCGTGCAGGGCCGTGAAACTGATGCGGCCCTCCCGGGCCACCAGGTCGGACCAGCGCGCGCCTTCGGCGGACTCCTGGCCCATGAGGGCGTCGATGCCGCCGCCCAAGGGGTCGGCGTCGACGAGCAGGGTGCGCAGGCGTTTGCGCGACGCGCTGACCGCGAGCGAGGCCGCCAACACGCTTGCTCCCGCGCCGCCGCGCCCGCCTATCACGCAGACCGTCACCCCCGCCCTGGTCACCGGCTCCACGGCGTCGGCGAACTCGTCGACGAGTCGCCGCTCGGCGTCGGGAAGCTCCAGAACGCCTTGAGCCCCGACGGCGACGCATCGGCGCCAAGAGGCCGGATCGTCGTGTTCGCGCGTGACGAGCAGGACCCTGTCGCGCGCCGGGGGCGCCATCGCCGCGACGGCGTCGGCCATGTCATCGCCCACGACGACGACCGGTGCCCGGCTCCAGAACGGCTTGGCGTGGACGGCCGCGTGCGCGACCGTCAGCTCGGCCCCGGCCGCCGCGGCGATGCGGAGCAGGTCATCGAGGAGCTCCGGGTGGTCGGTGACGATCAAAGGGCGGTTCATTCCTGCCTCCTTCGTTTCGAGGAGGCTCAGGATGCCCCGGCTCAGGGGCCGCCCATGGGGCCGAACGTGATTCTGGGGATAGTCGCCATCCTCCGGCCGACCTGTGGATGACCACGGCGGGTGCCAGGCGGATCACGCGGGCACAGCCGAGCCCGGGGAGGCCCAGGGAGGCCCGGGGAGGCGCTGCCCGCGTACGCGACGCGTGCGGGGACGCGTGCGGGGACGCGTGCGGGGACGCGTGCGGGGACGCGTGCGGGGACGCGTGCGGGGCTTGTGCCGTAGGGCGGGCCTGGCGCCTGGCGCCTGGCGCCGGTAAGAGCCGGTGGAGCCCGGAGGCCCGTGAGGCCGAAGGGGCTGGAGAAAAAAGGCGACCCCCGCCGGGGGGGAGAGCGGGGGTCGCCGAGCGGTCCGGCTCCGGGGGGGTAGAGCCGGTCCCGTTTAGGAAAAAAGTCTTTCAACAGTTAACCAGAACATGGCACGGGAGTTGCAAAGGTTGCCCATGCGCAGGCACTCCAGTTTAGGGAGATACCACCGTATGGTGCCCGATCAACGCGAGTTTCGTCGAGGCGAAATCTACGATTTCCGCTAGATTTTTCGGGGTAACGAACCAGACACTTTGCGTAACCGCCTCCATTCTTTCGCGCCACACCCGGAGATCATTACCGTGAGTGATCAGCGGGACGAGCCGACTCGCGGAGGTCCTGCATAGTTTTGACGACTTGCAGGGTGATAAGTGAGGTTCGCCCACCAAAGTCCCGCCAGTTGGCAAAGAGCTTGGAACCGGGCCTTCCCATCTGCACGAATCCGTCGTAGAAAGGTTTCACGGACAACACGTCCGGGGCACGGCCGCCGGGTACCCACGCGCGACCAGCCGCGGGAGGCGCGTCGAGACGGGCTTGACCCGGTCCGACGAATACAGGTGCACGCTTGGTAACCCGGCGTGACGTGCTGGCGACGGCGTCCCAGTCCAGGGACGCCGTCCGCTGTGTCCGGACATGCTCCCCAAGTCGGTCGCCCGCCCGGGGCGTCGCCTCCAGGACTCCAGGACTCCAGGGCTCCAGGACTCCCGGCTCCGCTGCCCCTCGCTACCCCCGCTGCATCGCCTCGCAGATGGCCGTGGCCTCACGGACCCCGAGGGTGACCGCGGACGCGCAGTGGCTCACCCACTGGGCCACGCCCTCCGGCGTGCCGGTGAGGTAGCCGCTCAGGGCCTTCGCGTAGTCACCGCCGAGCTCCAGGTGTCCGGCTTCCACGACCGCGAGGGATTTGGGGTCGAGCCCGAACTCCACGAGGGTGAGCCGTTCCGCGGCTCTGGCGATGAGTCCGTCTGCCGAGCCGAAGGGCCGCAGCACGGCGAGTTCGGCGTGGACGATGGCGGCCAGAACGAGCGCGGGGGCGGCGGTGGGGCCGGTCACGAGGGTGACCAGGCCGTCCATGCGGGCCGAGGTCTCGGCGGGCGGGGGGACGGAGCCGAGTCCGAGGGGGTCCGGGGCGCCGGCTTCGGTGCGGGGGCGGCCGAGGAGCGGTTCGCCGACGAGGCCGGCGGCGGCGAGGGTGTGGAGGCGGGCGAGAACTTGGCGCGGCGCCGTGCGCCATGTCTTGCCGAGACGTCCGAGTTCGGCGGTGACGCGCAGCGCGCCGTGGACGATCGGGTCTGTGACCTCTTCCCTGCGGAGGGCGTCGAGAGGCACGTCGACGCCTTCCAGGGCCGCTGAGGCGCGGGCGCCCCGGAGGGCGGACTCGGCAGACACCTCAGGGCTTCTGCGGCGGAGCACGCGATGGCGGTAGAGCCGGTCGACCGCCTCTCTGGCCTGCTGGACCGTCTCGGACACTCCAGGAAGTTCGGCGATGGCAGCCAGTGGGTCCTTCACGAGCCCAGACCCTACCGGCACGCTCCCATGAGGGCCGCCGTCGCCCCACTGGATCCGGCCGCGCACCCGGGGCCCAAACGTACACTCGCCCCAGGCCCAAAGGCTTCCGGCCCCAAGGCTCCCTAAGGACTCCTGAAGGCTTCCTGAAGGCGCGGACTGCGGACTGGGCCGGATCACCGTGGAATGGTCGTTCGGCGATTGATCGGAACCGCTCGGCGCGCCGTGTCCGGAAACACCCACGTTTCGTATTATTTCGGTATTACAACGTTTCAGACGTGATTGTCATGAACCTGTGAACATCAACCGATCATGCGACCCTTCGGTACAGACCTGTCTAGACCTCTTGTGGGGAGCGCACGTCGGCTGGTGAAGTGGGATGCAAGCAGACACAATCAGGCCCGGTACGGCGAAGCCGGCCCCGAGTCCGCGCGGCCACCTGGCCGGGCGAGCGCGGCCTTAGGACACGTGAAGGAGTATGTAGTGGCGGCGGACACCCCTGGTCGCGATCCCGGTGAGTCCCAGGAGACCCTGTCGAACCTGCTTCAAGAGAACCGCAAGTTCCCGCCCCCGGCCGAGTTGGCCGCGAACGCCAACGTGACCGCCGCGGCCTACGAGGAGGCCGCCAAGGACCGGCTCGGGTTCTGGGAGCGCGCGGCCGACCGTCTGACGTGGGCCGAGCGCTGGAACACCACACTGGAATGGAACCCGCCCTTCGCCAAGTGGTTCGTCGGCGGCAAGCTGAACGTGGCCTACAACTGTGTCGACCGCCATGTGGAGGCCGGCAACGGCGACAAGGTGGCCTACTACTGGGAGGGCGAGCCGGAGGGCGACAGCCGTACCCTCACGTATGCCGATCTGAAGCGTGAGGTCTCCAAGGCCGCCAACGCGCTTGAGGAGCTCGGAGTCCGCAAGGGCGACCGGGTCGCGGTCTACATGCCGATGATCCCGGAACTGCCGATCACCCTGCTGGCCTGCGCGCGGATCGGCGCGATCCACTCGGTGGTGTTCGGCGGGTTCTCCGCGACCGCGCTGAGCGGCCGCATTCAGGACGCCGACGCGAAGGTCGTGGTGACGGCCGACGGCGGGTTCAGGCGCGGGGCGCCGAGCGCGTTGAAGCCGACGGTGGACGAGGCGCTCAAGGAGTGCCCGAACGTGACCAGCGTCCTCGTGGTGCGGCGCACCGGCGAGGACGTGGACTTCACCGACCGTGACGTCTGGTGGCACGACCTGGTCGACCGCCAGAGCGACGTGCACGAGCCGGTGCCGCACGACGCCGAGGACCCGCTCTACATCCTCTACACGAGCGGCACGACGGGCAGGCCGAAGGGCATCCTGCACACGACGGGCGGCTACCTGACGCAGGTGGCGTGGACGCACGACGCGGTGTTCGACCTGAAGCCCGAGACCGACATCTACTGGTGTACGGCGGACATCGGCTGGGTGACGGGGCACTCGTACATCGTGTACGGACCGCTGGCCAACGGAGCGACCAGCGTGATCTACGAGGGCACGCCGGACACTCCGCACAAGGGCCGGTTCTGGGAGGTCGTGCAGAAGTACAAGGTCACGATCCTCTACACCGCGCCCACCGCCATCCGGACGTTCATGAAGTGGGGCGACGACATCCCCGCGAAGTTCGACATGTCCTCGCTGCGCATTCTCGGCAGCGTGGGCGAGCCGATCAACCCTGAGGCGTATGTCTGGTACCGCGAGCACATCGGCGGCAACCGCTGCCCGGTGGTGGACACGTGGTGGCAGACCGAGACCGGCGGCATCATGATCAGCCCGCTGCCCGGCGTGTCTGCGGGCAAGCCCGGTGCGGCGATGCGCCCGCTGCCGGGCATCACCGCCGACGTGGTCGACGACCAGGCGCGGTCCGTGCCGAACGGCGGCGGCGGATTCCTCGTGGTGCGCGATCCGTGGCCGTCGATGCTCCGCACGATCTGGGGCGACGACCAGCGCTACATCGACACGTACTGGTCGCGCTTCGACGGGATGTACTTCCCCGGCGACGGCGCCAAGCGGGACGAGGACGGCGACCTGTGGCTGCTCGGCCGGGTCGACGACGTCATGCTCGTCTCGGGGCACAACATCTCCACGACAGAAGTGGAGTCGGCGCTGGTGTCGCATCCGAAGGTCGCGGAGGCGGCCGTGGTCGGCGCCACCGACCCGGTGACGGGGCAGGCGATCGTGGCGTTCACCATCCTGCGCGGCAGCGCCGAGGAGAGCGCCGACATCGCCGCCGAGCTGCGGTCGCACGTGGCCAAGACCCTCGGCCCGATCGCCAAGCCGCGCCAGATCCTGGTGGTGCCCGAGTTGCCGAAGACCCGGTCGGGCAAGATCATGCGCCGGCTGCTGCGGGACGTGGCGGAGAACCGTTCGCTCGGTGACGTGACGACGCTGACGGACGACTCGGTGATGAACCTGATCGCCGGCAAGCTCCCGTCGGCCAAGAGCGAAGACTGACCTCGCTGGGAGGCTCCAGGGGCCGAGGTATCTGAAGTACGCGGAGAGCGCGGATCACAGAGATGGTGATCCGCGCTCTTTGGTGTGATTCGAACCCATGAAGTGATCTTTTTTGCTCCTTGGGTACTCTAGGGCGCAGGTGTGCCGGGAAGTCTGGTCGGCCGCGGGGGGAACGTCCCGATCGTGACTAGCCACCAAGGGGGAGCATGCGCCGCGCGGCCCAAATCTGGCCTTTTCGGCCGACCGTAAGGTACACCCGGCAAGTAGCCGAAGCGCTGCGAACAGAGACCATCGGCGGCATCGTGATGCTGGTCGCCACCGTGGTAGCACTGATCTGGGCCAATATCTCCTACGAGTCATACGACGCGCTACGCAGCACGAAGATCGGCCCGGAGTTCCTCCACCTCGATCTGGAGCTTGTGAAGTGGGCCCAGAACGGACTCCTGACGATCTTCTTCTTTGTGGCCGGGCTTGAGGTCAAAGAGGAGTTCGTCCACGGCGAGCTGTCCAACCTCAAGAAGGCCGCCTTACCGATCATCGCCGCATTCGCCGGCATGGCCGTACCCGCGATCGTCTATCTGCTGGTGAGCTGGGGCGCGCCGGACGCGGCGCGGGGATGGGCCATTCCGACGGCCACCGACATCGCGTTCGCACTGGCGGTGCTGGCGGTGACGGCGTCGGCGATGCCCTCGTCACTGCGCGCGTTCCTGCTGACCTGTGCGGTGGTGGACGACCTCGGAGCCATCACGATCATCGCGCTCTTCTATACGGACGGGTTGAACCTTCTCATGCTGGGGGCCGGGATCCTCTTCCTCGTCCTCTACTGGTATCTGCAGCGCAAGCACGTCACGTCATGGTGGGTGCTGGTCCCCGTCGCCCTCCTGGCCTGGTATTTCGTCGAGGTGAGCGGCGTGCACGCGACGGTGGCCGGTGTGGCGCTGGGACTGCTCACCAGGGTGCACAGTGGACCGGACGAGGACTATTCGCCGTGCGAGCGGGCGGACCACTACGTGCGCCCGATCTCCGCGGGCTTTGCCGTACCGGTCTTTGCCTTCCTGTCCGCCGGGGTATTGCTGGACAATGAGAGCCTCAGCTTGATCTTTACCGACCGGATAGTCCTGGGAGTGATCGCCGGGTTGCTGATCGGCAAGTTCCTGGGGGTGTTCGGCGGTGCCTGGCTTTCTGTACGCCTCGGGCTCGCCAGACTGTCCGACGAGCTCAATTGGCGTGACATGGCGGCGGTTTCGATCCTCGGCGGGATCGGGTTCACGGTCTCGCTGCTGATCGGCAACCTCGCGTACAGCGGTGACGTGGCCCGGACCAACGCGGTCACGGCCGGGGTGCTCGCGGCGAGCTTCGCGGCGAGTGTCGCGGCCGCCGTCTTGCTCCGGGTGCGCATACGAAACCGTCTCAACGCGCAGGATGATGTTTGACACTTCCTGCACCCGATAGGAGAACGTCATGCCGCAGACACCGGCTCCGCCACCTGAGGGCGAGTCCCTGGGCGCGCTCGTCGCCGAGGCGACCACCCACATCTCCACCCTGATCCGCTCGGAGATCGAACTGGCCAAGGCCGAGGTCAGGTTCGACGCCAAGCGGGTCGGCACGGCGGGCGGGCTGTTCGCCGCAGCGGCGTTCATGGCCCACCTGTGCCTGATCCTGGGGTCGTTCACCATCGCCTACGCCCTGGTCGCGCTCGGTCTCTGGCAGTGGCTCGCCTTCTTGATCGTGACGGTCTTCTACCTGGTGGTGAGCACGCTGCTGGTGTTCATCGGATACCGCCGCCTCAAGGGGCTGTCCGGCATGAAGCGCACCACACGCACGCTGCGCGACCTCAAGGACATCGCCAACGTGGACGGCAAGGCCCCCGCGGTCCAGCCCCACGGGGCGCCCGGGCCCGAGTCGCTGCCGACCGCAGGGCAGGTCGGCATCCACAGAGTCCCGCTGGACAGCGCGTCGAGCGCTTCCGGGCCCAAGTCGGTCGGCGATGGCACCTGACGAGTCGCTGGTCAGGATCGACGGCCCGTGGGAGCACCGCTCGGTCCACGCCGGAGGCACGCGTTTCCACGTCGTGGAGGCGGGCGAGGGGCCGCTGGTCCTGCTTCTGCATGGCTTTCCGCAGTTCTGGTGGTCGTGGCGGCACCAGTTGGAGTCGCTGTCGGCCGCCGGATTCCGGGCGGTCGCGGTGGACCTGCGGGGTTACGGGGGGAGCGACAAGCCTCCGCGCGGATACGACCTGCCGACCCTGGCGGGAGACGCGGCCGGGATGATCCGCGCGCTCGGCGAGCCCTCGGGCGTCGTGGTGGGCCACGACTGGGGCGGGCTGCTGGGCTGGACGATGGCCGCGCGCCATCCGAAGGTGGTGCGACGCCTGGTGGCGGTGTCGGCTCCGCATCCGCGACGGCTGCGCGCGGCGCTGTTCGGCGACCTCAGAGGGCAGCTGAAGGCCAGTAGATACGCTCTCGGGTTCCAGGTCCCCATGCTGCCTGAACGGCGCCTGGCGCGCCGTGAGGGCGCGCTGGTGGGCAGGCTGCTCGACCGCTGGTCGGGCCCGTCGTGGCCGGAAGAGAGCGTGGCCCGCCGCTATCAGGACGTATTTCGCATCCCCCACGTCGCCCACTGCTCGCTGGAGTACTACCGGTGGTTCTTCCGGTCGCAGTTCCGCCCCGACGGGCTGCGGTTCGCCCGGCAGATGCGCGCCGAGGTCGAGGCGCCCACGCTCCAGCTCCACGGCGCGCTGGACCGGTGCATCCTGCCGCGCACGGCACAGGGGTCCGGCCGTTACGTGGCCGCGCCGTACCGGTGGCGCCTGCTCGAAGGGGCCGGGCATTTCCCGCATGAGGAGCGCCCCGAGCATTTCAACTCCGAGCTGCTCGGCTGGCTCGCCGATCCGGAACCGGAGCGATGATGGGCACCCGTCCACGTGATCGCGACCCCGCGGGCAGGCCGCAGAACGCGCGGCCCCGGGACTCGTTCGGGCGGCCTCTGCCGTACGGCGCGGCCGGCGGGGTGCCGCGCGTGCCCGACGACTACGCGCCGGAGGCGGGTGAGGCCGTGGCGGAAGCCGTACGGCTGCTCGCCGAGCGGAGGCCGTTCCACGCGCACGAGGTGCTGGAGGCCCGGTGGAAGACCGGCCCCGACGACGAAAGGGACCTGTGGCAGGGGCTCGCCCAGATCTGCGTGGGGCTGACCCATCTGCAACGCGGCAACGCCCGGGGGGCGTCCGCCCTGCTGGCGCGCGGCGCGGAGCGGGTGGCCGGCGCGGGGCGGGAGCCGTACGGCATCGCCACGCGGTCTGTGGCCGAGGCGGCGAGGCGGGTGGCGGCCGGGGAGGACGCCGACGCCGACGAGGCGATCGCGTCCGTGCTCGGGGCGCTGGCGCCGTGAGCTAGTCGCAGTCCTGCGTGTCGACGGAGTGGCGTGCCGCCGCCCCCGCCTGGGCGTCGGGGCGGACCTCCGCCGCGGTGAGCACGTAGCCCGTCTCCTCCTGGTCGGTCGCGGCGGCGAAGATGACGCCGAAAACGCGCCCGTCGGGGGAGAGGAGCGGTCCGCCGGAGTTGCCGGGCTGGACGAGCCCGCGTACGGCGTAGACCTCGCGGACGACGGTGGTGCGGCCGTAGATGTCGGGCCCCTTGGCGTCCTGCTTGATGCGGATGCGGGCGGCGCGGGGCGTGAAGCCCTCGCCGCGGGGGTAGCCGGCGATGATGGCGCTGTCGCCCTTGGCCGCGGTGCCGTCGAAGCGGAGCACCGGCAGGTTGAGACCGGGGGCGTACAGGACGGCGATGTCGCGCCGGGGGTTGTAGAGCACCACGCGGGCGGAATGCGATTCGCCGGAGTGGTCGGTGACGGTGATGTTCTGGGTCACGCCCGCAAGGACATGGGCGTTGGTCATGATGCGGTCTTGGGCGTAGACGAAGCCGGTGCCCTCGATCTGCTTGTTGCAGGACGGCGCGCGGCCCTGCACCTTGACGATGCCCTGGCGGGCCCTCTTGAGGTCGCCCCCCTGCAGCACGCCCCGGTCGGGCGGCGGCACCTCGACGAACGCGCCGGCGCCGATCTCCGCGAAGACAGCGGGAAAGCCGGACTTGTCGACGAACTCCCGGAAGGGCTTCTGCCATGCCCTGGCCGCCTGCGGCAGGGCCTGGTCGACCGTGGAGAGCAGCAGAGACCCGTTGACCTGCTGGCTGAGCGGCGGAATCGGCGAGACCCGGACAAGAGACCCGATCAACCAGGCGAAGATCAAGACGGATAACGCGCTGGTGACGGTGCCTCCGACCGCGTCGGCCACCCTCGCCGGCTCCCAGGTGACGTGGCTGCGCACCACGGCGCCGATCGTCGACGACGCGAACTGCCCGACCGTCGCGGCGAGGAACACGATGACGATCGCGAGCAGTGCCTGCTCGGTGTCACCGGTCACCACGGCCCGCGCTATCGAAGGAGCGATGGCGACGCCGAGGAAGGCGCCGCCCACGAAGCCCACAAGGCTCAGCACGCCGACGATGAAGCCCTGACGGTAGCCCGATATGCCGAAGGCAACCATCAATCCGATGAGGATGAGGTCAAGGAGATCGCCGCGCACGCTATCAACGTTATCCAGCGTGCCCGGTCCATGCGTAGTTCTTCGCCGAAGGACCGTGTCGAGCCGCGTCGAGCCGCGGCTTCGTACGGCTCCGGCCCGACACGCCGATCACCCTAAAGGCAGACACTCTCCGTAGCGTTATCGTGACTTCATGTCCGCGACAACGGAGATAAGCGATCTGGTCCAAGCGGCCCTCACCGACCGAGACCCCGACGGCCCGATCCGCTGGCAGGCCATCGCCGACCTGCAGCGGCGCGGCGACCTGGCGACCTTCACCGAGGCCAGGCGGCTGTGCGCCGGGCAGACGACCACCGAACGCGTGCTCGGGGTGGACATCCTCGGGCAACTCGGCACGCCGGACCGGCCGTTCGCCGACCGCAGCCTGCCGATCCTGCGCTTCCTCGCCACCTGCGAGGAGGATCCGATCGTGCTCTACTCGGTGCTCATCGCCCTCGGCCACCTCCGTGACCGGCGGGCCCTCCCCACCGTGATCGACCTCGCGCGGCACGAGGACCCGCGGGTGCGCTACGGCGCGGCCTACGCCCTGCCCAACGTCGTCGGCACGCCTCCCGACCCGACGGGACTGGCCGCGCTGCGCGTCCTGGTCGAGGACGGCGACGACGACGTGGCCGACTGGGCCGCTCTCGGCCTCGCACTGACGTCGGCCGACCTGTGACCGCGTTAGCACCGGCCGGTGAGGCCCGCCCGACGCCCGCCCGCGAGGCCCCGTCGACGCCGGGCGACGAGGCCCGGTTATCGGCGGCCGGCGAGGCCCAGCACGTCGGGGGGCAGATCCTCCACCCGCGAGGCGTCCCAGGGGCGCTCGAAGCGGCCCGCGGCCAGGACACGGTCGAGCAGACCGGCGGTGAACCCCCACACGAGCAGGCCGCGCACCCGGAAGGCGGCGCCGACATATCCGCTGGGGGTGCGTGTGCGCAGCCGGTTGCCCGGGTCGCACAGCTCCGCGAGAGGCACGCGCTCGACCGACTCGACCTCGTCGGGGGACGCGGCGCTCACGGCCGAGGGAGTGTGCCACCAGCCGACCACCGGAGTGACCCGGTTGTCGCTGGCCGCGACGTAAAGCTCGGGCAGGGCGCCGACGACCGCCACCCCGGCGGGGTCGAGCCCGGTCTCCTCTCGCGCCTCACGGAGCGCGGCGGCCGCCGGGCTCGCGTCCTGCGGGTCGACTCCGCCGCCGGGGAAGGCGGGCTGACCGGCGTGCCGGCTGCCCCGGGAGCTGCGCTGGATCAGCAGGACGTCCGGGCCCTGCGGGCTCTCGCCGAACAGCATGAGCACCGCGGCGGCCCGACCTCCGTCGGCCGGCGGCTTCAGATAGCCGGGCACCGGGGCCCTCCCGGCGGCCGTCGTCAGAGTGGCAAGCCACTCGGGCACATGCGTCGCGTCGATCACAGGGCGCCTTTCGAAGATGACCGAAGTGTAGGGGTGCCCGAAGCCCTCGCCGTACGCCGTGGGGCCTCGGGGGCCGGACGCTTACGAGAAGGGGCCCGAGCGGACGAGCTTGGCCGCGAGGTCCGGATCTGTGGGGCCTGTGCCGTACGACGGGCAGAGGGCGGCGAGGGGGCACACGCCGCAGGCGGGCTTGCGCGCGATGCACATGCGGCGGCCGTGCCAGATGAGCCGATGGGACATGACGGTCCACTCCCGTTTCGGGATGAGTGCGCCGACAGCGTGCTCGATCTTGACCGGGTCGGTCTCGGTGGTCCATCCGAAGCGGCGGGTGAGCCGCTGGAAGTGGGTGTCCACGGTGATGCCGGGCACGCCGAAGGCGTTGCCGAGCACCACGTTGGCGGTTTTTCGTCCGACTCCGGGAAGCGTGACGAGGTCCTTGAGGCGGCCGGGCACCAGGCCGCCGTAGCGGACGCAGACGGCCTGGGCCATGCCGATGATGCTGGTGGTCTTAGCGCGGAAGAACCCGGTGGATCGGATGATCTCTTCAAGCTCGGCACGGTCGGCCCCGGCGTAATCTTCAACTGTCCGATACTTCGCGAAAAGGGTTGGAGTAACCATATTTACCCTTTTGTCCGTACACTGCGCCGAGAGAATCGTGGCGACCAGCAGTTCGAGCGGGTTGCCGAAATCAAGCTCACAGTGGGCATCAGGGTAGGTTTCCGCCAGTATCCGATTCATACGACGGGCACGGCGGACAAGGGCCAGCCGGGACTCGCCAGCGGCGGAGTTGAGAGCTTTGCGGGGCACCCGGACAGCCTATGCGCACAGCCTCCCCATGACCCGCCCGATGGCGTGCGTCACAATGGCTTGCAGAGGAGGCAGGAGTGAACACCGACGACGTGCTGGGCAAGGCCCCCCTGTTCGCCGCTCTCGATCGTGAGGGCGCAGCCGCGCTGCGCACGAGCATCACCGAGGTCGCGCTGTCCAAGGGACAGACGCTCTTCAGCGAGAACGAGACCGGCGACCGGCTCTACGTGGTGCTGGAGGGTAAGATCAAACTATCGCGCACGGCTCCTGACGGCAGGGAGAACCTGTTGAGCGTGCTGGGGCCAGGCGAGATGTTCGGCGAACTCTCCCTTTTCGACCCACGACCACGTACGGCGTCAGCCATCGCGTTGACCGACGTCCGCCTGGCCGGGCTCGGCCACGACGACCTCCGCCCCTGGCTGACAGGACGGCCCGAAGTCGCCCTGCATCTCCTGCGGGCCCTGGCCCAGCGGCTGAGGCGCACCAACGACGTGCTGGCCGACCTGGTCTTCACCGACGTGCCCGGCCGGGTCGCCAAGGCCCTGCTGGACCTGGCGGAGCGGTTCGGCACACGCACCGAGGACGGGCTCCGCGTCCACCACGACCTGACCCAGGAGGAGCTGGCCCAGCTCGTGGGCGCCTCCCGGGAGACGGTCAACAAGGCCCTCGCCGACTTCGCCCAGCGTGGATGGCTGCGCATCGAGGCCAAGGCCGTGGTCATCATGGACACCGAGCGGCTGCACAACCGCTCACGGTGACCCGGCGTCCTTCGAGACGCCCTTAAAGATGTCCTCTGAGGCGTCCTTCCACGGGCGCCTCGGAGCGTCCTTCGAGGTAGGCGAGCTGGGCCCGCACCGACATCTCGGCTGCGGGCCACAGCGTCCGATCCACGTCCGCGTAGACGATCTCGACGACCTCGCGCGGCGTCACGGCTCCGAGCGCCTGGGCCGCCCTGATCTGCGCCAGCCGTTCGCGCCGGTGCGCCACGTAGGCGGCGACGACCGCCTCCGGGTCGGCCACCACCGGGCCGTGTCCCGGCAGGAGCACGTCGGCCGCGAGGGAGCCCACCAGCTCACGCAGGCGGTCCAACGTGCGCAGATAGTCGGCCAGGTCCCCTTCGGGGGCGATCACGGTCGTGCCCCGGCCGAGCACGGTGTCACCGGTGAACAGCGCCCGGTCGTGCGGCAGCCAGAGGCACACCGAGTCGAACGTGTGCCCCGGGGTTGCGTAGACGTGAAGTTCGGCGTCGCCGACGGCGACCACATCCCCCTCGGCCAGCCCCTCCTCCCCCAGCCTGTGGCGGGGGTCGGCCGCCCTGACCGGCGCGCCCGTCAGCTCGGCGAAACGCCGCGCGCCGCCGCTATGGTCGTCGTGGCCGTGCGTGAGCAGGATCGACTCCACGCGGCGGTCACCGACATGCGCCGCGACACGCCGCAGGTGGATCTCGTCGAGCGGGCCGGGATCGATCACGATCACCGACTCCCCCGCTCCCACCACCCACGTGTTGGTGCCGTCGAGCGTCATGACCGACGGGTTGGGGGCGAGGATGTTGACGGCGTGCGCCGTACGCGCTCCCTCGGGGCTGTTCATGGTCGTCTGTAGTCCTCACCCGGGATGATCAACCGCATCTCCCCGTCGATCTCTACGGCCTGTGGAAGGAAGGCCTTGATCGTGCGTTCGGCCGCGAGCACCTCCGCGACCTTCGCGTAGCCCGACAGCTCGGACAGCGTCGTGAAGGTCGGCGGCATGAGGTAGATCTCCCCGTCCTCCGCGCGGGCCAGCGCCTCGGCCGGTGAGAGCCACGTGACCTTGTCGGCCTCACCGCCCACGTCGCGGGTGCGCTGCCCCGGCGGCAGGGCGGCGGCGAAGAACCTGGTGTCGAACCGCCTGTCCTCGACCTCCGGCGTGATCCAGTGCCCCCACGCCTTGAGCAGGTCGGAACGGAGCACCAGACCTCGCCGGTCGAGGAACTCGGCGAACGACAGTGACCGGTCGATCAGCGCCAGCCGCTCGGCCTCCCAGTCGTCCCCGGTCGTGTCGGCGACCACCGAATCCGGTCCGGAGCCCGCGAGCAGGACCCCGGACTCCTCGAAGGTCTCGCGTACGGCTGCGCACACGAGCCCCTGCGCGGTCTTGGCGTCGGCGTGCAGGACGTCGCCCCACTCCCGCGGCGAGGGTCCCGCCCACGCGACGCCGTGATCTTTGTCCCGCTCGTCCACGGAGCCGCCGGGGAACACGTAGGCTCCGGCCGCGAAGGCCATTTCGGCCCTGCGGCGCAGCAGGTAGACCTCAAGCCCTTCACGCAGCAGAACCACGGTCGCGGCGTCGCGCGCCGCCACCGGGGCCAGCCTGCCGGCCATGATGTCGCGGGCACGCGAGACGAACTCGCCCGCGAGCGGGACCCCTTCCATTCAGCGCACCTCGGCCACGAATTCCACCTCGACGGGGGCGTCCAGCGGCAGGACCGCCACCCCGACGGCGCTGCGCGCGTGCCTGCCGGCCTCGCCGAGAACCTCGGCCAGCAGCTCGCTGGCACCGTTGCCCACGGCCGGCTGGCCCGTGAAGCCCGGCGCGCTAGCCACGAACACGACGACCTTGACGATGCGCGTGATGTTGGACAGGCCGCCCGCGACGGACGCGATCGCCGCCAACCCGTTCAACGCGCAGATGCGGGCCTGCTCGGCGGCGACCTCCGGCGTCACCTCGGCGCCGACCTTGCCGGTCACCTCCAGCTTGCCGCCGACCATGGCGAGCTGCCCCGAGGTGTAGACGTAGTCGCCGGTGCGCACCGCGGGCAGATACGCCGCGAGCGGGGCGACCACCTCGGGGAGCTCCAGGCCCAGCGCGGCGAGGCGCTCCTCGGGCGTCACGCCTTCTCCCGCTTGAAGTAGGCTACGAGCTGCTCCGGGGTCGCGCCCTGCACGATCTGCACGAGCTCCCAGCCGTCGGCACCGAAGTTATCCAAGATCATCTTCGTGTTGTGGATCAGCAACGGCGCCGTCAGGTATTCCCATTTCTTCATGTGGCACACACTAACGGGATGCCGCTATCCCATCGGTAGCCGAGGCCGCACCCGGTGTGAGCCATTTCAAAGACCGTCGGCGAAGGCACCCGACGACCGTTCGGTAGCCTTCGAAATGTGAGCGCTCGCGACACCGACTGGGACGGCGTACGGCTGCATGTCGTCACCGGCAAGGGCGGCACCGGGAAGACCACGGTGGCCGCCGCTCTCGCGCTGGCTCTTGCGGCCGAAGGCCGCAAGGTCCTACTTGTCGAGGTCGAGGGGCGCCAGGGCATCGCCCAGGTCTTCGACCTGCCGCCGCTTCCCTACGAGGAGCGCAAGATCGCCGTCGCCCCCGGCGGGGGCGACGTGTTCGCGCTGGCCGTGGACCCTGAAGAGGCCATGCTCGAATACCTGGAGATGTTCTACGGCATGCGCCGGGCGGGCAAGGCCCTTACCAAGATGGGCGTGGTCGACTTCGCGACCACGATCGCCCCGGGGCTGCGCGATGTCCTTGTCACAGGCAAGACGAGCGAGGCCGTACGGCGGCGCGGCAAGAACGGCCGCCGCGTCTACGACGCGGTCGTGCTCGATGCGCCCCCGACCGGGCGCATCGCCCGTTTTCTCAACGTCACCTCCGAGGTCGCGGGGCTGGCGCGGCTCGGTCCGATCAAGAACCACGCCGACCTCGTGCGCGGCGTCATGGCCTCGCCCGAGACGCGGGTCCACTTCGTCACCCTGCTTGAGGAGATGCCGGTCCAGGAGACCCTCGACGGCATCGCCGAGCTCCGCGAGGCACGCCTCCGGCCGGGCGGCATCTTCATCAACATGACGCGACCGCCGCTGTTCGCCAAGGCGACCTTGGACGCCGCGGCCAAGGGCCACTTCGACGCGGCCGAGCTGGCGCTCGGCCTCAAGGCCGTCGGACTGGCCGACAGCGGCAACGCCTCGGCGATGGCCGAGTCCCTCGCCGAGGCGCTCACCGCCGAGGTGGCCGACCACGCCCGCCGTACCGCGCTTGAGCGCCGCGAGAGACGCACGCTGGCCGGCGCCCACCTGCCGCGCTACGAACTGCCTCTACTGGCCGACGGGGTCGACCTGGCGGGGCTCTATGAGCTCGCCGAGGCCATACGGGCGCAGGGCGCGGCGTGAACGTACAGCTGGCGACCGGCGAGTCGGAGAAGCGGATATGAGTGTCAAATCAGCACCGGTGCTTCACACCGACGCCATCCTGGCCGACCCGCGCACCCGCATCATCGTCTGCTGCGGCGCTGGCGGCGTCGGCAAGACGACCACCGCGGCGGCGCTCGGGCTGCGGGCCGCCGAACACGGCAGGTCGGTCGTCGTGCTCACGGTGGACCCCGCCCGCAGGCTCGCCCAGTCGATGGGCCTGACCCACCTGGACAACGTGCCGCGCCGGGTCGCCGGCGTCGACGGGCCGGGCGAGCTGCACGCGATGATGCTCGACATGAAGCGCACGTTCGACGAGATCATCGAGGCGCACGCCGACCCGGAGCGGGCCAAGCAGATCCTGTCGAACCCGTTCTACCAGTCGCTGTCGTCGAGCTTCTCCGGCACGCAGGAATACATGGCCATGGAGAAACTCGGGCAGCTCAGGCGGTCCGACGAGTGGGACCTGATCATCGTCGACACCCCGCCCTCCCGGTCGGCGCTGGACTTTCTCGACGCGCCCGAACGTCTCGGGCGATTCCTTGACGGAAGGTTCATCCGCCTGCTCACCGCGCCCGCCAAGGCCGGGGGGCGCAGCGCGTTCAAACTGCTCAACGCCGGATTCGGGCTGGTGGCCGGGGTGCTGACGAAGGTGCTCGGGGCCAATGTGCTGAAAGACATCCAGACGTTCGTCTCGGCACTCGACGCCGTCTTCGGCGGCTTCCGGCAGCGGGCCGATCAGACTTACCAACTGCTTCAGGCGCCCGGCACCGCGTTCCTGGTGGTGGCCGCGCCGGAACGCGACGCGATGCGCGAAGCCTCGTATTTCGTGGAGAGGCTGGCGGAGGAGCGCATGCCCCTCGCCGGCCTCGTGGTGAATCGGGTCCACAGGACGCCCGCGACGTCTCTGTCGGCGGCGCGCAGCGCCGCAGCGGCCGAAGAGCTCGAAGCGCGAGGCGAACACGAGCTGACCGCGGCGGTGCTGCGCCTGCACACCGGCCGTATGCAGCTGGCGGCTCGCGAAGCCCGCGAACAAGAACACTTCATCTCGGCTCACCCGACCGTGCCTGTCACTCAAGTGCCTGCCATGGCTGAGGATGTGCATGACCTCGACGGATTGCGGCAGATCGGCGAAATGCTCGCCGAGGCGCCGAAGGGCACGCGCGCGGTCGGGTGAGAGGTGGATGAGCCTGTACGGCACGGCACACAGCAGGTGACGCGTCGCCGCGGAAATGCGGCGCCGGCCGTACAGGCCCGGGGTTCAGGGTTCGGTGGGACCGGGCGCGGGCGTGAGGTGCTCGCCTGAGCGCGGGCCGAGCCGAACCCGGGTCAAAGTCAACCCGCTATCAGCTCATTGGTCCGCTCGTATTCCTCCTTGGCCGACTCAAGCAAGTCGCGCCACGATGCGACATCCGGTCGCCGCCGAAGCAACGCACGTCGTTCCCGCTCGGTCATCCCGCCCCAGACCCCGAACTCGATGCGATTGTCCAACGCATCGGCCAGGCATTCGGTACGGACCGGGCATCCTCGGCAGATGAGCTTCGCCCTGTTCTGGGCGGCACCCTGGACGAACAGAGCATCCGGGTCCGCACCTCGACAGGCGGCACGGGAGGTCCAATCCGTGATCCACATTTCGACCCCACTCCCCTTAGGTGGTCAGTCGTTTCGGCCGACGGGCGCGGGCGTCGAGCCTCCGTATTCAGTTGCCGCAGAGGAGAACGTACGCAACCAGGCGTTCCCGCCGACAGCCCCAGTCGGGCCAATTTCCCGTGTGGTCATCCGGGATCATGTGGCCGGGAATGACTAGTCACCCCCCGATGGCAGGGACTGGTCAAGGCGAAATGGACTTTGAGTACCGATTGAGTCAGGGAGCCCGCGTACCCTTGGTCTCGTGCAAGCTACAGGCAAAGTTCGGGCATCAGCGGTCACAACTCTCGTACGGCTCATCGCCGCGGGAGGCGCCGCGGGCGTACTGGCCGCTGCTGTGGCCTTGCCTGCGGTCGGCGGCGCCGGCATCGCCGTCAAATCCGCGACAGAAGACCTACGACTACAGCCGGAGGAGCTGGAAGAGCCTCCGCTCCCCCAGGTGACCGAAATCCTCGACGTGAACGGCAAGAAGTTCGCGCAGTTCTACTACGAGAACCGGGAGTCGGTCTCTCTCGACCAGGTCGCGCCGATCATGCAACAGGCGATCATCGCGATCGAGGACTTCAGGTTCTACGAGCACGGCGCGATCGACCTCGAAGGCACACTCCGCGCGCTCGTCAAGAACCTCACCAGCGGCGGCATCACCGAGGGCGGCTCGTCGATCACCCAGCAGTACGTCAAGCAGGTGCTCGTCAACGCGGCCGAGAACAAGGAAGACCAGGACGCCGCGGTCGAAGCCAGCCTGACCCGCAAGCTCAACGAACTCCGCCACGCGATGGCGATCGAACAGAAGTACACCAAGGACCAGATCCTTGAGCGCTACCTGAACATCGCCTACTTCGGCGCCGGCGCCCACGGCATCCAGGCCGCGTCCAAGCGCTTCTTCGACAAGCCCGCGTCCAAGCTCGAACTGCACGAGGCGGCGACGCTGGCGGCAGCCGTACAGAACCCGTCGAGCACCGACCCCAACGTCAGCAAGGCGCAACGCAAGCGCCTACAGGACCGGCGCAACCTCGTCCTGGACCGCATGGCCGAGCTGAAGAAGATCAGCAAGGAGGAGGCCGAAGCGGCGAAGAAGCGCAAACTCGGTTGGAAGGACACCGAGATGCCGGGCGGGTGCGAGCAGAGCAAGTACGCGTACTTCTGCATGTACACGCGGTACGAGATCCTCAACAACCGGCAGTTCGGCAAGACCCCGGAAGAGCGCGAGAGGCGCCTCGTCAGGGGCGGCCTCACCATCAAGACCACGCTCGACCCGAAGATGCAGAAGGCCGCCGAAAAGGCCATCAGGAAGTACGCCTACCCCTCGGACAAACCCGTCGTCTCCGAAGCCATGATCGTGCCCGGCACGGGCGAGATCAGGGCCATGGCGGCCAGCCGTACCTACGGCAACAAGGGCAAGAAAAACGAGATGGGCTACAACGTGGTCGCCGACGAGGCCCACGGCGGTGCCATCGGCTTCCAGACGGGGTCGACGGCCAAGGTCTACACCCTCGTCGCCGCGCTCGAAAAGGGCATGAAGCTCAGCGACGGCTTCTCCTCGGGAAACGTCTACTACGCTCCCAGCGCGAGCGCCTTCCGGGACTGCAAGAACAACCTGGTCGGCATCCCCGGCCACCCCGTCAGAAACTCCAGCGAAGGCGGCGGCGGCTTCCAGAACCTGCAGACCGGCACCTGGAACTCCGTCAACACCTTCTTCATGCAGCTCCAGCAGAGGGTCGGTCTCTGCGACACCGTCAAGACCGCCGAGAAACTGGGGATGAAGCGGGCCAACGGCGAGAAACTTGAGCAAGTCGAGACCTTCACGCTCGGCGTCAACGAGTCCGATCCCGTCACCGTCGCCAACTCCTACGCCACCATCGCGGCGCGCGGAAAGTACTGCGAGCCGATGGCGATCACCGAGATCCGCGAGAGGGACGGCAAGACCAAGACCTACAAGCCGAAGTGCAAAGAGGTCCTGGACCCGGAGGTCGCCGACGCGGCCAACCACATCCTGTCCGGGGTGTTCACCAAGGGCACCATGCGCGACAAGGGCAACATCGGCCGTGACGCGGCGGGCAAGACCGGCACGACCGACGACTACACCGCCGCCTGGTTCGCCGGCTACACGCCCGACCTCGCCGCAGCCGTCAGCATCGGCGACACCCGAGGCGCCTTCACCCACGACCTCACCAACGTGACCATCGGCGGCACGTCCTACACCCACATGTACGGCTCGTCCATCGCCGGCCCGGTCTGGGTGGAGTCGATGCGGGCCGCACTCGCCGGCACCCGGGCCACCTCGTTCGTTCCGGTCAACATGGCGCGCTTCGGCGGCTGCGCCAGCTCCTGCGCCCCCAAACCGGTCAAGAAAGAGCCGAGGAACGGCGGAGACGGCGACATCGACACCGGTGGCGGCGACGGGGACGGCGGCGACGCCGACAGCCAGGGCGAAAACGGAGCCGACCGCCGCTTCGACCGGAACTTCGGCGACGAACGTCCGATCACGCCGGTCGAATAGGACGGCGAGCTGAGACACCGAAGTCCTCCACGGGCAGACGCTTGTGGAGGACTTCGCGGTTCAGGCCGCCAGACCCGGGCCGGCCAGGCCGACGCGAACCCGGCCCGGACAGAGACCAGGCGTGCGGCTCAGGCCGACAGGCGAGCGCGTACGGCGGAGGCCACCCGGCCGCCCTCCGCGCGCCCCGCCACCTTCGGGTTCAAGACCTTCATGACCTGGCCCATCGCCTTCGGACCCTCGGCGCCGCTCTCCGCCACGGCCTCATCGACCAGCCGTGCGAGCTCCTCGTCGGACAGCTGAGCCGGGAGGTACTCCTCCAGCACCGCGTGCTCCTCGACCTCCAGGCGCGCCTTCTCCTCCCGCCCGGCGCTCTCGAACGCCTCAGCCGCCTCCCGGCGCTTCTTCGCCTCCCGGGTCAACACCTTGACGATCTCCTCGTCGGACAGCCGCCGGGCCTGCTTGCCCGCCACCTCCTCGGTGCTGACCGCCGCGAGGACCATCCGCAGCGTCCGCGTGCGGACCTCGTCGCGGCCCTTCATGGACGTCGCGAGATCCGCCTGTAGCTTGTCCTTCAATCCACTCATGCGGTCCATCTTGCCGCCTCACCACCTCTGTCGGCGCCTCGGTTTCCTCTGTGAACCCCCCGAAGTCAGGCATGATGAGACCGTGAGGAAAGCAGTCGCAGTCCCCTTGTCCCTGCTCGGTGCCGGCGTGGCCGGCCTGGCCTACGCCTCGATCGTCGAGCGCAACTGGTTCAAGCTCAGGCGCTTCGACGTCCCCGTGCTCGCCCCGGGACAACGCCCCCTGCGCATCCTGCATCTTTCCGATCTCCACCTCACGCCCGGCCGGCGCATGCTGATCGACTGGGTTCGATCACTCGGCGACCTCGAACCCGACCTTGTGGTCAACACCGGCGACTCCATCGCCCACCCCGAGGCCGTCCCGGCCCTCCTCCACGCCCTCGAACCCCTCCTGTCCCGCCCCGGGCTCTTCGTCTACGGCTCCAACGACCTCTACGCGCCGATCCCCAAGAACCCCCTCCGCTACCTCTGGCGCAGCTCCAAAGGCATCCACAGCCGCAAGGTCACCAGCCTGCCCTGGGAGGAACTCGGCGCCGGCATGGAAGCCGCCGGGTGGCTCGACATGAACAACGCCACCGCTCGCATCAAAGCCGGCGACCGCGACATCGCGGTCGCCGGCATCCACGACTCCCACATCGATCGAGACCGCTACGAGCTCATCGCCGGTCCGGCCCCCGCCGACGCCGACCTCCGCCTCGGCATCATGCACTCCCCCGAACCCCGCAACATGACCAAGTTCGCCGCCGACGGCTACCAGCTCCTCCTCGCCGGCCACACCCACGGCGGCCAGATCTGCGTCCCCTTCTACGGCGCCCTCGTCACCAACTGCGGCATCGACCGCGCCCGCGCCAAAGGCCTCAGCCGCCACGACAGCTCCTGGCTCCACGTCTCCGCCGGCCTCGGCACCTCCCCCTACTCCCCCGCCCGCTTCTCCTGCCACCCCGAAGCCTCCCTCCTCACCCTCACCCCCCGCCGCTCCCCATGACGTACGCAAGTACGCCCGAAGTCCGCTAGACTCGTCGAAGCGTCGGCGAGACAGCCGGAGCACCGGGGTGTAGCGCAGCTTGGCAGCGCGCTTCGTTCGGGACGAAGAGGCCGTGGGTTCAAATCCCGCCACCCCGACCCAATTTGGCCAGGTCAGAGGCCGGTTCGCTTGAGGGCGGACCGGCCTTCTTGATCGTTTGATCCTCATTCGACCCTCGAACCAGCCGCCATCTGGCGCCACCTGGGGTCACGGAGTCGCCCGCCATGACATCGCACAACCCCGCCTTGCGAATCGCCGTGTTCAATCAGACCTTCCTCCACTTCCACGGGCCACTCGGCGCCAAGCTGCCCCTAGGAGCTGTTCGGAGTTCGGATCACGTGGTTGCTTCGCAGGTGGTGCGGGGTGCGGTGATGTGCATGGGCGAGCTCCGCTTGGGTTGCTTTTCGGCGCGGGACAGTGTCGGCCATCACGGCACCCATCCCGACATGCGAAATCCCCCCGCCCCCTGGCCGGCCGCTGCTTGATCAAAGCCTTCCCGGAACCGGTTCGGGATCACCTGCATATCGTGGCGCTCTTGGAATCGATATCCGAGAGCGCGGACTCGGAGAAGCAGTAACCGAGCTCCGCGCGGCAACCCACGAGCAACTCGAACCCCATATCGGCGTAAAAGCCTCCTGCCGTCTGACCGGAGTCGGCCGATCCACCCTCTACCGGAACCGCACACCCCGGACCGAACACCGGCAGCCGATCAGAACGGCACCGCCCAACGCCCTTTCACAAGAAGAGCGCGACCACCTGGTCTCCGTCCTCAACTCCCAGGAGTTCAGGGACAAGTCCGTACGCCAGGTCTGGGCCGCACTACTGGACCGCGGCCTCTACCTCGCCTCACCGTCGACCATGTACCGCGAGCTGCGCAGACGCGGCCAGGTCCGCGAGCGGCGCGCCCAGGCCCGCCACGAGGCCAAAAAGAAGCCCCAGCTCATCGCCCGCCACCCCGACCAGGTGTGGACATGGGACATCACCAGGCTGCGCGGACCGGTCCGGGGCCAATTCCTCGACTTATACGTGATGCTCGACATCCATTCGCGCTACGCGGTGCACTGGGAGGTGCACACCCGCGAATCCGGACTGCTCGCGAGGGCGTTCATCGAGAACGCGATCCGAGGCAACGGCGGTATCGCCCCCGATGTGATCCATTCCGATCGAGGCGCCGCGATGACGTCGATCTCGGTGGATGAACTGCTGTCGGAACTGGGGATCACCAAATCGTATTCCCGGCCGAAGACGAGCAACGACAACCCATATTCGGAGGCGCAGTTGCCGGGTAGCGGGCAGGGATCTCACCTGCCCGCCCCCACAGATCCGGACGTGAACCTCTCGATTCATCCGGCTCGTGCCGTCCAGTCCTTCGGTCAGTACCGCAGCGCCCAATGCGCGAACAGCCGAGGCGCTCGCTTCCGAACGCTTTCCAGCCATTTCCTCGCGCGCTTGTCACTGTGTTTCAGCCGCTTGTACTTCCATCGCGCCCAGCGCATCAGATGGCGGTCAATGCGCTCGCATAGTGGTATCACCGCGCTCGGGTAGAACACGGTGAAATAGTTGAGCCAGCCTCGAAGGACCGGGCTCAGCCATCGTGCGATTTCGTTGAGTGTCTGAGTTGTGCGCCGATGGATCCGCCAGGATGCAATCTTGCGGCTTATCTCGGTCAGCTTTTCCGGAGCCACCGCCGGCAAGAACCCGGTATAGATCTGCTTCCGGTTCTTGTCGAAGGCCATCCGGGGGCGGAACGCATATCCGCAGAACGTAAACGTCACCTGATCAAACTCCTGGTGACGTCTGCTGTCCTTACAGTATACGATCTTCGTCTTGTCGGGGTGGAGTTCCAGCCCGATCTCGGCGAACCGACATTCGATCGCCTCCCGCACCTGCCGGGCCTGTCGTTCGGTCACGCAATGGACCACCACATCGTCTGCGAAGCGTTCGAATGTCACCGTCGGGTATTCCCGCGACATCCACATATCGAAGCCGTAATGCAGGAACAAATTGGCGAGCAACGGGGAAATCGGACCGCCTTGTGGCGTCCCTTTCGTCCGGGCTGTCAGGGTGCCATCGGGCATCAGCATCGGGGCTTTGAGCCAGCGTTCCACATATAACAGGACCCATTTCGAGTCCGTGTGCCGCTCTACCGCTTTCAGCATCAGATCCCATGGCACGGAGTCGAAGAAGGCTTTGACGTCGAGGTCGACGACCCAGTCCTTCTTAAAACACCGTTTCCGGCAGGTCCCGACAGCGTCCAGCGGGGAGCGTCCAGGGCGGTAGCCGTAGGAGTCGTCATGGAACACCTTCTCCACGTTCGGCTCCAGCGCCATGACCGCCGCTGTCTGCGCAATCCTGTCGACCACGTTCGGGATGCCGAGAACCCTCGTTCCGCCCTTCTTGGGTATTTCCACCGCGCGGACCGGTCCGGGAAAGTAGCTACCCGAGGACATGCGATTCCACAGTTTATAGAGGTTGTCTTTCAGGTTCTCCTCGAACTGCGAGATCGACACGCCGTCGGCCCCGGCCGCTCCTCCATTCTCCTTCACTTTCAACCAAGCACCCCACACCAGCCGCTTGGAGATATCATGCGACTTGACCTTAGACTTCGGCTCACTCATGCGATTCCTCCCTTCACGGTTGATCACATTCGCTTACCAGGACGACCCCTCCCCTTGGCTCCACCCCCACTGCGATACGCAGGGACTTCACAGCTACTACGGGCGAGTCCGCCAGCGTGTCCCGCATCGGTACTCCGCTCCTCGCGGATTCGCCGCTTGGAGCCCTCCCTCTCGCCGTCTCCACGGCTGTGTCGGGACACGCCTTCACACGTTCCATACGAGAGCCTGATCCGGGCTCATGCTGCCTATATGCCGGAGGCCGCCTGGGCAGTAAACGGGTATCCCCCAGACTCATCCCGAAGTAGTTTTACGACCTCGGTTTCGACCTCATCTGACTTGATTTCGACACGTCAACGGCAGAAGGATTTCACCCATCGCTCATCTTCCCGGACCTTACCTGACACGGTCGAGCCGTGCCTTTTCCCGCGACGTTCACCACAACGGTCTTCAGCCAATGCAGCTCGGGGTGGTTTAGAGCCTCTCCCCGCAGAGCGACTCTGGAGGGCCAGTAAACCTCCATCTCTCACACAGCACCACATTCAGTGAAGCGCCATCACACTCCGCCTCCCGTGTTCGTGTTCACAACAAAACACTCAAATACTGCCCTGTATTTCCTGAGGCGTTCGGTTCGATCGCCAATGCGCGTGGTTTCTGCCGTCGTTTCTTCGACTACTACAACCACGAGCACTACCATTCCGGTATCGGCCTGCACACGCCCTTCACGGTGCACATCGGTACGGCTCAGGCCGTGCAGGACAGGCGGGCCGCGACCGTCGACGCCTTCCGCATGGTCAACCCGCAGCGCTTCACCTGCCGGCCCCGCCTGCCCGAGCTCCCGGCTGCGGCGTGGATCAACAAGCCTGATCAGGAGGGCGGCCCACCGTCTGAGGAGTCGGCAGCTTAGCTATTGCTACCCCTGTGTCCCCTTTGACTTGACACCTACCGAGTTCCGCCGACGCTTCCCCGAGGGGCGGGCCACCCGCTGGTTCGTCTACCTCAACGCGCCGATGTCGCGGCTGAACGCGGTCATCGACCTGGCACCCGCGGTCGTGGACATCTCCGAGCGGATCGCGGCCGCCAAGCCTATGCTGCCTCACGCCGCATAGAGACCGTTCAGGACGTCGCCGCGCTGGAAGTGCTGCAGGATCGGAGCGCACGGAAATGACAGGCAACGACAACACTCCCCTCGACCTTGCGGGCGTGCTCCAGGCAGCTCACGAGGACCAGGCCGCCGTGGTGAAGCTGACGCGTGAGCTGGTCCGGATCCCCAGCCGGGGCGGGATCGACCCCTACGATCCGGTGCTGGAATGCATGGCCTCCTGGCTGACCGAACACGGTTTGCTCTGCCGACGGCTGACCGGGCAAGGTGGGGGCACGGTCGCCCTCATATGTGAGATCGCCGGGAGCGGGCCAGGCCCTCGGTATGTGCTGGACGCCTGCTTGGACACCGCGCCGTTCGGTGATGAGAAGGTCTGGAGCTATCCCCCTGTCTCGGGTGAGATCACCGAGGGGTGGATGCACGGTCGCGGCTCGTCGGACTCCAAAGCGGGAGCGGCGGTGTTCGCCCACCTCGCAGTACGGCTCCAGCAGACGTCCGACCGGTGGCCCGGAAGCGTGGTGCTGCTGTTCGACGTCGATGAGCACACCGGTGCTTTCGGCGGGGCAAAGGCCTTCTTCGAAGACCCCGCTCGTGGCCGGGTCGACGGGGTGATGATCGGCTATCCGGGGTTGGACCACGTGGTGACCGGCGGTCGCGGGGTCTTCCGCGCAAGGGTGCACGTGCACGGAGTCGCCGGGCACTCGGGCGCGAGCCGTACCAGTCCGTCGGCGATCGCCAAGGCCGCCGCCCTCGTCTCCCGCCTGCACCAGGCGCCCCTGCCGGGACCGGCGGGGCCGGGCTTCCCGCTGCCGGCCAAGCTGACCGTCACCGCGATCGGCGGCGGCGAAGGCTACTCGACCGTTCCCGATCTGTGCACCTTCAACGTCGATATCCGCCTCACGCCCGCTCTCGACGACCAGGCCGCTTTGAACCTCCTGCGCTCCGCCGTCACCGCCCTCGATGTCGAATGGCCGGGGACGCAGCCGAGCCATGTGGAGCTCACCACCCGCTGGCCGGCGTTCGCGCTGGCCGAGCAGGACCCGCTTCGGGTCGCGCTGCTCGCGGCGGCCGAGGAGGTCGGGGTGCCGTTGGCGGCGAAGGTGGCCGGGCCGTCCAACATCGGTAACTACCTGGCCGGGCTCGGCATACCGGCCACCGCAGGGTTCGGCGTGGACTACCGGGGCCTGCACGGCACCGACGAGAGGATCCGGCTGGACTCGATCCCGCAGGTCCATGCCGTCTACCACCGGGCGCTGCTCAACCTGCTGACCACGTCCTGAGCAGCGAGCCGGTCCCTACTGTCGACAAACAGGCGACATATGCGTGCCAAGGGATGCGCTGGCCGGTGATGGGGGCGCTGGGTGTTGGTTGCCGCGTCAGCCATCACCCCCTTGGAGGATGCCGGTGGACGTCTGCCCAGCCGATCTGAGCATCGGATTCCCCCGTGAGAGCGGCATCGAGCGGCGCACGATCCTCACCCCTGCCGTCGGCCTGACCCATCCGCTCGGCTGGACCACCGTCGCCGCAGCTTGACCACTACCGCAGCCACCCCATCGACGGCCTTCAGCTACTCGGTCTCATGACATAAGAACACTTCAGCCCTGCCCTTGTACATCACGCTGAGAGACGTGGCTTTGCAGCCGATTCTCCCGAAGGTGGATCTGAACGCCTGGTGTCATCACAGGCATAGATCCCTCGGTTGAGAGGTTCAGCCGCTCAAGGTTCTCACCGGCAAGCAGTCCCTGACAGCGGCTTTCCACCTCACCTTCAAGAGAGCCGACCATTACCGATTGGGCATTGCCCATACGAAGAGAAGAGAAGAGGAGAAAGAGACTTGCCGAATCAAATGACCTGCAGATGATCACAGAGGGCAGTGCACTGATCACAAATCGTGAAGGCAGCTTCTGACAGAAGCCAATACGGCGAGGCTTGTGCAGATGTCAACGAGCGCGCACCTTGTTGATCACCACAAACAAAGGAGGAGTACTATCTTGAGCTCAACCTTTGCTACATATCAGCGCCAATTGTTACGCGCAGCCTTGGTTGGCGTGCTGATCAGCACCTCGATCTCCATTTTGCCGCAGTCGGCCTATTCGGAGGCTCATCAGCCGGCAAGAATGCTGATCGATGAAGCATCGGACCACCCAGCTGAGATTCTCGGCACTGCGACTGAGGACAGAAGAGCGGTCCGCCATCCCGATGGCCGCGTAACGGTTGAGAGCTGGAGTCAGCCGGTGCGGGTAGAAAAGCCGGACGGAAAATGGGGGTGGATCGATACAACTCTTGTCGAAAAAGACGGGGCCCTCCAGCCGAAGCTATCCAAATCCGGGCTGCGACTTTCCGTAGGTGGCGAAGGCAAGCCTCTCGCTAGCCTTTCTGCAAGTGGTGATAGCGCTCTTCATCTAAGCTGGACGACATCGCTACCACGCCCAACGGTCGCAGGGAACAGGGCGACCTATCCGAACGCAGCAGGTCCGGGGACAGACCTGATAGTCACCGCTCTAGGCACGGGGTTCCGTCAAGAAATAGTTCTTCACCAGCGACCAAAGAAGGGAATCGACCTCTCACTACCGATACGTACGGAGTCATCCGAACTGAGCAGCACAGAAAACGGGCGGTTGCAGCTGACCGACAATTCGGGGCGACGAATCGTAGAATCATCCTCAAGCATCAGGTTGGCTGGCACTCCGAGCAACAAGTCCAAGTCAAGCGCCAATCGAGCAAAGCCGCTCAAAAGCGCGATGGTCGTTGAAGATGGTACTCAGAAGTTGAGTCTATCGCCTACAGGATCTGTTCTCGATGACCCCAAGACCACGTATCCACTTACGATAAGTTCCACCTTCCTGATGTCGCTGGACAACGACGTTGACGTCGCCGACGATAGCCAGCTCGCAGATCCCACACGCCCTTTCCTAGTAGCTGGCTCCGTATTCGGAATTGAGACTTGCCCTTGCACAGCATTATGGCCTGCACAATGTGGTGATCTGGCTTCAGCCCGACGCCGTCCCTCCGGTGCTGCAGGACAGTCGACAGGATGATAACGACACCCATGTGAACGGCGGCAGCAAATTCACCCTCGCCATCGGCGGAAATTGCACGACCGGATTCGCCTGGGGAACCGCATCCGACAATTACATGATCGCTGCGGGGCACTGTGCGCCCACCAACAGTCCTCCGGACAGATTCCCTTCTATCGGCGTCCCTCATGGCACCAGTTGGACTGACGGCCCCGGAAGTATCACCCCTCCGGGGAAAACAGGTAAGTTTGGCGACATCGCTCGTATCATTCTCTACAAGAAGCACACGGCTTCCATCTTCATCGGTGGCCCTAACTCTACGAGCAAGCGAGGAGTCGCCGGACGTTGGTCGCGTACCTCGCAGAAGGGCGATCGCTATTGCACTGGGGGTATCACGACAGGCCAACTATGTAATTGGGTGGTCAGCGCGGTCTCTGAGACGCTTGAAATGCACCACAACGGGAGAAAGATAGGAGTTCTCTCTCCGGCCACTGTTGGCAAGAGGGACGGAACCTGCACTCGAGGTGGGGACTCCGGCGGCCCTGTCTATACGATTCGACCTGACGGTTTCATCACGGGCAAGGGAATCACCAGTGGTGGACGCAATATGGATCAGAGCAGCTGGTTCGTCAGTTGCGCCAACTACTTCACGGACCTGGAGAGAGTCGCTACCCTCTGGGGCGGTGATATAAAGAAGCGTAGAGTCAACTGAGTGGAAGGTCTCCATTGGCTGTGCACGGTGTCAGGATACCAATGCTTCTCGCGCTGGGTTTGGCGGTTTCCGTCGCCGGCTGCAGTATACAGCCGAGCTTATATTCTGTGAGCTCGATCACCGTATCGCCTGATGGCCGCACCCTCACTGCGGAACTCTTGTTCAGCAAGGTGGAGCCAGATGGGCGGTTCTGCCAGGAGATCGTGGACAAGACGGCAACCGAGTCCCCGACAAGCGTAACGATTGCAATCCAGGCCAAGAACTCATGCCAGTCCGCCTTTCCGTGGAGCTCGGAAAGCTCATCTTTAGTCGGATATCCCTTCAAGACCAGCTTGACTTTGAAATCGCCTCTGGGTGACAGAAAGGTGTTGGATAAGTTCAGCGGGGAGAACATCGCACTGCGGGAAGGTCCTCAGTGAGGGCGTTCTATCCGGAATGTCCGGCGAGATCTAGACAGACCTAGTTTGAGCACGCATACTCCAAGGCCGCTGTCATGAGGAGAACCTCCTCGTGACAGCGGCAGGGCTGAAGCGTTCCTCTGTCCTGCGAGCGCATAGCTGAAGGCCGTCGATGTGGTGGCTGCGGCGATGCTGGTCCAGCCGATCGGGTGGGCCAGGCCGATGGCCAGGTTGCGCGGGGCTCGCCAGGATTGGGGAGCGGCACCGGTTCTGGCCCTGCAGGCGTTCTCGCGGTATAGCGTCTCGGATGTGGTGCGGAATCTCCACACTCCAGTGGCCGCGGACTGGTGTGGCGTGTTGCGCATGGTTGATCCTGCACGGCGGAAGGCTGGTAGCGGCGTGGATCGTGACGATCCTCAGCAGATGTCGGTGCGTCATCGGTAAGCCGATGTCCCAGACAGCGCACCACCGGAGCCCGGAAGGTGATCGGGCATCCCCCGCCGCCCAGCGCCACCTCCTGATCAAGAGAAAGACCCTGAAGGCACAGCAAGTTCAGTTACGGAGGAGCTCGACCGCATACTCGTCGAGCTGCTGGGCGCACCGGAGCCCGCGAGTGCGGAAGCGGACCAGATCGCGCCGTATCCCAACCACCGCCTTGCGGGCGCGCGCGGAGGCGACGCCGTCCATGTGGTCCAGTGCGCTGGACCAAGTGGCACATGCCTGCTCGATTCCGCCCTGTGCAAGGAGAAGCTCTCCCTCAGCGACCAGATCCAGGGCGACTATCCGGGCATAAGCGCGCGGACGGCAGGCCGCTGCCCGCCGATAGTGCTCGGCGGCGTTCCTCACATCGCCAAGGGCCTCGAAGGGCTTCCTTCAATTGGTTCGGCTCGCCGGGAAATGGACGGTGAGACGGCTGTCCGGCGAATGATCCGAGCCGCACGGCAGACGACTCCGAACGGCTGGACCCTGATCACTCGACGTGACACGATTGAAGGCGCTGTCGCCAAAGCCGAGCCACGCCGCGAAGCGGACACCTTGACCGGCGACTGACTTGTCCACTTCCGCCGCGTCACCCGGCAACCCTGGGACTGCGATGCCCTACCCGCTAAGGCAGCTAGATCCAGAAAGGTCGCCAGAGGCCCGCTTCGGTGCCGAACTGCGACGCTGGCGACTCATGCGCGCCTACAGCGGTCCAGCGCTGGGCAGAGAGGCCGCAGTCAGCGGCAGTCTGATCAGCAAGATCGAGGGTGGGGACAGGCGATGCGCCCCCGATTTGGCCGCACGGCTGGACGAGATCCTCACCACCGGGGGCGCGCTGACGGCCGTCCTCAACGAGACGCCCTCTCCGTCGAGCCGGTCAGGCAAAGTGGACAGTGCCCCAGCAAATCTGGACAACCGCCAGATTCACGGCCGTTCACCTACTGAGCCGCCGTACCAGTTGGCCAAAATAGGACCCGGAGAACCCGACGACGGGGGCGAGGGTCCAGTGCAGCGACGCACGTTCATGATGTTGGCGGCGGGCACCGTCGCAGCGAGCCAACCGGCCACGGGACTCCTCGACGCGCTCGCCCCCTCGGCGCCACCGGCCCGTGTGACGCCGGAGGAGATCAAGCAGATTGTTCAGGCGGCCCGGATGTTCGGCAGTGCGGACCACCCGTACGGGGGCGCTCTGGTCCGCGAAGCCGTCAATGCGCAGCTGCGGTGGGCCGTCCAGCTTCTCGACAGCGGCTGCCCGCCCAAGCTCCGTCAGCCGCTCTTCTCCGCCGTCGGTTCGCTGGCCGCGACCTGCGGGTGGATGGCCTTCGACTCCTACGCTCATGACGACGCGCGCACCATGCTGGAGCTTGCCCGCTCCTGCGCGGAGGAAGTCGGCGACTGGCATCTTCACGCGAAGGTCCTCTCCCATCTGGGACGACAAGCGATCTGGGTGGGCAACCCCGACACCGGGCTGACCTTCATCGAGCTCGCCCTCGTCCGATCCGACCGGCTGACAGCCACCGAGCACGCGATGCTCCACACCGGCCGTGCCCGCGCCCTGGCCAAACTGGTCCGGCTCGGCGACCGGGGCAAGATCGAAGAGACTCTGCGCGCGTTGGGCAAGGCCGACGAGGCGTTCTCCCACAGCGACCCGGCCATCGACCCGCCTTGGATGGGGTACTACGACGCCGCGCAGCACCACGGAGACACCGGCCACGCCCTCTTCGATCTGGTCGCGGCAGGGATTCGGGAGCCGCGAGCAGCCCGCCGACTCGCGACAGCCGTGTCTGGGCACACCGATCAGTACGCGCGTTCACGCGCAATTTCCGGCACGAAACTGGCCACGTTGACCATGATGACCGGGGATCCCGCCGAAGGCGTGACCGTCGCCAGGGCCGCACTACGCGATGCTGCCGGCATTCAGTCCCGCCGTGCCTTCACCGATCTCCGTGAACTGGCGCGGACCGCGGTGCCGCACCAGCGTGAGCACGGTGTTCCCGAACTGTGCGCACGCATCCGGAAGATGGTGCCCGACCAGTGACCCTCTCAGCGGACCTTCCACTCATCGTGGAGGAAGCCTGCGCCAGGGCTGGCCTCGACCCGTCCATGGCGACTCCGATCAGGATGGGCGAGAACTTCATCTATCGAGTCGGCGACGCCGTCGTCCGGATCGGTCGCGTCGGCCAGGGCACGGTCGCCGCCCGTGAGGTCGCGGTATCCGGCTGGCTCGCGCAACGGGGAGTTCCCGCGGTTGAGGCACTGAACGACATCGACCAGCCCGTCCTCATCAACGGCCGTCCCGTCACCTATTGGCGTCTCCTGCCCGAGCATCGACAGGGCCGTCCTGGCGAGATCGGCTCGCTTCTGAAGCGTCTCCATTCCCAAAGGGTTCCTGAGGAGATCGGCCTCGCTCCGTTGAACCCCTTCGTGAGGCTCCCCGAGCGGATCAGCGCCGCCTCGACGCTGTCCCCCGATGACCGTGCCTTCCTCGCCGATCACCTTGAGGCGTTGCGCGCAGCTTGGGGTCACCTCCCCGAAGACGAGCCGTGCGTCGTTCACGGCGACGCGTGGGCGGGCAACGTCGTCGTCGCCCTCGGCGAGACGTCCGCTTTCTTCGTGGATCTGGAGCGCTTCTCGATCGGCTCTCCCGCTTGGGATCTCGTCTCCACAGCGATCAAGCTGACGTCCTTCGCCTGGATCTCACCTGAGGACTACGCCGAGTTCTGCAAGGCGTACGGCCAGGACGTCACGGCGTGGGACGGGTTCGAAGTGATGCGCGATGTTCGAGAGCTGCGTATGACCTGCTACCTGGCGCAGCACGCGTCCGAACATCCCGACGCCAGGTCCGAGGCGCAACTCCGTGTCGATTGTCTTCGGGACAAGAGCGGAGCCCGGCCCTGGCGCTGGAGCCCGCTCTCCTGATCGGTCAACCGCCGCGCGCCTTCGACCGCGAGGTCTTGTCGATGAGGGCCCGCAAGCGGCGATCCGCCAAAGCGACCACCTTCGTGAGGGCGTCAAGCTGGCCCGGTTTGAGGAACCGTTGCCCGAGCCCAGCGGCCGAGACCACTGCTGTGAGCTTGCGGACGGAGTCAACGGTCAGCTGGGGCCGCTGCTCCGAGTCCAGGACGTCACGGGCCGCGTAGGCGTCGGCCGTGGCCACCTCGATGATCGCGCCACACAGGTCGATCGCGCTCGGCACATGTTGGTTCGCGGCCAGATCGAGTGCGGTCAGACCGGCGCGCACGCGGAAGGAAGCGGTCATCGGGTTGGGGTCATTGACCAGCGTCTTGGCCGCCTGAACCATCCGGTCCAGCTCATCGAGAGCCATCTTCGACCTGTCCGGCCGACAGTAGATCCGGAGCAGGTTCGCGACGGTGCTCTCCCACGGATCGGTCAGCGTGCTCGCGTCGATCGTTCGGACGGCTTCCTCATGGAGATTCTGCTCCACAAATGACATGATCTTGATCTGCCTGCCGTCGAGGAGACGGTTTCCGACTCCGCGGTGTGTGCTGATCGCGTTGGCGGCCTCCGTCCACCGGCCGCTCCGGGCGAGCGCTCGGGCTCCGTCGATAAGGAGCGTGGTCCACAGCTCGGTGCAGATCACGCGGTGGGTCTCGTCGTCGCGGATCAACGACGCCATGTCGATCTCGTGTTCTCCGATGACGGCGCTGCCGCGCTGCTGAGCAGCCCGGTACAGGCGGTGGAGGGTGTCGTATGCCGCGTCTCCGTCACCCTCCCGGATCAGGAGTCGTGCGATGTTGACCAGCGGCATCAGCGACATCACCGCGACGTCCGCGGGAAGGTCGTCCGACTCGGTGAAGATCTCGTGCTGACGCCAGCAGAGGTCGGCCGCGAGGTCCGGGAGCCCGGTGTCCGATGCGATCAAGGCGGCGAAGTTGAGGACCCCGCTGGCGCGGGCCACCAGCTGGTGGTGGTCCGCGCCAGGCGGCTCGACGGTCAGCGCGGTGAGCTCCGCGATGCGTGCTTCCAGCGAGAGCCCAGGGGGTTTGTTACGGCGAACCAGCGGGATGCGTGCGGCGATCGCGAGCTCTATCACTGCTCTAGCCCCTCGTCATGGCCAGTCGACGACGAGGCGGCTGAACTTCTTGTCGATCACGAAGCGCGGCTCAGCGGCCTTGAGCTGATCGCGGTGGGCGGCGGTGGCCATTCGGAACCCGGGCTCGGGCGCACTGTTGCCGTAGTCGCGGCTCCAATCGGCGATCGCGGTCACGATCTGGTCAGTGAGCTCCGCCGAACCGGTGCCGTGGCCGAGGACTCCGATCTCCCAGAACCGGCCAGCGTCATCCTCGCCCTCCCGGACGGTCAGGTAGGCCAGCGCCCCCGCGTCGAGAGCCGCCATCGAGCCCCATCCGAAGTGGGGCGTGAATCCGGGCCGCTGGCCAGGCATCCGGGACAGGCCGTTCGGGAGGACGCACGCCAGCCACAGGTAGACCCACTGCCACGGATCACCCTGCCGGAACTTGACCCCGGTGTACTTCCTAGTGGCTGGTGTGTCGAGGATGGTGGTCATCGCCTCGCGGTCGACCTGCTGTTCGCTGAAGGTCTCCAGCCGGACATTCCCGGGTCCCTGATGGTGGACGAGGGTGTAGACGTCGTCGCAGACTCCCTTGCGGAGCGGAACGAACGTCGCCATCTCGCAGGAGACGGTCTTCCAGGTATCGCCGTCTCGCTCGAAGGCGAAAGAGCGGGAGATGCTGCCGCGAATCCTCATCGGGATCACCAGGCGTCCGTTGGGCGCGAGCTGCTCCAGGACGGCGTTCGGAACGTCGCCGGCACCTACGCTGAACTGGATCCGGTCGTAGGGGCCGTGCTCGGGGAGCCCCGCCGCGCCGTCGGCCAGGAGCACGGTGACGTTCGAAGCACCGGCGGTGGAGAGGTTGGCCTTGGCGTTGTCGACGAGATCCTGGTCTACGTCCACGGTCCACACGTGCCCGCCGGGGTGGACCAGGCGGCCGAGGAGATCTGCGTTGTACCCGGTAGCGGCCCCGGCTTCGAGGATCTTGTGTCCAGGGCGCGGGTCGAGCTGCTCCAACTGCGTGGCGACGATCGACGGTGCGGAAATGCAGGAGATCATCTCGCCGTCGTCGTCGAGCTTGATCGAGACGGCGTCGTCCTTGTAGGCGGCCTCCGGCTCCGCATCCGGGACGAACGCGTGGCGTTCTGAGGTCGAGAACGCCTCGATGATCGCCGGGGTGCGCAGGTGGCCGGACGCGGTGAGTCTGGTCACCAGGTCAGCGCGGAGCTCGGCGGGATCGATGGTCGTGGTGATGGTCGTCTCCATGTTCGTGAGGTTATGGGCGGTCGGACCTGCTGATCCGCTGGGCGCGGCAGCGGGTTCGTCATCGGTGAAAGCAGCGTGTCGGGCCAGCCATGCCGCTGCCGATTGCTCGGCGACGGGCACGGCGGCTCGGTTGAAGGTGAAGACCACATGATGTGCGAGGACGGCGCGCAGCCCGCGCGTCAGCAGGCCGTCGGCGTTGAGTTGCCTGAGGCTGCGACCGGCTTCTTCGAAAGCCTCGACTCGTGCGAGCCAGCCATGCTCCGCGTCCTCTCGTTGTCCCGCGTCGGCGTTCATCAGGCGGCGCATCGCGGAGAGGGATGCCTGGCGTCGCCCGCTCGCGGGAGGCTCGATCTTCGGCCGGAGATCCGCGACCTTCGCCCAGACATCTCCGATCTCGAACGGATCGAGCCCGGCGGCTCGGTTCATGGTCGAGACGAGCAGGATGGCCCGCTCCCTGGTGCGCGCGTCTCCCGTCTCGGCCAGAGCCGCCCGGCTGTCGGCGCAAAAGATGTGGTGCGCGACGCTCATTCCCTGAGGCCCGCCGAACGCGTTGGTCTCGGGCTCATACACTCCAGCAGCCCAGCTAGTCGCCAGGCCAGCGGTGACGAAATCGTTCAACACCCTGTCCGCAGGACGCTCGGTGCGCAAGCGAAGCTTCCCCTCCTTGCGGAGAAAATGGAACCGCTGATCGGACAGGGCGGCCGTCAGGGCGATCGCGGCTTCCCTGCTGATTCCGGCACCGCCCTTGAACGTGACCGTCACCTGGCACCAGCCCTGCTCGGGCGTCATGACCGGGAGGTTCTCGTCGTTCCAGTCCATTGGTCGTGCTCTCTCCTGCTCAGGTCGAAGTTCGCGTTAGTCGATCAGCAGCGCGCGAGTCCAGCCGGTGGTGGTCGATCCCTCCAGCGCCAACCGGGCTCCGGTTCGACCTTCCAAAAACCCCGTCTTGGGCAAAGCCGCGATGGTCTCGGCGAGACGGGCGGAAAGCGCTTCGGCCAGGGCGCTGAACCGCTGCGGGCTGCGGCTATCGGCAGCTATCGCCCGTGTGACCGCGAGCAAGCCAGCCCAGCCGTGACACAGCGACGCGTCAATGACCAGACCAAGACGAACCGGATCAGTGAGGGCGTCGTACGCGCGGTCCTCGGCTGCCTGCTGTTTGGTCAGGTCTCCCGTTGCGATCGCCGCCAGCTGGAGCGCGCGAGCGATGCCGAGATCTCCGTAGCACCACGACGGCCTCCCCGGATGTGTCCGCGGTGGGTCGTTGGCCGCGAGTTGATCGCGCGTGACCCAGTAGAACGCCCCAAAGCGCTCCAACCAGCGGGAGAAGACCTCCATCGCCTCCACCTGGCCCTCAATGCGGGCACCACGACGCGCCGCGATCGCGAGCATCGCGAGCGGACCGGCGATCCCGTGCGCGATCCCGTGATTGCTGTGCCCGCCGACGGTCTCCTCGTGGCCAGGGCTGTCGTCCGACCACCAACCTGGTACTCCCTCCGACGGGGTCGCGAGTCCGATCAGGTAGGTCAGGACATCGTCGAGACCCGATGAAGGTCGGGGACGCGACAGGAGCAGCGCCGCCATCCCGGTGAGCCCGGAGATCAAATCGAATTCCTTGAGACTGGGGCGCCGTTCTGAGCCTCGGCGCTCGTCCGCAGCTGACAAGCGAGCACTGACCACTCGATCGACAGCGTCCTCTACGGCTGGATCTCGTCGGCCAGCACACCCGAGGACGAACTCCAGCGCGGGAGCGCCGTGGAACAAGGAGGCGTTCGCTCCGACGCTGACGCCATCGGCGACCGCGTCCGCCAGGAGCGGTCGCGCGGAGGCGAGATCGCCGCGTTCAAGGTGCAGAAGCGCCAGCCCGAGCGTTCCCTCGGCCAGCGCCTGCATGTGGGGTGCGCTCATCGGCTCGACCTCATCGGCAGAACGACACTATGGGCTCTCCCGCCGATCCACCCGTTCGCGTCGAGCGGTGGTGCCTCGTGGAGGATCGCGGTGCGGGAAGCGCTGAGGTGAGAGCGGAGGAGGTCAAGATCAAGATTCAGCGTGAGGTTCAGATGCAGGTGTTGGTCGTCCAGAGCGAGGAGTACACGCTCGGGAGCGCCGACTCCCAGCCGCCAGGTATGTAGCCGCTCTACCCAGCGCTCAAGGGGAGCCGTTCGATCGGGCAGCACCCGGGCACGAAGCTGCCACCGGGCGGCGGCCAGAACGCTGCGCCGGTAGTGGAGCGCCGGTGTGAAAGGCAGCGTCCATGCCGCGCCCCAGTCGAACCAGGTCACCTGGGGCGTCGCGGCCCTGCTGATCTCGGCCAGGAACCTGACCAGAGGAGGCGTGAAGCTGTTCCAGACGAAGTTGATAGCCGTCGGCGTCAGGAGCTCCAGACGGTCACCCGTCTCCGTCACGGTCAGATAGAGGTGCCCTGCTCGCAGTCCGACCGACAAGTCGGAGGCGAAGTGGACGTCCGGCCCCACATGTCGAAATTCGCCGACGCTCACGATCTTCGGAAGTACCTGCGGCGCGCGGGCCAAGAGATCGGCCCCGACGCGTGCGGGATGAAACGACAACTGCGCCAGGCTGGCCTGAGGGTCCACCGTTGGGAGGGTGGCGTACTCGGAAGCGGCCTCGGGAAACAGGTGCCAGAACCGCCCGGTCATCGTCCCCGCCGCGCGGGAGACGGTCAGCACCCGGACGCGGAAGTCGCCAGCATCAAGAGCGGCAAGCGAGCGCGACTGCACCTGAGCACACAGCTCAAGGTGAGGCGCTGGCACGAGCGCAGGGCCTCCGGCAGCCGCTTCCAGTTCCTCGATCATTTCCTCGGTGAGGATCATGGACCGTCGGCCCTCGACCGCAGCAGTGCCAGCGAGCTCCAGCAGCAGGCGGTCACGGCGCGACATCGGCCGTGGGGGCTCCTCGACCTGGCCGAAGCCGTCCGGCAGCCCCAACCCCGAGACTGGGTCGACCAGCCGGTCCAACTCGACCTCGGCACCTTCGCCGTACCGCTCCTCGAAGCGCTCGATGTAGCGGCGCCATGCCGCGGTTCCAGCCGGATAGGTGGCAAGCCTCGCCAGCGCGGTCGCAGCCGTCTCGATCTCGATGGAGACGGTCTCCGGCAGCCGCACCCGAGCGTCCAGGCGCACATCGACCGTACCGGCCGTGGTTTGCGTGAGCGCCGGAACTCCCGCGCTGGGATCGGTGACGGTGGCGGCGGCGCGCATCGCCGACCTGAGCAGGCGAACCCGAAGCAGCTCCCTCACGAGCGCGCCCGACCGCTCCTCACTGACGCCCGGAAACTCTGCCGAGAGCTTGTCGACCAGCACCGAACAACCGATCGGCGCGACGGCCGTCTTGAGGACCAGGGCCACCGCCGAAGTCAGCGCCAGCGAGAAGCGTGAATCGCCCTCCGACGGAACGAAGACGCGGTTCCCCTCCACCCGCGCCAGGTTGTTCACACACACATCGACGTCGGACATCACGACGGCGTCGGACTCCCGCTCGCTGAGCCAGCCGTCCAGCTCCGCCGGATCGACCCGAGCGCAGACCTCGTGCCCCTCTCCGAATCGCACGAACGCCCCAGCACCGAACTCGACGAGCCCGACACCCGCGAACCACCCAAACGGCGTAGACCGATGTACGTACCGGTTGGCGTAACGCGCGACGGACAAGGCGGCTCGCTGCATTCGACGCAACTTCAACGGCCGCCCACTGACGATCACGCCAACCTGTCGGGCGAGCTCCGGACTGGCAGAGCTGACCGCCCGCCGGAACGATCTGTCGGCCCACGCCCGGTCGATCCACGTCCGCCAGTCTTCCCCCGTGCCGTCCGGCCCCGGCCACGCAGGCAGATTCGGTCCCGTGAGGTTCACCGAGGCGCGAAGCATCGCCGCACCGCTGCGCATGTAGATCCTGCGCCTGACTCGGGTCATCTCACGCTCCGTTCCTGATCACGTGCCCGAGACCGAACAAGGACTTCGCCCTCTACGACGTCGTGCAGGCGCTGGGGCACGAGCTCCCGCACGTGTCGCCGGTACCGCACATCAGCACCGTGTCCGCCGCCGGCGTGCCCTCGATGAAGGCGATGTCGAGGTCGAACGGGTCGAACCCGCCGCCCTGGCCCTCGACGCTGGCCACCTGGGTCTGTGTCTCAATCGTTGGCGCGCTCATTCCTCTGCTCCCAATGCCGGGGACCCTGTCTGCCGCCTTCAGCCGGTGCCTTCACCAGGCACCAGGAACCATCGGGCGTCATCGTGACCGATTGAAATGCTCCGCGCCCGAAGCCGTCCACGCGCTGAAGTGGACATCGCTCCTGAGCGGCCACTTGTCCACTTCACCGACGGCATCCCGGCCGCCGCTGGCACCCCAGCCGCAGCCTTGGCGATCATGATGGCGGCACATCAGGCTCGGACCGTCCTCCTGTGCCGCTTCAGCCGGCTGGCACGGTCGCCCCACAACCCCCTTCCTGACCTGGGCAGTCACGGCAGTCTGTACAGCCACGAAGTACAGCAACCGCATCGGAGTGAGGGGCATATCCAGAGATCTTGAGAGACGGACTCACCCTCGTCAGCGGGTGGGACAGGAGTGCACCAGTGGGGTAGCCGAGATTTCGGGACGAAGAGGCCGTGGGTTCAAATCCCGCCACCCCGACCCAGTTTGACCAGATCAGGGTCCTGATCCGCTAAGCGGACCGGGCCCTTTTTCTGTGTGTGGGAGAAAATTGGGAGATGACCTTGGTCGCCGTGCCGTCTCTCCACAACGGGATCCCCGTCATGGGGCCGGTTCCGCGGGGACCTCGCCGATCGCTTTGAGCACTGCGGTGTGCAGGCTGTCGGCGGTCTCCTCGGCAGCTTCGATCTCGTGGCGGAGCGTGTAGCGCGTCGGCACCATGATCGCGCGGGCGCCCGCGGCCCGCGCCGCCTCGACGTCTCGGCCGATGTCGCCGATCACGACGCAGTCCCGGGCGTCCACGCCCAGGCTGGTGGCGGCGTGCAGGACGAGGCCGGGGGCGGGTTTGCCGCATGTGCACCGCGCCGCGTCGTCGTGGGGGCACACCGCCCATACGTCGAAGGGGCCGAGGAGTTCGTCGACCCGGGCGTTGACGGCCGACAGCCGCTCCGGCTCGATCAGCCCTGGGGCCGCGCCGGACCGGTTGGTGATCACACCGGTGGCCACGCCCGCGCGGCGGACCCGCTCGACCGCCTCGCGGCTTCCTGGGAGGGGTCTGACGAGGTCGGGGCGGCTGTTGTACGGGACGTCCTCGATCAGTGTGCCGTCCCGGTCGAAGAGGACCGCCGCGGGAAGCCGGGCGCGGGGTGAGACGGGCATGAGCCCTCCAGTAGTGGCCGAGGAGCCTGTGTCCGGATCTGCTACCCGGTCAACCATGGCGACATGCCTGATCCCATGCCTTCTGGTAAGAATGTTTAGGTCCACGAAGATTATAGTTCTTTATTTGCAAATGGAGTGTTTCATCCCTGGCGGCTCCTGGTAGAGGAGGGAGTACTGCCAACGGGAGGAATTAGCGTGAAATTTCTAGGAATTAACGCGATATTCCATGACCCCTCGGCGGCATTGGTGATCGACGGAGAGATAGCCGCAGCCGCCGAGGAGGAGCGATTCACGCGCAGGAAGCACGGCAAGGAGCCGGTGCCGCTCTCCGCGTGGGAACTGCCTGAACAGGCGGCGGCGTGGTGCCTGCGCCAGGCCGGCGTCCACCCCGCCGACCTCGACGCCGTCGCCTACTCCTACGATCCCAGCCTCGTACGGCATGGCGGCGGCGCCGACCGGGACCCGAACTGGGAGGACCTGCGCACGACCTACGCCTACCGCGCCCCCGCCTTCCTGGCCGCGGCCCTTCCCGGCCTGGACCCGGCCCGCGTCCACTTCGTCAGCCATCACATCGCCCACGCCGCCTCGGCCGGCCTGGCGGCGCCGTACGGCGACTCGGCGGTGATGGTGTGCGACGGACGCGGCGAGGCGACCTCCTATCTCGCCGGACGCTACCGGAACGGCGAACTCACGGTGCTCGCCGAGCAGGACCTGCCGCATTCCCTCGGCCTCATGTACGAAGAGGTGACAGAACACCTCGGATTCCACAGGTCAAGCGACGAATACAAAGTCATGGCCATGGCCTCCTATGGCGAGCCCCGCTTTCTTGAGGAACTGCGGGAGCTCATCCGCCCCACCGCAGACGGCGGTTTCCGCGTCGCCCCCATTACCTGGACCGACTACACCAAGCCTCTCCGCCAGGGCGAGCCCTGGACGGCCGACCACACGGACCTGGCCGCAAGCGTGCAGCTCAGGCTGGAGGAGGTCCTGCTGGACCTCGCCCGGTGGCTGCACCGGAAGACCGGGGAGCGCCGCCTGACGATGGCCGGGGGCGTGGCGCTGAACTGCGTCGCCAACACCCGCCTCCTGCACGATGGGCCGTTCGACGACATCTGGGTCCAGCCCGCCTCCGGCGACGCCGGCACCGCCCTCGGCGGCGCCCTGCATCTGGCGCAGATGTACGGCGAGCCCACCGCGCCCATGACCTCGGTGGCTCTCGGGCGCGGCTGGGACGACGAAGAGCTGCGGGCCCTGCTCAACCTGGCGCGGGTGCCGTACGAGCGGCCTGCCGATCTGGCGGCGGCGGTCGCCGAGGAACTCGCCCGCGACGGGATCGTCGCGTGGTTCCAGGGGCGCGGCGAGTTCGGGCCCCGAGCCCTCGGCGGACGCTCCCTGCTCGCGCATCCCGGCAACCCGGGCAACACCAAGCGGCTGAACGACGTCAAAGGCCGAGAGCAGTTCCGGCCCGTCGCGCCCATGGTCCTGGCCGGCCGCGCCGCCGAGGTCTTCAGCCGGGGGCCGCTCCCCAGCCCCTACATGCTGTTCGTGCACGACGTGCGGCCCCGATGGCGTGAACGTATCCCGGCGGCCGTGCATGTGGACGGCACCGCCAGGGTCCAGACGGTCGATCCGGCCGACGACCCGCCGCTCGCCCGGATGCTCGCGGAGTTCGAGGCGCGCACCGGCCTGCCGGTGGTGATCAACACCAGTCTCAACACGGCGGGACGCCCTACGGTCGACGATCCGCGGGACGCGCTGGAGTACTTCGGCTCCGCCCCGGTGGACGCACTCGCCATCGGCCCGTTCCTCGTACGGCGGGGGCAGGTGTTCGCCTCGTGATCACCGTTGTCGTCCCGTCCACCGAGATGTCGCGGCCGTGACGGACGCCCCCGTCGTGCTGGTGCTCCGGGGGCTCGGACTGGGTGACCTGCTCACCGCGGTGCCCGCCCTGCGGGCGCTGCGGCGCGCCTACCCCCGCCACCGGCTCGTCCTCGCCGCACCGGCCTGGCTGACGGAGCTGCTGCCGCTGATCGGCGCGGTAGACGAGCTGGTGGACGTGTCCGGCCCCGGCCCGGTGCCCGTCCGCTCCCCCGAGGTGGCCGTCAACCTGCACGGGCGGGGACCGCGGAGCACCCGTGCCCTGCGCGCCCTCCGGCCGGGCCGCCTGCTCACCCACGCCCACCCCCACCTGCCCGAGGTACGGGGGCCGGCGTGGAATCCCGAGGCGCACGAGGTGCACCGCTGGTGCCTCATGCTGCAGTGGTACGGGATCGCCGCCGACCCGGCCGACCTGCTGCTCGCCGTACGCACCCCGAAACGCGCCGGGCCGGTCATCGTGCACCCGGGAGCCAAGGACCCGGCGCGGCGGTGGCCGCCCGCCCGGTTCGCCTGGGTGGTGCGCGAGCTGCGCATGGCGGGCCACGACGTCGTCATCACGGGTGACCAAGACGAGGTCGGCACCGCCGAACGCGTGGCGCGGCTCGCCCATCTGCCCGCCGACCGCGTCCTCGCCGGACACACCGGACTCGGCGACCTGGCCGCGCTGGTCGAGGACGCCTCGCTGGTGCTCTGCGGCGACACCGGGATCGCCCACCTGGCCACCGCCTGCCGTACGCCGTCGGTGGTGCTGTTCGGCCCGGTCTCCCCGCAACTGTGGGGGCCCGCCCCCGACGGGCCGCATGTCGCGCTCTGGGCGGGCCGGACCGGCGATCCGCACGGGGAGGAGCCCGACGCGGGGCTCCTGCGGATCGGCGTCGAAGACGTCCTCACCACCGTGATGGACCGACTGGAGGTGACCGTGTGATGAACGTCGCGAACGCCCGAAATAGTGTGAGTCCGCAGCCGACAGTGCCCACCACTTTCACGGTCCGTTAGAGGGGTTAGAGGGGTGGTGTGGCCTCGGCGGCGGGATGCAGGCGCAGAGCCGGGCAGTGTTCCGGATCTGGGTGTATGGCGAGGTCGATGACGTGGTCGAGGTTGCGTGCGGCTTCCTCAAGCTCGGTGATGCTCGCGGCGATGCGGGCGCGTTCGGCACGCAGGCTCTCGATCAGATCGGGCTCCGCGTGACCGGCGTCGACGCAGGGCAGGATGGTCGCGATCATGCGGCTGCTGAGCCCGGCGGCGTAGAACTGCTGGATGAGCCGCACGCGGTCGACCGCGGAATCCGCGTAGGTCCGCTGGCCGCTCGCTGTGCGCTCGGAGCTGAGGATGCCCTGCTCTTCGTAGTAGCGGAGCGCGCGGGTGCTCACGTTGGACTTGGCGGCCAGTTCCCCGATTCGCATGCTGTGCGTCCTCCTGACTGGTCTCAACGGCCGGTATTCGTCGCGGCGCCAGACTTGCCTTTGACGTCAACGTGAAGTCTTAGCGTAGCTGCCAGCAGGCGGATGCGAAGGCGTCCGCGACCGGAGCGAGGGGAAGCACCATGGATGTGACCGGCTCGATCGCGCTCGTCACTGGAGCTAATCGCGGTATCGGCCGCCGTTTTGTCGATGAACTGCTCGCGCGCGGGGCCGCGAAGGTCTACGCCACGTCGCGCCGCCCCGAGCAGGTCGAGATCTCCGATCCGCGGGTGGTGGCGCTGCGCCTCGACCTTCTCGACTCGCGGTCGGTGGCGGATGCGGCTGCCGCGGCGACCGATGTCACCCTGCTCGTCAACAACGCCGGGATCGCGACGGGGACGAACCTCCTGGCCGACGACCTCGACATGATGCGGCTTGAGCTGGACACGCATGTGTTCGGAACGCTTGGCGTGATCCGCGCGTTCGCTCCGATTCTCGCGTCGAACGGCGGCGGGGCGATTGTGAACATCCTGTCGGTGCTGTCGTGGTCCGCCTACGACGGGGCGAACGCCTACGCCGTGGCCAAGGCCGCCGAGTGGAACATGACGAACGGCCTGCGCCTCGAGCTCGCCGGGCAGAAGACGCTGGTGCAGGGCGTGCATCTGGGGTCGGCCGACACCGACATGATGGCCGACTACGACGTGCCGAAGATCGACCCCGCGGAGGTCGCGCGAGCCAGCCTCGACGGTGTGGAGTCCGGCGCGATCGAGGTGCTGGTCGATGACGCGAGCCGTTACGTTAAGGCGTCGCTCGCGGCGGACCCCGCGCAGTTCTACGCCCAGGCTTTGGCGGATTGACCGGGACCCACCGACCCGCCGACCCGCCGGTCCGCCGGTCCGCCGATTCGAAGGGCATCGGCGGCCGGTGACCCGCCCTGGCCATTGCGCCGCGCCCGCCTGGCGCACGGCCCCGCGACGCCCGGCGTTTACAGGGGGCGGCGAGGGGCCGGCGCATTTCCAGGAAATTTTTTCTAGCAACAGCCTTTCCCTGATATCTTCGTCGCTAATCCCTGCTAAATACTGCGACGAGTTAAGATACTCGACATGGAAATAGGCCAGTCTGAAAAGCTCGCAAACGTCTGCTACGATATCCGTGGCCCCGTGCTGAAACGGGCCATGGAGCTTGAGGCGCAGGGAAGAAAAATCCTTAAGCTGCACGTGGGCAACCCCGCACCTTTCGGGTTCGAAGCGCCCGAGGAGATCGTGCAGAACATGGTGAGGAATCTGCCTTTCGCTCACGGTTATGGTGATTCCAAGGGGCTTATCTCCTCCCGCCAGGCCATTGTGGAGCACTACGCCAGGAACGGGCTGGCGGGTGTGGAGGTCGAGGACGTCTACCTCGGCAACGGCGTTTCCGAGCTCATCGTGATGGCCGCGCAGGCGCTGCTGGACAACGGGGACGAGGTGCTGATCCCCGCGCCGGATTATCCGCTGTGGTCGGCGGCGGTGTCGCTGAGCGGCGGCACCCCGGTGCACTACGTGTGCGATGAGTCGGCCGACTGGCTTCCCGATCTCGACGACATCGAGTCCAGGATCACGAGCAGGACCAAGGCCCTGGTGATCATCAATCCCAACAATCCGACCGGGGCGGTCTACCCGGTCGACCTTCTGCGCGGGCTTCTCGATGTCGCCCGGCGTCACCGCCTGGTGGTGTTCGCCGATGAAATCTACGACCGGATCCTCTACGACGGCGCGGTGCACACCTCGATCGCCTCGCTGGCCTCCGATGTCCTCTGTCTGACGTTCTCCGGCCTGTCGAAGACCTACCGGGTGTGCGGCTACCGCTCGGGGTGGATGGCCATCACCGGCCCCAGGGAACGGGCGCAGTCCTACATCGAGGGCCTGGAGATCCTGGCCAACATGCGGCTGTGCGCCAATATGCCCGGGCAGTACGCGATTCAGGCGGCGCTCACCGGCGGGCAGAGCATCGATGCTCTGGTCCGCCCCGGAGGCCGGCTGTGGGAGCAGCGCAACCGCGCGTGGAAACTGCTCAACGAGATCCCGGGCGTGAGCTGCGTCAAACCCGCCGGCGCGCTGTATGTCTTCCCCCGTCTGGACCCCGAGGTCTACCGGATCAACAACGACGTCAAGTTCGTGCTCGACCTTCTGGAGAAGGAGCACATCCTCGTGGTGCAGGGCACCGGATTCAACTGGCCGACGCCCGATCATTTCCGTGTCGTCACACTGCAGAACGCCGACGACCTGGAGGAGGCCATCGGGCGCATGGGCTCTTTCCTCACCGCATATCACCAGTGAAGTCGGCAGAGCTGGAGCTGGCGGCGGATCACATCCTTGTCATGAGCAGGATCGTCTCTAGGAAATACCGCTTGATCCAGTGCGGCATCCGGCTGCTGTCCGCCTCGGTCGCGGCCTGGGTGGCGGCAGCGCTCATCGGTTAGGCCGCGGTGTGTCCGGGAAGGCGCCGTGATTATGCTCGCTGTGATCGGGAGAGCGGTCCGCCGGGCGGGTACGGCGCGGTTCGGCCGGTTGGCCGGGCGGGATCCGTGTGATTTTGGGGAGGGCGTGTGAGCGGTATTTCGTATGCGGTGTGGAGCGCTTCGGTGGCCGACCCCGCATTCAGTGAGTGGCTGCGTTCGGCGTGCGAGCCGGAGTGGACGGCGGTGGTGGAGCACCGGTTCGCGGAGGAGATCAACCGGGGCGAGGTCTCCGACGACAAGATGCGCAGGTATCTGGAGCAGGATTTCCAGTTCGTCGACAGTTTCACCGCGCTTCTCGGGGCCGCCGTCGCGAGCGCGGACTCGTTCGAGGCCCGCGTGCCGTTCAGCAGGTTTGTGGGGCAGATCGCGACGGACACCGAGCGCAGCTATTTCCACCGGGCGCTCGCGGAGCTCGGCGGGGAGCTGTCGCCGACGGTGCTTGAGCCGGTGACGCTGGATTTCCGGGCGTTGATGGACGAGGCGAGGACGAGTCAGAACTACGCTCTGATCGTCGCCGTGCTGTGTGTGGCGGAGTGGGTGTATCTCGGGTGGGCGAGCCGGGCGAAGCAGCCGCTCCCCGAGAACTTCCTCTACCGGGAGTGGATCGAGTTGCACGACGGTGAGGATTTCCGGGCCTGGGTGGGTTTCCTGCGGGGAGAGCTGGACCGGGTCGGTCCTGGTCTGGGCGTGGAGGAGCAGGGCCGGGTGCTCGATTTCTTCCAGCGGGCGACCCGATTGGAGCTTCGTTTCTTCGACATGGCGGACGCGCAGTAGGGCGGGCGTTCGCGCTCGTCCTCAAGAACGCGTTTCCCTCACGGCCGCCAAAAACCCGCGAATTACGCATTCATCATGCTTTCGGGCATCAATCCGCTAAGAGGTGCCACTAGTTTAAATCTCTACCACCTACCCATAGCCGGTCAATCGGGCAGCACGATGGGCGATATCCTTCTGTTTTGTGGCAAATCTTCCGCCAATGCCGCATGATATTCCCGGTCCGCCGTACTCGCTCACCGACAAAAACTCGATTGGCCCTCACCTCCGTGCCGCCTGACAGCCCCGAGAAAAACCGGGCGTTCCACGCGCCCGACGGTGACCGCGCCTACATCACCGCCGCGTACGGCACGGCCCTGCGCCTCTACCGGCCGCTCCTGGAGGCCGCGGTGATCACCCTGGCCCCCGGCCCGCTGGCCACGCTGGGCGTCATCCTCGCGATCGGCGACCGGGCCGTCATCGTGAACGGGGCCCCGAGCGTCGCCCCCGGCTCGTTCTGGGTCGGCGCGGCGTTCGCGGGGACGGGGCTGATCACGGTTCTGGGCGTGCTGGTGGGGCTGGTCGCGTGCTGCCGGGTGGTGCTTGAGGCGTTTCGGGGGCGCTCGCTGTGCGGCGGCCAGGCGGTGGCGGAGGTGCTGCGGCAGCCGGGGCCACTGGTGTTGCTGGTCCTTCAGGGGGTCGCGGTGTGCGCCGCAGTGGCGACGGGGGTCGGCCTATGGATTCTGTCGGGAATCGGCACGATGGTGCCGGTGCTGATCATCCTGGTCGGCCTGGTATTCATGATGTTCCCCCTGATTCTGGCCCTTCCCGCGCTCGCTGACCGCAGGCCGCCGGTCCGGACGGCCCGCGCGCTGGCGCGGATCGCATACGGCGACACGCTGGTGAACCTCGGGCTCGGAGTCATGGTGCTTCCCTCCGCGATCCCGCTCGCACTGTGGGGCCTGGGGAGGGTGCTGCCCGTCGGATCCGCGCTGCCCGCGATCGACGGGTTGTGCCTGGCCGCCACCGTGATGGCCGTCCCGTTCCAGGCTGCCACGCTCGCCGTTTTCTACCAGGCGCGCCGCACCTCCCGCCCCGCCCCCGTGCCGCCGGCGTCGGCCTGCGGGCCGGCGGTCGCCGTACTCGCGGCGCTGGTCGCCCTCCCCGGGGCGACGTACGGCACTGCCCTGATCGCCAACCCGACCCACCTGGTCGAGGTCGCCGATGTGGAATTGCCTCACATGTCCAGCCAGGACGGTGAGATGCCGGAGAAGACCCATCTGCTGTTCGGGCCGGACGGCCATCCCATCGTCGTGAGGGATAGTTTCCGCCCCGAACTGGCCTTTTGCGCGGACGCCGCGTGCTCGGACACCGCCGTGGTGACGGTGAAGGACTTCATCGAGGTCAACTCGGGATATGTGGCCATGCCCGATGGTTCGGTCACCGTGGCGGGGTGGGTGCTCGACCAGGAGGCGCTGCGGCTGACGTTGTTCTCCTGCCGGCCGGAAGGCTGCCGGCGGGTCTCAGGGGCCGCCTTGCGCGTGGCCTCCAAGGACGCGGCCTACGCGGTGCACACGGCGATCGCCCGGACCCCGCACGGGCTGGCCGTGGCGTCGCTCGCGGAGGACCCCTCCTCGCGGGGCAAGGGCCTGCTGCAGCTCACGCTCTGCGGCGATCCCCGGTGTTCGGCGAGCACCACTACGGCCGTCGCGACGGCCGAGTCGGACACCTACCGCGTCACCCTCGACAACCGCATGCTGGACATCGCCGTGTCGCCCGATGGGAGCCCGGTGATGGCGTTCGCGAGCCGGGAGTCGGACGTGGTGACCCTGGTGCTGTGCGAGTCGGCCGAGTGTACGGCGCCCGCCGTACGCACCTTCGACCGGCGGTTGCCGTCGAGTCGGGTGACACCGTGGCGGCAGAGCTCGATGCGCACGCATCTCATGGTGCGCCCGGACGGCCGCCCGGTGGTCGTGCACAGCGACACCTCCGACGACGACCAGGTCGTGACACGGATGATCTCCTGCACCTCGCGCACGTGCGAGGGGCCGCCGCGGTTCGAGGAGATACGCGAGCTGGTCGCCCTCGGGGTGCCCGGCATGGCGATGGACGCGCGGGGGAGGCCCATGCTGGCCGGTTACGACCGGGTGAGCGGGCGTCTCGCCGTACTGCGCTGTGAAGACGACCACTGTGCGCGCCGCCGGATGCGGCTTCTGCAGGACACCGAGGGTGTGAACACCGTGGAGTTCGCCATCGGCCCCGACGACAGGTCGCGGCTCATCTGGTATGGCGCGAACCGGTCAGCCGATGACTTCGCCCACCATCTCCTGACCTGCCTGACTCCCCGGTGCGGCGCCTGAACTCCCGGTGCACGTCGCCGCCCTAGTCGGGCGGATTTCTGAAGGCCAAGGCCAGGGAGCGCAGGCCGAGGATGAAGCCGACGAGCAGCAGGGTCCAGTCGACGAAGGCGTACAGGGCTGCTTGTCGATGGTGGCGAAGACCTGGCCGAGGGGGCGTCCGAGTGAGCGCTCGATGGCGGGCTGGATGCGCTCCCACGGCTCGGGGTCGGCCTTGGTCTGGAGGGTGGAGAGCTGCTCGATGAAGGCGGCGGGGATCAGGTCGGGGCGGGTGGAGAGCATCTGGCCGAGTTTGACGAACGTGACTCCGCCCTCGTTCAGGGCGTCGCGCAGCGAACGCGCGGTCTTGGACGCGTTCTCGTGGGTGTTGAGCCGTCGCCGTCCGCGTATGTAGCCGCCGAGGCCGTGTTTGACGGCGATGGCCACGATCCGGCTGTAGCGCTTGGAGCGCCTGCGGCGCGCCTTCCATCCGGTGACCCACGTTGCGGGGCGCGGCAGCGTGCCGGTGGGCACGAGCACTTCGAGGGCGACGAGGGCGGTGACGCCGAGCACGAAGACCCACACGCCGACTACACGCCCCCTGACGTGCACATATGCCACGATCTTGAAAACTCCGGCCGATGCGATCTTGGCAGGATTTGCGATGACCGTGTCCTGGACGCCATGAGCGACCGGTCACGATGATGGGAACCATGAGTCAGCGGGTTGTCATCGTGGTCTTCGACGGCTTCCAGCTTCTCGACATGGCCGGTCCGGTGGACGTGTTCAACGCGGCGCGCCACCTTGTGCGGCCGCCGTGCTACGAGGTGGTGCCGACGGCTCTGCGGGCGGGAACCGTACGCACGGGTGACGGGATCTCGGTCGTGGTGGAGACAGCGTTGGACGACATCGAAGGGCCGATCGACACGCTGGTCGTGGCGGGGGGCTTCGACGTGGCGGAACATTTGGCGGACGCCGCCCTACTGGACGGTGTGGCGAGGCTCTCGCGCATGGCCCGGCGCACCGCGTCGGTGTGTTCGGGGGCGTTCGTGCTGGCGGAGGCGGGGCTGCTCGACGGCAAGCGGGCGACGACGCACTGGCTGCTGCTCGACGAGCTGCGGCGGCGCTTCCCGTCCGTCACGGTGGAACGCGACGCGCTCTACGTCAACGATGGTGGGATGTGGTCCTCGGCGGGCGTGACCGCCGGTGTGGACCTCGCGCTGGCGCTCGTCGCCGAGGACCACGGCCACAGCCTGGCCGGCGACATCGCGCGCGGCCTCGTGGTCTATCTGCACCGGCCGGGCGGCCAGAGCCAGTTCAGCCGGGTGCTGAGCGTCAGAACCCCGCAGAGCGCAGCGCTGCGGGAGCTCCAGGTGTGGATCGACAGCCATCCCGACGACGACCTCAGCGTCCCTGCCCTCGCCAGGCGGGCCAACATGAGCGAACGGCACTTCTCACGCGTGTTCACCGACCAGGTCGGGGTGCCGCCGGGAAGGTATGTCGAGCTGAGCCGTACCGACGCGGCGCAGCGGCTGCTGGAGCGTACGGATGACTCCCTGGCGAGCGTGGCCAGACAGGTCGGCCTCGGCCTGCCTCAGACACTCCACCGGGTCTTCGTCCGCCACCTACATGTCAGCCCGAGTGACTACCGTCGCCGGTTTCGAACAAAGGACATATGACGTGCACATCGCCATTCCGCTATTTCCAGCTTTCACGGCGCTCGACGTGGTCGGCCCCTACACGGGGCTGGCCTTCGCACCGGGATTCACCACCACGTTCGTGTCAGACCGCCCCGGCCCGGTGACCGACGACCAGGGCGCGCTCACCCTGACGGCCACGGCGTCCTACGACGAGGTGCCCCGGCCCGACATCATCATCGTGCCCGGCGGGCCGGGCACGACGGACGCGCTGTCCGACGACGGGTTGCTCAATTGGATCAAGCGCGCGCACGAGCACACGGCGTGGACCACATCAGTGTGCACGGGCTCGCTTCTCCTCGGGGCCGCCGGGGCACTCCGGGGCCTGCGGGCGACCACGCACTGGAGCCTGCTGGAGCAGTTGGAGCACTACGGGGCCCGACCGTGTGAGGAGCGCGTGGTCATCGAGGGCAAGGTGGCGACGGCGGCGGGCGTGTCGGCCGGCCTCGACATGGCGCTCACGCTCCTGGCAAGGATACGGGGCGAGGATACCGCGCAGCTTGTGCAGTTGGTGATCGAATACGATCCCGAGCCGCCGTTCCGGGCCGGTTCCACAAAGACCGCCCCTCCGGAGCTGGTGGAGCGAGCGCGCGAGCTGCTCAGCTCCTGAAGCGGCACCGCCGACCAGGCCGACAATGGGGAGAGCCCCGGCCGCGAGTGGGCCGGGGCTCCGCAATCGTGCCCATAGAAAGATGGGCACGGTCCGCTCTGTCCTCGCGCCCCCACGTGTCGGGGCGCGGAGCGGTTCTCCCGCTTCGGCCGCATCAAGGGAAGGTTGGGTTGGGCTGATACGGCAGGTCAGAGGGGGAAGGACCTTCCCACGGGAGACGAGCAGTTCCGTCCTACACGGTGGGTCCAGGCCCATTGCCCACCTGTGCTGAAGCGGGCATCTCAGCCCGAACTCACTGACCGGTTGAAGACTGCTCAGGTAAACCCTACCGGGATCATCGGGACCTACCGGCCAGTAACCGTAACCATGAAATAACGCCCCACTATCGGCCCGGTCTCATACATATCCGGACCTGGTCAGATTTGCGGGGGCGCGAACCATATGTGCCCCGACAGACAGAGGCCGGTCCGGCGTGGGTGCGATCCCACGGTGCCGGACCGGCCGCATTGCCCCTACATGCCGCAACGAGACTGGGCGACATCCGCCGGATCGGTTGCGAATGCCTCCCCCTTGGGCGCGGACAAGTTGTCTCATTTGTAGGGACAATTGACTCTAGACCCTACCGTTTCGGATGACCAGAACCATCCACCTTTGGTGACATATTGCGATTCGTTCGGTCCAGATGATCTTTGCGCTGTGTGAGGGGACGTCGCGCAGTCGGACAGGACTTACCTGACACTTACCGGACATGGATGGACCTGGGCTGGTATGCCGCTGCCTGGATTCCGATCTTGCTGCGCCGGGCGTACGGTTGACACAACGTCCCGGCTACAAGCCGCCCAGTTCACTCCCATTGGACCGTGTTGGACCGTGTTGGACCGTGTTGGACCGCACTGAGCACACACCATGCCCAACCATGCACCGTGCCCAACGCCCAACAAGGTCCTCCCCGCCGTGGACGACCGCACGAGGACCCGACCCGCCTAACCGCAAACCGGTCGCCACGCCTCGAAGCATGGCACCACGGATGTGGAGGAATCCATGGACAAGCCCCCACCGGACTGCGGGCACTGCGCCGGAAGCGGCAAGATCACCTATGAACGTCCAAAGCGCCAGGAAGACGGCTCGGTGACCTGGGTGAAGTCCGTGGAGAACTGCCACGTGTGCGGCGGGAGCGGGAAGTGCAAATAGCCGATGGCGCACACCACTGCGAGCTCCCCTGCCGATGGTGCGGCGGCAGCACGGTGTGGACGCCAGAGAAACCGCACGTGCGCGAATCCGGCGAGGTCGTCTTCATCCGCGTCACCGAAGAATGCCGCATGTGCCTCGGCACCGGCGAGTGCATGCACGCCCACCCCGGAGACCCCCTCGAAGCCCCCACCTGACACCTACGTCCATAGGCACATGCGGCACAGCCCGCCCACAGGCACATGCGGCACAGCCGGTCCACCGGGAATCGGCTGGCCAAAAACGCGGTGAACGCAGGCAGCGATCAGCTCACGGCCGACCACCCCACCGGATCAGTCGGCCCAGAGGGTGCGGACCTCTTCGAAGACCTGCTGGTTGTGTGAGATTTCCACGACATTGCCGTCGGGGTCCTTCAAAGCACAGATGTAGCCGACCGGCGGCGGCAGCTCCATCGGCTCCCAGTGCAGGCAGCCCATCTCACGCGCCTCCGCCGCGATCCGGTCCACGTCCTCGCGGTTCGGCACCTCCATCCCGAGATGGGCGAAAGGAGTGAGCTGCGGCTGCTTCTTGCCCTTGTCCTTGGCGAACTCCACCAGCACCAGCACGAAAGGCGTCTCCACCTGCTTGTCGTTGGACAGCCAGACGTTGCGCCCGTCCTTGTCCTCATGCGTAGACACGACGACCAGCGGCGTCATCGTGGTGTAGAACTCGATCGCCTCGTCGAGGTCGCAACTGGGCAGCGCGACGTGCGTCCAGCGCGCCTCGGTCAACTTCTTCTCCAACCCCATTCCCGCTCCTCCAACCTCCCGGTGACTACCTCCGTCCTGACCTTTCCCTCCCCGGCGCCCTTCCTCCCACGCGGATGCGGCAGACCGCTCCGGCGCTGACAGGATCAGGCACATGGAATACCGAACCCTTGGCCGCACCGGAATCCGAGTCAGCCCCCTCTGCCTCGGCACGATGATGTTCGGAGCGTGGGGCAACACCGACCACGACGAATGCGAACGCATCGTTCACACCGCCGTCGACGCCGGCGTCAACTTCATCGACACCGCCGACGTATACGCCTTCGGCGAGAGCGAGGAGATCCTCGGCCGCGCCATCAAAGGCCGCCGCGACGACCTCGTCATCGCCACCAAGGTCAACGGTGCCATGGGCGACTCCCCCAACCGGCGGGGCAACTCACGCCGCTGGATCACACGCGCCGTCGAAGACAGCCTCCGCCGCCTCGACACCGACTGGATCGACCTCTACCAGCTGCACCGGCCCGACCCGCACACCCCCATCGAAGAAACCCTGAGCGCACTCACCGACCTCGTGCGGCAGGGCAAGATCCGGGCCTTCGGCACCTCGTCCTTCCCCTCCGAAGACGTCGTTGAAGCCCAGTGGGCCGCCGAACGCCGCAACCTCGAACGCCCCGCCACGGAACAGCTCTCCTACTCCATCCTCGCCCGGCACGCCGAAGGCAACGTCCTCCCCCTCGCCGAACGCCACAACCTCGGCATCATGGCGTGGAGCCCCCTCAACGGCGGCTGGCTCACCGGCAAATACCACCGCGACACACCCCCGCCCGCCGACTCCCGCGCCACACGTAACGCCGACCACTTCGACTACGCCGACGACCCCGTCCGTGCCCGCAAACTCGACCTCGTCGACCGGCTCACCGCCATCGCCGACCAGGCCGGCCTCCCCCTCATCCAGCTCGCCCTCGGCTTCGTGCTCTCCCACCGCGCCGTCACCTCCGCCGTCATCGGCCCCCGCACCCACGCCCAGCTCGTCGGCCAACTGCAGGCCCATGCCGTACGGCTCCCGCCCGACGTCCTCGACGCCATCGACGCCGTCGTCCCACCCGGCACCGTCGTCAGCCCCGACGACATCGGCCGCACCCACCCCGCCCTGGCCGACCCCGCCCTCCGCCGCCGCTGACACGCCATCGGCCACCCGGGCCGCCCCGCACCTTGAAGACCGGAGACGTTCTCATGGACGATAGAGATCGTCCGCCGTCCCGACCTTCCGAGGACCCACGATGCCCCGCAGCATTCCCGTACGGCTCGGCGCAATTCTTCTGGCCGGCGGCCTCACCCTCACCGCCTGCGGCGCGGACGACCCCACCTCCGCCACAGCCGGCACCGCCCTCAAAGACCAGGTCATGACCCTCCTGAAAGAACGCGGCGCACTCAACGTCAAGGTCACCGACCCCGGCGGCAAGGACATCCCCTGCGGCGACGACCGCGCCAAACAAACCTTCAGCGCCACCGGCGAGGACGCAAGTAGCAGGCAGTCGCCCGGAATGCTCAACGAACTGCTTCTTGGTTCTATGAGCCGCGTGGCACCACACCGCACAACAAAATGGAATCGGGTGAGCTCGGACCTGATCTATATCTCCGTGGCCATCGACCCGACGAAAACGACCCTCAAATTCGATTCCTCAACACCAGGACGCTACGTGGTGAACGGGGAGACCGAATGCCTCACTCCAGCTCCGGATCTCTGACATAGCCAAGAGCTCGACGCATTCCAGGATCTCTGCGCGCTTCGAACGCGTCTGCCATGTCTCGCGAAAGCCTTCCGAGGGCCAACGCGTCGTTCGTGCCCAGCCCGTTGTCAACATGCCATTGATCGAGGGCCTTCAAGCCGGCCCTGCCATGCTTCTTCACGATCTCATTAAAGGGCAGGAGTCGGCCGTCCTTATCGGCTATCAACGCCTCTGCATCATTGGATGCCTGCCCAGGTCCGACTCTCGGCATAAATCCAAGAGCCATGAGACGATCAGCAGTCCAATGCTGTCGCCCTAGGACCTGTATGTCCTCCAATTTCCTGACCTCCTTGATCGCATCATCATGTTCAGCTCTCCCGTAGGCGTCGACAGCGGACACTCCAGTGCTCAAAACTGTCCAGGTCGCTGCAGAGGCCAGCGAAGCCGGTAGGAGCAGGCCTGCCAAGCCCATGGCCGCCCCTATACCAATACTCTCAGCCTTAAATATCGCCTCATCAGCATCTATATCCGGATTCAGCTCATGTTGAATTGCGGCCAACTCGAAACCCCTGACGTTTCCAAGAGCAATAAAGAGACTGCTCATCACACGGGCATCTCCTTGTGCCTTAGCCAATCTGGCTGTCTCGGGGAGGAGTCGTTCCGCCAGTTGTCCCATGCCGGCCTCGAAGGGGAGGCGCCACTCCTCACGCCCCGCAAAGGTCTTCATGAAGAGGAACGTCTCCTCCGGGCTGATGCGGAATGACCCGACCAGCCCCGGCACTTTCACCAGGTCGGCGCGCTCCGGTGAGCCCACGAAGGCGCTCGGCTGGGTGAGGTCGGAGTCCCCCATGTCGGCCCCTAGGGTGAGCTCGGGGGCGTATGAACCGGCGATCTCCGAGAGGTGTGTCCGGGTCCCGTCCGCCGGTTTGAGCTCGTCGAACGTGGTCATCACCGTGAAGGCGAAGAAGGCGGCGTTCTTGCTGTGCTCGCCCTGCCGTTCGTCGTAGGCTCCGGCTGCGGCGGCGAGCATCTGGCCGAAGGCGTTCGCCACGCCGGGGGTGCCGAGTGGTTTGCCGGGGACGCCCTCGTTTTCCTTCACCCAGGCGTTCAACTGCTTGAGGTAGTTTGCCAGGTCGGGCAGGTGGCGCCACTTCTGCGGGGAGCCGGGCAGGTTCCCGAATGGGGTCTTAACGTTGAATGTTCCGAGGGCGAGCGCGGGTTTGTCCGCGTGTCCGGGGAGTTTGCGGGGGCTGAGGCCGGTGACCGCGCCGAGGGCGAGGCGGGCGGCGGCGGGGTTGTTGCCGAGCGCCGTGAGGATGGACCGCAGGGTTTCGCCGGCGGCGGGTCCCTTGTCGAGGTCCAGCATGGGCACGGCGACACGGGCCAGCCATTCGGCGGGGTAGGTACCGGAGGTGAGCAGGGGCGCGATGGATACCAGTTCTGCCCCTTTGGCCTGTTCGATCCTTTTCCTGATCGCGGAGAAGCCGGGGACGCTGCCGCCGCCGGAGATCGCGCCGGCGAGCGCCGTACCGAGGATGGGCACCATGGTGTCTTCGCCGCGGAAACGGTTGATCTGGTCGGCGAGGGGCTTCAGCCCGTCGGGGCCGACGGCGGCGAAGAATGCGGCGGTGAAGTCGGCGTCGTGGCGGTGGCGGCCCAGTTCTTCGATGACGTCTCGCATCTTCTGGCCGGCGTTGGGGTCCAGGTGGAAGGTCTTGAGGTCGATGGCGGTAAACCGTTTGGCGAGTTCCGCGCCTTGACGCTGCGCCTCGCCGGGCGGGAGCAGAATGGTTTCCTCAAAAGGCGTCAATCCACCGTGTAACAGCGCAACCGGGGACGTAATAGTCTGCAGGCGTTGGCGGAGTTTGGGAATCTCGTCCTCCAGCCAGCCGCTGACCTCCCTGGCCGCGGCGAGCCTGTCCGCAGGCAGGCCGGCCGCGCTGAGCTCGCGCCGAATCCCCTCGGTCTCCTCGGCCACCACCCTCGCGGCCCGCTCAAGCTCCTCAATGAACCTCTTCATCAACGCCGGATCCATCCCACTGAACTCCGAGGGAATTCTCGGCCCGCTTCCCGGCGGCACCTCCGGCGGATTCCCCATTTCCTCCCCACCTCCCGGAATCATCATGGCGGGAGGGAATGCCTGGACACCAGTCTCAAGGCAAGGGAATTCCGGCCGGCAAAGCCTGCCGATGCACGGCCGCTACCTCAATTCGGTGACATGCCGATGAGAGGTCACGTGATGCCCCTGACGAAGGGCCGTCCGAGGGCGGCGGGCCCGCGGCGGGTTGTGGCGAAGAAGGTCATCGCGATGAGGGCGAGGATGTACGGCGAAGCGACGAGGAACTGCGGGTTGAGCGTGTAGCCGAGGGCGGGGAGGGCGAGGCGCATGGCGTCGGCCGCGCCGAAGACGAGCACCCCGGCAAGCGTGCCGCGCAGCGTCCATCCGCCGAAGATGACGGCGGCGATGACCATATAGCCGCGTCCGGCGGTCATGTTCTGGTTGAAGGTGCCGACTTCGGCCACGGCGAGGTAGGCCCCGCCGAGTCCGGCGAGCGCACCGCACAGCATGAGCGCCTGTCTGCGCCGTTTGTTGACGTCGATGCCGGTGACGTCGGCGGATTGCGGGTTTTCTCCGGCGGCGCGGGCTTCGAGTCCCCATCTGCTGCGGCGGACGAGCCACCACGCGGCGGGGACGAGGGCGGCGAGCAGGTAGGCGGGCCATCGCTGGTCGAACAGCGCGGGTCCGATGACGGGGATGTCCGACAGCAGGGGGATGGTGAGCTTGTCGACCTGCCTGGACTCGGTTTTGAGGAGCAGGAAGCTGGTCAGGCCGAGCACGAGCACGTTGAGGGTCAGCCCGACGACATAGGTGTTGACGCTGAGCCGGTGGCTGAAGCACGCGTGGACGAAGGCGACGAGCAGTCCCGCGGCCACGCCGAAAAGCAGGCCGGCGCTCGCCGAACCGGTCAGACCGGCGCCCGCGACCGCGGTGAAGGCGCCGCCCAGCATCATGCCTTCGACGGAGATGTTCAGCGTCCCCGCCCGCTCGGCGATCCACTCGCCGAGGGCGGCGAACGCCAGCGGGACGGCGAGCCGTACGGCGCTGGCCAGGATGAGTTCGACGCTGTCCACGGCGCTCACGCCTCCACGGCTGGTCTGCGGCGTTTGCGAAGCTCGGCGTAGGCGGCCGGGAAGGCCGCGGCGAGCACGAGCAGCGCGGTGACGACGGAGACGAGGTAGCGCGGCACGCCGGTGGAGGCCAGGAAACCGCCGCCGGCGCGCAGGACGCCGAAGAACAGGGCGACGGGGATCGCCACCAGGGGGTGGTTGCGCGCCACGAGCGCGACGAGCAGGCCCTCCCAGCCGACGTTGTCGGCGAAGCCCGCCTGGATGCGGTAGACGCCGCCGGTCAGCATGACGCCCCCCGCCAGGCCGGCGGCCCCGCCGGACAGCAGGAGCGCACCGCCGCCGAGGGCGGCGGCCCGCACGCCGGCCCTGCGGGCGGCGACCGGGTTGAGGCCGAGCATGCGCAGCCGGAACCCCCATTTTCCGTGGCGCAGCAGGTACGCGACCACGCCGGTGACGGCGAGCGCGATGACGAAGCCGGTGCCGAGGTTGAAGTCGGGGTATTCGCCGAGGCGCGGCAGCCGTACGCCTTCGGGCAGCAGGTCGGACTGCGGCGAGAGGATCTGGCCTTCGACCGCGGTCTCCTGGAGCAGATAGTCGCGGTTGACCGCGAACGACACGAGTTGCATGGCCACGAACACCATGAGCAGGGTGGCGACGACGACGTCCACCCCGCGCCAGTAGTACAGCACGGCGGGGATGCCCGCCCACAGCGCGCCGGCGAGGGCCGCGCCGAGCAGCGCGAGCGCGCCGACGAGCCACCCGGGGCCCGGCACGAACAGTCCGATCGCCGCGCCGGCCGCGGCGCCGACGATGAGCTGCCCTTCCTGTCCGATGTTGAAGATCCCGGCCCGCGCGGAGACGATCGCGCCGATGGCGACGATCAACAGCGGGGTGGTCTCGTCGATCGTCTGGCCGATCGACGCCCCGCCGTCGAGACTGCCCTGGTAGAGCGCGAGCAGCGCGTCTGCCATGGAGTGTCCGCCGACGGTCACGAGCGCGGCGGCCAGGGCGAGTGCGACGGCGAACGACACGGCGTACAGCAGAGGCGTGCGCAGCCTCGACCGGACCGGCGCACGGTCGGCGTGCCGTGCGCCGGGCCTGGTGAGCGTCATGCGGCCCGTCCCCCCATCATCAGGCCGAGCCGTTCGAGGTCGACGTCGGCCCGCGTCATCTCGCCGACGATCGCGCCGCGGTGGATGACCGCGACACGGTGGGCGAGGGTGAGGATCTCCTCCAGTTCTGTGGAGATCAGGAGTACGGCGATGCCGTCCCGCGCGGCCTGGTGGATCCGTTCGGTCATGTATTCGGTGGCGCCGACGTCGAGACCGCGGGTGGGTTGGGCGGCGACCAGCACCGTGGGCCGCGCCGCGAGTTCGCGGGCGAGCACGACCTTCTGCTGGTTGCCTCCGGACAGCAGCCGCATGGGCGTGTCGGGTGAGGGCACCGCGATATCGAACTCCTCGATCAGCCTCGCGGCGCGTTCGCGCAGCTTTCGGGGGCTGACGAGCACGCTGCCGCTCACCTGGTCGAGGTCGGTCAGGACAAGGTTCTCGGCCACGCTCATGTCGAGTACGCATCCAGACGCGTGCCGGTCCTCCGGCACCACCCCGACGCCTGCCCGGTGCATGGCTCCGGGTTCGCCTGTCGGTACGGCGGAGCCGCCCACCTCGACCGTCCCGCCGTCGAGGTCGAGGAGGCTGGACAGCAGGTCGCCGAGCGCGGCCTGGCCGTTGCCCTCGACGCCGGCGATGCCGAGGATCTCCCCGGCGCGGACGTGGAGGGACAGGCCGGACAGCAGGGGGCGGCCGTCGCGGGCGGTGGCACGGACATCGGTGAGGCGGAGCCGTACGTCGCCTTCGGTCGCGGCCCGGCCCCCCTGGACCAGGGCGTCCATGGAGCCCACGGCGGAGGCGGCGGTCCATGTGGCGGGTTCGCGGCCCACCATCGCGCGGGCGAGGTCGCGCGCGTCCGTGCCTGCGGTGTCGCGGCGGGCGACCACGGCTCCGCCGCGCATGATGGTGACACGGTCGGTGGCGTGGAGGATCTCGTCGAGCTTGTGGCTGATGAGGATGACGGTCGTGTTCTCGTCGGTGGTGACGCGCCGGAGCACGGAGAACAGCTCGCGGGACTCTGCGAGGGTGAGGACCGACGTGGGTTCGTCCAGGATGAGTAGACCGGGGCGGCGGCGGAGGCATTTGATGAGTTCGACCCGTTGGCGTTCGCCTGTCGAGAGGTCGTCGACGTAGGCGTCGGGGTTCACCGCCAGGCCGTATCTCTCGCCGACCTCGTTCACCACGCGTCTGGCGTGGTCGCGGTCGACGCGGCCGAGTTCGCCGAGGACGGCGTTCTCCCACACCCGCATGCGCCCGACCAGGCTGAAGTGCTGGTGGACCATGGCGATCCCGAGCGCGGTTGCCGTCTGCGGGTCGTTCACTTCGACGTGCCGCCCGGCCATCATGATCTCCCCGGAGTCGGGGACCACGAGACCGGTGAGGATCTTCATCAGGGTGCTTTTGCCGGCGCCGTTCTGTCCGAGCAGTCCGTGGATCTCCCCCGGCCGCACGCTCAGGGACACGTCGTCGCACGCCACCACGGAGCCGAAGCGCTTGGTGATGCGGCGGAGTTCGACCGAGGGGACGGCGGCGGCGGGAGCCGCGGTCCCGGCCGACCTAGCGTGCTCCGTCGACGGCGGCATCGACATCGAGCTTCCCTGTGCCCATGTCCTTCATGACCTGGTCGATCCGGTCCTGCTGATCGCCTTCGGGTGAGCAGAACTTGACGGTGGGTACCGGGTCGACACCCATGGTCCAGATGCGGGCGGTGCCCATCTTGAGGGTGCCCTTGCCGAAGTCTTCCAGGGCGGCGGCGAAGTACGCGCCGGGGCTGAAGATCACCGACACGGCGTATTTAGTCGTGGTGTCGGCACAGCGGTCCGTGCCCGGGGTGAGGGCGGAGATGCCCGCGGCGTTGGCCTGCTGGGTGACGGCGTCGGTCGCCCCTCCCAGGTAGGGGTAGACGACCTTGATGCCTTGGGCCTTCTGCGCTTCGAACGCCTCCTTGGCCTTGGCGGAGTCGTCGAAGTCGCCGGTGTAGGTGGTGATGAGTTCCGCGTTCGGGACGACGGCCCGCATGCCGGCCTGGAACGCCTTGGCGGCCTGCTTGGCGAAGTCGAGCTCGGGGCCGGTGATGTAGCCGGCTTTGGAGGCTCCCGCCTGCTTGAGCAGCTGGCCGGCCGCGTAGCCCGCGGCGTACAACGACTGGTTGACGGTGTCCTTGGACTGGGTGAAGTATTCGGTCTGCTCGACGCCGCCGCCGCCGTTGACGTACCAGTTCACGCCTTTGCACTGGGGTTCGGGCGCGGCGGTGAGCGCGTCCGCAAGGACGCTCGCGCCCACCGCGATGAGGTCGACGCGCTGCCGGCAGAGGTTGCGCGCCTGGTTGACCGCGTCGGCGGGGTTGAGCTTGTCGATGGGGCGGACCTCCCACCCGTTGGCCTGCGCGACCTTGTTCGCGTCGTCGACGAAGCTCTGGTAGTAGCCGTTGTCCCGGGTGTCGCCGGGGCTCATGATCCCGATGACGACCTTCCCGTCGCCGTTGACATCTGGCTGCCCTGTGGCCTTGGGGGCCGCGGATCCGCTTCCGGAGCCGCCCGCTCCGCCGTTTCCGCCTCCGCAGGCGGTGAGGAGGAGGGCCGGGGCGGCGAGAAACACGAGAGCGGCTCGTGCCGGAAACTTCATGGCGTTGCCTCCAAAGGACCCGTTGGGGTAGGTCGATGAACCTTGACCTCGGCGCGGGGCAGCGGGCCCTTCACCTGAGACGCGGGATGACTCGACCAGGAAGCGAGAACACCGGCTGCGTGGCCTTATCTTCCCAATCTTCCCATGGACCCCTCGACGGGCCGGAGCCCACCGCTTCCCGGCGGCACGGGCGTCTTCACGATCGTGTCCTCCCAATCGTGAAGATCCTCCCGATCGTGAAGAGGTGGGAGGGGGAGAGGCGGGGCTCAGGTGGAGGAGGTCACGGAGGTGGCGCGGGCGCGGCGGGACTCCCACCAGAGGGCGGCGCCGGTGACGACGGCTCCCACGCCCTCCCAGATCGCCACGCCGAGGAAGCGGTCCGGAGCGTTTCCGATGACGACCAGGATGGTGAATACGGTGAAGGTGACAAGGCGGAATGGCACAGTCCAGACGTAGAACGGCCGGAACTCGACAGCCGACGCCAGCATGTAGTAGGCACCCATGTTCACCGCGGCCATCGATGATGCCGCCATATAGACGAGGGTGTAGTCGCCCGGTGCCCTCTCACCCGTGGGAACGGTTTCGAAACCCAGTATGACCAGCAGAGAGTCCGGTGATACGAGGCCGAGCACCCCCAGCGCGAAGGCGAGGAAACCAAAGACGGCGATGGTCCAGCCCGCTAAGGAGCGCGGAAAGCGCACGGCGTTCCTCCATACTTAGGAGTCAAGTCAGAGCGCCCAGGGTGTAACCTCTCAGCGATCTCTGATCGCGCATTTCATCACGAATCCACCGGAACATCCACCGGCCAGAGAGGGTCGTCGTGAACTTCCTTCCCCAGCCGCACCGTGTCGGGTTCCCGATGACGGCATCGCCGCGCCGGTGGGAGCCGGATTCGTGCCCCCCACTTCCCAACCCGGATGACACATGCTCACAGGCGGCCGACCGATTCACGTCAAGATCATCCTGCTGCTGGCAGTGCCGATCACCTCTCTTATCGCACTGTGGATCTTCGCGGCGGGACTGACCGGAAGCGACGGGCTCCGGCTCCTCGAAATCAACACCGTGGTCAACACGGTCTCGATGCCCTCAGAGCAGGCGGTCATACAGATCCAGCACGAGCGCCTCACCTCCGTGCGATTCCTGCGCCCCGGCCAAAGCCCCGACGAACTCCACGTCCAGCGCGCCAAAACCGATAAGGCCGTCGCCGAGTTCACTCGGCTCGCCTCCGGCGACGACGCCCGGGAAGCCGTCTCACCGGAAACCCGCACCCAGCTCACCACGCTGCTGCGCGAACTCCAACGACTCCCCGAGATCCGCCGCCAGGTCGACGGCAGAAACGTCGACAGCCTCGAAGTCATCGACTTCTACAGCGGAATCGTCGACAGCGGTTTCCGCATGTACGACAAGATGATTCTCGTCCCCGACCTGCACCTCTACCGGCAGGCCAAAGCCGTCACCACCCTCGGCGAGGCCAAGGAGATCCTCAGCCGGGAACGCGCCCTCATCACCGGCGCCGTCGCCGCCGGCCGCGTCACGCCCAGCGAACGCGACGCCTTCACCCGGATGTCCGCCACCCGCCGCTTCCTGTACGGCCAAGCCATCTCCGCGCTCGACGCCGAAATCCGAGGCCCCTACGAGAAGCTCTACGCCTCCTCGCTCTACAACCGATTCGCCGTCATCGAGAACCGGCTGCGCAACACCGGCCCCGGCGAAAGCCTGCCGCCCCAATCCATACTGTGGCCCGCCGAGGTCACCGGCCTGTGGACGGCCGTCGAACGCAACCAGGCGGAAGCCGTACAGCACATCGTCGTCCGCGTCACACCCGCGGCCGTCACCATCCTCGTCCAGATCGGCATCGCCGGCGGTGTCGGCCTCATCGCCGTCGTCCTGTCCGTCGTCGTCACCCTGCGTTTCCGCAAGCGTCTCGTTGGCGAACTCGCCGGCCTGCGCGACGCCGCACGCGAACTCGCCGACGTCAAACTCACAGCCCTCGTCGAACGGCTACGCAACAGCAAGAACGCGACCCCGGGCCCGAACGCCGCCCCGGACGCGGGAGCCGACATCGCCGTGCCCCTCGACGTCAAAACCGACACCCTTGAAATCCGCGGCATTCTCCACGCCTTCGACTCCGTGCAGAAAACCGCCGTCGACGCCGCCGTCGACCAGGCCCGCCTGCGCAACGGCGTCAGCAAGGTCTTCGTCAACCTCGCCCGGCGCAACCAATCACTACTGCACCGCCAGCTTTCCCAGCTCGACGCCATGGAGAAGGCCACCGACGACCCCGACGCCCTGCAGGACCTGTTCAGCATCGACCATCTCACCACCCGCATGCGCCGCCACGCGGAAAGCCTCATCATCCTCTCCGGCGCCTCCCCCGGCCGAGGCTGGCGCAACCCCATCCCCGTCGTCGACGTCGTGCGCGCCGCCCTCGCCGAAATCGAGGAATACGCCCGCGTGCAGGTCATGCACACCCCGAGGGTGTCCCTGGCCGGCTCCGCCGTCGCCGACACCATCCACCTCATCGCCGAACTCGCCGAGAACGCCACGCTGTTCTCCCCGTCCCAGACCAAAGTCGACCTGCGCAGCAGCGTCGACGACACCGGGCTCCTCGTCGAGATCGAAGACCGCGGACTCGGCATCGGGCCGGTGGAACTCTACGAGATCAACACCCGGCTCACCGACGTCCCCGAATTCGACCTCGCCGAAAGCGACAAACTCGGCCTGTTCGTCGTGGCCCGCCTCGCCGCCCGCCACAACATCCGCGTAGCCCTCAACGCCAGCCCCTTCGGCGGCATCAACGCCACCGTCCACATCCCGGCCGACCTCATCGTCCACCCGCCCACCGCCGTCCCCGCCCTCACCTCCGCGAAGGACTGACCTCCTCCCCCTCCCGAGGGACGCGACAACCGGCCAACCAGCACATCAGCGGCTCGACCCGGACCGCGGCCCACCCCACCCCGCCCCCGCGAACCCCCGGGCGTCCAGCTCACGCCACACGCCCGGCCCTCAGCCTCTCCTCCCCTCCTCCCCTCCCCACCGACGCTAGAGCTGAGACGGGTGACGCGGCACGCGCACGTAACATCCCGCCCTCCGCATGCCGTGGAGCAACCGGAACCCCTCGTCCCGAGTGCAGCACCCTTCCATGACCCCCTCCGCGACGAGGTCCATGGTGTCCCGCGCAGAAATGCCCTGCCCTCTCGCAGATGACCGAGTTCATGGGCGATGGTGAATCGCTGCCGGGCCGGAACCCGCGAAGTGCCGACGACCACCAGGTTCGCGTGCTCATCCACATAGGTCAGCCCGTCAAAACCGTCGGGTAGGCGAACGATCGCCACGTCAACCCCGAAGACCTTCTCCATGGCATCGGCCAGGTCGCGCGTCCGGTAGGGGTGGACGCCCTGGGAACGAGCGTGCTCCAGAGCCTGACCTGCCAGCTGATTTCCCTGCTCTACCGGCCCTCCCGGCGCCGCGGTCGACGGCGGCATCGCGGGCTCCCGCCTGTAGCCGAGGAAGGCCAGGTCGGCTCTGAGTTGAGCGAGCCGTTCGGCGTCGCGGACCGCGACCGAGGCATCGAAGGGCAGCATGGGGGCGCGGGCCTCACCCCTGCCCGTCCCGCCTTCGCCGGAGCTTGCCTCCGGCGAAATGCTCAGATTTCGTCAGTAGACACGTATGTTCACCTATCAAACCGAAAGCCGAACAATCCGCCTTCGTCGTATGCGTCGCTGAGGCGAGGCTCAATAACGTGCGGATCGGAGGAAAATCCAAGCCGTTCCGCCTTGGCCAACTCGTCCTCATTGATGGTGACGATATATTGCATACCTTCGGCATCGACGGTTTCGGCTGCCAGCTCCAAGGCATTGGTCAACTGCCGATCGTCCACCCCGTCGAACATGTGGCTATCGTGCACGAGGAAGTCAGGGGCCCGGCCCGCCCGGTGAGCGATGACCGCAACGGTGAGGTCAAAGCAGAAAATGGCCATACGGTTGATTCCAGAACTGAGATCACTGTCGATCTTCGGCGTGATCTTCAGACTGCTGCGACTCGGTTCGATCTTGAGGTAGGAGTGGCGGTTGGTTCCATACAGCCTTTGAACGCACTCGTTGAAGAACACCGTCGCCTGGCTGACAATCGCCTGACGTTCCTCTAGATCGGTCTCGACCTCCTGGCTGAGCCTCAACAGGTCACTTTCAAGCTCTCGGCCGCTTGATTCGACCGCGAGCGCGGCGTCCAGGCGATGCCTGAGCGCACCAAGGGCGGCCTCCTCTTGCCCCAACGCCTTCTGCAGGGTGGTCAACGCCGCCAGGGCACCACCTTCGCTCAGTTGTTTGAGGATGGCGCTCTGCTCATCGCCGAGGCGAGCACGTTCACGCTCTCTTGCCGCCAAACGTGCACGAGCATCCTTGATCTCTTGCTCCAGATAGGTGCGACGATTTGCGACCACTGCGGCATGAAACGCTCGCACCTCGTCGAACCGCTTGCTGATATGCGTTGGCAGCGCGATCTCAAGATCTTCGTAGACCCGCTCCAAATATCGCACTTCTGGGTCTACGGCATCGACTACAGACTTCATGAGGTGATCAAGGTTGCGCCGGTCCAGAACGTCTTTATCGCCGAGCTCACGGATGAGTGCGGCCAACTCGTCGGCGCGCGCTTTGAGTATTTCAAACTGCGGGATCACCTGAAAATTCTTTATCTGCCGGTTCAGATCAGCGATTCGGGATTCGCGGATTGCGATCTCGCCCCTCAGGTCTCCACTTCTCCCAACGACCTTGCCCCATGCGGGATCATTCACGGCCTTCTTCAACTGACTTCGTGCAGCTTTTCGTGTGGCCAACTCCTGATAACGCGCCGCCAAGCTCGCATCGAGCCCCAGCAAGTAGGCCAAATTCGGCGTCGCTTGAGTTTCCGATTGACGCGCGAAACTCCGCGTCGCCTCGTTGAAGCCGTGATCGCCCACCTTACGCATGAGGAACGAGAGAATCGCCCGCCCACTCACTCCCGGTATTTCGCTGGAGAGTCCGAACAGGTTTGATTCGATCAATGCCTGCCACTCCGCGAGCGGCGTCCGACAGAACCGATCCTGGAACAGGCCATCGCCGACGATTGGACATGGCTCCAGCAAGACCGTGGACGCGCTCGATCCTTGACGGCTGATGTCGAGAGGCGTCGTCTGCCCAGGCCAGTCCAGCGCAAGCGTGAATACGGTCTGGCGGAGCTCCTTGTGGTTGACGAGATGGTTTCTGTCCGCCCGAGCACCAAGGAGAAAGTGCAGAAGCTCAATCACACTGGACTTACCCGCACCGTTCCGACTGTCGGTTTGCGCCGCCCCGACGTCTCTCCTGGCTACCAGGAGATTCAGACCCTCCTGGAATCTGACCGTTTTGAACCGCAGGTCGTCAGCTGAGAGCGTCCTTAGCATGCCCCCTCCTCACCACCAGGAGATCGTCGCGTAGCTCGATCTTGCCCAACGTGTAGAGAAGGTCAAGAGCGAGGACGAACCAACCGAAGGACAGCGGTGCCGTATGGTCATTCCGGACACGCCACTCCCGGAGTCTCGACCAGGTTTGGCTGACGGTGAGAGGCCGGTCGAGCTGCATCACGATCTGAGCGCCGACGGCAATGAGGGCCCGGTCAGGGGAGATCCCCTTCGTAGGTGTGATCACGACAGCACTCCCGTCGGAGCACCCGGGGTCCAACCCGCCGGCGGGACCTCGAAAATATCGCATTGTTCAAAAAAGTAGGCGACTACGACATTGCCGGCACGCAGCCGTGAAGGGCGCGGACGGCCCTGTCCCAGGACGTAACCCTGCATCTGCCAAAAGATCTCATCAGGATTGTCGCCGTACTCCTGACGCATCTGCCGATAGTATGCCGCGAAGCCGTCGGCCACCTCGTCACGCTCCGTGACATCGATCACGTCATGGTAATACCGTTCCACCAGATGGACGAATGGGCGAGCCTCTTGAAGATCCCGTTTGGAGTCCTGCCCGAGCTTGTTGAAATCGGCTTTGTGCGGGCTCGGGATCGGAATCTCCTCCAAAGGCGCCGCCGAGGAGCGCGCATCGGCCAGGTGAGTGAGGAGTTCCTCGACGTCGGCCATGCCGACGTCGTAGGCGACCTCATGAACCGGGATCGACTCTCCCAGCAGGACCTCCATCCTGTCCCGGCCCAAGCCCATCACTTCGTACCAGAGCTTTTGAGGCCCCATCTGCTGGAGGCGGATGCCGGGGTGGTCTTGCGCGCCCTGAGCGATGAGGTTGGAGATCACGGGGTGAATGCCCCGCTGATCGTTGTGAACGAAAGTGAAGATGTCGAATTGCTCTCGCCGTTTGTCCAATGCTCCACGCAGGTCTGACCGAAACTTCCGCTGCGTTGCGGACGCGTTAAAGATCTCTGGCGCATAGCAGGCATAGAGGGTGCGGTGACAGCTACACCAACCATCAGCACTCAGGTCACCAATGTTCCCACTGGCCCGAATCGGCATAAATCCGGCATGACTGAGCTCCATAGCCCGGTGGAACAACTTCTCGAACTCGTTCCCACTGCTCTCTTCCACCAATGAGCGGAATCTTGCCTGCGCATACTGTCTCTGGTGCGGAAGCAAAAGGCACCTCGACGAGGTCGTAGTTGTTCCAAGCCCTCGATACGTTAGCCGCCGCCGGAAAGAATGTCACTCCCGTTCTTAATAACGGATGTATCAAACCCGCAACAGCCACCAGAAACGGTGCCCTTCGGCCCACACACGGAAACCCTTATCACACGACAAGGAATACATCCGCAGGCCCCAGTATCTGACTAGCGCAATCACGGAGCTGTGCAACAACCAGGGAATCCCATCGGCAACGTGAAGCAAATCCGATAGAGATTCAAGCTAAACCTGCAGAAACCGGTTATTACGGTGAATACATATATACCCGTGACGCGGCAGGCGGGGCCGTACGGCGTCAGCCGTACGGCCCCGCCTGTGGTGGGGGTCAGCCCAGGGCGTCGAGGGCGGCGCGGAGGTGGGCTATGCGGTCGGTGAGGTCGGCGAGGGGGCCTGCGAAACCGGGAGGGCTGCCGTTGCGGGCGAAGTCGCGCAGGCGCGACAGCTCGGTTTCGACGGCGGTGAGCCGGCGGGAGAGTTCAGGGAGTACGGCGGAGCGATTTCCGGCGGATTCGGGGAGTTCGCCGGTAAGGCGCTCGCGCAGCAGGGCGGCCTGTTCGGCGAGGCGCCGGTTCATGCGGTGGAGTTCGACGAACACGGCGACCTTGGCGCGCAGCACCCAGGGGTCGAAGGGTTTGGTGAGGTAGTCGACGGCGCCGGCGGCATAGCCGCGGAAGGCGTAGTCGGCGACGTCGTCGACCACGGTGAGGAAGATGATGGGGATGTTGCGGGTGCGTTCACGGCGTTTGATGTGGGCGGCCGTTTCGAAGCCGTCCATCCCCGGCATGCGGACGTCGAGGAGGATCAGCGCGAACTCCGTGCTGAGCAGCGCTTTGAGGGCTTCTTCTCCCGAGCGGGCACGCATGGGGACGACGTCGAGCGAACTGAGGATCGCCTCAAGGGCGATGAGGTTCTCTTCCCGATCGTCGACTAGCAAGACCCTTGTACGGTCTGACATCGGTCACGGTCCTCCCAGCGAATCTGTGGACGGGTCCGGTGGATCTTGCGCGGGCGGACTTCCCGGCGACGCGGCGGGGTGTGCGGATGTCCCCTGTCCGCGTGTGGGCGCCGTTGGGCCCGATGCCACCGAACCAGACGCGGCGTTGCCGTTCAACGAGCCTCGGACGCCGTTTCCGGCCTCCCGGGCTTTCGCCGTACGGCCCCGCCTCAGCCACCCGCGCAGGCGGGCGATGAGCTTGTCGACGTCCACGGGCTTCGGCACGTAGTCCGAGGCGCCGGAGGCGATGCTCTTCTCCCTGTCGCCTCGCATCACCTTGGCGGTGAGGGCGATGACGGGCAGGTCGGCGAACTGCGGCATGCGGCGGATGGCGGAGGTGGTGGCCCAGCCGTCCATCTCCGGCATCATGATGTCCATCAGCACGAGCGCCACGTCTTCGTTGCGTTCGAGCTGTTCGATGCCCTCGCGGCCGTTCTCGGCGTAGACCACGGTGGATCCATGGCGTTCCAGAACGCTGGTCAAGGCGAAGACGTTGCGGATGTCGTCGTCCACGATGAGGATTTTGGCCCCGGTGAGGGGGTCGTCGCCCTGCCACGTCCCGATGTCGTCGTCGGCGTCGAAATCGGGCGTGTCCTGCGGCACGATCGCCGGCAGTTCCGGCATGTGGATGTCGGCGGGTTCGATCCTGGGCTCGGGTTCGGCCTGCGGGCGCGGGCGGGCGGACGCGCCGCCGTCCCGTGAGGCCAGGGCGCCGGTGTAGGTCGTGGGGATGTAGAGCGTGAAGGTGCTTCCCTTGGCCGGCTCGCTGTCGACGTGGATCTCACCGCCGAGCAGGCGGGTGATCTCTCGGCAGATGGACAGGCCGAGCCCGGTGCCGCCGTATTTGCGGCTGGTGGTGCCGTCGGCCTGGCGGAACGCCTCGAAGATGACCTCGAGTTTGTCGGGCGCGATGCCGATGCCGGTGTCGATGACCTCGAAGGCCAGCATGCCGCGGGCCTCCCGCAGGTTGTCGTCGTCGTAGTCGACGGAGCGCGTGACCGGGCTGACACGAAGTTTCACGCTGCCGCGCGGGGTGAACTTGACGGCGTTGGAGAGAAGGTTGCGCAGCACCTGCTGAAGGCGCTGTTCGTCGGTGCGCATTTCGCGCGGCACTCCGCTGTCGACCTGGACTTCGAAGGTGAGACCTTTGTCCTGGGCGAGCGGGCCGAAGGTGGCCTCGACGTAGTCCATGAGTTTGGGCAGGGACAGCTGCTGCGGGTGGATGTCCATGCGCCCGGCCTCGACTTTGGACAGGTCGAGGATGTCGTTGATGAGTTGCAGCAGGGCCGAGCCCGCGCCGTGGATGGTGCGGGCGAATTCGACCTGCTGCGGGGTGAGGTTGCCTTCGGCGTTCTCGGTGAGGAGTTTGGCGAGCACGAGCAGGCTGTTGAGCGGGGTGCGCAGCTCGTGCGACATGTTCGCGAGGAACTCGGATTTGTAGCGTGAGGACACCGCGAGCTGTTCGGCCCGCTCTTCAAGGGTGCGCCGGGCCTGCTCGATCTGGAAGTTCTGGATTTCGATGGCGCGGTTCTGCTTGGCGAGCAGGGCTGCCTTGTCCTCCAGTTCGGCGTTGGATCTGCGCAGTTCCTCCTGCTGGCGCTGGAGTTCGTCGGAGCGCTCCTGCAGTTCGGTGGTGAGCCGCTGCGACTCCTTCAGCAGGTCTTCGGTGCGGGAGTTGGCGATGATGGTGTTCATCGTGACGCCGATGGTCTCGACGAGCTGGGTGAGCAGGTCCATGTGGACGGGGCCGAAGCCGCCGAGGGTGGCGAGTTCGAGCACTCCGAGCACGTGGCTTTCGAACAGGACCGGCATGACGACGACCTGGGCGGGGATGGCGCTGGTCAGCCCCGATTCGATGGTGAGGTACGCCGAGGGCACGTTGTCCAGGGTGATGGACTTGCCGTCCTGCGCGGCCTGGCCGACGACGCCTTCCCCGAGGGCGAAGCGCTGTCGGGGTCCGTGGCCGACGGGGGCGCCGTATCCCGCGATGAGGATCAGGTCGTGGTCGCCTGGGGTGCCCACACTGTAGAAGGCGCCGTAGCTGGCGGAGACGAGCGGCGTGAGCTCGCTCATGATGAGCCTGGCGACCGCGATGAGGTCGCGGTGGCCCTGCATGAGCCTGGAGATCCGGGCGAGGTTGGACTTCAGCCAGTCCTGTTCCTGGTTGGCCTTGGTGGTGTTGCGGAGGTTTCCCACCATGGTGTTGATGTTGTCCTTGAGGACGTTGATCTCGCCGGGCGCGTCGACGGTGATGGACCTGGTGAGGTCTCCTCGGGCGACGGCGCTGGTGACCTCGGCGATGGCACGCACCTGCGTGGTGAGGTTGCCGGCGAGTTCGTTGACGCTTTCGGTGAGGCGCTTCCAGGTGCCCTCGACGCCTTCGACTCGGGCCTGGGCGCCGAGGCGGCCTTCGGAGCCGACTTCGCGGGCGACGCGGGTGACCTCGGAGGCGAAGGAGGACAGCTGGTCCACCATCGTGTTGATGGTGGTCTTCAACGCCAGGATCTCGCCCTGCGCATTGACGTCGATCTTGCGCGTCAGGTCGCCGTTGGCGACCGCCGTCGTCACCTCCGCGATGTTGCGCACCTGGTAGGTGAGGTTGTTCGCCATCGAGTTGACGTTGTCGGTGAGGTCCTTCCACACACCCGACACACCGCGGACACGCGCCTGACCACCCAATTGTCCTTCAGTGCCCACCTCGCGGGCCACACGCGTCACCTCGTCGGCGAACAGCGAAAGCTGGTCCACCATCGTGTTCAACGTGTCCTTGAGCTGGAGGACCTCGCCCTGCGCGTCAGCGGTGATCTTCTTGGAGAGGTTGCCCTGGGCGACGGCGGTGGACACGGCGGCGATCTGCCGTACCTGCGTGGTGAGGTTGCCCGCCATGAAGTTGACGTTGTCGGTGAGGTCCTTCCACACACCCGACACACCGCGCACCTGCGCCTGACCGCCGAGTTCGCCCTCGGTGCCCACCTCGCGGGCGACGCGGCTCACCTCGGAGGCGAAGGAGGACAGCTGGTCCACCATCGTGTTGATGGTCGTCTTCAACGCCAGGATCTCGCCTTGGGCGTCCACGTCGATCTTGCGCGTCAGGTCGCCGTTGGCGACCGCCGTCGTCACCTCCGCGATGTTGCGCACCTGGTAGGTGAGGTTGTTCGCCATCGAGTTGACGTTGTCGGTGAGGTCCTTCCACACACCCGACACACCGCGGACACGCGCCTGACCACCCAATTGTCCTTCAGTGCCCACCTCGCGGGCCACACGCGTCACCTCGTCGGCGAACAGCGAAAGCTGGTCCACCATCGTGTTCAACGTGTCCTTGAGCTGAAGGATCTCCCCTTGCGCATCAGCAGTGATCTTCTTGGACAAATCCCCCTCAGCCACGGCGGTGGCGACGGTCGCGATGGCGCGCACCTGGGTCGTGAGGTTGCCCGCCATGAAGTTGACGTTGTCGGTGAGGTCCTTCCACACGCCCGACACACCGCGCACCTGCGCCTGACCGCCGAGCTGGCCCTCGGTGCCCACCTCGCGGGCGACCCGGGTGACCTCCTCGGCGAAGGCGGAAAGCTGGTCCACCATCGTGTTGACGGTGTTCTTCAGCTCGAACATCTCGCCGACGGCGTCCACGGTCACCTTGCGGCTGAGGTCGCCCCGCGCCACCGCCGTGGTGACGTGCGCGATGTCGCGCACCTGAGCGGAGACCCGACTGGACATGGTGTTGACCGCCTCGGTGAGGTCGCGCCAACTGCCGGACATGCCGCGCACATTGGCCCGGCCGCCGAGGCGGCCCTCGGTGCCGGCCTCCCGGGCGACTCTGGTCACCTCCGAGTTGAACAGGGCGAGCTGGTCGACCATCCCGTTGATCGCGCGCCCCAGCCTGCGCACCTCACCCCGAGCCGAGCGGTCGATGTCGATCCGGCGGGAGAGGTCGCCCTTGGCGACCGCGTCGATCACGTCGGCGGCGCCTCTCAACGGGCTGGTGAGGGCGTCGATCAGCGAGTTGACCGTCTCCACGCTCTCGGCCCATGAACCCACGCCCGGACCTCGGGCGAGCCGCTCGCCGAACCGGCCCTCCTTGACGACCTCGCGGCGCACACGCAGAAGTTCGCTGGCGAGGTGCTCACGCCGGTCGCCCACCTCGTTCATCAGGAGGCGTATCTCACTGAGAATGCCTGGTGGAGCGTGGGGGACACGGTGGCGGAAATCACCGTCACGCCACGTGATGAGCGTCTCCAGGATGGGGCGCAGCTCGGACTCCCGATAAGTCCTTTCCTCGGCAGGCGACAGGCTCTTGGCCGTATTCATGGCACCTCCTTCGCCCCCTGCGACCGCTCGGGGGTCCTGCAAGTTTGTCACGATGGGGACCGGGGAGGCCCGCTCTCCGGTTTACCCCATGTCAGTCATAAGTGTGGTAGGGAGGGAACGGTGACAGGTCCTAGCCGCGCACTCCTTGCGGCCACGTTTGCCCCAGGCGAGGAGGCCATCCCCGCCGCCCGGCGTTTCACCCATGAGGTCATGACCGCGTGGGCGACGGGCGCGGCCGCGCTCGCCGACGCCGATTCCCTGGTCAGCGCTCTTGCGAAGGAAGCCGCCGAGGCCCCGTTCGAGGTTATATGGAATCACCACGGTGATGCCGTACGGCTGGAGCTGAGACAGAAGGACGTCCCCTCCATCGGGTTGGGCGCAGCACCGCAGGTGCCGGTAGAGGAGTGGGGGGTGACCTTTTCCGGACAGACACGTGTCCGGTGGGCCACGCTCCCCCTGCCCGGCATGGCCGGGCAGATCGCGGCCGAGTGGTCGGAGGAGAGCGCGCACGAGCCCCCGTGGCTGGGTTTCCTGGCCGACGCCAGCGATCTCCTGGCGGGCACGCTGGACCCGGACATGGTTCCCGCGATCATCGCGCAGATCGTGGTGCCGCGGCTGTCGACGTGGTGTGCCGTTTACACTTCGGCCGGAAAAACGACCAGATACAGTCATCCGGTCTACCTCTGGCATGCCGACGAGAGCAGGCTCGACGCCCTGCGCGACGAGCTCTCGGGGTTCGAGCTGCCGGTCGAGGCCGCGCAGATGGTGACGTCGGCGCAGGTCGGAGACCTGCAGATGCTTGTGGTACCGCTGATCGCCCGGGGGCGCACACTCGGGATGATGTGCCTGGGCCGCGCCGAGCGGTTCCCCGACGACGTGGTGCATGTCGCGCAGGACATCGGCCGCAGGGCGGCCCTGTCCATGGACAACGCCCGACTCTACGACCAGCAGGCGGCGGCGAACCGCGCGTTGCAGCGGAGCCTGCTTCCCCCCGCCGACCCGGACGTGCCGCTCGTGGACTACGGCGTGGTCTACGAGCCCGCCGGGGAGACGAACGAGGTCGGGGGCGACTTCTACGACTTGTTCGCCGGCGTCGGCGAATCGTGGCGGTTCGCCATCGGCGACGTGTGCGGCACTGGGCCCGAGGCGGCGGCGGTGACGGGCCTGGCCCGCCACACGCTGCGTCTGCTGGCCCGTGAGGGGTACGGCGTGGCCGCGGTGCTCGGCCGCCTCAACCAGGCGATCCTGGAGGAGGGGGAGAGGGCCAGGTTCCTGACCCTGCTCCACGGTGAGATCAGCCCGAGCTCCGGCGGACTCGACGTCAAACTCGTGTCCGCGGGGCATCCGGAGGCCCTGTGTCTGCGAAGCGGCGGCGAGGTCGAGGCGGTGACGACGCCTCAGTCCTTGCTCGGGGTGTTCCCCGAGGCCGCCTTCGAAGCCGACGTGATACGGCTCGACCCCGGGGATCTGCTGCTCGCGGTCACCGACGGGGTGACCGAGCGCCGCCGCGGGGGGCGACTGCTGGACGACGACGGCGGTTTGGCCAAGCTTCTGGCCGAGTGCGTAGGGCTTTCCGCACAAGCGGTCGCGGAAAGGGTGCGCCGTGCCGTACAGGAGTTCGCTCCGGAACCCGCCACCGACGATCTCGCGATCCTCGTGCTGCGCGCGAGATGACGCATGAGATGACACGTGTGCGGCGGTGAAGATGATCAGCCGTCGAGTCCGAGGTGGCGTCTGACGAAGTCGAGTTGGACGGACATCTGAGCGATGCGTTCGGCCACGACCAGGGTGCCGTGGCCCGCCTCGTAGCGGTAGATCTCGTGCGCGTGGCCGATGTCGGCCAGCCGGGCGACGTAATCGTCGATCTGGCGGATCGGACAGCGAGGGTCGTTCTCCCCGGCGAGGATGAGCACAGGTGCCTCGATCTGGTCGATGTAGGCCGACGGCGAGCAGGAGGCGTAGAGGTCGGGCAGTTCGTCGGGCGGGCCTCCGAGGAGGACGCGATGGTAGGCGCGCAGCCGTTCGGCCTCGTCCTCGTAGGCGGTCCGGTGGTCGGTGATCGGCACCGCGGCGATGCCGGCGGCCCACGCCTTGGGTTGGGTGCCGAGTCCGAGCAGCGTGAGGAAGCCGCCCCACGATGATCCGGCGAGGACGAGCCGGTCGGGGTCGACAAGGCCGCGGGCGACGACCGCGTCGCGGACCGCCATGACGTCGGCGAGCTCGATGTGGCCGACCTCGCCCTGGAGTGCGTCACGCCATGCCACGCCATAACCGGTCGAACCCCGGTAGTTCACCCTTACGACTACGAAACCGCATTCCACCCATGCGGATACCTCAGGGCTGAAGGCGTCGGCGTCGTGCGCGTGGGGCCCGCCGTGCAGCAGGAAGATCGCGGGATGGGGCGACGTGCCCGTCGACGGCCTCGACACCAGCGCGTGGACGCGCCCGCCGGGGCCGTCGACGTCGAGATCCTCCACCGGAACCGATCGAGGTGAGGTGGGACCTGCGGTGTTGAGCACGATGTGACCGTTGCTGGACTTCATCACGGGAGGGTGCGCCGCGCTCGACCACGCGAACTCCACCGTGCCGTCCGGCCGCGCGGCAGCCGCCTCGATGACGCCCCGCGGCGTCTCGATAGGGATGATCTTGCCCCCGCCGAGGTCGTACCTCGACAGGGTGGTCCGCCCCCGGTTATCGCTGGTGATCAATACGGCACGGCCGTCGTCATACCAGTCGGCGTTGATCTCGCCGGCGTCGCGCAGCCAGATCTCCCGCTGTTCGTCGCTGACCGGGTCCCACACCAGGGGTTCGCGTCTCCCCCGGCGTTCGTGCAGCACGAGCAGGCGCCGGTCGCCGACGGCGGGGGCGAACCGCAGGCCGATCACCCCTCGGCCATCGCCGCAGTGGAGTTCACCCACGACCTGGCCGCCGGGACGCACCACACGCAGCGAGGGGTGCCGGGCGTCGCCGTGCTCGCTGTGGGAGATCGCGATAAGGGAGCCGTCGAGGGATATGTCGGCGACGGACGCGGCTTCGGTGTGCTCGTAGAGCAGTTCGCTGGGTTCGCCGGGACGCACGAGGTAGATCTGAAAAATGCCGGGCTGGGCGACACCGACGGCCGCGGCGCCGGAGGCCGACAGGGCGATGCCCATGGGGTGGCCGGGCGGGATGTCCGGGGCGACGGACTCGTCGGGGCCTCCGCCGTACCGCTGGCGCATCCACACGCCGTGCTCGTCGCCGGATTCGTCGGCGAACCACCAGATCCACCTGCCGGTCGGGTCGATCAGGCCGTGAGCGGTGCCCTGGCTGCGGGCGGTGACCTGGCGGGTGCCACCGGTGGCGCGGTCCCAGGCGTAGATCTCCCACGCTCCCGAGGCGTTGCTGCGGTAGACGGAGCGGCTCGGTGCCTGCCGCGCCCAGGCCGGCAGCGTCATGCGCGGCGCCCGGAACCTGGCCTGCCAGCGTTCCTCCGCCTTCATATAGCGCGTCCCCTCCTTGTGGGCCTTCGCATTGGTTCTCGTGCTCACCCAGGGCGCGTAGTGCGCGGCCCCGACGCTATCCGGCGGGTCGCCGTCCAGTATGTCGCCTCCAGATGGCAATTGCTTAGGGAATGTGGGGTAATTCCGGGCTAAATACCCCATCGGTAACACCAATCCCACTGAAAGGTCAAGGTGACATCCTTGATCGCGTTGGTTTCTTGAAGATAGACATGCGAAACGACGCGGAAACGCGAAAAGGATTCGCGAGTGCGCTCGTTCTTGTGAGAAGAGCCTCAGGATCGGTGTGCCACGCGCTCGGCCCCATGGAAACAACGGCCGCGACATCCTCCGGCGACAACGACAGGTCGAACTCCACCTCGCGTCTCTCCGTTTCCTCGAAATCCGCGCCGAGCGCCTCTTCGATCCGCCGGTCCTTGTCCTCATCGACCGACAGCAGCCCCAGCATCCCCACGAGCGGGTCCAGGTGGCGCGGCGTGGGGGTCACCACGACCAGGGCGCCCTCCGGGCGGAGCACCCGGGCGAACTCGGGACCGTTGCGCGGCGCGAACACGTTCAGCAGCACGTCCACCGACGCGCTCCGCACCGGCAGCGGACGCCACACGTCGCCGACAAAGGCACCGATGCGCGGATGGGCCTTGGCGGCCCGCCGTACGGCATGCTTCGAGACGTCCATCGCGATGCCCACGGCCAAGGGCCCGGAGTCGCTCGCGGTCGCGAGCGCGGCGTCGAGGACGGCCGCCAGGTAGTGGCCCGTCCCCGCTCCCGCGTCCAGCACCACGCCGGCGCCGACCGTCAGCGGACCGGCCGACACCTCGGCCACGGCAGCCGAAAGCGCCGCGTAATGCCCTGCTCCGAGGAACCGATCCCGCGCCGCCACCATCGCAGGGGTGTCAGCGGTGCCGGGAGCACGTGACCCGGTGAGCAGGCTGACGTATCCCTGACGCGCCACGTCGAACCCGTGTCCCTTCCCACACGTGACCGTACCGCCCCCGAGAGCCAACCTCTCCCCGCAGACGGGGCACAGGAGGTGACCGATAACGTGTTCCAGCATCCCCCCATCATCTCCCCGTCAGCCGAATGATCGCTGTGAACTTCCTGTGAGGCGGGAGCGGGCCGTACGGCGGGCGGAGGGGGCGTGGGCGATCAGCGGCGGGCGCGTTCGAGGGCGTCCCAGAAGCCGCGGCGCAGCGCGTGGCGGACTTCGTCGTGCAGCAGGAAGTCGATGGGAAGCGCCGATCCCTGCAACAGGCGGGCCTCCAGGTCGGAGGGCATGCGAGGCTTGCGCGCGAGCACCGCCTCCAGCCACAGGGCGGGGGCGTCGCGGGCGACGGACTCGCCGAAGTCGTGCCCCTCCTTATGGGCGGACTTGACGGCTTCCGCGAGCGTCGTGGTGGCGCCACCGGTCGCCGCGGGCACGGGCACGGCCTGCGGGCCGCCGTAGGCGCCGACGGGCTGGGGCTGGTAGACGCCGGGCGAGGTGGGCGCGGCGGGCGGGTGCACGACGGGGAGGGAGCCGGTCGTGTTCTGCGAAGCGGTCGGCGACGAGGCGGTGTCGTGCAAATAGGCCGGATAGGACGGCAGAGCCGGCAACGCGGGCGGAGCCGGGGGCGACACGTGGGAGCGCGCGGCCGGGGCCGGTGTGGACCCGTTCGCATGGCCGCCCGCGCCGATCTCCCTCGCGCCCGCCGACGAGGCCGGGTGCGCCTGCCCCGCGGCCGAACGGTTCGGCGAGGCGAGGTGGCCCCCCGGGCCGTGGGTCGGCTGCGTCACGGTGGACACGCCCGGCTGGTGGCCGTTGCCCACCACGCTGTCGGCCCCGGTCGCCAAGGTCACGTAGGGCCGCAGTTGGCCGCTGCCGATCTCGACAATGTCATCGCACTCGTTGCGCAGCGTCCGGGAGGCCGCGAACGAGGACTCCGCGGCGATCTGTATTACGGTGACGCGGATGCCGAGATCCTGGGCGTCGCAGATGGCCTGGGTGAGATCCTCGTCGCCGCTCACCACGACCGCGTCGCAGATGGCGTTGTTGCGCGCCAGCGTCATCAGATCGCGGTGCACCTGCGCGTCGACGCCCTCGCGCCGCCCCGGGCGGATGCGGGACAGTCTGAGCTTGAGTCCGGGAAGTTCGGCGAGCGCGTCGTGCTCCGCGGTGTTGCGGCCCTCGACGGTCGCCTCATACCAGTAGCAGCGCAGCAGCGGCAGCCCCGTGCGTTCACGGGCGAGGTCGCTCACGAGCTGGAGCAGGCCGGGGAAGTCCCACGAGGTGGCCTCCCGGTGGCGGGTGCCGTGTACGGCCATCGCCCCGTCGGCCACGAGATAGCCTGCGTCCACGAACAGCGCGCAGCGGTCCACGCGACACCGTCCTTCCTGGAGTGGCACGACCCGTCGGCTCCATCTCCCTCAGAGCAGGACGCGCGGCCGTTTCCCAGGGTAGTCATGCCGGTGGCCTTTTTTCATCCGCTTCGTGGTCTAGAGGCGGAACTGAGGCCCGCCGTGGACGGCGTGCGCTATCCGGATCCCACAAACAAATGAAAAGGTTCACTGAGCATTGTTCATCCGCTTCACGCGCCCGACAGTACGACCGAGCCGGCTCCTGCCGGTCGACCGCGATCGTCCGCGGCACGCGGCGGAACGAAGAACCTTGACAGGTCGTGCTCGGGGTGAATCACGGTTGATTCTGTCGCGCCCGACGTAAAGCAGGTCCGACGACACAGCCCTACCGAAGTCAACGGATGGTCGCCGGAACGTCCCTCAGTCGAGCGTTCACGGAGACCGTACCATTTTGTCCTGTTATCGCGCCCGAAAAAGTGGGGATCGTTCCGGCGGTCAGGATCGTGCACGCACACCCACCACCGCCACGCCGAACAGCACCACATCTTCCCGAGTGGACACCCGCAACACGGGCTCCTGACCCAGAACAGGCCGGAACACATCCACATCCACGCCGAACGTCAACCGGCGGTCGACCGCGCCCTCCGCCGACCCGTCGAAGACGTTCTCCGGCACGCGGTCGCCTCCCGCGGGCTTCAGTACGGCACCGCCGAGCGACACCCGATCCCCGCCCAGCCCCGGATCGCCCTCCCACGTCACCAGCCCCACGCGCGCCGGCACCGCCGTCGGCGCGAGCCCGCCCACCGGCAGCTCCAACGCCTTGCCCGGCTCGATGACACTCGCCGTGTCCATCACCACCGCCTGGCTGTACGGCCGGCGCGGATCGGTGGCGATCACCACCAGGCTCCACCCCGCGTACGTGGACACCCCCGGCCGGAGCTTGGCGTCCGCGACCCACCACAGGCCGTCCTCCGCGTCCGGCTCACGCTCCTTGTCCTTGTCCTTGTCCTTGTCCTTGTCCGCCTCCCCGTCCCTGTCCTTGTCCCGGTCCCCATCTCGGCCCTTGTCCCGGTCCGACGGCTGGTTGTCCGCCGCCCTCCGCTCGACCGCCGCGCCGTACGAGAGGGCCGCCCGCTCCGCCTTGCCGCCCCTGCCGCCGTCCTTCGCGTTGGCCGCCTCCCTCTCCTTCCCTGCGCCGGAGCGGTTCTCGTGCACCGACTCGGCACGGTCCCCCATGCGCGCCTCATCCACCAGCCGGGTCACATCCGCGAAAGCCTGGTAGGCAGGCCCCGCGGGCATGTCACGGGTGACCACATCGGTGGCCTTGAGGGTCACATAACGTTTGCGGCCCGGAGGCCGGAACTTGATCGTGGCCTCCCCCGGCCGGGTGGACGCCGACCAGTAGAGCCCGGCCCACACGATCCGTCCTTCGGCCGGAAGGTCGAGCCGGGCGGCGCTGGAGTTGGCCGTGTCCGGGTCATCGTCGAGGTCCAGCGGCTTCAACCGCCACAGGTCGTTGTCACGGGCGTCGCCCGACCGGGAGCGCACGGCGCGGTCACAGGCGCGGCTGCCCACCGGGCATCCCATCAGCGTGTTGCCCACCGTGCGGGTCAGCACTCTGCCGTCGACGGCGAACCGCGCCGACGCGCCGAGGGCGCGCACCCCGGACCCCGCCGACGCCTCGATCTCCTTCCCCGCACCGATGATCCGGACGGAGGGGCCGCTCCCCTCCGGAGCATCGGCGGCCACCAGGACGCGCAGGAAGACGGCGGTCGACTGCCCCGGCGCGAGCGGCCCCCGCGCACATCGGGCGCCATCGTCGTCGGGACGGCACGACCAGCCGTCCACCGTGCCCGCCGTGCCCACTGTGCCCACTGTGCCCACTGTGCCCGCCGTGCCCGCCGTGCCCTCTGTGTCAGCCGTGCCCGCCGGCCCGGCGAGCTCGACCAGCCCGACTCCCCTGTCGCCCCGCGCGCTGGGCACAAGGCTGACCTTCGCAGGAAGCACGACGATCGCCACGATCTGCTTGCTCGGGCCCTTGCCGAGGTTGCGCAGGCGGACGCCCACGATGCCGGGCTGCGAGCGTACGAGCGCGCCCAACGGTGCGATCGACGCCACGACGCGCGGCGCGGCCATGCGCGTACGCGGCGCAGTCCACGGCTTCACCGGCCGCAGAGCGGGCGCGACCACCCGCGGCCCCGGCTCGGAGGTGGGCCGCGGCTCGGGTTTCGGCTCGGGCTTCGGCTCAGGTTTCGGCTCGGGCTTCGGGTCCGGTTCGACGGGAGGCGGCGGCTGGGCCGACACGACCGGCGCGGCGACGGACGGGGGCGTCGGCCGTACGCGGTCCTCGCCGGAGACGAGCATGGCCGCGATGACCACCGCGGCTGCGGCGGCGGCAGCCGTACCGACCACGGCGGCCTGCTGCTTGGGCGCGCGGTGCCACCAGGCGAGCCGGCCGCCGATGGCACCGCCCGCCCCTGCACCGCCCGCCACGACGCCGCCCTTGGCGAGACCCCCGAGGTAGCCGGCGAGCACCGGTCCGACGATGAGCGGCCCGATGAACTCGTGGATGCGCTGGTTGACGTCGGCGAGGTCGAGGAAGGCCGCACGGCACTCGGCGCAGTCGGCCAAGTGGTCGTCCACCAGCTTGGTGTCGCGCTTGGCGAGCCCGCCCCGCACGTAGGCGCCCAGCCTGTCCAGCGTGGGCACGCAGTCCTGATGCGGCTCGGCCGCCAGGTGCATCCGCAGGTAAGCCTGCCGCAACCCCTCACGCGCGCGGTAGGCCAGCGCCGCCACGCCGTTGGCCGACAGCCCCAGCAGAGGCGCGATGTCGGCGGGGCGTTCGCTCTCGACCTCGGTGTGCCACAGCACCATGCGCCAGCGCTCCGGCAGCGACAGGAAGGCACGCGCCACCATGGTGCGTTCGAGCCCGGCCAGGGCGGGGTCGACGAACGGTCGGCCGGAGTCGAAGTCCTCGATCTCCCCGGTCGGCACCTGGCGGGCCTCCACCCGCGTACGGTCGTAGACCGTGTGGCGCACCGCCGTCAGCAGGTACGGCCGGAAGGCCGACTCCGGCCCCCCTCCCCTGCGGAGGAGGTCGAGAATCCTCGTGAACGCCTCCGCCACGACGTCCTCGACCTCGCTCTCGCCCCGGACCAGTTGCCGGGCGAGCGCACGTGCGGTCATGACGTGCCGCTCGTAGAGCTCTCCATATGCCGAGGCACTGCCGGATCGCACGGCTTGGAGTAGGTCAGCATCGCTTTGCCGGGATTCAACACTCATAGTGACCTCACGATTACGCGGGGTTGCCCGGCAAATCATTCCGCATGCCTTGTCCCAGCTAAACCGAAGTCAAGTCTTTGCCCCCGACAAGCCGAAACTCGAAAGTCGCACTGCTGCGCGGAGGCGGACAATCAGGGCCCGACACCGGACCCGCAACCTGTCCACACCCCTGTCCACACCTCTGCCCGCGACCCCGCCTGCGACCCTGCCCAACACCCCTGCGACCCCGCCCGCGACCCTGCCTGCAGCCCCATGCCGACGCCTCTCGGCGGCCCCCTAGGCTGTGCTCATGAGCAATCGAGAGAACCTGCTGGCCGAGATCAAGTCCAAGGGCGTCGTGCACGGCCGCGTCACGCTGTCCTCGGGCAAGGAGGCCGACTTCTACGTCGACCTGCGCCGGGTCACTCTCGACGGAACCGCGGCCCCGCTCGTCGGCCAGGTGATGCTCGACCTGACCGAAGACCTCGGCTACGACGCCGTGGGCGGCCTCACCCTCGGCGCCGACCCCGTGGCGACGGCCATGCTGCACGCGGCGGCCTCGCGAGGCCGGTCGCTCGACGCCTTCGTCGTCCGCAAGAGCGAGAAGGCCCACGGCCTCCAGCGCCGGGTCGAAGGGCCCGATGTGGCGGGCCGCCGGGTGCTCGCCGTCGAGGACACCTCCACCACGGGCGGCTCGGTCCTCACCGCCGTCGAAGCCCTCCAGGAGGCCGGCGCGGTGGTCGTGGGCATCGCCACGATCGTCGACCGCGGCGCGGGCGAGCGCCTGGCCTCCACCGGCCTGCCGTACCGCACGGCGTTCACCCTCGCCGACCTCGGCCTCTAGCCGACCCCCTCCAGCCGACCTCTAGCCCGCCTCTGACCGTGCGTCCCACCGGTGGGGTTCACCCGTGGGCTTCACCGGGCCTGGCGCTCAGTGCGTGGAGCCCTGACGGCCGTGCGGAACAGGGCCGTGCGGCACTGGGCCGCGCGGAACAGGGCCGTGGGGCACGGTCTGGGCCGAGGCCGTGTCGCCCGCCTGCCGGGCCAGCAACTTGTCGAGCTTGGCGTTGACCGCCGCCAGCTCCTCCCTCAGTTCGTGGATGTCGGCCTCGGCGCGCGCCTCGGCCGGGGAGGACTCGGCGTCGTCCATCGCGTTGACCACCACCGCGATGAACAGGTTCAGGGCGACGAAGGTCGACATCAGGATGTAGGCGATGAAGAAGATCCACGCCCACGGCTTGTGCCGCATGACCTCTTGGGCGACGCTCCCCCAGTCGTCGCCGGTCATGATCTGGAACAACGTGAACAGCGAGCGGGGCAACTCGTCGAAACGGTCGGGAACGATCTCGCCGAACAGCTTGGTGGCGACCACCGCGGCGATGTAGATCAGAAGTGTCAGCAGACCGATAATGGACGCCATGCCCGGCATGGCGGTCAGCAGCGCGCCGACCACGCGGCGCATGCTGGGCACGGCGGAGACCAGCCGCAGCGCTCGCAGGATGCGCAGCGACCGCAGTATCGAGGTCGGTCCCGAGGCGGGCACCAGCGCGACCAGCACGATGATCGCGTCGAACCAGTTCCAGGGGTCGGACCAGAACGCGCGCCCGTAGGCGTACAGGCGGACGGCGAGCTCGACGGTGAAGATCGCCAGTGCGATCCGGTCGATGGCGTGGAGCAGCGTGCCGACGTGCTCCATCAGGTAGGCGCTGGTCTCGCAGCCGATGGTGACGGCGTTGATGACGATGACCGTGACGACGGCCCGCTGGGTGAACCTATGTTCAAGAAGCTGCCGGAGTTGCTGCCTACTCGGCATCGAGCATGACTCCCTCGTAGTCTCAACGACACGTCTCAACGACAGGTCTCAACGACACCAATCGGGATCATGGTAGGCGGAGCGGTCGAACCGGCCGCGAGGGGCGGGCCAAAAGCCTCCCGTGGAGGGGCGGCCCGGGCAGGAGGCGCTCGCCGGCGGGGCCGCGGTGCTCGCCGACGCGGGCGCCGTCAGGGTCGAGGTGAACGGTGTGCCGCGTTCGGCCGCGACCGCGGGTGAACGCCAGGTCTTCAGGGCTGAGCGTTCGTCCTAGAGCGCGCTCGGCGCTGATCCCCGCGCTCGCGCCGAGCCCTGCGCCGGTCGCGGCGTGCTTTCACGATCTCGCGGACGATGGGAATGAGCGACAGCGCGATGACGACCGCCGCGCCGGGAAGAATGTATCTATCGATATCGGGCACGGCCATGCCGACGAACCGTCCGAATATCAGCAGCCCATCGGTCCAGACGACGGCTCCCACGCAGTTCCACAGGAAGAAGCGTTTGGAGTCCATGCCGAGCATGCCGGCGACGGGGTTGAGGAAGGTGCGGACAATCGGAATGAACCTCGCAAGAACGACCGCCCTGGCCGGGCCGAACTTCTCGAAATAGTGCTCCGCCTTGTCCACGTATTCCTGGCGGAACACGCGTGATCCGGGCCGATCGAAGAGCCTTCGGCCGTATTTCGCCCCCAGATGGTGGCCGAGCTGCGCGCCCGCGATGGCGCACAGCGGGGTGAACACGAGCAGCACGGGAAAGGAGAGCGGCGAGAGACCGGGGATGGCCTTGGCGGCCTGCGCGGTGCTGAACACCCCCGCGGCGACCAGCAGGGAGTCTCCAGGCAGGAAAAACCCGATCAGCAAGCCGGTTTCCGCGAAGACGATGCCGAGCACACCGACCGTGGCGAACGGCCCGAGAAGGCTCAGCCACCACTTCGGATCAAGAAGGTTCCCGAGAGTGTCCACCCTCCGGGATCTTACTCTCCGTAATCACTACACCACCGGTAGCGACAGACGGGCGGACACCTCCGTAGGCGGCATGCCCCTGCACACTCGGCCACCCCGACGCGGGATACTGGCCAACGGTAAGTCGTATACCGCCGTCTCCAGGGAGATAACGATGCCTATAGCGACGCCAGAGGTCTATGCGGAGATGCTCGACCGGGCCAAGGCGGGCGGATTCGCCTACCCGGCGATCAATGTGACGTCGTCACAGACGTTGAATGCCGCCCTGCGCGGTTTCGCCGAAGCTGAGAGCGACGGAATCATCCAGGTCTCGACGGGCGGTGCGGAGTTTCTTTCCGGCACCACGGTCAAGGACATGGTGACCGGCTCTGTGGCGCTGGCGGAATACGCCCGGGTCGTGGCTGAGAAATACCCGGTCACGATCGCTCTGCACACCGACCACTGCCCGAAGAACAAGCTCGACGGCTTCATGCGCCCGCTGATCGAGATCTCGCGGGAGCGGGTGGCCAGGGGCCAGGACCCGCTGTTCCAGTCCCACATGTGGGACGGCTCCGCCGTACCGCTGGAGGAGAACCTCCAGATCGCGGCCGAGCTCCTCGAAAAGTGCGCGGCGGCGAAGATCATCATGGAGATGGAGATCGGCGTCGTCGGCGGCGAGGAGGACGGCGTCGTCGGCGAGATGAACGAGAAGCTCTACACCACGGCCGAGGACGCGATCGCGACCGCTGAGGCCGTCGGCGTGGGCGACCACGGGCGCTACATGCTCGCGGCGACGTTCGGCAACGTGCACGGCGTCTACAAGCCGGGCCACGTCAAGCTGCGCCCGACCGTCCTGAAGGAGATCCAGGAGGCCGTCGGCGCGAAGTTCGGCAAGGACAGGCCGTTCGACCTCGTCTTCCACGGCGGCTCCGGCTCGGAGCTGCACGAGATCCACGAGGCCATCTCCTACGGTGTCGTCAAGATGAACATCGACACCGACACGCAGTACGCCTTCACCCGCCCGATCGCCGCTCACATGTTCACCAACTATGACGGCGTTCTCAAGGTGGACGGCGAGGTCGGCAACAAGAAGGTCTACGACCCGCGCTCGTACGGCAAGGCCGCCGAGGCGTCCATGGCCGCCCGCGTGGTGGAGGCCGCCCAGCACCTCAAGTCCGCCGGCACCAAGCTGCGCTAGCCACTCGCGGCCGTCCCGCGACTCTCCCGGGACGGCCATTCGAGAATGTCCCTGTATACCCTCTGTGCTCGGCCCGGTGAGGAGAGGTAAGACTTATGTCCATGGAAACCCAGAACCTACTCGCCGGGCCGCCGCCGACCTATCTGCCGGACCTGCCCGAGGCCAAGAACGCCCTCACCTCGGGCGCGAAGGTCTCGGATGTCGCGGCCCGCTTCCCCACCTACCCGGCGGCGTGGGCGGCACTCGCCGACGAGGCGTTCACGGCGGGGCACGCGGTGACGTCCTACGCCTTCTCACGTACGGGCTACCACCGCGGCCTGGATCAGCTGCGCCGCGCCGGCTGGAAGGGGCACGGACCGGTCCCGTGGGAGCACGAGCCGAACCGGGGCTTCCTCAGATGCCTCGCCGCCCTCGCGCGGGCCGCCCAGGCGATCGGTGAGAAGGAGGAGGCCGAGCGCTGCCTGCAGTTCCTCAAGGACTCCAGCGCGACCGCGTACGACGAGCTGTTCCCCGCCTGATCAGCGACTTCAGGCGCTTCGCCCGGCATGCGACCTGTCAGGAGGCACGATAATGCCTCCGCGTGGGCGCGTCGGGTAGTCTCTGAACGCAAGAGCCCCTGTCGCGCTTGCGGCGGGGGATTCGTTTTGTGCTGGGAGACATAACCATGCCGGCTGTCGTTCTCGTGGGCGCCCAATGGGGCGATGAGGGCAAGGGCAAGGCCACCGACCTGCTCGGCGGCGATGTCCACTATGTCGTCCGTTACCAGGGCGGCAACAACGCGGGCCACACCGTGGTGATCGGTGACCAGAAGTACGCGCTGCATCTGCTGCCCACCGGCGTACTCTCGCCCAACGTGACGCCGGTGATCGGCAACGGCGTGGTCATCGACCCGGGGGTGCTGCTCAGCGAGATCGACGGGCTGCGTGACCGCGGCATCAGTTGCGAGCGGCTCCTCATCTCGGCCGGAGCGCACTTGATCATGCCTCACCACAAGGCCCTCGACAAGGTGACCGAGCGCTACCTCGGCAAGGCCCGCATCGGCACCACCGGCCGGGGTATCGGCCCGGCATACGGCGACAAGATCGCCCGCATGGGTGTGCGCGTGCAGGACCTGCTCGACCCGGGCATCCTCGAAAAGAAGATCGACATGGCCCTGGGCGAGAAGAACCAGGTGCTCACCAAGGTCTACAACCGGCGCGGCATCGACGCCGACAAGGTCCTCGATGAATACCTCGGTTACGCCGAACGGCTGAAGCCGCACATCGCCGACACCTCCCTGGTCTTGAGCAAGGCCCTCGACGAGGGCAGCGTCGTGCTGCTTGAGGGCGGGCAGGGCACCCTGCTCGACATCGACCACGGCACCTACCCGTTCGTCACGTCGTCCTCCCCCACCTCGGGCGGCGCCTGCGCCGGGGCGGGCATCCCGCCGAACCGCCTCACCAGGATCATCGGCATCCTCAAGGCGTACACCACGCGCGTGGGCTCCGGGCCGTTCCCCACCGAGCTCGACGACGACATGGGCGAATGGCTCCGCCAGACCGGCGGCGAATACGGCACCACCACCGGCCGCAACCGCCGCTGCGGCTGGTTCGACGCCGTGATCGCACGCTACGCCACGCGCATCAACGGACTCACCGACTTCTTCCTCACCAAGCTCGACGTGCTCTCCGGGCTTGAGCGCATCCCCGTCTGCGTCGCCTACGACGTCGACGGGGTCCGCCACGAGGAGATCCCGATGACGCAGACCGAGTTCCACCACGCCAAGCCCGTCTACGAGGAGTTCCCGGGCTGGCAGGAGGACATCACGCAGGCCAAGACCTTCGAGGACCTGCCGCCCAACGCCCAGGCTTATGTGCGGGCCCTGGAGGAGATGAGCGGCGCGCCCATCTCCGCCATCGGCGTCGGCCCCGGCCGCACCCAGACGCTGCAGATCCGCTCGCTGATCTGACGCCGCTTCCGTCCGTACGGCCCCGGCCCGCATGGCCGGGGCCGTACGCGCAATGGGGCGGTGCCGTACAAGCGGTGCGAATCGCTGGCCCTGACCTGCGGGCTTGCCGGGGATACGTACAGGGGGGCGGTAGGGTCCCAGTGTGCATGTCGAGATCCACGGTCATCGCGGGGCGCGAGGGCTCCGCCCCGAGAACACGCTGCCCGGGCTGAGCCACGCGCTGGAGGTGGGGGTCCACGCGCTGGAGTTCGACGTCGCGGTGAGCGCGGACCGCCAGCTCGTGCTCACGCACGATCTGACGGTGTCGAAGGTGACGAGCGCGGACACCGGCGCCGCCATCCCCGGCGACCCGCTCTACCCTTACGTGGGCAAACCCATTAAGAAACTGACGCTGGCGCAGCTCCGCACGCTCGACGTGGGGGTGCGCCTGCCGAAGCATCCGAACGACCGGTTCGCGCTGACGCAGGTGCCGGTCCCCGACACGCGCATGCCGACGCTCGGCATGGTGCTGGGCCTGGTGGCGGCCTACGACGCCGACGACGTGCGGCTGCACGTCGAGCTGAAGTCCAACCCGGACCGCCCGGACCTGTCGGCGGACCCGCGCGAGTTCACGGAGATGGTGGTGGCCGAGCTGGCCCGCCACGGCCGGTTGGACAACGCGGCGATCCTCAGCTTCGACTGGCGCATCCTCGGGCACACGCGGGAGCTGTCCCCGGAGACGGGCAGGTTCGCGCTGATCGAGAAGGCGACGATGGGATCCCCGTGGCTCGCGGGGCTCGACCTCGACGACTTCTGCTGCGACATCCCCTCGGCCGCGGCGGCCGTGGGGGCGACGGTCCTGTCGCCCGACCACGTGCTGATCGACGAGGTCTTCATGGCGTCGGCCATGCGAGCGGGGCTTCCGGTGGCGGCGTGGACGGTCAACAACGCCGGGCGGGCCGGCGAGCTGCTCGACCTCGGGGTGAGCGCGGTCGTGACGGACTACCCCGACCGCATGCGGGAGCTGTGGGCCTCGCGCGGCATGCCGCTGCCCCGGCAGGTGAGCCTGCTCAAGCCCGTGGGGGCTTGACGCCGAGCCACCCGTTGCGGCGGAACCCGCGATAGAGCAGCGCGCAGACGACGACGATGACGGCGAGCACCACCGGGTAGCCGTAGGGCGACCTGAGCAGGGGCATGTGGTCGAAGTTCATGCCGTAGATCCCGGCGATCATGGTGGGCACCGCCATGATCGCGACCCATGAGGTGATGCGGCGCATGTCCTCGTTGACCAGGGCGTTGGAGCGGGCGAGCGCGGCCTGCAGGACCGAGTTGCACAGCTCGTTGGAGAGCTCGACCTGCTCGCAGACCCGCGTCAGGTGGTCGACCACGTCGCGGAAGTAGTCGCGCATGTCCGAGGGGATCTGGCGCCGCTGCGCCAACGTGGCGAGCGGCGCCACCAGCGGGGTGACCGCCCGCTTCATGTCGATCATTTCACGCTTGAGCTGGTAGATCCGGCCGATGTCGCGCGAGCTGACCGAGGCGAAGACGGTCGCCTCGACCTCCTCCAGCTCCTGCTGCATGAGGTCGGCCACATGGAGGTAGCGGTCCACGACGTGGTCGGCGACCGCGTAGAGCACCCCGGTCGCTCCCCTGCCGAGCAGCTCGGGCTTGCTCTCCAGCCGCGCGCGGACCTCGCTGAGGGGGCACTGCTCGCCGTGCCGTACGGTCACCACGAAGTCGCGGCCGACGAACGCCATGATCTCGCCGGCCGCGATGATGTCGCTGGAGGCGCCCTCGTCGGCGTTGTCGAGGAACGCGAGCGTCTTCAACACGACGAACAGCGAGTCGCCGTAACGCTCGACCTTCGGCCGCTGGTGGGCGTTGACGGCGTCTTCGACGGCGAGGGGATGCAGGTCGAAGACCTTGGCGAGCCACTCGACCTCGTGGGCCTTCGGCTCGTGCAGCCCGACCCACACGAAGGCCCGCGCGCCCGCGTCGGGGGCGTGGATCTCGTGGTGGTCGCGGACGAGCGCGAGGGCCTCCACGATGCTCTCGGCCTCCACCCGGGTGCCGTCGACGTAGGCGGCGAACTCGACGAGCGAGCGGCTGGGTGGAGCGGCGCCATTGACGGACTGCACGGGAATCTTGGGAGTGCGTGTGGAGGTGGTGGTGCGAGGGTGACGAGTCATACGGGCGAAAAGCGTAGACGAACGCATGGCAGTGCCTTCCCGCCCAGCCTGGTCAAACCACGCGCGCCAGAAGAAGAAGTCACCTCAGTCCGTAAGGAGACGCACGTGGGCTACGGCCGGGCCGCCGATGTGGAGTGGCCTAGGGCGCGCACGACGAACGTGCGCCATCGAGTACTGCTGGGATCACCAGAGCTCATCCCGGACCACCTCCAATCACCACGAGACGCCATGGGACCGCCAAAACCTAGCACAAGGCAAAAGGCAGGGCTCATCCTAGCCCCTAACGCAACTCTGATCGTCATTGACCCGGAAGCCTGGCGTGGCGCACCGTCATGCGCCGCCTCCGCACACCGGGTTATCCACAACCTGTGGACAACGATGCTCCGCTAGGCTTATAGCCCGTGCGCGTACTTGTGATTGGTTCCGGCGGGCGCGAGCACGCGCTCTGCCGATCCCTCAGCCTCGACCCCGCGGTCACCGACCTCCACTGCGCCCCCGGCAACGCCGGGATCGCCGAGATCGCGACCCTCCACGGCCTCACCCCGACCGACCCCGACCAGGTCACCGACCTGGCGCGGCGGCTTCAGGCCGACCTCGTGGTCGTCGGCCCCGAAGCCCCGCTCGTGGCCGGGGTGGCCGACGCCGTACGGCAGGCGGGCATCCCCTGCTTCGGCCCGTCGGCCCGGGCCGCCATGATCGAAGGCTCCAAGGCGTTCGCCAAGGAGATCATGGTCGCCGCCGGCGTCCCCACCGCGCGAGCGCGCACCTGCGCGACGGCCGACGAGGTCGCCGCCGCCCTCGACGAATTCGGCGCGCCGTACGTCGTGAAGGACGACGGGCTGGCCGCCGGCAAGGGCGTCGTCGTGACCCGCGACCGCGACGAGGCGCTGAAGCACGCCGCAGGGTGCGAGCGGGTCGTCGTCGAGGAGTTCCTCGACGGGCCCGAAGTGTCGCTGTTCGCCCTGTGCGACGGCACGACCGCCGTCCCGCTCCAGCCCGCCCAGGACTTCAAACGCGCCCGCGACGGCGACGCCGGCCCGAACACCGGAGGCATGGGCGCCTACACGCCGCTCCCCTGGGCCCCCGAAGGCCTCACCGAGCAGATCATGGCCGAGGTCGTCCTCCCCACCATGGCCGAGCTCGCCCGCCGCGGCACGCCCTACACGGGCGTGCTCTACGCCGGGCTCGCCCTCACCTCCAAGGGGCCCAAGGTCATCGAGTTCAACGCCCGCTTCGGCGACCCCGAGACCCAGGTCGTCCTCGACCGCCTCGCCACCCCCCTCGCCGGGCTCCTGACCGCCTGCGCCACCGGCGCCCTCTCCACCCACGGCCCGCTGGCCTACCGCGAGGGCGCCGCCGTCACCGTCGTGCTCGCCGCCGAGAACTACCCCGGCGACCCCGTCAAGGGCGACGCCATCGACGGGCTCGCCGCCGAAGTGCCGCACGCCTACGTGCTGCACGCGGGCACCGCCCGCGACGCCGAAGGCCGCGTCGTGTCGGCCGGAGGCCGCGTCCTCAACGCCGTCGGCACCGGCCCCGACCTCGCCGCCGCCCGCGAAGCCGCCTACGCCCTCCTCGGGCGGATCTCCCTGCGCGGCTCCCACCACCGCACCGACATCGCCGCCGCGGCCTCCGACACCTCCATCTGACGACACCCGTAAGACGAGCCGGGCCGCGAGGCGGCCCGGCTCGCCGCGTTCCCGGGCCCACGCCGTACGGCAGGTCGGGCAGGTCAGACTTGGGGCAGAGATCCACAGACGTAGCATTGGGTAGCGCGAGAGGGGGTTGACATGGCTCAACGGCCCAAGACAGAAGAGATCACTCCGGTCGGACTGGTCGAGCTGGCATGAGCCGGTCGGCTCCGCTTTCCCGCGTTCGCGGACTCTCATCGCTGGGAACGCGACGATGTCGCGCGGCTTTTCGATAGCCTCCTCCGCGGCTACCCCATCGGCGCACTTGTCGTGTGGAAGCGCCCCGCACCTGCGGCGACTGTGCGCTTGGGGCCGTTCGCCGTAGAGGCTCCGGAAACTCCTGATGCATTGTGGGTCCTCGACGGCAGGCAGCGGGTCATCAGCCTGGTCGGCGCCCTGTCCGCCTCCGAAGAGACCGTCGACCCGCGGTTTCGTATCTTCTACAACCTCAAAGAGGACACCTTCGTCTCGATCGGCCGACGCGAAGAGGTTCCCGATGAGTGCCTACCTCTCACACTCACGCTGGATCCCGCGGGTGTGTCGTCGTGGACCGAGGCGCGCTTTTGGCTCACCAAGGCGGAGTTGATGCGTGTGAACGCCCTGATCGCGGAACTGCACACCGCTCCCATTCCGATGACGGTCATCGAGGGGCCCGACGAACGGCGAGCGCATCAGATCTTCGACCGGCTGACCTTCGGCGGGCACCCGGATCGGTGGCGCACGACACGACTCGATGTGGGCGGTGCCGCACCCGGCGCCGGCGCCGGGACAGGGCTCGCGGCGCTCGAATCAGATGTCGATGCGTTCGGGTTCGGAGAGATCCCCGCTGACGTGCTCAAGCATTCGGTGGCGGCGGTCCGATTCGGCAGGCCGTACGACGCCGCCCTGGACACGTTGACCGGCGACGAATGGAACGCGGCGTTCCGCCGCACCGAGCACGCGCTCGGCATCGCTGTCGACTTCCTCCGTTCCGACGCGGACATTCCTCATGATCGCGTGCTGCCCGGCCAGTGGGTTCTGGTGCCCTTGGCCAGGTTCGTCGCACTGTTCGGCGCCCCCACGGGGCGCGTGGCGGAGCTCCTCCGCCGTTGGACATGGCGCGGCTTCGTCGACGGGATCTTCAGTCGCCAGGAGTCGGCACTCCCCGTGATCAGTTCGATCGGCGCTGCTCCCCTGACGAGCGCGACTCGGTTGCTCAGCGGCGTGAGACCGACCGTCGACGTCCGCGGAGAGCTCGACTGGACTGTGAAGTTCCCCCAGTGAGCGCCACGCGCTCCTCCCGGAGAACGAGCACGCCATGATGGCGTGGATCTCGCTCGCGGGGATCGAGGTGCCTCAACGCAGGCTCGTCCCCGGAGAGAAGCCGACCGGCATCCCCGACGGTTTGATCGCGCCGGGCGAGAGGCCGATCCGCGCTATGTCACCATTGATCATTTCCGGAGGTTCGCGGTGGAGGCGGGGGGCGATCCGGAGGAGATCGCGGGCGTTGTGCGCGAGGTGGTCGGGTGCTTGGCGGATCGCTGGCCTGAGGTGGTGGACTCCTGTCCTGTGCCTGCGTTTGTGCGGGGGCATGTCGGGGAGCGACTGCGGGGGCTGCCCCTTGTCAAAGGGGCTTGAAGAGAGCTGGCACAATTAGAGCAGTGAACCCCGAAATTGGGTCAGGTTAGCCAACCTGGCATTCCGCATAGGAGTGAACAAATCCACCAAAACTGGCTCACCTCTTCAGGGTCCGGGGGGCCAGTGAGTGTTCTTCGGGTCATCCTGGACCCGGACAATCGGGTATGCCTGATGTGTCACCCCAGACGGGTGAAGAATACTCAATGAAGTGTTTTTCATCCTGGGCGCGGGTCGGTGAGGGATGAAGACATCGATCAGCGGGCGGGACGGCCCCGAGGTCTCGCCGTACGAACCCGGGCCGTAGGGGAAGGTCGCCGGGCCAAGGGGAAACGGCAGGGCCAAGACCCTCTAGCGGCTACTGTGGGGCCCGACAACCCGGCTGCCGCCCAATTTTGTCATCTCTCGCGACTTCCAAGGAGCCTGACGCAAATGGTCAGTTACCGCGTGCGCGGTGGCAACGCACTGCGTGGAACCGCCTTCATCCAGGGCGCGAAGAACGCCGTGCTCCCGATGATCGGAGCGGCCCTGCTGGCGGCCAAGGGCCGCACGGTGTTGCGCAACGTACCGATCATCGAGGACGTACGGCGCGCCGTCGAACTCGCCCACACCATCGGGGCGAAGTGCGAACTACACGAGGCCGAGCGCACCCTGGTGATCGACGCTTCCGAGCTGACCAGCCCGGTGCTGCCCGCCGACATCGCGCGGCGGTTCCGCGGCTCGGTCCTGTTCACGCCGGCGCTGCTGCACCGCCTCGGGGAGGCCGTGGTGGAGGGGGTCGGCGGCTGCAACCTGGGCAGCAGGAACCTCGATTTCCACTACCTGGGCTACAAGCGGCTCGGGGCGACGGTCGAGGAGCAGGAGACCGTCATCCACGTCAAGGCCGCGGGCCTGACCGGCGCGAAGCTCTACCTGGACACGCCGTCGCACACCGGCACCGAGAATCTGATCATGGCCGCGGCGCTGGCCAAGGGCACGACGGTGATCGAGAACGCCGCGCTGGAGCCCGAGGTGCTCGACGTGATCGAGATGCTGACCCGCATGGGCGCGCGGATCAGCGGCGGCGGGACGGGGTTCATCACGGTGGAGGGCGTGAGCGAGCTCCGGGCGGTGGAACACACCGTCATGCCCGACCGCCTCGACGCCGGGGTGTTCGCGATGGCGGCGGCGATCACGGGCGGCGAGGTCAACCTGGTGGGCGCCTCGCTTGAGCACCTGGGCGTGGTGCGGTGGAAGCTTGAGCAGATGGGCGTGGAGTTCTCCACGCACGGCGCGGTCCTGCATGTCCGCAGGGAGCGTCCGCTCCGCCCGATCAACATCATCACCGACACCTACCCGGGGTTCGCCACGGACCTGCAGTCGCCGATCATGACGGTGGCGTGCCTGGCCGACGGCGCGAGCTATATCCACGAGCGCATTTTCGACGGCCGTTTCGCTCTGGCGGCCGAGCTCAACAAGATGGGCGCCGACGTCGAGGTCGACGGCAGCCGTGCCGTCGTCAAGGGCATGACGCCGCTGCGCGGCACCGACGTGACGGCGCACGATCTGCGCTCGGGTATCGCGCTGGTGCTCGCGGGTCTGGCGGCCGAGGGCGAGACCCGGATCGCCTCCGGCTATCTCATCGACCGGGGGCACTCGTATCTCGCCGAGCGGATGCGGGCTCTGGGCGCCGACATCACGAGAGAGATTTTGACCTCAACCGGCACAGTCGCCTGAACGTGCACAATGCCCTCTGAGCTGCGTGAATGAACAATTTGGTCTGACATTCACCCTTGCCCCGAATCTTTTTCCGGAAATCCGGGCGTGACATTACGGCCGTCACGAGCGATCGTTCCAAAAGAGAGCACTGCATACGGACGGCAGGATGGGACGAACATTGGTCGAACGGGCCGAAGAAACGCCCCGAGTGTCACGCCCGGGCACTCTGACGCCGGATCTCACGATCGGCGTGGTGGGGCCGCATGATCTCGTGGAGAGAGTCATGCTCATGGGCCACGCCGCGGCTCCATTGCCGTGTCGCCTTGTGGCGGCCGCCTACCGCGATGAGCAGGAGGCAGCCGACAAGGTGACACGGCTCGGGCCAGGTGTGGACGCCTGCCTGTTCGCCAGCCCGGTCCCCTACGACCTGGCTCGGCGTTCGGGCGTGCTGACGATGCCCGCCACCTTCGTGCAACTCGGCGGGGCCGCGCTGGTGGCCACGCTGGCGAAGGCGGCAATGGACGAGCGGTTCGACCCGAGGCGCGTCAGCGTCGACGTGGTCGCCCGCCCAGATGTGGAGGAGGCCTATTCCGACCTTGGATTATCCGCGGCGGAGGTGCACACCCGGGAGGACCCCGGAGCTACAGGCACCATCGCCGCCTATCACGAACGGCTGCACCGCCAGGGCAGCACGTCAGGAGCACTGACATGCCTGCCGATGGTGGCCGAGCGGCTACAGACGGCCGGGGTTCCGGTCATCCGTATCCGCCCGACCTCAGGTGCGGTGCGCACCGCGCTGCACACCGCGGCCCTCCTGGGCGCCCATCACCGCTTGGAGGAGTCGCAACTGACGGTGGTGCTGGTCGAGGTGCCGACCCTGCGCGAGCCCGTACGGCGGGCCGCGCCGCGCTATTGGCGCGACGAGCTCCGGCTTTCGCTGCACCGGCTGCTCGTGCAGGAGTCCAACCGGATCAACGCCACGGTCTGGCCCATCGACGACCACAGCTACCTGATCACCGCGACCAGGGGCTCGGTGGCGGTGGCCACGGACGGTTTCCGCGTGCTTCCGTTCGCGGCCAGAATCCGCGATGAGCTCGGTCTGGCGGTCGAGGTGGGTGTGGGCATGGGTCGCACCACGCACGACGCGGAGAGCCACGCACGGGCCGCGCTGGCACGCACTCAGGCGGGCAAGCAGGCGCAGGGCTTCGCGGTGGACCGCGAAGGCCGGGCGCTCGTCCCCCCGCCGCGGATGCCTCCGGCCGGCTCGACCCCGCTGAAACCCAAAGGGGTCGAGGTGCTGGCCCGTCTGGCGGCCAAGCTGTCGGGCGGGGACACGGTGGTCGACGCGGAAGGGGCCGGGCGCATGCTCGGCGTCACACCCCGCACCGCTCGGCGGTTGCTGCGCACGCTGGTTGACGAGGGACTCGCGTGGCCGCTTCCGCCGAACCGGACTCCGCAGCCGGGTCGGCCGCGTCAGCTGTACCGGCTGATCATCGAAAAGCTCGGCAGCCGCTGAGCGGCTTCTCGGTGGGTG
>NZ_FNCN01000048.1 GCF_900100605.1 Sinosporangium album | reverse complement strand
CGTTCGTCCTGAGCCAGGATCAAACTCTCCAAACAATGTCTGTCAAGCAGAACCCGGCTGAGCACCCCAAAAAAGGGTGTCAACCAAAGGAACCATCCCCCACCATCGGTGGGTGGACGGAGGTAATGCATCATGCACTGGCTTTTAGCACACTGTTGAGTTCTCAAGAAACGAACGCGTCCACCATCCGACCGGACCCTCAGGCCCGTTCTTCTGGGGCGTACCCATTCGCTTTTCGCTTGATCCGATTCTACAAGTTCTGGTCGATCTCGGTCAAACCGGCCGATCTTCCCGAACCTGTACAATCTTCACTGCCCCGTCTCCGGAGCAACCCTTCTAATTTACCTCGGCTTCCGCTTTGCGTCGAATCAACCGATTCTCCGGTCAACAGAGACGCACAGCAGAGCCCGTCGGGCTCGTCGGAGGGTTCGCCACCAGGGTGGGATGCTTGCGATCCACGCCCCTGCGGCGAAGAGAACACTAAGCCGACCCGGCCCCATCGTCAAATCAGCCCTGAAAGACAAACCTCCAGGTCAGGCCGGTGTACGGAGCAACGGGACACGTTCGCGACCGGAACGTTACCTTCGGAAGACCGATTCCAAACCCGCAACCTGCCCCGCTCACCGTCAAAGCCGCACGGAGCACGGCTTGGCCGGGAGGGCAGTCGGGGGCGGTTGAAGGCCGGGGCCGCGGACCTGCCGACCGGTAACCGGCATCCCAGCGCACAGAGAGCCCCCAAGCCCCGCGGTCCCCCGCGACAACGCATGCCCCTGCCCCCTGGCGGGCCCAGCAAGCCCCGCAGCGCCCGGATCCCTGCCAGACCGCGAACCCGCAGGCCCCGCAGCCCTGGCGGCCCCGCAACCCCTCACCGGCGACACGAGAGCGCACCCCCACGACAGCGCAAAAGCCCCGCCCGCTCGCGCGGGCCGGGCTTTCAGGCCGGGCTTTCAGGCCGGGCTTTCAGGCCGCGGTCACGCGCCGGCGACCTCGACGCCGCCGACAGACCGCTTGCCCCTGCGCAGGACGAGGAAACGCCCGTGGACCAGGTCCTCGGCGACCGGCACGTAGCCCTCGTCGGTGATCTTGACGTTGTTGAGGTAGGCCCCGCCCTCCTTGACGGCGCGGCGGGCCGCGGACTTGCTCTCCACGAGGCCGCTCTCCGCGATGAGGTCGACGAGCGTGGCCCCGAGGGCCGCGACGGTGGCCTTGGGGACCTCGGCGAGCGCGGCGGCGAGGGTGCGTTCGGGCAGCTCGGCCAGGTCGCCCTGCCCGAAGAGGGCCTTGGACGCGGCGATGACGGCCTCGCACTCCTCGGCGCCATGGACGAGGGTGGTGAACTCCTCGGCGAGCGCCCGCTGCGCGATGCGGGCCGCGGGCCGCTCGACGCTCTCCTTCTCCAGCGCCTCGATCTCCTCACGCGAGCGGAAGCTGAAGATCTTGAGGAACTTCACGATGTCCCGGTCATCGGAGTTCAGCCAGAACTGGTAGAAGGCGTACGGCGAGGTCATCTCCGGGTCGAGCCATACGGCTCCGCCGGCGGTCTTGCCGAACTTCGTGCCGTCGGCCTTGGTGATGAGCGGCATGGTGAGGGCGTGCACGTGGGCGCCTTCGACCCTGCGGATGAGGTCGCAGCCCGCGGTGATGTTGCCCCACTGGTCGCTGCCGCCGATCTGCAGGGTGCAGTCGTGCCTGCGGTTCAGTTCGAGGTAGTCGTTGGCCTGGAGGATCTGGTAGCTGAACTCGGTGTAGCTGAGCCCCTCCCCCGCCAGGCGCGCGCTGACGGCCTCGCGGGCGAGCATGCGGTTGATGGGGAAGTGCTTGCCGATGTCCCGCAGGAAGTCGATGGCGCCGAGCCCGCCGGTCCAGTCGAGGTTGCTCACGAGGGTCGCGGAGGTGGGGCCGCCGTCGAAGTCCAGGAACTTCTCCACCTGGACTCGGATGCGGGCGACCCATTGGGCGACGACGTCGGCGGTGTTGAGCGTGCGTTCGCTGTTGCGACCGCTGGGGTCGCCGATGAGGCCGGTGGCGCCGCCGACGAGGCCGATGGGCCGGTGCCCGGCCCGCTGGAACCTCGTCAGGGTGAGGAGGGGCACCATGTTGCCCATGTGCAGGGACGGTGCGGTGGGATCGAACCCGCAATAGACCGTGATCGGGCCCTCGGCCAGCGACTCGCGGAGTGCGTCGATGTCGGTGGACTGCGCGATCAATCCGCGCCAGGCGAGCTCATCGAGGATGTCGGTCACGGTTCAGGCGTTCCTAGGTTCGTGATTGCCGGGTGGACGGGATGGCCCGGCGGGGCCGGACCGTCCCTCGGGGTACAGCCTGCCTGATCATCCGGGCCTCGCGCCACTCGGGGCGGAGACCCGGGGCGCGGTAACGTGCGAGGCATGTGGAGGGTGAGGCGTGAAGTGACGGCGGCGAAGGCCGCCGGAGCGGTGGTGTGCCTGCTGCTGGCGATCTATTTCGCCGTCGCCAAGGACTGGCGGGGGGTCGTGCTGGCGGTGCCCGCCGCGCTGCTGCTGGGGGCGCTCGCGCTGCGGGACGTGCTCGCGCCGGTACGGCTGGCGGCCGACGAGGCCGGTCTCACGATGGTGGCGGGGTTCTCCGGCCGGCGTCGCGTCGCGTGGGGCGAGGTGACCGACATGCAGGTGGACGTGCGCAGGCGGCTGACGTCGCGCACGGAGCTACTGGAGATCCACACCGAGGATGGTCTGCACGTGTTCAGTGCCTTCGATCTCGGTGTGCCGTGTTCGCAGGCGCTGACCGATCTGCGCGAGGCGCGTGATCAGGCGCGGCGGCGCGGCATGTGCTGACGGTGGGGTGAGACGGTGGGGTCTGCCTTGATCCAGAAGCGCCACAGGGTCTCCTTCCCGTTGGCGATGCCGGTGCGGGGGCCGACGCCGATCGCGGTGGGCGCCGCGGCCTCGCCGGCCAGGACGCGCAGCGGGCCGGCGCCGCAGCAGTCGAGGCCGTTGTGGTCGCGGCCGAGGCCGAGGGCGACGGCGAGTCTGGCGGGCCCTCGGGCGAGGTCGCGTTCGGGGATGCGGCGCGGGGCCGGCCCGGCGGCGCGTGTGGCCTCGCGGGCGGCCCGGGCGAGGCCCGCCCCTTCGACGATCTCACCGGCTCGGAGGAGAACGGCGGAGCCCATGCCGCGCGGCAGGCAGACGAGGTTGGCGCAGAAATGCATGCCGTACGTGAAATAGACATACATATGCCCGGACTCGCCGAACATGACGGAGTTACGGGGTGTCTGACCGCGATAGGTGTGGGAGGCCGGGTCTTCGCCCGGCAGGCCGTACGCCTCGGTCTCGGTGAGGCGCACGGCGATCCGGCCCGCCGGTGTGTCATGGACGAGGACGCGCCCGAGGAGGTCGGGCGCGACCCGGTCGGCGGGCCGGTCGAAGAACTCCCGGGCTAGGAACCGCTCGCCCATGCCGCCTGGCCGTCGACCTGCTCGCGGAGGGCGGCGAGCTGTTCGCGGACGCGGTCCGGGGCGGTGCCGCCGTATGCCTTGCGGGCGGCCAGGGCGCCGGGCACGCTGAGGACGTCGCGCACGTCGGGGGTGAAGTGCGGGGAGACCTTGGCGAGCTCGTCGTCGGTCAGCTCGTCGAAGGTCTTGTCGCTGACCTGGCACCACACGACGAGGTGCCCGACGGCCTCGTGGGCCTCGCGGAACGGGATGCCCTTGCGCACGAGCAGCTCGGCGAGGTCGGTGGCAAGGGCGAACCCGTCGGGGGCGCTCGCGGCGAGCTTGGCGGTGTTGACGCGCATGGTGGCGACGAGCCCGGCGACGGCGGGCAGGACGAGCAGGAGGGTGTCGACGGTGTCGAAGACCGGCTCCTTATCCTCCTGCAAGTCGCGGTTGTACGTCTGCGGAAGGCCCTTGAGGGTGGTCAGCAGCGACATGAGGTTGCCGATGAGCCGCCCGGACTTGCCTCGGGCGAGCTCGGCGACGTCGGGGTTCTTCTTCTGCGGCATGATCGACGAGCCGGTGGAGTAGGCGTCGTCCATCTCGATCCAGCGGAACTCCTGCGAGGCCCACAGGACGATCTCCTCGCCGAGCCTCGACAGGTGCACGCCGATCAGGGAGCCGGCGAACAGGAACTCGGCGGCGAAGTCGCGGTCGGCGACCGCGTCCATGGAGTTGGGCGCGGCGGAGTCGAACCCGAGCTCGCGGGCGACCGCCTGCGGGTCGAGCGGCAGGGAGGAGCCGGCGAGCGCGCCGGAGCCGAGCGGGCAGACGGCGGCGCGGCGGTCCCAGTCGCGGAGCCGGTCGATGTCGCGCGAGAACGCGTGCACGTGGGACAGGAGCTGGTGGCCGAAGGACACCGGCTGGGCGTGCTGGAGGTGGGTCATGCCGGGGGCGGCCGTCTCGGCGTGCTCCTCGGCCTGCCCCATCAGCGCGGTCTCCAGCTCCACGAGCCTGGAGACGATGGTGCGCACGTGGTCGCGGAGGTAGAGCCGCAGGTCGGTGGCGATCTGGTCGTTGCGGCTGCGGCCGGCGCGCAGTTTGCCGCCGAGGGTGCCGAGCCGTTCGAGCAGGCCACGCTCAAGGGCGGTGTGGACGTCCTCGTCGGCGACCATCGGGCGGAACTCGCCGGCCTTGCAGGCGCGGTCCAGGTCGTCCAGCGCGCCGATGACGCGCGCTAGCTCGTCGTCGGTGAGCAGGCCGGCCCTCGACAGGACCCGCGCGTGGGCGCGGGAGGCCAGCAGATCGTACGGCGCGAGCCGCCAGTCGAACTGCACGCTGACCGAGAGCCTGGTCAGCGCGTCCGCCGGGCCCCCTTCGAACCGGCCGCCCCACAACCGCATGGGCTTGCCACCTTCACTCACGGTGAGTCTTCCTCGCTTTCGGATTGGAGCGTGCCGACGACTCTCAGCCCGCTGGGTCGCCTGGGGGCCGCGGTCCGTTCCCCGGGTGTTCCACGCGACCCTACAGGCAGCTTCTGACCGGAGGTGAACCGTCGAGGCGCGTCGTACGCCGCGTGTGCCGGGCCTGCTTCAGGCACGCCTGTCGGCGGCCCGCAGCAGGGCCTCGGCGACCGAGGCTCCCCCCTGGGGATCACGGCTGATGACCAGGATCGTGTCGTCTCCGGCGACCGTGCCGAGAATGGACTCCCATCCGGCGTGGTCGATCGCGGAGGCCAGGAACTGCGCCGCGCCGGGCGGGGTGCGGGCGATCACGAGGTTCGCGGACGCCTCGGCCGAGACGAGCAGTTCTTCGGCGATGCGCCGCAGCCGCGCGGCGGGGCTCTCCCCGGTGCCGATGCGGGCGAGCGGGATACGGCCGCCGCCTTCGCCGGGGAGGGCGTAGACCAAGGACCCGTCCTCGGCCCGGAGTTTGAGGGCTCCGAGCTCGTCGAGGTCGCGGGAGAGCGTGGCCTGGGTGACCTCGACGCCGCTCTCGGCCAGGAGTTTCGCCAGCTCGGGCTGGGAACGCACGGGCTGGCGGGCCAGCAGGTCGGTGATCTTCGCCTGCCTGGCCGACTTGGTCATGGGAATGTTCATTGGTGCTCCGGATGTGGGCGCGCTGAGGGTGTCATTCTTGCCCCAGGAGCCAGTGGAGCAGTGCCTTTTGGGCGTGGAGCCGGTTCTCCGCCTGGTCCCAGACGACGCTGCGCGGCCCGTCGAGCACCTGCGCGGCGATCTCGTAGTCCCGGTAGGCGGGCAGGCAGTGCAGCACGACCGCGTCCGGCGCGTGGGCGAGCAGGGCCTCGTTCACCTGGTACAGCATGAGCCCGGCGACGCGCTGCTCCTTGTCGCTCTGCCCCATGGACACCCACGTGTCGGTCGCGACCGCGTCGGCGCCTGCCACGGCGGCGACCGGGTCGGCCGTGTAGGCGACGGAGCCACCGGTGGTCTCCCCGATCTCCGCGGCGCGGGCGAGGACGGCCGGGTCGGGCCGGTAGCCCTCGGGGGCTCCGATCCGGACGTGCATGCCGGCGAGGGCGCCGCCGAGGAGGTAGGAGTGCGCCATGTTGTTCGCGCCGTCGCCGAGGTAGGCGAGGGTGAGTCCGCGGGTGGCGCCCTTGTGCTCGCGGACCGTCAGCAGGTCGGCGAGGATCTGGCACGGGTGGAACTCGTCGGTGAGGGCGTTGACGACCGGCACCTCCGACGCGTGTGCCATGGCCTCGATCCGCTCCTGCCCTCCGGTGCGCCACACGACGGCGGCGACCTGGCGCGACAGCACCTTGGCGGTGTCCTCGATCGGTTCACCGCGGCCCATCTGGGAGCCGGCGGCGTCCATGATCAGGGGCTGGCCGCCGAGTTCGGCGATGCCGACGGCGAACGACACGCGGGTCCTGGTCGAGTGCTTGTCGAAGAGCACGGCGACGGTGCGGGGGCCGGCGAGGGGGCGGTAGCCGTACCGGTCCTTCTTCATGGCGGCGGCGAGGTCGAGCACGTCGGCCTGCTCGGCCGCGGTGAGATCGTCGTCTCGCAGGAAGTGCCTAGGCATCGGCGGCCTCCGTGAGGATGGCGGGGAGCGCCGCCAGGAAGGCGTCGATCTCCTCGGAGGTGATCACGAGAGGCGGCGCGAGCCTGACGGCCGCGGGCTGTACGGCGTTGACCAGGAATCCGGCGCGCTCGGCCGCGGCCTGGACCTGCGCGGCCTTGGGTTCGGCGAGGAGGATCGCGCGCCACAGGCCGCGGCCCCTGACCCCGGTGAGCAGCGGGTGGTCGACGGCGGCGACGCCGCGGGCGAGGCGGTCGCCGACCGTGCGCACGTGGGCCAGCAGGTTCTCGGAGTCGATCGTGTCGAGGACGGCGAGGGCCGCGGCGCAGGAGACGGGGTTGCCGCCGAAGGTGGAGCCGTGGTCGCCCTTCTCGTAGATCGTTCCTGCGGGGCCGAAGCCGACGACGGCGCCGATGGGCATGCCTCCGCCGAGGCCTTTGGCCAGGGTGAGGATGTCGGGGGTGAAGCCGTCGGCCTGGTGGGCGAACCAGTGGCCGGCGCGTCCGATGGCCGACTGCACCTCGTCGGCGACCAGGAGGGCGCCGGTGGCGTCGCAGATCTCGCGGACGGCGGTCAGGTAGCCCTCGGAGGCGGGCACGACTCCGGCCTCGCCCTGTGTGGGTTCGAGGAAGACGGCGGCGCACTGGTCGGTGACGGCGGCCTTCAGGGCGTCGACATCGTCGAACGGGACGAAGCGCACATCCACCGGGAACGGGCCGAACGGCTCGCGGATGGACGCCTTGCCGGTGAGGGACAGTGCGCCCATCGTGCGGCCGTGGAAGCCGTTCTCGGTGGCGACGAAGTAGGTGCGGCCGGTGGCTTTGCCGTACTTCACCGCGAGCTTGTAGGCGCACTCGTTGGCCTCGGCACCGGAGTTGCACAGGAACACGCGGCCGGGGGCGCCGAGCAGGCCGAGAAGCCGCTCGGCGAGGAGCACCTCCTGCTCGTGGAGGTAGAGGTTGGAGGTGTGGGCGAGCGTGGCGACCTGCTCGGACACGGCTCGGACGATGGCGGGGTGGGCGTGGCCGAGGGAGCTGACCGCGATGCCGCCGATCAGGTCGAGGTATTCGCGCCCGTCCGCGCCCCAGACGCGGGACCCCTCGCCGCGGGCCAGCGCGACGGGCGGCACGCCGTAGTTCGGCATGAAGGCGGCCTCGAACCGCGTGCGGAGATCGGTCTGGCCTGCGTTCACTGGGCACCCCCGGGGAGGACCATGGTTCCGATGCCGTGGTCGGTGAAGATTTCGAGCAGGAGCGAGCGGGGCATCCTGCCGTCGAGGACGTGGGCCTGCGGTACGCCGCCCTTCACGGCGGTGAGGCATGCCTCCATCTTCGGCACCATGCCGCTTTCCAGCGTAGGCAGCAGTGCCGTGAGCTCGCCGGCGTCGAGTTCGCCGATCACCTCGGTGCTGCGCGGCCAGTCGGCGTAGAGCCCTGCCACGTCGGTCAGCATGATCAGTTTCTGCGCACCCAGCGCCACGGCCAGGGCCGCGGCGGCCGTGTCGGCGTTCACGTTGTAGACCGTGCCGTCCTCGCCGCGGGCGACCGACGACACGACCGGGATGCGCCCGTCGTCGAGGAGCGCGCGTACGGCACCGGCCTCCACGTTGACGATCTCGCCCACCTGGCCGATGTCCACCTTCTCCCCGTCGACGACGGCGTGCTTGCGGGCGGCGGTGAACAGGTGCGCGTCCTCGCCGGACATGCCGACGGCGAACGGGCCGTGCCGGTTGATCAGACCCACGACGTCGCGGTTGACCTGGCCTACGAGCACCATGCGGACGACCTCCATCGCCTCGGGGGTGGTGACCCGCAGGCCGGCGGTGAAGGTGCTCTCGATGCCGAGGCGCTGGAGATGGGCGTTGATCTGCGGGCCGCCGCCGTGCACGATGACCGGTTTGAGGCCGGCGTAGCGGAGGAACACGATGTCCTCCGCGAATCCCGCCTTGAGGGACTCGTCGGTCATGGCGTTGCCGCCGTACTTGACCACGACGGTGCTGCCGTGGAAGCGCGACAGCCACGGCAGCGCCTCGATCAGGGTGCCCGCCTTGGCCGCGGCGCCGGCGAAGGCGGTCGTGTCCAGGGCCGTCATGAGGAGTACGCCGAATTCTCGTGCACGTAGGCGGCGGTCAGGTCGGTCGTGTGGATGGTGGCGGCGTGCGGCCCGGCGGACAGGTCGACGGTGATCGTCACGTCGCGGGGACGGAGGTCCACCTTGTCGCGGTCGTCGCCGGCCGCGCCGCCGCGGCAGATCCAGACGCCGTTGATGGCCACGTTGAGCCGGTCGGGCTCGAACTCGGCGTCGGTGACGCCGACCGCGGACAGGACGCGGCCCCAGTTGGGGTCTTCGCCGTGGATCGCGCACTTGAGCAGGTTGGAGCGGGCGACCGAGCGTCCCACGGTCACCGCGTCCTCCTCGGACGCCGCGCCGACGACCTCGATGGCGATGGCCTTGGTGGCGCCTTCGGCGTCCACGAGGAGCTGCCTGGCCAGGTCGGCGCAGAGGCCGGTGATGCGCTTCTCGAACTCCGCGGGGTCGGGCACGACGCCGCTGGCGCCGCTGGCCATCAGCAGGACGGTGTCGTTGGTGGACATGCAGCCGTCGGTGTCGAGCCGGTCGAAGGTGACGGCGACGGCGCGGCGCAGGACCGCGTCGAGCTGGTCCGCGGGGACGTCGGCGTCGGTGGTGATGACGCAGAGCATGGTGGCGAGGGCCGGGGCGAGCATGCCGGCGCCCTTGGCCATGCCGCCGACCATGTAGCCGCCCTCACCGCGTTTGAAGGAGATCTTGGAGACGGTGTCGGTGGTGCGGATCGCGTCGGCGGCGGCGAGGCCGCCGTCCCTGCTGAGCTGGCTCGCGGCGGTGACCACGCCGGGGAGCAGGGCGTCCATCGGGAGCCGCTCGCCGATGAGGCCGGTGGAGCACACCACGATCTGACCGGCGGACTCCTCGAGGACCTCCGCGGTCTTCTCCGCGGTGACATGGGTGTCCTGGAACCCGGGGTGGCCTGTGCAGGCGTTCGCACCGCCGGAGTTGAGGATCGCGGCGCGCACCTTGCCGCCCTTGACGACCTGCTCCGACCAGACGACCGGGGCGGCCTTCACACGGTTGCGGGTGAAGACGCCCGCCGCGGCGCGCGACGGCCCGTCGTTGACGACGAGGGCGAGGTCGCGGGCTCCGCCGGTCTTGATGCCTGCGGCGATGCCTGCGGCCCTGAAGCCGAGAGGGGCGGTAACGCTCATGGGGCGACTCCGATGAGGGGAAGGCCGAGTTCTTCCGGTAGTCCCAAGGCGAGGTTGGCGCTCTGGATCGCGCCGCCCGCAGTGCCCTTGGTCAGGTTGTCGATGGCGACGACGGCGACGATCCGGCCCGCGGACGCGTCGAGCGCGACCTGCAGCACGGCGGTGTTGGCGCCGAGCGTCATCGAGGTGGCGGGCCAGCGGCCCTCGGGCAGCAGGTGCAGGAACGGCTCGTCCTTGACCGCGGTCTCGTAGGTCTCGCGCAGCGATTCCGCGGTGACTCCGGGGGCGGCGGACGCGGTGCAGGTGGCGAGGATGCCGCGGCTCATGGGCACGAGCATCGGGGTGAACGACACGCTGACCGGCGCCCCGGCGACCGCCGAGAGGTTCTGCTCCATCTCGGGGGTGTGGCGGTGCACTCCCCCGGCGTTGTAGGCGCTCGCCGAACCGATGACCTCGCTGGCCAGCAGGTTCGTCTTGGGGGCGCGGCCGGCGCCCGAGGTGCCGGAGGCGGCGACCACGACAACGTCGGGCATGGCGAGCCCTGCGGCGAAGGCGGGCATGAGGGCCAGGGTGGCGGCGGTCGGATAGCAGCCGGGCACAGCGATGCGGCGGGCTCCGCGCAGGGTCTTGCGGGCCCCCGGCAGTTCGGGCAGGCCGTACGGCCAGGTGCCGGGGTGGGCTCCGCCGTAGAACCTCTCCCATGCGCCGGCGTCGGCCAGGCGGAAGTCGGCGCCGCAGTCGACGACCACGGTGTCGCCGCCGAGCCGCTCGGCGAGGGCGTGGGACTGACCGTGGGGCAGGGCCAGGAAGACGACGTCGTGGCCGGCGAGCGTCTCGGGGGTGGTCTCGGCGAGCACGCGGTCGGCGAGTTGAAGGAGGTGGGGCTGGTGCTCGGCGAGGGCGGTGCCCGCACTCGCACCGGCGGTGAGGGCTCCGATCTCGATGGCGGGGTGGCTGAGCAGCAGGCGCAGCAGCTCTCCCCCCGCGTAGCCGCTGGCTCCTGCGACGGCCGCTCTCATCGGCACCCTCCCTGCATGTCTATGCATTAGAACTCATGAGCTTGCTTAAGGATTATGCAGCGTACAGGATGTTCATGCAAGGCCCGTCCCACTCCCCGGACGGATCACGGATGAGTCGGGGGCGTCGCCCCTGAGCAGCGGGGCGACCTGGGGCACGGGCGGGCCCACGGGGAGCAAACACTGCCCGGCGTGGGGGAATATCACGTTGCGCTGGCCTCTACGGACTACGCACAATTGCCTATCGTGGCCGAAAATTCTGACCGAAAGCTCATGGCCCGCCTCCGTGAGCTGCGCATGGATATCAGTCCGCTCCGCGATTCGCGTGACTTCCGGCTGCTCATGGGCTCCGGCTTCATCACGATGTTCGGGAGCTTCCTGACCCTCGTCACCGTCCCTCTCCAGATGAAGGAGCTGACCGGCTCCTTCGTGGCGGTCGGACTGGTGAGCCTCGCGGAGTTCATCCCGATGCTGGTGTTCGGGCTGTGGGGCGGGGCGATCGCAGACGCGTTCGATCGGCGCAAGGTCGTCATCTGGTCGGAGATCGGCCTCTCCCTGGTGGCGGGACTGCTGCTGATGAACGCGCTGCTGCCCGAACCCCAGGTGTGGCTGCTGTACGTGCTGGCCGCCCTGCTCGCCGGCCTCAGCAGCCTCCAGCGTCCGAGCCTGGACGCCATGGTGCCCAGAGTCGTCCGGCACGACCAGCTCCCCGCCGCCGCCGCGCTGATCAGCTTCCGGTGGAACATCGGCGCGATCATCGGGCCCGCGCTGGCCGGTGTCATCGTCGTCGCGTTCGGCCCCGCCATCACCTACGGCATCGACGTCGTGACCTTCCTGCTCTCGCTCGTACTCCTCTGGCGCGTCCGGGCCTCTCCGCCCCGGGAGGGCTCCGCGCCCGCCTCGATCACGTCGCTGCTGGAGGGCATGCGCTACGCCGCGAGCCGGTCCGACCTGATGGGCACCTACCTGGTCGACATGGCGGCGATGTTCTTCGCCGTGGCCACCGCCATCTACCCCTTCCTCGTCGACGAACTCGGGGCGCCCCACGCACTCGGCCTGCTGTACTCCGCCGGGGCCGTCGGCTCGCTGCTGGCCTCGGTCACCTCCGGGTGGACCCGGCGCGTCCACCGGCACGGCCTAGGCGTGATCATCGCCGCGCTGGTGTGGGGTGCGGCCGTCGGAGTGTCCGCGTTGTACCCCCACATCTGGTTCGTCTTCATCTGCCTGGCCATCGCCGGAGCAGCCGACATGATCAGCGGCATCTTCCGCGCCACGATCTGGAACCAGACCATCCCCGACGAACTCCGGGGGCGCCTCGCGGGCATCGAGCTGCTCTCCTACTCCACCGGTCCCATGCTCGGTGACAGCCGCGCCGGGTTCATGGGAGACATCGGCGGGGCGCGCTTCTCCATGGGCGTCGGCGGGGCCTTCTGCGTAGGGGCCGTGGCGCTGATGGCGGCGGTGATGCCCAGGTTCAGGAAATACGACGCCAGGACCGACGAGCACGCCCTCGCCGAACGCACCCGCCGCGAAGCGCTGATCACCCCGTGACACCGGGTAGGAGTTGCTAGCGTGGAGTCATGAAGGTAGAGGCCAGGAGCACGGACATGACCGAGCGACCATCACCTGGCCGGTCGGATCCCCCCGACCGCGGGTCAGGAGCAGAACGGCGGTCCCCGTCGGAGGCCGATCCGGGCAGTGACGCGGACTGGGCCTTGCGGCAGGAGATCATCGACGACGCCTTGCGGCCTATCCCCTCGGACGAAGTCCCCGATTGGTTGATCCCGCCCAATCGCGGATTCTTCGCCGAAGATCTCGATCACCTTCCGGGTTTGCCTGCACACACCGAGCTACTGGATGGAAGCTTGGTGCTCGTGAGCCCACAGATGGACATCCACTCACTGATCGTCGACATGCTGGTCTTCGGCCTTCGCCGTACGGCACCGCGAGGTGTGCGCGTGCGCCGTGAGATGAGCGTCGTTCTGGGCCCCCGCCAGAGGCCCGAACCCGACCTCATCGCGCTGAAGCCCGACACGGTGGCGGACATGACCGCGACCGCCTACCAGGCTGAGAACGTGTCGCTGGTCGTCGAAGTGGTCTCCCCGGAGTCGGCCGAACGCGACCGCAACCGCAAACCCCTCCTCTACGCCCAGGCGGGCATCCGGCACTTCTGGCTGGTCGAGCAGGAATCCGGGCACCCTCAGGTCACCGTTTTCGAGCTGGACCCCGCCACCAAGGCGTATGTGGCCACGGGTGTCCACCGCGACAGGCTCACGGTGGCGGTGCCGTTCGAGATCGACATCGACCTCACCGAGATCGACCGTCTCTGACCGGGATGTGCGAAGGGCCGGTACGGCGACGCCGTACCGGCCCTTCCCATATGCCCGTGTTGCCGTGTTGCCGTGTGGCCGTCAGGTGCCGCGCAGGTGCGCGCCGAGGCGCTCGGCGGCCACCGCGACGGCGGCGTCACGGGCGGCGGTGGTCTCCTCGACGGTGAGGGTGCGGTCGGGCGCCCGGAAACGCAGCGTGTAGGCGAGGGACTTGTTGCCCTCGCCGACCTGCGCCCCCATGTAGACGTCGAACAGCCGCACCGACTCCAGCAGCTCGCCGGCGCCGTCGCGCAGGGCGGCGGTGACGTCGGCCACCGAGGTGTAGTCGGCCACGACCAGCGCCACGTCCTGGGTCGCGACCGGGTAGGCCGAGACCTTCGGAGCGCGGACCGGACCGTGCAGGAGGCGCTCCAGCCTGGTGAGCTCCAGCTCCATGGCGCAGGTCCGCGGCGGCAGGCCGTAAGCCTCGACGACACGCGGGTGCAGCTCGCCGGCGTGGCCGACGAGCGTGTCGCCGACGTAGAGCGCGGCGCAGCGGCCGGGGTGCCATGGCTCGTGCTGGTCGGCCTGGACCGACAGCTCGACGCGGGCTTCGCGCGCCACCACGCGGGCCGCCTCGACCGCGTCGGCCCAGTCGGCCTGACGCCCGTTGCCCCACCACCCGGACCGCTCGAACTCGCCGGTCAGCACGACCGCCACCCGCAGCGGCTGGTCGGGCAGGGCCGCCGCGATGGAGGCCAGCTCCTCCTCCGTGGGCCTGCGGTCCACGGGCAGCACCGGCGCGGCGGCCGGGGCGTCCGGCCGCGGCCGGTAGACCAGGCCCGTCTCGAACAGCGCCAGGTCGGGGAAGCCGCGTCCGACGTTGCGGACGGCGGTCTTGATCAGGCCCGGCAGCAGCGTCGTGCGCAGGAACGGCTCGTCCTCCGACAGGGGGTTGGCGAGCCGGACGGCGCGACGGCGCGCGTCGTCGGCGGGGAGCAGCAGGTTGTCGAGGTCGCGCTCTCCGCTGAACGGATAGGCCAGGACCTCGGCGAACCCCGACACGGCCAGGGCACGGCCGACCCTGCGGCGCAGCCGCTGCGCCTCGGTGAGCCCGGCGCCCGCGGGGGCGGGCGGCAGGACCGACGGGAGGTTCTCGTAGCCCTCCAGCCGCATGACCTCCTCGGCGAGGTCGTTGGGGTCGGTGAGGTCGGGCCGCCAGGTGGGCGGGGTGACGGTGAGCATGTCGCCGCCGGTCACCTTGAGCAGCTCGGCCAGGTCACCGGTGGAGACGGTGCCGGTGGCGTCGACCCCGTGCGGGCCCTCCCCCGCCCCCTCCACCAGGCCGTCCACGACCTCGCAGCCCACCTGCGTGAGGCGGCGCACGACGGTCTCCTTGGAGTACGGCACGCCGGCGACCGCGCCGGGGTGGCCCGCGGGGATGGCGATGGCGAGGGGGGCGACATATGCCTCGGCGTGGGTGACGCCGGTGCCGGGCACCGCGCCGCCGAGCTCGGCGAGCAGGGACACGGCCCGCCAGGAGGCGACAAGCGGGAGCTCCCGGTCGACGCCGCGCTCGAAGCGCTTGGACGCCTCGCTGACGAGGTTGTGGCGGCGGGATGTGCGCGCGGTGCCCGAGGCGGAGAAGTGGGCGGCCTCGATCACGATGTCGGTCGACCCGTCGCCGATCTCCGTCTCCTTGCCGCCCATGGTGCCCGCCAGGGCGATCGCGCCGGACCCGTCGGTGACCAGGATGTCCTCGGGGTGGAGCTCCCGATCGACGTGGTCGAGGGTGGTGAGCCGCTCACCCGGCTCGGCGCGGCGCACGACGATCCCGCCGGTGAGCCTCGTCCGGTCGAACGCGTGCAGCGGCTGGCCGAGCTCCAGCATCACGTAGTTGGTGATGTCGACGGCCAGCGAGACGGGGCGCATGCCCGCGCGCGACAGGCGCACCCGCATCCACAGGGGCGTCTGCGCGGACGGGTCGAAGCCGGTGGCCTCGCGCAGCACGAAGCGGTCGCAGGCGGTGGGGTCGGCGATCGAGGCGGGGAACGCCGTGCCGGACGCCTCCGGAAGCCCGATCGCGGCGGGGTCGCGGAACTCGACGCCGAAGGCGGTGGCCGCCTCCCGTGCGACGCCCCGGATCGACAGGGCGTAGCCCCGGTCGGGGGTCACCTCCAGCTCGATCACGTCGTCGCGCAGGCCGAGGAGGATGGCGACATCGGCGCCGACGGGGGTGTCGCCGGGCAGCACGAGGATGCCCGGGCTGGAGTCGGCCATGCCGAGCTCGGCCTCGGAGCAGATCATGCCGTCGGAGACATGGCCGTACGTCTTGCGCGAGGCGATCTCGAACCCGCCGGGGAGCACGGCCCCCGGCAGCGCGACCGACACGAGGTCCCCGGCCTCGAAGTTGACCGCTCCGCAGACGATGCCGCGCGGGGCGGCCTCGCCGACCTCGACCCGGCACAGGCGGATCGGCTTCTTGAAGCCCTCAAGGGTGGTGAACTCGAGGACCCGGCCGACGACGACGTTCTTGATCTCGTGGCCGACGGACGTGATCGACTCCAGCTTGAGCCCCGCGGCGGTGAGCCGGTCGGCGATCTCGTGAGCGGTCGCGGCGGGCAGGTCCGCGTGCTCCCGCAGCCAGGAAAGCGGGACCTTCATCAGACCTCCAACCCGAACGGGAGCGTGAAGCGCACGTCTCCCTCGACCATGTCTCGCATGTCCTCGGCGTTGTGCCGGAACATCAGGGTGCGCTCGATGCCCATGCCGAAGGCGAACCCGGAGTATTCACGCGGGTCGATGCCGCAGGCGACGAGCACGCGCGGGTTGACCATGCCGCAGCCGCCCCACTCGATCCACCCCTCGGACTTGCAGGTGCGGCAGGGCGGGTTGCCCGGCACCGCGGAGGAGCCCCGGCAGACGAAGCAGCGCAGGTCCATCTCGGCCGACGGCTCGGTGAAGGGGAAGTAGTTGGGGCGGAAGCGGGTGGTGATGCCCTCGCCGAACATGGTCTGGGCGAAGGCGTCGAGAGTGCCCTTGAGGTGGGCCATCGTGAGGCCCTTGTCGACGGCCAGGCCCTCGACCTGGTGGAAGACGGGGGTGTGGGTGGCGTCGAGCTCGTCGGTGCGGAAGACCTTGCCCGGGGAGATGACGTAGCAGGGAAGGCCGCGCGACAGCATCGCGCGCACCTGCACCGGGGAGGTCTGGGTGCGCATCACCATGCCCGAGTCGACCGACCCCACGAAGAACGTGTCGTGCTCGGAGCGGGCGGGGTGGTCGGGCGAGATGTTGAGCGCGTCGAAGTTGAACCACTCGCCTTCGAGCTCGGGGCCCTCGGCCACCTCGTAGCCCATGGCGACGAAGGCGTCGGCGATGTGCTCCTGGAGCGTGGTCAGGGGGTGGCGGGCGCCCGCCGGGCGGCGGTCCCACGGGAGGGTGACGTCGACCGCCTCGTCGATGAGGACGCGGGCGTCGCGCTGGGCCTCCAGGTCGGCCTGGCGGGCGGCCAGCGCCTCCCCGATGGCCTTGCGCGCGCCGCCGACCCGCTTGCCGGCGTCGGCGCGGGCGGCGGGGGGCAGGGCCCCGATCTCCCGGTTGGCGAGGGCGAGGGGCGAGCGGTCGCCCGCGTGCGCGAGCCGCGCCCGCTTGAGTGCGTCGAGGTCGCCCGTCGCCGCGATGGCGTCGAGCGCTTCGGAGAGCATGCGCGCCACCTCGTCGGCGTGCAGCGGCGTCACCTCGACCGGGTCGTAGTGAGACAAGAGTGAGCTCCGAATCCGGGACTTGAGCGGCCATGAGTCTAGTGCGGAAAGCCCACCGGGCCGCTATCGCCCGCGCGAGCGCGTGGGCTCAGGCGAAGTCGGGCGTGCCGGTGGGCACGGTAAATCGGAACTCCGCCCCGCCTTCGGGGGCGCGCTGCACGACGATGTCGCCGCCGTGCGCCTCGACCAGGCCCTTGACGATGAACAGGCCGAGCCCCGTGCCGCCCCTGCGCCTGCCGTTGCCGCGCCAGAACTGGCGGAACACGCGCGTGGACAGCTCGGGCGCGATGCCCTCACCCTGGTCACGCACGGACACGGTCACTCCCTGCTCGTTCGGCTCCACGACTATTGTCACCGTACCGCGTCCGTGCCGCACAGCATTTTCGACCAGGTTGGCAAGGATCTGATCGACCTTGTCCTGGTCGAGCCATGTCTCGGGGAGTTCCCCCCGGATCTCCAGGCGGAAGCGGTCCTCGGCGTCGCCGGCGGCGACCCGCCCGGCGATGACCTTCCGGGCCCGGGCGGGGATGTCGACGACCTGGCGGTGGATCTCCAGCCGCCCCGACTCGATGCGCGACACGTCGAGCAGCTCGGTGATCAGCCGGGTGACGCGGTCGGCGTCGGCGTTGACCGTCTCCAGCATGATGCGCTTCTGATCGTCGGTGAAGCGCCCCCACTTCGCGAGCAGGGTGGCCGTGAACCCCTTGACGCTCGTCAGGGGCGAGCGGAGCTCGTGGGCGACGGTCGACACCAGGTCGGCGCGGCTGCGCTCCAGGCGGGCACGGGCCCCGCCGTCGCGCAGGGTGATCGCGACCCGGACCACGTCGCCGCCCCGCTCGGGGCTGCGCACGAGCCGCGCCGCCACCATGAGCTCCTGGCCCCCCGGCAGATGCACGGGACGCTCGGCCACGCGGGTGCGGGTGCGCAGGCCGCCGGAGACGTCAAGGCATTTCCACCAGTCGCGGCCCTCGGCGTCGCGGAACGGGAACACGTCGCGGATATCGCGCCCCGCGGCCCGCTCCCAGGGCACACCGGTCAGACGGGCGGCGGCGCGGTTGACCGTCTGGACCCGGCCCCGGGCGTCGACCACGAGCAGGCCGTCGGGGAGGTCGTCGACATCGATCACGCACGGGGCATCGGCGACACGTCGATCGGTGTTCTCCCCGCGCACGTCCCGCCTCCTCCGGCCTACAAGGCCGACAATAGCGGGTTTCCCGCGCCTCGGAGGAGCCTCATGTGCCGCGCTGCGCTCGGGCGGAGGCGTAGAGGCACACCGCCGCCGCGGTCGCGAGGTTCAGGCTCTCGGCCCGCCCGTAAATCGGGACGCGCACGACCTCGTCCGCGAGCCGCAGGAGCTCCTCGGGCAGACCCCACGCCTCGTTGCCGAAGATCCACGCGGTGGGACCGCTCAGATCCACGTCGTCCAGCGTGGCCGTGCCGGCGCCGTCGGCCGCGAGGACCCGCAGGCCCTGCGCCTTCATGTGCCCGACGGCCCGCTCCACCGCCACCCCGGTCGCGACCGGAAGGTGGAACAGGCTTCCCGCGCTCGCCCGAACGCACTTGCCGTTGTAGGGGTCGACCGAGGCGTCGGTGAACAGCACCGCGTCGGCGCCCGCGGCGTCGGCCACCCGCAGCACCGTACCGGCGTTGCCGGGGTCGCGCACGTGCGCGAGCACCGCCACCAGGCGGGCCGTGCCCGCCTCGCCGTCGCGCCGGGCGGCCTCGCGGCCCACGGTGTACGGCACCGCCTCGGCGAGCGGCACGTGGACGAACCGGCAGACGGCGAGCAGGCCCTGCGGCGTCACCGTCTGGGCCAGCTCGGCCATGACCTCGCCGCTCGCGCGCAGCACCGGGACGCCCGCGGCGGTCGCCGCGGCGATGAGCTCTGGGTGGCGCGTCTCGGCCTCGGCGGTGGTGAACAGCTCGACCACCACGCCCTCGCGCGCGAGGGCCTCACGAACGGCCTGAGGGCCTTCTGCGAGGAACGCTCGGTCCCGGTCGCGGAACGCGCGCTTGGCGAGCCTGCGCGCGGCCTTGACCCGCGGCGACCTGATGTTGGTCAGTTCCGACCCCGTCACCTCTGTCCCCTCATGTCCTCACCTGCGGCGCACCTGGGCCCGGCATGTCCGGCGTGTCCCGGCGCGCATGACAAGAGGGGCCCACCGGGAGGTAGACCCCTCGAAAGGCGCGGCCCTTCGCTCCCCTCGGGGAGGGGCGGGACGCGAGCCCTTCAGCCCTTGCCCGGGTCAGCTCGCGACCGGCGCGTTGACGTCGGCCGGGAGGGCCTTGCGCGCGGCCTCGACCAGCGTGGCGAAGGTCTGGCTGTCGGTGACCGCGAGGTCGGCGAGGATCTTGCGGTCGACCTCGATGCCGGCGGCCTTCAGGCCCTGGATGAACCGGTTGTAGGTGATGCCGTTGGCCCTCGCGGCGGCGTTGATGCGCTGGATCCACAGGCGGCGGAAGGTGCCCTTGCGGTCCTTGCGGTCACGGTAGGCGTAGGTCAGCGAGTGGAGCATCTGCTCCTTGGCCTTGCGGTACAGCCGCGACCGCTGGCCCCGGTAACCGCTCGCCAGCTCAAGAACGACCCTGCGCTTCTTCTTGGCGTTGATCGCCCGCTTCACGCGTGCCATCTGAATCTCTCTCCCCGGGGGTTCGTCTTACTTGGCGAGCAGCTTCTTGATCTTCTTGGTGTCGGCGTCGGACATCACGACGTCCGGGGCGAGCCGACGGGTGCGGGTGGACGGCTTGTGCTCGAACAGGTGCTGCCTGTTGGCGCGACGGCGAATGATCTTGCCGGATCCGGTGACGCGGAACCGCTTCTTCGCACCGCTGTGCGTCTTCATCTTCGGCATCTCAGCCGTCTCTCCCTCTGTCGTCTCGTGCCTCGCCGCGCCCGGGCGACCGGGCGGAGGCACGCGCCTCACCCGAGACCGGACGTGGCCTCGGCTCCGTTGCGGGCGGCCACCCGGTCACGGCGCCGTCCCCATGGGGACCGCCGGACCGGGCGACCCGCTGTCTTACTCCTCGGACTCCGGCTCTGCTTCAGAGCGGTCGTCGCTGCGCCTGGCCTTGGCCGCCGCCTTCTCCGCCTTGGCCTCGGCCTTCTTCTTGTGCGGGCCAATGACCATGATCATGTTGCGGCCGTCCTGCTTGGCCTGCGACTCCACGAAGCCGAGCTCCTGGACGTCCTCCGCCAGGCGCTGCAGCAGCCTGAAGCCGAGTTCGGGGCGGGACTGCTCACGCCCACGGAACATGATCGTGACCTTGACCTTGTCCCCGGCCTTCAGGAAGCGCACGACGTGACCCTTCTTGGTCTCGTAGTCGTGCGGGTCGATCTTGGGCCGGAGCTTGATCTCCTTGATGATCGTGTGCGCCTGGTTGCGACGCGCCTCGCGCGCCTTCATCGCGGACTCGTACTTGAACTTTCCGTAGTCCATGAGCTTGCACACGGGCGGACGAGCCGTGGCCGCGACCTCGACGAGGTCGAGGTCGGCCTCCTGGGCCAGCTTGAGGGCATCGTGGATCGAGACGATGCCGACCTGCTCCCCGTTCGGGCCGACGAGGCGGACCTCTGGCACACGAATACGCTCGTTGATGCGGGGCTCGGCGCTGATGGGACCTCCTAGGTACCTGGCGTTGTGTATCCGCTGTCGTTGCTCGACCGTGCCACGGGGGTCTCCGGCGCCGTGAAGCGCGAAAGCCCCGCACGTCGCGCATGCGGGGCCACTGAGCACCTCGGCACCGAGCCGTGAGCTCTCCGGAAGACTCCGGTTGTGATCCTGAACCCGCGCGCCTTTCGGCACGACAGGTGGGAGGGAGACCTCCGCTTGCGCGTCCAGCAGACATGCCGGACCGATCGAGACGCAACGCTACCACAACGCGGACGGCTTACCGAATCATCGCGATCCGCGAAACCCCGCCTTACCGACCCGTCTTACCGACGGGTCCCAGCCCCGCTCACCCCGTCCGCGCGGCCGACCGGCGGAGCAGCTCCGCCTCCCCGGCGGCGCGCATCGCCTCGACCGGCACGTCGGAGCGGCCGGTCATCATTTCCACCTGCCGGACCGCCTGGTGCAGCAGCATGGGGAACCCGCCGACGACCACCCCGCCCGCGGCGGCCACCGCGACGGCCGCGGCTGTCGGCCACGGCGAGTAGACCACGTCGAACAGCGCCGGCACGCGAGCCAGCGCCGCCGCGTGCACATCGGCGGCCCCCGACGGCAGCGTCGACACCACCAGCTCGACGCCGAGGGCCTCCTCCACCTGGCCGAAGGTCCGTACGGCGAGAGCCACCCCGACCCGCTCGGCCGCCTCGGCCGTGTCCCGCGCCCTGGCCGGGTCCCGCACGACAAGGACGGCCCTGTCGAGGCCGAGCTCCTTCAACGCGGCGAGGGACGAGGCGGCCGTGGCGCCGCCGCCCAGCACGGCGGCCGACGCCGGAGCGCGGATCCCGGCCTCCCGCAGCGCGGTGACGATGCCGTAGACGTCGGTGTTGTCACCGTGCCGCGTTCCACCGCGCAGGACGACCGTGTTGGCCCCTCCCGTGGCGACGGCCAGCGGTGTGACCGTGTCGAGCAGCGGAAGGACGGCCCGCTTCAGAGGCATGGTCAGCGAGAGCCCGGCCCACTCGGGCCCGAGCCCGGCGAGCAGCGCGGGCAGGCCGGCCTCGTCGCACTCGACGGCCTCGTAGTGCCAGGCGGTCAAGGACATGGCGGCGTACGCCGTGCGGTGCAGGATCGGGGAGAGCGAGTGGCGGACCGGGGAGCCCAGGACCGCCGCCCGCGACAGCGCCGTCAATTGTTGCCCCTGTTCCTGTTGAACTCGGCCTTGAACCGCTCGAACTCCGCCACGTTGTCGGTGAACTTGGTGATGCGGTTCTTGAGGTCGGTGGTGACGAAGAAGAGCCACCGGCCCGGGGTGGGGTTCAGGGCCGCCTCGATCGCGTCCGCTCCGGGGCTCGCGATGGGGCCGGGCGGCAGGCCCGGGTTCGCGTAGGTGTTGTACGGCGACTTGACTTCGATCTCGTCGTAGGTGGCGGCCACGTCGTACTTGTTGAGGGCGTACATCACCGTGCTGTCCATCTGAAGCTTCATCTTGATCCCGAGGCGGTTGTAGACCACCCTGGCGACCTTGCCCATATCGGACTTACTCCCGGATTCGGCCTGGACGATGCTGGCGATGGTCAGGATCTCGTGCACCGTGTAGCCCAGCTTCTCCGCCCGGCTCTCCAGGTCCATCTCCGCGGCGGTCTCCTCGAAGCGCTCAACCATGTCGCCGAGGATCTCGGCGGGCGCCATGCGGTCGGTGCCCTCGTAGGCGGCCGGGAACAGGTAGCCCTCGGCCTTCCCCTTGGCCGCGGCGGGGAGGCCGAGGGCCTCCGCGTCCTTGGCCGCCTTCTCGAACGCGCTCTTCGACTTGCCGGTTTCCTTCACCAGGATGTCGATGATCTGTGTCGCGCGTTTGCCCTCGGGGATGACGACATGCTCCCGAAGGCGCTTGGTGTGGTCAAGGAGCCCGACGGCGAGGGCCGCGGACATGCGCTTGCGCATCTTGTACTCACCCGGCTGGAGCGACCCGCTCTTGCCTGCGGCCCCGATGGCGTCGGTGAAGGCGCGGGCGCTGGCGACGACGCCTTGCTGCTCCAGGGTCTGGGCGACCTCGGTGGCGGTCTGCCCCGGCTTGATCTCCACCACGATCTCTCCGGCGCCCGGCCCGGTGAAGTCGTCGGCGACCATCACGTCGCGCAGCCAGGTGTAGCCGTAATAGCCGGCGCCTCCGACGACGCCGACGAGGATGATGAGGGCGAGCATCGGGGCGAGGAACCCGCCCCGATTGCGCCTGCGCCGTCTTCGGCGTCCACCTCGCCTGCCGCCGCGGTTCGACGAGCCGCGGGACCGGCGGCGCGGTCCCTCGTCATCGTCGTCGGACCCGGTCAGGAAGTCCATGTCGATATCGTTCATCGATGTGCCGGCCAATCTCCCGATTCACGCGGTCTGACGCCACGTGGCTGCGTCGGACCGAAGGGGGGTCGCCCTGCGATACATCTGGTGCGCCGCACGCTTCGTCGCGCCGGCCTGACGATTCCTGATCCCGGGATGACATCGCTGCTCGGGGGGATCGGGGGTATCCCACCTGACATCAACGTGTCCCGAGGTATCTGTTCAGTAGTTCTCGGTATCTCACGAAGTCACTCTCTTTGTCAGTGAATTTCGTGATTCTATGCATCAACGCAATGCAGCCGTACCAAATCGGACGGCTGCGGCTCGCGATCAACGCAGTGGCTCGACAAGGCGGCCGGGCGGCCGTCCCGTCGAGCGTTCGGCGTCGAGAGCGGCCTGCAGCAGCACGACCGCGGCGGCCTGGTCGACCACGTCGCGCTGCCGCCGGGCCCGCACACCGCTGGCGCGCAGGCCCTGCTGAGCGGTCACCGTGGTCAGGCGCTCGTCGAAAAGCCGGACCGGCACGGGCGCCAGCCGGGCCGCGAGCCGCACGGCGAAATCGCGGGCGGCCGACGCGGCCTGCCCCTCCTGGCCCGACAGCGAGGTCGGCAGGCCGACCACCACCTCGACGGCCTCGTGTTCGGCGACGAGCACGGCGATCCTATCGAGGTCGCCCTTGCCCCGCCGGACCGTCTCCACGGGAGTGGCGAGCAGACCCGACGGGTCGCTGCGCGCCACTCCAACGCGGACGGTCCCTACATCGACGCCCAGCCGGGCCCCGGAACGCATCGGCCCCTCAGCCGACCTGACCGGCGATCGTGTCGCCCACCGCGCGCAGCGCGTCGGCGATCGCCTCCGGGCGGGTGCCCCCGCCCTGCGCGACATCGTCCTTGCCGCCACCGCCACCCCCAAGAGCCTTGGCGGCGACGCCCACCAGCCGTCCAGCCGACAGCCCACGGGCGCGTCCCGCCTCGTTGACAGCGGCGACCACGACCGGCCGGTCGGCGGGGACACCTGCGACCACGACCACCGCAGCGCGGTCGCCGGGGAAGCGGCCACGCACATCCAGGGCGAGTTTACGCAGGTCATCCGCAGAGGTGCCATCAGGCGCGCGGTGGGTCACGACGGACACGCCACTGGCGTCGGCCGCGCCGGCGGCCAGTTCGCCCGCGACGGCGAGCACCTGGGCGGAGCGCAGCCTCTCCAGCTCCTTCTCCGCCGTGCGCAGCCGGGTGACGATGCCCTCGACCCGCTCGGGCAGCTCCTCCCTGCGGGTCTTGAGCTGCTCGCTGAGCTGGGCGACGAGCACGCTCTCGCGGGCCAGGAAGCGGAAGGCGTCGATGCCGACCAGGGCCTCGACCCGGCGCACGCCCGCGCCGATGGACGACTCGCCCAGCACCTTGACGAGGCCGAGCTGGCCGGAGCTCGCGACGTGGGTGCCGCCGCACAGCTCCCGGGAGTAGTCGCCGACCTCGACGACACGCACCTCGTCACCGTATTTCTCGCCGAAGAGGGCGAGCGCGCCCATCTTCCGGGCCTCGGCCTGGCTGGTGTAGAACGCGTTGACCTGGAGGTCGTTGATCAGGATGGCGTTGACCTCGTCCTCGACGTCGCGCAGCACGCTGGGCGCCACGGCCCCGGCGGCGGTGAAGTCGAAGCGGAAGCGGCCCGGGGAGTTCTCCGACCCGGCCTGCGCGGCCGACTCGCCAAGCGCGTTGCGGAAGCCCCGGTGCACCAGGTGGGTGGCGGTGTGGCTGCGCGAGATCGCGCGGCGGCGCTCGACATCGACCTCGGCCTGGGCGCCCTCGCCGACGCGGATCTCTCCCGCCCGCACCTTGCCCCGGTGCACGACGACGCCCGCCACCGGGGACTGCACGTCGACGACCTCGACCTCGCCGCCGGCGGTGCGGACCACGCCCTGGTCGGCGAGCTGGCCGCCACCCTCGGCGTAGAAGGGGGTGCGGTCGAGGACGACCTCGACGGTCGCCCCCGCGCCCGCTGCCGGGACCGCGAGCCCGTCGAGGAGCAGGCCGATGACCGTGCCCTCGGCAACGGTGTGGTGGTAGCCGAGGAAGTCGACCTTGCCGGTCTTCTCAAGGATGTCGCCGAACACCGAGATGTCGGCGTTGCCGGTCTTCTTGGCGGCGGCGTCGGCCTTGGCCCGGTCGCGCTGCTCCTTCATCAGCCGGCGGAAACCCTCTTCGTCGACCTTGAGCCCCTGCTCGGAGGCCATCTCCAGGGTCAGGTCGATCGGGAAGCCGTAGGTGTCGTGCAGCTGGAACGCCTGCGGGCCGCTGAGGACCGGCGCGCCCTTGCGCTTGGTCTCCTCGACGGCCGCGTCGAAGATGGCGGTGCCGGTGCGCAGCGTGCCGAGGAAGGACGCCTCCTCGGCGTCGATCACGGTGTGGATGTTGACGGCGTCGGCCTTGAGCTGGTCGTATTGCGCGCTCATCACCTCGATGGTGGTGGCGGTCAGCTCGTGCATGTAGCGCTCCTCGCCCGCACCGAGCAGGCGGAGGTTGCGGATCGCGCGGCGCAGCATGCGGCGCAGCACGTAACCGCGGCCTTCGTTGGAGGGGAGCACGCCGTCGCCCACCAGCATGACGCCCGCGCGCAGGTGGTCGGCGACCACGCGCAGCGAGACGTCGGACCGGGCGTCGCGCCCGTAGCGGGTGCGGGTCAGCTCCGCGGCCCGATCGAGGATCTTGTAGGTGGTGTCGATCTCGTAGATGTTGTCGACGCCCTGCAGGATCGCGGCCATGCGCTCCAGGCCCATGCCCGTGTCCACGCTCTTGGCCGGGAGATCGCCGAGGATCGGGAAACCGTCCTTGCCGCCGCCCGGACCCCGCTCGAACTGCATGAACACGTTGTTCCACACTTCGAGGTAGCGGTTCTCGTCGACGACGGGCCCGCCGTCGCGGCCGTATTCGGGGCCGCGGTCGTAGTAGATCTCCGTGCAGGGACCGCAGGGGCCGGGCACGCCCATCGACCAGAAGTTGTCGGCCATGCCCCGGCGCTGGATGCGCTCAAGCGGCACCCCGGCCTTGGTGTGCCAGATGTTCTGCGCCTCGTCGTCGTCGAGGTAGACGGTGACCCAGAGCCGGTCCTCGGGGAATCCGAAGCCGCCCTCGGACTCGGGGAGGGTCAGCAGCTCCCAGGCGAACGGGATCGCGTCGTCCTTGAAGTAGTCGCCGAAGGAGAAGTTGCCCAGCATCTGGAAGAAGCTGGCGTGGCGGGTGGTCTTGCCGACCTCGTCGATGTCGAGGGTGCGGATGACCTTCTGGGCGCTCGCGGCTCTGCGGTAGGGCGGCTTCTGCTGGCCGAGGAAGTAGGGCTTGAACGGCACCATGCCGGCGTTGACCAGGAGCAGCGTAGGGTCCTCGGCCACGAGACTGGCCGAGGGCACGACGGTGTGCCCGCGCTCTGAGAAGAAGCGCAGGAAGCGGCGGGCGATCTCTGCCGACTCCATCAGCGGCCGTCCTTTGCGTTAGGGGCTTGGTCTGCTTTGAGGAGACCGCGGTCGTCCTCGACGACTACGGTAAAGGGGTCCGGGGCGTCCTCGAACCGGAAGGGTCGGCCTCGGCTCAGAGGCTGCGTGCGTGCCGCCACGCCTCGCCCGGCCCGTCATCCACCCTGCCGACCTCGAACCGCGCGCGCAACTCCGCCTCGCGGTCGGCCGCCTCGCCCGCGACCTCACCGACGAAGTCGCGCGCCGACTCCACGAGCCCGGCGGCGCCGACCGCGGCCCGCCGCGCCAGGTGGTCAGGGTGCAGCATCTGCAGCCTGCGCATGACCCACACGGCGATCAGCGCGCCGAGGGCGAGGGTGACGGTGAAGCGCACGAAGCGCAGGAACAGCCGGATCACCGGGACCTACCGCCGCGGCGGGCGCGCTCGCCGCCGCCCGCGGAGGGTAGCTCCGCCTGGCCGGTGCGGCGGGCGACGGCCCGGCGGACGCCGTAGGCGAGGGCCGACAGCTTGATCAGCGGGCCGGTGACGAGCGTGGAGGCGAGGCCGCTGACCTGGGCGACGTGGCCGCTGACCGCCTTGACGTCGTCGGTGATCGCCTCGACGGTGACGAGGCGCCGGTTGGTCTCCGACACGGTGGCGGTGACGTCGTCGAGCAGGGGGACGACCCGGTCGCTCAGCTCCGACACCAGCTTGGTGGTCTCGGTGAGCAGCCGGGCAAGCTTGACCAGCACCATGGCAAGAAAGCAGACCAGGATCGCCCAGAACATGGCGACGACCAGGCCTGCGACCTCTCCCGCGGTAAGCATCGGCGGATCCGTCCCCTCGGCACGTGGATGGGGAAAACCCTATCGTGCCGGAACCCGCTCCCCGTCCCGGCTCACACCGTGCCGCGCCCCGGAGAACGCCCCGAACGCGCTCCCGAGAGCACCACCGAGAGGACCATGGCGAGCGCCCCGGGCCTGGTACGGCAGGGCCGTCAGGAGCCGCGGCCTCCGCGGAGGAACTCGCGGATCCGCGCCCACCGGTCGGCCACCGCGGCCTCGGCGCCGTGCCGGGTCGGCTCGTAGTAGCGCCGGTCGCGGATCTCCTCGGGCGCGTAGTCCTGCCGGACGAGCCCGTGCTCGGCGTTGTGCGGGTATTTGTAGCCCTTGCCGTGGCCGAGCGAGGCCGACCCGCGGTTGTGGCCGTCGCGCAGGTGGACGGGCACCTGCCCGATGAGCCCGCGGCGTACGTCCTGAGCGGCGGCGTCGACCGCCTTGATGACCGCGTTGGACTTGGGGGCGAGCGCGCAGTGGATGACGGCCTGGGCGAGGTTGAGCCGCCCCTCGGGCAGGCCCACGAACTCGACGGCCCGCGCGGCGGCGACGGCGACCTGGAGGGCCGTGGGGTCGGCCATGCCGACGTCCTCCGAGGCGAAGATCACAATGCGGCGCGCGATGAACCTCGGGTCCTCCCCCGCCTCGACCATGCGGGCGAGGTAGTGCAGGGCGGCGTCGGCGTCGGAGCCGCGCATGCTCTTGATGAAGGCGCTGACCACGTCGTAGTGCTGGTCGCCCTGCCGGTCGTAGCGGACGGCCGCCGAGTCGACGGCCTTCTCCACCGTCTCGACCCCGATCTCGCCCTCGGGCACGAGCAGGGCGGCCGCCTCCAGGTAGGTGAGCGAGCGGCGGGCGTCTCCCCCGGCCAGGCGCACCAGGTGGTCGGCGGCCTCGGAGGTGAGCCGCACCTGGCCACCGAGGCCGCGAGGGTCGGCGGCGGCCCGGTCTAGCACCGCGCGGATGTCGTCCTCGGCGAGGGGCTCCAGTGTGAGCAGCAGCGAACGCGACAGCAGCGGTGAGATCACCGAGAAGAACGGGTTCT
>NZ_FNCN01000033.1 GCF_900100605.1 Sinosporangium album | reverse complement strand
CTGGTCTCGCGGTCGCGGCTGTGCCTGGATCAGGTGGGGAGCGCATCCGCCCCTGCGGTGGAGTGGACGGAGAGCCCGTATGTGCCCCGGACATGGCGCGGATTCGTGGGGAGGGGCCGGATCAAGGCGTTCACCGCCGTGGTCTTTCCCCGGACCGGGGCACAGGCCGGATACGTCTCGCTGCATACGCACCTGCCCGCCCCCTGCGGCGGCACCTGGCCTGAGGAGACCCATCCGAGCCTGGGGGCCGTCCGCAAGCGCGCTGAGCAGATAGCGCGCCTGTTCCTGTGGCACCTGTCGGGCTGATCGACAGGTCAAGGTTCCCGGTGAGGGCTTGGGCGTTGGCTTGCCCTTGCCGGGGTGCGCCCCCGGCGGTGGAGTGAGTCGCTGCCGGGGGCGCTGCACGGCATGAAAGCACCTGGTCACTTGGGGCGGCACGGTGTCGCCCCTTCGGGAAGGGAAGAGGGGAAACCCGTGCCGGATTTCGCGATCAAGGGGTATGAGCTGCTCACCGCCGCGACGCGGATGGACCTGGTGGTGCATCCGGGCCGGTGGCGTGTGAGCGACCTGTACGAGACGGTGACCGATCAGGAGGCGGCCTTCGCCGCGCGGCGTGAGGCTCTGGACTGGGGCCGCTCGGAGTGGCCCGTGCTGACGGTGGTGGTCTTCAGGGCGCACGTGCGCGGCTCGTTCGATCTGTCCTGGCAGATGGCCGAGGCGCTGTGGGGTCTGATCCTGTACACCAAGCCCCGTGAGTGGCTGGGGGTGTATGAGGCTGGTGCGGCGTCGGCGCGCAAGGGGTCGGTACCGCTCGCGCTCCCCCGGATGCTGCTGGGGCAGTCATCGGCCCTTCAGCACGCCGGTCGCGCCGATGAGGCGATAGACCTCGCGGAAGAGTCCCTCGGTCGTGCCCGGGATCTCGGGCACCCTTTGAGCGAGGCCGCAGCGCTTGCGGCTCTAGGCGGCCTGTACCTGCGCGATCAGCAGGGGAAGGGTAGCGCGGCGGAGCTTTTCGAGGCGGCTCGCGACATCCACCGGTCCGAGGGGCGTCCCCGGGGCGTGGCCTTGATGACGCGCTACCTCGGAGAGACGGCGCTCAAGCTCGGACGCGCCGATGAGGCCGCCGACAGGTTCACCGAGGCGCTCGGCCTCTTCGCGGCCGAGGGTGACGATTACAACACCGCGCGGGTCAAGACGTTGCTGGGGCAGATGCACCTTGCCGGGTCCCGTCCGGATGAGGCTCGGACGCTGTTGGGAGAGGCGCTTGTGGTGGCTTCTGGGATCGGCGCGGTTCATCAGGCGGCGACGATCCGGGTCGGTCTGGCCGATGTGTGCGAGGCGACCGGGGAGACCGCAGGAGCGGCCGAGCATCTGGAGGCGGCGCTGAGCGGCCTTTCGGAGATGGGCAGCGCGAAGGCCGATGCGGTGGCGGCCCGTCTGGAGCGGCTGCGCGCGGCGTGAGGTGTCCGGCGGGAAGGGTCCTGGCCGCTCTTCCCGCCGGTTCATTCGGCATGACCATACGAAACGATCGAAGGGTTTTCCTTGTCGGCTGTCTATGACGGTTGGGTGCCTCTGGTGGCCCGCCGGACGGCGTGGGGGCATACCGCCCTCATGGTCGCAGGCATATGCGGTGTCCCGCTCGTGGCGTCGCTGACCGATGCGGCACGTCAGCTCGGCGCTGCCATCCCCCATGTCCGTGTCATCGACGACCAGTCGATGCATCTGATCCTGGTGCTGATGGCTGCGGTTTTGTTCTGGGCTGTGCCCGGTGGGCGTGCGCCCGCCTGGGTGACGGCGTGCGGGGTCGCTCCTATCGCGCTGGCCATGGTCGGCTTCATATCGCCGTGGCTGGGGTGGCCGCCGGTGGTGGAAGAGGTTTCGCTGACGGTGGGTGTCGCTGGGGTGGCGGCCCTGCTGGTGGCGGCGCTCGGGTATCGCCGTGGCATGTCGCTGGCGCATCTGCGCCCGGGGGGAAGGGAAGGCGTTCGCGCGGGGCTGGTCGTCTTGGGGCTGGGGCTGGCGGCGTTCTTCGCGGGCGGCATGCTGAGCGGGCATCTGAAGACGTGGGGGGTTGCTGGGGCCGAGCCTTCGATGCGGCTGTACGGGCAGTTGCTCGTCGACGACGTTCTTCAGTCGGCGGTTGTCGAAGAGCTGGTGATGGCGGGCATCGTGACCGCCTTGGCGGGTGCGCGGCTGCCGGTGTGGGCTGTGGTGGCCGTGCCCGTGCTGGTGCGGACGGCCTACCACTTGGATCTGTCCGTGGCGGGGGTGGTGGCGGTCGCTCTGATCGGGGTGGCGGTGACGCTGCTCTACCTGCGGTGGCGGTCGGTGTGGCCGCTGATTGCGGCTCACGGCGTGTATGACGCGGGCGTCCTGATGCAGTGGTACGACCTGCTGATCTGGCTGGTGGTGGCGGCGTTGGTGGCGGCTGTGCTGACGGCTCCGGGTAGCGGGGTCGGCCTGGCTCCGGCATCGGTATCGGCGGCTGACTGAGGCGGACGGCGGTGCGTCGGCGAGGGATGCACTGACGACCATGGGAAAGGAGGTGGTGCCTGGACGGTCGCACTGATCTTTCAGGTATTTGTTGTCGGGAGCCCCCCGCGGCGGGGGCTTCGTTGTTGCTGCCGCTGGCTCAGGAACGCGGTGGGAGAGACTATTTCCGGCCGATGCTCACGCGGGGTAACCGCCGGCTGGGGGGTAGCGGTCACGGCGTGTGAGTACCCGGGGATGGCGGCGGGAGATCCGGCGTCGGCGCGAACCCTGTCCCCTCGTGAAGCCGGGGCGCGCTTTTCGCCCCGGCTTGCCGATCGCCCCCAGCCACCTGTGGAGACCGGCCACCGCATGGCGATCGTCGTGCTGTAGGTGCGCGGCCCCCGCGCCCGGCTGGTACGGGGGCCTGCGCCTTCTACAGGCTGATGTTGCCGTGGATGGTCCCGGCTTGGATGACCGTCCCGTGGACGGTTCCCGTGACGATGTTCCTGACGGTGCCGTGATCGGGCGAGTCGTCGGTTCGGGCGTCGGTGCGGGTGTCGGTGCGGGTGTCGGCGCTGACGTCGTTCTCCTCGTCGGGCGACTGCTCTTGTGTCATGGCCCGAATGTAAGCGGCGAGGGCGGCGGCGGGCCGGTGGTCGGCGGGCCTGGCTCTGGTCGGCGCGAGTGCGCGCGGGTCGCGGCCCGTCCTGCTTGCGGGGGGACCGGCCGGAGGCCGCACGCCCCCCGCAAGGGCAGGGGTAGGGCCGCTGCGGCGGCGCGGCGCGCCGCCGCCTTGATACTTATAAGGCTAATTCGACAATTTTCGTTGCGCCTGGTCAGGCTGGTGCACTGGCCTGTGGCGGTTGTGTCGGGCCCCGGCGTGAGGCGTCGCCGTGAAGCCTTCAGGTCAGCACGCGGCCTTGCCGGGTTAGGTACCCCTATGAAGGCTTGAGCACTGAGGAGCGCAGGGAGCGTAGCGACCGGAGTGACGAGGGAAGACACCGGGTCAAGAGCCCCCTCGCCGCGACACGCAGTGTCGCAATTAAGCACGAGGGTCCGGGGTAGGGGCCGTCACGTGAGCGACCAGGTCCTCGTCCTGAACATCGGCTCGTCGTCGATCAAGTACGAGCTGCTCCGTACGGCGACACGCCACCGCATGGCCGTCGGCCTGGTGGAGCGGGTCGGCGACGGCCGCGGCCGGCTGACCCACCGCCCGGAGGGCGGGGAGCCCTACGAGAGGCGCGAGCCGTACCCCGACCACGCGACCGCCATGGAGGCGGTCGTCGAGGCGTTCGCCGCGGCCGGCCCGGACCTGGCGACCGTACGGCTCGCCGCGGTCGGCCACCGCATCGTCCACGGCGGCACCCGCTTCCGCGAGCCGACGCTGATCGACGAGGCCGTCATCGAGGAGATCGAAGCCCTCGCCCCGCTCGCCCCCCTCCACAACCCGGCGGGCGTCACGGGCATCCGTACGGCCCTGCGCATGTTTCCCGGCGTCCCGCAGGTGGCCGTGTTCGACACCGCCTTCCATGCGACGCTGCCGCCCGAGGCGTACACCTACGCCGTGCCCCGGAGCTGGGCCGACGAGCACGGGGTGCGGCGGTACGGCTTCCACGGCACCTCCTACGCCTACGTGGCGGGGCGGGCCGCGAAGCTCCTCGGACGCCCTCTCGGCGAGCTCGACCTGATCCTCCTTCACCTCGGCAACGGCGCCTCCGCCGCCGCCGTGAGCGGGGGGCGCAGCATCGACACTTCGATGGGCATGACCCCGGTGGAGGGGCTGGTCATGGGCACCCGCTGCGGGGACGTCGACCCGCTGCTCCCGCTGTTCCTGGTGCGGGAGGCCGGCCTGCGCGCCGGCGAGGCCGAGGAGGCGCTGGCGAAGGCCAGCGGCATGCTGGCGCTGGCGGGCGAGAGCGACATGCGCGAGGTGTGGCGGCGGGCCGACGCGGGGGATGAGGGCGCCGGGCTCGCACTGGAGGTGTACGCGCGGCGGATCAAGAAGTACGTCGGCGCGTACTACGCCCTGCTCGGACGTCTCGACGCGGTCGTGTTCACCGCGGGCGTGGGGGAGCACGACACGCGCACCCGGGCCCGCTCACTGGCCGGGCTGGAGCGCTTCGGCATCGCGGTCGACAAGGACCGCAACGAGGCCCGGTCGACCGGGGAGCGCGTGATCTCGCCTCCGGGCGCGGAGGTGGCCGTCCTGGTCGTCCCCACCGACGAGGAGCTGGAGATCGCCCGCCAGACCCTGGCCGTCGTCGGGGAACGCTGAGCGGCGGGCTCAATACGGCTCTTAGTACGGCCAGGCCCAGTCGCGGATGGTCGCCGGGTCCTCGCCGTGCTCCCGGGTGTAGGCCCGGCAGCGCAGCCGTTCGTCGGCCATGCGCTGGCGCAGGTGGGCGGCCCGCGCGGCGAGGTGCGGCACGCGGTCGATGACGTCCATGACGAGGTGGAACCGGTCGATGTCGTTGAGCATGGCCATGTCGAACGGCGTGGTGGTGGTGCCCTCCTCCTTGTAGCCGCGGACGTGAAGGTTGTCGTGGCCGTTCCGGCGGTAGGTCAGGCGGTGGATGAGCCACGGGTAGCCGTGGAAGTTGAAGATGATCGGCTTGTCCGTGGTGAACAGCGTGTCGAACTCGGCGTCGGACATGCCGTGCGGGTGCTCCGTCGGCGGTTGGAGCCGCATGAGGTCCACCACGTTGACGACCCGGACCGCCAGGTCGGGCAGGTGCTCGCGCAGGATGGCGGCGGCGGCGAGGGTCTCCAGGGTCGGCACGTCGCCCGCGCAGGCCAGCACGGCGTCGGGTTCGCGCCCTTCGTCGGTGGAGGCCCACGGCAGGATGCCGACGCCCCGCGTGCAGTGGGCGATGGCCTCGCGCATGGAGAACAGGTCCAGCACCGGCTGCTTGCCGGAGACCACCACGTTGACGTAGTCGCGCGAGCGTAGGCAGTGGTCGACGGTCGACAGCAGCGTGTTGGTGTCCGGCGGGAGGTAGACCCGCACCACGGACGCCTTCTTGTTCACGACGATGTCGAGGAAGCCGGGGTCTTGGTGGCTGAACCCGTTGTGGTCCTGCCGCCACACGTGGGAGGAGAGCAGGTAGTTCAGCGACGCGATGGGCCGCCGCCACGGAATCCTGCGGGCGGATTCCAGCCACTTGGCATGCTGGTTGAACATCGCATCAACGATGTGGATGAACGCCTCGTAGCAGTTGAACAGGCCGTGCCGCCCGGTGAGCAGGTAGCCTTCCAGCCAGCCTTGGCAGAGGTGCTCGCTCAGCACCTCCATGACCCGGCCGCCCGGCGCGAGGTGCTCGTCGGTGGGGAGGATCCGGCTGTTCCAGGCCCGGTCGGTCGTCTCGAAGACCGCCTGCAACCGGTTCGAGGCGGTCTCGTCGGGCCCCATCAGCCGGAAGTTCACCGGATTGGCCTCGATCACGTCGCGCAAGAACCCTCCCAGCACGCGCGTCGGTTCGCTCCACTCGGTGGCGGGCGCCTTCACGTGTACGGCATAAGCCCGGAAATCCGGCAGCACCAGCGGCTGGAGCAGCTCACCGCCGTTGGCGTGGGGGTTGGCGCTCATGCGCCGCGTCCCTCGGGGAGCGGCCGAGGTGACCGGCGGGGTGGGCCTCCCGTCGGAGTCGAACAGCTCCTCGGGGCGGTAGGACCGCATCCAGTCCTCCAGCATGGCCAGGTGCACGGGGTCCTCCCGCACCCGGGACAGCGGCACCTGGTGGGCGCGCCACGTGCCCTCGACGAGGAGGCCGTCGACCTCGTGCGGCCCGGTCCACCCCTTGGGCGTGCGCAGCACGATCATGGGGAGCCGCCCGCCCGAGCCGCTTTTCACCTCGGCGATCTGGTCGAACACCGTGTCCAGGGTGGCCATCATCGCCCGGTGCACGAGGGCCGGGTCGTCGCCGGACACGAGGTGGGGGCGGTAGCCGTACCCTTCCAGGAGCTTGATCAGCTCCTGCTCGGGGATGCGGGCCAGCACGGTCGGATTCGCGATCTTGTAGCCGTTGAGGTGCAGGATGGGCAGCACGATCCCGTCCCGCGCCGGGTCGAGGAACTTGTTGGAGTGCCAGCTCGCCGCCAGCGGTCCGGTCTCGGCCTCGCCGTCGCCGATCACGCAGGCCACGACGAGATCGGGGTTGTCGAAGGCCGCGCCGTAGGCGTGGGCCAGCGAATACCCGAGTTCACCGCCCTCGTGGATCGACCCGGGCGTCTCCGGCGCGACATGGCTCGGCACCCCGCCGGGGAAGGAGAACTGCCTGAACAGCCTGCGCATCCCCTCCGCGTCGCGCGGGACGTCCGGATACAGCTCGCTGTAGGTGCCCTCCAGCCACGCGTGCGCCACGGCCGCCGGCCCGCCGTGTCCGGGGCCCGCGATATAGATCATGTCCTGGTCGCGCTCGACGATGACCCGGTTGAGGTGGGCGAAGCAGAAGTTCAGCCCCGGCGTCGTGCCCCAATGCCCGAGCAGCCGGGGCTTCACATGCTCGGGCCGCAGCGGCTCGGCCAGAAGCGGGTTGTCCAGCAGGTAGATCTGCCCGACCGACAGGTAGTTCGCCGCACGCCAATAGGCGTCGATTTCGTAGACATGCATATCAACGACGCTTCCCCACAGGTTCCTTGTGAACCCAGGGACCTTGGTCACTTACCCCTATGGACGTCTGATGGATAGTGTCAAAGCATGATTCGGGTGTTTCTCGTGGATGATCACGAGGTGGTGCGGCGGGGCGTCGCGGCGCTGCTCTCCTCGGAAGGCGACATCGAGATCGTCGGTGAGGCCGGTACGGCGGAGCAGGCGATCGCACGCATCCCCGCCGTCAAACCGGACGTCGCCGTCCTGGACGTCCGGCTGCCCGACGGCGACGGCGTGTCCGTCTGCCGTGAGGTGCGTTCCCGCGTGCCGGAGACGGCGTGCCTGATGCTGACCTCCTTCACCGACGACGACGCCCTGTTCGACGCCGTCATGGCCGGAGCCTCGGGCTACGTGCTCAAGCAGATCCACGGCTCCGACCTCGTGGGCGCGGTGCGCACGGTGGCACGCGGCCAGTCGCTGCTCGACCCGCAGACCACCGCCGCCATGCTGGCCCGGCTGCGCGAACAGGAGAGCAGAAAAGACCCGCTGGCCGCGCTGACCGACCAGGAACGGCAGATCCTGGAGCTGATCGGCGAAGGCCTGACCAACCGGCAGATCGGCGAACGGCTGTTCCTCGCCGAGAAGACCGTCAAAAACTACGTCTCCAACCTGCTGGCCAAGCTGGACATGCAGCGCCGCACCCAGGTCGCGGCCCTCGCCGCCAGGTTGAAGGCCGAACGACACGACTGAGGGGACTTTCGCCCCTGACGTTGACACCCGAATCAGCGGGACTCTTATGGCATGAATCTGGATTCGGCCGGTTTGCAGGTCCTCGACAGGGCCGAATGCATGGTGCTGCTCTCCTCGGTCCCCGTCGGCCGCATCGTCTTCACCGACCGGGCGCTCCCCGCGGTGCAGCCGGTCAACTTCCTGGTGGTGGAGAACCACATCGTCATCCGTACCGGCCGGGGCTCCAAACTCGCCGCCGCCGCCCGCGACGCGGTGGTCGCCTTCGAAGCCGACGAGTTCGACGCCGAACGCTGGACCGGCTGGTCGGTGACCGCGATCGGGCAGGCCAGAGCCGTCGTCGCCCCGGGGGAGATCGAAAGGCTGTCCCGGCTGCCGCTCACCGCGTGGGCTCCCGGCGACCGGGACCACTACATCGTGATGCGGATCGAGGAGGTCTCCGGGCGGCGCATCCGCGACCGCGTCACCCGGAGGTGAGCGGAACCACCCACTCCAGTACGGTGCCGCCCGCCTCAGGGCTTTCCACACTGAACCGGCCGCCAAGGCGCTCCGCGCGATCCTGCAGGTTGCGCAGCCCGCTCCGGTGGCCGCCGGCGCGCAGCCCCACCCCGTCGTCCTGCACGCGCAGCAGCAGCTCCCCGGCGGCCTCCACCAGCACGTCGACCCGGCCCGCCCGCGCGTGCCTCACCACATTGGACAGCGCCTCGCGCAGCACGGCGAGAAGCTGGTCGGCGATCTCGTCGGGCACGGTCGTGTCGACCGGGCCCTCCATGCGGACACCCGGCATGAACCCCAGATGCCCCCGCGACGACTCGACCAACTCCATGATCTGAGCCCGCACCCCCGGCGCCGCCCCGTCGCGCGGGGTCTGCAGCGCGAAGATCGTGGAGCGGATCTGCCGTATCGTCTCGTCCAACTCGTCCACCGCGTGCTGCAGGCGCGGCGACGCCGTGGCGTCATCGACCAGCCGCACGGTGCTCATCAAGGTCATGGCCACCGCGAACAGCCGCTGGATCACCACGTCGTGCAGATCCTTGGCGATCCGGTCGCGGTCCTCCAGCAGGTGCAGCCGCTCGGCGTCCTTGCGCGCCTCCGCGAGCTCCAGCGCCACCCCCGCCTGCCCCGCCAGCGTCTCCACCATGCGGATGTCGGCCTCCGTGAACGGCGGACGCCCCGCGTGCTTGGCCAGCCCCAGCACGCCCTGCACCCGCTGCCCGGCGGCGAGCGGTACGGCCAGAGCCGACCCGAGCGGCAGATCCGCCACCAGCGGCGTGTCGGCCGCCCGGCCGCTGATGTCGGCGCAGGTCTGCGACCGGCCCGTGCGCAGCGCCTCCCCCGGCAGCGTGCCCTCGATAGGCGCCTCCCGGCCCCGCAGCGCGCTCTCGCCGAGCCCGTCGGCGATCTCCACCCGCAGCGTCCCCCCATGGGGGAAGCCGATCGTGACGGTGTCGGCGTCGGTCATCTCCCGCGTCCGCAACGCCATCAGCGCCAGCACCCGCCGGACGTCGGTGCCCGACAGCAGGCCCGTGGTCAACTCCGAGGAGATCTGCAGCCAGGTCTCGCGGCGCCGACTCTCCTCGTAAAGGCGGGCGTTCTCGATCGCGATGCCCGCCGCGGTGGCCAAGGCCGAGACGATCGCCTCGTCCTCCTCCTCGAACGCCCCGCCCCCGACCTTCTCGGTCAGGTAGAGATTGCCGAAGACCTCATCCCGCACCCGGATCGGGACACCGAGGAACGCGCGCATGGGCGGGTGGCCGGGCGGGAAGCCGTACGACTCGGGATGGTCGGCGATGTCGGAGAGGCGCAGCGGGCGCGGATCCTTGATCAGCAGGCCGAGCAGGCCCTTTCCGTGCGGCCAGTGCGCGATCCCGGCGATCTCCTCCTCCGTGAGGCCCACCGGGATGAACTCCACCAGGGTGCCGCCGTCGCCGATCACGCCCAGCGCGCCGTAGCGGGCGTCCACGAGCTTGGTCGCCGCCTCCACCATCCGGCGCAGGACGGTCGGGAGGTCCAGGTCGCTGCCGACCAGCACCACCGCCTCCAGCAGCGAATGGATGCGGTCGCGGGTCGCGAGGACGGCGTCCAACCGCGTCTGCAGCTCCGCGAGGAGCTCGTCCAACCGCATGTGCGGCAGGAGCGATCGGAACTCGCCATCCGTCATGGGCTGCGTCCTTCTCAGCGGGGGAGTGTCGGTCAATCCTCCCATTCCCCATGATTGCCCGCCGCGCATGCCGTTGCCCGCCCCGGGGGACGGGAGCGGGCAACGGGTGTCCTCGGCGGCGGGATTACTTCAGGATGGGCATCCGCCGTACGAGCGCGGTGCCTCCCCACCAGCGCCCGATCCCGAGGGTGTCGCCCCCTCTCCCGAGGGCGAGTCCGGCGAGCGTGATCGCGTAGAGGATGTGGTAGTCCATGAACGGGTTGCTGGTCAGGGGGAGCTCGGCCAACCACATCAACAGCATCATCAGTCCGCCCGCGACCGCGGCGACGCGCATGCCCACGCCGAGCATCAGCGCGGCGCCGACGCCGGCGAGCCCGATCATGAAGAGCCAGTCCACCCACACCTGGCCGGCCAGGGCTGTGAACAGGCCGCCGAAGGCGCCTTCCCCGGTGCCTTTGAGGAATCCCGCCGTCGGGCTCGCGCCCGCGACCCACGCCCGCTCGGGCGCCGTTGCGAAACCCAGTCCGAACAACTTGTCGATGAAGGCCCAGAGGAAGATCCAGCCGAGAGCGATCCGGGCGACCGCCCAGATGTAGTCGGCGGCCGTGCGAGGTGCGGGCGCGGCGTGGGTCCGCGCCTGTCCGTTGATCCGTTGACGGGGGTAGTCGGTGTGGATGGCCATGGCGCGGCTCCTTGCAGCGGGTGGTGCACCGGCGAACCGGCGTTGTTGCCGATACAAGGACATCGCTTCACGCGCCGCGCGAGCAGTGCCGTACGGCTCGCGCCTCGTCTGTCCGAAGTCCTCTGCACGTGGGACCTTCGTCCTTCGCCCTCCGTCCTCAACGGTCGGTGTCGAGGACGTCGTCGAGCGCCCTGCGCGGCGGCACCGGGCCCTCCTTCGCGACACCCAGACGCATGATCATCTGGGGGTGCTCGTTCGACAGCAGCTCCTCACGCAGGAACTCCCGCAGATGGTGCATCTCCAGCGCCTGCGTGTGGAACGCCGCGCTCACCCCCGACGCGCTGGCCCGCAGCAGCACCCGCTGCAGCGCCTGACCGGCGGCCAGCCAGTCCTTGCGCCGGTCCTCGACCGTCGTGAGCACCGCCACCGTGCCCGCCGTGGCGCCGGGCTCCGCCTCATAGCCCCAGCCCTTGCCGTGGGCGTAGTCCCGCTGGGCGAACGCCGTCTCCGGCTCCGCCGGATAGCCCCCCGCGGGCACCCCCTCGCCCCTCTCGTCGCCCGGCGGACGCGCCCAGCGCAGCAGCTCCAGCGAGAAGTCCAGATCGTGCTCCTGGATCTCCTCGGCCGCCGCCGTCAGCGCGGCGATCACCCGGACGCCGGACGGGGCCAGCACCGGCGTCAGCCGTACCCCCACCGCCGCCGCCTCGCGGACCAGGGCGTCGATCAGGCCGTCCGGCACTGGCACGTCGGTGAAACCGCCCCGATGGGTGCGCCGCCGCTCCACCTCGCCGAACAGCATCCGGCTGTGCTCGTCCGCCTCCACATCCTCACCGAGGCGTACGGTGGCCAGAAGGTTGGGCCGGTCCGGGTCGGGCAGCACGCGCACCTCCGGCGTGTGGCCGCCGGCCAGCAGTGCCATCTGCACGTTGCACAGCGCCGCGCCGCAGCTCACCAGCATCTCCCGGCCCGACACGTCCCCGGCACGCAGTAGCCGGTCGACATCGGCCCGCAGGCTCAGCTCACCGCCCGAAAGGCCGAACGACCACGGTTGCGTGTTGTGCACCGAAGGGGCCCACAGGGCCGCGCCGATCGCTCCGCGCAACACCGCTGTGGTCTCCTCGCCTGTGGGGCCGCGCATAATCCCCTCCTCGCGGTATGTCCCGTCCAGGTTCGACCGGCGGGCCCGAGAGTGCCAGAGCCGTTCGGTCCCCGGGCCGGGACTTTGTTCATCGATCGCGCGGGACTTACGTCCCGGCCCTCTCCCGGGGTTTCCGGGAAGAGGAAATGGAAAAGTTCATGTACGGAGTGTCCTTGGAAACGGAAGTCGCGGACATGGGACTATCATTTTATTGATGGTGGCAAAACAAGGTGTCATCGAGTCAGGGGCCGACTCTCTAAGGAGCCACACTATGGCTAAGCAGATCCGGGAGCTTCTTATAGACGACCTGGACGGCGGGACCGCGAATGAGACGGTATCTTTCGCAATCGATGGAACCTCCTTTGAGATCGACTTGTCGACATCGAATGCGAAGAAGCTCCGCAAGGCTCTCTCGCCGTATGTCTCCGGAGCTCGCAAGATCCGCCCCGAGCGGGGCCGCGGACGTCGAGGAAGGGCCCCCGCCGGCGGCCTGACCCGCGAGAAGTCCGCCGAAATCCGCGAGTGGGCGAAGAAGCGCGGGCTCGACGTCAGCGCCCGAGGCCGTATCGCCCGCGACATCGTCGAGCAGTACAACGCCGCCCACTGACGCCGCGCATTCGCACGTGAACTCGGTCGGCGATCCTCGGCCGGCGCCCCGGTGCCCACCCGTTCCGGCCTGAGCGGGTGGGCGCCCCCGTCTGCCGCTTCGCCTTCCGCCGTGGGCCTCGGCCGATTCCGTAATTCGGCGTGAGCGGGATTCCCGTCCCGCTTCCTGTGAAAGCGGGCCGCCACCCCGTTCCGACCGACCCTCTTTCGCGCCTTTCGGGCCGGCCGCGCGCCGGCGGTGCTCATCGGTTAAGTCAACGTCTCACTAAAGAACACACCAATCAAGGCCAAGAAGTAGAGCTCCGCCTCCACAGGCGGCTCAGCAGCATCGAGCCGGTCGACAAGGCCCTGCGTGACATCGGACGTCCCCACACTCTTCGCGCTCCCAGGCTTGGCGCGGACGGAAGCAGTCGGCCGTACGCCGTTCCCGCGCGAGACATTCGTCGCGGCCAAAGAGGAGAAGGCCACGCCCAACGGCAGGCCGACCGCCGCGGTGGCACCCCGGACCTTGCCCTCCAAAAGGACGCGAATTCCAAGGTCCGCGACAGATAACATGCCAACACTGCCACACGGTCAGCGTGCGCTGACAATCGCGAAGGGCTGGATGCGGTGACGGATCTGTTCGAACTGCGCCTTGGCATCTACGCCGCCGCCTCGGCTGCGCACGAGCTCGCCGACAAGGCCGGATCGCTCCTTGACGAGCGCTCCCGGAGTGCTTCCGTGGTCAGGACATGGGTGATCTCCTTGATTCCTGGCGACCAGCCCGCCGAGCCGGGCAGCGAAGAAGAGCTGTCGGTCGCTGAGCTCTATGAGGAGCTGCCGGAGCAGTGGCGCCAGGAGCACCCTGGCGCCGACCCCGCCGACCGGCGCGTGACCGAACTGCGCATCGGCGTCTACGGAGACGGCGTCCGGGCACTGCTGGACGAACTCTGCAACCTCGCCTGCCCTGACCGAGAGCACCACGGGGCCTGCCCCGTGCCGTGGTCGTCGAACTACACGGTGCCGTTCGACGATCACTATCGGGCCTATCTGGAAACGCACTACGGGCACCTTCGCCGCGTCCACGGCATGTGATCGCCAGGCAGGGCCGATACGGCCGCGTTTCCGGCCCCGGGCCGCGGGCTGCCCGTCCTGGGTAGGACAGGCGGCTACGGAAGTCCGTCCCCGGGCGAGCCCCGGTGGGAGCTATCCCCAGTAGTCCTTGAGCATCTCACCTGGCCATGCGGGCTCGCTGACGGTCCCCCTGGGGCCCATCAGTCTGAAGTAGGGGGCCAGGTCGTAGATCGGGCTGCCGTCGATAGCGTCCAGATCGGCCACGTGGAGGTCGAGACCCTCCACCTTCAGCAGCCGCGGAAAGGACTGCGCGAGCTGATTGGGGCGGCGGTGGTTTCGATGAACGAAAGTCCCGGTAGGGGGCCAGGCAGGATTGTTGCGTGGGCTGCGGGCATGTAGGGCCACATCGTCGGGGGAGGCTCGGTGGAAGTGCCAGACGACCACTAGGTGAGAGAACTCTTCCAGTCCTTGAACGACCTCGACGGGGTAGTCGGGGTTGAGCCGGAGGATGGCAGGACCGCTCCAATGGTCGTCGGTGACTTCGGTGCGTCCGCCGACGACGAGGCCTATGGGCTGGATCTCCAGCAAATGTGGCATGGGCTTCCCTCGCTCAAGGGGTGTGAAGGCCTCAATCTACGTGAGCAAGGTAAGAGGCGCCACGCGCGTCCAGCTCGGCGAGGGGAGGTATCCGGCGGCGCCGGAAGGGGGACAGCAGGTTGCGCATGTCGACGATCGTCTGCCGCGCCCGGCTGGAGTAGATGCCCTCCTCCATCGCGTCCAGAGCCTTTCCCCAAGTGGAGCACGCCTCCTCGACGTGGCCCGCGGCGATCTGTGCGGCCCCCAGGTATCCGAGCGTTACAGCGTGTGTGCGCCGGAAGGCGCTCCCTCTGGTTCGGGCGCTGTGCCGAAATTGGCGGATGGCGCCTTGGCGGTCGCCGCTGTCACGCAAAGCGCAAGCGGTCTCGTGCGCTAGAGATGCTTCGGTGAAAAAGAACACGCGGGATGGCTCTTCGATGGTGTCGCCGGCCGACGCGAGGTCGTCTTCTGCCCTCAACAGTGCCTTCGCTGCGGCATGTCTCTGGCCGGTGGCCGCGAGCCCGCGGGCATGGACGACCCCAAGCAGGGCGCGCTCTCGGGGGGTGGCAGACCTGTAGCGCTGACCGTCGGTAGAGGCAGTGGAGAGTTCCAGGCTCAGCTCGTAGAAGCCCAGGTCAATCGCTTGATGTGCCATGGCGCGCAGGATGTGCCCGGCCAGCGGCGGGGCTGAGGCAGGGGCAGCAAGGCGAAGGGCAAGGTGAAAGTATTTTTGCGCGAGAACTTGCTCGTTGTTATCGAAGGCCATCCAGCCCGACAGGTAGGCCAACTCGCTAGCGGCGGCGAACATGTCACGCTTCACCTGCTCGTTGGAAAACGTGCCGCATAGTAAAGCGGCGACGTCGGAGTTCAGGTACTGCACCAGCGCCTTTCTGCCGTGGCCGCCGCCTCGCAACTGGTCGATCTTGGAGAAGGCGGTGGTGAGTTGCCGGACGGCGAGCACGTCCTCGCGGCCCACGCATCGCTGCCTGCGTGAACGCGGTGTGGTCGGCTCCTCGGCTTTGGTCTGCCACCACGCCGCGTCGGGCAGGGTGAGCGACACGGCTGAGTAGACCGTACTGGCCAGAAGGTCCCTGCGGTTGGCGTCCAAGTCCGTTCTCCCCAGCTCGGTCAGCGCTGTCACTGGGTCACCGTCCCACGTGGCAGGTCCCTGGTCTGCCGAGTCGGGGACAACGAATCCGAGCTCGTCTGGTGTGATCTCACGCCTGAGGTGCCGGGACAGTGCCTGGCACAAGATGAGGGGAGCTATGCCAGAGGGCTTTGTTCCGCCTACCCACATGCTGACATGAGATCGGCCGATGGTGATGCAGTCGGCCTGATATGTCTCTCTGGCCACACGGTTGTAGGCGGCAGTCGCCTGCGCCCGCGACCAGCCGGCTTCGGCGAGCAGCGCCGCGAGGCGTTCGTTTCGTGTGCGCGTCCGGAGTCGCCCCGCCGTACCTGGCCGACCAGCTCGCCGCGCACGGACGACCCGCGCACGAGCGGGGATGCGGGTTCCTCGACGGCGACGCGGGCCTCGACCTCGCCCTGCACACCGCTGCCCGCACCACACTGCCGGTCTCCGGCTGGGATGCCTGCCTGCTCATCTGACCAGCACCTCGCCAAAGGAGGCCCATGGACGCGTATGTGAGGGTGCCCCTGGAACTGGATCACACCGTGGACGCGGTTCTCGCAGTGCTGGGCGGTGCTCCACTCGATCAGGTCGCTGAACGGGCCGGGCTGGCCTACTCTGAGCTCGCCGCCGCCGTCGCGGTGTATCAGGCCGCTGGAAGTGCTGCACTCCGCGCCCACGCCGACACTGCAGACGCCTGGTACCAGGTGCGGATCCGGTTCACTGACTGGGCGGATGCTGAAACCGTCGCGGCCACGCACTTGCACCCTCTTGTGGAGCAGGCACATATTACCGATCTAATCGCGGCCTGGTGGTTCATTCGCAAGGCCCCCTGCTGGCGGCTGCGATTCAGACTGGGCCCCGCGACGACGATCGCCGAGCTTCGGGCGGTCATAGACACCCATCTGGACGGCCTCATCGTGGCTGGGCATCTCACCAGCAGGGAGACAAGCATCTACGAACCGGAGATCTGCGCGTTCGGTGGGCCGCGCGGAATGGCTATCGCCCACAGTCTCTTTCACGCCGACAGCCACGCCATCCTGGACTACCTGCGCCGATGCCGTCGTCTCGGGCAGGCCGAACCTGCTACCGGCCGTAGAGAGTTGTCGACGCTGCTGTGCAGCGCCTTGTTCCGCGCCGCTGGCCAGGAGTGGCACGAACAAGGCGACATCTGGCACCGCGTGACTGGCCTGAGGCCTCTACCCGCTGACGCTCCGACCGAAAAGATCCCCGGCATGGTCGACGGCATACGACGGCTTATGACTACGCGGACGAGCCCGGCAAGCCCTCTGTTCGGCCCTGGCCAAGCGTTGGCGTTCGCGGCGCCGTGGCATGCCGCCTTCTGCCGTCAAGGCCAGCGTCTTGATGACGCCGCTCGCGGGGGATGCATGCATCGCGGCATACGTGATGTCCTAGCCCACCACGTGATCTTCCACTGGAACCGTCTCGGTCTGCCGTACCGAGCGCAAGCCTTTCTCGCTCACGCCGCACACGAGGCCGTGATGGACCTGCCGCCTGCCCATGCGGCCCGCTGATCCGCACACGTTCAGCTCACGCAGGAGAGGACAGATGTTTCCCGCACCGGAAGACCCCGCTGTCGCAGACCGTATGCGAAACGCGCACCGCCACGCTCGCGCCGCCATGGGCGTACTGCTTGAGGCCGACGGTCACGAGGTATGGGGCTGGCGCGGCAGGACGCTGAGCCAACGCGTCTCCACGCCTGAGGGGTCGGCTTGGCTGCGCCTGGCCTGTGTCTCAGCCGATCAGACGAACATGACGTTCTGGAACGGTACTCTGGAGGCCGATAAAATCCTCCCTGCCTCCGTGCCCCGCCCCCGGCTTCGTACAGTCTACGACTGGGCCCCGGCCTCGTGGCGCTACCGCGCTGAGCTGTATGACCACGTCACCGCGCAGATCGCGTCGGCGACCGCCGTACTGCGCTCGGCACCTCACCTGCCCTCCGCGTGGTGGGAGGCGCTGGAGGTTGTGCTGGCGGATATCGCCCCTATCGAGACCAATCGGGTGACCACAGGCCAGGCTTACCTGGACTCCGCTATGCCCCGTTTCTTGGGCACGCCCATCGACTCCACCGTTAGGTCTTGGGCCACCGCCCACGGCGATCTCCACTTCGCCAATCTCTGTGCCCCTGACCTGTGCGTTCTCGACTGGGAGGGGTGGGGCCTTGCCCCAACCGGCTATGACGCCGCGGTCCTGCACTGCTACAGCCTGCTCGTCCCTGCCGTCGCCGCCCGCATTCGCGACTGGTTGGCCCATCTACTGGACACCCCAGACGGTCGATTCGCGGAACTGGCTGTCATCACTGAGCTCCTGCAGTTCAACGCCAGCGGCGGCAATCTCGATCTGGCTGGTCCTCTCCGCGATCGCGCCGCACACCTGCTGGGGCGGGCGATCCCTCACCTTGACGACCAGGTGGCGGGTTGATCGCCGCGCGGATCAGGGAAGGTTGGGCCTGTTCCGGGGCGAGACGACAGGGGGACGGGGGCGGTTCTCAGAGTCCAACGAGTGCGGGTGGTCGATCGGGGGCGGGCCGGGGCGGAGCCGGACGGTCCCCGGATTCGTCGGATTCCCGGGGTGCCGTCCTGGTTCCGCTATGTCTACCTCGTGCCTCCCCACAGGCGGGCGTGGAACGGAGTGCTGTGGGGCCGCAGGGCGTCCCCCCTGGGGGGAGGTGTGTCAGGGAAGTGTCTTCTCGATGGCCTCCACGATCTCGGGGGCTTCGGGCTCGGTGCGGGGGCGGAAACGGGCGGCGACGGTCCCATCGGGGGTGAGGAGGAACTTTTCGAAGTTCCACTGCACGTCCCCGGCTTCGCCTTCGGCGTCGGGCGTGGCGACCAGCTCGGCATAGAGCGGGTGCCGTCCGTCTCCGTTGACGTCGGTCTTGGTCAGCAGGGGGAAATCGACACCGTAGGTGGTGGAGCAGAAGGTCTGGATTTCCTCGGCGCTGCCCGGCTCCTGGCCCATGAACTGGTTGCAGGGGACCCCCACCACGGTGAAGCCCCGGTCGGCGAACTGCGCCTGCAGATTCACCAACCCTGCATATTGCGGGGTGAGGCCGCACTTGGACGCGACGTTCACCACGAGCACGGCCTTGCCGGGGGCGAGCTCGTCGAGAGTCGTGGAAGTGCCGGAGAGGGTCTGGAGAGGGATACTGCGAAGGGTCATACTCGGGAGCGTACTCAACCGGACCCCGCCCAGAACTCCAGGGACGGTGCCTCATATCCGTGTGCGCGGCGCCTGCTTAGAGGCATGTGCCAGCGGAAAGGCCGACGTATCGAGCGATGTTCGAAGAAGCGGCGGTGGACATGAAGCCAGCGAAGCGACGAAACACGGTCACGTCCGCGGTCGTGCCGTACTTGCCACCTCGCGATGACAAGGACGCCGGTTCAGCCGCTTTCGACGACTGCCGGGTTTGTGATGACGATTGCTCGATCTACATGCCGCTCTTGTGCCACTCGACGGCGATCTGCACGCGGTCTCGGAGGCGTAGCTTGGCGAGGATCCGGCTGACGTTGCGGCGGACGGATGCTTGCTGGATCACGAGGCGATCCGCGATCTCTGCGTTGGAGAGGCCGTCTGCGATTAGTCGGGCAATGTCAGTTTCGCGCGGGCTCAGCGTGCGAAAGAGGGTCTGGAGGCATTCGCGGTGGGCCACCGGGAGTGCGCGCGGTATGCCGCGCTCGATGACCTGCCGGGTGACTCTGGGCGTGAGGATCGCGTCGCCCTGGGCGACTGCCTGGATGGCCGCGATGAGTTGCGGAGTGCGGACGTCTTTGAGGAGGAAGCCAGAGGCGCCGGCAGCGAGAGCGCCGAAGGCGTAGTCGTCTTCGTCGTAGGTGGTGAGCACGAGCACCTTGACCGCGGGGTGTGTTCCGCCGATCTGGCGGGTCGCCTCGATGCCGTCCATCTCGGGCATCCGCACGTCCATGAGCACGACGTCGGGGAGGCTATGACGTTCGCGTGCTCGCTGCGCGAGAACGTCGAGTGCTTCCTGCCCGTTCCCGGCTTCGGCGATAACGTCGATATCGGGCGCTTTCCGCAGCATGAGGGCGAATCCAGTGCGCGCCAGGCGCTGGTCATCGACCAACATGACGCCGATCCGGGGAGCACTGGTCTCGATGGGAGTCGTCACGGGTTTCCTTCCCGAGGCGCGGAGCGGTTCGGCGGCGATTCGGGTGTGGGGTGGGCTGCGGCTCGCACGACGGCTCGCACGACCCACTCGTCCTCCGTTGCCCACCCGGAGGACATGGTGCCGCCGGTGTCCTCGACCGCGCGCTGCAAGCGGCGCAGCCCGGTGCCCGGTGGAGACGGAGCCGAATAGTCGGGCGTTCGCTTCGTGGCCTGTGGGGCGCCGATGCTTCGCACGGTCACAGTGGTCGCGCGGTCGTCCCCGTGGTCCCAGGACACGGTGAGCTGCCGCAGCCCATCACCGTGGCGCATCGCGTTGGTGACCGCCTCTCGCGTGATGGCGAAGCACAGGTCGGCGAGGTGCGCGTTCGGTGAACGCCGGCCGGTCTCGGTGAAGACGACGGTCACGCCGAGCGCGCGGACGCGCCCGAGCACAGGGAGGATCTCGGCCCACTCGTGCAGGGATGGCACAGGGCCGTGGGGCGCGTCGTCGGAAGGGGCCCGGTCGGTCTCGACCTTGCCGCCGGTATCCTCTTCGGCCTCGTCGGCGGTGTCGGCGAGCGCCCGGACTGCGTGCCGGGTGTCTTCCAAGCTCTCCCTCGCCACCGTGTTGATCCCGGCCAAAGCTTCATCGACATGCGGGTCGCCTGTCGTGCCGGCCAGCCCCTCGGCGAGGGCAATGATCGTCGTCAGGCCGTGACCGACACTGTCGTGCAGCTCGGCGGCGATACGGGTGCGGGACACAGCTCGATCCCGTTGCCGCGCGAGTGCCTGGGAGCGGCGTTCTTCTTCCAGGGCGTGTTTCCGGGTGCGCTGCCAACTGTGCACGCTGCGGGTCGCGACGGCCACCGCAATGGTGGCGAACGCGGTGAGGAGCTGGCCCATGTATTCCAGGGCGAAGCCCGTGGACGTCCGCGAGGTGAATGCGCTGAACGTCATGACCGCCCACACCGATCCGAGGCCGGCGGCCACCTGCCACGCGGGTGGCCGGGTGACGCAGCTGAATAGAGCGAAAAGGAGCGGGAATAGCAGGTAGTTGCTCATCCCGACGGCCGAGGCCGTGGCATAGAGCACGCATTCGATCAGGAGCACCGCCAGCGGCTGCCGGGATCGCCAGATCAGCAGCACTGCCGCGCCGATGGCGATGAACGCGACGACGAGCGCCCCATACCAGTCGCGGGTGTAGGCGTAGGCGTTTCCGTCCAGCGTGGTTCCGGCGAACAGCAGACGGGCGATGAGAAGCGTCTGGTAGCTGGTGCAGAGCAGGACGGAGACGATCGCGCCGATGGTCGGGCGCGCTGGCACGAGGGTGGATTGCTGCACCCAGTCGCCGAGCGACGGCCAGAGAGCCTGCACGCCGCCACGCGATGCGCGTCCGGTCTGTCCGCTCATGTCCACCTCCTCACGCTCATTTCCAGGCTTCTCCCATGGAACCATCCCTTCCTGCGATAGGGCCGGGATATCAGCCCCAGAGGTGCTTTATCGCTCCCCGATCGGCAGCCAGGCGAGCGCGACCAGAACGGTTCCGACGAGGATGAGGATGGACGTCGCTAAGCCCTCCTGAGACTGAGCGCATTTTCTCGGCGCACCCAGGGAACGATCTGCACCCACTGAACGAGGAACACGGTTCCCCAGCAGGCGAGCACGGCGATGGTCAGCCCGATCCAGGGGATGTCGAGGATCGGATGCCCCACGAGCAGGGCCGAGCGTGACATGAGCAGGCTGCCCGCGATGCCGATGGGAACTAGCGCGAACACGGCCACGCAGAGCGCGAGTAGGAAGCTCTGCCAGCCCGTCAGCGCGAAGACTTGTCGCGGTGTCATGCCTGCGGTGCGCAGGAGCGCCTGTTCCCGGACAGCATCCCGGCCCGAGAGGGTGATGACGGCGATGCTCGTCAGTAAGCAGACGAAGCCGAATAACCCGGTCATGACGACGGTGTCGGAATAGTTGGGAGATGACTGTGGGAACCCTGCTTCGCGCATCGTCACCTGGTAGGACTGCATGACGCTGAAGATCACGCCGACGAGTCCGATCGCGGCTGCGAGGGGTGCGATCACGTTCGCGTTCGTGTCGATGTTCGCCCGAGCAGAGCGGGTGGCCAGCACTCCGACGGCGGCGCCTCGGAACGGGCGCAGGAGTGTTCGGGCGAGCGCGAGCACGGTGGGGGCGAGCTCCGCCCCGAGCACATACACGCCGGCGGCGGCGAACAGGCCAGCCTGGATCGCTGCGTTCACCATGCCGGTGGCTTCGACGCCGACCTCGGGGTGAGCAGGGGCGAGCGCGCCCGCAAACGCCAGCGTGAACGCGACCGCGAGCAGCAGACCGCCGAGCAACCAACGCGCCCACGCTCCACGGCGTCCGCGCGTAACCAGGCCGCGCACCGCTTCGACGGGCTCAACGCCGGCAGCACGCCTTGACGGTAGCAACGCCCCAAGCATGCAGGTGACGACTCCCAGCGAGAACGAGGCTGCCCAGGCCAGGGCCGACGGGTGGAACGCCGGCGGCTCGAAACCGCCGATCCCGCCCGGAAAGCTCGCCGCCGCCATCTGGTTGAACAGTGGAATAGCGGCGACGCTGAGGCCGACGGACAGCAACGACCCCGGCAGCGCGCCCGCGACGCTCGCCAGGCCGACCAGCGACCAGAGGCTCACGCGGATCTGCCGTGGGCTCGCGCCGGCCAACCGCCACTGCGCGAAGGTGCTGCGTGTGCGTTCGACCGTCGCCGAGCCGACCACTGTCAGCGCGAAGAACGACAGGACGGCTACCAGGACGTAGATCGTGACCGACACTACTCCGAACGCCGCCGGGTCGAGCCCAGCATCCGTCGCCGCGGTGACGAACCCGTCGCTGTTCGTCCAGACGAACTGATGCATGCACGCACCGATCAGCGTGGTCACCAGCCCGATCACGACGATGGTCGGCACCCAGCTCCGAAAGTCGCTACGGAAGATCCGATGAACGTGTTTCAGCACGATCAGTTCCCCCTCGATGCAGCACCGGTGACCGGCAGCTGACGCATCCGGGTAAGGATCGCGTCGCTATCGAGACGCCCGGATACACCCGTGATCGACCCGTCACGCATGAACACCACCCGATCCGCCAGCGCTGCCGCGTCGATGTCGTGGGTGACCATCACCACGGTTGTTCCCTGGACGGTCAGATCGCGCAGGATCCGCAGCACCAACTGTGAGTTCGCGCTGTCGAGTGCTCCGGTTGGCTCATCCGCGAAGACGATGGACGGACGCAACAGCATCGCCCGGCAGAGAGCGACCCGCTGCTGCTCGCCACCCGACAACGCACTCGCCGCGGTCTCGCGCTTGTCCTGCAGCCCGAACTGGGTCAGCATCGCCGTCACCTGTTCACGGGGCACCCGGCGACCTGCGAGCTGTTCTGGCAGCAGCACGTTCTCCTCGACGTTGAGGTACGAAATCAGGTTGTACTGCTGGAAGACGAACCCGACGGTGCTGCGCAGATATTTTGCTCGCCGTTCTCGGCCTAGCCCGTAGATGTCCGTCCCGTCGAGCAGCACGCGGCCCTCATGCGGACGATCCAGGCCGCTCAGGCAGTACATCAGCGAGGTCTTCCCGGCGCCGCTCGGTCCCACGATCGCGGTGAGCGCGGCGCGCGGAAGCTGGAGCGAGCAATCCCGGAGAATCCAGTCGCCCGAACTGCCTGAGCCCCCAGCCCGCTGACTGAGCCCACCCGCCCACACGGGATCGACCTGCACCTGATCCGTCATAGGTACGCCCTTCCGATCTCAACTCACCGACCTGTTGGTTCGCGTCGGCTTCTCCATTTGAACCGGTCGCTTCGAGCGGTCGCCACGCAGAGCGCAGCATTGACACCTCCCGATGACAGCCAGCCGCTCGCGATGGTTGTGCGGTTGCCCTACCTCGTGGTCGTGGCGGGTGCTGATCCGCGTGACGACGTCAGGGCAGGGATACCGCGGAGGGGCCCGATCGGCCGTGTCGATGATGCTGCGGTTCAATACGTCTTGCGCCTGAGGGGGGTGGAGCGGCGGCGCAGGGCTCGGATGTGGGCGAGGACGCGGAGCGTTTCCTGTTCGGAGGGGCGCCAGCCGCGTTGGAGCAGGGCGTTGGCGAGCTGGGTGATGTAGTCGGCGGTGTGGGCCGGGATGGCGTCGGCGCGGACGGGGATGATGAGCCAGCCGAGTTCGTTGAGCTCGGCGCGGCGTTGATCGTCGGCTCGCCTGGCGTCGTCTGCGGAGTGGTGTTCGCGCCCGTCGTATTCGGTGCCGAGTTTGTATTGCTCCCAGCCCAGGTCGAGGCGGGTCGTTCGGCCGCTCGGGAGGGGGACGTTGAGCTGGGCGGTGGGCCTCGGCAGGTGGGCGTCGACGATGACCACGCGGATCCAGCTCTCGCGGGGGGAGCCGGCTCGGGGGTCGCTCAAGGTGAGCATTTCGCGCACGCGTCTGCCGCCGGCGGCGCCGTAGATCAGCATGGCTCGTTTTTTGAGCGTGTCGGCCGCGACGCCTTGGCGGAGTGCCTGGTCGAGGATGGCCACGGCCTCAAGGCGGGGGAGCCAGCGGGCGCAGTCGAGGGTGGTGCGCTCCAGGGTGGTCACCGGCAGGCCGCTCCGGACGGTCACGTCACTGGCCGGGCGGATAGGCGGCGACACGGCGCAGCCGCCGATCCGGGGGTCTTCGCCCACGGCCAGCTCCACGGGCCAGGAGGGGGAGGGGCCGCTCGCCAGGTGGCCTGCCATGTCCCAGGCCCGCGCCGCGGTGCGCCGGCACAAGACGGCGCCCGGGACGAGGTTGAGCAGTTTCCTGGCCTGGGAGAGGTGAAATGCGGTCGCGTCTACCGGCTGCGCCGCTCGGCTCGTGGCTGCGTTCATGCGGGAAAGAATGCAGCCGCTCGGCGATGCCCCGTGGCCCCGAACCGCATTCTGTGGATAACCGCGTGAGGGCCGGTCGAGCTGTGGACAACGCAGGCTTTCAACAGGAACGCAGGGTGCCGTGGTGCCCGATATGTGGCGTGGTTTACCGAGGTGATCTCACGACCTTCAGCCGAGGCGACTGAGTGCTGTGCGTTGGGCCGGGCTCAGCCGGTCCGGTCTCGTGGTGACGGTGTACGTCTGGTCGGGGGCGACCCGCAGGACGAGCGGATCGGCGATGGCCGCGTGGCGTCGGATCGCGTCCAGGGCCGCGGTGGCGCGGGCGGGGGGCCAGTCGAGCGCGGTGGCAAGCGTGCCCGCGGTGAGCGGTCGACCGGCGTGCACGAGGGCTGCGAGCACGGTGAGCGCGTCGCGGCCGGTGGGGTCGGCGGCGGTGGGCTCGGCCAAGGTGCTGCCGCTCATCTGCTCACTGAGCCTGGCGAAGAACCGGCCCATCTTGCCGAGTCGGGCACCGGCCGCCGTGTCGGCACCGAAGATCTTGACGCCTCGCTGTGCCGCGGCTGCGACGTCGCCGTGTGCGCCGGTGTCGGTCCGCCACGCCCGGAGCCAGACGTCCTCGTCGATCACGTACCGCTCGCGGCGGGTGCCGGGGTCCGGTCGGCGGACGACCAGATCGATGCCTTCGAGAAAGCCAATGGATTTGGACACCGATGCCGGGCTGACCTGTAGTCGGCGCACCAGGTCGGCGGCTCTCAGGCCGCCGACGTCGGCGGTGAGCAGGCAGGTGAACACCCGTGCGGTCATCTTGGGCATGCCCGTCGCGGCCAGCAGGGTGGCGAACCGGTCGACGAAGGCCCGCGCCACTTCGGCCGGCCGCCCGTCGGTCGCCGCCTCGGCGGGCCGGGCGGACTTGCGTCGGCGGGCGCGGCGGTCGGCGGCCTGCTGCGCACCGGGGGCCTGGTAATCGCCGGATGCGCTGTTGCGGGCGACCTCGCGGCTGATCGTGGACGTCGGCCGACCGAGCCGCCGGCCGATCTCGGCGTATCCGAGCCCGTCGGCCAGCCACGCCGCGATCCGCTGACGATCCTCATGGGTCAGCCTGCCTCCGGGCACCGGTGCACCCCTCCCTTGCGTTCATCAACAGTACATTGCAACGAGCTATCGGGCTCGTTGCGTTCATTTACAATCCTGTTGCAATGATTCCGCTCTGAGCACTGTATTTCATGCCAAGTTCGTTGACACTCCATAAAACGCAACGTAGCTTTTTCGCATTGCGAAACGAGAGGAACCAGCATGTACGTGATGGCCGTGTCGACCGTCTCGGATCAGGACAAGTTCTGGAGTGCCCTGAAGAAGGCATACGTCCAGCTCCCTCAGGGCGCCACGTGGAAGGTGGCGGTCGCGAGCAAGGATGGGGCCAAGTCGGTGAACATCATCACCCACGACTCCATCGACGGTGTTCGGGACTTCTTCGAGACGCACGCCGGCGCCTACGCCACGACGGAGTATTTCGAAGCGGACGCCCTGAACGCGGTGGGTCTCCCGCAGTGAGCATCGACGCGCCGCGGATCCGCGACCGGGTCGCCGAACTCCTGACGGAGTACGGGATCCCGAGCGCCGCGATCGGTGTGCTCCACGACGGAGAATTCACCGAGCTCGCGGTCGGCATCAAGAACGTGCAAACACGGGAACCCGCGAGGACGGACACCGTTTACCAGTGCGGCTCGATGACCAAGACCTGGACCGCGCTCGCCTTCATGCAGCTCGTCGATGAGGGGAAAGTCGATCTGGACGCGCCGGTCCGGACCTACCTGCCCGGTTTCACAGTGGCCGATCCCGAGGCGAGCGCCACGGTCACTCCTCGTCACCTGCTCTACCACACCAGCGGTATCGAGGAAGCCTACGGCGATCCCGGCGAAGACGACGACGTCTACGAGCGTATGGTCGAGAACATCGCCGACGCACCTCAGGTCTTCCCGATCGGTCATACTCACGGTTACAGCGCGGCGCTGGGTTACGCGATTCTCGCGCGAATCCTGGAAGTGCAGGACGGCAAATCCTGGGACGACGTCATGCGGGATCGACTCTTCGATCCCATGGGCCTGACCAGCACGAACAGCCGGCGCGAGCAGGTGGATGAAACCCGGGCCGCCACCGGGCATCTGATCCTTTCCCCGGAAGAGGGCCCCAGCGTCACGCCAGTGGACTACCTGCCGCGTGCCTTCGGCCCCGGCGGGGGCATCACCTCGACGACCCGCGATGTACTCGCACTGGCGCACGTTCTCCTCAACGCGGGCAGAGCGCCGAACGGAAAGCAAATCCTCTTAGCCGGAAGCATCCGAGAGATGATGCGCTCGCGGGTGACCGTACCGGATCCGTACACATTCGGGCCGGAATGGGCGCTCGGTCTTATCGTGTGTGACTGGTACGGCGAAGCCGTCTACGCGAGCGACGGCAGCACAATCGGGCAGAACGCCCGACTCAGGCTTGTGCCGGGCTCGAACACCGCTATTGCGATGCTGACCAACGGCGGGCCGAGAGAAAGTTTCTACCGCGCGGTCTTCAACGAGATCCTGACCGACCTCGGTACGGTCACCATCCCAGACCTGCCCACACCGGACGCGACGCCGAACCTCGACCTGTCCAGGTACGAGGGCGTCTACGGGGGCCCCGGCGCACGGTACGAAGTGTCAGCCGAAGGCGGCAAGCTGTACCTGACCTTGGTCGTCGACCCCATGCAGGCGCAGCTTCTCCAGATGCCCGACCGCATCAGATATGAATTGCTCCCGGTGAGCGAGACGCATTTCTTAATGCCGCCGATGAATTCCTTGGAAGACGCCCAGACGGTCGCGATCTACGACTTCACCGACGGGACTGCCCGGTACCTGCACACAAACGCTCGAGTGAACCCGCGAATTGGACCACTGCGGTAGGCGGTAACGGGGCTGCGATGACCGGTGGCAGGGGGCCTTGATAGGCGGCGTGTCCCGCGGTCAAAACTTCCTTGCCTCGGCGTGAACCATCGTGCTCGCACTGCCCGAGAAGAAGCACAAGGCATACCGGGCCGCGAACGAGAAGTGCTTCGCTCAGGCGGTCAAGTCCGCGGTGGGCAAGCGCGTCACCTCCCAGGACGACTACTACCGGCAGTTCAACGCGGCGCTGAAGAAGCTCACCACCCGTGAGCTGGACTCCGACCGCGGCCTGGCCAAGGTCGGCGAGTCCTTCGGCACCTGCCTCAAGGAGAAAGACTACGAGGTCCCTTCGGCCAAGCCGAGCGCCCTCGCCGAGCGCGGCCGGGAGGCGTTCATGCAGGCCCGCACCGATGTCGCCAAGGAGCGCGGCGTCAAGGTGCCCGCGAAGGCCAAGGGGAGGAAGGTGCACCTCATCCCGAGCATCAAGCCCGAGGAGGCGAAGCCGTACCTCGACAAGGAGATCACCGCGGCTCTCGACGACCTGGCCTGCGGTAAGGAGTTCTCCGCGGCCTACTCCCCGCGTGCCTGGAAGCTCCACCAGCAGGTGGCCGCGGACTTCGGCCGCGCCTGACCGCGTCTCACGGCAGGACCTCCGGGCGCACCTTGACACCGTCGTGGAGCGACGGCGCGGCAGTGAGTACACGCCGGCCGCCGCGGGCCCACGACAGGGGTACGGCATGAGCCCCCGCGAGGACGGCCGGCAACTCGGCGTCGACGGCACCGGGGCCTCTACGGAGGTGGGCGAGCATAGGCACGGGTGAGCGGTGAATAGTCCGTCCGCCTCGTGATGGGAGCGAGGCGGCCGGGCCGTCTGGGTGTTACGCGGGGACGCCGGTGGCGGTGAGCTGGGAGACCAGGGAGCGGGTGGGGGTGACGACGGCGCAGCGTTCGGCGGCGTAGGTGAGGGCTTTGCGGTGGTGGTCGGCGGAGAAGTCGGCTGTGGCGTCGGCGATGAGGAAGGCCTGGGTGTCGTTCATGAAGGCGTCGCAGGCGGTCATGAGGCACCCGATGTGGGTGTAGACGCCGGAGATGAGAAGTTGGTCGCGGCCGGTTCTGTCCATGAGTTCGCCGAGTTCGGTGCGGTGGAAGGCGCTGTAACGCCATTTGGTGACCAGCGTGTCGCCGGGGCCGGGGGCGACGTCGGGGTGGATGGCGGCGTCGAGGGGGTCGGGGCCGATGCCGTCGCCCCAGAAGTCGAGGAGCAGCCCGCGCTGCTCGCGGGTCTGAGCGCCCGGCTGGGCCGAGTAGACGACGGGCACGCCGAGGTCGCGGGCGGTACGGCGCAGCAGGTTGATGTTGGCCGTGAGCTCGGGGAGGGGCGCCTCGCCGGGGGTGTAGGCGGAGAGGAAGTAGTTCTGCATGTCGTGCACGAGCAGGACGGCCCGGTCGGCGTCGGGCCGCCACGTGACCCGGTTGGAGGGCAGGTCGTCCTGGCGCGGCATGGCGTAGGGAGCGATGGTGGGAATGGCCATGTCGCAGATCACGTCCTTTCGGGGAGCGAGCGCAGGCCCGCCTTGCTGATTTTCCCGACGGCGGTGGTCGGGAGGGCTTCCACGAACTCGAAGAGGTCGGGGATCTTGTACGCGGCGAGTCCGCGTTCCCGCAGGAAATGCCGGAGGTCCTTGGCGCCGAGTGGAGTGCCGGGGGTGCGCGGGACGATGTAGGCGCGGGTGCGTTCGCCGAGGTAGGTGTCGGGGACGGCGACGACGGAGGCGTCGTGGACGGCGGGGTGGGCCAGGAGGTGGTTCTCGACCTCCTCGGCGGCGATCTTCTCGCCGCCGCGGTTGATCTGGTCCTTGGCCCGGCCTTCGACGATGAGGTGGCCGGTGGGCGTCTGCCGTACGAGGTCGCCGGTGCGGTAGTGGCCGTCGGCGGTGAAGGCGACGCGGTTGTGTTCGGCGGCGCGGTAGTAGCCGCGGATGGTGTACGGCCCGCGGGTCAGGAGGTGGCCGGTCTGCCCGGGGCGTACGGGCCGGTCGTGGTCGTCCACGATGAGGATCTCGTCGTCGGGGGAGATGGGCCGACCCTGCGTGGTGACGACGGTGTCCTCGGGGTCGTCGAACCGGGTGTAGTTGACGAGTCCTTCGGCCATGCCGAAGACCTGCTGGAGGTCGCAGCCGAGCGCGGGGCCGATCCGGCGGGCGGCCTCCTCGGAGAGTTTGGCGCCGCCGACCTGCAGGAGGCGCAGGCTCGACAGGTCGTGGGCGGTGCGTGCGGCGGCGTCGGCCCACAGCAGGGCGAGCGGCGGCACGAGCGCGGTGATGGTGACCTTCTCCGCGGCGATGGCGGGGAAGGCGGTGTCGGGTCCGCCGTGGGGGATGAGTACGGCGCGGCCCCCGGCGTACAGCGTGCCGAAGACGCCGGGGGAGCTCATGGGAAAGTTGTGAGCGGCGGGCAGTGCGCACAGGTAGACGGTGTCCTCGGACAGTGCGCAGATCTCCGCGCTGGCCCGGAAACTGTAGATGTAGTCGTCGTGGGTGCGGGGGATGAGTTTCGGCACCCCGGTGCTGCCGCCGGACAGTTGGAGGAAGGCGATGTCGTCGGGTGCGGGCGCGGGGAGCGGCACGGGGGCGTCGCCGCGCAGGGAGTCGAGGGAGGTGTACGGCCCGGCGTCGCCGTCCACGATCACATGCGGTACCTTCACCTCGGCGGCGAGGGCGCGGTAGTCGAAGTCGGCGAACCGGTCGGGGATGACGTAGGCGACGGCCTCGGTGAACTCGCAGAAGTAGCCGATCTCCGCGGAGCGGTGGGCGGGCAGGGCGAAGACGGGCAGGGCGCCCAGACGGAACAGCGCGAAGCACACCTCGTAGAAGGCCGGGGTGGTGGGGAGTTGGACGACGACCCGGTCGCCGGCGCGCACGCCGAGGCGGCGCAGCCCGGCGGCGAGCCGGTCGGCCCGCCGGTCGAGGTCGCGGTAGGTCCAGCGTTCGCCGCCGCTGACGAGGGCGATGCGGTCGCCGTGGGCGGCGGCCCGGTCGCGGAGCATCTGCCCGAAGGTCTCATCGCGCCAATAGCCCGCCGCGCGGTAGCGCCGGGCGAACTCCTCGGGATATGGCACGTAGTCGTCGGTGTGCATCGTCAGCCTTCCCAGCCGTCTCATCGGGGGTCGGGGGTGGAGGGGCGCTCAGTTCTCGGTGGGTGTGGTGGTGTCGAGGCCGAGCGCGTTGAGCAGGGTGCGGAACTTCGCAGTGGTCTCGGCGAGTTCGTCTTCGGGGCGGGATTCGGCGACGATGCCGCCTCCGGCGAAGAGCCGCAGCCCGTCCGGCCCGATTTCGGCGCAGCGGATGGTCACGGCCCATTCGCCGTCTCCCCGGGCGTCGGTCCAGCCCACCAGCCCGGTGTAGTAGCCCCGGTCGAACGGTTCGAGGTCGGCGATGGCGGCGCGGGCCTTGTCGGTGGGGGTGCCGCAGATGGCGGGTGTGGGGTGCAGCGCGCAGGCGAGGTCGAGCGCGGTGGTGGCCGGGTCGGCGAGCCGCCCGGTGATCCGCGTGGACAGGTGCCACATCGTCTGGGTGCAGATGAGCGACGGTTGCGACGGCACGTTGAGGCCCCGGCAGTACGGCTGGAGCGCCTCGGCCACGGCCTTGACCACGACGGCGTGCTCGTGCTGGTCCTTGGCGGAGCAGAGCAGCGCGGCGGCGCGGCGGCGGTCCTCGTCGGGGTCGGCGCTGCGGGCCGCCGAGCCGGCCATCGGGTTGGCGACGACGGCGGGGCCGGACCGTGAGACGAGGAGTTCGGGGCTGGCGCCGACGAGGGTGCGGGCCTGCGGCAGCGGCACGGCGAAGGTGTAGCCGTGGGGGTCGCGGCCCGCGAGCGCGGCGACCATGGCGCGGATGTCGGCGGGTTCGGCGGAGCGCAGTTCCAGCGACCGGGCGAGCACGACCTTGTCGAGCGCATGGGAGGCGAGCAGGTCGAGCGCGCGCCGTACGGCTCGCACGTGGTCGGCGGGGCTGGGGACGGGGGTGATCCGCCAGGTGGCGGGGGAGGGGGCGCGGGGGTGTTCGGCGGGCACGAAGGGGTCGGCCCAGCGGGTCGAGGCGGGGACGAGGAGGTGGGCGGAGGCCGGGTCGTCGAAGGGGATCGCCCCGACGATCGGCCCGCCGGTGTCGGCGAGGGTCGCGGCGACGGCGCCGCGCAGGTCCGCGAGGGTGGTCGAGGACGGCACTTTCGCCGCGGTGCCGAGTCCGAGCAGGGTGTGCTGGGGTGAGGCGAACAGGGACGTCGAGCCGGGGCGGTAGTCATGCAGGAGCTCGGCGGCGGTGACCGCTTCGTATGCAATCGTCAAGACTGGCCTCTTGTTTCACGTAAGTGGTGGTGCTGGCGCCGGGGGTCGGACGCGGCCCGCGTCGAGACGGCGCGGGCGGCGCTTCACGGCCCGGCGGAGGGGAGGGCTCAGGCTCGCAGGGCCGCGCCGCCGTCCACATACAGGTCTTGCATCGTGATGTGTCGGGCGCGGTCGGAGACGAGGAAGAGCACGACGTCGGCGATGTCGGCGGGGTCGGCTATCCGGCGCAGCGGGATGCCGTTGCGATACGACGCCAGGTCTCCGTCCAGGACGCTGTGCGGATCCAGGGTCGCCTGCATGGCGGTGCGGGTGGATCCGGGGGAGACGACGTTGCACCGGATGCCGTGTTCGGCCAGTTCCAGTCCGAGGCATCGGGTGAACATCACCGCCGCCGCCTTGGAGGCGGCGTATGCCGCCATGCCCATTCGGGGCACGCCTCCGGCGTTGGAGGCGACCGTCACGATAGCGCCGGAGCGCCGGGCGATCATTCCTTTGGCCACGGCGCGGCAGGTGTGGAACACACCTGCGGTGTTGACGGCGAAGACCGACGCCCAGTCCTCGTCGGTCAGGTCGGTGACCGGCCCGGTTCTGAACACGCCGGCCACGTTGACGAGGATGTCGATGGGGCCGAGTTCGCGCTCGACGCCGTCCACCACCCTCTCGACCTCGGCGGGGTCGGACACGTCGGCCCGGTGGCAGACGGCGGGCGAGCCGGGGCCGTGGGCCTCGGGTGAGAGGTCGAGTCCGGCTACCGCCGCTCCTGCCTGGCTGAGCGTGCGGGCGACGGCGGCGCCGATTCCTCGGCCCGCCCCGGTGACCAGCGCGACCTTGCCGGCCACGCCGTGGCCGTCCGGTGGCAGCACGACGTCCCCTCCTTGATCAAATTAGGTTAGGCTCACCTAACTGTTCTCCTATGGGTGCGGTCTGTCAAGACCAATGTGCGTGGGGTGCATTGTGATCCTTTGCCTATGAATCCGGTCTTGACATGACGTGGGTCGGAATGGATTTTAGGTAAGGCTTGCCTAAGAGGGATACTTCCTGTCGGGTAAGTCCGACCTCACCATGCCCTCCGCTTCGGAGGGCTGCTCTGCCGTGCCCGTTGAGAGGAGCGGTGTGTCACGACCCCGTATGGATCCCCGCAGCGACCGGTGGCCCGAGAACGCCACCCGGCCGCCCGCCGGATCCGGACCCCGCGACCACGGGAAAGACCCGCTCGACGTGATCGGGATCGGATTCGGACCTTCGAACCTGGCCCTCGCCATCGCTCTGCGCGAGCACGGCGGCGGCGTGCCGGGACGGGAGCCGACCTCGGCCTTCGCCGAGCAGCAGCAGACGTTCGGCTGGCACCGGGGCATGCTCCTCGACGGTGCGACGATGCAGGTCTCCTTCCTGAAGGACCTCGCCACCCTGCGCAACCCGACCAGCGCGTTCAGCTTCCTGAACTACCTGCACGCGCGGGGCCGGCTGGTGGACTTCATCAACCACAAGACCCTGTTCCCCACCCGCGTCGAATTCCACGACTACCTCACCTGGGCGGCGGAGCGGTTCACGGCACAGGTCGCGTACGGCACCCGCGTCACCGACCTGCGCCCGGTCAAGGGCGACGGCGGCGACGTGGTCGCGGTCGAGGTCATCGCCGACGGCGAACTGCTCGGCCGGGCCCGCAACATCGTGCTGGGCCTCGGGCTCCGGCCGTACCTCCCCGAGGGCGTGCACGCCTCCGAGCGGGTCTGGCACAACGGCGACCTGCTCACCCGCCTGCGGACGCTCCCCGTGCTCACCCACCGTCGGTTCGCCGTCGTCGGCGCCGGGCAGAGCGCGGCCGAGGTCGTCGACCACCTGCACCGCGCATACCCCGACGCCGAGGTGTGCGCGGTCTTCAGCAGGTACGGCTACAGCCCCGCCGACGACAGCGCCTTCGCCAACCGCATCTTCGACCCCTCCGCGGTGGACGACTTCTACACCGCCCCGGACGAGGTCAAGGCGTCCCTGCTCTCCTACCACGGCAACACGAACTACTCGGTGGTCGACATCGACCTCATCGACGAGCTCTACCGCCGCTCCTACCAGGAGAACGTGGCCGGTGCCCAGCGGCTTCGCATCCTCAACACCTCGCGCGTCGAGGGGTTCGACCGGGTGCCCGACGGCGTACGGGTACGGGTCGACCGGCTGACGACCGGAGAGCGCGTGGCGCTCGAATGCGACGCGCTCATCTTCGCCACCGGATACCGGCCGCCCGACCCTCTCGACGTGCTGGGGGAGCTGACGGCCTTCTGCCACATCGACGAGCGGGGGCTGCCGAAGGTCGGCCGGGACTACCGCATCGTCACCGACCCCGCCCTCAAATGCGGGATCTACCTGCAGGGCGGCACCGAGCACACCCACGGGCTGTCGTCGTCGCTGCTGTCCAACGCGGCGGTGCGCGCCGGCGAGATCGTGCGCTCGATCCTCGCCCACCGCGCCGGATGACCTCCGCCCCGACCTCCGCCCCGACCTCCGCCCCGACCTCCGCCCCGACCTCCGCCCCGACCCCTCAGACCACGGAAAGGCCCCCGACATGCCGCAGCTGACCTTCGACACCGTCCGCGGCGACGTCGCCGACGTGCTGGGCGAGGACGCCTCGGCCATCGCCGACGACGAGAACCTGCTGGAGCTCGGCCTCGACTCGATCCGCGTCATGACGCTGGTCGAACGCTGGCGTACGGCCGGCGCCGAGACGAACTTCCTGGAACTGGCCGAGCGGCCCACGCTCGCCGAATGGTGGGAGCTGCTGAACGGCCGCCAGAGCCGCGACACCCCGTAGGCCCCGGCGGCGTCCCCACGCCGCCGCCAGAGACGCAGTAGTGACCGCCGCCGCCCCGCGGGCGGGGCGGAATGTTCAAGGAGCTGGAAAAACCCGTGTCCACGGAGCTGCTCGCCCTCACCGGAGCGCAGGCCGGCGTCTGGTACGCCCAGCGCATCGACCCCGCCGACACCCGCTACAACGTCGGACAGTATGTGGAGCTGGCCGGGCCGCTCGACCTCGGGCTGTTCGCCAAGGCCCGCGCACTCGGCGTCGCCGAGGCGCAGGCCCTCCACGTGCGCGTCGAGGAGGGGCCGGACGGCCCCTGGCAGGTCCTCGCCGGCACGGTGGCGTGGATGCCCACCACCGTGCACACCACCCGCGAGGACGCCCTGCGCCGGATGCGCGCCGACCTCGCCGAGCCCGTGGACATGGCCGAGGGGCCGCTGTTCACCGAGACGCTGTTCGCCCTCGGCGACGACCGCTACCTGTGGTATCTGCGGGCCCACCACATCGTGCTCGACGGGTACGGCTTCACCCTCGTGGCCCGGCGCGTCGCCGACATCTACACGGCGCTCGCCGCGGCCGGATTCGGGGGAGACAGCCCGTTCCGGCCGCTGCGCGACGTGCTCGACCAGGAGGCCGCCTACGCCGCCTCGCCCCGCCGCGAGCAGGACCGCGCCTACTGGCTCGGCAAGCTCGCCGACGCCCCCGACACCCCCGACGTTCCCGAACCGGCGGAAGGCCGGTCGCGGCGGGGGTTCCTGCGCCACCGTGTGGAGTTCCCCGGCGCGTCGCTGCTCGCCGCCGCCAAGGCGGCGGGCGCGACGTGGGCGGAGGCCGTCACCGCCGTCACCGCCGCCTACATGCGGCGCATCACCGGCCCCGGCGACGTGATGCTCGGCATGCCGTTCGCCGGCCGCTTCGGCACCCCCGCGGCCCGGGTGCCCGCCATGGTGGTCAACATCCTGCCCGTGCGCCTCGCCGATCCCGCTGGCGCCACCCTCACCACGCTGACCCGCCAGGCGAAGGCCGAGATCGCCGGAGCCAAGGCCCACCAGCGCTACCGCGGCGAGGAACTCCAGCGCGACCTCGACCTGGTCGGCAGCGGGCGCCGCCTGTACGGGCCGTCCGTCAACATCAAAGCCTTCGACTACGCCCTCGACTTCGCCGGTGTCCCCGGCACGACCGTCAACCTCGCCTCCGGGCCGGTCGACGACCTGGAGTTCGGCTTCTACAAGACGGCCGACGACACGCTTGTCCTCGAACTCGACGCCAACGCCGACCTGTACGGCACCGCCGAACTCGACGCCCACGCCACCCGGTTCGCCGCCTTCGCCCAGGCCCTGGCCGCGTCCCCCGACACCCCCGTCGCCGCCGTGCCTCTCGCCGGGGACGACGAGCGGAGGCGGCTTCTGGCCTGGGGCGACGGCGGCCCGGCGGCGCCCTCCCCGGCTCTGGCCGTACGGCTGGCCGAGCAGGTGGCGCGCACCCCGGAGGCGACCGCGCTGGTCACCCGCGCCGAGGGCGGGGTGCCCGACGAGCGGCTGACCTTCGCCGAGCTGGACGACCGGTCCGACAGGCTGGCGGAGCTGCTGGTGGAGCGGGGAGCCGGGCCCGAGCGGGTCGTCGCGATCGACTTGCCGCGCGGCTCCGACCTCGTCGTGGCGCTGGTGGCCGTGCTGAAATCCGGGGCGGCCCACCTCATGCTGCCGGAGGACCTGCCCGCGAGCCGCCGCGCGTTCATGACGGCCGACGCCGACCCGGTGTGCACGGTCACCCCGGCGCTCGTCGTCGAGAGCGCCGCCCGGGCCGGCCGTCCCGCCCGGGCGGGACGGTTCGCGCCGGTGCCGGTGTCGCCCGGCAACCTCGCCTACATCGTCTACACCTCCGGCTCGACCGGGAGGCCGAAGGCGGTCGCCGTCACCCACGGCGGCCTCGCCAACCTGTACGACCGGCACCGCCGCGAGCTGCACGCCGGGCCGCGGCGCCGCGTCGCCCACACCTACGCCGCCACGTTCGACTCCGCGTGGGACCCGCTGCTCTGGATGGTGTCGGGGCACGAACTCCACCTGTTCGACGACGACGCCCGGCGCGACCCCGGCGCGCTCACCGACGTCGACGTGCTCGACGTGACCCCGTCGTACTGCCTGCGCCTCGTCGAGGCCGGCCTGTTCGACGGCCCCGACCGGCCCTCGCTCGTGGTGCTCGGCGGCGAGGCGCTGCCGGACGGGCTGTGGACGACCCTGCGCGGCGTGCCGGGGCTCGACGCGGTCAACCTCTACGGCCCGAGCGAGTTCACCGTGGACGCGCTCGCCGCCGACCTCGCCGGCGGCGACCGGCCCACCGTCGGCCGGCCCATCGCCGGCACCCGCGCCTACGTGCTCGACGAGCGGCTGAACCCCGTGCCGCCCGGCGTGCCCGGAGAGCTGTACCTCGCCGGGGCCGGGCTCGCCCGCGGCTACCTCGGCAGGGCGGGCCTGACCGCCGAGCGGTTCGTCGCCGACCCCTTCCACGCGGGCGAGCGCATGTATCGCACCGGGGACCGCGCCCAGTGGCGGGAAGACGGCACGCTGGCGTTCCTCGGCCGCGCCGACGACCAGGTGAAGATCCGGGGATACCGCATCGAACCAGGTGAGGTCGAGGCCGCGCTCACCGGGCTTCCCAGCGTCGGGCAGGCGGCCGTCGTGGTGCGCGACACCCGGCTCATCGCCTACGTCACCGGCACGGACGGCACGGTGTCGCCCGCCGACGCCCGCGCCGCCCTCTCCGCCACGCTGCCGGACTACATGGTGCCGGCGGCCGTCGTCGTGCTGCCCGAGCTGCCGCTCACCGCCCACGGCAAACTCGACCGCCGCGCACTGCCCGCGCCCGAGTTCACCACGACCGGCCGCGCCCCGCGCACCCCCGTCGAGGCGGCCCTGGCCGAGATCTTCGCCGAGGTGCTCGGGCTGCCCGCCGTCGGCATCGACGACAACTTCTTCGAGCTCGGCGGCGACAGCATCACCTCCATCCAGGCCGGCAGCCGCGCCCGCAAAGCCGGCATCGTGATCACGCCCCGGCAGGTGTTCCAGCGCAAGACCGTCGCCGCCGTGGCGGCCGTCGCCGAGGTCGCCCGCGAGGAGGTGCGGCACGCCGGCGACGGCGTCGGCCCGGTGCCGCTCACCCCGATGGCCGCCTGGCTGCGCGGGCTCGGCGCGGCGGGACTCGGCTACGCGCACACCGCCCGGGTGGAGCTGCCCGAGGGCGCGGGGCGCGACGAGGTGGCCGCCGCCGTACAGGCCGTGCTCGACCAGCATGACGCGCTGCGGCTGCGGATGACCCCCGCCGGGGAGCTGGAGGTGCGTCCCCGGGGTGCCGTGACCGCGTCCGAGGCGCTGGTGTGGGACGAGGACGCGCCGGTGCCGTCGGTGGACCCGTCCGCCGGCAGGACGGCGGTGTTCGCCCGCGCCGGGCGTACGCTGCGCGTCACGCTGCACCACCTCGCCGTGGACGGCGTGTCGTGGCGCGTCCTGCTGCCCGACCTGCGGGCGGCCCTCGCCGGGCGGCCCCTTGAACCGGTCGGCACGTCCCTGCGCACGTGGTCGGCCTCGCTGCACGAGGCCGACCTGACGGGCGAACTGCCGTACTGGTCGCGGGTGCTGGAGCGCCCCGAACGGCCCCTCGGCGCGCGGCTCCCCGGGGAGGGCGACACCGAGGGCGGCAGCCGTACGGTCGTCACCACGCTTCCGGCGGCGCGGACCTCGGCGCTGCTGGCCGCCGCCACCCGCTGCCGCGCCGGGATGAACGAGTTGCTGCTGGCCGCGCTCGCCCTCGCCGTCGGGCGCGACGAACTCCTCGTCGAGCTGGAGGGCCACGGCCGCGGTACCGAGCACCTCGACTCCGCGTTCGACCTGTCCCGCACCCTCGGGTGGTTCACCGCCGAATACCCCGTACGGCTTTCGCCCGGCGCCGGCGCCGCCCCCGCCGACGTGCTGAAGCACGTGAAGCGGGTGCTGCGGGCCGTCCCGTCGGACGGCGCCGGGTTCGGCGTGCTGACCCGCCTGCACGGCCACCTCGCCGCAGCGCCCACACCGCAGGTGCTGTTCAACTACCTGGGCCGGTTCGCCGGAGGCGACGACTTCACCGTCTCCAAGGACCCCGCGATGCCGGTCGAGCACGCCCTCGCCGTCAACGTGTTCGTGAACGACCTGCCGGAGGGCCCCGAGCTGCGCGCCCACTGGAGCGCCCCGCGCGGTGTGCTCGACGACGCGTGGATCGCGGCGCTGACGGCCCGCTGGGAGGAGGCGCTCGCGGACCTCGCCGGGGTCGGCGGCGCGCTGACGCCCGACGACGTGCCGTCGGCCGGCATCACGCAGGAGGAGGCCGACCTGCTGGAGCGGCGGTTCCCCGGGCTGCGGGACGTGCTGCCGCTGTCGCCGCTGCAGGAAGGGCTGCTGTTCCACGCCGACTTCGGCGGGCCGGGCGAGCTCGACGTGTACACGTCGGTGACCTACCTCGACCTGGAAGGCCCCGTCGACGGGCTGCGCGACGCCGTCGAGGCGTCGCTTTCCCGCCACCCCAACCTGCGGGCCGCGTTCGTGCGCGACGGCCTGTCCGTCCCCGTCCAGGTGGTGCCGGCGTCCGTCGAACTGCCCTGGCGCGAGGTGGACCTCACTGGCCGGGAACACGACCTCGCCGCCGTGGAGCGGGAGGAACTGGCCCACCGGTTCGACCTCGGCCGGCCGCCGCTGATGCGGTGCGTCCTGGTGAGGCTGGGCGGCGGGCGGCACCGGCTGCTCGTCACGAGCCACCACATCGTCATCGACGGCTGGTCCACCCCGATCTGGCTGCGCGAACTGGCCGCGGGAGCAGCCGGGGGGACGGCCGGGGGAGCGGCCGGGCCGGCCGCGCCGTACGCGGACTACTTGGAGTGGCTCGCGCGCCGCGGCGACGGCGGCGACGGCGGTGGCGGCGACGGCGGCGGCGACACAGCGGCCTGGCGCGACGCGCTCGCCGGGGTGCAGGAGCCGACGCTGCTCACCGGGGCCGAACCGCCACGCGCCGCCGTCACCCCCGACGAGGTGCCGTTCACGCTGCCCGCCGAGCTCGGCGCGGCCTTCGCCGTGCTCGCGCGGCGCCTCGGGCTGACGCTCAACACCGCCGTCCAGGGCGTATGGGGGGCGCTGCTCGGCCGCCTCACCGGACGCGACGACGTCGTGTTCGGCGCGACCGTCTCCGGGCGGCCCGCCGAACTGCCCGGCGTCGAGTCGATGGTCGGCCTGTTCAGCAACACCGTGCCGGTGCGGGTGCGGTTCGACCCCGCCGAGCCGTTCCGGGACGGCCTGGCCCGGCTGCAGGACGAGCAGGCGGCGCTGCTCGCCCACCAGTACCTCGGGCTGGCCGACATCCAGGCGCTCACCGGGCTCGGCACGCTGTTCGACACCCTGATCGTCTTCGAGAACTACCCGGTGGGGCCCGGCGGCATCGCCGAGGGCGCCCGCGGCGTCACCGTCACCGGCGCGGGCAACAAGGGCTACACGCACTATCCGCTGGCCCTGCTCGTGCTTCCCGGCACGGCTGGAAGCGGGCCCGAGTTCGTGCTGGAATACCGGCCCGACCTGCTCACCCGCGACCAGGTACGGCGTATCGCCGACCGCTTCACCTCGTTCGTCGAGCAGCTCGTGGCCGACCCGGCGGCGCCGGTCGGCGCCCTCGACCCGCTGCTCGCCGACGAGGATGTGCTCGGGGCGTGGATCGACACGTCCGCGCCCGTGCCGTCGGCCACCGTCGTGGACGTCTTCGAGGAACAGGCCCGGCGGCGGCCCGGCGACGTCGCCGTGGCCGCCGACGAGACGCTCACGTTCGCCCAGCTGAACACCCGCGCCAACCGGCTCGCCCACGCGCTCATCGACCTCGGCGCCGGCCCCGAGAAGCTCATCGCGCTCGCCCTGCCCCGCGGCGCCGACCTCGTCGTCGCGCTGCTCGCGGTGCTGAAGGCGGGTGCCGCCTACCTGCCGATCGACCTGGACTATCCCGAGGAGCGGCGCGCCCTCATGCTGGAGGACGCCAGGCCGATGCTCGTCCTCACCAAGCTGCCCGACTCCGCCGGGCAGCCCGACACCGACCCCGCCGTCGCGCGCGACCCGCGCTACCTCGCCTTCGTGATCTACACGTCCGGCTCGACCGGGCGGCCCAAGGGCGTGCAGATCGCCCACCACGGGCTCACCAGCCTCTACCGCGACCACCGCGACACCGTCTTCGCCGCCGCCGTCGAGGCTGCCGGAGGACGGCGGCTGCGCGCCGGCCACACCGCGTCGTTCTCGTTCGACTCCTCGTGGGAGCAGCTCCTGTGGCTGCTCTGCGGACACGAACTGCACATCCTCGACGAGGACACCCGCCGCGACCCCGAGGCCGTCGTCCGCGAGGTCGTGGCCCGCCGCATCGACACGCTCGACGTCACCCCCACGTTCGCCGAGCAGCTCGTCGAGTACGGCCTGCTCGACGGCGCGACGGCCGACGCCAAGGGCGCGACCACCGGCGACAAGGGCGCGGACGCCCCAGACGGCGGGCGGCCCGCCCCGGACGGTGGACGGCACGTGCCGCTGCTCGTGCTGCTCGGCGGCGAGGCCGTGCCGGCCGCGCTGTGGCGCAGGCTCCGCGACACGCCCGGCGTGCTGAGCCACAACTACTACGGCCCGACCGAGGACACCGTCGACACCCTCGGCGCGGCGCTGTCGGAAAGCCCCGACCCGGTCGTCGGCCGGCCGATCGCGAACACCCGCGTCTACGTGCTCGACGCACGGCTGCGCCCGGTGCCGCCCGGCGTGACCGGCGAGCTGTACATCGCCGGGGCGGGCCTCGCCCGCGGCTACCTCAACCGCCCCGCCCTCACCGCCGAACGCTTCCTCGCCGACCCCTTCCAGACCGGCGAGCGGATGTACCGCACCGGCGACCTCGCCCGGTGGCGCCCCGGCGGCGTCCTCGAATTCCACGGGCGCGGCGACGACCAGGTGAAGGTGCGCGGCTACCGCATCGAACTCGGCGAGATCGAGGCGGCGCTGGCCGCCCTGCCCGGCGTCGCCCAGGTCGCCGTGGTCGTCCGCGAGGACCGCCTGGTGGCCTACGTCGTGGCAGCCCCGGCCGACGGGGCCGACGCAGCCGACAACGCCGCCGGCGCGGCCGGCGGCCCGGTGGACACCGCCGGGCTCGGCCTGCCCGACTACATGGTGCCCGCCGTCGTCACGCTGCCCGCGCTCCCCGTCACCGTCAACGGCAAGCTCGACAGGGCCGCCCTGCCCGCCCCCGAGGCGTACGGCACGGGCCCGGCCGGCCAGGGCCCCCGCGACGAACGCGAAAGCCTCGTCTGCGGCGTGCTCGCCGACCTGCTCGGCGTGCCCGCCGTCGGCCCTGGCGACGACTTCTTCGCCCTCGGCGGCCACTCCCTGCTCGCCGCCCGCGCCGTCAACCGCATCAAGGGCCTGCTCGGCGCATCCCTGAAGATCAGGGACCTGTTCGAGGCCAGGACCGTGGAGAAGCTCATCCCGCGCCTGTCGGCCGCGCCGCGGCCCGCGCCCCGGCGCGGGGCCAGGCCCGCCGAGCCGCCGCTGTCCCCGGCGCAGCGCCGCCTGTGGTTCCTCCACCACCTGGAGGGGCCGAGCCCCGTCTACAACATCCCGACGCTGCTGCGCGTCGACCGCCCCCTCGACGGCCGCCCCCTCGACATCGGGGCGTTCCGCCGCGCCTGGGACGACGTGGCCGACCGGCACGAGATCCTCCGTACCGTCTATCCCGACCGGGACGGCACCCCCTTCCAGCGGGTCCTCCCCACCCCGCCGCCCCTCACCACCGCCCCGTGGTCCGAGCGGGCGCAGCGCGACGCCGAAGAGCACCCCTTCGACCTGACCGTAGAACACCCCCTGCGCGGCACCCTGTTCACGCTCCCCGACGGCACCCACCTGCTGGCCGCCGTGTTCCACCACATCGCGAGCGACGAATGGTCCGAGCGGGTCTTCCTGCGCGACCTCGCCACCGCCTACGCGGCCAGGCTCACCGGCAGGGCACCCGGGTGGGCCGACCTCCCGGTGCAGTACGCCGACTACACGCTGTGGCAGCTCGACACCGGCCAGGGCGAGGCCGAGTCCTTCTGGCGGGCCGCGCTCGACGGGATCCCCGACGAGCTGGCGCTGCCGTACGACAGGGCGCGCCCCGCCCGGCCCACCTACCGGGGCGGGATGCTGCGCGTGGCCCTCCCGCAGGACGTGCACCGCGGGGTCGCCGCCCTCGCCAGGCGGACCGGGACCACTCCGTTCATGGTGCTGCAGGCAGCCCTCGCGCTGCTGCTCGGGCGGCTCGGCGGCGGCACCGACATCCCCCTCGGCGTGCCCGTCGCGGGACGCAACGACGAGACCCTCGACGACGTCATCGGCTTCTTCGTGAACACCCTCGTCGTCCGGGTGGACCTGTCGGGCGACCCCGCGTTCGCCGAGCTGCTCACCCGCGTCCGGGAGGCCGAACTGTCGGCCCTCGCCCACCAGGACATGCCGTTCGAACGGCTCGTGGACATCGTCAGACCTACCAGGTCTCCCGCCCGCCACCCGCTGTTCCAGGTGATGACGCAATACCACCGGCGGGGCGGCGAGCCGGAGCTCGGCACGGTCGAACCGGACACCTCGGTCCACGCCAGGTTCGACCTCGCCGTGAACGCCGTCGAGACCGACGGCGGCACCGAACTCACCGTGATCCACGCCCTGGACGTCTTCGACACCGCGACCGCCCACCTCGTCGCCGAGCGGCTCGTCCACCTGCTGGCGCGGGTCACCGAGGACCCCTCCGTCCGGGCCGGTGCGGCCGACGTGCTCGCCCCCGGCGAGCGCGCCGCGATCACCGGCGCCTGGAACGACACCGCGGTCCCCGTCGCGGACACCACGCTCGCCGCCCTCATCGAGGAGCAGACCGCCCGCACCCCCGACGCCGTCGCCGTCATCTCCGAGGACGAACAGCTCACCTACGCCGAACTCGACCGCCGCGCCTCCGCCGTCGCCCGCGACCTCGCCGCGCGCGGCGCCGGGCCCGAGCGCGTCGTCGCGGTCTCGGTGCCGAGGTCCGCCGAGCTCATGACGGCCCTGCTCGCGGTCCTCAAGACCGGCGCCGCCTACCTGCCGGTCGACCCCGACTACCCGGCCGAACGCCGCGACCTCATGCTGGCCGACGCCGCCCCGGTGTGCGTCCTCACCCGCGACGACGTACGGCGGAGCCAGGCCGAACCCGGCCCCTCGTTCCCCTCGGCGGCGCGACCCGGCCACCCCGCGTACGTCATCTACACCTCGGGCTCCACGGGACGCCCCAAGGGCGTCGCCGTCGAACACCGCGCCATCGTCAACCGCATCGCCTGGATGCAGGGCGAGTACGGCCTGGCCGCCGACGACCGCGTGCTGCAGAAGACGCCCGCCGGGTTCGACGTGTCGGTCTGGGAGTTCTTCTGGCCGCTCTGCCAGGGCGCCGCCGTGGTGTTCGCCCGGCCCGACGGCCACCGCGACCCCGCCTACCTCACCGGGCTCATCCGCGAGAGCGGCGTCACCACGCTGCATTTCGTGCCGTCCATGCTGCGGGCCTTCCTCACCGACCCCGCCGTGCCGGACTGCACGAGCCTGCGCCGCGTCTTCTGCAGCGGCGAGGCGCTCCCCGCCGACCTCGCCGCCCGCTTCCGCGAGCTGCACCCGGCGCCCCTGCACAACCTGTACGGCCCGACCGAGGCCGCCGTGGACGTGTCGTACTTCACCTGCGCCGGCGACCCCGGCTCGGCCTCCGTGCCCATCGGTCGGCCGGTCTGGAACACCCGCCTGCACATCCTCGACGCCGCGCTGCGCCCGGTGCCGGTCGGCGTGCCGGGCGAACTCTACCTGTCCGGGGCGCAGCTCGCCCGCGGCTACCTGAACCGGCCCGGCCTCACCGCCGAGCGGTTCGTCGCCGACCCGTTCGGCGACGGCGAGCGCATGTACCGCACCGGCGACCTCGCCCGGTGGCGGCCGGACGGCGCCGTCGAGTTCCTCGGCCGCACCGACGACCAGGTCAAGATCCGGGGCTTCCGCATCGAACTCGGCGAGGTCGAGGCCGCCCTGCGGGCCGCCCCCGGCGTACGGCAGGCCGCCGCGGCGGCCGTGGACGGGCGGCTCGTCGGCTACGTGACGGGCGAGGCCGGCGCGGGCGACATCGATGTGGCGGCGGTGCGGGCCCACCTGCTGGCGCGGGTGCCGGCCCAGGTGGTGCCGTCGGTCATCGTGCCGCTGCCCGCGCTCCCGCTGTCGGTCAACGGCAAGCTCGACCGCAAGGCCCTCCCCGCTCCGCCCCAGGCCGCCCGCCCGGACGCGCCGGCCGGACCGGCGGGCGGGTCGGCGGACGGCGGCGACCAGGTGCTGGCGCAGATCTTCGCCGAGGTGCTGGGGCTTCCCGCGGTCGGGCCGCACGACGACTTCTTCGCCCTCGGCGGCGACAGCATCATGTCCATCACGCTGGTCGCCAAGGCCAGGGCCGCCGGCCTCACCGTGACCGCCCGCGACGTCTTCGAGCGCCCCACGGCCGCGGGCCTCGCCTCGGTGGCGGGGGAGCGGCAGGCCGACGACACCCGCGAGGCGCGGCCCGCCGAACGCGACGAGCCGGTCGGCCCGCTGGCCCCGCTCCCGGTCATGCACTGGCTGCGCGAACAAGGGCGCCCGATCGAACGCGTCCACCAGGCCAGACTGCTGGTGGTGCCGCCCGGTCTCGACCCGGAACGGCTGGCGCGGGCCTGGCGGGCCGTGCTCGACCGGCACGACGGCCTGCGCCTGCGCCTGTCCCGGCCGCACCCCGCCATCTGGACAACCGAGGTGCTTCCCGCGGACGCGGTTCCCGCCTCCGACATCCGGCACGTCCGGGGCCTGGACCGGCTTGACGAGGAGTACGGCGCCGCCGTCGGCCGCCTCGACCCCGACGTCGGCGTCAACGCCCAGCTCGTCTGGTTCGACCTCGGACCCGGCACCTCCGGCCGCCTGCTGATCGTGTTGCACCATCTCGTCGTGGACGGCGTTTCGTGGCGCTTCCTCGTGCCCGACCTGGCGGCGGCCCTCGAAGGCCGTGCCCTGGAGCCGGTCGCCACCTCGCTGCGGCGCTGGTCGCGCGAGCTGGCCGAGCAGGCCCATGCGCCGGAGCGCCTCGCCGAGCTCACCCACTGGATCGACACCCTCGCCCCGGCCGCCGACCCCTTGGGGGCCGCGTCGGGTCCGGCCGGCGGCGGTGTCGCGGCGGTCACCACGACGCTGCCCGCCGACCGCACCAGGGCCCTGCTCGAATCCCGGCACCGGATGAACGACCTGCTGCTGTCCGCGCTGGCGGTCGCCGTACGCGACCGGGGCGCGGGGGAGGTGCTGGTCGAGCTGGAGGGCCACGGGCGGGAGCACGACGGCCTGGACCTGAGCCGGACCGCCGGGTGGCTGACGTCGGTGTTCCCGGTACGGCTGGCGCCGGGCGACGGCGACGCCGCCGCGGTGTTCAAGCGGGTCAAGGAGCAGCTCCGGGCGGTGCCGGGGCAGGGCCTCGGGTTCGGGCTGCTGCGCCACCTCAACCCGCAGACGGCGGCCGTGCTGGCGGGGCTGGGCAGGCCGAGGGTGCTGTTCAACTATCTCGGGCGTTTCGCCGTGGCCACCGGGGAGGACTGGACGATCGCGCCGGAGGCGCTGCCCGGCGGCGCGGAGGCATCAGAGGCATCGGAGGCATCGGAGGCTTCGCCGTACGCGCTGGAGGTGGACGCGGTCACGCACGACGGCCCGGGCGGGCCGGAGCTGGTGGTGACGTGGACATCAAGCGTCCTGCCTAAGGGTGATTTGTCGGCACTCAGCGAGGTTTGGACTGCCGCGTTGACCGCGCTCGCCGGCGTGGACGCGCTCACCCCGTCCGACCTCCCCCTCGTACGGCTCACGCAGGAGCAGATCGACTCCCTCCCGCCGGGCGTGGAGGACGTGCTGCCGCTGGCTCCCCTCCAGGAGGGCCTGCTGTTCCACGCGAGCGTCGACGAGAAGGCCCTCGACGTCTACACCGTGCAGAACCACCTCGAACTCCGCCGCCCCCTGGACGTGGACCGGCTCCGCGAGACCTCCCGCGAACTGATGCGTCGGCACCCCAACCTGCGCGCCGGGTTCCGCTACGACGGCGTCGATCGGCCGGTGCAGTTCATCCCGAAGGCGGCGGAGGTGCCGCTGACCGTCATCGACCTCAGCGGCCTCCCCGACCCCCGCGACCGGGTGCGGGAGATCATGGAGGAGGACCGGGCCACCCGGTTCGACCTGGAAAAGCCGCCACTGCTGAGGTTCACCCTCATCAAGCTGGGCGAAGACCACCACATCCTCGTCATGATCCACCACCACATCCTGTGGGACGGCTGGTCGGAGGGCCTGTTCCTGCGGGAACTCTTCGAGATCTACGAAGGGCGCGCGCTGCCCAGGCCCACGCCGTACCGCGACTACCTCGCCTGGCTGGCCGGCCGCGACGGCGACGCCGCGTTCGCGGCCTGGCGCGAGGCGCTGGCCGGGCCGGTCGAGCCCACGCTGCTGGCCCCCGCCGAACGCGGCCTCACCGCCGCCGTGCCCGACGCCGTCCTCGCCGAGCTCCCCGGCGAACTCGGCGACCGGCTCGCCGCCCAGGCCCGCGGACGCGGACTCACCCTGAACACCCTGCTCAACGCTGCCTGGGGCCTGGTCCTCGCCGGCGTGACCGGGCGGCGCGACGTGGTCTTCGGCGCGACCGTGTCGGGACGCCCGCCCGAGGTGCCGGGCGTCGAGGACACCATCGGCCTGTTCCTCAACACCGTGCCGGTCCGCGTCGCCGTCGACCCCGACGAGCCGCTGCTCGCCATGCTCACCAGGCTCCAGCGGGAACGCGCCCGCGTCGTCGAGCACGACCACCTCGGCCTCGCCGAGATCCAGCGCGCCGCCGGAGTCGGACAGCTCTTCGACACCCTCTACGTGCTGCGCAACTTCGGCAGCGACGAGCAGGAACGCGCCGACATCACCCAGCGGTACGGCATCGCCGACATGGACAGCGTCGACGGCACCCACTACCCGCTGACGCTCGTCGTCACCCCCGACACCACCCTGCTGGTGTCCCTCGCCTACCGGCCCGACGTGTTCGACCGCACCCTCGCCGAGGCGATCCTCGCCAGGTTCGTCCGCATGCTGGAGCACGTCGCCGGAGACCTCGCCGTCCCCGTCGGCCGCCTCGACCCGCTCACCCCCGACGAGCGGCACAAGGTGCTGGTCGAATGGAACGACACGGCACACCCGATCCCCGACAAGACCATCGCCCGCCTGTTCGAGGAGCAGGCGGCCCGCACCCCCGACCAGACCGCCCTGGTGTTCGGGGACGTCCGCCACACCTACGCCGAGCTGAACGCCCGCGCCAACCGCATCGCCCACATGCTGGCGCGGCGCGGCGCGGGCCCGGAGCGGATCGTGGGGCTGGCCCTGCCCCGCAGCGCCGACATGGTCGCCGCGCTGTTCGCCGTGCTGAAGACCGGAGCGGCCTACCTGCCGCTCGACCTGGACTACCCGGCCGACCGCATCGAGCACATGGTGGCCGACGCCAAACCGCTGTGCGTGCTGACGCCCGACGACCTCGCCGACCTCTCCGCACAGCCCGACGGCGACCTCGGGCGCGAGTTCTCCCCGGCCCACCCGGCCTATGTGATCTACACCTCGGGCTCGACGGGACGCCCCAAGGGCGTGGTCGTGCCGTACGCGGGACTCACCAACATGCAGTTCAACCACCGCGCAGAGATCTTCGACCCGGTCGTCGCGGAGGCCGGCAGGCGGCTGCGCATCGCCCACACCGTGTCGTTCTCCTTCGACATGTCGTGGGAGGAGCTGCTCTGGCTCGTCGAAGGCCACGAGGTCCACGTGCTGGACGAGGAGATGCGGCGCGACGCGCAGGCCCTCACCGACTACTGCGCCGAACACCGCATCGACGTGCTCAACGTGACCCCGTCGTACGGCACGCAACTCGTCGAGCACGGTCTGCTGGACGCGGGGCGGCACATCCCGCCGCTGGTGCTGCTCGGCGGCGAGGCCGTCTCGCACGCCCTGTGGGAGACGCTCCGCACGACCGACGGGACCCGCGGCTACAACCTGTACGGACCCACCGAATACACCATCAACACCCTGGGCGGCGGCACCGAGGACGCGGTCACCCCCATCGTGGGCAAGCCCATCTGGAACACCCGCGTCTACGTGCTCGACGAGAGGCTCCGCCCGGTGCCGGTCGGCTCCGCCGGCGAACTCTACGTCTCCGGCGTCGGCCTGGCCCGCGGCTACCTCGACCGGCCCGCGCTCACCGCCGAACGGTTCGTCGCCGACCCGTTCCAGCCGGGGCAGCGGATGTACCGCACCGGCGACGTCGTCCGCGCCCGCGCCGACGGCAACCTGGACTTCCTCGGCCGCGCCGACGACCAGGTCAAAATCCGGGGCTTCCGCGTCGAACTGGGCGAGATCGAGGCCGCCCTGGCGGACCTGCCCGGCGTCGGCCAGGCCGCCGTGGTCGCGATCCCCGGCACGGTCACCCGCCTGGCCGCCTACGTCGTGCCGGACGCCGCGGACCCCGGCGACCCGGGTGCGCTGGACGGCGGCAAACTGGCGGCGGCACTGCGCGAACGGCTCCCGGCGTACATGGTGCCGTCGTCGATCACCCCGCTGCCCGAGCTGCCGCTGACCATCAACGGCAAACTCGACCGGCGCGCCCTGCCCGCGCCCGACTTCGCCGCCGCCGCCACCTCACGGGGGCCGCGCGACGCGCGGGAGGAGACCCTCTGCCGGATCTTCGCCGACGTGCTGGAACTGCCCCGGGTCGGCGTCGACGACAACTTCTTCGAACTCGGCGGCCACTCGCTGCTCGCCATGCGGCTCGCCGCGCGCATCCGCGCCGAGCTGGACGTGCCGCTGCGGCTCGCGTCCGTCATGGCCGCGCCCAGCGTCGCCGGCCTCGCCGCCCACCTGTACGGCGACGCCGACCTGCCCTACGCCCGCGGGTTCGAACCCATGCTGGCGCTGCGGGCCGGCGGCGAGCTGCCGCCGCTCTTCTGCGCCCACCCGCCCGCGGGATTCAGCTGGTTGTACGGCGGGCTCCTGCCGTACCTCGACCCGGCGAGGCCGCTCTACGGCATCCAGGCGCCGCGGCTGTCCGGCGAACCGGTGGACGCCGCCAGCCTGGCCGACCTCGGCCGCCTCTACGCCGCACGGGTCCGCGAGGTCCAGCCGCAGGGCCCCTACCACCTGCTGGGATGGTCGTTCGGCGGGCAGGTGGCGTACTCGATCGCCACCGCCCTCCAGGAAGACGGCCACGAGGTGGCGTTCCTCGGCCTGCTCGACACCTTCCCCATGGACGCCGAAGGCGAAGGGGTGACCCGCACCCCCGAGGAACTCGACGAGCTGAGCCGCGAGGAGACCGCCGAGTTCCTCCAAGGCATGCGCGAGTCGGGCGCGGTGGGCGACTTCGACGCCGCCACCGTGGCCGCGATCGGGGCGGTCCACCGGGCCTGCATGGGGCTGCTGCTCACCGCCGGATACGCGCCCTACCGGGGCGACGTCACCTTCGTCACCGCGACCAAGGACCGCGACGAACGCGAAGAGCACCTCCTGTGGCGCTGCCACGTCACCGGCGAGATCCGCAACCACGACGTCGACGTCACCCACGCCGAGATGCTCACGCCCCACGCGCTGAAGACCATCGGCCCGATCGTCGACCGGGCACTCACAAGCACCACACCCAAGGAGTAACCGTGACCAACCCCTTCGAGGACCCGGAAGGCCGCTACCTCGTGCTGGTGAACGGCGAAGGCCAGCATTCGCTGTGGCCGGTGTTCGCCGAGGTGCCGCAGGGCTGGGACGTCGCACACGGCGAGGACACCCGCGAGGCGTGCCTCGCCTACGTCGAGGCCACCTGGACGGACCTGCGGCCGAAAAGCCTGATCGCCGAGATGGGTCAGTGAGCTTGCGTTCGACCTCGCTTCTGCGGTGGGCGCTCCGGTCGCAGGCCGGGGCGCTCGCCGCCTCCTCCGGCGCGTCCGTCGTGCGCCAGGTCATGCTGCTGGCGGTGCCGTACTTCGTGCAGCGGGCCATCGACGACGGCATCCGCACCGGAGACCTCGGCACCGCCGGGCTGTGGGCGCTCGCCGTCGCCGTGGCCGCCGCCGTGCACTGCGCGGGCCTGGTCGGATGGGCGTGGTGGGCGAACCTCGCCGACGCCCGCGTCGGCGTCGCGCTGCGCGGCAGGCTCGCCGTCCACGTGGCCGCCCTCGACGACGGTGACCTCAACGACGGCGATCTCGGCAGGGGCGACCTCGCCATGCGGGTCACCCGCGACGTCGACCAGGTCAGAGTGTGGGTGCACGGGCTGCCGACGTGGGCCGTCATCGGCACCACGTTCGCCGTGACGCTCCCCGCCATCACCGCGCTCGACCCGGTGCTGCTGTACGCGACGCTCGCCATGATCCCGCCGCTGGTGCTGGTCAACGTGTACTACCCGCCGAGGTTCGGGCGGGCGCTCGACACGCTGTCGGACGCCCACGCCGACCGGGCCGACGCGGTGGCGGACCTGCTGTCGGCGAGCGCCGCCGTCCGCGGCCTCGGCGGCGAGGGCAGGCTCGTCGAACGGCACCACGAGCGCAGCGCCGCCGTCTTCGGCGCGACCGTCGCCGCCGCCCGGATCTCGGCCACGTGGGCGGCGCTCGGGCCGATGGTGCCGAGGCTGGCGGTGGCGGCGGGCATCGGCTTCGGCGGCTTCGCCGTACTCGACGGCACGATGACCGTCGGCGGGCTCGTCGCGTTCACCTCGTGGATGATCACGATCACGCTGGCCGTCCGTGTGTCGGTGGACAGGCTCATCGACCGCAAACAGGCCGTGGTCGCCGCCGGGCGCCTCACCGAGGTCCTCGCCCTGCGCCCGCGGATGCCCGACCCCGACCACCCCGCCCCGCTGCCGGCCTCCGGCGAACTCACGGCGAGCGGCCTTGTCGCGGTCAAAGGCGGACGCGTCATCGGGCCGCTCGACCTCACCGTACGGCCCGGCGAACTCGTCGTGCTCACCGGGCCCGTCGGGTCGGGCAAATCCACCATGCTGCGGCTGCTCGGCCGGCGCGAGGCCCCGCAGACGGGCTCGGTCGCCTACGGCGGCGTCGACCTCACCGCCGCCTCCTCGGCCGACACGGCGGCCACGCTGGTGCTGGTGCCGCAGCGGCCCGTGCTCGTGTCCGGCACCATCGCCGACAACCTGAAGCTCGGCCGCGACCTCGACCAGCAGGAACTGCTCGCCGCCTGCCGGGCCGCCGCGCTCGACCTGCCCCTCGACACCGAGGCGGGGGAGCGGGGCGGAGCCCTGTCCGGCGGCCAAGTGCAGCGCCTGGCCGTGGCCCGCGCCCTGCTCGGCCGCCCGCCCGTGCTGCTGCTCGACGACATCACCTCGGCCCTCGACACCGACACCGAGGCCCGGCTCCTCGCCGGGCTGCGCACCTGGGCCCCGCACACGGCGATCGTGATCGCCAGCCACCGGCCCGCCGTCGTCGAGGCGGCCGACCGCGTGATCGACCTGGCACTCGCGGAGGTGGCCCATGGCTGAAGTCCAACTGCTGTCCGACGAGCCGGCGCAGCGGGGAGTGCTCCGCGCCGCCTGGCCCCACCTGCGTCCGCACCGGCGCCGAGTAGCGTCGGCCCTGGTGTTCAGCCTTGCCGAGAGCGCCGCCCTCGTCGCCATCGCGCCCGTGATCGCCACCGCCGTCCAAGCGCTCGTCGACGGCGACCGCGACCGCTTCCTCGCCGCGGTGGCCGCCCTCATGGGCGTCGTCGTCGCCCAGGCCGTCCTGGCCCGCGTCGGCGCGGTGCTCCTCGCCCGCGCGGGCGAACACGTCGTGCGCGACCTGCGGGAACAGGTCGTGGAACGCCTCGCGGGGGCGCCGCTGCGCTTCCTGGAGGCCCACCGGGGCGGCTCGCTCCTCCAACGCGCCACCGGAGAGGTGGCCGAACTGGCGCAGTTCGTGCGGGACTCGCTCCCGGCGCTCATCGGCGTGCTGTCCACCCTCGGGTTCACCGCCGTGGTCATGGCGGGGTACTCCGTGCCCCTCACACTCGTCGTGGTGGCGGTCTTCCTGCCGCCCGCCGTACTCATCACCCGGTCGTTCGCCAAGCACGCCGGGCCCGCGTTCGCCGCCCAGGCCGGCGCCGAGGCCACCATGGCGGGCACGTTCGCCGAGACACTCGACATCAAGGACGCCCTGCGGTCCACGGGCGGGCTCCCGGCGTGGATGACCAGGTTCGAACGGGACAACGTCGCCGCCCTGGACGCGCAGCGCCGTGCCGTACACGCCGAGAACCGCATCGTCGGGATCACCTTCGTCGAAGGCTTCACCATGGCGGTGCTGCTCGTCCTCGGGGCGTGGCTCGTCGCCGACGGGCGGCTCGACGTGGGCGGCATCGTCGTGTTCGTGCTGGCGGGGCGCAACCTGTTCGAAGGATTCGGCGAACTGTCGCAGCTCGCCGGCGACGCCCAGACCGCGCGCACCGGCCTGGCCCGCCTGCTCGACCTGCTCGACCGCACATCGGCCGACGGCGGCACCGGCACCCTCCCCGAACGGGGCGAACTCACCGCGACCGGCGTCACCTACGCCTACGAGAACGGCGCCGACGTGCTGCACCGCGTCACCGTCACCTTCGCACCCGGCGACCACGCCGGGCTCGTCGGCGAAAGCGGCTCCGGCAAGACCACCCTGTCCAAACTGCTCAGCGGCCTCTACACGCCCGACGCCGGCACCGTCACCTACGGCGGCGTCGACCTGCGCGACATCCCCACCGCCGAACTGCGCCGACGCGTCGTGCTCGTCCCGCAGGACGTCCACGTCGTCGCCGGCTCCGTCCTGGACAACCTCGCGCTCGCCCCCGGCTCACCCGGCGGAACGGAGATCGAGGCGGCCGTCGCCGCCCTCGGCATCGGCGACTTCGTCGCCGCGCTGCCCGGCGGCCTCTCCACCCCCGCCGGCGACCTGTCGGCCGGCGAACGGCAGATCCTCGGCCTGATCCGCGCCGTCCTCGTGGATCCGGCCGTCCTCATCCTCGACGAGGCCACCGCCGACGTCGACCCCGACACCGGCCGCCGCCTGGAGACCGCCGTCGCCGCGCTGCGCCGCGGCCGGACCCTCATCGTCATCGCCCACCGGCGCACCACCATCGAGCTGCTTCCCCGCCTGGTCACCCTGCGCGCGGGCCGGCTCGCGTAACTCAGCAAGCGAAAAAGGAGACGACAATGCGGCACACCACGCGGCGAACGGCCTGGGGGGTGATGGCCGCCGGACTGGTCCTGCTCGTCTCGGCCTGCGGCGGTTCATCGGGCTCTTCCGGTACGGCGAAGCCCGACGCCGCCCCCGCCTCGGTGGCGGCCTCGCCCGCCACCCGCACCGTGCAGAGCGACAAGGGGCCCGTCGAGGTGCCCGCCCAGCCCAAGCGGGTCGTGTCCCTGCTCAACTCGACCGCCGTGCTGCTGGAACTCGGCGTCGTGCCCGTCGGCGTACTGCAGGAGTTCGAAGCCGACTACGCCCCCGAAGACTGGACGGTCCTCAGCAAGATCCCGGTCGTGGGGCAGAACGAGAGCTCCATCAACTACGAGCAGCTCATCGGACTCCAACCCGACCTGATCGTCAGCACGCAGCGCCGCGAAGAGGACTTCGGCTACGCGCGCCTGTCGCAGATCGCCCCCACCGTCTTCATCACCACCGACAACCCCGCCGAAGTGCGGGAGGCGCTGCCGAAGTTCGCCGACGCCGTCGGCAAGGCCGACGTCATCGCCGGCAAGATCTCGGAATACCAGGCCAAACTCAGCTCCGTCAAGGGCAAATACGCCGACACCCTCGCCTCCGCCACCTTCGACTACGTCGAAGGCGGACCCGACGGCTTCATCGCCAACTCGCCGGTCTCCTGGCCAGGCCTGTTCATGGAGGCCGCCGGCCTGAAATTCTCCAAGGTCGCCGACGGCGAACGCGCCAACCGCGGCGTGCGCCTGTCCTACGAGCAGATCTCCCAGCTCAAAGACACCACCGTCATCCTGTACGGCGTCAGCCCCGACGACAAGACCGACGACGCCACGCGGAAACTCTTCGACCAGGGCTCCTGGAAGCTGCTGCCCGCCGTCAAGAAGGGCCACGTCCACCCGGTGAAGTACGGCTACGCCTACAGCTACAAGGGCGTGCTCTCCATCCTCGACCAGCTCGACGCCGTCCTCGCCAAAGCCGCGGCCTGACGAAGGGACAGCCCACCACCATGCCCGACACCCACCGCGGCATCGACCGCGAGATCGACCGCGAGATCGACCGCGAGATCGACCGCGAGATCGACATCGTCAACTACGACATCAAACCCCGCGTGCTCGACGTGCTCCGCACCGAATGGATCACCCCCACCACCGTGCGCATCACCTTCGGCGGGCCCGACCTCATCGGCTTCCGCGAGCAGTCCCCCCAAGACCACGTCAAACTCTTCTTCCCGCAGGGCGGCGCCGACCTGCCCGTCATGCCCACCATCGGACCCGACGGGTGGGAACCCCCGCCCCCCGGATCACCGAGACCGATCTACCGCGACTACACCGTCCGCCACTTCCGCCCCGGCGCCGGAACCCCCGACGACGCCGGCGAACTCGACATCGACTTCGTCGTCCACGGCCAAGGCCACGGCCCCGCCTCATCATGGGCCGCCCGGGTCGCCCCCGGCCAGAAACTCGGAGTGCTCGGCCCCAGCGGCTCCATCATGGTGCCCTACACCTTCGACTGGTACCTCCTCGGCGCCGACGAAACCGCCCTCCCCGCCCTCGGCCGCTGGCTGGAACAACTTCCCGCAGGCGCCAAAGTCATCGCCTTCGCCGAAGTCGCCGACGCCCGCGAAGAACAGCACCTGCCCACCGACGCCGACGTCACCCTCACCTGGCTGCACCGCGACGGCGCCGCCCCCGGCGCCTCCGACGTGCTGGAGCAAGCCGTACGCGCCGTCGAACCGCCCCCCGGCGACGGATTCGTCTGGATCGCCGGCGAAGCCGGCGTGCTCAAACCGATCCGCCGCCACCTGCGCGGACTCGGGCTGAAGAGGGAATGGCTCGACGTCGACGGCTACTGGAAACGCGGCACCGTCAACCTCGACCACCACGACGCCGACGAAGACGACGAAGACGACGAAGACGACGAGAGCTGAGTGGCCCACACCGTCGCACCCCCGAAGGCCGCCGCGCCGGGACAGCCCCGGCGCGGCGGTCCCGCGCGCGGCCTAGGACTGCTCCTCGCCGCCGCCCTGCTCGCACTCGCCGTCACCGCGAGCATCTCCATCGGCTCCAAAGGCATCCCCCTCGGCGACATCCTCAGCCTCCTCGCCGACCCCGACGGCTCCGACGCCGCCATGATCGTGTGGGAGCACCGGGTGCCGCGCACCCTCCTCGGCGTCGGCGTCGGCGCCTCCCTCGCCCTCGCCGGCGCCCTCATGCAATCCCTCACCAGGAACCCGCTCGCCGACCCCGGCCTCCTCGGCGTCGAAGCCGGCGCCGTCATCGCCATCGCCTCCGCCATCGGACTGCTCGGCCTCGCCGGGCTCCCGCAGTACATCTGGTTCTCCTTCGCCGGATCCGCCGCAGCCGCCGTCATCGTCTACCTCCTCGGCGCCAGCGGCAAAAGCGCCGCCACCCCCGTACGGCTCGCCCTCGCCGGCACCGCCGTCAGCGCCGCCCTCGCCTCCGCCACCCAGGCGCTCGTCCTCATCGACCGCGACGCCTTCGAAAAATTCCGCCACTGGGGCACCGGCGCCCTCGCCGGCCACGACATGTCCGTACTCACCAGAGTCGCCCCGTTCATGCTCGCCGGGCTCGCCCTCGCCCTCGCCCTCGGCCCCTCCCTCAACGCCATCGCCCTCGGCGACGACGCCGGCCGCGCCCTCGGCGTGTCCCCCGGCCGCATCCGCCTCACCGGAGCCCTCGCCGTCACCCTCCTCTGCGGCGCCGCCACCGCCGCCGTCGGCCCCATCGGCTTCGTCGGCCTCATCGTCGCCCACGCCGCCCGCCTCATCTGCGGCCCCGACGAACGGTGGATCCTCGCCTACTCGGCCATCCTCGGCCCCGTACTGCTCCTCACCGCCGACATCGCCGGACGCCTCCTCCTGTGGCCCGGCGAACTCGAAGCCGGCATCGTCACCGCCTTCCTCGGCATGCCCGTGTTCATCGCGCTGGTGCGCAGAAAGAAGATCGCCGCGCTGTGAACACCCACCGAGCGCCGCGCCCCGCCGAGCCGGGAAAGGCCGCACCGTGAACACCGCCCTCGCGCCCCGCCCCACCGGCCCGGCCCACCCCGCACGCCGTACGGCACGAGCCCGCCTGGCCGCGCGCCGCCGCCTCCGCGTCCTCGCCGTAGGCGCGGCACTCACCGCCGCCCTCACCGCCGCCACGATCTACGCCATAGGCACCGGCGAATTCGACATCGCCCCCGCCGACGTCATCGCCACCCTGCTCGCCGACGGGAGCAAAGCCCACGAATTCATCATCGAAACCCTCCGCCTGCCCCGCGTCTTCACCGCCCTCCTGGTCGGCGCCGCCCTCGGCATGGCCGGAGCCGTCTTCCAAAGCCTCACCCGCAACCCCCTCGGCAGCCCCGACATCGTCGGCTTCACCACCGGAGCCGGCACCGGCGCCCTCATCCAAATCCTCGTCATCGGCGGCGGCATGGCCGCCGTCGCCACCGGCGCCCTCCTCGGCGGCCTACTCACCTCCCTCGCCGTCTACCTCCTCGCCTACCGGGGCGGGGTACAGGGCTACCGCCTCGTCCTCGTCGGCATCGGCGTCAACGGCGGCCTCGTCGCCACCAACGCCTACCTCGTCGCCAGAGCCGAATTCGCCGAATCCCAAGTCGCCGTCACCTGGCTCGCCGGCAACCTCAACGGCCGCACCTGGGAACACGTCAACCTGCTCGCCCTCACCCTCGCCGCCCTCATCCCCCTCACCCTCGCCCTCGGCCGCCGCCTCACCCTCCTCGAACTCGGCGACCACGTCGCCACCGGCCTCGGCATCCGCGTCGAACGCGCCCGCCTCACCCTCATCCTCACCGGCGTAGCCCTCGCCGCCATGGCCACCGTCGCCGCCGGGCCCGTCCCCTTCGTCGCCCTCGCCGCCCCCCAACTCGCCCGCCGCCTCACCCGCGCCCCCGGCCCCGGCCTCGTCCCCGCCGCCCTCATGGGCGCCCTACTCCTCCTCCTCGGCGACCTCCTCGCCCAACGCCTCCTCGCCCCCACCCTCCTCCCCGTCGGCGTCATGACCGGCACCCTCGGCGGCCTCTACCTCGCCTGGCTCCTCGTCCACGAATGGCGCACCACCCGCCGCTGACCACCCCCCTGCGGAGCGGGCACGTTTCGCGCCTGACGCGATGTCGGTGTGACGAATGTGCCCGTGCCGGACCGGGTGTAGACCCGTCCGCCTTCGCGGAGGAGGGCGATGGCCGCCCGTATAGTGTCGCGGGCCACGCCATAGCGGGCTGTCAGGCGGAACTCACTCGGAAGTCGGTCACCCGGCTTGAGGCGGCCCGTCGAGATCTGTCCGATGATGTCTGCCGCTATCTGCTCACATTTGTACGCTGGACGGACCTTCGGGGCGGCTTTCGGGCAGACGTAGGAGCCTTCCGCCCGGACGGTGTAGATGAGCCCTTCGTCGCGAAGTATGGCGACCGCCCAACGCACGGATGTCCGGGATACGCAATAGCGTTCCACCAGTTCGGATTCCGAGGGGATGAGCTGCCCGGCGACGAGGGTCCCAGTGGCGATGTCGTCTTTGATCTGCTCTGCGATCTGCCGGTAGACGGGCTTGGAATCGCGCCGCTCGTGCTGCGGCAAGGTCCTCCACGTCGTCGAAGCCGGACGCTTGAGATTCTGTGAAGTCGACCCCTGACCGCGTGCGCCGCCCTGCGGTCCTTCCTCATGGGCAAGTGCGGTCATTTCTAAAGCTCCAAGAAGATCATGTCCCGCACGCTGCGGTAATCACCGGGCTTTGTGAAACGGACGCCGGTGCCGGGCGGCGAGAAAGACACGACGAAGATACGGCTGCGCTGACCTATGACGACGGTGGCCACTTTTCTGGCGCCTGCGCTGACGTGCAGCTCCATCGGTCTCCTCGTTCCTTCGGGGCATGCTGGAGGCTGGATCCGCACCGCCGTAAGCCCGGCGGCTCGTAGGAGCCGCTGTACGGGTTTCAGCTCGTGTCCCTCTATGCCTGACAGTTCTGATATGTCGGGCATTCGGGGTTGTGGCACAGATATGCGGCGCATGCGCCGTGCTCCCTTCGATCGGGAACCCGCCTGGGACATCCCCGTGATTGCGGGCTCCTCCTTCCGTATCGGCTCCATGTGAGCGGTGATCCGCCCCGCATGGGGAGAGGAGACTTGCGGAGAGGTACGGATCACTTCCCCATGACCGGGACGATTTTCTGTGACCATGGTGAGCTGTGAAGAGAGTCCCGGCTTGGGCCGCCTGGCTTCAGGGGGAGCGGCGACAGAGAAACCTGTCTGTCAGGGGCATGGCTCGGCGACTTTCTGAAGTCGCCGACAAGCCGCCCCGCGTCGAGATACTGGCTACGCGTGAATCCCTGGCCCGAATGATCCGGAGCTGGGAGGTGGGTGAGCATCGCCCGAGAGATCCTTATCCCATGCTTTATTCCCGTGCCTTCGGCGTGGCTGAGGATGAGATTTTCGGAGACGGTAGAGAAGGCAACCCCTTGGCCCTGTTCAGCGAATTTCAGATCCTGACAAGAAACATGGGGCCGGCGGATACCGATTATGTTTCGGCTGTGCGGGAGTCCATGCGAAGCATTGTTTCCCTCGATAACGCATTCGGTGGAAACGAATTAGTTTCCATTGCCGGCCGTGTCTTCGGCGCAGCGCATACGCGCCTTGCCTCGGGGCGATACGAAGAGGCCGTCCGGCGAGACCTTGAGGCGGTGGTGGGTGAGGCGGGAGAGGTGGCCGCGTGGGTCGCCTACGATGCCGACCGGCAGGATATTTCACGACGCTACATTCATGAGGCCATGTTCGTGAGCAGGCTCGCGGGTGACAGGACGATGGAGCTTTTTCAGCTCTCCCACATCGCCATGCAGAGCATCTACCTCCATCGTGCACAGGAAGCCTTGAGAGTCGCCGAAGAGGTCATCGATGCCGGGCGCTTGTCCGGTCGCACCGCAGCGCTATTCCAGATCCGAAAAGCACGCTCACTCGCTCAACTCGGCGATGGATCGCGGGCCTTGAGCAGTCTGGATACGGCGGTATCGACCCTCGTCAACGGAATCGCCTCGAACGACCTTCCCTGGACGTGGTGGGTCGACGATCACGAACTTGCATTGCATAGAGGCATGTGCATGGGAGATCTTGGCCTGTGGGGAAAATCGGTGGATGCAATCGCCGTCGCGGTCGAAAACTGTCGTCATTCGGGCCAGGGGAGATGCGGATTCAACGACCACGCGCTGCTGCTTGACGCTCTTGTGCGCGTGGGGTCGTGGAGGGACGCGGAGCCGATCCTTGAAACTCTGCTACCGAAGGTGGTGGAGATCGGCTCGATACGTACTATCCGACTCTTGGACAAGGTTGCGACCCGCGCTCTCTCGAATCCGGGTGCCACGTCCACGGTGAAGGACTCCGCTTCAGAGCTTCGCCGCATCGCGGCCGCCATCACTCAGTCTTGATCGGGGATGAGGGCTGGGAAGGGATCGGCGGGGAGGGCATAGCGGTCCATTAATCCGAGAAGGGAATTCACAATGACCACGCTGTACGCGAGTCCACGTGCGATAGAAGCACGGGACCTTCCTCTCACCGGCTGGCGTCTCGCGTTGGAGCTCACCGGGCAGTGCCAGCTCACCTGCACGCATTGCTACGCCATGTCCGGGCCGGCGGGTTCTCACGGCACCATGACCGGCGACGATTGGTGTCGACTCATCTCACATGCTGCCGCTCTGGGCGCCGATCGGGTCCAGTTCATCGGAGGCGAGCCGACCATGCATCCGGCGTTCGAGAAGGTTCTCGCGCATGTGACCACCACCGGCATGGCGCTTGAGGTCTTCACGAACCTCTATCGGGTCGCTACCCCCTGGTGGGAGCTGTTCACCCGCTCCGGTGTGTCACTAGCCTTCTCGTATTACTCTGACGATCCCGCTGAACATGCCCGGATCACACGCCGCCCAGACAGCTACCGCCGCACGAAGGCAAACGTTGTTCGAGCTGTGGAGTTGGGAATCCCTGTGCGAGCAGCGATCGTTGAGGTGGTCGAGGGACAGAGGATCGAGCAAGCCCACGACGAGCTTCACATCTTGGGCGTGACCCATATCCGCGTCGACTACCTGCGCGGCATCGGGCGAGGCACCACCGGTGCGACGGAGGCCTCTCAGTTGTGCGGGCGCTGCGGAGACCGCCGACTCGCGGTCTCTCCTTTTGGGGACGTCACCCCCTGCGTCATGTCGCGATGGATGATCACGGGCAACGTCCACCAGTGCAGTCTCTCGGGCATCCTGGCCGGGCAGGCATGGAGGGAGGTACTCACCCGGATCCCCGCTCAAGGTCGGGTGTGCGCCCCCGAATGCAATCCGTCCCAGGACGGGAACGACTGTGCGCCTGCAGAGCAGATCGACGGAGAATAACCGGCATGGACTGGATTCCCTTTGCCGAGCGTCTCGCCGCCAAGGTCACCCACCCTCGTTCCCGGTGGCGTGACTCTGTCGCCAGCACGCCTCGTCATTTGCTTGTACCCCGATGGTGGGCACCAGGTCCAGGAGGCAGGACGGCGCAGGACGGCCCAGCCGACCCGCGGACATGGGCGCGGGCGGCCTATGCTGACCGGACTCTGGTGACTCGGGTAGGCGATCTGCACGCTGATCACGCGAAGCCAGGAGACCGTCCACAGGGCTATCCGACGTCATCAGCGACGCTGCCCGGTCTGGTGCTTCAGATGTTCGGCCACGCTCGTCTTCACCCCGGCCTTCACGTGCTCGACGTCGGGACCGGATCCGGGTACGGCGCCGCACTCTTGAGCAGATTTGTCGGGGATGCTCGCGTGACGAGCGTGGACGTCGACCCCTATCTGACGAGCGTGGCAACGGAACGACTAGAAGAGATCGGGCTGTACCCGGAGATCGTGACGGTGGATGCCACCGGGCCTCTTTCCAGTGCCTACGACCGGATCGTCGCAACCGTCTCGGTGCGGCCTGTCCCACCATCCTGGCTCGCCGCCCTCAAGCCCGAGGGACGCTTGGTCACAACCATTACCGGCACGTCTCTCGTCATAGTCGCCGATGCCACACCGGATGGGGGAGCCGTTGGCGGGGTCGCCCGCGACTGGGCGATGTTCATGGCCACCAGAAGCGGAGTCGATTACCCGTCCGGTCTGGACGAGCTGATGAACATTGCGCGCACGGCGGAAGGGGACCAGGTTACAACCGGCCGATACCCGGTCCTGGAACTGCTGGAGGCGTGGGATGTCCGGTCGATGCTGGAGATCAACACCCCTGGCATCGAACACGAGTACGTCGAGGACGGCGACACACGTACCGCGCTCATGGCCCATTCAGACGGATCATGGGCGCGCACAGAGCAGACGGGGCAGAACCCACCGACCGTACACCAGAGCGGCCCCCGACGATTGTGGGATGAACTGGATCGCGTCCGCGACTACTGGCTCCAGCACGGGTCCCTCCCTCTGTACGGCGCTCGCGTGCGCATCACGCCCGACGGGGCGATACGTCTGAAGCGCGGCCGGTGGGAGGCCACCGTCTCCTGACCGGATGTGGCCACCTTCCTGGTTCCTGCGCTGACCAGACCATCCCCGCGTGCGCGGGGAGCACCCACTCCGATCCACGCTGGAATAAAGACTAAGGTGGACCGCCCTCGCGCCCCGCCCGCCCGCCCGGCCCACCCCGCCCGCCGTACGGCACGAGCCCGCCTGGCCGCGCGCCTCCGCCTCCGCCTCCTCGCCGTGGGCGCGGCACTCGCCGCCACCATCCTCCCCGTCGGCGTCATGACCGGCACCCTCGGCGGCGTCTACCTCGCCTGGCTCCTCGTCCACGAACTGCTCCTGGGGTTCCAGTACCGCTCCACCGCCGTGTGCAGCGAGGACGACGATCCCTCGATCACCGAGAACCCTCTCCGCCCGAGCGGCCGCCCCGGCTTCCGCGCCCCCGACGGAGACGGCCTGTCCCTGACGAACCTGCTGGGAGCCCGCTGGGTACTGCTCGCCCGCACCGAGGAGTGGCGCGCCGCGGCACAGGCGTGTGACGTCGCCTTCCACCTGCTGCCCGATCTCGGTGCCTACTACCATCAGGCAACGCTCGTACGCCCCGACGGAATCGTCGCCTGGAGCACCAGCGACCCGACGGGCGACACCGCTCAGCTGCGGTCCGTTCTCGACCGGACACTGAGCCGGACCCAGAGCGGGGCCTCCTAGCGGACCACGACCACGAGGTCGTCTGCCTGGTGAGCCGACGCGCTCCGTAGAGATCGGGATCACGACCGGTCGGCCGGCCACAGCGGGAGCCGCGCTTCTTACGGTTGCCCGCCTGGTTGGTAAAAGACGCCGGCGCCATCAAGCCCAGGTCCACGCCGGGCAATCTTGTTCTGTCCGATGGCCGGGACAAGACCCTGCTCAAGAGCCGGACCGCCGGCGCCACAGCGAAGATCACCACGCCCTCGGAACTGCCCAAGCCCAAGCTGAAAGGGAACACCGCGACCTACCCGGATGCCTACGGCGAGGGCCGCGACCTGGTGGTGATCGCCGACCCGGCCGGATACCGCCAGCAGATCACCATCGCCCAGCGGCCCAGCGGTCCAGTCTCGTTCCGCGTGCCGCTGGAGTTGCCCTCGGGCCTGTCGCTCAAGAGCAACGCCGCAGGCACGCCCGCCATCGTGGGCAAGGACGGCAAGACGCTGACCGAGGTGCGCCCAACCCTTGTGCAGGA
>NZ_FNCN01000056.1 GCF_900100605.1 Sinosporangium album | reverse complement strand
CTGCTTGAGGTGGCGTGGGAGGGGGTGGAGCGGGCGGGGGTGGATCCGGTGTCGTTGCGGGGGAGCGATGTCGGCGTGTTCATCGGCCTCATGTACAACGATTACCGATCGCGTTTCGCCAGGATTCCCGAGGGCTTTGAGGGCTATCTCGGAAACGGAAGTCTCGCCAGCATCGCGTCGGGCCGTCTGGCCTATGCCTTCGGTTTCGAGGGGCCCGCGGTGACGGTGGACACGGCGTGTTCGTCGTCGCTGGTGTCGCTGCATCTGGCGGTGCGGTCGCTGCGTGCGGGCGAGTGTTCGCTCGCGCTGGCGGGCGGCGCCACCGTCATGGCCACTCCGGGCACGTTCATCGAGTTCAGCAGGCAGGGCGGGCTCGCCCCCGACGGCCGCTGCAAGGCATATTCCGACGCCGCCGACGGCACCGGCTGGGCGGAAGGCGTGGGGCTGCTCGTGCTGGAACGCCTGTCAGACGCGCTGCGGCACGGCCGCCGCGTCCTCGCGGTGATCCGCGGCACCGCCGTCAACCAGGACGGTGCTTCCAGCCAACTGACGGCCCCCAACGGTGTCGCGCAGCAGCGGGTGATCCGGGCGGCGCTCGCGGACGCGGGTCTGTCGCCGGGCGATGTGGACGCGGTGGAGGGGCACGGGACGGGGACGGTGCTGGGTGATCCGATCGAGGTGGGGGCGCTGCAGGCGGCGTACGGCCAGGGGCGCGACCGGCCTCTGTGGCTGGGGTCGTTGAAGTCGAACATCGGGCATGCGCAGGCCGCCGCGGGTGTGGGTGGTGTGATCAAGCTGGTGGAGGCGATGCGGCGGGGTGTGCTGCCGCGGACGCTGCACGCGGAGACGCCCTCGTCGCGGGTGGAGTGGGAGGGCGGCGGGGTCGAGCTGCTGTCGGCCGAGCGCGAGTGGCCGGAGCGGGACGGGGTGCGGCGTGCGGGGGTGTCGTCGTTCGGGATCAGCGGCACCAACGCCCACATCGTGCTGGAGTCGGCGCCGCAGGAGGCGGCCGGAAGCCTTCCGTACGGCACGGCCCCGAACGGCGGCCCCGCACGGGCCGCCCGCCTCCGCGACGCGGCGGCGAACGGCACCTCCGCCCCGGATCCGGCCCTGCCGTGGGTCATCTCGGCGCGCAGCCGTACGGCACTGCGCGACCAGGCCCGCCGCCTCGCGGAGTGGTTCGCCGCCGACGGGCCAAACCCGCGGGACGTGGGCTACTCGCTGGCCGTTTCCCGCACCGCGCACCGGTTCCGTGCCGCCGTCACCGGCTCGACCGCCGGCGACTACCTGAGCGAACTGGCCCGGATCGCCGACGGCGACGAGGTGCCCGCGGCCCCGGCCTCCTCACCGGCGGCCGTGTTCGTCTTCCCGGGCCAGGGCTCGCAGTGGGAGAACATGGCGGCCGGACTGCTGGAGTCGTCGCCCGTGTTCCGCGACCGGCTCGAAGAGTGCGACGCCGCGCTGCGCCCCCACACCGGCTGGTCGGTGTGGGACGTGCTGACGTCCGCGCCGGGGGCACGCACCCTCGACGACGTCGATGTCGTGCAGCCCGCGCTGTTCGCCGTCATGGTGTCGCTGGCGGAAGTGTGGCGGGCTCACGGCGTGCGCCCCGCCGCCGTGATCGGCCATTCGCAGGGCGAGATCGCCGCCGCGTGCGTGGCCGGGGCGTTGACCCTGGAGGACGCGGCCAAAGTCGTCGCGTTGCGGAGCCGGGCGCTGCGGGAGCTGAAGGGCGGCGGCGGCATGCTGTCGCTCGGCCTGACCGAGGAGCAGGCTCGGGAACGGATCGCCACATGGCAGGGCGAGCCGGCCGTGGGGTTGGCTATGGCGGCGGTCAACGGGCCGTCCTCGGTCGTCATCTCGGGGCCGGACGCGGCGCTGGACGAGGTGCGGGCGCGAGCGGAGGCGGAGGGGGTGCGCGCCAAGCGGATCCCCGTGGACTACGCCTCGCACTCGCCGTACGTCGAACGCATCCGCGACCGCCTCCTCCGCGACCTGGCCGACCTGAAACCGCGCGAGGCCGGCACGGTCGTCTACTCGACGGTCACCGGCGAGCGCCTCGACACGACGCTCATGGACGCGGACTACTGGTACCGCAACCTGCGGCAGACCGTGCTGCTCGACACCGCCGTACGGCGGAGCCTGGCTGACGGGCACCGGCTGTTCATCGAGTCGAGCCCGCACCCGGTGCTCACGATCGGGCTCGCCGACACGATCGACGCGGAGGGAGCGCAGGCCGACGTGGTCGCGTCGCTGCGCCGCGACGACGGCGGGCAGAGCCGGATGCTGTCCGCGTTGGCCGAGGCGTTCGCCAAGGGCGCCCCGGTGGATTGGACGGGGCTCGCCGCGACGGTCGGCGGGCGGCGGATCGCCCTGCCCACCTACGCGTTCCACCGGGAGGACTACTGGCTGCGGGCGCCCGCGACCGCGGGGGAGCCCGCCGACCTCGGCCTCGACTCCGCCGGGCATCCGGTGCTCGGCGCCGCGGTGGCCACGCCCGGCGACGGCGGCACCGTGTCCGACGGCGGCACCGTGTTCGTCGGGCGGCTGTCGGCCGGCGACCTCGGCCGGTTCTCCGAGCACCGTGTCGCCGGCTCCGCCGTACTGCCCGGGGCGGCGCTGATCGAGATGGCCTGGCACGCCGGGCGGCACGTCGGCTGCGAGCGCGTCGACGAGCTCACGTTCCACCGGCCGCTCGTGCTGTACGGCTCGGCGCCCCGGATCCGGGTGGCGGTCTCCCCGCCCGACGAGCGGGGCGCACGGCGGGTCGACATCCACTCGGGCGTTCTGGAGGCGGACGGCGAGTGGGGCGAGTGGATCCACCACGCGAGCGGAACGCTGACCGAGTCGGCGGCGCGCGGCTCCGCCCTCGCGGGGGCCTGGCCGCCGCCGGGCGCGACACCGATCGAGCTCGACGGGGCTTACGAGCATCTCGCGGCCATCGGCTACGAGTACAGACCAGCCTTCCGCGGGCTGCGCCGGGCCTGGCGCGACGGCGACGGCCTCTACGCCGAGGCCGAGCTCCAGGCCGAACCCGGCGCGGGGTTCGGCCTGGACCCGGCGCTGCTGGACGCCGCGCTGCACCCGCTGGCGGTAGAGGCGGTGGGGCAAGCGGCAGGGGAAGCGGCGGGGCACGGCGTGGTCCGGCTGCCGTTCACGGTGAGCGGGGCCGAGCTGCACGCGGTCGGGGCCGGCGCCGTACGGGTGGTGGTGTCGCCCGCCCGGGCCGGGGCCGACGCGGGGGCCAGGGCCGACGCGGTCGCGGTGCGCCTGTTCGACCCGCTCGGCGAGCCCGTCGCGTCGATCGAGTCGCTCGCCACCCGCCCGGCCGACGCCGCGGCCTTCGTCCCGGACGCGGGGGATCTGCATCTCGTCGAGTGGCGTACGGCACCGCCCGCGCCCCTGGAACCGGGCACGTCGGCCGTGGCGCTGGTCGGCTCCGCGGAGGACGCCGAGCCTTATGCGGCGGCCTTCGCCGCCTCCGGCGTACACGTCACGATATTTCGGGATCTGGGGTCGCTGTTGGCCCGGGAACCGCGGCCCGACCACGTGGCGCTTCTCATCCCCACCGCCCCGACTTCCGCAGCCCCGACCCCCACCACCCCGACCCCCACCACCCCGACCCCCACCACCCCGACCCAGGCCCACGGCGTGCCGGCCCCGGCGCAGGGTGGCCCGGCCGACGGCTCTCCGGGGCAGGGCTTCCTGCACTCGGCCCACGGCATCCTGGGCCACGGTGTACCGGGTCACGGTGACGGTGTACCGGGCGACGGTGTACCGGGTCACGGCGTGTCGGCCCATGGCCTCCTGGGTCACGGCGTACCGGCGGGGGATGTTCCCGCCACGGGCCTTCGCGGCGATGACGTGCCGCGCGCGGCACGTGAGGCGACCCGCCGCCTGCTCGGCGACCTCCAGACGTGGCTCGCGGCCGACCCGCCGGACTCGTCCCGCCTGGCGATCGTGACCCGCGGCTCCGTCACCGCCGTTCCCGGCGACACCCCCGACCTCACCACCGCGCCGCTGTGGGGACTGCTGCGTACGGCACAGACCGAGCACCCCGGACGCTTCTCCCTCATCGACCTGGACACCCATGCCGACACGGCCTCCGTGCTGCCCGCCGTCCTGCTCGCGGGCACACCCCAGGCAGCGCTCCGCGCGGGGACGCTGCTGCGCCCGCAACTCGTTCCGCTGCCCGCGTCGGCCGACGTGCTGTCGCCGCCCCGGGAGACGGAGCGCGACACGCGAGGTGACACGCCGGACGGGCCGGACGCCGCGACACTCGCGACGAGCCCGACACCTACGACCGGCGCGGCATTTGCGACGGCCGCCACACCTGCGACAGGTGCGACGCCTACGACGGCCGCCACACCTGCGACGGCCGCGACGCCTACGGCGGGCCCGTGGCGGCTCGGCCTGACCGAGCTCGGCACACTCGACAACCTCGCGCTGCTCCCCGCCCCCGAAGCCGACAGGTCTCTGCGGCCCGGCGAGGTGCGCGTGGGGATCCGCGCCGCCGCCCTCAACTTCAGAGACGTCATCATCGGCCTCGGCCTGTATCCGGGCGCCGCCGCCGTCGGCGCCGAAGCGGCCGGGATCGTGATCGACAAGGCCGACGACGTCACCGACCTCGACGTGGGCGACCGCGTCATGGGCCTGTTCGACGGGGGCGGCATCGGCCCCTACGCCGTCACCGACCGCCGCCTGCTGTCCCCGGTGCCGCCGGGGTGGAGCTTCACCGAGGCGGCCGGCGTGTGCGTGGCCTACCTGACCGCGCACTACGGCCTGCGCCACCTCGCCCAGGTGCGGCCGGGACAGTCGCTGCTGCTGCACGCGGCGTCCGGCGGGGTCGGCATGGCGGCCCTGCGGCTGGCCGCCGCATACGGCCTCGACGTCTATACGACGGCCAGCCCCGCCAAATGGCCGGTGCTGCGCGCCCTCGGCGTGGCCGGTGACCGCATCGCGAACTCCAGGACCTTGGACTTCGAGGCGCAGTTCGCCGAGCAGACCGGCGGCGCCGGCTTCGATGTGGTGCTCGACTCGCTGGCCAGGGAGTTCGTGGACGCCTCCCTGCGGCTGACGGCGCCCGGCGGATGGTTCCTGGAGATGGGCAAGACCGACATCAGAGACCCCGATGTGGTCGCGCGCGACCACCCGGGAGTGCGCTACCAGGCGTTCGACCTGCGCGACGCGGGCCCGGACCTGATCCAGACGATGCTCGCCGAACTGTTCCCCCTCTGGTCCGACGGCACCCTCGAACCCCTGCCGACGACCGCCTGGCCGGCCGCCCTCGCACCGCGCGCGTTCCGCCACCTCAGCCAGGCCCGCCACGTCGGCAAGGTGGCGCTCACCCTCCCGGCTCCCCTCGACCCGGAGGGCACCGTGCTCATCACGGGCGGCACCGGCGTCCTCGGCGGCCTGCTCGCCCGGCACCTCGCGGCCGTCCACGGCGTCCGCCACCTGCTGCTGGTCGGCCGCCGCGGCGGCGACGCCCCAGGGGCCGCCGACCTCCTCGCCGAACTCGCGGCGCTCGGCGCGTCGGCGTCGGCCGTCGCCTGCGACACCACCGACCGCGACCAGGTCGCCGCCGTACTCGACGCGATCCCCGGCGAGCACCCGCTGACCGCGGTCGTCCACGCCGCCGGCGTCCTCGACGACGGCATCCTCGAAACGCTCACCCCTGAACGGCTCGACGCCGTCCTACGCCCGAAGGCCGACGCCGCCTGGATCCTGCACGAACTCACCAAGGACCGCGAACTGTCGGCCTTCGTGCTGTTCTCCTCCGCCGCCGGGGTGCTCGGCAACGCCGGGCAGGCCAACTACGCCGCCGCGAACGTCTTCCTGGACGCTCTCGCCGAAACCCGCCAGGCCGCGGGGCTGCCTGCCGTCTCGATCGACTGGGGGCTGTGGGAACGGGCGAGCACCATGACCGGCCACCTCGCCGACGGGGACAAGGCCCGCCTCGCCCGCGCCGGCGTCGCCCCCCTGTCGGACGCCGACGGGCTTGCCCTGTTCGGCCGGGCCCTCGCGGCCGGGCCGCCTTCCGTCGTCGCCGCCCCGATCCACCGCGCCGCCCTCCGCGCCCACGGCGCCGACCACCCCCTCCTCGCCGGTCCCGCCTCCCTCCGCGAGCGCCGTACGGCGTCCGCCGGGCCGGCCCCCGGGCAGCGGACCCTCGCCGAGCGACTCCAGCGGCTGTCGCCGCCCGAACGCGAGCAGGCGCTGCTCGACCTGGTCCGCCGCCACGCCGCCGCGGTGCTCGGCCACACCTCCGCCGACGCGATCGACCGGACCCGGCCGTTCAAGGCGCTCGGCTTCGACTCCCTGGCGTCGGTGGAGTTCCGCAACCGGCTGCGTACGGCCACCGGCCTCGGCCTGTCGGCCACGGTCGTCTTCGACTTCCCCACACCCACCGACCTGGCCGCCGAACTCGGAGCACGGCTCTTCCCCGGACACGCCGACGAGACCGGCGCGGGACCCGCCCCCGTGCTCGCCGAGATCGACCGGCTGGAGGCGGCGCTGGCGGCGTTGGCGGCGCTGACCGCGGAACACGGCCACGACGCCGAGGCGGGCGGCCACGAGCAGGTCACCGTACGGCTGCGCGCCCTGCTCGCCGCGTGGACGTCGACCCGCCCGGTCGACGAGGACCTCGCGGACGCGACCGACACCGAACTGTTCCGCGAACTCGACAGCGAACTCGGGATCTGATGACCGACCACAGGGGTGGCGCAGGAGTGAGGAACTATGTCTGAGGACCAGCTTCGGGACTATCTGCGGCGCGCTACGGCCGACCTGCGGGTGGCACGCCGGAGGCTACGCGAAGCCGACGACAGGGAGCACGAGCCGATCGCCGTGATCGGCATGGGCTGCCGCTTCCCCGGCGGCGTCCACACCCCCGAGGACCTGTGGGAACTCGTCGTATCCGGCACCGACGCCGTCTCCGGCCTCCCCACCGACCGGGGCTGGGACCTCGACGCGCTCGCGCGCGGCAACGGTGTCACCGCCGGAGGCTTCGTCTACGACGCCGACCTGTTCGACGCCGGCTTCTTCGACATGAGCCCGCGGGAGGCCCTGGCGACCGACCCGCAGCAGCGTCTCCTGCTGGAGACCGCGTGGGAGGCCGTCGAACGGGCCGGCATCGACGCGGCGGCGCTGCGCGGCAGCGACACAGGCGTCTTCGCGGGAGTGATCGCCCAGGAGTACGGCGCGGCGAGCGCCGACGACTCCGTCGAGGGATACCGCATGACCGGCACCCAGACCAGCGTCGCGTCGGGGCGTGTCGCCTACGTGCTCGGGCTGCGCGGCCCCGCGGTCACCATCGACACCGCCTGCTCGTCTTCGCTGGTCGCGCTGCACCTGGCGGTACGGGCGCTGCGGGCGCGTGAATGCTCGCTGGCTTTCGCCGGAGGCGCGACCGTGGTCGCGACCCCGGGGGTGTTCGTCGAGTTCAGCCGCCAACGGGGGCTGTCGCCCGATGGGCGCTGCCGCTCGTTCTCCGCGGACGCGAACGGCACCGGCCTTTCCGAAGGGGCGGGGCTTCTGCTGCTGGAACGGCTGTCCGACGCCCGGGCGGCCGGCCATCCCGTCCTGGCGGTGATCCGGGGCAGCGCGGTGAACTCCGACGGCGCCAGCAACGGGCTGACCGCGCCGAACGGCCAGTCGCAGCAGCAGGTCATCCGTGCGGCGCTGGCGGCGGCCCGGCTGTCGCCGTCCGACGTGGACGCGGTGGAGGCCCACGGCACCGGCACCACGCTCGGCGACCCGATCGAGGCGGAGGCGCTGCGCGCGGTCTACGGACGTGAACGCGGCGACTCCGGGCCGCTGCGGCTCGGGTCGATCAAGTCGAACATCGGCCACACGCAGGCCGCCGCGGGGGTGGCCGGTGTTATCAAGATGGTCATGGCCCTGCGCGCCGGCACGCTGCCGCCCACCTTGCACGCCGGCAGCCCCACGCCGGAGGTCGCCTGGGAGGGCGGCGGGGTCGAACTGGTCGACGACGCCCTCACCTGGCCTGACACGGGCCGTCCCCGCAGGGCCGGGGTGTCGTCCTTCGGGATCAGCGGCACCAACGCCCACGTGATCATCGAGCAGGCTCCGCTCCGCGAAGACGGGGAGGACGAGCAGGACGGGGATGAGAGGGAGGCGCTGGTCGGCCCTCCGGGCCGCGTGGCTTCGCGGGCCGGGGAAGGCTGGTCGGGCTCGCGGGATCGGGAGGAGCGGGCGGGCTCGCGGGACTGGGAAGGTCGGGCGGGCTCGCGGGACCGGGAGGAGCGGGCGGCGGGGGAACGTCCGCCGGTGCCGGTGGTCGTGTCCGGCCGCACCGAGGGCGCGCTGCGCGCTCAAGCGCGCCGGCTGCTCGACCGGGTGAGCGCCGACCCGCACGTCACGGTCGAGGACGTGGCCTATTCGCTGGCCGTCGGCCGTACGTCGTTCGAACGGCGGGCCGGGTTCCCGGCCGCCGGCCGGGACGAACTGCTCGCCCGGCTCGGCGAGCTCGCCGACGGGCAGCTCGGCGGGCATCCCGGCGGCGGAGCCGCTCCGGTCCAGGGCGGGCGCGGGGACGGGCACAGGGACGGGCCGGTCGTCGGGCAGGTGGTGGACGGGGGCCTGGCGTTCCTGTTCGCGGGGCAGGGCAGCCAGCGGCACGGCATGGGCAAGGAGCTCTACGCCGCGTTTCCCGCGTTCGCGTCCGCGCTGGACGAGCTCGCCGCGCACCTCGACCCGCTGCTGCCGGCCCCGCTGCTTCCTGTCATGTTCGCCGAGGAGGGCGAGGAAGGCGCGGAGCGCCTCCACCAGACCGTCTTCACCCAGGCCGCCCTCTTCGCGCTGGAAGTGTCCCTGTTCCGGCTGCTGTCGGGGTGGGGGCTGCGCCCCGACGCCCTGCTCGGCCACTCCATCGGCGAACTCGCGGCGGCCCACACGGCAGGGGTGTTCACGCTCGGCGACGCCTGCGCCCTGGTCGCGGCGCGCGGCTCGCTCATGCAGCGGGCCCGGTCGGACGGGGCGATGGCGGCGATCCGCGCGACGGAGAGCGAAGTGCGCGAAGCGCTCGACTCGCTGACGGCGCTGCGGGGCGCGGTGTCGATCGCCGCGGTCAACGGCCCCTCGGCCGTCGTGGTGTCGGGGGACCGGGACGCGGTCGAGCAGGTCGCCGCGACCTGGACCGGGAAAGGGCGCAAGGTGACCAGGCTCCGAGTCGGCCACGCGTTCCACTCCCACCACCTGGACGGCGTCCTGGCCGAGTTCACGGAGGTCGCCGCGGGGCTGGAGGCCAGGCCGCCCGAGATCCCCGTCATCTCCAACCTCACCGGCCGGCCCGCCTCCGCGCGGGACCTCGCCTCGCCGGACTACTGGGCGCGGCACATGCGCCACGCCGTACGGTTCGCCGACGGTGTGGCCCACCTGCCCGAGCTGCGGGTGCGCACCGCGCTCGAGCTCGGGCCCGACGCCACGCTCAGCGCGCTCGCCCGGGAGTGCGCCGACCCCGAACGCCCCGGCATCCGGTTCGTCCCGGTGGCGCGGCGGGGGCGTCCGGCCGCGCGGGCTCTGCTCGGGGCGGTGCTGGAGGCTTACGGGAGGGGCGCGGAGCCCGACTGGGCGGCCGTGTTCGCCGGGGCGCAGGCCACGCGTGTCGACCTGCCGACCTACCCGTTCCAGCGCACACGCCACTGGCTGCCGCCCTCGCGGAGCGCCGGCGAGCCGGTGCCGCCCCGGCCGGACCTGGACGCCCTCCGCTACCACGTCGAATGGGAACCGGCCAAGGAGCAGGCCGAGGCCACCGTGGCAGTCGCAGCGCCGGCCACCGCGCCGGTCACCGCGCCGGTCACCGCGCCGGCCACAGCGCCGGCCACAGCGCCGGGTGCCGCGCCCCTGGCGGGCACCTGGCTTCTCGCGACCGAGGACGGCGACGACCGGGCGCGGGCGGTCGAGGAATGGCTGGCCGGAGCCGGTCTCGCCGTACGCCCGCTCCGGATATCCGGGGAACCGCCCCCGCAGCTACCCGGAACGGCCGAAGGCCCGATCAGGGGTGTCCTGGCGCTGCTGCCGCTCAACGGTGTGACGGCGCTGCTGCGGGCCCTCGCCGCGAGCGGGAGCGACGCGCCGCTCTGGGTACTGACCCAGGGGGCGGTCGCAGCCGTACCGGGGGACGGGCCGCCGTCGCCCGACCAGGCCGCCCTGTGGGGGTTCGGACGTGTGGCCGCGCTGGAATACCCCAAACTCTGGGGAGGGCTGGTCGACCTGCCCGCCGACCTCGGGCCGAAGGACGCACGCCGGCTCCGCGCGGTCCTCTCCGGCGGGGAGGACCAGGTCGCGATCCGGCCGGCGGCGACCTACACGCGGCGGGTGGTGCGTTCCGCCCCGGTCCGCGCCCACGACGCGTTCCGCACCTCCGGCACCGCTGTCATCACGGGCGGCACCGGAGCGCTCGGCCGCCACGTCGCGCGGTTCCTCGCGGACCGGGGAGCCGACCACGTCGTTCTGCTCAGCAGAAGCGGCCCCGCTGCCGACGGGATCGACGCCCTCGCCGCCGACCTGGCGGAACGCGGCGCCCGGCTGTCCGCCGTCGCCTGCGACGTCGCCGACCCCGCGCGACTGGCCGCGGTGCTGCGGCCGTACGACCAGGTGAGAACCGTCGTGCATGCGGCGGGCGCACTCCAGTACGGCGGCATCGCCGACTTGGACGAGGCGGCCCTTGCCGAGGTGACGGCGGCCAAGGTCGGGGGTGCGGTCGCGCTCGACGACCTGTTCGCCGAAACCGAGCTGGATGCGTTCGTCCTGTTCTCGTCGGTCGCGGGCACGTGGGGAGCCGGCAGGCAGGCGGGCTACGCGGCGGCCAACGCCGCCCTGGACGCGGTCGCCCAGCGGCGGCGCGCCCGCGGCCGGGCCGCGCTGTCGGTGGCGTGGGGCCGGTGGGCGGGCGACGGCATGGCCGACGCGGAGGCGGCCGACTATCTGCGCCGCCGCGGCCTGCACGGGCTGGCGGCGGACACCGCCCTTGAGGCGCTGGGGCACGCGCTCGCCGGGCAGGCGCCCACCGCGGTGATCGCCGACATCGCATGGCAGCCCTTCATCCGGTCCTTCACCCTCGAAAGGCCCGCCAGGCTCTTCGCGGCGATCCCCGAGGCCGGCCCCGCCGCGCCGCCGGAACCACAACTCGAACCCGCCCGCGGCGGTGCCGCGACCGGGTTCGCCGCAACCCTCGCCGGCGGGTCCGCCGCCGAACAGCGCCAGGCCGTGCTCGACCTCGTACGGCTGAAAGTCGCCGCGGCACTCGGCTACGCGAACCCTGCCGACGTCGACATGGCACGCCCCTTCAAAGACCTCGGGTTCGACTCCCTGACCTCGGTCGAGCTGCGCGACGGCCTCGCCGCCGCCACGGGCCTGCCGCTGCCCACCACCGTCGTGTTCGACCACCCGAGCCCCGAGGCGCTCGCGCGCCACCTCCACGCCGAGGCCGCGGGGCCTGGCCGCCGACCCTCCGAACGGCCACCTGAGCGGCCCTCGCCCGCCGGGCCGCGCACCGCCGTACCCGACGGCGACCCCATCGCGGTCGTGGCGATGAGCTGCCGCTACCCCGGCGGGGTCCGCTCGCCGGAAGACCTGTGGCGTCTGGTCGACGCGGGCGTCGACGCCATCGGTCCGTTCCCCGACAACCGGGGCTGGGACAACGCCTCCCTCTACGACCCCGACCCGGAGGCGGTCGGCAAATCCACCGTCCGCACCGGCGGCTTCCTCTACGACGCCGACCAGTTCGACGCGGCGTTCTTCGGCATCTCCCCGCGCGAAGCGCTCGCGATGGACCCGCAGCACCGGATCCTGCTCGAAGTCACGTGGGAGCTGTTCGAACGGGCCGGGATCCGGCCCGACAGCCTGCGCGGACACGACACCGGCGTCTTCGTCGGCACCAACGGCCAGGAATACTCCGCGCTGCTCGCCGACCCCGCCGCGGGATCCGCCGCGGGATCGGCCGCGGGATCGGAGGGCTTCCTCGTGACCGGCACCGCCAACAGCGTCCTGTCGGGCCGCGTCGCCTACCACTTCGGCCTCTCCGGACCCGCGGTCAGCGTCGACACCGCCTGCTCGTCTTCGCTGGTCGCGCTGCACTTGGCGGCGCAAGCTCTGCGCGGCGGCGAATGCTCGCTCGCCGTCGCCGGAGGCGTCACCGTGCTCGCCCGCCCCAGCCTCTTCGTCGAGTTCAGCCGCCAGCGCGGACTCGCCTCCGACGGGCGCTGCAAGTCGTTCGCCGACGCCGCCGACGGCACCGGGTGGGGCGAAGGGGCCGGCGTGGTCCTGCTGGAACGCCTGTCCGACGCCCGGCGCAACGGCCACCAGGTCCTCGCCGTACTGCGCGGCCACGGACTGAACTCCGACGGCGCGAGCAACGGCCTCAGCGCCCCGAACGGCAAAGCGCAGGAGAACCTGATCCGCCACGTGCTGGCCGACTCCGGCCTGTCGGCCGCCGACGTCGACGCCGTCGAAGCACACGGCACCGGCACCACGCTCGGCGACCCCATCGAGGCCACGGCACTGCTCGCGACGTACGGCCAAGGCCGCGACCCCGACCGGCCGCTCTGGCTCGGATCGCTCAAGTCGAACATCGGGCACACCCAGGCCGCCGCCGGCGTCGCCGGCGTCATCAAAATGGTCATGGCCCTCCGCCACGCCTCCCTCCCGGCGACGCTGCACGTGGACGAGCCATCGGGGAAGGTCGACTGGTCGTCGGGCGCGGTGTCCCTTCTCACCGAGCGCCGAGCATGGCCGGCACCGGGCAGGCCCCGCCGCGCGGCGGTCTCCTCCTTCGGCATCAGCGGCACCAACGCCCACGTCATCCTGGAAGAAGCGCCCCACCAGCCGCCCGCCACCCCCGGTGGCCACCCCGCCGATGCCGCCTACGGGCCGGGGGCCGCGCCCATTGGGTTTGCTGAGTTCGGCGGGCAGGCCCCCAAGCCGGAAGCCGAGCTCGTCAAACCCGTCAAACCCGCTGGGGCCGCCGGGGCCGCCGAGCGCGGCCATGAGCCGGGGGCCGAGCCCGGCGGGTCCGCCGCCGCGCCCGCCGCCGGCCCGCCGCTCCCCGTCCCGATCTCGGCCCGCACCGGCGAGGCCCTGCGGGCCCACGCCGCCGCCCTGCACGCCCACCTGTCCGCACACCCCGCACGTGACCCCGCCGGCGACCCCGACGGCGACCCCGCGGGCGGGGTCGCCGTCGCGCGGGTCGGCCGTACGCGCGCTTCGCGCACGCCGTTCGAGCACCGCGCCGTGCTCGTCGCCCGCGACCGGGCCGAGCTGCTCGCCGAGCTCGACGCCGCGGCCAAGGGCGACCCGCGGGGACTCCAGGTGTGGGGCACCGCGGGTGAGACCGGCCCGGTGGTGTTCGTCTTCCCGGGCCAGGGCTCCCAATGGCCCGGCATGGCCGCCGGGCTCCTGGACCGCAGCCCCGTGTTCGCCGAGCACATGGCCGCGTGCGCCGACGCGCTCGCGCCGCACGTCGACTGGTCGCCGCTCGCCGTACTGCGCCAGGAACCCGGGGCGCCCGGCCTCGACCGGGTCGACGTCGTGCAGCCGATGCTGTTCGCCGTCATGGTGTCGCTCGCGGCCCTGTGGCGTTCGTTCGGTGTACGGCCCGACGCCGTCGTGGGCCACTCCCAGGGAGAGATCGCCGCCGCGTGCGTGTCGGGCGGACTGTCGCTCGCCGACGCCGCGCTCATCGTCGCCAGGCGCAGCCGGGCCATCGCCGAGGCGTCGGGCGGTGGCGGCATGGCGTCGCTCGCCCTGTCGGCCGACGAGACGGCGGCCCGGATCGCCGCGTGGGACGGCAGGATCGACATCGCCGCCGTCAACGGCCCCCGCGCCACGGTCGTCGCCGGCGACCCCGCAGCCCTCGACGAACTCGTCGCGCTGAGCCGCGCCGAAGGCGTCCGGGCCCGGGTCATCCCCGTCGACTACGCCTCGCACACCGCGTGGGTCGAACGGCTCCGCGACCGTGTGCTCGCCGACCTCGCCGACATCCGCCCCCGACCCTCCAACGTGGCCTTCCACTCGACCGTGACCGGCGGCGCCTTCGACACCTCCGGGCTCGACGCCGACTACTGGTACCGCAACCTCCGCCAGACCGTGCTGCTGGAACCCGCCGTCGCGGGCCTCGCCAGAAGCGGGCACCGCGTCTTCATCGAGCCGAGCCCGCACCCGTCCCTGCAGCTCGCCCTGGGCGAAACCGTGGAGGCCGCCACCGGCGGCGCCCGCACACTCGTCCTCGGTTCGCTGCGGCGCGACGAGGACTCCTGGCGGCGCTGGCTCGACTCCCTGGCGCAACTCCACACCTTCGGTGTCGAGGTCGATTGGCGTCCGGCCTACGACGGGTTCCCCGACGGCCACGCCGACCTGCCCACCTACCCGTTCCAGCACAAGAGCTTCTGGCCGTCCCCGGCCCCCGCCGCCCCCGCCGGCGACACCGCCGCGCTGGGCCTGTCCGAGGCGCGGCACCCGCTTCTCGGGGCCGCCGTCGACCTCGCCGACGGCCGCCTGGCCTTCACCGGGCGCATCTCGCCGCGCACCCACCCGTGGCTTGCCGACCACGCCGTCTTCGGCAACCTCCTCCTGCCCGGTACGGCTGCCGCCGACCTCGCCCTCCACGCCGCCGACCGCACCGGCCTGCACGTCGCCCGCCTCACCCTCGAATCCGCGCTCGCCGTACCGCGCAAAGACGAGGTCGAACTCCAGGTCGTCGTCGACCCGCCCGACGGCCACGGCCTGCGCACCCTCACCCTGCATTCGCGCCGCCCCGGCGCCTCCGCGTGGACCCGCAACGCGACCGCCGACCTGGCCCCGGACGCCCCGCCCGCGCCCGACGCCGCCTCGGCCGCTACGCTCGCGGGGCCCTCGGCGGCCGGTGGAGTCGCGGAGGCAGGAGCGTCTCCCGGGCACCGTGCCGACGCCTCGGCCGCCACGCTCGCGGTGTGGCCTCCGCCCGGGGCCGAGCCCGTGCCGGTGGACGGCCTTTACGCCCGCCTCGACGCCTTCGGCTACCGCTACGGACCCGCGTTCCGGCGGCTCGCCGCCGCCTGGCGGCGCGGCGACACCTGGTTTGCCGAGGTGGCCCACGACGCGCACGCCGGCGAGGGCGAACCCGTGCGCGGCCACACGGTGCACCCGGCGGCGCTGGACGCGGCGTTGCACGTGCTCGGCCTGCTGCCGACGGAGCCGGGCGAGCAAGCCGCCAGGCTGCCCTTCCAATGGTCGGGTGTCCGCCGGCTGGGCGACGCGCCCGCCGGCGCCTCGGGCGCCCTCCGGGCCCGGGTCACCGTACGGCAGGCCGACGACGTCGAACTGCTCGTCGCCGACGAGCGCGGGACGCCGCTCCTTTCGGCCGAGTCGCTGCTCCTGCGGCCCGTCACCCCGGAGCAGCTCCCCTGGGGGCACATCCCGCAGGACTCGCTGTTCGGCGCCGAGTGGACCCGGCCGGGGATCCCCACGCCGCCGACCCCTGTGGCGGCTCTCGCCGTACGCGGCGACGTCGCCCTGGCGAAAACGCTGAGCGAAGCCGGCGCCACGATCATCGTGAACGCCCTGAACGCCCTGAACGCCCTGGACGCCGTGGACGCCGTGGACAGCGCGGACACCACAAACGCAGACGCCGCGCACGCCGTGGACGGCTTGAACGGCCTGGGCGGCGCGGTGCCGGGAGTGGTGCTGGCATCCGTCAGAGGGACCGGGGAGACGCCGGACGCGGTGGAAGGCGCGGTGCGGCGGACCCTCGCGCTGCTCCGCGCATGGCTCGCGGACGAGACCTCCCAGGACTCGCGGCTGGTGGTCGTCACATCGGGCGCGGCCGACGAGCGGGCCCCCGACCCGGCCGCCGCGGCGGTGTGGGGGTTGGTGCGTGTGGCGCAGTCCGAGCACCCCGGGAGGTTCGTCCTGCTCGACCTGGAGGACGGCGCGCCGGGCCGTGCCGTACTCGACGCGCTCGCCACCGGCGAGCCCCAGCTCGCCGTGCGGGGCGGGGCCGTGCTGGTGCCCAGGCTGGTGGCCGTGGAGCCCGGCGACACCTCCAAGGCGCGGCCCGGCGGGGGCACGGTGCTGGTCACCGGCGGGTCCGGGACGCTGGCGCGGTTGACGGCCCGCCATCTGGTGCGCAGGCACGGCTTTAGGCGTCTGCTGCTGGTCAGCAGGCGGGGAACGGCCGCGGAGGGCGCGGCCGAGTTCGAAGCCGAACTCGCGGCCCTCGGCGCGCAGGTGACGACGGCCGCCTGCGACGTGGCCGACCGGGAGGAACTGGCCCGGCTGCTCGACGCGGTGCCGTCCGAGCACCCCGTCACGATGGTCGTGCACGCGGCGGGAGTCCTCGACGACGGGCTGGTGCATTCCCTGACCGACGACAGGCTCGCCGCCGTGATGCGGCCCAAGGTGTCGGCCGCGTGGCACCTGCATGAACTCGTCGGCTCGGCCGAGCTGGTGTTGTTCTCGGCCGCCGCAGCGACGTTCGGCAGCGCCGGGCAGGGCGGCTACGCCGCGGCCAACGCCTTCCTGGACGCGCTGGCCCGCCGCCGCCGCGCCCTCGGCCTGCCGGGGACCGCGCTGGGGTGGGGCCTGTGGGCGCGGGCGAGCGGCATGACGGGCGCGCTCACCGGGAGCGACATCGGACGGCTCGCCGCGGGCGGCGTCGTCCCGCTGGAGGACGACGAGGGGCTCGCCCTGTTCGACGCCGCACTCGCCGCCGACCTGCCCGCCGTCCTCCCCGTACGGCTCGACCTCCCCACCGTGCGCCGCCTGCCGGCGGTGCCGCCGCTCCTGGCCGACCTCGTCGGGCACGACCGCGACACGCACGCCACGACTGCCGTCTCCCTCCGCGACCGCCTGGCCGCGCTGCCCGCCGAGCACCGCGACGGCGCTTCGGACATCATGGCCGGGTTCGTCGCCAGGGAGGTCGCCGCCGTACTCGGCCACGCCGACACCGACGAGATCCCCGCCGACCGCGCCTTCACCGAGCTGGGCTTCACATCCCTCAGCGCGGTCGAACTGCGCAACCGGCTGGCCAGGGCGACCGACCTGCGCCTGCCGACGACGCTGGTCTTCGACCACCCCACGGTCGACGCCCTGTCGGCGCGGCTCCTGGCGCTGCTTTCCGCCGACCGGCCGCAGGCGGAAGCCGACGATGGTCGCGTGCTGGCCGAGCTGGACCGCCTGGAGGCCGCTCTCGCGGCCGTCGCCGCAGGCTCCGACGTCTCAGGGCTCGTGGTGGAGCGGCTGTCCCGCATCGTGTCCGACCTCGCCCCCGCCCGTACGGCGGAGCCCGCCGAAGCCGACGCCGACTACCTGCGTACGGCGGGAGCCGAGGAGCTCATGCGCTTCATCGACAGCAGCCTCACGGCGCCCGAGTAGAGCGATCTGTCAACACGGCCGAACACCACGGAAGGCAAGCGACATGCCCAGCGAAAACGAACTGGTCGAGTATTTGCGCCGGGTCACGGCCGATCTTCAGGTGGCGCGGCGTCGGCTTTCGGAGGTGGAGTCGGCGGCGCGGGAGCCGGTGGCGGTGGTGGGGGCGGGGTGTCGTTATC
>NZ_FNCN01000038.1 GCF_900100605.1 Sinosporangium album | reverse complement strand
CTCCGGTCGCTACGCTCCCTACGCTCCTCAGTCCAGACACCGGCGCCCGCTCGCACTCCCAAAGCGGCCAGAAACCCAGAACGTCGGCCTCAGCGGGGGTGGGGCGGGTCAGGGGTGGAGGCAGCGGAGGTGGGGGGCGATCTCGGCGGCGGCTTCGGCGCCGTAGGCGTCGGCGAAGCGGTCGAGGAAGACCTGCTGCTTGAGCTCGTATTCCTGGCAGCCCACACGCTCAAGGACGTGGGTGGCGGTGAGGTTGCCGATCTGGGCGCAGCGTTCGAGGCCGAGGTTCCAGGCGAGGCCGGCGAGGAAGCCGGCGCGGAAGGCGTCGCCGACGCCGGTCGGGTCGGCTTTGCCGAGCTCGGGGGCGGGCGGGACGTGGAGTGAGGGCTCACCCACGCGGTCGATGCGGGCGCCCTTGGGGCCGAGGGTCGTGACGCGGATGCCCACACGCCGCAGGACGTCGTCCTCGCTCCAGCCGGTCTTCTGCTCGATGAGGGCCTTCTCGTAGTCGTTGCTGAAGAGGTAGGCCGCGCCTTCGACGAGGGAGCGGATCTGCTCGCCGTCCATGCGGGCGATCTGCTGCGAGGGGTCGGCGGCGAACGGGATGGCGCGCAGACGGGCCTCGTCGGTGTGGCGGAGCATGGCGTCGGGGTCGTTGGGGCTGACGACGACGAGGTCGAGCCCGCCCACCCGGTCGGCGATCGGCTGGAGTTCGATCTCCCGGGCCTCGGCCATGGCGCCGGTGTAGAACGAGGCGATCTGGTTGTGCGTCTCGTCGGTCGTGCACAGGAAGCGGGCCGTGTGGTGGAGCTCGGAGACGTGGACCGACTCGCAGTCGACGCCGTGCCGCTCCAGCCATGAGCGGTAGTCCGCGAAGTCGGCTCCGACCGCGCCGACCAGGATCGGGGCGAGGCCGAGGGACCCCATGCCGAAGCTGATGTTGGCGGCGATCCCCCCGCGTCTGATCTGCAGGTCGTCGACGAGGAACGACAGGGACACCCGGTCGAGCTGGTCGGCGATGAGCTGGTCGGCGAACCGACCGGGGAAGGTCATCAGATGGTCGGTCGCGATGGAACCTGTGACGGCGATGCGCACGGGGTGCTTCTCCTCGTTGTCAGCATCTCTAGAGGGCGTGGGCGGCCCTGTGGAGCCGCCGATGAGCCACGTAAGGATACGGGAAGGCCCCGCCCGCACCAAGGCGGACGGGGCCCTCTCCGACGCTCGTCACGGCCGGCTCGTCACCGGCGGGTCTGTGTGTCCCCGGCGTTCTCACGCGCCATCACCATCGCTCGGACACGTCGACGCCTCCCGCGGAGCCGCGGACGTGGCGTGATCTAGTTGAAGGAGTCGCCGCAGGCACAGGAGCCCGTGGCGTTGGGGTTGTCGATCGTGAAGCCCTGCTTCTCGATCGTGTCGACGAAGTCGATCGTGGCACCCATGAGGTAGGGAGCGCTCATGCGGTCCGTCACGACGCCGACGCCGCCGAAGTCGGTCACGACGTCGCCGTCCATCGACCTGTCGTCGAAGAAAAGCTGGTAGCGGAGGCCGGAGCAACCACCCGGCTGCACGGCAACGCGGAGCTGGAGGCCCTCCTCGCCCTGCTGCTCCAGCAGGCTCTTGACCTTGGCCGCCGCCGCGTCGGTCAGGACGAGGCCCTGCTGCGTGGTCTCGCTGCTCTCAACCGTCATGTGCTGCTCCCGCGTAGTGGTTAGCCGCCGCCGCGGGCGACTGTCTTGGTTCTGACGTCTCTACTTAGACGGTAGCAACACCTGCCGAGGTCCACACATTCCGCGAGCCGCCTGAGAGTTTCCGCCCTGGCGGCCCTCGCCGTCCCCTTCAGGCCCCCGCGCGTCCGCCCGCGCGTCCCCGCGCGCGCCCCCTGCGGGCGACCACATGTGTACGGCACAGCCGGAGAGAACCGCTCCCACCACTCTGACCTGCGGCAATATCCGGATAAGCCCCCCCGGACCAGGTGATCTCCGACGGCTGTGCCATCATTAGTCGTCAGTTCGACGATAAGGGGGTGTGGTCGTGTCGACCACCCAGATCGGGCTTCCGCTTTTCGTGCTGGGCACGTCGGAGGACCCACACAGCGAGCGCGGAGTCGACTGTCCCGGCGAGCTGCCGCCCGCGTCAGATCCGGCTCTCGTGGAGCGGGCCAGGAGAGCCAAGGCCGCCCTCGGCGACCGGCTGTTCGTCCTCGGCCACCACTACCAGCGTGACGAGGTGATCCAGTTCGCGGACGTCACCGGGGACTCGTTCAAGCTGGCCAGGGAGGCCGCGGCCCGCCCGGACGCGGAGTTCGTCGTTTTCTGTGGCGTGCACTTCATGGCGGAATCCGCCGACATCCTCACCACGGACCGGCAGAAGGTCGTCCTGCCCGATCTCGCCGCGGGCTGCTCGATGGCGGACATGGCGACCTTCGACCAGGTCGAGGAGTGCTGGGAGACCCTGGAGGACGCCGGGGTGGCCGGGGTCACCGTTCCCATCACGTATATGAACTCCAGCGCAGACATCAAGGCGTTCTGCGGCAGGAACGGCGGCGCGGTCTGCACCTCCTCCAACGCCGAGCGCGCGTTGACCTGGGCCTTCGAGCGCGGCGAGAAGGTGCTGTTCCTCCCCGACCAGCACCTCGGCCGCAACACGGCGGTGCTGGAGATGGGCCTGTCGCTCGACGACTGCGTCGTCTACAACCCGCACCGCCCGAACGGCGGTCTGACCGACGAGCAGCTCAAGAACGCCAAGGTGATCCTCTGGAAAGGCCACTGCTCCGTCCACGGGCGGTTCACCGCCCAGTGCGTGGACGACGTACGGCAGCGCATACCCGGCGTCAACGTGCTCGTCCACCCCGAGTGCAGGCACGAGGTCGTGACCAAGGCCGACTACGTGGGGTCCACCGAATACATCATCAAGACGCTGGAGGCCGCCCCCTCCGGTTCCTCGTGGGCCGTCGGCACCGAACTGAACCTGGTCAAGCGCCTCGGGCAGATGTTCCCCGACAAGAACGTGGCCTTCCTGGACAAGACGGTCTGCTACTGCTCCACGATGAACCGCATCGACCTGCCCCACCTGGTGTGGGCGCTGGAGTCGCTCGCGGCGGGGACCGTGGTCAACCAGATCACCGTCGACTCCGACACGACCCACTGGGCCAAGGTCGCTCTCGACCGGATGCTGGCCCTCCCCTGACGGGCCGCGCGAAGGCCGGCGGGCCGCGCGAAGGCTGAGCCGTACAGAGGCTGGGGGCCGTACGGTGGCCGCACGGTGGCTGCACTGTGGCTGCACTGTGGCTGCACCGTGGCCCTACTGCGGCCGGCCCGCATGCGCCCATATGTGCCCGCGGTGCGCGCGAACGCGTGCCGCGGGCACGGTCATGGGTGGGGCCTCCGGGGCCGCGGGGCTCAGTCCTGCGGGGCGAACTCGAAGACCACGCGCACGGTGACCGACGTGATCTCCTGACCGACGCTGATGGACTCCTTGTCGGCGACCGCGGCGGCGCCCATCAGGAACGGGCGCGGCGAAACGCCGCCTTCCTCGCTGATGGAGACGACCCGCCCGATCCGCCTGTCGGCGAGTTCGGCGTACTGCGTGGCCTTGGCGAGCGCGTCCTGGAAGGCGCGGTCTCTGGCGGCCTTCGTCGCGGCCTCCGGGTTGGAGATCTCGAAGGAGACGCCGTTGAGGCGGACCTCCTCGCCGACGGACGCGGCGGCCTCGATGACCTTGTCCGCGGTGGAGACGTCGCGGACGATCGCCACCACGCCCTGGGAGGCGCGGTACCCGGAGACCTTGGGGTGCACCTCGAACTCGGGTCCGAGCGAAAGGTCGTTGGTCTGCAGGTCCTTGGCCTGCACGCCCGCGTCGAGCAGGGCCTGGGTGAGGCGGCCCGCCGCCGCCCTGGCCGCCGCGAATGCCTCGCCCGCGGTGGGGCGGCGCGCCTCGACCCCCGCGTTGAGCCGCATGATGTCGGGAGCGGACGCCACACTGCCCTGTCCCACGACGGTCACCCGTGAAGCTTCGTTCTGCATCGTCACCTTCGGTTTGACCGGGTCGGCCGGGCTGACCGCGTCGGCGGAGGCCATCCCGCCGAACGTTGCGGCACCGGCGATCGCGGCGGCGGCGAGGAGCGCCGCACGAGTCATCTTGATCATGCGCCGATGCCATCATCGGGGGCCGCGGACGCCGATGCGCCGCGCCCGGACTTGACGCTATCCGTGGGTTTCCAAAAGGTCTACCGGGGTTCGGGACGCATGAGGGGAAAAGTCAGGGTCTGTCGGATCGAGGCACCGGTGAGCAGCATGACCAGCCGATCGACACCCAGACCGAGGCCGCCGGTGGGCGGCATGGCGTGTTCGAGCGCGAGGAGGAAGTCCTCGTCCACCTCCATGGCCTCCGGGTCGCCGAGGGAGGCGTGGAGCGACTGCTCGATGAGGCGGCGGCGCTGCTCGATCGGGTCGATGAGCTCGGAGTAGGCGGTGGCGATCTCGGTGCCGTAGGCGACGAGGTCCCACCGTTCCGCCAGGCTCGGGTCGTCCCGGTGGGGGCGGGTCAGGGGGCAGATGTCGGCCGGGAAGTCGGTGTAGAAGGTGGGCCGCGTGGTCCGGGCCTCGACCAGGCGCTCGTAGAGCTCCTGCACGACCGCTCCCCTGCGCCAGCGGGGGTCGATCGGGACGGCGGTCCGCTCGGCGACGGCCAGCAGGTCGGCGTACGGCGTGCCCGGGGTGATCTCCTGCCCTGCGGCGTCGGAGATCGCCTGGTACACGGTGACCACCGGCCAGTCGCCGGAGATGTCCACGGCGGCACGCCTATGGAAGATCACCGGGGATCCGTAGACGGCGACGGCCGTCTCCTGGATCAGCTCCCGGGCGAGCACGAGCATGGTGCCGTAGTCCGCGTACGCCTGGTACAGCTCCAGCATCGTGAACTCGGGGTTGTGCTTGGGGGACACGCCCTCGTTGCGGAAGGTACGGCCGAGCTCGAAGACCCTTTCCGCACCCCCCACACACAGGCGCTTCAGGTAGAGCTCCGGTGCGATGCGGAGATACAGCCGCATGTCGCCGTAGGCGTTGCTGTGCGTGATGAACGGCCTGGCGAACGCTCCGCCGTACACGGGGTGGAGCATCGGGGTCTCCACCTCCAGGAACCCGCGGTCGACCAGGGAGTTGCGCAGCGCGTGCAGCGCGGTCCCCCGCACCCGCAGCATCTCGCGCGACTCGGGCCGCAGCACCAGGTCCAGGTAGCGCCTCCTGGCCGTGCTCTCGGCCCCGTTCAAGCCCCGGCGGGCGTGCGGCAGGGGGTGCAGGCACTTGGCGGTGAGCGTCCAGTCCTCGGCGCGCACGGAGATCTCGCCGGTGCGGGTGGCGACGACCTCGCCGCGGCAGCCGACGTGGTCGCCGATGTCCACGGTGCGCCGCCACCGCGCCAGCAGGTCGTGGTCGGTGACCATGAGCTGGAGCCGCCCGCTCCAGTCGGCGATCGTGGCGAACAGCACCCCGCCGTGGTCGCGCACCAGCATGACCCGGCCTGCCACGGCGACGCAGTCGCCGGATGAGGAGCCCGGGGGCAGGCCGGCGTGGCGCTGCCGTACGTCGGCGCAGGTGTCCGTGCGGTCGAACATGGGCTTGTACGGCTCGGGGATCTCGGCGAGCTTGGCCATCCGCACCTGCACCTGCTCCGGAGCGTGTACGGCGGGGCCGTCCGCGGCCTGGAGCTCGGGGACGGCGGGCGGCGCTCCGGCCTCGGCGCGGGCCTGCGCGTCCGCCTCACCGCGGTGCAGCAGGGCGTGCAGGCTGCGGCTCGGCACGAAGCCCTCGGCGGCGGCGCTGGCGAACCCCACCTTGGGCAGGTCGCGGGCCTCGCCGTAGGCCAGGTAGCGCGGCACCCAGATCGGCTGGTATTTCGCGCTTGAGCGGTAGAGGGACTCAAGCTGCCACCACCGGGAGCAGAAGAGCAGCGTGCGCCTCCAGGCCCGCAGCACCGGGCCCGCCCCCATGCGGGCCCCTTCCTCGAACACCGCGCGGAACACCGCGAAGTTCAGCGAGATGCGCTCGATCCCGAGGGCGGGGGCATGGCCGGCCAGCCCGGCGACCATGAACTCCATCAGCCCGTTGTCGGCGTCTCTGTCCCTGCGCATCAGGTCCAGGGACAGGCCGTGCTCCCCCCACGGCACGAACGACAGCACGGCGGCCTCGCCACCCTGCGCGTCCAGGGCCTCCACGAGCACGCACCGCCCGTCCGCCGGGTCGCCCAGGCGGCCGAGGGCCATGGAGAACCCCCGTTCGGTCTCGGTGTCCCGCCAGGCGCGGGCGCGTTCGATGACACGGTGCATCTCGTCGGGGGGCAGCGCGCTGTGGCGGCGTATCCGCAGGGTGTAGCCCGCGCGTTCGACCCGGTTGACCGCCTGCCGTACGGCGCGCATGCCGCGCCCTCCCAGGGAGAACGCGGCGATGTCGATCACGGCCTCGTCGCCGAGTTCCAGCACGTGCAGCCCGGACCGGTGGTAGGCGCGCGCCCCCTCCTCGCTCGCGCCGACGGCGGCCGGCGTCCAGCCGTACGCCTTGGCCTGGTCGAGGAAGGCGCAGATCGCGGGCTGCCACGCCTCCAGGTCGCCGATGGGGTCGCCCCCGGCGAGGCTCACTCCGGCCACGACGCGGTAGGAGACGGCCGCCTTTCCGCTCGGGGAGAAGATCGCGGCCCGGTCGCGGCGGGTGGCGAAGTAGCCGAGCGAGTCGCGTTCGCCGTGCTCGGCGAGCAGGGTGCGGATGTGCGTCTCCTCCCGCGGGGCGAGTACGGCGAGGGCCCGCTGCGACCCGAACAGCACCGCGGCACCCGCCAGCAGCGCGGTGGCGCTGATGAGCCCGATGAGGAACCCCACCCACTGCGGGGGGTGGCCGCTGGTGTGGAAGTCGAAGCTGATCGCGCCGCCCAGGGTCTTCTCCAGCACCCAGGTCAGGTGTGCATCCTTCGGCAGCGTGCCGGGGAAGAGGGTGACGAGCCCCATGCCGATGGCGAAGGAGACGATCAGGAGCGCGATCACCGTGGTCAGTGCCTTGCGGAACGCCGCGTGCTGGACCTTGGCGTAGAACTCGCCGTACGCCGCGACCATGATGACGAGGACGGCGGTCATGAGCACGAGGTTGACGGTCGTGGCGATGAAGAAGGCCGCGGGGAACTCCGGTCTCAGCTCCGGGATGAAGACGTATACCGGCACGGTGACGGCGTCGGCGAGCAGGGTGATGACGACGACCGCGACGAATACCCAGTACGCCACCCGTTTGCGCCGCGCCACCGCGCCCGCGAGTAGCGCTATGAACACCGCGTACGCGAGGTTGGCCTCCAGGGTGAACAGCCCGACGCTGACCGTCTCGGTCACGGGCACGAGGGCGTGCCGCAGGGGGGCGACGAGGGCGATGAGCAGGCAGTAGACGGCGAGTACGGCGAGCACGGTCGACAGCACCCTGGGCACAGCGGCCAGGAAGCGCGACGACCGCTCGCTCTCTACGGCCTGCGCGCTCCCGGCCCCGGGCTCAAGGCCCCAGACCTCGGCGTGCCTCACGTCATCCCCCCGCGGTCCCCTGCGATCCCCCGCAGTCGATGCCCCAAGTGATCTGCCCGACAGTGATCTGCCCGACAGTGGCCTGCCCGACAGTGATCTGCCCGGGGAGCGATATACCCGCTATGAGGGTCGATATCCGCCTTTTCCCTGCTCAGGACCCTTTTGGTAGATCAATGCGGGTCCGAGCGGGGCCCCGACCGGCGTCCCCCGCGCTTCCACGCCGCGATGACCGCGCGTACCGCGGCGGCCACCGCGGCGGGCCGCTCCAGGTGCACCTGATGTCCGCAGCCGGGCAGGACGACCAGCTCCGCGCGGAGCGACGCGGCGAGATCGCGCTGGCACCGGTCGTCGGCGCCCGTGCCGATCACCACGGTCGGGATCGGCGGATACGGCCGCTCCCTCCGCAGCGCCGCCATGTCGTGGGCCATGTCCCGGTAGGCCAGCCATTCGCCGGCGGAGGCCGCCGCCACCCTGGCGCTGCCGTACACCTCGCGCTCGCGGCCGTCCCCGGGCCCGTCCGGCGCCAGCAGGCGGTGCGCGGGCGGGCCCAGCAGGCGGGCGAGCACAGCCATGCCGAACGTGCCGCCAAGGGCGGGCATGGCCCCGCGCAGCGCCCTGCCGAACGCGGTGCCGCGCCTGCCGCCCGGCTCGCAGCTCGGATCCACCAGCACCATCCCGACGACCGGCCCCGGCCACCAGCGGGCGCACGCCTCGGCGTGCCACGCCGCCGCCGAATGCGCCACCAGCACGGCGGGCGAACCGCCCGCCAGGGCGAGCAGCCGTACGGCCTCGCGCCGCAGCGTCGGCGGGACGACAGGCGCCGGGCTGCGCCCGAGGCCGGGACGGTCGAAGCCGACCACGGTGCCCTCACCCCGGAGCGCGGCGGCGACACCGTCCCAGTGGAACCAGGCGCCCGCGATGCCGGACGCGAGCACGATCACGGGTGTGCCCGTGCCCTCGCGCACCACGTGGACGCCGCCCCTGCGGCCGGCCGGCCCGGCACGCGGCAGGCCGTACGCCACCACCACCGTCCACAGGGCGAACAGCGCGACCTGGAGCCGCTGCGCGGCCCCCACCTGGCCCTGGAGGGAGACGGCCAGCAGGGTCCAGACCGTCGCCGCCAAGGCGGCGGGGGCCAGGACGGCTCCGCCGTACCTGATCGCGCGTGAGCGCGACCCGACGGGAAGGGTGAGGAGGCTGAACATGGCTCCGAAGGCGGCGACGGCGCTGCTGGCCGTGTGCAGGTCGTGCGAGAGCGACACGGTGCCCGCGTGCTCGCGGGCGAGACAGGCGGGGTCGCTCAGCGTGGCGCAGTCGAGCGCGAGCATCCCGTCGATCAGGGTCGCCGCGCCGAACACGGCCAGCCCGATCCATCCGGTCAGACTCCACCTGTTCGGCCGCGGGTCGGGCACGAGGGCGACGGCGGCGAGGACCGCCGCCCCGGCGAGCGCGTCGCCGAGCCTGCCGATCCACGACCACGGCTGGTCGGCCGCGTCGAGCTCGCTGATGTAGGCGGTGACCCGGTCGATGTGGGGGTTGAGGTACTGCTGCGGCAGCCACAGGCTGTAGAGCAGCGCGGCGGCGACCAGCAGCCACGCCGCCACGCGGGTGAGGGTGCGCGGGTCGGTCACATGATGCCCGGGGCACCCCAGACCGGGAACCACCTGCTCAGGTCCCGCTCGATCTGGAGCTCGCCACTCAGAGCACCGCGCACCTGGAGTTCGAGTGCGTTGTCCCTCCGTTCACCGGGGAGCGGGGCGAAGGGGTAGAAGGTGCCGCGTTTGTAGAGGTAGACCAGCGCCAGCCGTTCTCCGGCCGAACCGACGAAGGAGACGAGCGAGCACAGCAGGGCGGGGCCGAACCCGGCCTGCTCCAGGGACGTGTTCACCGCGTGCAGGTCGGTGACCAGGCCGCCGACGTCGTCCGGTTCGTAGGTCACGGTGAGCCAGGTGTATCCGTACTGGTCGGTGGACCGCTCGGCCCGCTCCCCGATCAGGGCCCGGGCGTCGCTCTCCAGCTCCGTGAACGCGCCGCCCTCGGCGGCGCGGAAACTCACCGACCCCTTGCCCGTCGGGTCGAAACCGCTCGCCGCCTTGAGCGTCACCGCGGCCGACGGCAGCCGGAAAAGCGCGTCAAGGTCGGGCGCGACGGGTTTGGTACGGCCCAGCAACGTGTCCCACCACCGCATCGTCGTCCCCGTTCTCCTTCCTGCCCTCGTCGGGGCCTGCTGTCAGGGCCTGCCCAGTTCCGCGGAGATGCGGGCGAGCTGGTCGAGTCTGCGGTCCAGCGGCGGGTGCGTGGAGAACAGGGCGGCCACGCTGGCGCCCGGGGAGAGCGCGGGCGCGAAGTAGAAGGCGTTGAACGGCTCGGCCTTGCGCAGGTCCTCGGTGGGGATGCGGGCCATGTCGCCGCTGACCTTGGTCAGTGCGCTGGCGAGGGCGGAGGGGCGCTGGGTGAGCAGTGCGCCGGCGCGGTCGGCGGCCAGCTCGCGGTAGCGGGACAGTGCCCGTGTGAGCAGGAAGCTCACCGCGTAGACCAGCACGGACACCAGCATGATGATCAGGCCGACGGGAAGGCCGCCGCGGTCGTCGCGGCTGCGGCCGAGGCCGGTGTAGAGGGCGAACCTCGTCATCAGCCCGGCGACGATCCCGAGGAACGAGGCGATGGTCATCACGGCGACGTCGCGGTGCGCCACGTGGGACATCTCGTGGGCGAGGACGCCTTCGAGCTCTTCGGCGGAGAGGCGGCGCAGCAGGCCGGTGGTCACGCAGACGACCGCGTGCTTCTGGTCGCGCCCGGTGGCGAAGGCGTTGGGAACGTCGCTCTCGGCGATCGCGACCCTGGGTTTCGGCATATCGGCCATGGCGCAGAGCCGGTCGATCAGCGCGTGCAGCTGGGGCGCCTCTTCGGGGGACACCTCCCGACCGCCCATCGCGTAGAGGGCGATGCGGTCGGAGAAGAAGTACTGCACCAGCAGAAAGCCCCCGGCGATCACCAGCACGGTGATCGCTCGGGCGCCCAGAGCGATAAGCACTGCTACGAATGCCACATAAAGCAGCCCCAGCAGGAACATGGTGAGGACCATGCGCCTGGTGAGGCCCCGGTCTGCGGCGAACCGGGTGCGAGCCATGAGCCCAAGCTAGCCCGGGATAAGCCCGGAATCTCCCAGCATTTGGCGCACTTCATCCATAGAAGCGTCAGGAGGCGGCAAAATCAGCTCGGACGGCTCCAGACTGTCATCTGGAAGCGCCGTGCCCACCTCGCGGACCTTGTCCAGAAGGTCGTGGAGTCTGACGCGGAACTCCGCCTCGTCGTCACGCTGGATCGCGGTCTCCAGATCGGTGTCCAAAACGTTGAGCACGTCGATATCGCCCTCGGCGATCTGGACCTGCCCCTCCCCCATGATTCGGACGATCACTGCCCCTCCCCCGGTTGCCGGTATTGCTGCGTGGACGGTTGGGGCTGCTGCTGCGGCTGCTGCCCACCCGACTCGATCGCGCTCTTCGGCGCCGGCGCCTGTCCGAGCTCGGCGCGCATGCGCTGCAGTTCGAGCTCGATGTCGTTGCCGGCGCCCACGCGGTCCAGCTCGGCCTGGATGTCGTCGCGCTTGCCGGTGAAGTCCTCCAGCGCGCCGCTGGCCAGCAGCTCGTCGATCGCGCCGGCGCGGGCCTGCATCTGTGCCGTCTTGTCCTCGGCCCGCTGGATCGCGAGGCCCACGTCGCCCATCTCTTCGGAGATGCCGGTGAACGCCTCGTTGATGCGGGTCTGCGCCTCAGCCGCGGTGTAGGTGGCCTTGATGGTCTCCTTCTTCGTGCGGAAGGCGTCGACCTTGGCCTGCAGGCGGTGGGAGGCGGTGGTGAGCTTCTCCTCCTCCGACTGGAGGTTGTCATGCTGGACGCGCAGGTCCGCGATCTGCGACTGCAGCCCGGAACGGCGCGTGAGGGCCTCCCTCGCCAAGTCCTCACGACCCACCGTCAGGGCCTTGCGGCCCTGCTCCTCAAGGCGCGCCCCCTGCTGCTCAAGCTGGTTGATCTGGAGCTCCACACGCTTGCGCGAAGTGGCGACATCGGCCACGCCCCGGCGGACCTTCTGCAGCAAGTCGAGCTGACGCTGGTAGGAATAATCCAGGGTTTCGCGTGGATCCTCCATTTTGTCCAAGGCCTTGTTGGCCTTGGACTTGAAGATCATTGAAAGTCTCTTCATCACGCTCATGCGCGTCGGCCGTCCCCTTCTTATGGTCGTGCTCGGGTCGCCCCCTGCCGGACCGCCCCTGTCGATCAGTGGAGCCGCCCCTGGGTTCACCCTACGCATAACGCACGAGGGCGTCACTAAGTTGCACGCCCGGTAGGCTGAACGTCGTGTTCCGACGTCGTACCCAGCAGGCTGTGGATGAGTCCCCCGCCACCGCAAACGATGCCAAATCCGGGGGCAAGGGACGCCCAACCCCTAAGCGGCGAGACGCCGAGGGACGGCGGCGCCAACCCGTCACGGCGCCCAAGACCCGTAAAGAAGCCTACCGCCAACTCCGCGAGCGGCAGGCGGCTCAGCGGGCGCGGGCCCAGGAAGGGCTGGCGAGAGGTGATGAGCGCTACTTCCAGCCGCGCGACCGAGGGCCCGTGCGCAAGTTCGCCCGCGACTGGGTCGACTCCCGGCGCATCGTCAGCCAGTACTTCCTGCCCTTCTCGGTCGTCATCCTGGTCCTGACCTGGGTGCCGTTCCCCAACGACATCAAGCAGTACATCTACTTCAGCGTCATCACCGTCGCCTGGCCTGTGATGATGGTCAGCGTGCTGGCCACCGCCATCTGGGTCGGCTGGCGGGTCAAGAAGGTCGCCACCGAGAAGTTCCCCGGCGAAAGCCTCAAGGGCATCGGCTTCTACGCGGCCATGCGCGCCCTGCAGATCCGCCGACTGCGCTTCCCCAAGCCGCAGGTGCTGCCCGGCGGCAGACCTGTCCCCGCCCCGGCACCCCGCCGCTGACCCGGCCCCGGCCGTTCCACCCGCCCCGGACGTTCCACCCGCCGGGGTCGAGCGCTGCCGCCGGGGTCGAGCGCGGGTCGGCACCCCGGCTCCCACGTCACGCGACCGGTCACTCGACCGCGTCGAACCGGCCGGGGCGGTGCCGCGTGTCCGCCTGCGCCCAACCCGGCCCGGCCCGCGACGGTCCTTCGCCGACCTGCCGGTGTCGATCCGGCCGTCTGGCCTTGGCGGCCTCACGCGCTCGCCCGCGCATGTCCGTCTGGTCCACTTCGACGTTCAGGCTGGTCCACTTCGACGTTCAGGCTTCGCTCCGGCGCCGCCGACGGCACCCATCGGAGCACCCCCTGACTCGGCGTCACGGGGCGTCGCCGCGATCCGTGCCGGTCCGCGCCTACCCGCGCCCGGCTACCGGGTCCCGGCCACCGGGTTCACCTCGGCGTCGGCGACGGCACCCACCGGAGCACACCGTCGACGGCCGCCGGGCGGTGGCCGTCGAAGGGCCGCCCGGTCTCCAGGGCGTCGGCGACCGAGCGCAGCAGACCGTAGTACGTGCGGCCCTTGAGACCCTCCACGGCCCCGAGCCTGGTGGGCGCGAGCCGTCCCGTCGCCGTGTCGACCACGACCGACGGAGCGACACGGACCCACTCGACGGCCCGATGGCCGAGAGGCGCATACGTCGAACAGGTCCGGCGCCACGTGTCGCGTACATCGCGCACGCCGTACAGGCCACCCGCCGTCCCGGCCCCGGCCCCCGGCGTCCCGGTAGCGCCCGCCGTCCCGTTCTCCGCCCGCCCAATGCCCGTCCCGCCGCGTGTCAGGCCGGCGCCCGGCGTCCCGCTCTTCGTCGGCCCGGTGGTGCTCGTCGGGCCGGTGGCCGGGGGCGACGTGGGAGTGCGGGCGGGAGTGCCCGTGCCGGACCCGGCGGTGCCGAGGCCGAAGGCCGCGGGGCCCGCGGAGCCGTTGTGGCGCAGGAGTGAAGCGCGCAGGTCGTCGGGGAGGCGCAGGCCCATCTGGGCCTCGGCGACGGCGAGCGTGCGGGCCTTCGCCGGGGGGCGCAGGCTCGCGTAGGAACGCGGGGCGTTGGTCCGCAGCCAGCCCTCGATGCGTGTCCACTGCCGGTTCACCGCCCGGCTGATCGCGGGCGACAGCGGCCTGGCGTCGGCGACGACGGGCCGTACGGCGCAGCGGGGATGCGCCGTCGGCGCGGGGGACGCCGGCGGGTCTTCACGGCCCTGCGGGTACGGCGTAGCCGTACCCGCAGGGCCCGCCTGGGGCACCGGCATCGACTGGGCCTCTGGGAAGACCGTCCCCGGCCCGGTCTCGCGCGGCCCGCTTTCGCGCTGAGCGTGCGGTTCGGCCTCACTCGCCGACAGGGCCTTCTCCTCGCCGGAGGAGAAGGCCACGAACGCCACGAACGCCCCGGCGAGCACGGTGAGAAGAGCCACGGCCGCCGCCACGGCGGCGAGCCACACCACCACCGTGCGCGCGGCGGCGGACAGCGGCGGACGGGTCGGCTTGGGGGCGTTCAGTGCCTCCTGGAGCCGGTCGCGCCGCGTCGCGGAGTGGGCGCGCTGCGCCGCGCCGGGCACCCCCGGCATGGGCACGGCCCCGCCCTGGTCGGCCTGCAGCCCCGCCGTCGTCGAGGCCGGTGCGACCGCCGCCCCGCTGCGCGCCCCGGCATGGGCCCCGGCATGGGCGGCGGCGGCCCGAGCTCGGCTCGCGGCACGCGCGCGGCCCTGAGCTCGCGCGATGCGCCGCCACCTGACCACCCGTACGACGATCGCGGCCAGGATGACCCCGAGAAGCGCCCGCCGTACCAACCGAGAACCGATCAACCGCCGCACCCGGGGCACACTATCCCGAATCCCAGCCGCTCACCGCCTAGATGATCGACTCTCTCCCGAGCGTAGGGTCGTATCCATGGAATTCCGCTATCTGGGCCGTAGTGGCCTGAAGGTCAGTGAAATCAGCTACGGAAATTGGATCACTCACGGCTCCCAGGTCGAGGAGGACGCCGCACTGGCGTGCGTCCGGGCGGCGCTCGACGAAGGCATCACGACCTTCGACACGGCCGATATCTACGCAGAGACCAAAGCGGAGCAGGTGCTCGGCAGAGCGCTGAAGGGCGAGCGCCGCGAGTCGCTGGAGATCTTCACCAAGGTCTACTGGCCGACCGGCCCCGGCCCCAACGACCGCGGGCTGTCGCGCAAGCACATCATGGAGTCCCTCCACGGCTCCCTGCGCCGCCTGCAGACCGACTACGTCGACCTCTACCAGGCCCACCGGTTCGATTCCGAGACGCCGCTCGTGGAGACCCTGCGCGCGTTCGACGACCTCGTACGGCAGGGCAAGGTCCTCTACGTCGGCGTCAGCGAGTGGACGGCCTCGCAGATCGCCGAGGCCCTCAAGATCGCCGATGAGATGGGCTTCGACCGGATCATCTCCAACCAGCCGCAGTACTCGATGCTGTGGCGGGTCATCGAGCAGGAGGTCGTCCCGCTCAGCGAGAAGGAAGGTCTGAGCCAGATCGTCTGGTCGCCCATCGCCCAGGGCGTGCTCACCGGGAAGTACCTGCCCGGGCAGGCGCCCCCGGTCGGCTCCCGGGCCACCGACGAGAAGAGCGGGGCGTCGGTCATCTCCGCCTGGATGGAGGACAAAGTGCTCACGCGCGTGCAGGAGCTCAAGCCGATCGCCGAGGAGGCGGGCCTGAGCATGGCCCAGCTCGCGATCGCCTGGGTGCTGCAGAACCCGAACGTGGCCTCCGCCATCGTCGGCGCGTCCCGCCCCGACCAGGTCCGGGACAACGTCAAGGCGGCGGGCGTCAAGCTCGACCGGGAGATCATGGAGAAGATCGACGACGTGCTCGGCCCGATCGTCCAGCGCGACCCCGCTCTCACCAAGTCGCCCGCCGAGCGTCCGTGAGGCGCCCGCGTCCGCCTCGCCGCGGCTGCGGCGGGGCGGACGCGGCCCGCGGGGACTCCTACTGCTCCCGGAGGGACATCCCCGAGTATTCGACCCGGTCGTCCTCCAGCAGGCTCACCTGCTCGACGCCGGCGCTCAGCAGCTCGGACCAGTTCTCCCCCAGCCACGACTCGGCGTCGGACTGGTTCTGGAAGACATCCCTCGGCAGCGGCCGATCGGTGACCTCGCCACCGTTCGCGTTCTCATAGCGCCAGCGCCAGGTCATCTCCACGCTCCTCTTTCCCCTACGTCGAGGTCCAATGCCTTACGGGACCGCATGCCAAGCCGCGAGCGCGTCTGCGGTGCACCGCAGCGCGAAACCCCGCAGCGGACGAACACTATCCGTCCGCACCCGCATCCCCGCAGGCACCGCCCCCGGCGAACCCCCGGCGAATGGCTCAGGGCACGCGTGTGTTCGCATGGCGTTTCGCCCGGCGGCGAAACGCCCGCCCCTGCCCTGCTCCGCAGGGGGTCCGATTCCTCCCCCGCCTCAAGGCGGGGGTCTCCTCGGAGGTTCCTGATGAAGGTCCTGATCAACGGCTCCGCCGGTCTCCGGGGATGGCCTGAGCCCGGCTGCGGCTGCGCCTCGTGCGCGCGCGTGTCCCCCGGCCGCCGGCGCCCCCTCGACATCGTGCTCGACGGCGCCCTGCGCCTCCCCTGGCCCGCCCGGGAGGAGGCCCCGCCGCCGGGCTTCACCGTCGCGGCGGTGCCCGACGGCCTCGCCGTGACCGGCCCGGACGGCTCCCGCCTCCTCCTCGCCGACCCCGCCCTGTACGGCACCGCCCCGCTCCCCAGCCCTGGCCCCAGCCCTGGCCCCGACCCTGGCCGCGGCTCCGGCCCCGGTGGCGGCCCCGGCCCCGGCTCCGACGAGGCCACGCCGTACGCCATGGTGCTGATCGACCTGCTGGACAGGCCGGAGCGGCTCGGCGGGCTGCGGCGGCGTGGGCTGGTCGGGGCGGCGACACACGTGGTGGCGGTCGGGGTCGACCACCGGGCGCCCTCGGAGGCGGAGCCGGCCAGGCGGACGGCGCTGTGGGGGGTGAGTGCCGTACCCGACGGTACGGCGATCGAGACGCTCCGGCCCCCGGCGCCCGGCCCCGCGGCGCCGCGGCGGACCCTTCTGCTGGGCGGGGCCCGTTCCGGCAAGTCCGCGGAGGCCGAGCTCAGGCTGGCCTGCGAGCCGGAGGTCACCTACGTCGCGACCGGCCCGACGGGCGGGGACGACCCGGAGTGGCGGCGCAGGGTGGCCGAGCATCGCGACCGTCGGCCGCGCCACTGGGCCACCTCGGAGACGACCGACCTGGTGGGCCTGCTGGCGGAGGCCGAGGGCGCACTGCTGATCGACGGCCTCGGCACCTGGCTCGCGGCGGTGTTCGACGAGTGCGGTGCCTGGGAGGGCAGCACCGCCGCCGTGACCGACCGCTGCGCCGAACTCGCCGCCGCCTGGCGGCGGACACCCGCACGCGTGATCGCCGTCTCCGACGAAGTCGGCTTCGGCGTCGTCCCCGCCACGTCGAGCGGCCGTCGCTTCCGCGACGCCCTCGGCCGCCTCAACCAGGCCATCGCCGCCGAATCCGACGACGTGGCCCTCGTCATCGCCGGCCGCCTCCTCCCCCTCCCCATCTGACCGGCCGCGCCGGCTGCGGTGCCTGCGGGGTGGGCGGGCCGTTTAGGCTGCGCGTGTGGATGGGGTGAGGCTCGCGTTCGGCGTGCTGAGTGTGGTGCCCGTACGGTTCCCGCAGGTGGACAGGGCTTCGGCCGGCCGGGCGATGGTGCTGGCGCCGCTGGTGGGGCTGGTGCTGGGGGGTGCGGCGGCGCTGGTGATGTGGGTTGCCGGTCTGTTCGTCGGGGGCCTGCTGCCGGCGGTGCTGGCGGTCGGCGTGCTGGCATTGCTCACGCGGGGCTTGCACCTTGACGGGTTGGCGGATCTCGCCGATGGGCTGGGGAGCGGCAAGCCCGCCGACGGCGCCCTCGACATCATGAAAAAGTCAGACATAGGGCCGTTTGGCGTGATGACGCTGATCGTCGTCCTGCTGGTGCAGGTGACGGCGGCGGCCGAGGCCGGGCCGTACGCGCTGGTGGTGGCGTGTGTCACCGGGAGGCTGGCCATCACGTGGGCGTGCGGCGGCAGGGTGCCGGCCGCGCGGCCGGGCGGGCTGGGGGCGATGGTGGCCGGCAGCGTCACGCGCACGGGGCAGGTGGCCGCCACCGCGGCGGTGGTGGCGGGAGCCGTACTGCTGTCGTGGGCGCAGGGACTGTGGGCGCAAGGGCTGTGGGGACAGGGGCTGTGGGGACAGGGGCTGTGGGGACAGGGGCTGTGGGGACAGGGGCTGTGGGGACAAGAGGCGTGGGGGCAGGGCGTGTCGCCCGTGGCCTACCCGGTGGCCGTGCTGGCCGGGCTGGCGGCGGCCTGGGGATTGCGGCGCCATGCCGTGCGGCGGCTCGGAGGGATCACGGGCGACGTGCTAGGCGCTCTGACCGAGACCGCCGCCGCCGTGAGCCTGGTGGTCGCCGCCGCCTTCTGACCCCGGCGGCGCCGGGGGCGTGACGGGTCACGCCCGCAGCGCGAGCACCGTGAGCGCGGCGAGGACGGCCCAGCCGACCAGGCCGGTGGCCCCGTCCAGACGGGCAGCAGGAGCAGCCACGAGAGGCCGAGCGCGACGCCCAGGAAGATGAACAGGTCGGCTCGTCCGCCGATGGCCCGCAACCGCGTGAGGCTCATGGCAGGGCCTCGGAACGCTCCATGACGAGTGCGTTGAGGAGGGCCGCGCCGCGTTCGGCGTCGTCGACGCTGATCGCGATCCGGCCGCCTGAGGTGTAGCGGGCGACGAGACACTGGCCGCCCCTGAGCATGATCGTGGACGCGCCGGGCAGCCCGCGCAGCCCCCACCCTCCGACGTCGGCCGGGCTGCGTGCCTCGGCCCAGGCGGAATCGACGCGATCGAGCGGGATGTGCCTCCTCGGCCATCCGAACGCACCGAACCCGATCGTCAGGCCGTCGTCGCCGATCCTCACGCGGACCGTGGAGGTGATCGATCCGATCACGGCGAGGGGTGCGAGGCTGAGCCCGACCCAGCCGAGGTGGGCCGGAAGCAGGCCCGCCGCCGCTCCCCCACCCAAGATCGCAGCCGGTGCGACGGCGGCCCAGGACATGGCCGCCAGCCACCGGTTGGAGGTGCGGCCGATCCACACGGTGCGCCGCCCGGGCCGCAGCCGGACCGTGGGCAGACCGGTGGATGAGGCGGCCTCCTGAGGCGGATCGGGCTCACCCCTGCCGAGAAAACCCGCCAAGGCCGCGGCGGCGAATCCGCCGCCCACCACCGCCACGGGCTGCCACCAGGACATGGCGGCGTCGCGGGCCTGTGCCACGTCGAGGTTGGAGTAGACGATCAATAACGTGATGCCGGCGGCGAGCACCCCCCATCCCCCGAGGGCGGCCCACCAGGTGGCGCGCCCCTGACGGGTGGTAGGCGGGCCGACCACCGCGATGCCCATGAGGAGGGCCCAGGGGATGACCCAGAGGAGCGCGGAGACGAGGAGCGTCGCGGTGAAGGACGCGGTGCCGTCGACGCCGCCGGGCCCCCAGTGGGTGGCGAGCGGCTCGGGAAGCCGACCGCGCTGGGACAGAGGGACGGTCAGGACGGCGGCCGTCACCACCACCCCCCACGCGCCTCCGATGGCGAGTGCCCGGTTTCTCGGCGTCATCATGCCTCCCTTGTGTGACATGGGCTTGCGTGACATGGGCTTATTCGAGATGGCCTGCGGTTGCATGGCGGAGATGTCACGGATGTCATGGCAGCTCCTTGAGGATCTCGATCACCTCGTCTTTGCCGTATCCGCGCCGCTCGGCTTCCTCCAGCAACTCGCGGGCCAGCGATTCCAGGACGGATTTGGTGTCGGGCAGGCGGTGGACGCTGACGCCGCGCCCGCGCCGGAACTCCAGCAGGCCCTCGTCGCGGAGGTCGCGCAGGGCTCTCAGCACCGTGTTGGCGTTGATGCCGAGGGCGTCGGCGAGGTCTCGCGCGGACGGCAGGCGGTCGCCCGGGGCGTAGGCGCCTTGGGCGATCGAACGTCTGATCGCGCCCGCCACCTGTTCGTGGAGCGGGCGTGGATCACTGAGGTCCAAGGAGAGCAACATGGTGCTAGTGAGAGTAGCACCATTATTCGGACCCCGTCATGGAGGTCTCATTGCCGATTGGTAGGATGAACCCTCGTTTATGACTACTCATGAAGCAGGGCTAGCATCGGGCTGTGTGACCACTGTGCGGCTGAACACCACTGACCCCGTCTCGACCGACACCGACGCTCTGGTCGTCGGTGTCCACTCCGGCTCGGACGGCATCCGCCCCGCACCGGGCGCCGAAACCATCGATCGCGCGCTCGACGGCAAGCTTTCCGACACCCTCGCATCCCTCGGCCACAAGGGCTCGGCGGGCGAGATCGCCAAGATCCCGACGTTCGGCGCCATCTCCGCGCCACTGCTCGTCGTCGTCGGCCTGGGAGACGCCCCCGCGGGCGACGCCTCCCCCGACTCGGACGACGCCCTCGAAGCACTGCGCCGTGCCGCCGGCGCGGCCACGCGCGCGCTCAGCGGCAAGGAGCGCGTGGCGCTGTCGCTTCCCGCCGCCACGGCGGCGCAGGCGGGCGCGGTGGTGCTGGGCGGCCTGCTGGGCGCCTACGACTTCGACCGCTACCGCACCAGCGGCGAGGGGCGGCGCCCCGTCGGCGAGGTCACCGTCGTCTCCTCCGCCGAGGGCGCCGAGGAGGCGCTGCGGCAGGCCGAGGTGGTCGCCGAGGCGGTGAAGTTCACCCGCGACCTGGTCAACACGCCTCCGTCGGACCTGTGGCCGGCCCGCTTCGCCGAGATCGCCGAGGAGACCGGCCCCAAGGCCGGCTTCTCGGTCGAGGTGCTCGACGAGGAAGCCCTGCGCGACGGCGGTTACGGCGGCATCATCGGGGTCGGCCAGGGGTCGGCCAACCCGCCGCGGCTGATCCGCCTGTCCTACTCTCCGGCCGGGGCGAGCAAGACCCTGGCCTTCGTCGGCAAGGGCATCACCTTCGACTCGGGCGGTCTGTCGCTCAAGCCGTCGGCCTCCATGGACTGGATGAAGGCGGACATGGCGGGCGCGGCCGCGGTGCTCGGCGCGGTGACCGCCGTGGCCCGGCTCGGGCTGAACGTCAACGTGACCGGCTACCTCTGCCTGGCGGAGAACATGCCGAGCGGCAACGCCCAGCGCCCCTCCGATGTGCTCCACACCTTCAGCGGCAAGACCGTCGAGGTGCTCGACACCGACGCCGAGGGCCGCCTGGTGCTGGTCGACGGCATCGCGCGGGCAGCGCAGGACGAGCCGGACCTGATCGTGGACGTCGCCACGCTGACCGGGGCGCAGATCGTCGCGCTCGGCTGGCGCGTGTCCGGCGTCATGAGCAACGACGACGCCGTGCGCGATGAGGTCGTCGCCGCCGCCGTGCGCGAAGGGGAGGGCGCCTGGGGCATGCCGCTTCCGGAGGAGCTGCGCAAGGGGCTCGACTCGGCGGTGGCCGACATCGCGAACATCAACCCGGAGCGGTCGGGCTCCATGCTGGCCGCCGCGCTGTTCATCCGGGAATTCGTGCCGGACGGAATTCGTTGGGCGCACATCGACATGGCCGGACCCGCCTTCAACAAGGGCGAGCCGTACGGTTACACGCCGAAGGGCGGCACCGGGGCGATCACCCGCACGCTCGTGGGGTTGGCCGGACGCTACGCGGAGTGACCCTCGCGAGCGGGTCACCTACGGCGTGGACAAGTGAAAAGATGCTATAGCCGGAGGCAGGCCAGGAGCCTGGCCCCGGTGGATCAATCTGACAAGGAGCAATCCTGTGGCTGAAGGCAGCGGCCCCTACGACATCGTGGTCCTTGGGGGCGGTAGCGGCGGGTATGCGTGCGCGTTGCGCGCGGCCGAGCTGGGCAAGTCGGTTCTGCTGATCGAGAAGGACAAGATCGGCGGCACCTGCCTGCACAGAGGCTGCATCCCCACCAAGACGTTCCTCCACGCCGCCGAGGTGGCAGACGAGGCCCGTGAGGCCGAGAGCGTCGGCGTGAAGGCACGTTTCGAGGGCATCGACATGCAGGGTGTCCGCGCCTTCCGCGACAAGATCGTGAACAGGGCTTGGAAGGGCGTCCAGGGTCTGCTCAAGGGCCGCGGCGTCACCGTCGTCGAGGGCGAGGGCCGCCTGGTCGGCCCGAAGAGCGTGGCCGTGGGCGGCACCGTCTACGAGGGCCGCGACATCGTCCTGGCCACGGGTTCGGAGCCGAAGTCCCTGCCCGGCCTCGACATCGACGGCGAGCGCGTCATCACGAGCGAGCACGCGCTCGTGCTCGACCGCGTCCCCTCGTCGGTCATCGTGCTGGGCGGCGGCGTCATCGGCGTCGAGTTCGCCAGTGTGTGGAAGTCGTTCGGCTCCGAGGTCACGATCGTCGAGGCGCTGCCGCACCTGCTCCCGCTGGAGGAGGAGGCGAGCTCCAAGATGCTGGAGCGCGCGTTCCGCCGCCGCGGCATCAAGTACGAGCTGGGTGTGCGCTTCGAGAGCGTCAAGACCAACGACACCGGCGTCATCGTCACCCTTGAGGGCGGCAAGACGCTGGAGGCGGAGCTCCTGCTCGTCGCCGTCGGCCGCGGCGCCGTGACCGCGGGCCTCGGCTACGAGGAGGTCGGCATCGCGCTTGAGCGCGGCGCCGTCGCGGTCGACGCCCACTGCCGCACCAACGTGCCGGGCGTCTACGCGATCGGCGACGTCAACCCGACGCTGCAGCTCGCGCACGTGGGCTTCGCCGAGGGCATCATGGTCGCCGAGCTCATCGCCGGTCTGAACCCCGCGCCCATCGACTACGACGGCGTGCCGCGCATCACCTACTCCGACCCCGAGGTGGCCTCGGTCGGCATCACCTCCGCGGTCGCACGCGAGCGCGGCTACGAGATCGTCGAGATGACCTACGATCTCGCGGGCAACCCCAAGAGCCAGATCCTGCAGACGCAGGGAGCCGTCAAGGTCATCGCTCAGAAGGACGGCCCCGTTCTCGGGGTGCACATGGTCGGCCGCCGCATCGGCGAGCTCGTGACCGAGGGCCAGCTCATCTACAACTGGGAGGCTCTGCCCTCCGAGGTGGCCCAGCTCATCCACGCGCACCCGACCCAGTCCGAGGCCGTCGGCGAGGCCATGCTGGCCCTGGCCGGCAAGCCGCTCCACCTGCACAGCTAGCCAAGCCCTCACAGGAGAAGATCCATCATGCCGGTCTCCGTAACGATGCCCCAGCTCGGCGAAAGCGTCACCGAGGGCACGGTCACCCGTTGGCTCAAGAAGGAGGGCGAGCGCGTCGAAGCCGACGAGCCGCTCCTCGAAGTATCGACGGACAAGGTCGACACCGAGATCCCGTCGCCCTCCTCGGGTGTGATCACCAAGATCGTGGTCGCCGAGGACGAGACCGTCGAGGTCGGGGCCGAGCTCGCGATCATCGACCAGAACGGCTCCGCCGGGGTGGCCGCCCCGGCGCCGGAGGCGGTCCCCGCGCCCGCCCCCGAGCCGGTCTCCTCGATCCCGCAGCCCGCCCCCGCGGCCCCGCCGGCTCCCCCGGCCCCCGCCCCGGCGCCCCAGCCGGCACCGCAGGCCGCCCCGCCGGCCCCGCCCGCCCCGGCCCCGGCCCCCGCGCCCGCTCCGCAGCCGGCCGCCCAGGCTCCGGCCGCCCCCGCGGCGCCCGCTCCGGCGGTCTCGGGTGAGAGCCCCTACGTCACCCCGCTGGTGCGCAAGCTCGCGGGCGAGCACGGTGTCGACCTCGACACCATTACCGGCACCGGTGTCGGCGGACGCATCCGCAAGCAGGACGTGGTCGAGGCCGCCCGGGTCCAGCGCGAGCGCGCCGCCCAGGCCGCGCCCGCCGCCCCGGCCGCGGCTCCGGCCCAGGTCGCGCCCGCCGCGCCCGCCGCGCCCGCCGCGCCCGCCCCCGTCGTGGTCGACACGACGCTGCGCGGACGCACCGAGAAGATGCCGCGGATCCGGCAGACCATCGCCAAGCGCATGGTCGAGTCGCTCCAGGTGTCGGCTCAGCTCACCTCGGTCGTCGAGGTCGACGTCACCAAGATCTCCCGGCTCCGCGACCAGGCCAAGGCCGAGTTCCAGCGCCGCGAGGGCGTCAAGCTCTCGTTCATGCCGTTCTTCGCCCTGGCGGCCATCGAGGCGCTCAAGCAGCACCCCAAGCTGAACGCCCAGATCAACAGCGAGACCAACGAGGTCACCTACCACGACGCCGAGCACCTGGCGATCGCGGTCGACACCGAGCGCGGTCTGCTCGTCCCGGTGATCAAGGACGCCGGCGACCTCAACATCGCCGGTCTGGCCCGCAAGATCGCCGATCTGGCCGAGCGCACCCGCGGCAACCGGATCAGCCCGGACGAGCTGGGCGGCGGCACCTTCACGCTGACGAACACCGGCAGCCGCGGCGCCCTGTTCGACACGCCGATCCTGAACCAGCCGCAGGTCGGCATGCTCGGCACCGGCGCGGTCGTGAAGCGCCCGGTCGTCATCGACACGCCCGAGGGCGAGGTCATCGCCGTCCGGTCGATGGTCTACCTGGCCCTCACCTACGACCACCGCCTGGTCGACGGCGCCGACGCCGCCCGCTTCCTCACGACGATCAAGCGTCGTCTGGAGGAGGGCCGCTTCGAGAACCAGCTCGGCCTCAGCGGCTAGGCTGAGCGGCACATGTGACGCAAGGACCGGCTCCCCCTCCGGGAGGGCCGGTCCTTCGCTTTCACCCACCCTTGCGTGGGTATGTCACGGATAAGCCAAAATCACCGGTTGACCAGGGGGAACGGCGATGGCGGGAAGCGATCGGCTGCGGCACGGGGACGTCGGATACGCGGCTCTGTGGACACCTGACGTGGAGCGCGCGGAGAAGTTCTACAGTGCGGCGCTCGAATGGGAAATCGCTCCAGGCAGTGTGCCGGAGGGCCGCGAGGTGCGGGGGATCTCCCCCAAACACGGCCTCTGGGGAGGCCGGGAGCGCCTGACCCTGTTCCTCTGCTTCCACGTCGACGACGTGAGCGCCGTCGTGGAGAAGGTCCGGGCGGCCGGAGGCAAGGCGGACGAGCCGTCCGAGGAGCCCTACGGCACCATGTCCAGGTGCCAGGACGACCAGGGGCTGCCGTTCGCCGTCTACCACGACACCACGGGCGCGCGGGCGACCGCCGTACCCCGCCCCGGCGACCTGGGCTACATCACCGTCGAGACTCCTGACTCCGCCCGGGCACGCGCCTTCTTCGGGGCGGCGCTCGACTGGGAGTTCCGGCCGGGCCGCTCGCAGGACGGCTGGAATGTGGCCTCCCGCGGGGCCGACATACGCCCGATGACGGGTCTGCGCGGTGGGCGGAGGGCGGCGATCGCCGTACCGCTGTATGTGGTGTCCGACGTCGAGGCCGCCGTCGCCAGGGTCCGCGCGGCCGGGGGCACGAGCACCGACCCCGAGCGGCACACCTACGGCGACAGCGCCGACTGCGCCGATGATCAGGGCTTGCGCTTCTTCCTCGCCCGCCTAGGCTGAACGCGCGATCTTTCGCGCGCCCGCTCGCATCGCCCTGCGCGGGGGTCCTCGTTAAGGAGCACCGATGACAGTGATCGTGACTGGATCGTCCGGACTGTTGGGATCGGCGCTGATTCGCTCCCTGAGGGGTGATGGCCAGACGGTCATCACTTTGGTACGGCGACCGCCCCGAGGGGCCGGTGAGTCCTTCTGGAACCCGGAGAAGGGCCTACTGGACACCGATGTCCTCCAGGAGGCCGACGCGGTGGTCCATCTGGCGGGGGCGGGCATCGGGGGCAAACGGTGGACCCCGGATCGCAAGCGGCTGATCCTGCGCAGCCGGGTCGACGGCACGCGCACGATCGCGCGGGCGCTGGCGCACATGCGGCATAAGCCGCGGGTGTTCCTGTCGGCCTCGGCCGTCGGCTACTACGGCGACACCCGCGACCGGGTCGTGGACGAGTCGTCGCCGCCCGGCACGGGGTTCCTGGCCGACGTGGTGCGGGCGTGGGAGTCGGAGACCGAGCCCGCCGAGGACGCGGGCATCCGCACGGTACGGCTGCGCACCGGCATGGTGCTCAGCGGGAAGGGCGGGGCGCTCGGGCCGATCCTGCCGATCTTCAGGCTGGGCCTCGGCGCTCCGCTGGGTTCGGGGCGGCAGTTCTGGCCGTGGATCGCGATCGACGACTGGGTCGGTGCCGTACGGCACATGCTCGACGACCCCGAGGCCCGAGGCCCGGTCAACCTGACCGCGCCGAACCCGGTCACCAACGCGGAGTTCACCAGGACCTTGGGCAAGGTGCTGGGCAAGCCGACGCTGCCGCTGGCCGTACCGGGGTTCGCGCTGCGCCTCGGGCTCGGCGAGTTCGCTTCCGAGGGAGTTCTCATAGGCCCCAGAGCAGTGCCTAAGCGACTATTGGCGATGAACTACACCTTCCGGTATACGGACCTCCGGAGGGCCCTGGCCGCCGTACTCTAGGGTGCCGTTCGTCCGAAGCGCACCCACATTCCGGGTTTCTAACCCCGTCCCGTGGACGGGGTTCCACGCTCAGGGAGATACACAATGAGCAGGGCTGGTCAGTCCCATATCGTCGCCATCGGTGGTGGATCGTTCCGTCCGTCCGTAAGGGAGGGCTTCATCGAGCCGAGCGCCCTCATGCGCTACACGCTCGACCTGACGGGCCAGGACCGGCCCAAGCTCGGTCTGCTCGCCACGGCGCTGGGCGACGACTCCGACTGGCTGCTGAAGATGTATACCGCGTTCCACGACTGGGACGTCGAGGTCAGCCACCTCACGCTGTTCCCCATGCCCAATGTGGACGACCCCCGCGAGTGGGTGCTGTCGCAGGACGCGATCTATGTGAGCGGTGGGAGCGTTGCCAACCTCGCCGCGCTGTGGCGTCTCCACGGGCTCGACGAGATCTTCGAAGAGGCGTGGCGGGCCGGGATCGTGCTGTCGGGGCAGAGCGCCGGGGCGCTCTGCTGGCATGTCGGCGGCAACACCGACTCCTTCGGCCCCGAGCTGCGGCCATGGGCCGAGGGCCTCGGGCTGCTGCCGTTCTCGTGCGGGGTCCACTACGACTCCGACCCGCAGCGGCGCGAGCTGCTGCACCGGTCGGTGGGCGACGGCGAGCTGCCGGAAGGTTACGCGGCCGACGAGGGTGTGGCCCTGCACTACGTCGGCACGGAGTTCATCCAGGCCGTCTCGACCAGCCCCACCGGTGCGGCCTACCGCATCGAGCGCGACGGCGCGGGCGGGGTCAAGGAGTTCCGGATCGAGCCGAGACGCCTGACCGCCTGACCCCCGACCGAATGGTCAACTAATCTTAAAGTGTGAACAAGCTGGCGGTCGTCCGACTGGGTGTTGATGTTCCCTACGAGCAGGTGTGGGCGCTGCAGCGCCGGATCCATGCCTGGCGTGCCGACGACCGGGGGCCCGACGTCGCCCTCCTGCTCGAACACGCCCCCGTCTACACGGCGGGCAAGCGCACCACGCCGGGTGAGCGCCCCACCGACGGCACCCCCGTGGTCGAGGTCGACAGAGGCGGGCGCATCACCTGGCACGGACCCGGTCAGCTCGTCGGATACCCGATCGTCAAACTGGACGGCTCCATCGGCGTGGTGGCCTACGTGCGGTCGCTGGAGGAGGCGTTGATCAACGTCTGCGCCGACTTCGGCGTCGCCGTCAGGCGCGTCGAAGGGCGCAGCGGGGTGTGGGTGCCGGGCGACCCCGCGGTCGGCCTGCCCGACCGCATGCTCGGCGCCGTCGGCATCCGCGTCTCCCGCGGCACCACCATGCACGGGTTCTCACTCAACTGCTCCAACGACCCGAGCTGGTACAACCGCATCGTGCCCTGCGGGATCGACGGCGCGGGCGTCTCGTCGCTGTCGGCCGAGACCGGGCGCCGGATCGTGGTCGACGAGGTGTTGCCGTTCGCCGAGAAGCGGCTCGCCGAAGCCCTCGCGGCGGAGCCGTACGATCTGCACGAGGACGACCTCGCGACCGCCATGCGGGCCTGAACCTTCCCCCCTGGTCGGCTGTGTTGCGGAGCGGGACATAAGCTGTCGTCTGTGACCGTTGCTCCAGAAGGCCGTAAGCTCCTCCGCCTGGAGGTGCGCAACAGCCAGACCCCCATTGAGCGCAAGCCGCCATGGATCAAGACGAAGCTGAAAACCGGTCCCGAATACACCGAGCTGAAGTCGCTCGTGAGGCGGGAGGGTCTCCACACCGTCTGCGAAGAGGCCGGCTGTCCCAACATCTACGAGTGCTGGGAGGACAGGGAGGCCACCTTCCTCATCGGTGGCGACCACTGCACCCGGCGCTGCGACTTCTGCCAGATCGACACCGGCAAACCCGCCGAGTACGACCGGGACGAGCCGCGCCGGGTCGCCGAGTCGGTGCAGCAGATGGGCCTGCGCTACGCCACCGTGACGGGCGTGGCCCGTGACGACCTGCCGGACGGCGGGGCCTGGCTGTACGCCGAGACCGCGCGGCAGATCCACGCCACCGTCGAAGGCTGCGGCGTCGAACTGCTCGTGCCGGACTTCAACGGCGACCGCGCCCAGCTGGAGGAGGTCTTCTCCAGCAAGCCGGAGGTCTTCGCCCACAACGTCGAGACGGTGCCACGCATCTTCCGGCGCATCCGGCCCGCCTTCCGCTACGAGCGCTCGCTGGAGGTCATCACGATGGCCCGCGAGGCCGGCCTGGTGACCAAGTCGAACCTGATCCTCGGCATGGGCGAGGAGCGCGACGAGATCATCCAGGCCATGCGCGACCTGCACGAAGCCGGGTGCGACCTGCTGACCATCACGCAATACCTGCGTCCCACGCCGCGCCACCACCCGGTGGACCGCTGGGTGAAGCCGCACGAGTTCGTGGAACTGCAGGCCGAGGCCGAGGCCATCGGCTTCGCCGGGGTCCTGTCGGGGCCGCTGGTCCGCTCGTCGTACCGGGCCGGGCGCCTCTACAAGCAGGCGATCGAGGCACGTCAGAGCGCCTGACCGCCCGCCGCGGACAGGTGATCGCGCTCGCCCGCCCCGAGACCGGGCCGAGCCGTCCGCCGGTCGCAGCGGCCCGGCCGGGGCGCGGAGCGCTGCCGTACGGCGAGAGCCCGCGTGTCCCTCCGTCGAGATCTCGACGCCTGTCCGTTTTCCGTTCTTGACCCTGGGATTTGTATCCTTCACAGCATGGCGAAAAAGCCCGTAGACCCCGCGAGTGAGCGTCCGGGGCGGATCAAGCAGCTCCGGATGATCGCGAAGATCGTCAAGCAGGCCAACCCCAAGGGCATGCCGATCGTTTATGCCTCCGCGCTCGGCACCCTCGCGGTATGCATCGTGATCGGTCTGGTCATGAGCTGGCTGTGGTACATGGTCTTCATCGGCCTGATGCTGTCACTCACCGTCGGCCTTGTGGTGTTCGGGCAGCTGGCGCAGAAAGCGCAATACTCCATCCTTGACGGGCAGGTGGGCGCGGCCGCGGCCGTGCTCCAGGGCATGCGCGGCAACTGGGACGTCACGCCCGCCGTCGCGGTCAACCGCGACCAGGACGTCGTTCACCGTGTCGTCGGCTATCCGGGCATCGTGCTGGTCGGCGAGGGATACGGCGGCCGGATTCAGAAGCTGCTCCTGGCGGAGAAGAAGCGGGTGCAGCGGGTCGCGGTCGAGGTGCCGGTCTACGACGTGCAGTGCGGAGACGGCGAAGGCCAAGTGCCGCTCGCCAAGCTCCAGCGCCACCTGATGAAGCTCCCCCGCAACCTCAAGAAGCCCGCGGTCTCCGAGATCAACTACCGGCTGCGCGCGCTGCCGCAGAACCTGCCCCTGCCGAAGGGGCCGCTGCCCAAGGGCGCCCGCATCCCGCGCGGCCCGAAGGCCCGCTGACCCGCACGTGACCATGAGCTCATCCACGGACAAACTGTCGGAGGGGTCGGTGGACGCGGTGAGCGTCACCCGGTCCTTCCGCAGGCCCGTCGACTCCCGGGCCACCAGCCGGGCCGTCCGAGGCTGGTGGGACTCCGAGGCCGACGACTACCAGGCCGAACACGGCGCGTTCCTGCGCGACGCGGGTTTCATCTGGTGCCCCGAAGGGCTGGACGAGGCGCAGGCCCGGCTGCTCGGCGAGGTCGCCGGACGCCGCGTCCTGGAGATCGGGTGCGGCGCCGGGCAGTGCGGGCGCTGGCTGGCCGGCCAGGGCGCGCGGGTCGTGGGGCTGGACCTGTCGTTCCGCCAGCTCCAGCACTCCCGCCGCATCGACGCGAACCTCATCGACGATCTCATGGGCGATCTCATGGGCGACGGCCGGAGCGCCCTGCCGGTCGTGCAGGCCGACGCCGAGGTCCTGCCCTTCGCCGCCGGCTCGTTCGACCTGGCCTGCTCGGCGTTCGGCGCGCTGCCGTTCGTGGCCGACGCCGGCGCGGTGCTCGCCGAGATCCGCCGGGTGCTGCGGCCCGGCGGAAGGTTCGTCTTCTCGGTGAGTCATCCGATCAGGTGGGCGTTCCCCGACGATCCGGGCCCCCGCGGCCTGACCGTGGGAACGACCACCTACTTCGACCGCATGCCGTACGTCGAGACCGACGAGGACGGCACCCCCGTCTACGTCGAGCACCACAACACCCTCGGCGACTGGGTCGGCCACATCACCGGCGCCGGGCTGGTGCTCGACCGGCTGATCGAGCCCGAATGGCCTGACGGGCACGACCGGATCTGGGGAGGATGGAGTCCTCTCCGAGGCCGGCACCTGCCCGGCACCGCGATCTTCTGCTGCCGGTTCCCCGGCTGAGGACCGCCGGCGGTCAGGTCTGGAGGAGCGTCAGGTCCTGACGACGACGGTGGCCGAGACGCGGTCGTGGATGCCGCGGCGGTCGCGGTCGAGCATGACCGCGGGGACCGCCAGGCACAGCAGGACCGTGCGCGCGATCGTCGGCACCCAGCGGGGGCGGCCCCGGTCGAGCGTCGCGACCCGGATGTTCATCAGCCGCATCCCGAACGTCATGCCTATCGTGCCCACGAGCAGCACGTTCTCCACGGCGAACACCAGCAGCCCCACCCACGCCGCGTCGACCGAGCTCATCCCGAGCAGGCCCTGCGCGATGGCCCAGGTGCAGATCAACCAGTCGATCATCAGTGCGGCGAGCCTGCGGCCGAACCCGGCCACCGAATCGGGGCCTTCTTCGGGAAGGCCGAGGCGCTGACCGGGATATCCGAGGTCGACCCCTGCGGACCGCACACCGCCGATCCACGTCTGCGTCCATGGGCGCTGCTTGCTCATGAAACAAAGGTATCCGGCCAGGGCCGTGGGCCGGGCGCCGCCCGGCCTGGCGCAAGCCGTACCGTTATTTGACTCGCCGCAGGTCAAAAGTGAGTACTGTGCCCCTCACGGGCGACCAGGGCACGCCGTAACGCGGGTTAACGTAGGACCGGTTCCCCTTAACACGCGTGAAACAAACGGGACATGGGGTGGAAACGGCCCGCGCCTACGGTCGAGAGCGAGTGTTCTTCGTGTCAGCCGCCGGCAGGCGGACCGCCCGGTTCGGCCGGACCCCGGAACCGGACCCAGCCGCTGCCGCGTGAAGAAGGCTCAGCGCATGCCGTGCCCTTTGGGAGGTTTCGAAGTGTTCAACTCCGCCGACGACGTCCTGAAGTTCATCGGGGACGAAGGGGTGCAGTTCGTCGATATCAGGTTCACGGACCTGCCGGGGACGACGCACCACTTCACCTACCCCGTGGAGAACTTCACCCGCAGCGTCTTCACCGACGGCCTTATGTTCGACGGTTCGTCCATCCGCGGGTTCCAGGCCATCCACGAGTCGGACATGCTGCTGCTGCCCGACCCCACCTCCGCGGTGCTCGACCCGTTCCGCACGCACAAGACGCTGAACATCAACTTCTTCGTGCACGACCCGCTCACCGGCGAGGCCTACAGCCGCGACCCCCGCAACGTCGCGCGCAAGGCCGAGGAATACCTCAAGGGCACCGGCATCGCCGACACGGTCTACGTCGGCCCCGAGGCGGAGTTCTACATCTTCGACGACGTGCGCTTCCAGACCAACGCGCACTCCAGCTTCTTCTACATCGACTCCATCGAGGGCGCCTGGAACACCGGCAAGGCCCAAGAAGGCGGCAACCTCGGCTACAAGCCGCGTTACAAGGGCGGCTACTTCCCGGTGCCGCCGATGGACCACTTCACCGACCTGCGCTCGGAGATGACCCGCCGCTGCATCGAGGCCGGCATCCCCGTCGAGATGCAGCACCACGAGGTGGGCACCGCCGGCCAGGCCGAGATCAACTTCCGGTTCGGCACGCTCCTGGAGAGCGCCGACCGGCTGATGCTCTTCAAGTACATCATCAAGAGCACGGCGATGGAGTTCGGCCACACCGTGACCTTCATGCCCAAGCCGATCTTCGGTGACAACGGCTCCGGCATGCACTGCCACATGTCGCTCTGGAAGGACGGCGAGCCGCTCTTCTACGACGAGGTCGGCTACGCGGGCCTGTCCGACTACGCCCGCTACTACATCGGCGGCCTGCTCAAGCACGCCCCGTCGCTGCTGGCCTTCACCAACCCGACGGTCAACTCCTACCACCGCCTGGTGCCCGGCTACGAGGCCCCCGTCAACCTGGTCTACTCCCAGCGCAACCGCTCGGCCTGCGTCCGGATCCCGATCACCGGGTCCAACCCCAAGGCCAAGCGCGTCGAGTTCCGGGTTCCCGACCCGTCCTGCAACCCGTACTTCGCCTTCGCCGCCATGCTCATGGCCGGCCTCGACGGCATCCGCAACAAGATCGAGCCGCCGGAGCCCATGGACAAGGACCTCTACGAGCTGCCTCCGGAGGAGGCCCGCCTCGTCCCGCAGGTCCCCGCCTCCCTCGACAAGGTCCTCGACAACCTGGAGGCCGACCACGACTACCTCCTCGAAGGCGGCGTGTTCACCCAGGACCTCATCGAGACCTGGATCTCCTACAAGCGCGAGAACGAGGTCGACCCCATCCGCCTCCGCCCCCACCCGCACGAGTTCGAGCTCTACTACGACGTGTGACAGCGGGGTTTTCCTACCTCGGTGATCTTCCTAGAAACGGCCGCTGAGCTGGAAAAACGTTCTCATCCTTGCTTGTTGTTTCCCGTCGTTTCTCGTCCTCTGACCGAACAGAGACCGAACAGAACGGCCCGGCATCGAATCGCGATGCCGGGCCGTTTCTGCACGTGAGGGGACTCAGGCGGCCCCCTGGTGTGTGTACTGCGCGTCCTCCCATGCTCGCACGTCGGCCTCCCGGTATCGCACTCACTGCTAGTCGGCCCGTAGAGCCCTGCCGAGCACGAGAACCACGGCGGCCGACAGCACGAGCGCACTGCCACCGACCACACCCCACGTCGCGGTCGCCAGCCCCCACAGCGCGACGGCCGTCAGCGAGATGCCAGCTACTCCCGCCCCGTGCCGCTCCAATTCCTCCAGCACCGTGCCGACCGCCAACTGCTGATAGCGGTAGCGCAATTAGCCATCTCTCAGCGCCCTCAATCCGGGCGTGAAAGCGCGTCTTGCGGGCCTCGCGGCGGGTCGGCTTGGTGGGCACGTGACTCCTCCCGATCGTCACGGACGGTTACGACTGACGGGGCCGTGGTACGATCTCGCGCACGTGCGCGCACGTACACCTGCGCGCGTTGGGTCGCCCCGCGGCGGCGGTCTGCGGCTCTGCTCGGCGGCGAACACCGCCTGGCGTCCGGTCACGATCCGTCACGCCAGCATGAGGTTGGCGATCACGGCGTCCCAGTCGATGTGGGCCATCTCCTCTCCCTCCGGCACCAGCTCGTGCATGCCAGCCATGTGCCGGGCGAGCACGTCAGCGGGCGCGCGGAACACCGCCAGAGACAGGTTTCCTTGGGTGACCCCGAGCAGCAGATACCTGCTGTCCGAGGACGGCTCAACCCGCAGCGCGGTGCGGTCCGGCTTCGACAGGCACTCGGCCCGCCCGCTCAGGCCATCCAGCAGGACGACGCGGGGCACTGCCACCGGGGCGGGCCAATCTTCGATCTCCAGGAGGACGACGCGGGGCACTGCCACCGGGGCGGGCCAATCTTCGATCTCCAGGAGGACGAAGTACGGGTCGTCCGTCCGGTAGGTAATCCATGCGTTGTGGAACTCCTCGGTGGCCTCGTCCCACATCGGGATGTAGCAGGACCACTCGGTCGCCTGGTTCGTCCGGCTGGTCGTCATCAGTTCACTCCCCTGTCGTCGTCGGTGGACGAACCGCTCTCGTCCGCTTCTTCCGCCCCGGCCGGTCCGCCGTCCGCCATCTGTTCCGTCTGCGTGGATGAGTCGGTCCCGTCTGCACCGTCTGTGGCGGACGTCCCGTCCGTCTGCAGGACCTTCAGCAGCGCGCTGGCGCGCTCATTGCTGATCGTTTGTCCGGCCGACTTGACCCCGGCCGCGAGGCGGTCGCGCGTCAGCCGCGTCCGCTGGTGCTGGGCGAGGATCGCCTGTCCAAGAGGAAGCACATCCGCAAGGTCGGCGGGACCTGCGGTCCGTCCGCCTGTCCGCTCCGTCCGTCCGCCGTTCGTCCGCGTGGACGGACGGCGTCCGTCCGTCCGCTTCTTGCCGGACCGTCCGCCCGGACGAGACTTTCCGTCCGTGCCGTCCGTCCGCTTCCGCGCGGACTCGTCGTCCGCCGTCCGTCTGTCGCCTGTCCGCTTCTCGTCCGCGCTGTCCGTCCGCTTCTGGTCCGTCGTCCGTCTGCGGCTCGTCTGTCTCGTCCGTCCGCTTCTCGTCCGCCGTCCGTCCGCGCACGAGCCAGGCCCAGCGCCACCCTCCGTCCGGCTTCCGCCCGCCGTCCGTCCGCACCTCATCCGTCCGCTCGTCCGCCGGACGAAGCTCGCCGGCGGGCAGCGGACGGTACATCGGGAACATGCCGCCGCCGACCCGGTTCACGAACCGCGCGATCGTCTGCTTGGCCGCCTGCGCGTCCGGGTCCACGCTGTGCAGCTCCTCCGACAGGGCGGCGAGCTGTGTCAGCGCAAGCTCCAACTGCGTCCGCTGCGCCGCGACGACTGCCGCCTGTGCCTGGTCCACCGTCCGCCACGTCATCCGGACGGCGCGGCGGGAGCGCACCACCTCGACCGCGATGTGCGGGCTCTGGACACCCTCGCTGACCGCCCACTTGAAGGCTGCGAACGTCTCCTTGGTGTGCAGCAGCCAGCGCAGCGCGCTGAACTTCGGCACGCGGGGGTCGATCAACCCCTTCTCCCGCAAGTCCTTTCGGTGCAGGTGCCGGGAGTGCATCGACCACAGCCACGGCGAGGCGAGCGAGCAGGCCGCGAACAGCTCGGGGTAGTCCTGCACGTGCGTGTACGACAGGTACCCGGCACCCGCGCCGACCAGGTACGACCACATGCGGGTGGCCCAGGCCGCGTCGCCCTCGCGGAGCGCGACGTGCGCGTGCCAGGACACGTACACGGCGACCGACTCGACGATCCCGGCCGCGAGCACGGCCCACAGCGGCGGGAGCCCACGCTGCATGAACGACATCGCCTGCCCAGAGACGGCGACGCCGTTCACGCCCAGGTTGGTGATCGACATGACGGCCAGCCGGCTGGCCGCCCGCGTCCGCTCGGCCCAGACCTCGCGCCGCTTCCGCCACTTCGCGCGGGTGCGCTCGGCCTCGGCCTCGGCGACGATGCGGGTCTGCTCCTGCTCGGCCAGCTCGCCCGCCCGCTCGGAGAGGGTGGCACGGTGCTCGGCCTCCTCGATCTCGCGCAGGCGACGCGCCTCGTCGCGGAGACGCTCCTGCTCGATGCGGAACTGCTCCGCTTCGAGCCGGGCGCGCTCACGCTCGGGGTTGGGGGCGAGTAGTCTCACGCCGCCACCTCGTAGGTGCCGATGCCGAGGAGGCGGCGCTGCGTGGGGGTGGTGCCGCCGATGATGCCCCAGTTGTCGAACGGCATCTTCCGCGCACGGTTCACGCACTCGCCGTCGAGGCCGGTGAAGGGGCAGCCGGAGCAGAGCCGCTGGGCGTATTCGGGGTCGATGCCGGGCTGGCGGCACTTGGCGGCGCGGGTCAGGAGGACCCCGTCGAGGTCAGAGGTGGCGTCGGATGTGACAACGCCGAACGGCGATGCCACGATGTGGCTGGACATCGGGTCTCGGTTCCTTTCACGAGGGTTGAGAGACCTGGTGCTCAAGGGCCCCGCCCGGATGTGGAAGATCTGGGCTGGGGCCCGCATGGGCTTGTAGCTGAGCGGCCTTTCCGGTGGAAGCGGAGGGCCGCTTTTTCATACTTCGCGATTTCGTGTTTACTAGTAAACAGAATTGCGAGAGTCATGCTGCATCGCCCGACGATCACTGTCAAGCCCGCAGGTGAGAAGCACCGATCGCGCCGCCGTACTACGATCAACGCCAGCCAGAGCAGCCCAACGAAGGAGCCCGCCCGTGCCCGTCGCGAGGTTTCCCGAGGTCCTAAACGACCTCCGGACCAAGATCCTCGACGGCACCTATCCGGCAGGCGAGCCACTCCCCCACACCGAAGAACTGATGCGGGAGTACGGCTGCAGCAGGCACGTCATCACCAGCGCCATGCGAGAACTAAAAGCTGAGGGCCGGGTCCGGCGCGCCGCCAATAAGGGCATGATCGTACAGCGACCGCCCGCCGTCATCGAGATTCCCATGGCCGTCGAGCGGCGCAACGAGCCCATCGTGTTCATGAACGCGTGCATGTCGGCGGGGACCACAGGTCGCCTGATCGAGCAGGCCCCGCAAACCGTCCTCCCGCCCGGAGAGATCTTGGAGAGCCTACGCCTCGGCCCCGACCACCCGGTGCTCTACTTCGAGGGACATGGCGTAGTTGATGACCAGATCGTGTGCCTCGATCAGTGGTACCTCGCCACAGAGGAGCCTGAGGCCAAAGCGTCCAGCGCAGACCCGTCGTCCGACGTACTGGACATCCACACCCAGATCCACCTAGCGGATCCGAAGGAAGCATCACAACTCCGAGTCAGCCGTGGCAGCCCGCTGCTCGACATCACGCGCATCGCCTACGACGACACCGGCCAGCCCCTCCATTTGCTACGCCGCCTCATCAACCCACAGCGGATCCACATCGTGGACCAGCGGCTCCCGCCCACGTCACCCTGAACTGCGCCTCCGTCCAGGAGCCATCGCGAATGCTTCCACCGGTCCAAGGCCGTGCCTATGCTGCTGAAGGTGACTTCAACAGAGCATGAGATCACCTTCCGGACCCTCGACGGCCAACAGCTCGCCGGAACGCTCGTCGCACCAGACGGACCGCCAGAGTACGCCGTCGTCCTGGTCCACGGCGGCGGAGTGACGCGTCACGAAAGCGGCTTCTTCACCCGGATGGCTCACGGACTGGGCGACCACGGCTTGGCATCCCTCCGCTTCGACCTGCGCGGCCACGGCGAGAGCGAAGGCAGACAAGAAGAACTGACCCTCTCGACCATCCTCAACGACATCCGCGCCGCGCTGCAGCAGCTCCGCGAGACGACCAAGGCCACGAGACTCAGCCTGCTCGGCACGAGCTTCGGCGGCGGCGTCTGCGGCTACTACGCCGCCCATCGGCCCGACGAAGTGTCCCGGCTGGTACTGCTCAACCCCCAGCTCAACTACAAGAAGCGCACCATCGACAGCCGCCCCTACTGGCACGACGATTACCTGGACGAAGACGTCGCCCGCCAGCTCACCGAGCAGGGATCCATCACCTTCACCCCCACCCTGCGCCACGGCCGGCCACTCCTCAACGAAGTCTTCTGGCTGCAGCCGCACACCATCCTCGGTTCCATCAAGGCCCCGACCCTGATCGTGCACGGCACCAAGGACACCCTCGTGCCGATCGAGTCCTCCCGAGCGGCCGTGCCCCAGTTCACCGCCCCGTGCGACCTGGTCGAGGTCGAAGGCGCACAGCACACCTTCGCCGTCCACGACGATCCGCAATATCACAACCCTCAAAGCCAGGCATGGCAGGCCGCGGTGATCCGGACGGTCGCCGAATGGCTGCGGGACGGACGCCTACGCGGCAGGACAATCAGCTAAGAAGTCCTGCAGGGCGCGCACCTGCGGCCGACGCTGCCAGCGGCCCATCGACTCCACCACGTCGCCCAAGACCGTGATCGTCCGCCGCGAACGAGTGGCCCGCGCAACGCGCGCCGCTGCGAGCCCCAGGGTGGCCGCCTGATCGGGTTCGCCGATCAGGGCCAGCGCGGCCGCGTGACGGGCCTGGAAGTAGCCGACGTCGCGATATGACAGGCTGCCGCCAGCGATGATCGACTCAAGGATCTCGGCCGCCCTGGCGGGCTTGCCCGCCTCGGTGAAGCACGCGCTGCTGCGCAACAACAGCATGTGCTCCGTGAAGGAACTGCCAAGTGTCCCCGGCTCCTCCTCCGACACGCCGGACAGCAGTCCGCGTGCTTCGTCGAGCTTCACCTCGACCTCGCGCACCGGCTCCCCCATCATGGCCAGGCCCAACGCCTGCTGCTGCAGCACTTCTGCCCGCACCCCAGCCGGAAGCCGCGTGCTGCTGTGCTGCGCCGCTTCCGCCAGCGTCAACACCTTCAAAGCGTCCTGCCGGTCATAAGCGAGTTGGGATTTGCGTAGCAACACGTAGCCTTGCATGGGGCCGTCGTCGGCTTCTTGCGCCCACTCGACCGCCCGGTCGTACCAGTACGTTGCCGTAGGCAAATCCCGTAGATCGCGGTACAGCCAGCCGATGAACTCCGCGGCCTCCGCTCCCACGGCCAGCAGTTGCCGTCGAACCTGAGGGCGAACTTCGCGAACGGAGTGCTGCATGATCGCGATCACGGCCTGCACTCTGGGCAGAGCCGCTGATGGTCCGAGAGCGCCATCTTCCGCCTTGCTCGCGTCGAGCTGGAGGCGTAGTTCCTCCACCACGGACCCACCCACGTAGCGACGAGGGTCCGTCATGACCCCCTCAGCAGGTGGTAGTGCCTCCATGCTTGCCACCGGCCAGACAACGGCGCGCTGTCTGCGGTCAGCCAGGGCCACGAGTTGGCCGTTCGCCCTGAGAGCCTTGTCGAGTGCCGTGGCGACCGCCATAGTCGGTGATCGTCGTCCGCTTTCAAGATCGGCGATGTAGCTCTTGCTGCAGTGAGCTACACGAGCCAGCTCGCGGAGTGACATTCCGGCGCGTAGACGTCGAAGCGCCTCACCGAACGTTTCAATGCCCACGCGGTGCTCCTTACCGTGTCCGCACGGTGGTGTCCGCAAACTCGCGGACGCCCTGCGGACAGCCCAGGCCTAGACCCTGACCAGCGGTGCTGACAACGCTATCCCTAAGGGCTGCTTCTAGCAGCGCCCTCGCCACAGAAGGCGGCCCCGGCCCCCGGCGCGACGAACACCGGGGGGAATTCCGGGGCCTTGATCAGGAATCGAGGTCCTGACCCATGCAGAAGCGTAGAGCCATCCGAACCCAGCGTTGTCCCGAAGGGCGAGTCTCATGAGCACCGCCAGGGTTGCTTCCCAAGACACGCCAGATGAAGGCCGCTACGACTTCTCCACACCGTCGATCGCCCGCGTCTACAACGCCGCCACGGGCGGCAAGGACAATCTGCTGCCTGACCGGAATGTGCTGGACAAGCTGCAGGAGACCGCGCCCAAGCTCCCCGAGGCCGCCATGGCGAACCTGGAGTTCGTCACCCGCGCCACCGAAGTGGTCGCCGCAGCAGGGATCCACCAATGGCTGAATCTCGGATGCGGGCTGCCGCCAGAAGGCTACGAGACAACGCACGCCACGGTCGTCCGCCACCACGAGGGCGCCCGCGTCGTCTATGTGGACAATGACAAGCACGTGACAGTCCATGGGCGCGTCTTTCTCGACGTCCCCGGCGCAACCGGTGTCATCGAGGAAGACGCGTGGAACGTGGACGAGGTCCTCGGTCACCAAGAGGCCGGTCTGCTCGACCCTAGCCAGCCCATCGGGATCATCGCCACGGCGCTCGCACACTTCAAGCCTGCCGCCGAAGACCCTGGCGGCATCCTGCGCCGCTACATGGCCCACTTCACCTTCGGCTACCTGATCTTCTCGCACGCCCGAAGCGACCTCCTCAGCCCGGAGGAACTGAAGCGGATGATCGCTGACTACAAGCGGACAGCCGACATCTACCCACGGCCTCGGGATGTCATCCAGAAGATGTTCCTCAACGGTCTGGAGCTCCTTGAACCGGGCCTGGTCGAGGCTTCCACATGGCGGCCTCACATCGCGGTGTCGAGAGACGTCGGCCGGGCCCACTTCGTAGCCGCCGTCGCCCGGTTCGGCCATGCCGAGGCCCCTGCCCGAGGTGCAGCATGACGGTCACCACGGACAAGCTGAGCGATGAGACGGCCCACAAATTGGCGCAGGACGTACAACGCTGGTGCGCTGACCGCTGGTGCGTGATGTGGGAGCCGTACCGCCGGGTCTTCACCGCCTACCCGGCCTACGACCACGCCCTCCACACACCGATCGAGACCAACAGCGCGCGCGAGGTATGGCGCCGCATCCTCGATGTCGATCACGTGCTGCTCCAGACGGTGGCCGAGGCCATCCCCGCCCACCCTCCCAAGATCGTCCACGTACCGCCCGGTTTCCTACAGGAAGTGCTCGGGTGAACAAACGAGCGCGGAGAGCCCGCTGTTCGGCGGCGCGAGGACCCCCGCGAGACGTGTCGCACTGCGCGGGGGTACGTGGGCTGTCCCGGCGTGTCCAGTGGACAGCGATGATCGGCCATGGCCAGCGTGAACCCGCGCTACACCGCCCCTCCGTGAAACCCGACCAGTAGACAGACAACGAGGAGATCATCTGTGAACGGCAAGGCCACCGACGAGACGCGGGCCGCTGAATTGAGGGCCAAGCTCGCGGGCGAGCTCAAGGACGCCGGGTTCATCACCTCGGCCCCGGTCGAAGCAGCGTTCCGCGCAGTGCCGCGGCATGCCTTCGTCCCCGCCGACACCCCGCTGGAAGTGACCTACCAGCTCGACAGCGCGGTGGTGACCAAGCGGGACGAGCACGGCGTGGCTGTCTCCTCCGTCAGCGCGACATACATCCAGACCGCGATGCTGGAACAGGCCGAGCTGAAGTCGGGTATGACGGTGCTGGAGATCGGTTCAGGGGGCGTAAACGCGGCGATGATCGCCGAGATCGTCGGGCCGAACGGCCGCGTCGTCTCCGTGGACATCGACCCGGAGGTGACCGACCGCGCCACGACGCTCCTGGAAGCCACCGGGTACGGCGACCGCGTCACGGTGCTCACGATCGACGCCGAGCACGAGATTCCCGGGTTCGAGAAGTTCAACGCGATCATCGTGACGGTCGGCGCGTGGGACCTGGCTTCAGCCTGGCTGCGTCAGTTGGCTGAGGGCGGCACGCTGGTGGTGCCGTTGCGGATGAACGGCATCAGCCGCTCCATCGCGTTTCGCCGCGTCAACGACCACTTGGCCAGCACATCCACCGTGGTCTGCGGATTCGTCCCGATGCAGGGCGCCGGGGAGCACATCGACCGGGAACTTCGACTGCCGGACCCGAACGGCCACATGGTCACGCTGCGATTCGACGACGGGACGCCCGACGACCCGGGCCTGCTGGACGGTGTCCTGGCCACCGAACGCAGCGAAGTATGGTCCGGGGTCACCATCAAGAACGGCGTGTCATTCGCCGACCTGTACCTTTGGTTCGCTGGCTTCCTGCCGGGTTTCTGCAGGCTCGCCGCGCAGGAGGGAACCGAGCTGGCGCAGGAGCGCAAAACGTGGTTCCCGTTCGCCGGCGTGCACGGCGACTCCTTCGCCTACCTGTCGGTGCGGCCCGCGCTGGAGGGCGCGGGTGTGGAATTCGGGGCACGCGCGTACGGGCCGCACGGCCAGGAGGCCGCGGCCGCGATGGTCGAGCAGATTCAGGCGTGGGACGCGCGGGCCCGGAACCGGCCAGAGCCGATGTTCGCCTACTGGCCGACCGGCAGCAACGCCCCCACCCACCTGCCGGACGGCACAGCAACCTTCAACAAGGCCCACGGTCTTGTCACGATCTCCTGGCCCACCGGCTGACCAGCCGCTCAGTCAGGACGCCTTACACCCAACCCAATGTGAGGAGTGTGATCCGATGACCCCATCGCTGACCCTCGACGCCACCGACATCCAGAACCTGGCGGACGGCGTGGCCGACGAGGAGTTCGAGCTGGACATGCGCGTTGTGGAGGCGACCACGCCGCTGGTGACCATGATGTGCGCCACAGACGACGGATGCGGCACCACCTGCAGCACTAGCGCATGTAGCACCAGTTCCAACGACCCGTCCTGAATCACTCTCTGCCGCCGACGTCCAGCGACGTCTTGGGCGTCGGCGGCGCGGTTCCCGATCGACCAAGGAGAGGGGATCATGGTAAGCGTTCCCCCGCGCTACCAGCACACCGGCCTCGTGGTGGTGCGAGCGAGCACCGACCCGGGCGACCTCGAACTACCCGAACATCTTGATCTGGATCTGGGCGATCCCGCCGCCTTCCTACAGGAAGGCCGAGCCTGGCTGGCGAAGGCATGGGCGCGCGGCGACGTCCACGAGGCCCTCCTGATCGCCAGTCCTGCGCTGGCCACTCGCATCAACGCCCTGATCACCTCTGCCACGGTCTCGGCCAGCGACGTGCGCCGCGCCATCCTGTCTACCGTCACCTACCTGCTGCGCTGGCAGCGCCGCCCGACTCCGTTTGGGCTGTTCGCCGGAGTTGCCACAGCCGACATCGGGCCCGCACATGCCGACATCGGCACCCGGCACCAGGCGTTCGCCCGAGTGGACGCCGACTGGATCACCCGCCTCATAGACCAGATCGAGCAGCATCAGCGCCTGCGCCCGCATCTGACGGTGATCGCCAACAGCCTCGGCGTCATCCGCGACGGCCGCTTCATCGTGGCCACCCGGGCACGGGGCGACACCCACGCCCCCGGCTCCGGACACGAGGTGTCGGTACGCCTGACCCGGCCCATGCGGCTCGTGCTGGCCTTGGCCACAGCACCGATCCGGTTCGACCAGCTCGCCACCCAACTGGCCGGACGCTTCCCGGAAACTCCTGCGGAGAAGATCCTCGCGCTGCTGCACACGCTGGTGGACCAGCACATCCTGATCACGAACCTGCGTCCGCCGATGACGGCCGCTGACCCGCTGTCGCATCTGCTCGATGTCCTGCACGACGCTGATGGTGAGGACCTGGCCGACGTCTCGGCGCTGCTGCGCGACCTCGAACACCTCCGCGATCTGCTGGCCCGCCACAACGCTGTCGCCGCCCCCGAACGGGCCGCCGCGATCCGCGCCACGATCAGCACGCACATGGCGGCGCTCGCCTCCGGTTCTCGACCGGCCATGGGCCTGGCCATCGACGTGGCCCTCGACGCGAGGATCACCATCCCGGAACCGGTACTGCAAGAGGCCGCACACGCCGCCACCGTCCTGCTGCGGCTGTCCACCGAGCCGTTCGGCCGCACCGCCTGGATGGACTACCACGCCCGTTTCCTGGCTCGCTATGGCCCTGGTGTCCTCGTTCCGGTGAAAGAGCTGGTGGCCGATTCTGGGCTTGGCTTCCCCGCCGGTTACCTCGGCGCTCCCCGTGCCCGGCCCACCTGGCGCACGCTCACCGAGCGGGATGCCCACCTGCTGACCCTCATCCAGAAAGCCACCATGACCGGAGCCGACGAGATCACCCTTATCGACGCCGACGTCACCGCCCTGACGATAGGCGACCACGACACCGTCGTGACGCCACAGCGTGTGGAGATCGGTGTCGCCCTGCATGCCACCTCGACCGAGGCGATCAGCCGCGGTGAGTTCGGCCTGCGCGTCGTTGCCACGCCTCGGGCCTGCACCAGCATGGCCGGACGATTCGCCCACCTGCTGGATGAGGACGAGCAGGCGCGGCTGGCCGCGTCCCACAGGCATTGCGACGGCGCCGTCGCGGTGCAGTTGTCCTTCCCACCCCGCCGCTCCCACAACGAGAACGTCACGCGCGTCCCGCCGCTCGTCCCCGAGCTCGTGCACCTGGGCGAGCACCCCGGCAACGGCGCGATCGACGTCGGGGACCTGTCGGTCACCGCTGATGCCGCTCACCTGCACCTGGTGCAGTCCTCCACTGGTCGGCTCGTCGTCCCTCGGGTCGGGCACGCGTTGGACACCGTCGTGCAGACGCCGCCGCTGGCCCGCTTCCTCGCCGAGGTCGCCGACGCTCGCAGCGCGATCTACGGGCCGTTCAACTACGGTGCCGCGCGCACCCTGCCGTATCTGCCACGCATCCGCTACCGGCGCACCATCCTGGCCGCCGCCCGCTGGCTCCTCACCCCCGCCGACCTGCAACCCAGCGTCGGCCAGGACTGGGACGCCGCCCTGCAGGCGTGGCGACACCAGACGCGAGCACCGGCGCGCGTCCTGCTGTGCCACGAGGACCTCCGTCTCCCGCTCGACCTCGATCAGCCGCTGGACCGCGCCGTCCTTCGGACACGGCTGGGGCGAGCCGGGCGGGTTGAGCTGCAAGAGGATCACCTGCCGGAGGGGGGCGGCTGGATCGGCCGACCGGCCGAACTGCTGATCCCGCTGACCGCGATCGACTCGCCGCCGCGCCATCTGCCGATCACCACAGCCCCGGGTCTTGCTCTCCGGCCGGGCGACGCCACGGTGCTGTGCGCCCACCTGGTGGGCAATCCGGCGCGATTCGACGGCATTCTCACCCACCACCTGCCCGCCCTCATCTCCGAGGTCGCCGACCTGGTCACCTGCTGGTGGGTGCGCCGTCACCGGGACATGATCCGGCTCGACGCCGACCAGCACCTCGCCGTGTTCCTGCGCCTGGCTGATTCCAGTCAGTACGGGCCGGTAGCGGCCCGCCTGGCCGCGCTCGCCGCCCACCTGGAGGCGCGTGGACTGCCCGCGCACCTCACCTTGACCACCTACCGCGAACAGCCCGGCCGGTATGGCGAAGGCGCGGCTCTTGCGGCGGCCGAGCAGGTGTTCGCGGCCGACACCCGAGCGGCCATCACGCAGATCACGATGGCCACCAGCACCGGATTGCCCGGCCAGGCGCTGGCCGCCGCGTCCATGGCGCACCTGGCCGCCGCGTTCGCCCCTGACCGCCTCATCGGGTATCGGACACTGGTCCGCCAGCTGGAGCAGCAGACCGGGCCGCTGGATCGGGCGCTGCGCGGCCAGGCGCTCGACTGGAGCGATCCCACCGGCGATTACCAGGCCGTACGCGCTCTGCCGGACGGCGAAGCCGTCGCCGCCGCCTGGCAGGCTCGCGATGCGGCGCTGGCCGACTACCATCACACCCTCGCTCAGCAGCGCGCGCCCGCCACAGTTCTGCGGACCCTGCTGCATGATCACCACGTGCGAGCCCTCGGCGTCGATCCCGAGTTCGAGAAGGTGACGATCCGCCTCACCCGCGCGGCCGCAATGCGCCGTCTCGCCTTGGCAGGTGCTTAGTGAGCGGCAAGACAAGTGAACCGGTGCAGCTAACCCCGCACGACGTGGAGCGGCAATCACTGGCCAAGGGGTCCGCCGCGACCGCGCTCCTGCACATCGAGCGAGCCCTGACCGGCACTGGAGACTGGGCAACCGCTCACACCCACATCAAGCAGGTCGCGAACGGGCCGATCGACGGCGCACCGCACGCCAGCCTCTACTACGGGGCACCCGCCGTCGCGTTCATCCTGCACGCCGCCGGCACGAGCCGCGATGCCCGCTACCAGGCGGCGGCCCGCGCCCTGGACAAGCACGTCACACGCCTGGCCCAGCGACGTCTGGCCACCGCGACGGAACGGATGAGACGACGCCTCCCCGCCTCGTTCGCCGAATTCGACCTCTTCCGAGGGCTGACCGGGATCGGCGCACTGCTGCTCCTACGAGCACCCGGCAGCGACCTGCTCGCCGACGTCCTCGACTATATGGTCCGGCTGATCAAACCACGCCGCATCGACGGGCAAGAGCTGCCGGGCTGGTGGGTCGATCACGATCCCGACCCGCTGATCCCAACGCCTGGCGGGCACGTCAATCTTGGCCTCGCGCACGGTGCGGCCGGGCCGCTCGCCCTGCTGTCCCTGGCCGCGCTGCGTGGCTGCGAGGTTCCGGGACAGATCGACGCCCTCCACGGGCTGTGCCGCTGGTTCGACCGATGGAGGCAGTCCTCGGCGGAAGGGTCGTGGTGGCCTCAGTGGCTCACCCGCGACGAGATGCGAACCGGCAGCACCACCCAGCAGGGGCCAGGGTGGCCGTCCTGGTGCTACGGGGCGGCCGGGATCGCGCGCGCACTACAACTCGCCGCCCTGGCAACGTGCGACCCCGTCCATCGTGGGATCGCTGAGAAGGCCATGGCTGAGTGCCTGACCGACCAGCAACTCAGCAAGATCACAGGGCCGGGGGTGTGCCACGGCATGGCCGGGGTCTATCAGACCGCGTTCCGGGCCGCCGGCGACGCCGCCAATGCTGCAATCGGTCAACGACTCCCCGCGCTCGCCGCCGCGCTCGCTCAGCGTGCGGCTGACGGACAGGACGATCCTGGAGGGCTGCCGGATGGAGCCGCCGGGGTTGGGCTGGTCCTGGAAACCGCGCGGCACGCCGCTCCTCCACTTTCGGGATGGGACGCATGCCTCCTCATCACCTGACGACCACGGCTCCGCACCAGCTCGCCGCTGGTGTCCTCGCCTTTCTTGCAGGGGGAGATCTCGACACGGTGGCCACCGATACCGGTGTGGACCCGGTTGACCTCGACGAGGCCGCCATCGCCTTCCAGGCCGCGGGGCTCGCGGCGCTCGAACGCCGCGCCGAGACCGGCTGGTATCAGCTACGCGTCCAGTTTCCCGACTGGGACACCGCCGAGGAGATCGGCGCCCGCCACCTCGGGCCCCGTCTGGAACAGCTTCAGGCGCGCGGGGCTGTCAACGGCTGGTGGTTCCTGCGCAAGCCTCCTGGCTGGCGGCTGCGTCTGCGGGAGGCCGACGTTCCCGCCGTTGATCAGGTGCTCGATGAGCTGAGCGCAGCGGGGGCGCTCACCCGCTGGTGGCCGACCATTTACGAGCCGGAAACCGCCGCATTCGGCGGACCGGACGGGATGCAGGCTGCGCACGATCTGTTCTGCGCCGACAGCATCGGCGTGCTGGAGTTCGCCCGTCAGGACACCCCCGGCCTCGGCCGCCGTGAACTGTCCATCATGCTGATCAACGCCCTGCTCCAGGCGGCTGGCCTGGACTGGTTCGAGCGCGGCGACGTGTTCGCCCGCGTGACTGGGCTACGACCAGCACCTGCCACCGCCGACACCGGCCGCCTCGAAGCGCTGACCACCAACGTGCGCACGCTGCTGGCCATCCCCGCCCAAGCCGACACCCAACCGTTCGAGCCCGGTGGGCCCGCCGCGTTCGCCGCGCCGTGGCTCACCGCCTGGCAGACCGCCGGCAACCAACTCGGCCGCGCCGCTGCCGAAGGCCGTCTCAACCGTGGGTTACGGGCCCTCCTCACCCACGTCGTGATCTTCCACTGGAACCGGCTCGGCCTGTCGGCCACCACGCAAGGCATCCTCTCCCGCGCGGTCACGGCCGCCTTCCTTCCCGAGTCTTGATCATGGATTCCATACTGCGTGCCGCCGTACGCCGCTTCCCGCTCGTCGGCCGCGCCCGGCCCGCCTGCCCTTCGCTTCCGGAGCGTGTCCAGGAGATCGCCGGCATCGCCGACACCGCCGCGCGCCCCGACGTGGACCCGCTGCACGAGGGGGCGCACGCACTGAACAAGGCCGCGCTGCTGGCGAGCGACTGCGGCCTGCCGGACTTGGCCCGTGAGCTGTGCTGGCAGCACATCAACGTCTACCGTGAGGCCGATCACCCGCTCACTGTGCTCCAAGCGCGATACATGCTGGAACCCGCCCTCAACCTCGCCCGGCTCCAGATCCGCGCCGACGCCGGGCAGCACGCGCTACGACTGCTGGACAGCATGTACCAGGCGGCCCGGAACGGCACCGACTTGGTGATCGAGGGCCGCCGCCTGCCCCTGGCCAACGTCACCGGCACCCGGCAGGAGCATCACAAGCTGCGCGAATGGGTCTGGCTGCAGTACCTCGCGGACGGCATCCGCGTCCTGGCGCTCGCTGACCGCTGGGACGAGGCGGTCACCCATGCTCGGGTCCACAACGGGGTCGGCATGCACCTGCTGGAGGGACGACAGGCCGAGATCATCACCCATTGCCTGCACGGCGAAGCTCAGGCAGCTCAGAAGGTGTTGGAGGAGTGCACGCTGACCGAGCCCTGGGAGCACCTGGTCGGCTCGTGCCTGAGCGTGATGTGCGCGGACCGGAGCAGCGCGTCGGCTGGCCGAAGCGTTGCGGCGATGGTCGAGCAGTTCCTTGGAAGTGTGCCTCTGCCCGGCTTCGCGGTCTTCCGCGCCCGGCTCGGGCTGACCGTAGCCACGCTCGTGAGCAGCACGGCCTCCGGAGCGGCTGACCGCGTGCACGCCCGGGTGGCCGAGGAGGTGGTCGAGTCTGGCGATGGTTACGCCGCTCGCGATGTGCTCACAGGTGGCCATCCCTTGTCCGCGACGCATCGGCAAGCGTTGACTGGTCTGGTGGCCTCTGCCGGCCTGGGGACTGGTGAACTGCCGGAGCCACTGCTGGACGTGCTGATTCGTTCGACGAAGATCGCGACAGACGTCTTGACCGAAGCCATGCGGCTCGACTCCCCTCCCCCATGCTGAGAGCCTGCGCTTAGCCCTGAAAACACAAAAAGCGCCCCATTCCCCCTATATAGGGAGGAATGGGGCGCGCTCGTGATGGCAGACGCTACCGTTGATCGCCTGGAAGGTCAGGCCGCGGGGTGTGCCGGGCCTTCCATCCGGCCAGGGCCGTCAGTGCGGTCGGCACCAGCGGCAGCGTGATCGCTTCGATCCAGTCGGGAAGGAAGGCGATCATGCTGGGGTCGTCGGCGAGCGCCTGCAGCGCCGCCATTCCGGCGACGCCAGCGAGGTACGAGACCAGGCCCATCGCCTTGACCTTGGTCTCGATGGGCGGCTTCGAGTAGGTGACCTGAGGATCTGCGTGCATGTGCCCCTCCTTCGGGACAGCCCGCTGCGGCGGGACGGTTTGAGAGTGGGTCAGGCGCGGGGCGGCCACGACCACTGGCCGTGGTCGGTGCCCTGCGAGCGCGACGTGGCCCAGTAGCTGTGGTTGCCGTCGAGGAACACCTGGAGGTTCACGGCAGTCCCGGAACCCTCGTAGGTTCGCGTGATGATCGCCGGAAGGACATCGCCGAGCTTCGCGGGAGAGCGGATGACGCCCTGGCCGCCGAACGACTGCATCGACTCCAGGTCGATCATGGAGACGTCGTGGCCGGACAGCTTGTAGTGAACGATCCGGCCGATCGTCGGCGCGGTCTCGGTGGGGGTGGACATGAACATGCCTCCTGTCAAAAGCGGAACCGCAATTAGCGGGCGAACATGCTGATCTTGGCCATCGACACCTTCTCGACGACCGCCGCGGCGTCGGTCGGGTTGATCACCCTGAGCCGAAGCTGGTTCTTGGCGTTGAGGCTGAACTGGCCGCCGATGCTCTCCTCCACCCGGCCATTGACGTCCGCGCGGAACGACAGCCGCCAGGCATCGTCCTCGAACGTCTTGCCGTCCCGGGAGTACCTTGACCACGCCACGTCGATCTCCGCGCCCGGCTTCAGGCCCCGTACCTTGACCAGGCCATCCACGAGGCACCAGCGTGAGTCCTTGGCCAGGACCGCGACACCGTCTGCACCGTGCGCGGGCGGGTCGTCCGCGTACTCGACATGCCAGCGCACCGCCAGCTCACCTCCGGCCGGGAGATCCTGGTCCTCACCAGCCCCCAGAGAGATCACCTCGGGCATGACGTCCTCCTGCTTAGGCGGGGTTCCGGGACTCTTGATCAGCGCGGCCACACGCTCCCGGAAATGGTTCATGTTGATGGAGTGCGGGTCAGGCTTGTCGGAGTTGACCTCCCTGTGCGGCTTCACTCGCGAGGTCGGCAGGTCGAACTCCCGGCACAGCTCCGCGCACAGCGCTTCGTAGGCGTCGATCTGCGCATCGGGCCACGGCGTGCGACCGTCGTTCTCGGCTTCGATGCCGATCGACGTGCTGTTCATGTGGTGCGGACTGGTGCTCGGCGCGTTGTGCCAGCAGCGACCTGCGGCGACGACCCAGATCCGGCCAGTGTGCTGCAGCCAGATGTGGCTGAGCGGCCCGTTCAGGCCCGGCCTGCCGTTGACCACGATGTGCCGGTCATTCCATCCGGCGGTGTGGTGACAGACCACGCCCTCGACGGAAGGCTGCGGCCCGTGCCCACGACTCTTCCATCCGCCGACCTCGGTAACTGGAAAGCCTGTCCGGCGGGCAACGTCAGCGAGCTGCGTAAGCCATGGCATGGTGACCCCCTCGGGTTCGTCAATCGAAAACGACTGGTCAGCCGCGTGTGAGCTGGATCAGCGCGATCACCGCGCCCGCGACCGTCACCAGCAAGCCGACGACGGCGATGATTTGCTTGGTGCGCTCGGTGAGCTGCGTCCGGGTCACCGCTTCCCGCTCGACCGTGTCCACGCGGGCCTCCAGCGCGATGTACCGCGCATCGGCGGCGGCACGGTCTTGCTCGACGCGCTGCGCGAGCTCGGCATGCCGGTTGTCCACCTGGTCCAACCGCTGCAAGATCAGCGCGGTGCTGCCGTTCGTCCTCTCGAACCCGACCTCGACCAGGGCGCGCAGCTCCGTCAGCGCGAGCGTGAGCCGGTTCAGCTCATCCACCGGCCACAGCCCACGACGTGGCTGGCGGCTTCGTCTGGTACGACGGCACGAGTGGCGCCTCCCGGTTGTCGCGGTACCAGGCCACCGCCAGGCGGCGCGCCTCAACCCGAGCAGGGTCAAGGCGGATCATGGTCTTGACCGGCTCCAGCGGGTCAACTGGCGCGGTCACGTCGAGGCCGACGAAGGCGAGCACGTCCTGCCGTACCTGCTGCTCCTCGGGCTCCACTCGGGCGCGGTAGGTCTTGACCGCCTCGATGCGGGCCAGGTGCGCAGCCAACCGCTCGCTGTCTGGCACCCCCGGCGGTAGCTGTCAATCCGGATGACACACGTCATGCTGCATAACTCGGCTGCATATCCTCCGTGGTCTCGATGCTCGCGGGGCGGGGTTCGTTGATCCATGCCCTCGCAGGCAGCGGCGGCGGCTCGGGCCGGCGGCGGAACCGCTCAGGATGCCGGGCGTAGGCCTCGGCGAGCACACGGGCCCGCTCGTCCCGGATCCGCCCCGCGGTACCGAAATGAACCGACGCCGGCGTGTGCAGGCCGATCCCGGAATGGTAATGCTCGTGGTTGTAGTACTGGAAGAACTCCTCGCAGAACTGGCGGGCGTGCTGAATCGATCCGAAGCGCTCCGGGAAGGCGGGGCAGTATTTGAGTGTTTTGAAGTTCGCCTCGGAGTAGGGGTTGTCGTTGGACACCCGCGGCCGGGAGTGGGACTGCTCGATATTCATGTCGGCGAGGAGCTGCGCGACGGTTTTGGAGGTCATGGAGGTGCCCCGGTCGGCGTGGATCGTACGGGGCGCCGCGCCGCCGTTGGCTTTGACCGCTCCCTGGATGAACCGCTTGGCGAGTTCGCCGTTCTCGGTCGGGCGGACCTCCCAGTGGACAACGCGGCGGGAGAAGATGTCCAGCATCGCGTACAGGTCGAAGTAGACGCCTTTCACCGGTCCTTTCAGACGTGTGATGTCCCAGGTCCACACCTGGTCGGGGCCGTCGGCCACGAGCTCGGGGCGGACGCGCGGGGGGTGGGCGGCCTGTCCGCGCCGGTCACCGGTCTGCCCGGCCCCGGCCAGGAGCCGGTACATGGTGCGGACACTGCACAGGTAGACGCCCTCGTCCAGCAGGGCGGCCCAGACCTGGGCCGGGGCCTTGTCCCAGAACCGCTCGGAGTTGAGCGCCTCGATCACGGCCCGGCGCTCCTGCGGGGACAGTTGCGCGGGGTGCGGTGCCGGCGGCCGGTGCGGGCCGGGGGGCCGGGGGCGGGGATTGCGGTGCCGGTGCAGGGTGGAGCGTGATTTCCCCAGGGTGTCGCATGCGAATTTCGTGCTGGTGACGGGTTCCAGTTCGGCGAACGCCTTATCGATTATCTCTTGCGCTTGGCGTCGGAGTCCGCACTCTCGGAGAGAGATTCCAAGAGCGCCACGATATGCAGGTGATCCCGAACCGGTTCCGGGAAGGCTTTGATCAAGCAGCGGCCGGCCAGGGGGCGGGGGGATTTCGCATGTCGGGATGGGTGCCGTGTCTGGAGCGGCGAGCGCTGGGCGAGTCGGGGGTCGAGGTCCGGCTCGGTCATGACCTTCTGGATGACTATCTGCGCTTTGTCGCAGGCCGTTGCCGTCCGAATTCGGTGCTGGCAGCCGGGTTCGACCTGAAAGTGTTTTTCGGGTTCGTCGGTGAACAACCGGCCGAGGTGACCACTGCGGACGTGCTGGAGTTCATCGTCGCGCAGCGTTCTCCCCTCAACGGGGGAAACGTGGTCCGTCTGGCCGACGGCGAGGCGGGGCTGTCGGCGCGGACGATCCGCCGTCGGCTGGCGACGTTGTCAGGCCTGTTCGGTTACCTGATCGCGCGGGGCGTGGTGAAGACGAGCCCGGTGCCCTCGGGACCGTTGACGCGCAGCCCGAACGACCGTGGGAGGCGGAGCGGACGTCTCCCGCTGATCCGAACGCCACGGACGCTGCCTCGGGTCCTGGCCCCGGCGGAGGCCGTTGCGCTGCTGGCGGCGCTGCGCACGGCGCGTGATCGGGCCATGGCCGAGGCGATGCTCCTGGGAGGCTTGCGCCGCTGCGAGGTCCTGGGGCTGCGGCTGGAGGATGTCCAGGCGGTCGACCGCCGGTTGCTCATCGCCGAAGGCAAGGGCGGACACCAGCGGATCGTGCCCGTGGCCGGACGGTTCTTCACCACCCTGACGACCTACCTCGAGCAGGAGCGGCCCAAGAGCGACACCAGCCAGGTGTTCGTCGTCCTCAAGGGCCCCAGCCGCGGCCGGCCGCTCACCGCCGCCGGAATCGATGAGATATTGCGGGGTGCCCGGCGGCGAGCCGGGCTGGAACGGGCCACCTGCCACATGCTGCGGCGCACCTGCCTGACCCGGCTGCGAGAGGCGGGGATGGCGCTCGAAGCGGTCCAGGCCCAAGCCGGGCACTGCTCCATCGAATCGACCCGCATCTACCTGCACCTGGCCGATTCATGGCCGGCCAAGGAGTACCACAAGGCAATGGACGCACTCGAGGCCGACCTCCCCCAGGGCGGGGAGCGATGAAGGCGCCTGCAGCGGCACCCACACCCAAGGGCGCCGCCGTCGTTCTCTCAGTACCGGAAGCGGTCGAGGCGTTCATCAACGACGGCGCCACCCTCCACGCGCGCAAGCACCGGATCCGGATCGCCGGGCAGTTCACTGATCTGTTCGGTGACCTGGGAGGTTGGCTGAAGGCGCCGCTCGCCCGTCGCCTTGAGGCGCCATCGGGGGTTCGCGGTTTCGCGGTCCGGCTCGCGCTGGCCACCGCGACGCCGGCCGATGCCGGCTACGTTGCCGTGGCCAACGCCGGTTGGGGGTATCGGCTCGCCGATGTCGACCCCGACTTCGCGATGCTGTTCTCCGCGACGGCCTACCGGCTGGGCTGGGGCGATCAGCAGATCGGACGGCAGTGGGCGGTGCTGGCCAAGCTCGCCGCGGTCGCCGGACGCCCGGCCGGGCAACTGACCGAACCGTACTTCGGACAAGCCCGCGACCGGCTCGCCGAAGTCGTCAGAGTCCAGCGTGGCAAGGTCCCCAGCACCCTGACCACACCGGTGCACGGACTCCGGGCCACCCTGGCCGCCTCGGGCATCCTGGAGGCGCCCGGCGGGAAACAGGTCGGCGACCGAGGCCGGCCCGGCCACTGGTCGCACCTTGAGAATCACGCCCCGGTCCTGGTGAGAACGATGCGCCGATACCTCGCCCAGCTCGCGATCAGCATGCGGCCCGGCAGCGTGAAACTCATCGACACCACCCTGCGCCACCTGGCCACCTACCTGGCCGATCATCATCGCGAGGTCACCACCGCGATGCTGATCCGGCGAACCCGTATCGAGGGGTTCAAGGCCTGGATGCAGGCCCGGCCCGGCTATCGGGGCAGCCGCACCCCGGCCAAGACCACGATCGGGATGCGCATCGGCCATCTGCGCGGCTTCTTCGACCGGATCATCGAGTGGGGGTATGACGACGTCCCTGACCGCACCCCTGTCTTCGCCGGGGACATCCCGCTCCGGGATCGTCCGCTGCCCCGTTTCCTGGAGGACGAGGCCGCCGTCAAGCTACTGACCGCCGCGAGGCGGCTGCCGGACCTGTTCGACCGGGTCTGCGTCGAGGTTCTGGCCCGCACCGGTCTGCGCAAGGGGGAGTTTCTCCGCCTCACCACCACCGCGATCGTCCGGATCGGTGACGGGGAGTGGCTGCACGTCCCGGTCGGCAAGCTCCGCACCGACCGGTACATCCCGCTGCACCCACGGGTGAAGACTCTCCTTGGTCAGTGGCTCGAGCACCGCGCGGACCAGCCGGGCAGGCTGATGTTCACTGAGCTTGGACGGCTGATCCCGCAGACCCGCGTCGACTCCGCCGTCCGCAGGGCGGCAACCGCCGCCGAGCTGGGACATGTCACCCCGCACCAGCTCAGGCACACTTTGGCCACTCAGGCGATCAACCGCGGGATGAGCCTGGAGGCCATCGCCGTATTGCTCGGCCACAGATCCATGTCCATGACCATGACCTACGCGAGAATCTCCGACCGGACCGTCGCCGAGGAGTACTTCGCCGTCACCAAGCAGGTCGAGGCACTCTACGACTGCGCACCCGCGCTACCCGCAGACGCCGCCGGGCCGAACATGCAACGCCTTCAGCTCGAAACCTCCCGCAGACTGCTGGGCAACGGGTACTGCACCCGCCCTGCGGAGATCGGCTGCCGCTACGAGACGATCTGCGAGACCTGCACCT
>NZ_FNCN01000011.1 GCF_900100605.1 Sinosporangium album | reverse complement strand
CCTCGTCCTCGAACCACTCCCGCAGCACGCTCTTCCACATCCCGTCGAACCTCTCCCAGTCATCCCGCAGAAGGCCCCCCGGCCACCTCGCAGGAAGCAACTCATCCGGCAGAAGAGGATCGGCCATCAGATGATGCGTCACCGCAGCCGCGATCATGAACCCCGGAGCCAGAGCCTCCACACTCCCCACCTCCAGATCGCACAGCACGATCGCCATCGACCGCCGCAACCGGTTCGCCAGATCCCGCCACCCGTCCAGATCCCAGATACGGCCCACGAACTCCCGAGGATCCCCCTCGACCCTCGCCTCCACCGCATAGCACTGCTCACGCACCAGCGCCCGATCCTCAAGACGGCGCCCCGGATCCAGATTCCCCGGCCGGGTCCACACCCCCTCGCGGAACTCACCCAGATTCAGATTCGTCATCGCGGCGCGCAACGCCAGGCGATCCACCGCCTCACGCCGCTCAAGATGCACGATCTCCATTTCGAACGCGCCGTCCCACGCGATCAGGTTCGGCGTACGACTGGAGAATTGCCGCAGACGCCTGTCCCTGAGCCTGCCGTCCAGATGGTAGAGACCACCCTCGCTCTTGAGCTCTCCGGCGGACGTCATGCGGGACAGGGTGACCCTGGTCGTCCCCTCGGGCACGTTGAACAGGTTGGCGAACTGGACGATCCGCCGGCTGCCGATCCCCGAATCCTCGACGCCGAGAAGCGCCGAGGCGATGATCGACCGCGCCTTCAGCGGACGGAGGCCGAGGTCACGCCATACCTGCTCGTACTCCACCGCCGCCGGCCCCTCACGCATGCCCGCACCCGCCGCTCTCGGTATGCGCCGCCGGTCTCCCCCGATCGGCGGGCACGTGCAGGGGCCACCACAGGATCGGAGGCATCTGATCTATCGAATGAAACATGACGGATCCTTTAGGCGCATCGCGAAGTCTGGTTCTGCGGGACATGCGTGCTTCGTACATCCAAGGCGAAATGCCGGGTCATTCACTCAGGGCGAGGCATCCGCGCTCCCTGCGCCGACCTCCTCCCAGGCCAGATCTTACATCTTTCGGCAACAGATGGTCTGTACATGTAACGAGCGGCGCCATCGATCATGCGAGGCACGCCCTCACCGCCGAGCGGATCGGCGGTGGCGCACGTTCGTGATCCGCGTTAACAGAAGATGTCCCGACACTTCCGGCGCAGAGGCCGACCCAGACCACCTTCGCCCAACCTCATGGCGGCAAGCCGCTCACATCACCCCTGATCAGGGGTTGAGCATTGTTGCCCCGGCGTTTCGCCGACGCCCTTCACGAGGGCCCCAGAGGGGACTTGCGGGCGGCAAAGAAGCCCGTACGCAGGGGGTTGACGCTGCTGTAACTATCTGCCAGCATCTGGTTTGAAAATGTAATAAGCCGATGGGCTGCGGATCCACATCGACTTCGAGTCCCTCAATCTAACTCAGGAGGAGACGCCATGAACCTTCACACCCCCCTTCGATGTGCAGGACTGCAGCCGAAGCGCACGCGCGTGTGGCGGCTGCGCGGTCTGGCCACCGCCCTCTCCGCGAGCCTGCTGCTCGTCAGCGCCTGCGGCACGAGCGACACCGCCGAGCCGGCCAAGCCGGCGGCGGGCGGCTCGGGCGCACCTGAGACGAAGAGCTTGACGGTGGGCTACCTGCCCACCGCCGACTATCTGCCGGTATTCGTCGCCGTCCAAGAGGGCTACTTCAAGGAAGTAGGCCTGGAGATCACCACCAAGGTGATGCCGCCGGGAGCACCCGCGGCGGCGACGGTGGGCGGGTCCCTCGACGTCGGCGGGGTGCCGTGGACGGCGCACCTTCTCGCGATGGACACCGGCATCCCCATCGTGGCCGTGGCCGGCAGCACGAGCGGGGTGCCGAAGTTCGCGTCCTACCTCGTGCCGAACGACTCGGACATCAAGTCCCCCGCCGACCTGGTCGGAAGGTCCGCCGCCGTGAGCGGGTCTCCGGGAAACTGCGACATGCTGCTGGAGGCCACGCTCAACAAGGAGGGCGTCCCCGGCCGGCCGAAGTATGTCCAGCTCGGTGCCTCACAGATGGAGGCGAGCCTGAGCAAGGGTGACATCGAAGCCGCGTGCGTGCCGCAGCCGATCCAGGGAAGCATGCTCGCCACCGGCAAGTACCGCGTCGTCTTCGATGTGTTCGGCGGCGACTTCCAGGGCTTCCCCCTGATCGGCTATAACATTCGAAAGTCGTTTGTCGACCAGAACCCCAACACCGTGGCGGCGTTCCGGAAGGCCATCGTCCGGGCCAGCGACAAGATCAACAGCGATCCGGCCATCGTGCAGAAGACGCTTCCCACGTACACGCAGTACACGGCCGATCAAGCCAAGAACATCGTCCTTCCGAAGTACACCCCGGAGATCGACCGCGCCAGCCTTGAGAAGCTGGTCGGCATCCTCCAAGACCTCAAAGTCGTGAAGAACAAAATCGAGCTCCCGCAGTACAACTAGGCACGTCGCCTGGGTGCGGGCTTCAACATGATCGGAGGTGGGCAATGACTCTTGGCAATGTACGGCAGGTCGAACCGGCAACCGAACCCACCGGGAACGACCGGGCAATGCAAGCGCCTCTACCCGCCAAGGGGAGAACAAAGAAGTCATTGCAGCCGGTTGTCCGGGGAGCCGTCGGAGTCGCGGCCTTCGCGGTCTTGGCACAGGTCGCCACCTCAGCCGGTTGGCTGGGAAGCGACTTTCCCACGGCCACCCAGGTGCTATCCGAAATGTTCACACTCCTCAGCAATGGAGAATTCCTCTTAGACATCGGCTGGAGCCTGTACGCGTGGGCGCTCGCGATGGTGCTCTCACTGGTCATCGCGGTGCCGCTGGGAGTGCTGATCGGATCGATTCCCGTGGTGGCGAAGGCGACAGCGGTGCCCATCGAGATTCTGCGGACACTTCCGTCTGTCGCACTGATCCCCATCTTTATTCTCGTGCTCGGATCCGACACGCAAATGAAAGTGGTTCTCACGCTCTTTGCGACGGTTTGGCCGATCCTCTTCAACACAGTATACGGCATGAAAGACCTTGATCCAGTCGCGTTGGCCACCGCGCGCAGCTTCCGACTGCCCAGAACGGCAGTGCTCAGAAGGGTGGTGCTCCCCAGCGTCGCGCCGTTCGTGCTCACCGGCGTTCGGATTTCCGCGGCCCTCGGCCTCATCATCGTGGTCGGTTCGGAGCTGGTCGCCGGATCGTCCGCCGGTATCGGCGCCTACATCCTGGACGCCAGCCTCTTGGGGACGACGACCGTCGTCCTGGCCGGGTCGGTCGTCACCGGGATACTCGGCACGGCCGTCAACGCCGGGCTGACGATCCTTGATCGAATCCTGTTCGCCTGGAGGCTCAAGATGACGGCGGCGGACCGATGACGGCGGCGGTATCGGTGCGAGTCCCGAGCCGGTCCACACGGCTCGGGCGGACTCTGGGAAATCTGGCCCTGCACTGGGCGATCGTGATCGTGGCCCTGGCGGCCTGGCAGACCGCCTCCACCTCCAGCGGATCGGCCTACTTCCCGCCGCCGTCCAAGGTCTTCAGCACCATGTGGGACCTGCTGTTCTCCGGCCCTCCCCCCCTCTTCCTGACCGACCTGGTGCTCGGCGACATCCTGACGAGCGTTTGGCGGCTCTTCGCGGGATGGGCGATCGCCGCCATACTGGGCGTGGCCGGAGGTGTCCTGATCGGCTCCTCCAGTCTGGTGTCCGACCTCTTCAAACCGGTCATGGACTTCATGCGCTCCATTCCAGGTCCCGCACTGGTCCCGGTTTTCCTTGTGCTGCTGGGCACCGGCAGCGAGATGCGGGTGTCGCTGATCGCCTTCGTCGCGGTCTGGCCCGTTCTCTTGAACACCGTGGAGGGCGTCCGAGGCGTCGACCGGGTCAAGCGGGACACCGCCAGCGTGTTCAGCATGGGGCGGCTCGCCACACTGCGACACGTCACCCTCCCGGCGGCGAGCCCCAAGATCGTGGCCGGACTCCGCGTCGCCGTGGCACTGGCCCTCAACGTGATGGTGCTCAGCGAGCTCGTCGCCGGCACCGACGGCATCGGCCACTTCGTCAATATCTCTCAGGCCTATTTCCGAATAGCAGATATGTGGTCCGGAATCGTCGTGATCATCGTTCTCGGACTCGCTCTCAACGTCGTCTTCAGGCAGATAGAGAACCGACTTCTCAGATGGCACGCGGACGAGAGAAGACGCTGATCGCACCGCGTGGACGGCCATGAACGCGCGAGCACGGCGACCAGACATCCATGACGACCGGATTTCACCGACAGGAAAAGCGATGTCCACACAGCCACAGCAGCCTATCCTCGAGGTGGATCGGCTTCACCATGAATACTCGGCCGGAAGGCCCGCCATCGATTCGGTCAGCTTCACCATCGGCAGTGGAGAACTGGTCTCGATCGTAGGACCGTCCGGCTGCGGCAAGACGACCTTGATGAAATCCATCGCGGGCCTGATGCGCTTCACCAGTGGAACGGTCCGATTGCGGGGGCAGGACGTCAACGACGTGCCGGCGGACCTCGCCATGGTGTTCCAGGACTACGGCAGATCTCTGTTCCCCTGGATGACCGTCGAGGCCAATGTCGAGCTGCCGCTCCGCTACCTGCAGGTGAGCAAGCGGGAGAGAAAGGACCGGACCGCCCACGCACTGGCCGAGGTCGGCCTCAGCCGTGACAGCGACAAATATCCATGGCAATTGTCCGGTGGAATGCAGCAGCGTGCCGCCATCGCCCGCGCGCTCGCCTACCGTCCGCGCCTTCTGCTGATGGACGAGCCGTTCGCCTCGGTCGACGCCCAGACACGATCCGACCTTGAGGACCTCGTGGCGGCCGTGCACAGGAAACACGGCACCACGATCATGTTCGTCACCCACGACATCGACGAGGCCATCTACCTCGGTGACCGTGTGGTCGTCCTGACGGGAGCCCCGAGCCGGACGCTCAAGGAACTGCCGATCGATCTACCGGCCGACCGCGATCAGATCGAGACGAAGGCCACCAGCGAGTTCATCGCCTTGAGGTCCGAGGTCGCGCTCCTCATCCGGCAGGCGGTGGCCGAGTCGGGCCACCGCCGTACCCCCCAAAGCTGAGCTCTCTTCCGCCTCATCCGCTCCTGTGTGCGCCGCGCCGGAGGGGATTGCACGACGCCGCTCCTTGCGAGCGCCTTTCGAAGGGAATGCACTAATGACCGACAAGAGCACCTCAGCTGGAAAGCCCCGGCTCTCGCCTGCCGAGCGCGACCGCCGACACGCCCTCGTGCGCGGGTATCTGCGCGACGCGGAGGTCGACGCCGTCATCGCCAGTGGCTTCAACGCCTTCTACCTCACCAACGGCCTTCCCGGCGAGAACTTCGCGATTCTCCCGACCGACGAGTCCACGCCGCTGACGGGTTTCGTCAACGGCCGCCACATCGCCGACATCCCCGTGCAGACGCTCCTGGACGCTCAGGACTGGGTGACCGACATCCGGCCTGCGAGCGACTTCGTCCATTCGCCGATGCAGGTGGGTGACACCGCGGCGATGGTCGGCCGCATCAAGGAGCTGGGTATCGGCCGCGGCGGGCGGGTCGGCGTGGACGCCGGCCTGAGCCACCTGGTCGTCGAGCAGTTGAGCGCCGCGCTGCCCGGCGTGGAACTGGTCCAGCTCGCCGACGTGTTCATCAGCGCGCGGACGCTGAAGAGCGAGGAAGAGCAGGCGATGATCCAGGAGGCCTGCCGCATCTGGGACTCGGCGGTGGAGTCCATCCGCCGCTTCGCCCGGCCGGGGCGCCTCGGTGCGGAGATCGTCCACGAGGGCATCCGCGCCATGTGGGACGAGGGCGCCGACATGGATACGTGGCTCTTCCTCTCCTTCGGCAAGCACGCCTCGCAGAACCCTGCCGTCGCCGAACTGTGCCATTCCCGTGAGGTCCAGCGGGGCGACATGCTGACCCTGACGGCCATGGCGCGCTACGGCGGCTACGCCGGGCACACCGACCACCAGATCTCCGTCGGGGAGCCCAGCGCTCTGCACACCGCGATGTTCGAGTCCATTCGCGCCGTCCGCGAGGAGGTCCTCAGCCATGTCAAGCCCGGCGCGCTGCACTCGGAACTCACGGTGGCGTATCGCAAGGCCGCTCAGGAAACCCCGTTCCAGTTCTCCCACCACTCGCAGATCCACCAGTTCGGCATCGCCGTACCGGAGTACCCGGGCAGCAAGCACCGCGTGAAGCAGGAGTTCGTCCCCGGCAAGCAGGAGCAGCCCGACTTCGTGCTCGCTCCGGGCATGGTCTATTCGATCTCGCCCACGCTGATCTCGGCCGACGGGAAGGACACGTTCCTCGGCGGCACCGCTCTGGTGGTGACCGAGGACGGCTACCGCATGCTCCAGAAGCACGAGATCGAGATCCTCGTCACCGACGGTGCGTGACCGCATCTCGACCCCGTGACCGGTCGACGCCCGTCGACCGGTCACCGCCGATCCTTCTCTTTCACGATTGGATACCGGCAGCTCATGCTTGACCTGACACAAGACTTCCGCACCCTTCCCAGCCGCATGGCTCTCAAAGTGGCTCGCGGTTCCCGCGACATGGACTCGCCGCCGCCTCCGGATGTGCAGCCGCCGTGGGACATCCCCGACGTCGTGGCCGTGACGGCCGCGGTGTCCGGGCGGATCGTCCGTGAGAGCACGGACCCGTCCGACAGGTATGCCCAGGACTACGAGTCGTTCGTCGACGCCGCGGTGGCGTCCATCGAGGCGGGGGCCTGCGGGGTCCACATCGACTTCGGCGGGCTCCCCGCGATCCAGGACTCGGGACTTACGGTCGAGGAGAGCTACCAGAAGCTGATCCCCGCCATCACCGAGCGCGTCGGCCGCGACTGGGTCGTCGACGCGAACATCCTGCGCGGCGACAACTTCGCCGAGAACATGTTCCCCATCACCTCCGGCCTGGCCGAGACGGCCCCCATGGCCTCCAGCCACCCCGTGGAGTGGATGGAGGCCGCGGCCCACCTGGTCACCGAACGCGGCGGCCGCGTGATGTTCTCCATCCACTCGGCCGCCGAGGTGGAGCTCGCCGAGCGCCTGGTGCTGTCCAAGAACATCCTGCCCACGCCGACGTGCTGGATCATCCTGATCGGTTATCCGTACACCGAGGCGAGCGACCGCCTGGCGACCTACCTGAAGCACCCCAAGGCCATGATGTTCGAGCTGATCCAGATCGTGGACCGGATCAAGGAGATCGACGCGGGGGCGTTCATCCAGGTGTGCGCCGCCGGCCGGGCCGGCCACTATCTGGCCACCACGGCGATGCTGCTCGGCCTGCACGTGCGCGTGGGCACCGAGGACTCGGCCTTCCGCTACCCGCACCGCGACGACCTCGTGACCGACAGCGCCGAGATGGTACGGCGTGCCGCGGCCACGGCCGAGACGCTCGGCCGCAGGCTCGCCACGCCGGACGAGCTGCGTGCCCTGATCGGCATGCGGCCCAAGGGCATGGGAACCGGGTGATGCCCGGGTGATGGGACATGTCTGACACGGCGGCCAAGCTCACGCGCACCCGGCAGCGGGTCGCGATGACCGATGTCGATCTCGTGCAGATCAACTTCCGGGCGTACTTCCGCTGGATGGACCACGCCTACATGCAGATCCTGATCGACCTCGGCCATCCGCTGAGCCGACTGCTGGAGGCGGGATCGGCCACCCCCGCCGTCGACGCCCGCTGCAACTACCGGCGGCCGGTGTCGCTGGACGACGAGGTGGACGTGCTGAGCTGGATCAGCACCGTGGGCACGTCGAGCTACGAGGTGACCCACGCGTTCACCCATCGCCGGGACCTCGTGGCGATCGGTTCCGTCAAACACGTCTGGATCGGCCTCGACGACGCGCGGCCACTGCCGGTCCCCGGGTGGCTGCGCGACGCCCTCGTCACGGCCCCCGACGCCTCGGCCGCCCCTGGACGGGACGACCCGCTCGGCGTGGTGATGCGGGTGCGGCGAATCCTGACGAGCACAGAACAAGGAGTGGACACATGGCGGGCCCCCTAAGCGGAATCCGCATTCTCGAGAACGCGAACAACATCAGCGGCCCCTACGCGGGAATGCTGCTCGCCGACCTCGGCGCCGAGGTGATCAAGCTGGAGATGCCCGGCACGGGCGACCCGTTCCGCCGGTGGAGCGGCGACGCCGGGGAGATCACACCGCAGTTCGCGGCCTTCAACCGCGGTAAGAAGAGCATCACCCTCAACCTGAAGACCGAGCAAGGCCAGGACGCCTACCTTCGCCTCGCCGTGACCTGCGACCTCGTCTTCGAGAACTTCCGCCCCGGGACGCTCGACAAGCTCGGCATCGGCTACGAGGCGCTGCGGACCCTCCGACCGGACATCCTCTACTGCTCGGTGTACGGCATGGGCTCGCAAGGCCCCCTGCGGCACCGCCCGACGTATGACGGGATCGCGCAGGCGATCAGCGGCCTGTGGAGCCAGCTCAGCGATGTCGACGCCCCCGTGCCGGTCGGCCCGGCGCTGGCCGACCAGCTCACGGGCCTGTTCGCCGCCTACGGCATGCTGGGCGCGCTGGTCGGGCGGGCGCAGTCGGGCAAGGGGCAGCAGTTCGAGCTGAGCATGCTGTCGGCGAGCATGGCGTTCCTGACGCACCCCATCGTGGACTACGAGATGACGGGGCTGGAGAGCGGCCCCTACACCCGGCCGCGCCGCTCGCAGACGTATTCGTTCGTCGGGAGCGACGTGAAGCCGTTCGCCATCCACCTGTCCTCGCCGCAGAAGTTCTGGGTCGGCGTGGCCACGGCGGTCGGACTGCCGGAGCTGGTCGACGATCCCCGGTTCGCCACCAAGAAGGCCCGCATCGAGCACTACGACGAACTGCACAGCACGCTCGCCGAGCGGTTCGCGACCAAGCCGAGGGCCGACTGGCTCGCGGCTCTGGACGAGTACGACGTTCCGGCGGCGCCGATCCACAGCGTGTCCGAGGCGATCGCCGAGCCGCAGGCGGCGGCGCAGGACATGATGCAGACCTTCGGCTCCGGTGACCGCGCGCTGCGGATGGTCGGGTTCCCGGTGCGCTACGCGGAGACGCCGAGTGCTCCGGACCTGCCTCCCCCCGCGCTCGGGGAGCACACCGACGCTGTGCTGGGCGCCCTGGGATTCAGCGCCGACGACCTCGGCGATCTGCGTGAAAAAGGAGTGATCTAAGCATATGGAGATCAAGGCGATCGACTGCCACGTACACCTGCGGGACGACCTCACGGTCCAAGCCCTGGGTGCGCGGGCGCACCAGCAGGCGAAGTACTTCGGGGGCGAGCTGGAGGTCGTCAGCGTGGACGAGCTCGCCGACCAGTACCGCGAACGCCAGATGATGGCCGTGCTGATGAACAGCTCGGACATCACGACGTCCGGCACGAAGCCCGTGCCGAACGATCACATCGCGGCAGCCGTACGGAAGCACCCGGATGTGTTCATCGGGTTCGGCGTCATCGACCCGTGGCTCGGGAGGATCGCGAAGGACGAGATCAAGCGGTGCGCGGAGGAGCTCGGCCTGGCGGGCATCGGGGAGCTGAACCCGGGCCGGCAGAAGTTCCACCCGAACGACCCGCGGTTCTACCCGCTGTGGGAGGAGGTGGCGACGCACGGGATGCTGATCACCTTCCACAGCGGCTTCATGGCGTCCGGCGCGGGAACCCCGGGCGGGCGCGGCTACAAGCTGGACGCGTGCCGGCCGATTCCCTACCTGGACGACGTGGCCGCCGACTTCCCCGAGCTGACGATCATCGGCGCGCACCCCTCGTGGCCGTGGCCGGAGGAGAACCTCGCCATCGCCCGGCACAAGAGCAACTTCTACATTGACATGTCGGGGTGGGCGCCGAGGTATTTCCCGGACTCCCTGGTGCGCTACGCCAACTCGATCCTGCAGAACCAGTGCCTGTTCGGCTCGGACTGGCCGGCGCTGACGCCCGAGCGGTGGATCGAGGAGTTCGACGCGCTCGGTTTCAAGCCCGAGGTGCGGCAGAAGATCCTGCTGGAGAACGCGAAGACCCTCTTCAAGATCGCCTGAGTCGCAGGGCGCAAGCGAACGGCCACCGCACGGAGATCGTGCGGTGGCCGTTCGCTGTGGAGCCCGGGTTTCCGGTCACCAGGTGTAGAAGCCCTGCCCCGTCTTCTGTCCGAGCTCGCCCGCGGCGACTTTCTCCCGCAGCAGCGCCGGCGGCGCGAAGCGGGGGCCGAGGCGGGAGTGGAGGTACTCGGCGATGGCCAGCCGTACGTCCAGACCGACGAGGTCGGTCAGTTTGAGCGGGCCCATGGGGTGACGGTAGCCGAGCACCATGGCGGTGTCGATGTCCTCGGCGGAGGCGACGCCCTCCTCGACCATGCGGATGGCCTCCAGGCCGAGCAGCACGCCGAGGCGGCTGGTGGCGAAGCCGGGCGAGTCGTTGACCACCACGCCGGTCTTGCCGATCCTGTCCACCCATTCCCGGGCGCGGCCGAGCACCTCGCCGGGGGTGTTCGCGGTGACGACGATCTCGACGAGCCGCTGGACCGGGACGGGGTTGAAGAAGTGCAGTCCCACCAGCCGCTCGGGCCGGGTGAGCGCGGCGGACAGCTCGCCGATGGACAGGGAGCTGGTGTTGGTGGCCAGCATCGCGCCGGGCGCGATCCTTTCCTCCGCCTCGGCCAGCACGGCCGCCTTCAGCGCGGGGTTCTCGGGTACGGCCTCGACCACGAGGCCGGCGTCCGAGGGCACCTGGCCCATGGCGAGGTTCTTCAGCAGCCCGTCCGCCGGGGCTCCGCCCTTGGACTCGGCGATGGCGAGCCCTCTGGCGATGCGCGCGTGCGCCGCCTGCGCCTCCGGCTCCTGCACGGTGACATGGCAGCCGGCAGCGAGGAATACCTGGGCGATACCCGAGCCCATCCTGCCGCCGCCGATGACCGCGACGTTCACTTGCCTCTCCTATCCAGGAATTTCTTCATCCGGGCGTGCTTGTCCGGGTCTTCGAAGAGCACGGCCTGCGCGAGCTGGTCCGTCACGGGGTGCGCGCCGGGCGGCGCGTCGAGCACCAGCTTGGTGAGCCGCAGCGCGGTGGCCGACATCGCGGTCATCCCGTCGATGAGACGGTGGGCCGCGGCCTCCACGTCCGCGGGCTCGTGCAGGGAGGCGACCAGCCCGCTGTGCAGCGCCTGCTCGGCCTCGATCGTGTGTCCGGCGAGCAGGACGAGCTTGGCGAGCGGCTCGCCGACCAGGTCCTTCAGCCGCCAGCAGGCACCGGCTCCGGCGATGATGCCGAGGTGCGGCTCGGGATTGCCGAACCTCGCGCCGGTGCCCGCCACGCGGATGTCGCAGGCGTAGGCCAGTTCGGCGCCGCCGCCCAGGGCGTAGCCGTTCACGGCCGCCACCGTGGGCATGGGAAGGCGGCGCACGCGCTCGAGGAGCGTGCTGTTGATGCCCTGGAGCGCCTGCTCCCGGCCCCGGTCGATGAGCTCGGCGATGTCCGCGCCCGCCGCGAAGAGGCTTTCGCCGCCGGTGAGCAGCAGCGGCCGCGGGGAGGTCTCCAGCCGGTCGCACACCCGGTGGAGCTCGGCGATCATCTCGGCGTTGATGGCGTTGCGCGCCTCGGGCCGGTGCAGGCGGACGACCGTCCGGTCGTCGCGTTCGTCGATCAGCAGCGTGTTCACAGCCGCTCCACGAGTACGGCGACGCCCTGGCCGACGCCGACGCACAGGGAGGCCAGGCCGCGCCGACCGCCCTCGCGTTCCATACGGCCGAGCAGCGTGACGACCAGCCTGGCGCCGGAGCAGCCGAGAGGGTGGCCCAGCGCGATGGCCCCGCCGTCGGCGTTGACGGTCTCGGGGTCGAGGCCGAGGCGGCGGACGCAGGCCAGCACCTGCGGCGCGAACGCCTCGTTGATCTCGACGGTGTCCAAGGTCTCCCAGCCGGTCCGGGCGAGGGCCTTCTGCGTGGCGGGCACCGGGCCGAGGCCCATCAGGTGCGGCTCCACTCCGGCGGAGGCCGCGGCGACCAGGCGGGCGCGCGGCGTCAGGCCGAAGCGCTCCACCGCGGCGGCACTGGCGACCACGATGGCGGCGGCGCCGTCCGACAGGGGCGACGACGAGCCCGCCGTCACGATGCCCGGGTCGCGGAAGATCGGCTTGAGGCGGGCCAGCCGCTCCAGGCTGCTGTCCGGCCTGGGGCCCTCGTCCGCCGCGGCCTCGCCGACCGGGACGATCTCCGCGGCGAACCTGCCCTCCTTCGCGGCGGCCACGGCGCGCTCATGCGAGCGCAGCGCCCACGCGTCGGACTCCTCGCGCGTGATGCCGTCGAGGGCGGCCACCTCTTCGGCGGTCTCCCCCATCGAGAGCGTCGTGCGCCCGTCGAAACGCGGGTTGACGAGCCGCCACCCCAGGGAGGTGTCGGCGACCTCTCCCGGTTTGGCCCACGGGGTGCCCGGCTTGGCCATCACCCAGGGCGCTCTGGTCATCGACTCGACGCCGCCGGCTACCACCAGGTCGGCCTCGCCGGAGCGTACGGCCTGCGCCGCCGACGCCACCGCGGTGAGGCCGCTGGCGCACAGCCGGTTCACGGTGTAGCCGGGCACGGTGACGGGCAGCCCGGCGAGGAGCACGGCCATTCTGGCGACGTTGCGGTTGTCCTCGCCCGACTGGTTGGCCGCGCCGAGGACGACCTCGTCGACGGCCTCGGGGGCGGCGCCGCTGCGGCGCAGCGCCTCCCCCACGACGAGCGCGGCCAGGTCGTCGGGGCGGGCTCCGGCGAGCGCTCCGCCGTACCGGCCGATGGGGGTACGCACGCCGCCCACCAGGTAGACGTCGTTCACGGCGCCCCCGTCCCGGGGGAACCGGCACCGGCACCGGCAGGGACACCGGCGGGGACACCGGCGGGGACACGGCCGGTCGATCGCCGAGCGGCTCCGACCCCGGGTCCCACGGGAATGATCGAACATGGTCGTTGTCGGATCGACAAGGCAATCTTCTCCTTCGACCCCGTATCCGGGGCGGTCTCTACCCGAAGTCGAATTCGGTGCCCAGGCCGCGTGCCCGGGCGCGTTCGTACACCGCCGAGGCGATGGCGATGTCCCAGAACCCGCCTTCGGAATCCTTGAAGACGATCAGTTCCTGATCGGAGGTGCGGGACGGGATCCGGCCCGAGGTGATGTCCCCGAGCTCCTGGACCGCGTCCCAGCCGAGACGGTCCTCCTCGGCGAGCCTCATCAGAGGGTGGCTTCCATCGTTGCGGCGCCAGGCGTCGTACCACCCCTGTTCGTGGAGCTTGGACCCGACGACCACGCGGTCGGCCGCGAGGTGCACCGAGTGGTCGACCTCGCTGGGCCGACCGTAGCTCAGCACCAGCGCCCCCTCACCGGTCACGTGGTCGGCGTGGAGCACCGGTTCGATGGAGGGGGTCCCCACCAGCACGATCTCGGCGCCCTCGGTCGCGTGCGCCACCGAGGAGACGGGGACGACGGAGACGCCCAGCTCTGCGGAGACCTTCTCGGCGAACGCCGTACGGCCCGCCTCCGCACGGCTGAAGATGCGCACTTCTTTGATGGAACGTTCCGCCACGATGGCCGACAGCGTCAGCGCGGCGTTGCTGCCGCTCCCGATGAGTCCGATCGAGGCGGCGTCGGGACGGGCCATGGTGCGTGTCGCGATCGCCAGCGTCGCGGCGATGCGCAGCGGTCCGAAGGGGTAGGCCATGGAGGCGAGCAGCTGTCCGTCGGCCTCGTTGTAGAGATTGGCCGTGACCGGCAGGGTCGCGGTCGTGAAGCGGCCCGCCGGGCCGACGCGGACACCCATGCGCTTCGGCGCGCCGACCGCGCCGCTGACCATGCGCAGGCCGCGGCTCTCCATCGCCAGCATGGCCGGGGGAAGGGCGTCGACGTTGCCGGCGGCATGCGCGTCGGCCGCCTCGATGAGGACCTGGACGGCGGTCGGCAGGTCCATCACCTGCCGGACCTCGTCACGGGTGAGCAGCAGCGTCATTATCAGGCTCCTGAGGTGTTGATCCACACGGTCTTGATCTCGGTGTACTCGTCGATCGCGTCTGGGCCGTTCTCCCGGCCGAGGCCGCTGTCGCCCACTCCCCCGAACGGAACGCCGTATCCGGTGTTCCGGTAGGTGTTGATCCACACGGTGCCCGCGTGCAGCCGCGAGGCCATCCGCTGCGCCCGGTTGAGGTCGTTCGTCCAGACGCCCGCGGCGAGGCCGAAGGCGGTGTCGTTGGCGATGTCCAGCGCCTGGGCTTCGTCGGCGAACCTGAGGAGGCACACGACGGGCCCGAAGATCTCGTCGCGGGCGATCGTCATCGCGTTGCCGACATCTCCGAAGACGGTGGGCTCGATGAACAGGCCGTCGGCGAGCGCCGGGTCCGCCGGTACGGCACCGCCGGCCAGCAGCGCGGCCCCCTCGGACAGCCCGGTGTCGATGTAGCGCAGCACCTTGTCGTATTGGGCCCTGTTGGCCATCGTGCCGATCTGGGTGGACGGGTCCATCGGATCGCCGAGGCGTAGCGCCCGCACGCGTTCCACGAGCTTGGTGCTGAAATCGTGGTAGATGTCCTCCTGGATGAGGACACGCGACCCCGCCATGCAGCTCTGCCCCGCGCCGCCGAACGCTCCTCGGAGCACGCCCGTGAGCGCCGCCTCGAGGTCTGCGTCGGCGAAGACGATGTTCGGCGACTTGCCGCCCAGCTCCAGCGTCACGCGGGTGAGCTGCGCCCCGGCGGCCGATGCGATCAGCCGTCCCGTGGCGGTGGAGCCGGTGAAGGCGACCTTGTCCACCCCGGGGTGGGCCACAAGGTGGGCGCCCGCCTCCCGCTCGCCGGTCACCACGTTGACGACGCCCGGCGGGAAGCCCGCCTCCAGCACGAGCTTGACGAACTCCAGGGCCGAGACGGGCGTCGTCTCGCTCGGCTTGACGACGATGGTGTTGCCGGCGGCCAGCGCCGGGCCGAGCTTCCAGATGAGCAGCGCGAGCGGTGAGTTCCACGGGATGACGGCGGCCACGACGCCCACCGGTTCGCGCACCGTGTAGGCGAACAGGCCGGGCCCCTGGCTCGGCAGGGTGCGGCCGGAGAGCGTCTCGGCGATTCCGGCGTAGTAGTAGCAGTAGCCGCGGAGCGCCTCCGTCTGGCCTCTCACCTCGTGGCCGAGCCTGCCGTTCTCGTTGACCTGCGACCGGGTCAGCTCGTCGATCCGCTCGCCGACGAGGTCGCCCAGGCGGCGCAGCATCCGGGCCCGGTCGGCGGGCAGAGTGGCGCGCCACCCGCCGTCGAGCGCGGCCCTGGCCGCGGCGACCGCCCGGTCGACGTCCGCGGGCCCGGCGGAGGGCGTCGTGGCCCAGACCTTGGAGGTGTACGGATTCACCGAGTCCAGACGCGCGCCCTCGTCCGCCTCACACCACGTGTCGCCGATCAGCATGAGGTAATGCTCGATCCCGACCTCGTCTGCCGCGTCGCGGACTTCGGACGCGCTCAACGAGTACTCCCTCCAGCGTCGAACAGCAGCGACTTGACGATCAGAGGCACGACCTCGGCCGGCTGTACGAGAGCGCCGAGGTCCACGTAGTCGAACGCGGCCAGGGACAGGCTGTCCACGCACACCAGCGGGGCCGACACCGACAGCTCGTCGGTCAGCAGCCGATGCAGGGAACGTGCCAGATCGACGTCGAGAAGCACGACCAGGGGGCGCCCGCGCTCAAGGTGGTCGGCGAACCCTTCGGCGATGCCCTCGGCCAACTCGCGCAGACGTGCGTAACTGGGGGGGCCGCTCCACTGGACCGTCACCGCACGGGCCTTGACCAGTGCGTCCTCCTCGACCGGCTCCCGTGCCACCGAGATCGCTTTGGCGATCTCCGCGGCGCCGGCCGTGGCCAGGTCCACGGCAGGCGCCACGACCGGCACGTTCACGAGAGGAAGGATGTCCGGGTCGGAGATGCCCAGCGTGTTTCCGCTCACCGACACCGTGAACTGGGACGCGCCGATGGCCGTGGCCCGGATGGGGTCGGCGCTTGGCCGAAGGAGCGTGCCGTAGCGCCCCTCGTCGAGATCGTGCCGGATCCCGCGCGCGATAGGCGCGCCGAGGTCGCGGAAACCGGCGGCGGATTCGCCGTAGATCATCTCAGCGACACCACCGGAGAAGCTCACCCCGGAGGGCCGTACGTCCGACGGGCGATCGTCGAACAGGATCAGCTCGGTCAGGATCGGGGACGCGCCTTGGACCTCACCGGTCGCGAAGGCCAGCACGATCGCCGCGAACTCCGCGGCCAACCGCTCCTCGTCGGCGACGCTCAGCTCCGCGCCGATGGCGAGTGGAATGCCGAGCCGACGGGCGACGGCCTCGGCCGGCTGGTCCATGCGGACCACCCTCCGGCCGTCAAGCGCGACGAGCCGCGCGCCCACCTCGATCGCCGCAGAGCCGACGATCTCACCGTCGGCGATCAGCGCGAGTTTCGTCGTGCCGCCCCCGATGTCGATGTGCAGCAGCGGCTCGCTCCGCTCACGGGACAGCTCGACGGCACCTGAGCCGTGGGCCGCGAGGAAGGTCTCCAGCTTGTGCCCCGCGGAGGCGCAGACGAACCGCCCGGACTCGTCGGCGAACAAATCGGCGATCGCGCGCGCGTTGCGCCGCTTGAGGGCCTCTCCGGTGAGGATGACGGCCCCGCTGTCGATGTCGCCGCGGCCCAGCCCTGAGTGCTCCAGTTCGCCCCGCACGAAGTCCCCAAGGCGCACGGTGTCGATGTCGCCCGAGTCGAGGTACGGCGTGAACAGCACGGAAGAGCGGTACACCAGCTCGCGGGTGTGCACGACGAAGCGGCTCGAATGGGCGTCGGCCATGCGCTGCAGCCGTACCCTCGAAACCATCAGGTGGGACGTCGCGGAGCCGACGTCGATGCCGACGGTCGTCAGCTCGACGTTCTCGATCTGCCAGAGGTAGGAATCGCTTTTGTCGAGCTTGGCCAGCGCCTCCGCGGTCTCACCGCGGGGGTCGAACATTTGCCCGTGGCCGTGACCATGCCCATGCTCGTGGCCGTCCCCCCCGTGTCCGTGGCCGTGACCGTGCCCCTCGCCGTGCCCCTCGCCGTGCCCCTCGCCGTGCCCCTCGCCGTGCCCCTCGCCGGGGTCGGCGGCGTGCCCGCCGGCCCCGGCACGGTCGGCTTCCGCGGCCGAGGTCATCGAGCCGCTCCAAAGGCGACACCGAGATGGTGTGTGAGGTCCGCCCAGGAGCGCTCGTCGGCCAGCTTGTTGTAGCCGGCGGCGGGCACACCGTACAGATCGGCCCCCGGGTTGGTGAAGCTGTGCTTCGCGCTTCCGTAGACCGTCACCAGCCAGTCCGCGCCCGCCTCGTCCATTTCCCGCTCGAAAGGCGGAATGGTGTCCAGCGGGCAGAGGGGGTCGGCCCCGCCGTGGTAGACCAGCACCGTCGGCTTGACCGCCCCTGCCTGGGCCGGCGCCTTCGTCACGAGATCACCGTGCAGACTGGCCGCCACGGCGATGTCGGCGCCGTCGCGGGCCAGTTCGAGGGCGACCGTACCGCCGAAGCAGTAACCGACGACGGCGAGTCGCGCCGGGTCCACCTGCGGGTGAGCGGCGAGCGCGTCGAGGCCGGCGCGGGCGCGGCGGCGGAGTGTGACCGGATCCGCCTTGAGCGGGCCCACGTACTTCATGCCGTCGTGCAGGCCCGACACGGGTGCGCCGTACATGTCCAGGATCAGCGCCACGTAGCCGAGATCGGCGAACCTGGCCGCATGCCTCTTCATGTGATCGCTGACACCCGCGGCATCCGGCGCGATGACCACTCCCGGCCGCTTGGCCGCCTCGCCGCCGTTCACGGCGAGGAAACCCGTCAACGTGAGATCTTCATCGCGGTAGGAGAATTCACCGGCTGTCATCGGGATCGTCCCTTTCTCATGTCACACGGATACTGCGCGCTACGTTGATTTGACCGCCGGCCGAGCCGCGCTCATGAGTAGCATGGCCGCGGGCACGCGCATGCCCACTGTCACTCCCGCCTCCGCGGCGACACTGTTGACCGCGGAGACGATGCCTTCGTGATAACTGCTCAGACCGTCGTCGATCCGAGCCGAATCCGCGGATATCGACGCGGCCGGCATGCCGAGCTCTTCACACCGGAACAGCCCGCCGATACCGCCCCTGTTCTTGCCGATGCCCGCGTCGTTCGCCAGCCACCCCTTGACGCGCCAGCGCTTCACAAGATCGCCCCACACCTGTCCGGCGTGGACACCTACCGCCACGATGTCCGAGGAGTAGTCCTGGTCCTCCGGCAGCGACGTCAAGGCCCGGATCGCCAGAATGCGGCCGGTCTCCGTGGTGCCCATCTCATAGAGCGTGTCGTCGATCTCGACCTCGGTGTCCTGGGGACGGCCCCGCGGCGCCTTGAGCATCAGGGTCGCCGCGTCGACGGCACGCTGGCCGGGGCGCACGCCCAGACTCTGGGCCAGTTCGTTGGCGTGGCTGATGAGCCCCGCGGCGAGTGAGAGGCCGTTGGACACCTCCCCGGTGCGCCCGTCGACGGCGGCGACCGGCATGCCGAAGCGGTCGCCGTACGGCAGAGCCGAGATGCCCGCCTGATCCTTGCCGACGCCGGCGTCATGCGCGATCACGGCTCGGACGCCGTGTCGGAACGCGCGGTCGACCGTGCCGACACCGCAGAAGGAAGACGCGATCACCACGTCGAACTCGCCGATCTCGGGCGTCGCGACGTAAAGCAGGGAGTCCATCGCGAAGACCCGGCCTGTGGAGCCTTCGAAGATCGGCTTGACGACATTGTATCCAAGGGGAACCGGGTCGTCCGGTGCCATGTCGGCCATGATGACTATCTCCTGTCAATCCGGGGGGAGCGTTCCAAGCTGGGTTAGACCGACTTGTTCCGGAGGGCCCACCTGGCCTCGAACTCGGGCGCCAGGGGGATGCCACGCTGAGCGAGCTCCTTGGCGAAGATCTCCAGGACCCGGGGGTCCTCATGCTCCTTCGAGATCTGCAGGCCACCCTCCTTGACGCTCATGTCCACCTCGCTGAAGTGGTCGGCGCGGGCCTGTGTCACCGGGTAGCGGATGCTGCCGAAGGCGAACGCGAGATAGCGCGAGGGGCCGGGGCTGACGTTGAAGTGCTGGTGGAACATCTGGTCGGCCGGCGCGTACAGGCTGCCGTGCGCCCAGTCCATCCGGTTGAAGTCCTTATCGCCCTCGTACCAGAACAGCGAGTAGCCCTCGCCCGACACTGGGAAGATGTGGAAGTCGGGGCCGTGCCGGTGGCCGTTCTTGTAGGAGCCGGGGGGCATCTCCGAGACGTGGGCGTGCACGGTGCCGTCCGCGAGCACGAGGTGGATGTTGGAGCTTCCCACACCGCGCTGCGCCCATTCCTTGAGCTGGAGGGTGCGCAGGGAGGGTGCGTAGTTGGTCGTCCACTGGTGGCGGCCCGGCCGGCGCTCGACGAGTTCGCCGTCGCCGTTGTAGGACTTCTCGCCCCGCACACGGTCGAAGTCGAAGTCGTTTTCAAAAATGAAACGCTCGTCGTGGATGAGGTTAATCATCACCGGAAGGTCGGTGACGGCCGCGAGACGGGCCGGCCGGCTTCCGTCGAGATTGAAGTGGCGGTATTTCGCGTTCATGGGAATGGCGAAAAGGCCGCTCTCTCCCCATTCGAACGAGTGCCGCACCCCGTCGGCGGTCTCGATCTCGGTGCTGCCGTGGCCGGAGAGAACGTAGATGATCTCTTCGTACATGTGGCGCTGCATGTCGGTGTTCCCACCGGCGGGGATTTCGATGACGAAGGCGTTCAGCCAGTCGCCCCGGCCCTCGAGGTGGATCAGCGCACCCGAGATCGTGTCGCCGAACCGCGCCCAGGGACCGAGATCCGTGGTGAGGAGATTGAACCCGAAGCCCTCGTGAACCGGAACCCCTTCGGCAGCGGACCATTCCAGATAACTGTTGACAAGAAAGCGATCGTCCATCGTGGTGTTGCCCCCTCAAGGCATGGTGAAGAAAAGGTTCATCCGGTGATCGGACTGATGATGTCCGCCACTGTCGCCGTGATGCAACACTTGCGGAACACATAATGCAAATTTGTTATGGCGCTCGTCAAGTGCCCGACCCGAACGCCAAGGCAAATCAGGGAAGATTTCGCGCGGCGAAGTCGAGCACGAGCTCGGCCAGGGCCGCCGGCTGGTCCATGGGCACAAGATGCCCCGAGTCGGGCACCATGGCCACGGTGGCGCCCTTCATGCGCCGTGCCGAGGCCTCAGACACCTCCACGGGCACGATCGCGTCGTCGGCGCCGTGGACCAGCAGCGCGGGCTGGTGGACCTCACCGCGCCGCTCCAGCGGGTCGAACCGCGCGAGTTCGGCGCAGGTCTCGATCGCCACCGGCAGCGGCGTGGCCGCGAACATGTCGGCCAGCCAGCGCCTGGCCGGCTCGCTGAGCGGCCGTCCGCAGATCGCCGCCGCGGACCGGTCCGCGAACAGCAGCCAGTCCCGGCGCATCGCCGCGGGCATCTTCGCATAGGCGGCGTGACCGGCGCTCGGCACGCCGATGAGCACGAGTCGTCCAACACCGCCCGGCCCGCGCTCGGCGAGTTCCATGGCGACGGCCGCGCCGAAGGCGAAGCCGACCACGGTGACATCGGTCAGGGACAGCTCGCGCAGGAGGTCGTCGAGGTCGTCGGCGAAGCGGGCCAGCGTGTACGGCCCGGCCAGGTGGTCCGAGCGCCCGAAACCCGCCAGGTCGACGTTGATCACGCGGTGCCGTACGGCGAGGGCCTCCTCAAGGTAGGTCCACATGCGCCCGCTCAGGCACCATCCGTGCACCAGCACGATCGGTGCCCCCGAGCCGCGGTCGCCGTAGACCATGCCCCGGGCGCTGGTCCGCCGGACCGTTCCAAGGCTGATCGACTCACTCATGAATCGCCCTTTCCGGCCCGGTCCCGCACCTGGTCCCGCGCCTGGTCCTGTGCCTGGTCCTGTGCCCGGCCGATCGTCTCGGCCATGTCCAGCAGTCGGCGCGACTGCACCTTTCCGACATGATCTCGTGGCAGCGCCTCGATGAAATGCACGACCCGTGGATACTTGTACGGCGAAAGCCGTTCACGCACGAACCGCTGGAGTTCCACGCGCGTCTCCTGAGCCGCCGGCACGTTCTCCCGCAGCGCGACGAACGCCCCGATCACCTGCTGGCGCACCGGGTCGGGCAGCCCCACCACCGCCACCTCGCGCACGTCTGGATGCGCGCTGAGCACCGTCTCCACCTCCCCGGGGGCGACCTTGTAGCCCGCCGTACTGATCAGGAAGTCGGTCCGGCCGAGATAGTCGGCGTTGCCGTCGGCGTCGAAGCAGATCAGGTCATCGACGAGATTCCAGCCGTCCCGGACGTCGCGCTCCTGGTAGTCGGGCCGGTTCCAGTAGGTCAGGCCGGTCGGGCCGCGCACCGCCATGCGCCCGATCTCGCCCGCGCCGAGCCATGACAGGCCGGACGCCGCCGGGTCGAGCGCCCGCACCTCGTAACCGGGCGCGGGCGCCCCCAGGGAGGCGGGCGAGACCTCCGCCCCCGGCTTCGGCACCAGCACCCAGGTCGCGAACGCCGTGCTGCCGAAGTTGTTGCGCAGCCGTACACCCCGTTCGAGCCACGCGTCCGGCGTGGCGGAGGACGAGGCGGACTGCCACATCGAGTATCCGGCCCTCAGGTGGGGCAGGGTGAGCCGCGGATCGGAGTTCAGGACGTCGTTGAGGCTGGACCACGTGGCCGCGATCGCGGTGAAGACGTCGACCCGGTGCTCGGCGAGGGCGTGAACGAGCCTGTCCGGCTTGGTGAAGTTCTCCACCATGACGACCGTCGCGCCGTGCAGCAGCGTGAAGATCGTGTGGTAGATGAATCCGAGGGCATGGCCGATGGGGGCCGCCGCGGCCCACCGCTGCCCCCGCCTGACCCCGGTCGCGGCGCCGATGGAGTGCCCGCCGAGCAGGAACCTGCGCTGGGTGTGGTAGCACGCCTTCGGGGTGCCGGTCGTGCCGCCGGTGTGCCAGACCAGCCCGGGGAGCTCCCGCGAGGAGGGCCTGGACGGCGGCAGGGCGGAACCCGACGCGAGCACGTCGCCCAGGACGACGGCCTTCGGCGGCACCACTCCGCCGAGTGCGAGCGTCGATCGCACCCCGGTCGCCGCGATCGCGGCCTGGACGTCGTCGGCGTACTCCGCGTCGGTCCAGGAGGCGACGAGCTTGGGCGTCGTGTCGGAGAACAGGAACTCCAGTTCCGCCCGCCTCGCCTGCATGGGGATCGGGACCACGGCGGCGCCGGCCTTCCAGGCGCCGATCGCCGCGATCACCCCCTCCGGCCGGTTGGGGCTGCGCACGGCCACCCGGTCGCCCGGCACCACGCCCAGCGCGATCATGGCGTTGGCGACCCGGTTGGTGAGGTTCGCCAGCTCCGCGTAGGTCAGGGATCGGCCGGTCTCGTGGTGGATGATCGCGACATCGCCGCCCTGGCCGGCCGCGACGTGGAGGTCGGTGAGCGCCGCGCCGAGCTCGGGGCCGGACTCGACCGGGTGCCCGGGCAGGTCGAAATAGTCGGGCTGCAGTTCCGGAGGCACCATCGCGCCGGCCGGGATCGCCGGACAGGTGGGGATCGGATCCCTCATCGTTGCGGCCCCCAATGGCAGGGAATCTATGGTTCTGACCGTTTTCATCGTGCTGTATTCAGGCCCCGTCGTCACGCGCTGGGAACGGCGACATCACCACGGGCCGGCGATATCACCGTGAGCGCACGCCGGGCGACCTCCGTGATCGGAGCCAACCGGTTGCCCGCACCGAGGAGGTAGCGGTCCGGGCGGACGACCATGACGTCGACGCCCAGCCTGTCCATGCTGCTCTCGACGCCTGCCCGGTGCTCACCTATCTCCGCCAGCGTCGTTACAAGAACGCTGCCGCGCGAACGCCACCAGTTAACACTGGAGTCGAAGGCGTTCTCGTCCCGGCCGACGACCAGGAAGCGCGGACCCACCACATCGTCGAGCCGCTCCCCGGACCGCCCCGGCGGCTGGATCGCGAGCGCGCCGCCGCCGCCCGTCACGAGCGGCCCCTCCTTCAGCCGGGGAAGGCCGAACGGCGCACCCGTCTCGCCCGCGAGCATCCTCCGGTCGCGCTCCTCGGCCTCCTCGGGGTCGAGCGTGCAGATGATCTTCCCGAAGTCCACGACGTCTTCGATGATCTTCCGGACGTGCGGCTCGCGCTCGGAGAAGTATGTGTCCAGGATCGCCGCGGGCGCGCGCCCGCGGATGACCTCGTCCAGCTTCCACGCGAGATTCGCCGCGTCCCGCAGGCCCGAACACATCCCCTGCCCGAGGAACGGCGGCATCTGGTGGGCGGCGTCGCCCGCGATGAAGAACCGGCCCCGCCTCCACTCGCGCGCGGAAAGCCCGTGGAACTCGTATACGGCGCTCCGCTCGATCTCCACGGACTCGGCGGAGACCCACGGCTTGATCAGTCGGCGGATCTGGTCGGTGTCCTGCATCTGCTCGGCAGTCTCGCCGGGCAGCAGCATGAGCTCGAAGCGGTATCGCGGCTCGGGCATCGGGATCACGGTGTGAGGTCGCCCCGGGTCGCACACGTGCACCGCGTTAGGCGGCAGCGACGTCTCCGGTGCGGTCAGGCGCACGTCCACGACCAGCCACTGCTCGTCGAAGTCGAGGTCGTCGAGCGAGATGCCCAGCCACTCCCGGACCGGGCTGCGCGCGCCGTCGCATCCCACCACCCAGGGCGCCTCGAAGCGGATGTCGCCGGCGGGGCCCCGGGCGTGGACGACGGCACGCGTGTCGTCCTGCTCGATCGCGACCGCCTCGGTGCCGAGGTGCACCTGCACGTCGGGCAGTTCGTCCGCGAGTCGGCGCAACCTCCGGTCGAAGTGCGGTTGATAGAAGTACATACTCGTCGGAAGACCGGAACGACTCGGGCGGTCCGCCGGCACCCGCATCAAGATGCGGCGGGCCGAGTTCACGAAATCGAGACCCGGGTTCCTCCGCATCCCGGGCAGCAGGTCGTCCAGAAGACCCAACTCCTGCAACGTGCGCAGGCCCTGATGGTCGATGTGGGCGGCGCGTGGCAGCGCGAAGACATCAGGATCCTTGTCGATGGCCGCGACCCTGATCCCGCGTCGCCCCAGCAGGCCGGCGAGGACCGAGCCGACCGGCCCGAGCCCCACCACCACCACATCGACTTGAACAGATGCGTCCGATCCGCCACCCGCTGCGCTACCTACGACGGAGCGCGGGAGCTCCGAACCCTCAACTGTGTCCACGCATTACATTCTCACATTAGGTGATGTGTATATGTCAATAGCCCAGGATGTAATGCCGGTCGCCCTCCGCCGCGGCACCCTGCGGAGCGCCCTGCCGCCGAGTTCTCGCCCACTGGCGAAAACCCGCTGGACGTCGACGAGGCAAGAAGCGCGCGGTCGCGAGAGCGACGCATACCGCGATCACGCGACCGATATGCGTAACACCTCTCGGCCGGGGACACGGAGGTGCATGAAGGCCCCGCGCGCATGCCGCCGACGGCGCGCCGGCCGACCACGGGCTCGGCCCGCGGGCCGCGAGCGCAGCCTCATGGCGCGGCGATCAGACGGACACCCGTCCTGGACGGGCACGGCCTGACGGCTGCTGGGCTCACGCAGGGCCGACCACAGAACGCGGAACAAGGCATCGGCTTCCCCGGCGACATCAAGGGACCGCGCTCACGTCTGCTTTGAGCGGCGGCGGCGCAGAGGTCGCGGACGCGTCCGGGCTGCGGGCATCGCGAGCCCGGAGGCGGCCCACAGGGCCTGCGCCCTGCCACACGGGCCGTCTGGCCGTACGGGCCCTGGCCACACGGGCCGTCTGGCCGTACGGGCCCTGGCCGTACGGGCCGCCTGCGGCAAGGGCACGGCGGCAAGGGCGCCCGAGGGAAGCTCGGGCGACATATCACTTCATGTCGATGACATGCACAGATCGGGGTGCGTAACACCCCGCAAACGAGACGGCGGGCCGTCCCAGGCAGAACGCCCTGCGGTTCGGCCCGCCGCCATCGAAGATCGGCACGGGATCGGTCGGCCGCGGTGCCCGCGTGCCACCGCCTCTGATACCTCGCCACGCTCAGCGGCGGCTCCTCTCTCATGTCCGCTCCGACCCCAGTCCACCCGCACATCATGATGTACTAAATTGCGTAAATTAGCAATTGGTGGCTTAAGCAGCATCTTTACAAGTTCATCGCTCTGTGTGATGGCCTGCCGCGCGGTCCTGCCGCCGGGCCGGGACGACAACGACGCCCCGGCCGCGGCCCTCACGCGGCCTTCACGCCGCCCGCCGCGGCGGCCCGGCGTGGCGACAGCTTCCCTCACCCTTGCGACACGCCGCTGACCAGTGGAAACGCCACCGACGTCCCAGGGGGGCATGAGCACCGCCACTCGCCTTCCGCTACCCTGCTCCTGGGACGACACTCGCCCACCCCTGGTCAGGGAAACACCGCACCCGCGGCCCGTGCGGCCCGTGCCGGAGGAAGCCGGTCCGCCAAGGCGGAGAGAACCGCAGGTCACACCCCCAAAAGCACTCCCCTCGCCCACCTCGGAGAAGGCGGCGGCATGCTCCCGCCGATTTCTAACCCTCCTTAAGCCGTCCGCTCACCCGCCCCTCAAGCGCCGGTCACTACGGTGAGTGAGGATCATCGGACACGGCCGCCCACCCCGGCCCCGCCCCGGCAGCCCGTGTCCACCCGCCGGCCGCCGACCCCGCGCGCCGGCGGAGCGATCCGACGGCGCCACGGCCACGACCCCGCCCGCGCACACCGCTTCCACGCGGTCACCGATCCGGTCCTGGGCTGTCCGGCGGCATGCGATCGGGCATGCGCCGCGACCGGCCGTTCGCCGGATTCCCAACGACTCACTGAGGGGCAGACACATGGTGCAGCCGCGCCGAGCACGTCATGCGAAACCGTCCTCAACGGCGTTACCCGCGCCGGAGCTCTCGTTCAGCGGGGCCCACGTCGGTACCGACGTCCTCGCCTCGCTCGTCGTCTTCCTCGTCGCGCTGCCGCTGTGCATCGGCATCGGTGTGGCCTCGGGGGTCCCCGTCGAACTCGGGATCATCTCCGGCATCATCGGAGGTCTGATCGTCGGCCTGCTGCCGGGCAGCAGCCTGCAGGTCAGCGGGCCCGCGGCGGGCCTCGCCACCCTGGTCATGGAGATGATCCATTCGCACGGCCTGGGGATGCTCGGCCCCGTCGTGCTCGCGACGGGGGCCATCCAGATCACGCTGGGCCTGTTCGGCCTGGGGCGCCTGTTCCAGGCCATCTCCCTGTCCGTCGTGCAGGGCATGCTCGCGGGCATCGGCCTGCCTCTCATCCTCAGCCAGCTCTACGCGGTCGCCGACTCCGAGCAGCACGGGTCGGCCATGAAGAACGCGGCGGGGCTGCCGGAGCTGGTGAGCGAGGTCATGGCGGACCGGCAGGCGTTGATCGCCGTGGGCCTGGGGGCCTTCACCGTGCTGCTGTGCTTCGTGTGGAAGAAGATGCCCGCCCCGCTCTCCAAGGTGCCGGCGGCGCTCGTCGCGGTGCTGGCGGGATCGCTGATCGCGGCCCTGCCCGGTGTGCACGTCGACCACGTCAAGGTCGGCGACCTGTTCGCGGCCGTGCACATCCCCGGCCTGAGCGACTTCGGCAGCCTCGCCGACCCGTCGGTGATCATGCTGGCCATCACCTTCGCCGTGATCGCCTCGGCGGAGAGCCTGTTCAGCGCCGCCGCGGTCGACCGCATGCACGACGGATCCAAGACGAAGTACAACCCCGAGCTGGTGGCCCAGGGCGTCGGGAACTCACTGTGCGGTCTGCTCGGAGCACTGCCCATCACCGCCGTGATCGCCCGCAGCGCCGCCAACGTGCAGGCGGGCGGCAAGACGAAGCTGTCCCGTGTCCTGCACGGCGTGTGGCTACTGGGATTCGGACTGCTGCTGCCTGACCTGCTGGCCTTCGTACCTATCTCGGTGCTGGCCGCTGTCCTCGTCCACGCCGGGTGGAAGCTCTTCGATCCCGGTCAGTTCGCGAAGATGTGGCGCAAGGACCGCAGCGAGGGCGTGGTGATGGTGGTCACTTTCGGCGCCATCATCTTCACCAACCTCCTGGAGGGCGTGCTGGCGGGCCTGGCGATCGCGACGGTGATGGCGGCCCTGCGCATGTCGCGGCTGCGGATCGACCAGAGCGAGGTCGACGGCACCACATACCTGACCATGTCCGGCAACGCGACGTTCCTGCTCCTGCCCAAGCTCACCGACACCTTGGAGGCGCTGAACGGCAGGCCCAGGCTGTACATCGACATGATCGGCGTCTCCCACCTCGACCTGGCGTGCCGCGCCCAGGTCGAGGAATGGGCCGAGCAGCAGCGGAAGTCCGGCGCCGAACGGGTCGTCCTGCTGCTTCCGGGCGACACGCGCCCCAAGACCATCGACGAGGAGGCGCAGGAATGGCTGGCCGACTACAGCAAGGCCGCTGCCGCGGGTCAGCCTCAACCGCCCTATCAGCCGCAGCCCCACTACCAGTCCCAGCCCCATTATCAGTCCCAGCCCAGCCACCAGTCTCAGCCCGGCTATCAGAATGAGGCGGCCATCGACGACTACCTGACGCGGCAGGGCTACGTCGTTCATCCCGGCTCCTCCCCCGGGTACGGCGTGCCGCACGGCCACGGCGTTCCGGGCGCGTACGGCCCGAGCATGCACCAATCGCCCCAACAGCCTCAGCCGTACGGTGACCCCCGGACCTACGGCCCCGCACCCAAGTACGGCCCACAGCAGCCCGGCCCCTACCCCGGAGCGCATCCGGCCCCCCACCGCGGCCATCCCGGCCATCCCGGCCACCCAGGCCACCCAGGCCAACAGGCGGCCCCGCATCCGGGACCGCACCACGGCTCCCCTCCGGGAGGACACCCCGGCCAGTACCCCGGCCAGTACCCCGCCCCGCAGCCCGGACCGCACCACGGACCGCACCACGGACCGCACCACGGGCAGGGCCCCGGGCAGGGCCCCGGATACGGACCCTCCTCCTCCGGCGGCGCACCGGTGAGGTGAGGGCCGAGGCGCCTGAGGGGCCGCGGTGTCAGCGGCCCTTCGCGCGCAGCTCGGCGAGCAGCTCACCCTGGCCGGTGAGCCGCCGGGTCAGCAGCCGCCGGGCGGCGGTCATCATCTCGGCGACCTCCGGGGTCGCCAGCGCGCAGACGACCCCGGAGAGCTCACGCGTGGAGGTCACGATCCCCGCCTTGCGCAGCATCGCGAGGTGCTGCGAGAGGTTGGACGCCTCGGCGCCCGTCTCGGCCAGCAGTTCACGGACGGGCCGGGGCCCCTCGCACAGGAGTTCCAATATGCGGATGCGTATGGGGTGGCCGAGCATGCGAAAGAGCTCCGCCTTGACCTGATAGAGGGGGACCTGGCTGGTCATGGCCGACCTCCCGCACTCGCATCGCCGCCTCCGCGCGCGTCGACTCCGTGCTGATCGGCGATGCGCAGCAGGTTCTCCAGCCGCCCCGACAGCACCTGGACCGCGTGCTCGTCACCCGCGTGCCGCATGCGCGCCAGCTCCTCCTCGGCCTCCTGGATACGTGCCTGCAGCTCCACCGCGAACTCGCTCATGACCTCACCCACCGTATGTCGAAGTCCATCCACGCCCAGAGCCAGGCGCAAGGTTGATAATGCAGCAATTTTCGCGATATCACGAAGTACGTAGCGTCAGAGGCATTCCCAGGCCGCTCCCAGACCACTCCCCGGACCACCCCACAGACCACTCGCCAGGCAGCTCGGCGAACCGCTTTCCCGGCCGCCCGCCGGCGCACCGCACGACCACTCGCCTGCCGGGCCGGGGCCGCCGGTCAGGGACCGGCGAACTCCAGGACGGCGATGCCCAGAAGGACGGTCGCGCTCGCCGTGACACGTCTGCGGCCGAGCCGCTCGCGGAACACGACGGCGCCGATCAGGGCGGCGATGACGATGCCGGTCTCCCGTAGCGCCGCGACGGCGGCGAGGTCGCCGCGGGACTGCGCCCACACCACCAGCCCGTAGGCCAGCAGGGACAGGCACCCGCCGGTCAGGCCCCGCCCCCACATGGGCCGGAGCCGGGCGCCGAAGGACCGCCCCCGCCGAACCCAGGCGATCAGCGGTAGAACCGGCCCGTGGATCAGGAAGAGCCAGGCGATGTAGCCGACGACCGTGTCCGCATGCCGTACGCCGGTGCCGTCGACCACCGTGTAGGCGGCGATCACCACCCCGGTCCCGACGGCCGCGGCCAGCGCGGGCAGGGCGGCCCGGCCCGGAACACCGTCCGCCAGCGCGAGGCCCGCCAGCCCCAGGCTGATGACCGCCACGCCCGCCATGTCGCCGACCGGGAGGGACTGGCCGAGCACCGTCGTCGAGACCACCGCCACCAGCAGGGGCGAGGTGCCGCGGGCGATCGGATACATCTGGCCGAAATCCCCGAGCTGGTAGGCCCGCAGCAGCAGAAGCTGGTACGCGACCTGCAGCACTGCCGACGCGGCGATGTACGGCCAGGCCCCGGCGTCCGGAACCGGGGTGAAGCAGACCAGCACGGCGGCGACCCCGGTGCAGGCGAGGTTGATCCAGGTGAACACGGCGAGTTTGTCCTTCACCCCGTGCGCGAGGCCGTTCCAGACGGCATGCAGTACGGCGGCGGTCAGCACGGCGGCGGACACGGCCCCCGTCACAGCGCCCGCCGGTATGGCCGCAGGTGTGACCGCCGTCGGCAAGGCCCGGCCACCATGGAGACCTCCTCAGGGAATGGAATTCCACAGTAATCTAGACCTATGGAAGAATATTCCGGAGACGGGGGCCGGTTGGCGGCCCGCGTGCGCGTGCGCCTGCCCGAGCTGCGCGACACCGAGGCCCGCGTCGCCCAGGTGATCCTCGACAAGGGCGCGGAGCTCGTCCACCTCAGCGTCAGCGATGTGGCCGCGCTCGCCCAGACCGCGCCGTCGTCCGTCGTCCGCGCGTGTCAGCGCCTGGGGTTCCGCGGCTTCCAGGAGGTCAAGATCGCCGCCGCCCGGGAGGCTCCCCCGCCCGCCCCCTCCCGCGATCCGGACCCCGCCGCCCGCGCGCTGGCCGACACCCTGCGCGCCGCGCGAGAGGCCCTGGACGGCCTGACCGCCACGCTCCCCGCCGACCGTCTGCGTGCCGCGGCCGAGACCCTCGACGCGGCCGGCCGCGTGCTGGTCGTCGGCGCGGGGCTGTCGGGCGCCGTGGCCCTCGACGCGGCCTACCGCCTACGGGCGCTCGGCTTCGCGGTCGACGCCCCGGGCGACCCGATCACCGCCCACCTGTCGGCGGCGGCGCTGCCCGCCTCCGCCGTCTGCCTGGCCGTCAGCCACACCGGCGCGACACGCAGCACCGTGGATGCCGCCCGCCGCGCCCGCGAGGCGGGCGCGGCCGTCGTCACCGTCACAAGCTATGCCCGCTCCCCGCTCAGCGAGCTCAGCACACACACCCTGGTGGCGGGCGGCCAGGACCTCGTCTTCGGCCTCGAAACCGTCGCCAGCCGCCTGGCCCACCTCGCGATGATCGACGCCTTGACGCTGACCGTGCTGGCCCTCCGCGGCGCGGCGGCCGAACGCACCCTGCGCCTGTCGGCGGACGTCACGGCCGACCACTCCTACTGACCGGCGCGCGCCGTACGGCCGCGCCGGACCGGCGGCCTCAGCCGCCGCCCGTGCGCTGGAGCACGGCGCGCATGGAGGCGCGGGCGCGGTCCCGCAGCCGCGGGAGGTCGACGTCGAGGAGGCGTCCGTCCTGTTTGACCAGCCGGCCGCCGACCATCACGGTCTTCACGTCGGACGGCTGGGCGGAGTAGACGACCAGGGCGTACGGCGGGCCGCCGGTGAAGCGGCCGAGGTTCACCTCCCGGGTGTCGATCATGATCAGATCGGCCCGCTTGCCCGGGGTGAGGGTGCCGATGGAGGAGTCCATGCCGATCGCGCGGGCGGCCTCGGCGGTCGCGAGCCGCAGCAGCCGGAGCGGCCTCACCGCGGTCTCGGACCGGCTCGCCCCGGTCTCCGTCAGGGCGAGCAGGCGCATGACGCCGAACATGTCGGCGCTGCCCGCCAGGGCGTTGCCGTCGATGCCGAGGCCCAGCCGACTGACGGGCTCGTACAGCGAGAGCCGCGTCAGCCCGTATCCCACCCGCTGCTCGGTCACCGGTGTGAGCGCGATGCTCGCCCGTGCCTTCTCGATGGCGGCGAGCTGCGCGCCGGTGGCGTCGGTGGCGTGGATGACCTGCACGTCGGAGCCGAGGAGACCACCGCCGACCAGGCCGTCGAGCTGGGTCCGCGAGCGCTGCCCGCTGGCGTGGACGGACAGCGGCAGCCCGAGTCGCCGGGCGGCGTTCGCCTCGTCGCGCGCGACCGACACCGCCGCCGGGCTCCCGCTTCCCGGCCCCCGCCAGCCCAGGCCGAGCGTGATCCGCCCGCCCTCCGACCAGTCGGGCCACGCCTTGGCGAGGGTTTCGAGGTAGTGCAGGTCGACGGTCTTGTTCTCCGGGAGGTCGTCGTGCGCGCCGTACAGGAAGCGGACGCGGATGCCGGATTCCCGGTGGGCGCGGAGCGGCTCTTCGGCGAAGGCGGGGCCGCGGACGTTGTCGTTGAAGTCGACGGTGGTCGTGATCCCGGACGCGAGCGCCTCGTAGTCGCCGAGGAGGGTGCCGATCGCCATGTCGGCGGCCTCGAAGGCGCGGCCGAACCGTTCGCTGGCCCCGAAGTAGGTGGTCTCGGGCGTGTTGGCGTAGTAGCCGCGCGTCTGGGTGAGCCACAGGTGGTTGTGGGTGTCCACGAAGCCGGGCATGGTGATCATGTCCCGCCCGTCGATCTCGGTGGCCGCCGGGGCCGGCACGTTCCGGCCGACACGGCTGATCTCGCCGTCGCGGATCAGGACGTCGCCGCGCTCAAGGTCTCCGAGGGCGGCGTCCATCGTCATCACGTAGGTCTCGCGGATCACCACGTCGCCGCCGCCCGGCCGGCCGTCGCCGAGCGGGCCGGCCGCCGAGGCGGGACCCGCGAACGACGCGAGCGACGCCGTGCCGGCCGCGCCCCCGAGCCCGGCCAGCACCGAGCGCCGCGAGAGCCCGTGACCTGTCCTTTCCTTTGGCATGTCCCCGTCCCCTCCTGCGAAACGCGCTCAATTTTCTTGCGTGCGCACACAACATAACCGCGAGAGGAAGATGCCCCGGCCAGCCCCTTCATGATCGTCGAGTGACCTGGCCCACACGGCCGGTGACACCCAGGCTACCCCGCACGCCCCGGGCGGCGCCCCTGAGCCGCACCGCCACGGGAACAGCGTGATCGGCTTCGACGCCGTGCCACGGGCGCAACGGCGGGGAACAGGGAGCCCGCTGTCATCCCGCTGTCATCCCGCCGCCGTCCTTCTGGCGGGGAGGCGGAGGCCGACCCGGGGCAGGCCGTCGGGACCGGGGCCGACGTCGGCGGCCACACCGTACACCTCGTCCAGCAGGCGCTGGGTGACGACCTCCCGGGGCGGGCCCTCCGCCACCAGGCGTCCATCGTGGAGGACGACCAGGCGGTCGCACGCGGCGGCGGCCAGTTGCAGGTCGTGGAGCGCGGCGATCACCGTGACCCCGAGGTCGCCGATCACCCGGAGGAGTTGCACCTGGTGGCGCAGGTCGAGGTGGTTGGTGGGCTCGTCCAGGACGAGCAGCCCGGGCTCCTGCACGAAGGCCCGGGCGAGCTGGACCCGGCGGCGTTCGCCGCCGGACAGGCTCGCGTAGGCGCGGCGCGCCAGGTGGGCGATGTCGCAGCGCGCCATGGCCGAGCCGATCAGCTCGCGCTCCCGGGCCGTCAGGCGGCCGAGGGCCCCCAGGTAGGGGGTGCGGCCGAGGGCCACGATCTGCTCGACGTGGTTCTCCAGGTCGGCCGGGGACTCCTGGGTGACGGCGGCGACGCGTCGGGCCACCCGCAGGGCGGGCACCGCCCAGACGTCGGCCCCGTCGACACGCACCGTGCCGCGGTCGGGCCGCTGCCGGCGGTAGACGCAGCGCAGCAGGCTGGACTTGCCGCTGCCGTTGGGGCCGAGCAGGCCGACGATCTCGCCCGGCTCGACGGTGAGGCCGACGCCGCGCAGGACGGGCCGGCCCCCCGGCGCCCAGTGCACGTCCTCGATCCGCAGGGCCGCCGGGTCGGTCACAGGGTTCTCCGATCGGAGCGGGAGAGGAGGGCCAGGAAGAACGGCGCACCGAGCACCGCGGTGATGACGCCGATGGGGATCTCGTCGGGCTGGTTGAGCATGCGTGCGCCCACGTCCACCCACACCATGAGCAGCGCCCCGCCGAGGGCGCTCACGGGAAGCACCCAGCGGTTGTCGCCGCCCACGAGCATCCGTACGGCGTGCGGCACCATGAGCGCGACGAAACCGATGCCGCCGCTCACCGACACCACCGCGCCGACGGTGACCGCGCAGACGGCGATGAGCCGCCAACGGACGCGGTTGACCTCGACGCCGAGGCTGGTGGCCCCCTCCTCGCCGAGGACGAGCGCGTTGAGCAGGCCGGCGCGCGTCCAGAACCACGCCGCGGCGCCGAGGACGACCGCGGTGGGCGCCCACAGGTCGCTCCACTGGGTTCCCGACAGCCCGCCGAGGGTCCAGAACAGGGCCGAACGGAGTTGGGCCTCGGGCGAGCTGAGCACGATGAAGCTCGTGACGGCCTCGGCGAGGGCCGCCACCGCCACCCCGGAGAGGATGAGGCGGGTGGTGGCGAGCTGCCCGCCTCGGCGGGCCAGGAGCACGACCAGGGCAAACGTCGCCATCGCCCCGGCGAAGGCGGACAGCGGCAGGGAGAGCGCCCCGAACCAGGAGCCCGCCCAGGAGCCCGCCCCGGCCGCGCCCGACAGCAGGGCGAGGACGGCTCCGAGCGAGGCTCCCGAGCTGGCGCCGATCAGATAGGGGTCGGCGAGGGGGTTGCGTAGCACTCCCTGCATGACCGCGCCGGTGACCGCCAGCCCGGCGCCGACGACGGCGCCCAGCAGCACGCGGGGCAGGCGGATGTCCAGCACGATGGTGGCGAGCGGGCCGGTCGGCGGGCCGGTGGCCGCGCCCGGCCACCACGCGTCGGCGATCATGGACCAGACCTCGGCGAACGGGATGGCCACGGGCCCGAGACCCACCGCCGCGACCAGGGACACGCCGAGGGCCAGGGCGAGCAGGCCGACCGCTCCCGACAGGGAGAGCCGCCACGCCCCGGGGCGCGGCGCCCCCGCCCGCGGCGCTCCCCCGCGCGGTGTCGGCGCCTCCCGCGCCGCGGCGGTCCCGGCGGTCCCTGCGGCGGCGTCTGAGGCACCGGCGGCGGCGTCTTCCGCGGTGACGTCGTTCTTGACGCGGGCGTCCTTCACGCGGGAGTCACCTGGCGAAGCCCTCGGCCAGGGCCTTGAGGGCCCGGCCGCTGCGCAGCCCGGGCTGCAGGTCGTTCACCGGCACCACGACGAACCGGTTCTCCTTGACCGCCGTCACGTTCTTGATCGGCGCGTAGGAGCGCATCCAGGCGATCGACTTCGCGGCGGGCTCGAACACCTGGTCCTCCACGACGATGACCTCGGGGTCGCGGTTGACGACCTCCTCCCAACCGACCTGGCCGAACTCGGTGACCTCGGGGAAGATGTCCACGCCGCCGGCCCGCCTGACCAGGTCGCCGTACATCGCGGTCGACCCGGTCGTCATCGGCTTCTCCTTGCCTCCCGCGTAGTCGAACACCCGCACGGCGGGGCTGCGCGGGACGACCGCGTCGACCTCGGCCTTGAGCGCGGCGGCGAGCTGTTCGGCCCTGGCCTCGACGCCGAAGACCTTGCCAAGCCGGCGCAGGTCGCCGTAGGTGTCCTCGACGGTGGCGGTGTGGCCGGGGCAGCTCGCCGACAGCAGGTAGGTGTTGACGCCGTCCTTCTGGAGCCGCGCCCGGTCCCCCATGGCCTTGGGGCCGTAGTCGTCGGGGTAGCCGCTCACCACCAGGTCGGGGTTCGCCGCGTAGACGACCTCCCGCGACGGGGGCGGGAACGCGGATTCGGCGACGACCCTGACCCCCGCCAGGTCGGGGGCGTACTGCGGGAGGATGTCCTTGGCGGCGACGGTGCCCGCCATCCGGTCCTTCAGCCCCAGCGCGAGCACGACCTCGGTGGCGACCGTGCTGGAGGTGACGATCCGCTCGGGCGGCGCACCGTAGGTATAGGTCGTTCCGCAGTTGTCCACCTGGACCGGCCCGCCGGCGGAGGCCGAGGCGGCCGGTGGCGTCCCGGGCTCGGCGGCGCTCGTGTCCTGTCCCCCTCCGCATCCGGCGAGCAGGACCATGGCGAGCGCCCCTGCGGCGACTGGCATCCGTGCGGTCATCGGGCGTGGTTCTCCTTCGTGCTTCCCGCGCTGCCCGCGGGGGTGTCGATGTGCTCCGCCGCCGCGGCGGCGGCAGGCCTTGGGGCCGGGGCGGTCCAGGTCCCAGGGGGCGGTTCAGGCATGGGGCACCGGCAGTCCGTCGAAGGGGTCGGGCGGGAGGGAGGGCAGGGGGTCTGCGCCGTCGCCGAGGAAGGGGAAGGCGGCGGGCCCGGTGGAGCGCAGCCCGGGCACCACCACCCGGGCGACCGCGAGCCCGACGGCCGCCAGGTCGGGGGTGGTGAGGTCGACGGAGACCGGCCGCAGGCCGCGCCGTGCGAGGGCGCGGCCCGGCTCCCGGTCCCGGAGCCACGCGCTGTCCGGCGCGTGCCACGGAGCCAGGTCCGCGGCGGAGCCGGTGCCGCCTTCCGGGCGGAGGATCCGGGCGCGCACGGCGTCGGCGACACGCGGGTCGGCCAAGAGCTGCAGGGTGCACACCAGGTCGGTCGCGTCGCTGAGGTCGGCGGCGTAGAAGTCGGCGTAGCGGCGGTCCGCGCGGTGCGGCGCGAGAGCGCCGTGCGGCCGCTCCCACTCGGGGATTCCGCCGACGATCTCGTCCACGGCGTCCAGCGACTGCAGTGCCTCGGCCGCCGCTTTGCGGGCCGAGGCCGCGGCGCCCGCGGCCAGCGAGCAGCCGACCCCGAGGAGCCCGTCGGCGCGTTGCGCGAGGCACAGCACCACGGGAGCGCGCAGCATGTTCGGGACCGCGTGCAGGCTCAGCTCCACGTCGCGGGGGCGGGGCAGCGGAGGGTCGGGCAGCCGCGGGAACACGCCGCCGCCGTACCACGCGGTCGCCAGCGCGTGCCGTTCCACCACCTCCGCGAGCGCCGCCTCACGCGCGGCCCGCAGCGACGGGCCCGCCGCGATCCCCGCGGCGACGGGCAGGTGTGCGGGACGGCCGCGCACGGCGGCGTGCTCCCCTGGTGCGAGCCATACCAGCGACGCGGGCACCCAGACGGCCCGCCCGTCCCCGTCGCGCCCGGCGACCCAGTCCACGACGTCCGTACGGCGCAGCCCGGCGAACGGGAACCCCGGACGCTTGTGCTGGGCGGAGCCGTACAGGGCGAGCGCCGCCGGGTCCACGGCGTCGGCTCCGCCGCCGACGAGCCGCTCCCAGCTCGTACGGCGCAGCCGCCCGCCGGCGACGAGGTGCCCGGCGTATCTCTCCGCGGCCTCGCCCAGCGCGCGGGCCCGGGCCCGCGCCGGGTCGCTGAACGAGGCTCCGCCCACGGTGGGGTTGCCCTGCGGGTGCGCGAAGGCTCCCGTGTCGGCGAGTACGGCTGTCGCGGTGTGCAGGACGCCGTGGCTCCGCCGTTCCAGCAGCCGGGTCACGAGCCCGGTGCGTTCGTCGGGGGCGGTGGCGGGCGGCGGCACGGCGGGTGCCGGGAGGACGGACGGCGGCAGGGCCGGAGGCGGCACGGCGGACGGCGGGACGGAGGGCGAGGGGGAGGGCGGGACGGGCGGCGGCATGGCGGCTCTCACGTGTGCGGCAGGGGGACGAAGTTGACGTCGGCTTCGGCGAGGGGCTCGGCGCGCAGGCCGAGCCGTACCGGGTCGTCGTACAGGCGGGTGCCGCCGAGGAGCGGGAAGGCGGCGGGCGCGTTGGAGTAGGCCCCGGGGACGACGACCCGGCTGACGCGCAGGCCGGCGGCGGCGACGTCAGGGGTGGTGAGGTCCACGGCGTGGGCCGCCAACCCTGCGGCGGCCAGGCGGTCGAGGTAGGCGTGGTAGACGTCGCCCGTGACGGCGGGCAGGCGGTCCAGCGCGACGGGCGGCCCCTCGGCGGTGATCGGGGCCAGGTGTCCGCCCATCGCCGGGTCCAGCCAGATCTGGCTGTGGCACGCCAGGTCGACCACGTCGCGGAAGTCGGCGCGGTAGGAGGAGGCGTAGGCGCGGTCGGCGCGGTGGGGGTGGAACAGGCCGGGGTCGAGGTCGCCGTCGGCCACCGCCCGCCAGATGGCGCCGCCGGGTTCGAGCAGCCCGAGGGCGTACACGCGCAGGGTGACCGCCTCGGCGAGGGCCTTGGCGACGGCGGCGGCCGGGTCGGGGCGGGCGGCCACCCCGAACACCGACAGGTCGAGCACGGGGTCGCGCAGCAGGACGCCGATCACCGCCACGTCGAAGACCGTGGGGAGGGCGACGACCCGGTAGCTCAGGTCGTCCCCGCCGCCGACGGCGTGCCCCCACCCCTCCCCGAGGTCGGGCGCGGGGCGCAGCAGGTGGGCCAGCCGCGGGTCGTCGAGTCCGACCGGCGCGGCGGGCAGGCGGTTGGCCCACCAGATCACCGTCGCGTCGCGTTCGATGACCTCCTCCAGCGCGGCGGCCCGGGAGGCCCGCAGGTCGGGCCCTGCGGCGATGCCGGCGAGCATGACGAAGTTGGTGAGCGGTTCGGCCTCGCGCGGCGGCTGGGCGTAGTTGATGTAGGCGAGGGAGGACGGCACCCAGATCTCGGACTCGTCGCGGCCGAGCGTCACGCCGCGGCTCCACAGCACCGGCAGGTCCGGTGTGAACCGGGTGAAGGGGCATCCCGGTTCGGCGTACTGCGCCGCCGAGTAGAGCGCGAGGGAGGCGGGGTCGACGGCCCGTTCCCCCGCCCGGACGAGGTCCGCGTAGGACGAGCGGCGCAGCCCGGCGGGGATGAAGTTGCCGCAGTACCGTTCGACGGCCTCGCCGATCGCCCCGATCCTGGCGCGCTCCGGGTCATTGAACGCGGTTCCGGTGGAGACCCGGTCGGCGGGCCACGGCAGGTGGCGGGAGACCGCCCCCACCGAGGTGGAGTAGACGGCGAGCCCGTCGGGCCACCAGGGCGGCGGCTCGGCCCGGTCGACGCGGGTGATCAGCCCGGTGCGCTCGTCCACCAGCGGACTCACGGCGACGCTCACGGTGACTCCTTCCGCGGTCGCGGCACCAGCAGGGCCGTGCCGGGGTCGAGCTCGACGGTGAGGGTGAGCGCCCGGCCGGGCGCGCGGTGGCGGGGGTGGCGGCCCGCGGTCAGCTCCACGTGCAGCACGTGCCCCTCGGGCAGGTCCACGGCGACGGGCGCCAGGCGCACGGTGGCGTCCTGGGTGCCCGCGGAGATCGGCGCGGTCCCGTCGCAGAGCCGTACGCGCGCGCCGCCGGGCCGCTCGTGGACCACCGTGGCCACCAGCTCCACCGGCGCGTCGGCGGTGACGCGGCAGCGCAGCCGCGCCGCGCCGTACCAGCGGACCGGCGGGTGCGCCGCCAGCCGTACGACGTCGTCGCGTCCGCCGATCACCGACAGGTCGGCCGAGTGCGGCAGCGACGGGTAGGGGTCGGCGGGGTCGTGGCGCAGCGTGCTGCGGGCGGTGGCCGGCCGGAGCGGCGCCGGGTCGAGGGCCGGAGCGGGCGGCGGCAGCGGGCTGGTGTCGTCCCACCGTCCCGCCCCGAGGGTCAGCAGGCGGTCCCCGACGGCCTTTCGCGGGTCCTGCTTGGCGGCGAGGGCGGCCAGGAAGGACAGCGCCAGGTCGCGGGGGTCGTCGCCGTCGGGCACCTCGATGGCGCACTCGGGGCTCAGCCGGTGGGTCAGCGGCGAGGCCCACCCGCCCATGACGACCGTGGCGTCGCGGGCGAGCGCGGCCTGCCGCAGGGTGGTGGTCGCCGAACCGCAGTACCAGCTCCCCAGGTGGAGGCTCGGCACGTGCGCCCCGCGCACCCGGGTCAGGGCACGGCGGGCCTGCGCCTTCCACGTGCTGGGGGTGGGAGGCCAGGGGCCCGGCGCGACCGGCCAGCTCGCGGGATCGGCCAGGACGCCGCGCAGGTCGGGGTCGCGGGCGAGGGCGAGGTCGTAGAGGCCGGGCCGCAGGTGGCGGCCCGTGCCGAGCTCGGTGCGCCACCACAGCTCGTCGTCCATGGCGGGCGGGCCGCCGGGCCACGGCTGCCTGCTCACGACGCCGCGCACGGACGGGTGGTCGGCGGCGCACCATGCGGCGTACGCCTCGTAGGCCGTGCCGTACAGCAGGGCGGTGCCGTCGGACCAGTCCCGGGCCGCGATCCAGTCGAGGGCGGCGCGGCCGTCGCGGCTCTCGTCCGCGCCGGGGACGAACTCGCCCGGGGAGCGGTAGCGGCCGCGCAGGTCCTGCAGGACGACCGCCGCGCCCGCCTCCGCGAGCACCGCGGCCTCCGGCCAGAGGGGCGGCGTGCCGTACGGCGTGCGCACGACGACGACCGGCGCCGGCAGGCGCGCGGGGAGGAACACGTCGGCCGGCAGGGGGCCGCCGTCTGCGGCGGGGATCGGCACGTCGACGCTGATCACGGCGCCGACGCCATCAGCAGGTCGGTCGGGACGGGCAGGACCGGGTGGCGCCGGATCTCCCCGGTCACGGGGTCGGCCCCGATCTGCAGGCCGACGCCGTACGGAGTCTCCCCGTGGAGGTGGGCGCGCAGGTCGGCGGCGATGAACGCGGCGGCCAGGTGGGCGCCGATCGGCGCGGCGGGGTCCGGGTGCGGGACGCCGCCCCGGTCCAGCCAAGCCCAGTGGGCGGCGAGCTCGCGGGGCCACGGCGAGGCGGCGAGCCGCCGCAGCCGCAGGTCCCGGTAGGAGGCGGTGCCGGGCGAGGTGTGGAACGGGCCGGTGTACCAGCGGCGGCCCTCCGCGTATCCCAGGTGCCACGGCAGGCCGCGCGTACGGCAGAGCCCGTCGATCTCCAGCAGGCGCGTGTCGCGCAGGCACGCGGTGACCACCACCAGAGCGGCGACGCCGCTCGGCTCCGCGAGGTCGCCCGCGGAGAGGTCGCGGGCGGAGAGGTCGGTGGAGCGGGCCGGGGCGCGCACCGGCAGGCCGAGGCCGGCGAGCAGGGGCGGGAGCACGTCGAGCAGCGGGCCGTCGCCGTACACGAGCAGGTCGCCCTCGGGAACGGCGGGAGCCGGGGCCGCCAGCACGCCCTCCTCGGTGAGCGCCGCGACCAGCTCGGCGCCGGCCTCCCCCTCGGCGGACAGCAGCGCGTCCAGTGGGCCGGAATGCTCGCGGTCCAGTTCGACGGTGAGGAAGTCTCCCTGCGGGGTGTGCACGAGCCAGCCGTCCGCCGTCGGCACGAACGAGGTCCCGCCGACCAGGGCATCCATCGTGTTTCCATCCTTTCTGCGTTACCGTGCCAGTCCCGGGCGGGGGCGCGATTGGAGCGCGCCCCCACCCGGGCGGTGACCTCAGGTCACCAGCGGTTCAACCCGGCAGGTCGTCCGGCGCTCAGCGCCAGGCGACGGCGGTGCGGGCGACGGTCGCGTGGTTGTGCGAGTGGAGACTCGCGCGGACCTGCGAAACCTTGAGCTTCTTCACCTTCATCGAGATTCACCTCCTTCGGCTGGATGGGCGGTGTCCGTCCGAACCGGACCGGCCGCGAGAAGCGAGAGCGCCGCGGTCAGAGCCACCGGGCCCGGGACCTGGCGCACCGGGCCCAGCGGTCGCCGATGGACGAGCATGCGTCACCCTCCGATCCCGGCCCCGCCGGGGATGGCGGGGCGATCAGTCCCAGAACCTATGAAGAAACGATAATCATTGTCAATAAGAATTTGGGGATGGTTTTCACTTTCGTTTGTGGTTAACGTAAAGCGCCGTGGACGACCTCAAGAGCCGCCCGCCCACCCCCGTGGCCGACGGCCTGCTCGACCTGATGGCCCGCAACCGGGACTTCCGGCTGCTGTGGTGGGGCAACCTCATCAGCGCCTGTGGCGGCTGGTTCACCTCGGTCTCGGTGTTCGCCATGCTCTACGAGCACACCGGCACCGCGCTCGCCGCCGGCGCCTCACTGGCCGTGCGCTACCTGCCCGGCATCGTCTTCGGCACCTGGGGCGGCGTCCTGGCCGACCGGGTCGACCGCCGCGCCGTCATGCTGATCGGCGACGCCGTCATGGCCGTGCTCGCCCTGGCCTTCCTACTCGCCGACAGCCCCGCCGCCATCTGGCTGGTCTACCCCCTGACCTTCGCCTCGGCCGCGGCGGGATTCGTGTTCCAGGCCGCCCGGGGCGCGTGGATGCCCTCGCTGGTCCAACCGCAGGAATACGTGCTCTACTCCGCCGCCGTACAGGTCAACGGACTGCTGTTCCAGGCCGTCGGCGGCCTGGCCGGCGCCGCCGCCGTGGCCCTGATCGGCTGGCGCTGGGCCTTCGCCGTCAACGCGCTGTCGTTCCTGCTCTCGCTGTACTTCACCGCCAAGGTGCGCCGCGGCGCCCGCCGGGGGGACACCTCCCCCGACGCCGCGCGCGGATGGGCGGCCTTCCGCGAGGGCCTCGCCGCCGCGCGCGGCAACCGCGTCGTGAGCGCCCTGCTCCTGCTGGAGGCCGTCTTCTGCCTCGGCCTCGGCGGCTCCATCACCGCCATGACCTACCTCGCCACCCAGGTCCACGGCCTGGGCGAGGGCGGAGTCGGCTGGTTCTACGCCGCCCAGGGCATCACCGGCGCCGCCGTACTCCTCCTGGCCGCGCGCCGCCTCAAACGGCTCTCGTCCCACGCCAAACTGGTCGTCCTCGGCTGGTCGTGCGTCGGGGAAGGCGTCTTCACCGCCGCGCTCGGCCTGCCCTCCGGCGTGGGCGCGGCCCTGGCCCTGTGGGCGTGCGCCGCCGCCGCCGACGTCGTGTACGGCCCGACCTCGATGTCCGCCCTCCTCGACGGCGCCCCCAACGCGGTCCGCGGCCGAGTGGTGTCCCTGTGGAGCGCCGTCGCCACCGCGAGCATGGGCGTGTCCGCCCTCGTCTCCGGCGCCCTCCTCGACACTCTCGGCCCGGCCCTCCTGCTGCCCGCCCTCGGCACCCTCATGGCCCTCCCCGGCGCCCTCTGGCTCCTCGCCCTCCGCCGAGGAACCCTCACTCCCCCGCCCTGAGCGTCACCGGGGTGAGGTCGGGTGAACGCACGAAGTGCTCAGGGTAGGGTCGCACGGCATACTCGTGCGATCACTCCAGACAGGAGAGCAGGCGTGGCGGGACTCGGCAGGAACTTCACCAAACTCTGGGCCGCGTCCACCGTCTCCAACATCGGCGACGGCATCGCCACCGCCGCCGCGCCCCTCCTGATCGCCTCCATCACCACCGACCCGGTGCTGGTGGGTATGGCGATGTTCGTCCAGCAGCTCCCCTGGCTCCTGTTCTCCCTCATCAGCGGCGTCTACGTGGACCGGCTCGACCGCCGCACACTGATCGTCGTCGTGAACACCCTCCGCGCCCTGATCATCGGCGGTGTGGCCGTCGCCGTCTGGCAGGACGCCGCCACCATCCCGGTCATCTACGCCGCCAACTTCCTCCTCGGCACCTGCGAAACCCTCGGCGACAACGCCTCCGCCACCCTCATCCCCGCCGTCGTGAAGGACCAGGACCTGCCCCGCGCCAACGCGCGCATGCAGACCGCCCTCGTCACCGTTCAGCGGTTCGCCGCCCCGCCCTCGGGCGCCGCCTTGTTCGTGCTCGCCGCGGCGCTGCCGTTCGCCGTCAACGCCGCCACCTTCGTGCTCGCCGCCGGCCTCGTGCTCCTCATGCGCGGCGTACGGCAGGCGCCCCCGCCCCCCGCCGAACGCCGCTCCGTCCGCGCCGACATGGCCGAGGGGATCCGCTGGCTGTGGGGCCACCGTACGATCCGCCTGATCGCGGTCTCGCTGCTCCTCATGAACATCACGCTCATGTCCGGCCTGTCCATCCTCGTGCTCTACAGCCGGGAACGGCTCGGCCTCAACGAGTACGGCTACGGCGCCTTCCTCACCGTCACCGCCGCCGGCGGGCTGATCGGCGCGTTGCTCGCCCCCCGGCTCCAAGCGCGCTTCTCCGACTCCCTGCTCCTGCGCATCGGGCTCGTCATCGAGACGCTCACCCACGTCGGCCTGGCCCTCGCCACCACCGTCTGGGTCGCCGGCCCCGTCATGTTCGCCTTCGGCGTCCACGGCGCCGTCCTCGGCGCCGTCACCACCACCATGCGCCAGCGCGCCGTCCCCGAGAGGCTGCGCGGCCGAGTCCAGAGCGTCTACCTCACGTTCGTCTTCGGCGGCAACGCCCTCGGCGCCCTCATCGGCGGCCCCATCGCCGGCTGGACCGGCCTCACCGGCCCGTTCTGGATGTCCGCCGCCGCCATGGCCGTCTTCACCGTCTTCGCCTGGCGCCCTTTCGGCCGCCACCTCGCCCGCCCCGCGTCCCCCCGGCCCGCGCCCGACGAGGTGCCCGCCCAACGCTGACCGCGTCCGCCGCTCCGCTCACTGGGATGCCGAGCGGCGCACCCTTCGCTATCACTTTAGGTAGTTATCTAGTTTCATGTAGCTATCGTGCCTGGTGGGAGTAACTTCGATGAAGGGCGGACTGTCCATGCGCATCGCCAAACGTCTCACCACCGTCGTGTTCCTCGCCGCCGCGATCAGCGGCACGGTCGCCCCGGCCGCCATGGCCGCCCCCAACCCCGTGCCGCTCCCGCCCATCCTGGGCGGGACGACCGGGGCCTCCGGCTTCAGCCTTCCCAGTGCCCCGCTCGTGCCGCCCCCCAACATGCTCGTGCCGTACCCCAACCTCACCCTCCCGTCGCTCGACGTCCTATGAACATCCCCTGCTAGGGGAGCGCGCTTCGTCAGCGGTGGCGTGCGCAGAGGGGGCCGCGATCCGCGGCCCCCTCGCCATGTTCACAGCGCCGGCTCTTACCGGAGACCCGTCAGCGGGCTGCCAACTGGTCGAAGAAGAGGTTGAACGCGTAATCGGGGTGGCACGTCAACCCCTTGATGCTCTTCACCCCGACCAGCGGAGCGCGCACATCGTAAAGGAAGGCGCCCGGAGCCTGGTCGACAAGGAGTTCCATCGCCTCGGTGTAGATCGCCTTGGCCTTGTCCGGGTCGGTGGCGGTGAAGGTGCCCGCCTTCGCCAGGAGAGCGTCGAACTCCTTGTTCTTCCAGTAGCTCAGGTTGAAGAACGGCTCATCGCTGGAGTGGAACAGCGAGAACAGGTTGTCCGCACCCGCGTCGCTGTAGGTCGGCCAGTAGAGGACCAGGAAGATGTCCTGCGCCTTGGCCGGGTCGCCCTTGCCGAGCTCCCACTGCTGGTTCCAGAGCAGCGGGCTGATCTCGACCTCGACGCCGACCTTGGAGAAGGAGTCCTTGATAAGAGGCGCGAACCGCTTCTGCGCCTGGTTCTCCGCCGCGTACGTCAACTTGAGCTTGAGCCCGCTCACCCCGGCCTCGTCCAGCAGCGCCCTGGCCTTCGCCAGATCGTAGGGGTAGGTCGGCACGTCGGTGCTGCCGGGGAAGACGCCCTGCGGCACCGGGCCGTACGCCTTGGATCCGAAGCCCTCGCCCCCGACCTTGATGATGTCGTCGTACGGCACGGCATGCGAGAGCGCCTGACGCACCTTCGGATTGTCGAGCGGTTTACGCGCGGTGTTGAAGAAGGCCAGGTGATTGCTCGCCGTGGCGCAGTCCTGCACGTCCAGGTTGGGATCGGCCTTGAGCTGGCCGATGTTCTCCAGCGGCACCGCCGTCGCGATGTCGACCTGGCCGCCCTGCAGCATCTGCTGCTGGGTGACCGCCTCGGGAGTGATGTGCGCGACGACCGTGGGGAAGGCGCCCTTCTGCCCCCAGTAACCGTCGAAACCGCGCAGCACCACCTGCTTGCCCGACTGGTACTCCGCCACCTTGTAGGGGCCGGAGCCGCCGTCGCCGGTGCCGTTCTCGAAGTGCTTGTCGTCGCTCTCGACCGCGGCCAGCGCCTTCGGGCTGACCATGTACGCGCCGTGCATCGACGAGGCGATGAGGTCCATCGGGGCGGCGTACTTCAACGTGAAGACGAGGGTGTGCTCGTCCGGCGTCTCCATGGACTTCACAGGGGCCCAGATGAACGACGCCCCGGCGCGCTCCTGCGATGCCTCCACCGACGCCTTCGCGGCGGCGGCGTTGAACTTCTCGCCGTCGTGGAACGTTACATCCCGCCGCAGCTTGAACGTCCAGGTCTTCTTGTCCGCGCTGGACTCCCAGCTCTCGGCCAACGCCGGCCGGAACGGCTCGGCCGACCCCGGCGGATTCTTCCAGAGCAGCGGTTCGTACACGTTGGCCATATAGAAAATCTCACTGGAAAACGACTTCACCGGATCCCAGGTCGTCACACTCGCAGTCGTCGCCACGTTGAGCACGCGGGCGGCCGTCGGCTTCGCGCCGGCGCCACCGCCGCCGCCGCACGCGGCCACCGCCGTGAGGGCCGCGGCGAGCAGCGCGACAGCGGACCCGCGGCGCTTGAGGGGGGTTGGCATAAGGGGGCTCCTGGTGTTCCGGAGACCTAAACGATTCCCTGCATTCTTCCCGACCTGCAAAAATGCTGTCCAATACCAACAAGCTCGTTGTCTCATGCCTTTGAGGCATAGTCCAGCCCGATCAGCCCGCCGATCGGGGCACACCTTGCCCGACCTGTGGCTGGTCGGGCAAGGCGCCCCGTCCTCCCCCGGTGCGGTACGGATCAGCCGCAGAAGGCGGAGTCGACCACCTTGTCGATGAGTTTGACGTCCTTGAAGTCCACCTCGTTCAAGGAGGCGGCCAGTTTGACCTTGCCGTCCGCGGTGGCACACGACACGGTCACCCAGCCGGGGATGCCGCCGCCGTGGCCGAGCACCGTCTTGCCGCAGGAGGTCTTGAAAACCTGCAGGCCGAGGCCGTATTCGGGGCTGACCGGCGTGGTCTTCTTCATCTCGGCGAACTGCTGGGCTTGAGAAGCCTGCCATTGAGCAGGGCGGACATGTAGGTCGTCAGATCGGACGTGCTGGAGATCATGGCGCCGCCCGCGCTGGCGATGCTCGGGTTGAGGCGGGTGACGTCCACCGCGCCGTTCTTGGTCTTGACATAGCCGTGGGCGTTCGGTCCGGGGATGCCCATCGAGTGTTGCGGTGCGGAGGTGTCGTGCAGACCGAGCGGTGTGACTGGGCCGCCCCGTACAACAAACCCTCCTGGGACAACTGGAGCAAGAAGTAACAAGTGATTTCGCGGTAGGCGCGTCGGGTCGACGAGCGCCCCACCGGCGGTACCTGACACTGGAAGGCTGAGGACCTGTGGAGAACACCCGCACTGTGCGCCGGACGCACGTCACGCTGCCCGACCTGGATGATGCGGACCTGGACGAGGTACGGCTGCACTCGGTGGAGTTCTCCGGCTGCGACCTGTCCGGCCTGCGCTGGACCGGCGGCAAGCTGTCGCGCACCGTCTTCACCGGCTGCAAGCTGCTCGGCGCGGTATGGGAGGAGGTGGTGCTGGAGGACGTGCTCTTCGAGCGGTGCAGGCTCGACATGACGGTCTTCACTCGCCTTCGCGCCACCGGGCCCGTCGTCTTCACCTCCTGCTCCCTGCGCGAGGCCACCTTCACTGCGGCGGACCTGAGCAGCAGCGTGGCCGGGACGTCACGGAGATCTGCGCTGCCCTGGGCTGTGCCCAGGAACAGCACCACCCGCACACAGACGTGTCCGCCGCTACGTCGCCGAGGGACATCCACTGGGTTGCCTGCGCATCCGCTTGGAGCCCGGCCAGGGGTACATCGCACCCACGGAGATCCTTCCGCACGACGGCTCCACCAGCGGTGCCCGGGAATGGCCACTCGCCGCCTTCTGGCTGGGCTGAAGTCAGCGCAAAGTCAGCACCGGTGCTGATAACGACCGCAACCAACCACGAACAACGAGAAGCCCCAGACCGGCCATCGAGGCCGAGAGCTGGGGCTTCTTGTTGAATCTGACCAGGTCAGCAGGCTATTTCAGCAGTTCGGTGCGAACTTCTCGGTTTCGCGCACGGCGCTGCCCCAGGAGAACTCGTTGTTGTCGCTGAAGTAGTAGTACGAGGCGCCGTTGGGCATCATGGCGACGGTGATGCCGCCGTAGCCTGACATGAAGGGCACGTGGTAGGAGCAGCCGCCGGAGGTGGCGGGGCTGAACTCAAGGGCCCAGACGCTGTTGTTGTAGCGGAGCGTGGCGCCTCCGGCGTTCAGGCCGCGGTCGGCGGGGTCGCGCTGCATGGCGTCGGCCAGGACGTCGGGGTGGAGGAGCTGGGTGTTGCCGGCTTTGCCCTGGTCGTTGTTGAGGAGTTTGGCCATTTTGGCGATGTCGTCGGTGTTCCAGAACAGCCCGTAGCCCCCGTAGGGGGCGCCGTGGGGGCTGTTGTCGGTGCGGAGGGTGGTCATGGCGCCGGCGCTGAGCTTGAGCGGGGCGAAGACTTCGTCGCGCAGCAGGGAGAAGGCGTCGCGGTGGTGGCTGCGGCGCTTGTTGAGGTAGGCGGTCATGGCGCGGGTGGCGAGGAAGGTGTCGGAGGTGTGGTAGATCCACCGCTTGCCGGGGGCCTCTTTGGTGGCGTAGCCGAGGGCGGCGCGCATCTTGTCCTTGTGGGACTCGGCGCCGAGGAAGGCCGAGGCGGTGGTGTCCTCGTCGACCATGTAGTCGGGCGAGCCGTACTTGCCGGTCGCCATGTCGAGGGCGTTCTCCAGGGTGATGCCGTTCCAGTCGGCCGCCGCGCGGCGGGCCTCGGGGAGCAGTCTGCCGATGCTCTGGTCGCTCACGCCTGTGCCGTACTTCTGCGCGAGGCGCATGTGGGCGACGGAGGCGAAGGCGGATTTGGCGGTGGAGTAGGACGGGAGGCGCATGTTCTCGCAGAAGGCGTAGGTGCCGTGGCGTGTCTGGCAGCCGGACACGTAGTTGACGCCTTTGTAGAGCAGGCCTTGCACGGTGATGTGCTCGCGGGTCACGCCGGCGCCGAAGGCGTCGAGGTCGAGGCCGGGGTGGTCGGCGGCGAGCTGCGACAGCGGGCGGGTGGGGAGGCGGGCGGCGACCTCGGCGGCGTGGGCGGCGCGCAGGGCGTGGGCGCCCTGGACGCGGTACGGACGGTAGTCCGCCCGGAGCTGTCCCCACATGTCGAACTGGATGCTGAGACAGGTCTCCTGGGTGACCTGGTACCGCACCTGGCTCACCGACGATCCGTTGAACAGGAACGTCATCGAGCCGTTCTGGGTGCAGTTGTGGTTGCGCAGCACCAGCGCGAAGGGGAACGCGGCGCGTGTCCAGCGGCCGTCGCCGTTCTCCTTCCAGACGCGCCCCGGGCCGGTGATGAGGTTCCAGACGGGATTCCCGGTGATGGCCAGGCCTTGGACCTTGGGCACGAGGTGGCTGCCGGTCTGGGTGAATTCGAGGGAGATCTCGGGCAGGTGCTTGGCGGGGTGGTCGCCGTCGGGGATGTCGCCGTCGGTGTCGCGGATCTCCTTGAACCCGCCTCCGCGGGCTTCGCCGTACAGCGTGAGCCTGCCTTCGAAGGTGTGCGCGGGCTTGGCCGCGTCGGCGGGTACGGCGAACGCCTCGTCGGGCACGGGCGCGTCGGCGGTGCCGGTGAACAGGTCGGCGGCGGCCAGGTGTGTACGGCTGACCGCCCCGGAGCCGGTGAGCGGGTCGCCGGGCACGGACGAGGCGGACCCGGCGGAGGCGGCGGAGGCGGCGGAGGCGGCAGAGGCGGACTCGGGCGACGTGGGCGGGGTCGCGGCCTGGGCCGGTACGGCCAGGCCCGTCATGACGAGAACCGACGCGAATGCGGTGCGTAATAAGAGAGGGGTGCGCATGATCGCTCCAAGGGACGGAAGGGGATGGGCAGGGTCAGGCGCTCGGCGCGCCTGTTCCCTCCGGCCAGCGCATGGGGCCGAGGTCGCGCATCACCTCCCCCGCGCTGTAGCCGTACACCGCGGGCGGGAACGGCGGGGGCGCGTCGCGGAGCTGCTTCCACAGCGGGTTCAGCCCGGCGGTGCCGTGTTCGCGGACGGTGGTGACGAGGTCCAGGTCGAGGTAGACGGTGAGGTATTCCTCGCCGTCGCGGCCCTCGGCCAGCACGCGGCCCTCGGGGTCGACGATGATGCTGCGCCCGGTGCCGAACAGCCGCCCGACGTTGGGGTTGACGACGTACACCTGGTTGGCGATGGCGTTGGCGCGGGCGAGCACGAGCTCCTGGGGCCGGTCGCTCGTGCGGGTGTAGGTGGGCTGCAGGATGACCTCGGCGCCCATCCAGCCCAGGGTGCGGGCGATCTCGGGCACCCAGCCGTCGTAGCAGATGGCCAGCCCGAAGCGGCCCACGCCGGGGATGTCGAAGGTGACGTGCTCCTGGCCCGGCGCGCACGACTCGTGCGGCATCCACGGGAACAACTTGCGGTAGCGCGCCACGACCTCCCCGGCGGGCGACACCGCGACGGCGGTGTTGTACAGCTTGTCGCCGTCGCGTTCGATGATGGTGCCGGGCACGATCCATTTCCCGACCTCGGCGGCGATGCGGCACACCTCGTCGGTGATCGGCCCGGGGATCGGCTCGGCCACCTGGTCGAAGTAGTCGGCCGGGGCGAGGCTTTCGAAGCTGCCGAGCCCGGTGAGGTAGAGCTCGGGGAAGACCAGGAGGTCGACGGCGGGGAAGGCCGCCGCCATGGTGCGCACCTCGCCGGCGAACTTCGCCCGCGTCGCGGCGGGATCGTTCGCGACGGGCGCGACCTGGGCGGCGGTGACCCCGATGATTCTGCTCAAGGTTCTACTCCATGTGCGGTTTCCATTGACTCGCGTCCCCTTCCGGGCACCGAGTCGAGCAGGCGGCGTGTGTAGTCGTGGGCCGGTTCGGCGAACAGCCGGTCGGCGGGCGCCTCCTCGACGAGCCGCCCGCGGTACATCACGCCGACCCGGTCGGCGAGGTGCCGCACGACGGCGAGGTCGTGGGAGATCAGCAGGTAGGCGGGGCCGTCGTGGGTGCGCAGGTCGGCGAGCAGGTTCAGGATCTGCGCCTGCACCGACACGTCGAGCGCCGAGGTCGGCTCGTCCAGCACGAGCAGTCGCGGCCGGAGCGCGAGGGCGCGGGCCAGCGCGACGCGCTGCAGCTGGCCGCCGGACAGTTCGTGGGGGTAGCGGCTGAGGTGGGCGGGGCCGAGGCCGAGCCGGTCGAGGTCGGCGACGACCTCGTCGCGCAGGGCGGCGCCTTTCGACCCGGTGCGGAGCCTCATGGGTTCGGCGACCAGCCGCTCCACCGTCATGCGCGGGTTGAGGGAGGCGTGCGGGTTCTGGAACACGATCTGCACCCGGCGGCGCAGCAGCCGCAGGTCGCCCGGGCGCATCGTGGCCGTGTCGTCCCCCTCGACCAGCACCGACCCGCTTGTGGGCCGGATGAGGCCGAGGACGCACCGCGCGAGCGTCGTCTTGCCCGAGCCCGACTCGCCGACCACCGCGTAGGTCTCCCCGGCGGCCACCGACAGGTCCACCCCGTCCACGGCGCGCACGGAGCCGAACGTCTTCACCAGGCCGGTGACCGACAGGATCACGGGGCACCTCCGGGGAAGTGGCAGGCCACGCCGTCGTGGGCGGGCGGCGTCTCGGCGCGGCAGACGTCCTTGGCGTCGGGGCAGCGCTCGGCGAACGAGCACCCCACCTCGGCATGCGACACGCTTCCGGGGATCGACGCGAGCCGTCCGCGGGGGGCGTCGAGCCTCGGCAGCGCCGCGAGCAGCGCCCGCGTGTAGGGGTGGCGGGGCCGGTCGAGTACGGCGTGCGCCATACCTTCCTCCGCCACGCGCCCGGCGTAGAGCACGTAGACCCGGTCGCAGATGTCGCGGGCCTCGGCCAGGTTGTGCGTCACGAACATGACGCCGAACCCGTGTTCGCGCTGGAGCCGCAGCAGCAGCCGGAGGATCTGCCGCGCCACCGTGACGTCGAGCGCCGTCGTGGCCTCGTCGGCGATCACGAGCGACGGCTCGCACGAGAGCGCCAGCGCGATCATGCATCGTTGGAGCATGCCGCCGGAGAGCTGGTGCGGGTAGTTGTCGAGCACTCGCTCCGGCAGTTCGACCGCGGTGAGCAGTTCGGCGGCGCGCGCTCTGGCCGCGCGCCGCGAGCAGCCGGTGTGCGCCCGCAGGACGCGCGCGAACTGGCCTCCGATGGTGGTCACCGGGTCGAAGGCGGTGCCGGGGTTCTGGAAGACCATGGTGACCTTGCGTCCGCGTACGGCGCGCGGGTCGCCGCCGAGCACGTCGTCGCCGCCGAGCACCACCCGTCCGGAGGCCCGGGCCCCCGGCGGCAGCAGGCCGAGTACGGCAAGGCCCGTCAGCGTCTTGCCGCAGCCCGTCTCGCCGACCACGCCGACGATCTCGCCTGGCGCGACGCGCAGGCTGACGCCGCGTACCGGCCGGACGGCCCCGATCGAGACCTCCAGGTCCTCCACGCTGAGCAGGTCGCTCACCGGCCCACCTCCCTCGGGTCGAGCGCGTCGCGAAGCCCGTCGCCGAGCAGGTTGAAGCCGAGCACCGCGAGGAAGATGGCGGCGCCGGGGAAGGCCGACATCCACCACTGCGAGAACACGTAGGTGCGGCCTTCGGCCACCATGAGCCCCCAGTCGGGGGTCGGCGGCTGGGCTCCCAGGCCGATGAAGGCCAGCGAGCCGGCGGCCAGCAGCACCGTGCCGATGTCGGTGGTGGCCTGGACGAGGATCGGCGAGGAGCAGTTCGGCAGGATGTGGCGGCGCATGATCGTCACGTCGCGCAGGCCGAGGGTTCTGGCGCCCTCCACGAACGGCCGTTCCCGCAGCGACACCGCCAGGCCCCGCACGAGGCGGGCGTACCACGGCCACCACGACACCACCAGGGCGATCGCCGCGTTCCACAGCGACGGGCCGAGCAGGCTCACGATGACCATGGCGAGAAGCAGCGGCGGGAACGCCAGGAACATGTCCGACACCCGCATGATCGCCTCGTCCAGGCGTCCGCCGCGGAAGCCGGCGACCAGCCCGAGCGGCACGCCGACGAGTACGGCGAGGCCGACGACGCCGACCGAGACCAGCAGGGCGGGGCGTGCGCCGTACAGGATGCGCGACAGGATGTCGCGGCCCATCGCGTCGGTGCCGAGCAGGTGGGTGAGGCTCGGGGCGAGGTTGCGGTCGGCCACGTTGGCCGCGCCCGCGCCCTGGTCGGGGAAGGGCGCGATCAGCGGCCCGAGCGCGGCCATCAGCACCAGCAGCCCGACGAGCACCAGGCCCAGTACGGCGGGCCCGTCGCGCAGGAGCGCGCGCAGCGCGCCGCGCCCGGGGGGCGCGGCGGCGGTCGGCGCAAGGGCGACGGCCTTGGGCTTGAACAGGGAGGTGAGGCTCATGCCAGCCCCACTCTCGGGTCGAGCCTGGCCTGGACGACGTCCACCACCAGGTTGACCAGCACGTATCCGACCGCGCCCAGCACGGTGACGCCCATGATCGCCGGGTAGTCCACGTTGAGCAGCGCCTGCGCGGCGAACTGCCCGAGGCCGGGCCAGTTGAACACGACTTCCACGAAGAACGTTCCCGTGAGCGAGTACGCGAGGGTGAGCCCGAACACGGTGGTCACGGGAGGCAGCGCGCCCCGCAGGGCGACACGCCAGGTGACGGTGCGTTCGGACAGGCCGTAGGCCCGTGCCGTACGGACGTGGTCCTGCGCGAGCATCTCAATCATCGTCGCCCTCGTCATGCGCGCCACCACCCCGGCCGGGTAGGCCGCCAGCGTCGCGGCGGGCAGGATCAGGTGCAGCACGGCGTCCCCCAGGGCCGCCGTGTTGCCGGTGAGCAGCGCGTCTACGGTGTAGAGGCCGGTGAGTTCGGTGATCGGGTACGTGAACGGGGTGTCGGGTCCGAGGCGTCCTGTCGGCGGCAGCAGGCCGAGGGCCCGCACGAACACCACCTGGAGCAGCAGTCCCAGCCAGAACGCCGGCATGGAGACGCCGCCGATGCTCAGCAGCCTGATCAGGTGGTCGAGCTTGGTGTGCTTGCGGCGCGCCGCCACCACACCGAGCACCACCCCGACGAGTACGGCTGCCGCCATCGCCACGGCCAGCAGTTCGAACGTCGCCGGCAGCCGCTCCCCGATCTCGCCGAGCACCGGCTGCTTCGTGCCGATCGAGTCGCCCCAGTCGCCCGTGAGCATGTCGGTGAGGTAGTTCCAGAACTGGATGTGCAGCGGCTGGTCGAGGCCGAGTTCCCGCTCGACCCTGGCGATGTCCTCCGGCTGGGCTTTGGGCCCGATGTAGGCCACGGCCGGGCTCGCCGGCACCACCCTGGCCAGCAGGAAGGTGGCGAGCATCACCCCGAGTAGGACCAGGGCCGACGTCGCGGCCCGGCGCATGAGGAATCTGATCATCGGGGCGTCGGCTGGTGGAAGAACATGGTGAAGGCGTAGTCGGGCCGACAGGTCAGGCCCTTGATCGTCTTCGGGCTCGCCATCGGGTCGCGCGCGTCGTCGAGGCAGAAGCCCGGGGCCTGCTCGACCAGGAGCTTCATGGCCGGGGGGTAGGTGGAGAACGATTTCACGGGGTCCCAGGTCGTAATGTTCGCTGATGTCGCCACGTTGAGCGCGCGGGACTGCGCCGGCTTGCCGCCGGCCCCACCACCGGCGCCGCCGCCGCACGCGGCCACCGCCGTGAGCACCGCAGCGGTTGCGGTAGCCGCGTTTGCGCGGCGTTTGGGGGGTGTTGGCATAGGGGACTCCTGAGGATCCGGAGGCCAGAACAATTTCCAGCATTCTGGCTAACCTGCAGAAATACTGTCCAATACCAACAAGCTCAGCGAGTCATGCTTTCAAGGCATAGGCTGGCGTGTGTCATCACGGTCCCCGCGCATCCCGCGCACTGCCGCAGGAGCACCCCCATGGAGCTGCGCCACATCCGCTACTTCCTCGCCGTCGTGGAGACCGGCTCCACCGTGAAGGCCGCGGAACGCGAACTCGTCGCCCAGCCGTCGCTCTCCCGCCAGCTCCGCCGCCTCGAAAGCGAACTCGGCATCGACCTGTTCGTCCGCGACAGCGGACGGCTCCACCTCAGCGCGGCAGGCGAACGCTTCCTGCCCATCGCCCGCGACCTCATCACCCGCGCCCACCACGCCCAGACCACCCTGCGCGCCCTCGCCGCCGGCCGGCCGCCCCGCCTCACCGTCGCCGCCCCGCCCACCACCATCGCCGACGTCATCGCCCCCTTCATCGCCACGACCACCGCGGCCGACCCCTTCATCACCGTCCGCGAGGAACTTCCCGCCACCTCCTACGCCGCCCTCCAGCGCGGAGCCGACCTCGCCATCTCCCCCGCGCCGCCGCCCCTCTACCTGGCCTGGCACGCCCTCGCCCGCCTGCCCATCTGGGCCTACGTCCCGCCGCACCACCCCTTCCACGGCCGCACCCACATCACCGTGCCCGAACTCGTCACCCAACCCCTCCTGCTCCTCACCCCCGACCACGGCACCCGCCGCCGCTTCGACCACGCCGTCCTGGACGCGGGCCAAGGCTGCGACATCGCCTTCGAGACCCGCGTGCCCCAGATCGCCCAGGCCCTCGCCGCCGCCGGCCACGGCATCGCCGTCGTGTCCGACGACCCCCGCTACGGCCTCCAGGCCCTCGCCGTACACACTCCTCACGGCGACCTCGCCATCGACCTGTTCGCCGCCTGGGACCCCACGCACTACGCGGCCGACACCCTCGACTCCCTCGCCCGCGACCTGTCGGCGTACTGCATCGCCACCTACGGCCCCGCCGTCACCCCCACCGTCACCCCCGCCGTCTGACCCGGCGGCTGACCCGCGCCCGGGCGGCACTCTCTCCGGACGGCACTCCAGGCGGCACTCCAAGCGGCTGACGGATTTCGGCGTGCAATGATACGGTGAAAACGATTTCCGTTATCTTTATGGAGCGCGTTCGTGGTGCGTTCATTCCCCCACCCCCCTCACCAAGGACTCCGACGGCCGCCCCCGCCCGCCGAGCCCGCGCGGCCGGCCGGCGAAGGCGAGCCTCACCGCCGCATGTCGCCGGCGGCGACGGTCGCGGTCGCGGCCGGTCTGGTGATCGCCCTGGCCGTCTCCGTCGTCGCGGCCATCGGGATCGGTTCGGCGCTGATCCCGCCTGCCGAGACGGCGAGGTACCTCTGGGCCGCCCTCACCGGAGGCACGATCACCGCCGACGAGGTCACGACCTACCAGATCATCTGGCAGGTGCGCGCACCACGCGTCCTGCTCGCGGCGATCGTCGGCGCGGGCCTGAGCGTCGTCGGCGTGGCCGTTCAGGCAATGGTCCGCAATGCGTTGGCCGACCCGTTCGTGCTGGGCGTGTCCTCCGGGGCCTCCGTCGGCGCGGTCACGGTCAGCGTGTTCGGCGTGTTCACCGCCTTCGGCGTCTACGCCATGTCGGTGGGCGCATTCGCCGGCGCGCTCCTCGCGTCGGTGCTGGTGTTCGCGGCGGCGCAGGGCCGTACGGGGCTGACTCCGCTGCGGTTGGTGCTCACGGGCGTGGCGGTGTCGTTCGCCCTCCAGGCCGTCATGAGCGTGATCATCTACCTGGCGCCGGACGGCGAGGCGACAGGCATGGTCCTCTACTGGACGATGGGGAGCTTCGGGGCCGCCACCTGGGGGTCGCTGCCCGTGGTGGCCGCCGCCGTACTGCTCGGCACCGTGGTCCTGCGCCGCCACGGGCGCGCCCTGGACGTGATGGCGCTCGGGGACGAGGTCTCGACGAGCCTCGGAGTGGACGGCGCGCGGATCCGCACGAGGCTGTTCGTCCTCACCTCGCTTCTGACCGGGGCCATGGTGGCGGTCAGCGGCGCGATCGGTTTCGTGGGCCTGGTGATGCCGCACCTGGTGCGCCTTGTGGTCGGCGCCGGCCACACGCGGGTGCTGACGATCGCCCCGCCGGTCGGCGCGATCTTCATGGTCTGGGTCGACCTGCTCTCGCGGACGCTGGTCGCGCCCCGGGAGCTACCGGTGGGAGTGATCACGGCGCTGGTCGGGGTGCCGGTGTTCGTCATCCTGATACGCCGCAAAGGCTACCTGTTCGGAGGGCGCTGACGTGGAAGTCCGCATGGACGGGATCTCGGTGTCCCGCAGCGGCAGGGAACTCGTCCGGGACCTGTCGCTGGAGGTCGGAAGCGGCCAGGTCGTCGGGCTGATCGGCCCCAACGGCAGCGGCAAGACCACCGCCCTGCGGTGCGTCTACCGGGCGCTCAAGCCGACGGTCGGCACGGTGTGGCTCGGCGGGGAGGATCTCGCCACGCTCCCCCTCCGGCGCAGCGCGCGGTCCGTCGCCGCCCTCACGCAGGAGGACGGCACCGACCTCGACTTCACCGTCGAGGAGATCGTGGCCCTCGGCCGTACGCCGCACCTTCGGGGAAACCAGGCGCTCAGCGCGCGCGAGCGGGAGCTGTGCCGCGGCGCGATGGCGCGACTGGGCGTCCTGCACCTGGCCGGCCGCAGCGTGCTCACCCTGTCGGGCGGCGAACGCAGGAGGGTGCTCGCGGCGCGCATGCTCGTGCAGGAGCCGCAGGTGCTGGTCCTGGACGAACCGACCAACCACCTCGACATGCGCCACCAGCTCGACCTGCTGTCGCTGCTGCGCGAGAGCGGGCTGACGGTCCTCGTCACCCTGCACGACCTGAACCTGGCCTCCGCCGTATGCGACCGGCTGGGTGTGCTCTCCCGCGGTGAGCTCGTCGCCTCCGGCACCCCCGCAGAGGTCCTCACCCCCCGCCTGATCCGGGATGTCTTCGGCGTGACCGCGAGCGTCGTGCCCCACCCCCTGACCGGCGACCCGCAGCTCCTCTACAGCCTGTCCTCCTCCGCGGATGAAAAGGAACCATGCCCATGACCACCCGTCTCTTCCGTCCCAGGACCGCCGCGGCCACGGCCGCGGCCACCGCCGCCGCCGTACTGAGCCTGACCTCGTGCGGCGCGCACGTGGAGGCCACCGGCGCCGAGAGCCGCAAGACCACCGTGAACAGATGCGGCGAGAAGGTGGAGTACCGCGTGCCGCAGCGCGCGGTGGTCTACGAGGGCGGCAGCGCGGACAAGATGTTCTCGCTCGGGCTCACCAAGCACGTGTACGGCTATGTCCTGCCTCCGGCGAATCCGCCGGTCCGGGAGTCTCCGTGGGCGGCGGAATACGCCAAGGTGAAGTTCCTCAGCGACGACCTGCTCAACCGCGAACTCGTGGTCGAGGCCAAGGCCGACTTCGTCGTCGCCGGTTGGAACTCCGGCTTCAGCGACCAGCGCGGCATCACCCCCGCGATCCTGGACGGCCTCGGCATCCAGAGCTTCATGCACAGCGAGTCCTGCTTCAACTACCCGAAATACCCGGAGGAGCACGCGCCCTTCGAGGGCCTGTACACCGACCTGGAGCGACTCGGGCAGATCTTCGGAGTCGAGGAGCGGGCCACGCAGGTGGTCACCGAACTCAAGGAACGTGTGGCCGCGGTCCAGGAGAAGGCACCCAAGGGCGACCCCGTCCCGGTGTTCCTCTACGACTCGGGCACCGACCAGCCCTTCACGGCCGGCAACCATGTGCCGCCCCACGACATCATCAGCCTCGCGGGCGGCCGGAACATCTTCCACGACCTCGACGCCCGCTGGACCAAGGTCACGTGGGAGGCGGTCGTCAAGGCCAAGCCCGAGGTGATCGTGATCCTCGACTACGGCGACAAGCCCGCCAAGGAGAAGATCGAGTTCCTGAAGACCTTCCCCACCACGAGCAGACTGCCCGCCGTGGTCAAGGGCAACTTCCACATCCTCAACTACAACGAAGGCATCAGCGGGCCGCGCACCATCGACGGCCTTGAGGGCTTCGCCGAATACCTCCGCGACCTGGACCGCTGACGCCCGCCCACCTGCTCACCCGAGCTCACCCGCTCACCCGCCCACCGGCTCACCCGCCGCCGTCCGCGCCCGGGCGGCGGGCGAAGTGCCGGGCACTGGGCGACAGCGCGGCCAAGGCCGGCGCGGCGAAGCAGACCACCGCGCAGGCCAGAAGTACGGCCTGAGCCCCGAACGCGTCGATCGCCGGGGCCATGAGCGCCAGACCGACCGGTGCCAGGCCGTACGACAGCAGGAAGTCGAGGGAGGAGACCCGGGCCAGCAGGCTCGGCTCCACCTCGCGCTGGGTGGCCGTCAGCCAGGGCACGTTGAACAGCTCGATGCCCACCCCGGCGAGGACATAGGCGGCCACGACCAGCGCCGGGTGCACGTGGAGGACCATGCTGAGCGGGGCGAAACCGTACAGCGCCAGGCCCGCCAGCGCGGCCCAGCCCTGCGACCTCGGCCGCCACCGCGCGATGATCACCGCGCCGGCGAGAGCGCCGACCGTGTAGGCCGTCATGGCCGCGGCCAGCACGGCCTCCGTGCCGTACCGGTCCCGGCTGAGCAGAGGCAGCGCGACCCCCGTGGCCGAGTATCCGGTCGCGATGACGGCGGTCAAGGCGGCCAGCCCGGCGAGGAACCAGGGGTGCCGCCGCGCCTCCCGCACCCCGTCGAGGAACTGGGTGTGGAAAGGGACCCGGGCCGCGGCGGACGATTGGGGGGCGTCGGTGGCATCGGGGGCATCGGGGGCGTCACGACCTCCGGCCTCGCCGACCGAGGCACGACCGGTCGGCGGAGCCAGCGCCGCGACGAGCCAGAGCACGCCCGTGACCAGGATGAGCACCCCGACATCGACCAGTACGGCCAGCAGCGCGGTCAGGCCGGGCGCCGTGAGCGTGGTGACCCGTACGGCGAGAGTCATCGCCGCGTTGGCCTGCTGGCGCCGGTCGGCGTCGACGACCTCGGCGATGAGAGCCTGAAACGCGGGCCGGCAGGCGCCCTGCCCCGCTCCGACCGCCACCGCCGCCACCGACATCAGCAACGTGGACCACCCCATCCCCGCGGCGAGGGCGGGAGTGGCGACCGCGGCGAGCAGGCCGGCGTAAAGGACGACGCTCCGCCGGGAATACCGATCCGCGAGCACTCCCCCGACGGGGACGGCGAGGAGAAAACCCGCCGTGCGCGCGGCCAGCACCACGCCGAGGGCCACCGGGGTCATCGTGCGCTCCAGCACCGCCAGGCCGAGGATGAACGGTAGTCCCCAGGTCGCCAGCCCGGAGGCGGTCGTGCCCGCCCAGAGGCGGAGGAACGCCGGTTCGCGCAGAATCGAGCGCGCGGGCGCGGGAGACCCGGGCGCGGGAGACCCGGGCGTGGGAGACCCAGACGCGGGGGGCACGGGAGGCACGGGGGGCACGGGGGGCACGGGGGAGGTCGTCACTGAGGTCCTTGTTCTCGGGCTCTTCGGGTTGTCCTCGGGCTCGACTCGTGCTCAACCCGTCGGCTCCGCGCATACGTCGAAGCAGATGCTGCAGCAGATGTTGCCATGGACATTGAAGCAGACAGCACTATAGTGAAAACCATTATCGACACCATATTCGGCCATCAGACCCCAGCGGCGGATCTGTCGGCACCGGCCTAGACTGGGGGGTGGACCTCGTTAGGTGAGGCGTCTGTTCGGATACAGGCCGCTGACCCCACGACGTCGAGAGACGCCCAGGATCAGGACACCTCTCCCCGGCTTAAGGGGTGAGGCCAAGCGGCTTCCCGTCCCGCGGTTCAGGCGGTGGCGGGCATACGCCGGGCAGTGTCGAAGCTCTTACGAGATGGGGTGCATCGCCCGTCGGGCGGCCCCCCGTCGTGATCCAGCGCCACCGCGTCGTGGTGCCTGGCCGGACGGAGGTGAGGACATGTCTGCCGGCAGTTCGAGCCGAAAACAGCTGATATCTCCGGTGTCCCCGTCCACCTTCGGCGCGCGGTAACCGCTCTCCCGCCTCCCCCTCCCTCTTGCGGTGGCGAATGCGCGTGCGCCCGCGGCACCCCGCTCCAGCAGAAGGGGGTTCGGCATGACCTCCGCCCGTCTCGGTACGCGACCCCACCACCCGAGCACCCAGGACATCCAGGGCGCCCTGGGCACGATCCGGCATGGGCAGGTCTCACGGGGCGGAATGCCGGCCAAGCTCAAGATCCTGCTGGCGATCATCGGCCCCGGTCTGATCGTGATGGTCGGCGACAACGACGCCGGCGCCTTCGCGGTGTACGGCCAGGCCGGCCAGAACTACGGCACGACCCTGCTGTGGATCCTCCTGCTGCTGGTTCCTGTGCTGTACGTGAACCAGGAGATGGCGCTGCGCCTGGGGGCGGTCACCGGCGTCGGCCACGCCCGCCTCATCCTGGAGCGCTTCGGCAGGTTCTGGGGGGCCTTCAGCGTGATCGACCTGCTGGTCCTCAACGCGCTGACCTTGGTCACCGAGTTCATCGGCATCACCCTGGCCGCCGCGTACCTGGGACTCCCGAAGATCGTGTCCGTGGTCCTCGCCGGACTGGTCGTGATGGCGGCGGCCTCCACTGGTTCGTTCCGCCGCTTCGAGCGGGTCGCCGTCGCCCTGTGCGGCGCGTCGCTGCTGCTCGTGCCGGTGTACATCCTGGCGCATCCACCGGCCTCCCAGATGGCCCACGGCCTCGTCGCCCCCTCGCTCCCCGCCGGTCCCGGCGGCATGGGCGCGCTCCTGCTGCTCGTCATCGGCATCGTCGGCACCACCGTCGCCCCCTGGCAGCTCTTCTTCCAGCAGTCCTATCTCGTGGACAAGCGCATCACCTCCCGCTACATCACCTACGAAAAGGCCGACCTGTGGATCGGCATCGCCATAGTGGCCGTCGGCGCCGCTGCCGTCATCGGGTTCAGCGCCGCCGCCTTCGGCGGCACCCCGGCGGCCGGCCACTTCACCGACTCCGCGGGCATCGCCCACGGCCTGGCGGCCTACGCGGGACCCGCTGCCGGCGAGCTGTTCGCGGTGGTACTGCTGGACGCCTGCGTGATCGGCACCTTTGCCGTCAGCCTGTCCACCGCCTACGCCGTCGGCGACCTCCTCAGCCTCGACCACTCCCTCCACCGGGGGATCAGGCAGGCCAAAGGCTTCTACGCCATATACGCCGGACTCGTCGGCGCCTCCGCGGCGGTCGTGCTCGTGCCGGACTCACCCCTGGGCCTGGTGACCGAAGGCGTGCAGGCGCTGGCCGGGGTGCTCCTCCCCAGCGCGTCGATGTTCCTCCTGCTGCTCTGCAACGACAGGGAGATCCTGGGGCCCTGGGTCAACGGGCGGGCGACCAACCTGTTCACCTCGCTCGTGGTCGGCACCCTGGTCACCCTGTCGCTCGTCCTCACCGTTTCCGTACTGTTCCCCGGCGTCACGCAGAGCGAGATCCTCATGATCATGGCGGGGTGCGGTGGCGCCGGGGCGATCGCCGCCGCCTACGCGCTCACACGCCGCCGGTCCCATGGCACTCCCCCAGACCGCGACGGCAGAGAGCACTGGCGCATGCCACCCCTGGACGAACTCGGCAAACCCACCCTGTCCACCGCGCACCGCGTGGGCATGACCGTCCTGCGCCTCTACCTGGCCGCCGCCACGGTCCTGGTCATCGTCAAGATCGCCCAGATGGCGGCCGGCCGCTGAACCATGCCCGCACCGGTCTTACGCTGATGCTGTGGGTCCTCCTCGGAAGGACAGGAGGTTCGCGACGATGAACGATCTCACGACGCGCAGGGGGTCGCCCCCGCCGCTCCTCCCCGCCCCGATCGCCGCCACGGGATTGGGCGCCGTCGCCGTACACCTCCCGCACTACGGCCACGCCGCCGCCCTGATCGGACCGCTCGTGCTCCTGACGGTCGTCATCATCCTCGCGATCGCCATCGCACGATCCGGCAAGTGAAGGATCCATTCGAGATCGTTGACGGGTCAGGGTGCAAGGAGCCTGCTGTCGAATCCGGCGCGGAGAAGAGCCTGGTAGGCGTCATGGACCCTTCCGGGGACGGGCTGCTCGACGGCGTAGCCGAGCCTCGGGTACTCGATCACTCGTTGGAGGTCGCCGACGAGCATGTCGACGACCAGCTTCGGATCGCCGATCGACCCGGCATAGGCATCCAGCTCAAGCGGCTCGGAGGCGCACACCACCTCCACCTCCGGCCACACCTTGCGCGCCGTGGCGTAGGCCCGGCGCTCCATGTACGGCTTGGAGATCAGGAGCACCGAACCGGGCTGGACGCCCGAGCCGACCAGCACCTCGCGGGACAGCGCGATGTTCTGTCCGGTGTTGGCAGCGTCCGGTTCCAGCATGATCGCCTCGTCGGGCACGCCCAGCTCAAGCGCGTGCTCGCGGTAGTGGACGGCCTCGCCCCGGGGGAAGCGAGCCGCGGTGGTGGGGCTGGTGGCACCGGAGAAGACGACCCGTGGGAACCACCCGGCGTGGTACAACTCGGCCGCCGTACGCGCGACCCCCAGATCGTGGCTGCCCATGCCGATGGCCGCATCACACCGGCGCAGGTCGTGGTGCATCTGGTGGTAGTCCCAGATCGTACGGGCATGACGCCACTGCTCGTCGGTGATGACCTGCTGCTCGACACTCACTCGGCTACTCCCTGGTCGCCGCGGCAAGGGGAGGCATATCTCCCCCTGGCTGGTCCGTTGTATGCCCTCGATGCTGCGCAGTTGGTGCGCCAGCCCGTACTGCGCGGCCTGGCCTGCGACACGATCGAAAATGCCAGGGTCGGGATCAAGAGAATCTTCCCTGCCCCGGCGTTCACCCTTCACAGCCACCCTTTAGTGCATTGATTAATTAATGGTCTGTTTATTACTTCCTGCGGCATTGCTCGTGGACAAGACAGCATCTCACGAGCGCCGACAGGAATCGGCACTCCAGCATGTTTGATATTTCCACCAGAAGTCTCCTCTTAGCGTTTCACCTGCGGATACCGCATGTCTCGAAGGGCCCCCGAGACATGCCCGATAGGTCAAAAACACACATCTGCCGCCAAGAAGAGAAAGGGAAGCAAATGACAGCACTGCTGCGCCGATCGGCCTTGGTTCTGGGAACCGCCGCCCTCATCACGTCACTGACCGGAGGCCACGCCCACGCGGCGGCCTTCTCCACCGCGGTCCCGGGAATCGCGTCCGCCTCGGCGCAGGTGACGTACACCAGCAAGTACGAGATCCGCGTCGACAGGGTGTCCGTCAGCGACCTGAAGCGCGACGGCCACAGCGTCTACGCCTACTTCGTCGTCTACCACCCGCTGGGCTCGACCAAGAAGACCGCCTACCGGTACAACCGGCAGGACTCCGGGTCGACGCTCACGTGGAAGAACCTGCGCATCACCGACGCCGACGGCCACCTCAAGAAGCTGCAGCTGGTCGTGTGCGTCGACGACTGGGGCAACGACACATGCCGGGGCAGCGCCGTACAGGTCAACCCGCGCGCCTGAGCCGGGAGCGCTCCGGGTGGACGGGTGGAGGACCCGGACGGAATGCGCCGTCCTGGTCCTCTTCGCTTCTGCCGTACGGCGTCGCCCGCGTCACGCGCGTCACGGCAGGCGAGGGAGCAGCAGGCGGGCGACGTCGAAGGCCCTGCTGATCGGGGACCAGTCCGCGCCGGGCGACCAGTCCTCGGCCGACCACACGTCAGACATGACCGCTTTGACGAACCCCCACGCCACGACACGGTCGATGGGCATCGCCAGCTCGTCCGCGAGCTGCTCGACCCGCGACGGGACCAGAGCCGTCAACGCCTCGTCCCGGTCCTCCGGGTCGGGGTCGAACATCCAGGAGCCGACCTCGTAGCAGGGGTCGCCGACCAGCCCGTGGGGGTCGATGGCCAGCCACGGCTCGCGCGTCGCGCGCAGGATGTTGTCGTGGTGGAGATCACCGTGCAGGACGACACGTTCCGTGGCCGAGGCGCACAGCTCCCGCATCAACCCGCCAGCGCGCACGACGAGGTCGAGCGGGAGCGGCCCGGCGTCCCCGTGGACGGCCGCATAGTCGTCGAACGCCCGCACCTGGGTCAGGGCGTCGGGAAGGGCGCAGCCGGGCGGCGGAGGCACGTGCAGACGCCGCATCACGGCGACCGCGGCCGACGTGGCCTCGCCGTCCCGGTCGGGCACCAGCTCACGGACACGCCAGCCGGGCGTGACACGTTCCAGCAGCAGCGCTCCGCGGTCGAGGTCCGCCCGCAGCAGCCGCACCGCGCCCCGGCCCGCGAACGCCGCCAGACCGGGAGCCTCCTCCGCGAGGGACGAGCCGCTCGGCACACCCAGTTTGAGCACGGCCGGCGTCCCGTCGCCGCAGGTCACCGAGGTGACATAGTGGTACGACAGCTCGAACGGCGCGCCGACCGTGAGGTCCCAGTCGCGGGCCAGCTCTCCCAGGATCGACGGAAGCTCCGCCAGCCACCTGGCACCCGCGTCCTTCCAGACGCCCACGACGTTGCGCGCCAGTCCGTCAGTAATCATGTCGTGCGAGGGTAGTCGAGGGCTGCCACGGGCTCGACCGGTTTTCCCGCCCACGGCCCCCACCGCCCGGACACCGATGTTCTCGACCGCCTGGTCCTCGATCACGATGCCCAGCGCCGCCGCCAGGGCGAAGGCGAGAGCGCGGGGTCGCCCGGTACGAAGCCATCGCATTCGGCAATTCTCCCGAGAAAGCAGAAAGGGACGCCTTTCTAAATAGGTTGCACATCCTTGCCCAAGCCCTTCAAGATCTCCACGAATACGGCACGAGCGCCACGATCGGCATCGAGGACTCTCGTCCCTGCGCTCTCGAATACTCCTACAACGCCCCATGGCTTCGCGATGGGCGCAGCCTGTCGTTCCGGCCCACCATGCACGGGGTGCTGACCGGTGTCGTCACGGACGCCAACGACGGCAAGCCGATCGCGGGCGCCAAGATCAGGCTGGCAGGCGGCTGGAGGGCCCTTCTCACCGGTGAAGACGGCAGCTTCCACATTCAGGTCCCTGACGATCTCTACAGCGTCCAGGCGGTCAAGGACCACTACGGCACGTTCCACCGGAGCTGGGTCTCGGTCGGCTGGAACCATGTGACCCGGCTCGACATCGCCCTCACGACCGGCCGTGTGGCGGCCGATGCGGATGAGATGACCCTGGTGATGCCCCCCGAGTCCCAGCGCTCAGGCCGGTTCACGCTGACCAACGACGGCGGCGACACGCCTTTCACGGTCGTCGGCGATCCCACTCAGACATGGCTCTCGGCCGCCCCCGCCACCGGCACCCTGACGACCGGCACGTCCACCGCCGTCACGGTCAACGCCTCCTCGACGGGCATGCGGCCGGGCACCGTACGGACCGGCAGGCTGGTGGTCCGATCCGACAGCGGACGTGAACCCGAACCCGAGATCGAGGTCAAAGTCGTCGTGCCCGAGGAGTGACATCTCCGCCACTGCGATCCTGCGAGCCGCGGCTGCCCCCGGAAGGTGCCGCCGCGGCTCGCAGGACCAAGTCCCCCTGCCGCGTAGGGTTGCCGGGAGAGCACTGTGAGTGCCGGCCGCGAGGGGGGATGAGGGTTGAACGGCGTCTCGCCGCCCACGTGGCGGGCCACCCGGCTCGTCTGGAGCGGAGAGCAGGCGCTGCTGGAGTGGTCGGCGCCCGACGGGAGCGCCACGAGGGCGAGTCCGCTCCCGGTCGGGGGCGGTCTGTCCTTTGCCACGGGGTCTGAGAGGCGGTGCGTCGGGATCCGGCGCGCCGGGAGACGCATGGCCTGTCCGCACGGTGCCCCGGTCGAGCCTTCTTCACGCACGGCGCAGTGTCCCACCTGCCGGGCATGGGACCGCTCCGACTCGATCGCCGCCGACACCCGCATGGACGATCCACGCCCCTTCGCCGTCTACCTCGCCCACCACGGCACAGCCGGGGTGAAGGTCGGCATCACCGCCGCCGAACGCGGCGCCGCGCGCCTGCTGGAGCAGGGGGCGCTCGCCTCGACTGTGCTGTCCACCGGCACCCTGGCGTCCGCCCGACGCGTCGAGCACCTGCTCGGCTCCGCCCTGGGACTCCCCGACCGCGTCACCACCGTACGCAAGCGTGCCGCGCGGGCCCGTCCCGGCACCGCGGCCGAGCGCGCCCGCGACCTTCTGGCCGTCGCCGAGCGGGCGCGGCACCTGGCGTGGCCCGAAGCCCAGAGCCGCTGCGACGCGCTCGTCGCCGACCACGCCGACGTCTACGGCCTCCCCGCGGACGGCCTCCGCCCCGCCGCGGAGGTGCTCCCGCTCGCCCCGGGATGCGTGGTCACCGGGACGACGGTGTGCCGGATCGGCTCCGACCTGTATCTCGACTCGGCGGCCGGGCTGGTGGTGCTGGACACGCGCCTGTCGGCGGGCTGGACGCTGGGCCTCCCCCGGAGTGGAGCGACTTTCACCGCGCCCCTGCGGGCGCTCACCCGCCCGGAGGGAGAGCAGGACGCCCTCTTCTGAGCGTCACCGCCGAGGAGGGGAGGCGCGGAGTTCGGCGGTGATCATGACTCGGGGGGTGGTGGGGAGGACTCCGGGGGTCTGGGCGGCTTCGGTGAGGAGTACGGCGGAGCCGGGGCCGAGTTCGGCGGCGAGGGCGGCGCGGGCGGCGGTGATGCGCTGGTAGACGGCCAACTGCCGGGCGAGCCAGTTGTCGGTTTCGCGCCGTTCGAGGATGGCGAAGCCCGCGTTGGCGAGCATGCGGGTGTGGTCGAGGTAGGCCGGCTCCCAGGTGGTGAAGACGAACCGTCCGCCGGGCCGGAGGATGCGGGAGGTCTCCAGGAAGGCGGCGGGTTTGTTCCACACCATCCACAGCGCGTCGACGCTCATGACGGCGTCGCAGGAGCGGTCGGGGAGGCCGGTGGCCGTGAAGCTGCCGCGCAGGAACCTGGCCTGCGGCAGGCCGAGGGCGGCGCTGAGTACGGCGGCGCCGTCGAGGGCGGCTTGGACGACGTCGATGCCGACCAGGTCGGCGAGGGCCTGCCTGGCCAGGGCGATGCCGGGGCCGCCGCGCCCGCAGCCGAGGTCGGCGAGGAGCCGGCCGGGGCGCAGGGCGAGGCGTTCTCCGAGCAGGGCGAGGTCGGTGCGGGTGACGAAGCCGAAGGTCTGGAGTTCGGCCGGGTGGTCGTCGCCGTACACCTCCTGGTAGATGCGGCGCAGGGTGGGGCTGGCGAGCTGCCTGGCGTAGAAGTCGCTGTAGCGCTCCTCCGCGGTCTGCTCGTCGCTCATCGTCGCGGCTCCTCGGGGTGGGGGGTGGCGGCGGCGGCCGGTCAGAGGCCGGCGGCGGTGAGGGCGTCGTCGAACTCGTCCTGGCATTCCTCGGCGTCCTTGCCCTGCCGGCGGGCGAGGGCGACCCGGGCTCTGACCTGGTCGGCGACGAGCTGGAACCGCCGCTGCCATTCCTCGGCGGACTCGCGCCAGTAGCCGAACGTGCAGTAGCGCTCGGTCGGCAGGCCGAGGGTGTGCCGCAGGTGGCGGCGGATCTCCCGCATGACGCCGGCTTCGCCGGCGGCCCATATGTAGCCCTTGTCGTCGGGGCGGGGGAAGGACTCGGCGATGTCGAGCAGCTTCTCGCATCCGTCGTACAGCCAGGTGATGTCGGCGTGGCCTTCGGTGGTGAAGGTCTGCCGCTCCTCGGGGCCCTCGACCGTGATGTAGACGTGGGCGCGGGCGTCCTCGGGGAGTTCTTCGACGGCGCGGCCGATGGCGGGCAGCGCGGTGGCGTCGCCGAGGATGAGCCGCCAGGTGGTGTCGGCGGGCGGGCGGTAGAGGCCGTGCGGCAGGGAGAGGCCGACCCGCAGGCCGGGGCGTGCGGCGAGCGCCCAGGGGGCGGCGACGCCGCCTTCGTGGACGACGAAGTCGACGTCGAGTTCGTTCGCCGCCGGGTCGAACCGGCGGACCGTGTAGTTGCGGATCTCGGGCTCGGCCGCGCCCTCGGGGTAGACCCATCTGCCGTCGACGGTGGCGGGCAGCGCGGGGGTCTCCTCGCCGGGGGCGGGAAAGAACATTTTGAAGTACTCGTCGGGCGGCCCCGAGCTCCGGTAGCCCCGGAGCCCGTCACCTCCCAGGGTCACTCTGATCATTTTCGGCGTCACGTGCGCCGTGCGCAGCACCTCGGCCAGGAAAAGGTCGTCGGACATCGAAGCTCCTCAGTCGGTCGCGATCCGGTCGGCTGTGTCGTGTTCACCGTGTACGGCGTCACCGTGTACGGCGTCACCGTGTACGGCGTCACCGCGTACGGCGTCACCGCGTACGGCGTCACCGCGTACGGCGTCACCGCGTACGGCTCCGCCGGCGAGCCGTACCCGCCGGGGGAACCGGTCGATGGTCGTCTGCCGGTGCGCGACGACGATCAGGGTGCGGTCCTGCCCCCACCGGTCCACCGCGCTCTCCAGGAGCGCCGCCGTGGCCGGGTCGACATCGGCGGTGGCCTCGTCCAGGATCAGTACGGCCGGGTCGGCGAGGACGGCGCGCACGAGGCCGACGAGTTGCCGCTCCCCCGCCGACAGGAGCGACCCTCTGGCTCCCACCTGCGTGTCGGCCCCGTCGGGCAGCCCGCGCAGCCATGTGGTGAGGCCGAGCAGGTCGGCGGCCTCGTCGACCGCGGCGCGGGAGGCGTCCGTGGCGAAGGCCAGGTTGTGGAGCACGGTGCCCCGGGCGATGTGCATGTCCTGCGGGATGAGGACGACGCGCCGGCGCAGTTCCGCGCGGGGGATGTCGCGCAGGTCGAGGCCGGCGTAGCGGACGCCGCCCTGTCCGGGGTCGTACAGCCCGGCGAGCACTTTGGCGAGGGTGGTCTTGCCCGCGCCGGTCGCGCCGACGAGGGCCGTGCGGGAGCCGGCGGGGAACGACAGGGTGACGCCGCGCAGGGCGGCGGCGCCGGGGGCGTAGCCGTACCAGACGCCTTCGGCCGCCAGATCGCCTCGCGGCGGCACCGCCCCCGACTTCGTCCCCGCCGCCGCCCCCGACTTCGCCCCCGCCGGCGCACCGGTCGCGGGCGGGCGGGCGGCGGGCCGCCCCGCGGACGACCCCGCGGACGACCCCGCGGACGGCACTGCGGACGGCACTGCGGACGGCACTGCGGCGGCCAGCAGGTCGAGGATGCGCGCGAGGCCGGTGCGGGTGCGCTGCACGGCCCCGAGGAGGCGTGTGAGCTGCATGAACGAGTCGAACATGCCGCGTGAGGCCACGACGAACACGATGACCGTGCCGGTGCTCGCCGGGCTCCCGTCGGTCAGCAGGCCGCCGATCAGGATGACGGCGCCGACGGCGAGGCATTCGAAGAACTGGATGGAGGTCATCGTGTTGAGGGCGCGGGTGGTGCGCCGGATGGTCTGGTGGAGGCGGCTCTGGTCGCGGTCGTAGCGTGCGGCCCACGCGTCCGCCGCCCCGGCCAGTTGGAGGGTCTCCCGCGCCTCGAGCCCTTCGGCGTATGTCGCCGACACGGCCGCCTGGCAGGTGGCCTCGGCGTCCCAGGCGGCGGACGACCGGCGGCGGAACGCCCGCACGACCGTGATCGCGGGGGGTGCGAAGACGGCGAACAGCGCCGCGGTGAGCAGCGCGGAGTGGTGGACGAGTACGGCGGTGCCGACCAGAAGGTAGCCTCCGGAGGCGATGAGGTCGGGGAGCTGCTGCCGTACGAAGGAGCCGAGCTCGGTGACCTCGGCGGTGACCCGGGTGGTCAGCGCGCCCGCGGGGTGGCTTTCGAGGAAGCGCAGCGGGGCGGCGGCGAGGCTTTCGGCGGCGTGTTCGCGGAGCCGCCGCACGACGCGTTCGCCGGCGTCGTTCAGGAGGACGTCGCCGCCTCGGCGGGCGAGGAGGTGGAGGAGCGCGAGGGCCGCGACGGCGGCGACGGCGGTGGTGAGGGCGGCGCCGTCGCGGCTCAGGGCGGCGGTGGCCGCCACGCCGACGGCCGCGGGGACGAGGGCGACGCAGGTGGTGGCGGTGAGGCTCAGCAGCGTGCCGAGCGCGATGCGCCGCCGGTGCGGGGCGAGATACGGGAGTGTTCTGCGGATCAGGCGCCGCTTGTCGGGGGTCTCGGAGAGGAGCGCGACCTCAGCCATGGGCGTCCCCGGTGGCGGCGAGCAGACCGGCCGAGGCGGGGCCGGCCGAGGCGGGGCCGATCTCGACGACGCGGTCGGCGAAGCGGCGTACGGCGGGGCGGTCACCGACGACGATCACGGTCGCGCCGGGCGACCACGCGCGTATCCCGGCGAGCATGCGCTCTTCGGTGGGCGTGTCCACGGCCGAGGTCACGTCGTCGAGGAGCAGCACGTCGGGTCTGCGGAGCAGCGCGCGGGCCAGGGCCAGCCTGCGGCGCTGCCCGCCCGAGAAGGTCGCGCCGCCCTCGCCGACCGGCGTGTCGAAGCCGGAGGGCAGAGCGTCGATCTCCTCCTCGACGGCCGCCGCCCGGCACGCGGCGCGCATCTCGTCGGCGGTCGCACCGCCGGGCAGGCCGAGGGTGAGGTTCTCGGCGACGGTGCCGGAGACCAGGAGCGGGCGCTGCGGCACGAGGGCGATGCGGCGGCGCAGGTCGTCGAGCCGGAGTGTGGTCAGGTCGGCCCCGCCGTACGTGACGGTGCCGGAGGCCGGGTCGTCGAGGCGGACCAGGAGCCGCAGGAGTGTGGACTTGCCGGCGGCGACGGGGCCGGTGAGCAGCACCGTCTCGCCCGGCGGCACGGTGAGGCCGAGGGGGCCGAGCACGCGCCGGGCGCCGTGTTCGACGACGACGTCGCGGCAGTGGAGCGGGCCGTGGGCGACGGGCGCGGGGCGGGGGTGTTCGGTGACGGCCGCGGGGGTGCTCAGCACCTCCGCGATGCGTGTGGCGGCCTCCGCGGCCTGCGCCCGCTGCGAGAGCCGTACGGACAGGGTGGTGGAGGTGGCCGTCAGCATCAGCATCCAGGTCACGAACGCGGTGAGGCCGCCGATGCTCATCGTGCCGTCCAGTACGGCGGGAGCCCCCAGGGCGAGGCCGGCGGCGATGGCGGCGAGCGGCGTGAACGACGAGAGCGCCGACCAGTTGGCCCCGACTCCGCCGACCGCGAGGGCCTTGGCCGCGACGGCCGCGCTGCGGGCGTGGTGCGCTTCGACGAGGGCGCTTTCGCCGCCGAGGCCGCGGACGGTCGCACCGCCGGTGACGAGCTCGTCCACGGTGTCGGCGCGCGCGCTGTGGGCGGCGGCGAGTTCGGCGCTCCGTGCGCCGAGCAGGCGGCCGAATACGGCGTTCAGGGCCGTTATGGCGGCGACGGCGGCCAGGCAGAGCACCGAGAGCAGCGGGTCGAGTACGGCGACCGCCACGACGACGCCGGCGATGCCGATGAGGAGCTGCGGCAGGTCGACGGTGCCGCTCACCCACATCCAGACGAGGTCGATGTCGTGCGTGTTGCGCGCGTGCAGGTCGCCCCGGCCGTAGGCGCCGATCGCCCTGGTGTCGAGGCTGAGCAGGTGGGCCGAGAGGCGGGCGCGGAGGCGGGCGACGACTCTGGCGCCCGCCAGGTAGTTGAGGTGCTGGCCGAGGCGCTGCGCGAGCCACGCGAACAGGCCGGTGGCCGCGACGACGGCGCTCCAGGTGAGCAGGGCGCCCCGGTCGGCGGCGGCGACGCCGTCGTCGAGCGCCCGCTGCACCGACCACGGGATGGAGACGAGCGCCAGCTGCCACAGGGCGGCGAGGCCGATGGCGGCCAGCGTGTCGCGCCGTTCGGCGCGCAGGCACCAGCGCAGGAGTGCATGGGCCGCGCGGCGCGGGCCGGGCCCGCGCCGCGCGGTGTCGGCGGCCTTCGGCACGCCGGTCAGTGCCCCATGGCTTTCCGCAGGCTGAGCGGACGCAGGTCGGTCCAGTTCCGCTCGACGTAGTCCAGGGCGTCGGGGCGCGAGCCGGGGCCGAAGGCGGTCCGCCACCCTTGCGGGACTTCGGCGAACGCGGGCCAGAGCGAATGCTGTTCCTCGTCGTTGACGAGCACGAGGAAGCTGCCGTCCTCGTCGTCGAACGGGTTGGTCATCCGGATCCTCCTCAAGATCATCGGATTAAGGTTAGGCTAACCTAATCAGTCCATCTCGGCAATGCCGGTGGGCACTCCCGAATCGGAGCCCGGCCCCCGACAAGGAACGATCACTGAGAGTAGTCGCCCCTCTCCGCTGCGGCCGAGCATGGTGATCAACGGCGTGCCGCCCGCAGAGCCGGGAGGGCCGCGGTCAGGACGGCGGTGAGGGTGAGGGCGGCGGCGCCGTACGCGACGAGCGCGGCGCTCGGGGTGAACGCCTCGGCGAGCAGCCCCGCCACCAGGGAGCCGGTCGCCGCTGAGGCGACCACCTGGGCCTGCCAGAGGCTCGACACGCGGCCCCGGAACTCGTCGGGAGTGTGGCTCTGCATCACGGTGAACCGCAGGATGTCGCCGAGCACCCGGCCCAGGCCGTACGCGGCGAGGGCCAGGAAGGCGAGCGGTACGACGGCGCTCAGCCCGACGGCGAGCACGGCGGCGGCCATCCCCGCCATCGCGGCTGAGAGCGCCAGGCCGACCCTGTGGACCCGGCCGATCCAGCCGCTCGTCAGCGACCCCGCGACGGCTCCGAGGGCCGGGGCGCTGTACAGCAGCCCGAGGACGACCTCGCCCCCGCCGAAACGGGTCTCGACCAAGGCGGGCAGTAGCACGACGGGCCCGCTGAGCAGCATCATCGCGACCCCGGCCAGAAGCACACTCCTGACCACCGGCTGCCGCGACGCGAAGGAGAGCCCCGCGGCCACGGCCTTCACCACCGGTTCGCGTCCCGCTCCGGGGGCCGGCTTGGGCGGCAGCCGGCTGATGCTGAACGCCGTGAACACCGTCGCCAGCGCGGCGGCGGCGTAGTTCGCCGCCACCCCGAAGGCCGCGATCAGCACCCCGCCGACCGCAGGCGAGGCGACGGCCGACAGGTCCGCCGTCAGGCTGAGCAGCGCCCCCGTGGCGGGCAGGTCCTCCCGCCTCACCAGCGCCGGGATCAGCGCGGTCAGGGCGCTGGCGCTGATCCCGGCGGCGAGCCCGTCCCACGCGGCCAGCAGATAGATCGGCAGCAGAGGCGGATCCGGCAGCAGCGCGTTGACCGCCAGCAGGGCGAAGCCCACCCCGGCCGCCGAACGCGCCAGGACGATCACCCGCCTCCGGTCGTACCGGTCGGCCAGCACGCCCCCCGACAGCGTCCCCGCGAACGTGAACGCGCCCTGCGTCGCCGCCACGGCGCCGAGATGTACGGCGGAGCCGGTCAGCGCGTACACCTGGACGGGCACGGCCACCATGAGCAGGCCGATGCCGAAGAGGGACGCCGTCCTGGCGGTGAACACCAGCCGCAGGTCCCGGCTGTGCCGCAGCGGCGAGAGGTCCAGGGCGAACCTCCGCAGGCCCGGCGCCCCCGTCATGCCGCCCCTCCCCCGTCGCCGCGCCCGTCCGCGCGCCCACCGGAGTGCCCGTCGGCGGCGTCGATGTGGGCGGCGATGACCGGGCCGGTCGCGGCCCAGCCCCGGGCGCGGCCCAGGGTGTCGTGGTCGACCTCGACCCGGTGGTCGAGGAGCCGTCCGGTGATGTGCCGGCGCCACGCCGCGCGGTTGGCGTCGCCTCCCGCCGGGTGCTCGCCGACGGCCGCGCTGAACAGCAGGACGTCGCCGCGGAACACGCCGAGGGACGCCTCCGCCATCTGTCCACTGTGGCGCAGGTAGGACTCGACGATCCGGTCCAGCACCGGCGTGTCGAACGACGACAGCACACCGTCGGCGCCCCGGACCGCCGCGTACACGGCCTCCCCGTCGGACAGGTCCAGGGCGAGCGGATCCAGCCCGGCCGAACCCGCGATGTACTGCATGGCCTCTCGGTGCAGATCGCCGGCGGCGGCCGGAGCGGCGTCGGTCTCGGAGGTGGCCTCGGTCTCGGTGGCGGTGGCGGTGGCGGTGGCGGTCTCGGTGATGTAGGCGTCGAGGAGGGTGAGCGAGGCCACCGACCGGCCGCTCTCCTGGAGGAGCACCGCGATGCGGTACGCGAGGATCCCGCCGTAGGACCAGCCGACGAGGTGGCAGGGGCCCTCGGGGTGGATGTCCCGGATGCGCCGCAGGTGGTCGGCCGCCGCCGCCTCGAAGGTGACGCGGGCCGCCCCGGGGTCGGCGAGCAGCGGCTCCTGCAAGGCGTGGAGGGGGCGGTCGGGGAGGTGGGCCACAAGGCCGGTGTAGGACCAGCCGAGACCTCCGGCCGGGTGGATGCAGAAGACGGGAGCGCGTGTCCCGGCGGCGCGGAGCTGGAGGAGGGGGTGGAGGCCGCCGGAGCCCGCCGTACGGCGTGAGCCGCCGAAGGCGGCGGCGAGCCCGGCCGGTGTGGGCGTGTCGTAGACGTCGCGGACGGACACGTCGCCGAGGGTGTCGCGGAGGCGGCCGACGAGGCGCACCACGAGGAGGGAGTGCCCGCCGAGCGCGAAGAAGTCGCCGTCCCTGCCGACGTCGGTCAGCCCGAGGACGTCCTGGAACGCGGCGGCGACCGCCTCCTCGGCGGGGCCGCGGGGCCGTTCCGCGGGATTCTGCTCGGGCGTCGGCGCCTCGGGCAGCGCGCGGTGGTCGAGCTTGCCGTTGACCGTGAGCGGCAGCGCCGGCACCGCGACGACCGCCGCCGGCACCATGTAGCCGGGGAGCACCCGGCCGGCCGCCGCCCGCACCTCCTCGGCGGTGGTCTCGGACGCGCCGGCGTCCGGCACGACGTACGCGACGAGCTGTACGGCTCCCGCCGCGTCCTCGCGTGCCACCACCGCGGCCTGCGCCACGCCGGCGAGCCCCGCCAGCGCGTCCTCGATCTCGCCGGGTTCGATGCGGTAGCCGCGGATCTTGACCTGTCCGTCGGAGCGGCCGAGGAAGTCGATGAGCCCGTCGGAGCGCCACCGTGCGAGGTCTCCCGTGCGGTACATGCGCCCGCCCGGGCCACCGTACGGATCGGCCACGAACCGCTCCGCGGTCAGGCCGGTCCTGCCGTGGTAGCCGCGGGCCAGACCCGCTCCCGCGAGGTACAGCTCGCCGACCGTGCCGACGGGAACGGGCCGCAGGCCAGGGCCGAGGATGTGGGCGCGGGTGTTCCAGATGGGACGGCCGACGGTCGAGGTGCTGCTATCGGCCAGGTCCGCCCCGAGCGCGTTGATGGTGTATTCGGTGGGGCCGTACAGGTTGTACGAGTCCACTCCGGGCGTGTCGCGCAGCCGTGTCCAGAGGGCGGCGGGCACGGCCTCGCCGCCGAGGGAGACGAACACCAGGCCCGGCGCGTCGGGCGAGGTGTCGCCGTGGCAGCGCGGGCGGTCGAGCAGTCCGGCCTCGGCGAGGAACGTGCCGTAGGAGGGGGTGACGTCGAATCCGTCGATGCGCTGCTCGTCGAAGTAGCGCAGCAGCAGCCGGGGGTCGCGCCGGGTGTCCTCGTCGATCACGTGCACCTCGTGTCCGGCGAGCAGCCAGAAGAGCTGCTCCCAGGAGGCGTCGAAGGAGAACGAGGTCGTGTGCGCGATGCGGAGCCGGCGTCCGCCCTGCCGCGCGGTCACCTTCTCGAAGATGTTCTCCAGGTGGTTGAAGTACATGTTGGTGAGGCCGCGGTACGGCACGGTGACGGCCTTGGGCCGGCCCGTCGACCCCGAGGTGAAGATCATGTAGGCGGGGTGGTCGAGGCCGCCCGGCATGGCGCGTTCGGCGGCGGTGACGGGCGTCGGTGAGGCGGCGGCGAGCTCGTTGGCGAGGCCGGGGTCGTCGAGGACGAGCAGGCGCGGATCCTCCGGGAGCAGGGGGCGCAGGGCCTCGGTGGTGATGACGGCGACCGGCTCCGCCTCGTTGATCATGTAGGCGATGCGGTCGGGTGGATACTCCACATCGATCGGCACGTAGGCCGCGCCCGCGGCGAACACCGCGAACAGCGAGACCACCATGAGCTCCGACCGGGGCAGCACCAGCGCCACCGCGCTCTCGGCCCCCGCCCCGCGCCGCATCAGCACCCGCGCCAGCCGGGACGCCCGGGCCTCCAACTCGGCGAACGTCAGCGCCGCCCCCGTGCCGACCAGCGCCCGCTCCCCCGGGCAGGCCGTGGCCCGTTCATGGAACAGGTCGGCGATCGACACCTCGGGGACCTCGCGAGGCTCCGGGTTCCACCCCGCGACCTGGGCGCGCTCGGCCTCCGAGACCGCCTCGATCCGGCCCAGCGGCACGTCGGGGCCGCCGGTGAACGCGGTCAGGATGCGGACGTAGCGCGCCATGATCTCGTCGGCCGCTCGCGTGTCGAAGACGTCGGTGCGGAAGAGCATGCGGAGCCGTACGCCGCCGCCGTCGGGCGGGCTCACCACCATTGTGAGCGGATAGTGGGTGGCGTCCTTCAGATCGCGGCCTTCGACGCGCAGGTCGCCGCGCGGTCCGAAGCGCCGGCCGGGTGTGATCTTCGGCTGGTTCTGGAAGACGAACAGTGTGTCGAACAGGTTCGTGCGCCCCGCCAGCTCGTGAAGGCGGGCGAGACCGACATACGGATACCGCAGGGCGGTCAGGCGCTCGGTCCGCACCCGCGCCGCCACTTCGCGCAGCGTGGCGGACGGGTGCGTCCGCACCCGCATCGGCACGGTGTTGAACAGCAGCCCGACCGTCGTCTCGATGTCGTCGAGCTCCGGCGGCCTGCCGTACGTCAGCAGCCCGAACACCGCCTCGGAGGCGCCCGTGTGCTGGTGCAGCAGTACGGCCCAGGCGATCTCGAACACCGCGCCGGGGGTCAGGCCGAGTTCGCGGGCCAGACGCGCGACGGCGCCGCCCAGCTCGGCGGGGAGTTCCCGCTCCAGCTCGTCCATCGCCTGGAGGTCGGCGTCCATGTCCTGCGCGTGCGGTGCGATGAGCCCGGCTGCGGACACCCCGTCGAGGGCGGCGCGCCACGCCTCCTCCGCTGCCGACATGTCCTGCTCGGAAAGCCAGGCGAGGTACGTGCGGAAGTCGCAGACCGGACGCGCGGCCTCGGCGCCCGGATCGGTGTAGAAGGAGAGCACCGAGAGCAGGAACAGCGACATCGACCAGCCGTCCATGAGGATGTGCTCCGACCACACCGTGAACCGGTGCTCGTCCGGGGCGAGGCGCACGAGGCCGAACCTCATCAGCGGCGGACGGGTGATGTCGAACGGCCGGCCGGCCCGGGCCTCGCGGAACAGCTCATAACCCCTCTCCCGCTCCTCCCGTGTGGCCGCCGCCGTCAGGTCGGTCTCCGCCCAGTCGAACGCGGCCTCGGCCGGGATCGCCTGAACGGCGGTGTCGCCGACGGTGAAGAACCCCGCCTGGACGTTGGGGAACTTGTCCATGGCCCGGCGCACCGCCTCCGCGAGCCGCGGCGGGTCCAGCGGGCCCCGCAGGCGCAGGGTGTTCTCGGTCAGGTAGACGTCCGCGGTGTCCCTGGCGAGCAGCAGGTGGAACAGGAGGCCTTCCTGGAGCGGCGACAGGGGAAGCACGTCACGCAGCGGCCCGACTCTGCTCTCCAGCCGTTGCCGCTGGAAGGAGGTCAGGGCGACCAGGCTCGCCGGCGCGGCGGCGGTCTCCGGAACGGCCTCGGGGCGGGCGAGCAGGTCGGACAGGCGGATCCCGGGGTGCGCCGCCGCCTGGGCGAGCACGCCGCGCAGGCCGGTGAGCAGGTGTTCGGCGGTGCTCCTGTCGAACAGGGCGGTGGCGTAGACGAGGGAGACGTCGAGCGGCCGGCCGTGGCCCGGGTCGTACAGGTGGAAGACCAGGTCGAACTTGGTGGTCCGCGTGTCGAGGTGCCACGGGGAGGCGGTGAGCCCGTCGAACTCCAGCGGGACGGAGGGGGCGGCGCCGTACGACACCAGGACCTGGAACAGCGGGTTGACGCCTGACGCGCGGGGCGGGTTGATGTGCTCGACGACCTGTTCGAACGGCACATGCGCGTGTTCCATGGCGTCGAGGTTGTCGGCCCGCACCCGGTCCACCAGGTCCGCGAATGCGGGATCGCCAGCGAGGTCCGCGGTGAAGACCATGGTGTTGACGAAGAAGCCGATGAGGCGGCCGAGGCCCTCGTCGGCGCGTCCGTCGACGGGCGACCCCAGCGGCACCGATGTGCCCGCCCCCGCGGCGTGGAGCTGCGCCGCCACAGCCGCCTGGAACACCGTGAGCAGCCCGACGCGCCGCCGCAGCGCCAGGTCCCGCAGCGCCGCGGAGAGGTCGCCGGACAGGGTGTGCTGGAGCGTCTCGCCGCCGTCGCCCGCCTTCTGCGACCTCGGCCGGTCGAGCGGCAGCGGCAGCTCCCTCGGCGTGCCGGCGAGCCTCCGGGCCCAGAAGTCCAGCTCGCGCGCCGACTGCGACGCGGGGTCGTCGCGGTCGCCGAGCGTGCGGCGCTGCCACCGCGCGTAGTCGGCGTACTGCGATGCGAGCGGGGCGGGGTCCGGTTCGCGTCCTTCGCCGCGCGCGCGGTAGGCGGCGGTGAGCTCCTCGATCAGCAGCACCGCCGAGGAGCCGTCGAAGGCGATGTGGTGGGTGCCGATGTGCATCAGGTGTTCGCCGTCTGCGAGGCGGAAGAACGCCAGGCGCAGGGGCGGCTCCTCGGTGAGCGGGAAGGGCCGGGTGAGGTGGGCGCGGATGTGCTCGTGCCGTACGTCCTCCGGCACTCCGCGCAGGTCCACGACCTCCGTCTGGAGTAGGGCCTGGGCCGCGTCGACGGCGAGGACCCGCTGCACCGGCCCGTCACCGGTGTCGGGATAGAAGGTGCGGAGCACCTCGTGCCGGGCGGCCACGTCGAGCAGGCCGCGGCGGAACCGCTCGGGGTCGGGCGCGCCTCCGGTGAGGCGGATCATGACGCCGGAGTTGTAGGCGCTCGACTCCGGGTCGAGCCGGTGCAGGAACCAGAGGCGCTGCTGGGCGTGTGACAGGGGCGCCGCGGCCGTGCCGTCCTCGCGGGCCGGTACGGCGGACGCCACCTCGGCCCGCCGCGTCTCGGCCTGCCGCCCGGACCGTGCCTCACCCCGCCGCCCGGGCCCTGCCTCGGCCCGCCGCCCGGGCCGCGCGTCGACCTCCTCGCCGATGACGGCGGCCAGCTCGGCCACGGTCGGGGCGTCGAAGACGTGCCGCACCTCAAGGTCCGCCTCGAAGACGGAGGCGAGCCGGGTGACGAGCCGCATCGCGAGCAGGGAGTGGCCGCCGAGTTCGAAGAAGTTGTCGTCCCGGCCGATGGAGGGCCGGTCGAGGGCATGCGCGAAGGCGTCGGCGACGAGGCGTTCACGCTCGTCCATCCGGTCGGCGGCTCCCGGTTCCGCGGTGTGGAGCGGGGCCGGGAGGGCGGCACGGTCGATCTTCCCGTGCGGGGTTCGGGGCAGGGCGTCGAGAACGACGTAGGCGGCGGGGACCATGAAGTCGGGCAGCTCGCTGCGGGCCAGTGCGCGCAGGCCGCCCATGACCCGCTCTCCGGCGTCGCCGGGCGGGTCCGGGTCCTCGGGGCTCTCGTGGTTCGCGTGGTTCTCGGGGTTCTCGGGGTTCTCGGGGTTCTCGTCGTGGTCCTCGTGGTGAAACTGGTCGAGCACGACATAGGCGACGATCCGCTGCTCCCCCGGCCGATCCTCCCGTACGGCCACGGCGGTCTGGGCCACGCCGGGATGCCGGCTCAGCACTGACTCGATCTCGCCGGGTTCGACCCGGAATCCGCGGATCTTGACCTGGTCGTCCGCACGTCCCGCGTAGACGAGGACGCCGTCCCGCCTCCGGCGTACGAGGTCACCGGTCCGGTAGAGGCGCCGTCCCGCGGCGAACGGATGGGCCACGAAACGCGACGCGGTCAGCCCGGGCCTGCCGAGATAGCCCATGGCCAGGCCGCTGCCCGCGACGTACAGCTCGCCCAGGGCGCCGGGCGGGGCCGGCCGCAGCGCTCCGTCGAGCACGAACACCTCGGTGTCCAGCACCGGCAGGCCGATCGGCAGCATGCCCTCGGTGTCGTCGGGCGAACACCGCCACAAGGTGGCGTCGACCGTCGTCTCGGTCGGGCCGTAGGAGTTGAAGACGGGATGCCGGCGGGCCCACCGCGCGGCCAGCGCCGGCGGGCACGCCTCCCCTGCGACGACGACGGTCATCCCCTCGGGCACGTCCTCCTCCGCGATCTCCGCGAGCGCCGAGGGCGGCAGCGTGCAGTGGGTGATGCCCGCCTCGCCGAGGAAGGCTCCCAGCGGTGCCCCGAGCCGGCGCTCGGGCGGCACGAACACCAGCGCCGCGCCCGTCAGCAGGGCCATGCAGATCTCCCACACCGAGGTGTCGAAGCTGGTGGTGGCGAACTGCAGCACCCGCGAGCCGGGGCCCAGGTCGAAGGCGCGGCGCATGGTCTCGGCGAGCGCCGCGATGCCCGCGTGGGTGACGGCGACACCTTTGGGGCGGCCCGTCGATCCCGAAGTGAAGATCACATAGGCGGCGTCTCCGAGCCGCGCGGGGCGGGGCGTCTCCGCCACCCCGAGAGGGCCGCCGCCGAGGCCGCCGAGTTCGGCGGCGAACACGGGGTCGTCCAGAAGCAGCAGGGGCGCCGTGCCGCCCCCGGCCGTGCCCTCGGACGTGCCCCCGGCCGTGCCCCCGGCCGTGCCCTCGGCCGTGCCCTCGGCCGTGTCCCCGGACGTGTCCCCGGACGTGTCCCCGGACGTGTCCCCGGACGTGTCCCCGGCGGCCCCGCCGGGGTCGGCGAGGTCCCGCCAGATCGTCACGGTACTCACAACGGCGGCAGGGCGGGCGTCGCCCATCATGAAGCCGATCCGTTCGGCGGGGTAGCCGGGATCGATCGGAACGTGCGCCGCCCCGGCCTTCTGCGCCGCGAGCATCCCGACCAGGATCTCCACCGACCTGGGCAGGACCAGCGCCACCAGGTCGCCCGCCCCGACGCCGCGGGCGATCAGCGCCCTGGCCAGGCGGTCCGCCCGTTCGGCGAGCTCGCGGTAGGTGAGGCGGGCGGTGCCGTACTCCACGGCCAGGGCGTCGGGGGCGCGGGCCGCCTGCCGGTCGAACAGCTCGGGCCACGTGCCGGGGTCGGTCCCGCCGTCGGTGGCGTTCCACTCCAGCAGTGTCCTGTGCCGCGTCCGCGCGTCGAGCAGGTCGAATCGCGCCAGCGGACGCTCGGGGTCGTCCACCAGCTCGCCGAGGAGCTTTACCAGGGCCGGGCCGATCGAGGCGGCGCGTTCGGCGTCGACGAGGTCGGCGCGGTGGCGCAGGACGAGACGCAACCGATCGCCGGGCAGGGCGGTGACGCCGAGGGGGTAGTGCGTGGCGTCGAACCCGTCCACCGCGTCGACCCGCAGGCCGGCCGCCTCGGCGACGCCGTTCAGATGCCGCTGGTCGAAGGGGAAGTTGTCGAACACCGCGAACGTGTCGCCCGGCTCACCCAGCCCGGACACGCGCCCGATGTCGGCGAGCCCGAGGTGCCCGTGGGCGATGACGGCGGCCTGTGCCGCCTGTAGGTCGCGCAGAGCGGCGAGGGCGCTCCTCCCCGGGTCGAGCCGCACCCGGACGGGCACCGTGTCGACCATCATGCCCACCATGCGCGCCGATCCGGGCACCTCGGGCGAGCGGCCCGAGGTCATGCCCAGGAAGACGACATCGTCCTTGCCTGTCCAGTGGCCGAGCAGCATGCCCCACGCCCACTGCACGACGGTGTTCAGCGTCAGACCGCTGCGCCGGGCGAACCTCCCCAGCTCGGACGTCAGGGCGGCGGGCAGGTCGATGCCGGTCTTCTCCGGCAGCGCCGCCACACCGCCCGAGCCCGCCTGCGGCGGCCCCAGGACGGTGCCCTCGGACAATCCGGCGAAGTAGTCGCGCCAGGCGGCCCGCGCGGCCTCCCTGTCCTGGGCGGCGAGCCACGCCAGGTGGTCGCGGTACGGCGGAGCCGCCGCCACCGCCTCCTCCCCGCCGGCGGTGTACAGGCCGAGGAGCTCCTCCACCAGCAGCGACACCGACCAGCCGTCCAGGGCCGCGTGGTGGGTGGTGACGACCAGCCGCCACCGGTCGACGCCCGCGGCGACCAGCACGAACCGCAGCGGCGACGGCTCGCGCAGGTCGAACCGCGCGAGCCGCTCGGCCCGCGTCACGGCCTCCGCGGGGGCGTCCACGAGCCGCCAGCGGAGAGGGGCGTCGCGAACCACGACCTGGACGGTGCCGCCGGACGGCACTCGTGCGAAGGCGCTGCGCAGGGCGGGGTGGCGGCGCAGCAGGCGTTCCGCGGCGGCGCTCAGCCGGGCCGGCGCGAGAGGGCCGCTGAGGTCGACGGTCCACTGGACGACGTACGGGTCGAGCCCGCCGCGGGCGGTCTCGGCGTGGTAGAGGACTCCTTCCTGGAGGGAGGTGATCGGCCACACCTCCTCGACCTGGCCGTACCGCGCGGTGATGTGGTCCAGGTCGGCCGGATCGGCGGCGGGAAGGGAGGCCGCGGGGGCGGGCAGGGAGGCCCGCGCGGCCAGCGCGGCGAGTCCCGCGACGGTGGGGCGGGCGAAGACGTCGGCGGGGGTGAGGCCGAGGCCCTCGGCGCGGGCCGAGGCGACGAGCCGTACGGCCAGCACGCTGTCGCCGCCGAGTTCGAAGAATCCGTCGTCGATTCCCGTGATGGGCGTTCCCAGCACCTGGCCGAACAGCCGGAGGAGGTGCTCTTCCACGGGGGTGCTCGCGGGCCTGGCCTCCGCCGAGGCCACGCGGGGCCGGGGAAGGGCCTTCCTGTCGATCTTGCGGTTGGGGGTGAGGGGCAGCGCGGCCAGCGGCACGCACTGGGCCGGCACCATCGACGCGGGGAGCCGCTCGGCGAGGAATCTCCGCAGTGCGGCGGGCTCCGGGCCGTCCCCGGGCGGACGCCCGCCGCCCGCGGGCCCGTACGGCACGCCGGGCACGCCGGGCACGTAGTACGCGAGGAGCCGCGGGTGGCCGTCCTCTCCCGTGTCGACGATCGCGACCGCCTCGGCGACCCCCGGGTGGGCCGTCGCCGCGGCGGCGACCTCGCCGAGTTCGATGCGGAACCCCCTGAGTTTCACCTGGTCGTCGCTGCGACCGAGGAACACGAGCTCCCCCGAGGAGTTCCACTTCACGCGGTCGCCCGTGCGGTAGAGGCGGGCGCCGGCGGCCGACGCGCCGACGGCGAACGGGTCGGCGACGAACCGCGACGCGGTGAGACCGGGCCGTCCGAGGTAGCCGCGGGCGACCCCGTCACCCCCCAGGTACAGTTCGCCGGCCACCCCGACCGGCACCGGGCGCAGGTGCTCGTCGAGCACGTGGGCGACGGTGTTCTGGAGCGGGGTCCCGATCGGAGGCTCCGCCTCGCCGGCGCGGCCCCGCCGGTCCTCGGCGCCGACCGGCGCGGCGGGGGTGACGCGGCTGAACGTGGACCACACGGTCGTCTCGGTGGGGCCGTACAGATTGACCACGCCGGCGGTGTGCTCGCGCATGCGGTCGGCCAGCGCCCGGTCGAGCGCCTCCCCGCCGACCAGGGCCTTCACCGGGCGCAGCGCGCCCAGGCCGCCGCCTCTGGCCTCGGCCGTCAGCATCCGCCACAGCGTGGGGGTCGCCTGGAGTACGGTGGCCCGCGACTCGGCCACGGTGGCGAGGAGGCGGTCGGGGTCGCGGACGGCGTCCTCGGCGGCGATCACGACCCGGCCGCCCGTGACCAGCGGCACGAAGAGTTCGAGCACGGAGATGTCGAAGCCGACGGTGGTCACGGCGACCAGCCGGTCCCGCTCGCCGAGGTCCAGGGTGCCGGCCACCGCCTCCGTGAAGTTCACCACGGCGCTCATGGGCACGACCACACCCTTGGGCCGTCCCGTCGACCCCGAGGTGTAGATCACGTAGGCCGCCCGTTCCGGGGAGAGCCGCTCGGACTCGACAGGGTCAGAACTGTCCCGATCAGGACTGTGCGGGTCAGGCCGGTCGACACGCACCCGAGGGACCGGTGGGTCGGCCGGGAGCAGGTCCCACGTGTCGGCGGAGACGAGGACCGCGGCGGGGGCCGCATCGCCGAGCATGAACGCCAGCCGGTCTGCGGGGAACGCCGGGTCCAGCGGCAGGTAGGCGCCGCCGGCCCGCCACACCGCGAGGAGGGCCACCACCAGGTCGGCCGACCTGGGCAGGGCGACCGCGACCACCTTCTCCGGCCCTACGCCCAGGCGGCGCAGCGTCCGCGCGAGCCGCTCGACCCCGGCGTCCAGTCCGCCGTAGGTCAGGCTCTCCTCTCCGCAGGTCACCGCGGTCGCCTCCGGCCGCAGCGCGCACCGGCGTCCGACCAGCTCGTCGAGGGAGGCTGGCGGGACCGCGCGTACTTCGCCCCGCCCCAGGCCGCGCAGCGTCTCATGCTCGCCGTCGAGAAGAAGGTCGAGGTCGGCGACCGGCCGGTCGGGCTCCCGTGTGACCGCGTCGAGCAGCGCGACGAGACGCCGGGCGAGGCGGGCCGCGGTATCCGCGTCGAACATGTCCGAGGCGTACTCGATCTCGCCGCGCAGTGCCGTACCCCGTCCGCGTTCGCTCATCCGGAACGTGAGGTCGAACTTGGAGGTGCCGGTGTCGAGCAGCCGCACCCCCGCGACCGCGAGCGGCCCGGCGACCGCCTGGCCGCCGGGCAGGCTGTGATAGCTGACCAACACCTGGAACAGGGGGTGCCTGCTGGGGGAGCGCGCCGGGTTGAGGGCTTCGACGACCCGCTCGAACGGCACGTCCTGGTGGGCGTAGGCCGCGAGGTCGGCGTCGCGCACTCTGCCGAGCAGCTCGGCGAAGCCGGGCCGCCCGGACAGGTCGGTGCGCAGCACGAGCATGTTGACGAAGAAGCCGGCGAGCCGGTCGAGCGCGGGGTCGGTGCGGGCGGCGATGGGGGTGCCGAGGCAGAGGTCCTCTCCCCCGCCGAGCCTGCCGAGCAGGGCGGCCACGGCGGCGTGGAAGAGCATGAACGGCGTCGCGCCGCACCGGTCGGCGAGCCGCGCCATGCGTTCGCGCAGGGCGGGTTCCACGTCGAAGGCCACGGTCGCGCCGCGCTGGGTGCGGCGCGCGGGCCGCGGGCGGTCGGCGGGCAGGTCGAGCTCCTCGGGCGCCCCGGCGAGGGCGGCCTTCCAATGGCCGAGGGCGGGGTCCTGTCCGGCGTCCTCCTGCCGCCAGAGGGTCTCGTGCTGCCACAGGGCGTAGTCGGTGTACCGCAGCGGCAGCGGGGACCAGGTGGGCGGGTGGCCCGCGGCTCGCGCGCCGTAGGCGTGGGCGAGGTCCGACAGCAGCACCGTCGTCGACCACTCGTCCGCGGCGACGTGGTGGACGACAAGGAGGAGGACGTGCCGCCGCGGGGAGACGGTGCAGAGGCGGACCCGCAGCGGGGGTTCGACGGCCAGATCGAACGGGTAGCGGGCTGCGGACGCCAGCGCGGCGTCGAGCTCGTCCTCGGCGACCTCCACGACGGACAGGTGGGGCCGTCCGGCGTCCCCGTCGAGAACCCGCTGCCACGGGATGCCGTGCGTCTCCGGCAGCACGGTGCGGAGCGTCTCGTGCCGGGCCGCGAGGTCGGCGAGCGCGGCGCGCAGCGCGTCGGGCTCGACCGGCCCGTCGAGCTCCACCGCGAGCGGGATGTTGTAGGTCGGCCGGGGGCCGTCGGTCTTGTACAGCACCCAGAGCCGCTGCTGCGCCGGCGAGAGCGGGATCCGCGCGGGACGTTCCGCGCGCGGGGCGAGCAGCCGCGCCGCCCCGGCGCTCTCCAAGTGGCCGCACAGCCGCTCCACGGTCGGATGGTCGAAGATCGCCCGCATCGACACCTCGGCGCCGAGCTCGGCCTTGATGCGCCCGGCGGCCCGGACGGCGCTGAGCGAGTCGCCGCCCAGCCGGAAGAAGTCGTCGTCGAGGCCGACGGCGGCGCCGCCGAGCACCTCCGAGAAGATCTTGCACAGGCTCTCCTGCACGGCCGTCTGCGGCAGCCGTACGGCTCCCGCCTCCTCCGCCGGGTCCGGAAGGGCCGCCCGGTCGAGTTTGCCGTTGGCGTTGAGCGGCAGCGCCGGCAGGAGTGCGATGTGCGACGGCACCATGGAGGAGGGCAGGGTGCGCCGCATCCCGTCGAGCAGGGTCTCCCGGTCGAGCAGGGTCTCCCGGCCGGGCCGTGCGGACGGTTCGGCCACCGCCCAGGCGACGAGCCGCCGCGACCCGGCGGCGTCGGTGCGCACGTCGGCCGCGGCCTGCGCCACGCCGGGGAGAGCGCGCAGGGCGTGCTCGATCTCCCCGAGTTCGATGCGGAAACCGCGCACCTTCACCTGGGAGTCGGCCCGGCCGAGGTAGTCGATCCGGCCGGCCGCGTTCCACCGTACGAGGTCGCCCGTGCGGTACATGCGGGCCCCAGGCGCGGCGAACGGGCCGGGGAACAGGTCGGCGAACGGGTCGGCGACGAAGCGTTCGGCGGTGAGGCGCGGGCGGTTCAGGTAGCCGCGTGCCACGGACGGGCCTGCGACGTACAGCTCCCCGGCGGCGCCCGGCGGCACGGGCCGGAGCGCGCCGTCCAGCACGTAGACCCGCGTTCCGGGGACGGCCCTGCCGATGTCGGGCGCGGTGCCGCCGTACGGCGCCACGCCGGACGTCGCGATCACGGTGGTCTCGGTGGGGCCGTACATGTTCAGTACGGCACAGCCGGGTATACGCTGGCCGATCCTCGTGACCAGGTCCGCGGGGAGCGGCTCCCCCGCCGCCACCACGCATTCCGTCCGCACGTCGAGCGACGGGTCGGCCAGCACGGTGGCGAGCACCGACGGCACCCCGCTGACCAGGCTTCCGCTCCACCCGCGGTACTCCGGGTCGAGCAGCGCCAGCGCGTCCTCCACGACCTCGACGCACCCGCCGTTGAGCAGCGGCGCGAACATCTCCAGCACCGACACGTCGAAGGTGAGGGAGGTCGCGAACAGGACATGGCGCAGCAGACGCTCGCCGAGCAGCTCCATGGCCCACCGGGCGAGCCCGACCACGGAGCCGTGGCCGACGGTGACGCCCTTCGGGACGCCCGTCGAGCCCGAGGTGTAGATGACGTAGGCGGCGTTGCCGCCGCCGTGGCCGGCGTGGCCGGCCGGCCGCGGCGGCGCCGTGCGGCCGGCGTCCTCCAGCAGCAGCTCCGGCACGCCGAACCGGTCGCCGCGCAGCGGCGAGTCCCGCGAGCGCAGCAGCAGCACCGGTCCGGAGTCGCCGAACATCGCCGCGACGCGCTCCGCGGGGTGGCGGGCGTCGACGGGGAGGTAGGCCGCGCCGCTTTTCAGCACGGCGAGTACGGCGATGACGAGGTCGGGGGTGCGCGGGAGCGACAGGGCGACGAGCCGCTCCGGGCCCGCGCCGCGTGCCCGAAGCTCGGCGGCGAGGTCGGTGGAGCGCCGGTCGAGCTCGGCGTAGGTGAGGACGCGGGGGACGCCGGGGACGCCGGGAACCCCGGGAACGCTGCCGCGGTGGACGACGGCGGGCGCGTCCGGCATCCGGGCCGCCACTGCGGCGAAGCGCGCGTCGATCGTCTCAGGCTCTCCGCCCGCCGCCGGAGCGAGGGCCGCGCCGTTCCACTCCTCCAGCACGGTCGCGCGCTGCTCGGCCGTGGCGGTGTCGAGCCTGCCGAGCGGAAGGTCGACGTAGGTGGAGAAGTCATCGAGGAAGGCGAGGAACCTCTCGCGGTGGGCGGCGAGCTCCCCCCGGCTGTGCAGGGAGGGGTTGGCGTCGAATTCGAAGTACAGCTCGTCGCTGTCGTGCCGCGGGTAGACGGAGATCGTCAGCTCCTCCACGGGCCCCGCGGCCAGGTAGGTGGACCTTCCCGTGACTCCGCCGAACCGCAGCGGCACGTCGAACGGCTTCACGTTCACCCAGATCCGCGACGGCGCCACGTCCCCGCCGCGCAGCCTCATGTCGCGGCGGATGTCCTCGAACCTGTAGTCGCGGTGCGCCCGCACCTCGTCCAGCGCCGCCCGCAGCTGTTTGAGCAGGTCACGCGGCGGTGTGCCGGGCTCGACGCGCACCTCGGCGGGCAGCACGTTGACCCACGTGCCCGGGACGCGCGTGGAGACCGACCCCGGCCTGCCCATGAGGGGGACGCCGAGCACCACCTCACGCGCCCCCGTCATCCGGTGCGCGTAGGCGGCCACGGCCGCCATCACCGTCTCCACCCAGGTGGAGCCGAGGTTCGCGGCCCGCCGCGACAGCGTCCGGAAACGCTCTCCGCCCAGCGTGCCGTACTCCCTCAGGAACGACGTCGCGGTCTCGCCCTTCCGCTCGCTCAGCCCGGTCGCCGCCCGTCCGCGGGCGGCCCACTGTCCCCAGAAGCGCCGGTCCTCCTCGAAACGCCGGGACGCCCGGTAGGCGTCCTCCTCCTCCAATGCCTCCCGCAGCGGCGAGAAGGGCGCCGGCCCCGGCTCGCGCCCCTCGCTCAGCGCCGTGTAGATCGCGGCGGCCCTGCGCTGCACCTGCGCGTAGCCGTGGCCGTCGAGCAGGATGTGGTGGACGCGCTGGTACCAGTAGTGCAGCCCCGCCGCGAGCCGGAACACCACCTGCGCCGCCAAGGCGCCGCCCTCCATGTCCACCGGTGTGGCGAGGTCGCGCCGCATCCACGCCAGCGCCGCCTCGCTCGGATCCACCTCCGCGGTGAGATCGACGAGCCGCGGCGGGCCGGGCGGCGCGGGCAGCACCCTCTGGTGGACCTCGTCCTGCTCCGCCTCGAACCGCACCCTCAGCACATCGGTCTCGGCCACCGCACGCCCCACGGCCTCGACCAGGCGGGCCGTGTCGATCTCTCCTCGCAGTTCGACGTATTCCGCTGTGTTGAAGACGGCGTTGCGGGGGTCGAGCCGCTGGGCGAACCAGAGCCCGTGCTGCGCGCCCGACAGGGGAAGGCGGGTTCCTTCAGTGATCGTCACCGTGTGTGTCTCCCGACATGCTGGATGGGCGTGGCCGCCGAATGGCGTGAAGGTGGTCGAGCGGCTGATCAGACGGGTGGGTGCGCGGCCGGTCCGGCGTTCGCGGACACAGCGGCCAGGGCGCGCGGGGTGAGGCGTTCGAAGACGTCGGCGACCGAGAAGACGACCCCCTGCCGGCGGGCCCGGTTGACCAGGCGCATGGCGAGGATGCTGTCGCCGCCTCGGGCGAAGAAGTCGTCGTCGGCCCCGACCGGCCCGGTGCCGAGCACCGCCGAGTACAGCTCGCAGAGCCGCGCCTCCACCGGCCCTTCAGGCGGGCGGTAGGCGGTGGCGGCGCCCTGACCGGGGGCGGGGAGCGCCCGGCGGTCGACCTTGCCGCTGGACGTAAGCGGGAGGGCGTCGAGCGGCACATAGGCGGCCGGAAGCATCGCGGCGGGCAGCAGCCGCGCCAGGTGCTCGCGCACGTCGGCGAGATCGGCGAGGTCACCGCGGTCGGCCGCGCCGGCGCGGCCGACGACGTAGGCCACGAGCATGGGATCGCCGCCGCGCTGCGGAAGCGCCAGCACCGCGCTGCCGGCGACGGCGGGATGCCTGTTGAGCGCCGCCTCGACCTCGCCGGGCTCCACCCGCACGCCGCGGATCTTGACCTGCTGGTCGGCGCGCCCGAGGTATTCGACCACGCCGTCCTGCCGCCATCTGGCCAGGTCTCCGGTGCGGTAGAGCCTGCCGCCCGGCCTGAACGGGTCGGCGATGAAACGCTCCGCGGTCATTCCGGGGGCGCCGTGGTAGGCGCGGGCGACCTGTGCCCCGCCGAGGTACAGCTCCCCGGTCGCTCCCACGGGTGCGGGACGCAGCCACGTGTCCAGGACGTGGACGGTGGTGTTCCAGGCGGGGCGGCCTATGGGCACGTTGACGCCCCCGTTGGCACCCTCGCCGCCCTCGCCGCCGCCCTCGCCGCCGCCCTCGCCGCCGCCCTCGCCGCCGCCCTCGCCGCCGCCCTCGCCACCGCCACCGCCGTGGCCGTCTCCCTCGCCGCCGCCCCGGGAGGACATGAGCGTGACCTCGATGGTGGCCTCGGTCGGGCCGTACAGGTTCTCGACGGCGACCTCGCCGAGAAGCCGCCGCGCCTCGCGGGCGAGGTCGGCGGGCAGGGCTTCGCCGCTGCAGGCAACAAGCGTGAGGCAGTGGTCGTACGGCCGGCCGAGGGCGTCGAGGCAGCCGAGGAACTCGCGCAAGACGGAAGGCACGAAATGCACCCGGGTGATGCCGCGCCGCGAGATGAGTTCGGCGAGGTAGCGGGGGTCGCGGTGCCCTCCGGGCCGGGCGAGGACCAGCTCGGCCCCCTGCGTCAGCGGCCAGTAGAGCTCCCACCCCGACACGTCGAACGCGACCGATGTCTTCTGCAGCACTTTGTCGCCGGCCGTGAGGCGGTATTCCCCCTGCATCCACGCCATGCGGTTCGCGAGCGCCTCCCGCGTGACCTCCACGCCCTTCGGCGCCCCCGTGGAGCCCGACGTGTGCATCACGTAGGCGAGGTTGCCGGGGTGTACGGCGGAGCCGTGCTCGGGCGCGGCTCCGCCGTACACCGGCACCCGGTCCAGGCGTATCACCGGCACGCCCGCCGCGGCGCCCGTCTCGGGCGCCTGGAAGGTGGCGTCGGCGAGCACGCACGCCAGGTCGAGCGACGCCATGATGCCGTGGATGCGCTCCGCGGGGTGGTCGGTGTCGAACGGCACATAGGCCGCGCCCGCCTTCAGCACGCCGAGCAGCGCGGCCACCAGGTCGAAGGAGCGCGCGCAGGCGACGCCGATCAGCGACTCCGCGTCCGCTCCCCGCCGCCGGAGCATGCGGGCGATCCCGTCGGCCCGTGCGTCGAGCTCGGCGTAGGTCAGCGCGTCGCCGTCGAGCGACACCGCCACCCGGTCGGGCGTGCTCGCGGCCCTCCGCTCGAACTGCTCGGCCACGCCGAGCGGCGGCACCGGCCGTACGGTGTCGTTCCACACCGCTCCGGTGAGCCTGCGCTCCTCGGGCAGCGTGGCGGGCAGGCGGGAGACGGGCCGCCCGGGATCGGCGGCCATCGCGGCCAGCAGGCCGGCGAGCCGTTCGGGAAGTCCCGCGGCCACGCTTTCCGGGACGAGCCCCGGCCTGTGGTCGACGTTGAGGGCGAGGCGTTCGCTGGGCACCGCGATCAGCGTGAGCGGATAGCTGGTCGCATCGCGTCCCCGCACCGCGCCCAGACGCAGCCCGCCGAAGTCGCGCCCCAGGCCGAGCGCGCGGTCGACGGGATGGCTCTCGACCACGACGAGCGTGTCGAACAGCTCGCGCGCTCCACCGGCCCGCTGCACGTCGGCCAGGCCGACGTGCTGGAATCCGAACGTGCGGGCGTGGTCGCGCTGGATCCGCGTCAGCAGGTCGAGCACGGATCCGGCGGGGTCGAGCGCGACCCGCGCCACGACGGTGTTGATGAACAGGCCGATCATCGTGTCGATCCCCGGCACGTCGGCGTCGCGGCCCGACACGGTGAGGCCGAAGGCCACGTCGGTGCTTCCGGTCAGCGCGCGCAGCGCCAGCGCCCACGCCGCCTGCACGACCGTGCCCACGGTCACCTGCGCCCGGCGGCACAGCGCTCCCAGCGCCGCGGTCTCGGCGGGGGACAGTACGGCGCGAGCCCGCGTCACAGCCTCCCCCGGCGAACGCCGCCGTTCCGGCGAGACGAGCGTGGGCTCGTCCAGACCGGCGAGCGCCGTACGCCAGAAGGAGAGGGCGGCGTCGCGGTCCGCCGCACGCAGCCAGGCCAGGAAGTCGCGGTAGGGGCGCACCGCCCGCAGTGGGGCCGTGTCCCCGTCTGTTTCGTAGAGCCTCAGCAGTTCGGCGACCATCAGCGAACTCGACCAGCCGTCGAGCAGGATGTGGTGGTAGGTGATGGCGAGCCGATGCCGCCGGGGGGCCGTCGTGATCGCCGTGAGCCGTATGGAGGGCGCGTCCGCCAGGTCGAAGGGCTCCGCGCGGTCCGCCGCGAGGATCGCCTCCAGGTCGGACTCCCGCGTGCCGCCCGGCCCGGCCGGCAGGTCGTGCGCGCGCAGCGGCATCGCCGCCGACGCCGGGATCATCTGCACCGGCCGTCCGGACGCCCCCGTGCGGAACGCGGCACGCAGGTTGGCGTGCCTGAGCAGCAGCGCGTCGCCCGCGCGGCGCAGCCGCGCGAGGTCCAGGGCGCCGTCGAGCTCCAGGTCCACCTGCACTGTGTACGGGTCGCCCTGCCCCTGCTGGGCGTGGAAGAGGATCCCTTCCTGCAGCGGCGACAGCGGAAGGATCTCTTCGAGGGCCGCCCGGGGGGTCACGACGTCCTCCACTCGTGCTCGATCATGGCCAGTTCGTCGGCGTCGAGGTCGTCGAACAGGCTCGAATCCGGCACCGCCGGAGCCGCGCCCGTCCGAGCCGCGCCCGTCCGAGCCGGGTCCATCCGAGCCGCGTCCGTCCGAATCGGGTCCGTCCGAATCGGGTCGCCGGGCGCGGCGGTGTGCCGGGCGATGGCCTCCATGGCCCGCACCCACGTCCCGGCCAGGTCACGCACCTCCCGTTCCTCGAGGAGACCGGGGACCCACGTCCACTGGGCGTGGACCCGCCCGGCCCTGACCACGACGTTGACCTCCAGGGCGTGCGGCGCGGGAAGCGCCGGGTCCGCGCCGCCCAGCACCACGTCACCGGTCGGCACGACGCTCCACGGGCCGCCCCGCTCGTCGGGGCCCCTGCCCCAGTAGTTGAACCCGATCTGCGCACGCGGCAGCGCGGCGAGCACAGGCGCGGTGCGCGGGTTCAGATAGCGCAGCAGTCCGTAGCCGAGCCCGTGGTCAGGGATCGCGCGCAGGCGCCCGCCGATGCGGCTCACCGCCTCCGCCACGCCGGTGTCCGGGCGGCCGAGCGCCAGGCTCACCGGGTATTGGCTGGTGAACCACCCGGCGGTCTGCGACAGGTCGCTTCCGGGCACCGCCTGCTCCTCCCGCCCGTGCCCCTCCACCTCGACCAGCAGGGGCGGCCCGCCGGACGCCCCCCTCCGGCCGTGCCAGTCGGGGAGGGCGACGGCGAGCCCGGCGAGCAGCAGCTCGTGCGTCACTCCGCCCAGCAGCACCTGGGAGCAGTCCGGCGCCAGCGACACGACCAGCGAGCGGGCGGCGCCCACGGTGTCCCGCCGGGGATCGGCCGCACGGCCACCGATCGGCGCACCCGCGTCGCCGCACATCTCCCGCCAGAAGGCCAGCTCGGCCTCCCGCCTCGGCTCCACCGCCTCGACCGCCAGGCCCCGCGCCCACCCGCGCGGCGAGCTCGGCCCCCGGTCGAGGAGGCGTACGGCACCGCCGGCCGAGGCACGCCGCCAGGCGGCGGCGAGGTCGCCGATCAGGATCGGCCATGACACCGCATCGACCGCCACGTGGTGGACGGCGATCAGCAGCCGCCCGTCGCACCCGTCTCCGGCGTCGAACCACACCAGCCTGGCGATCGCCCCCAGCGCCGGATCCAGGTCGCGGACCGCGGAGGCCAGGCCGTCCAGAGCGCGCCGCGTCAGAGGGTCCAGCGGGCCGGAGGCCTCCAGGTTCCCCGGGTGGCCGCGCCGGCCCCCCGAAAGCACGTCCGGCCCCGGCACATCCACCCGTGTCAGCACCTCGTCCACATCGACGGCGCCCGGCGGGGCGATCTCGTGCCGCCACCTGTCGCCGTCGCGCCACACCCGTGAGCGCAGCGCGCCGTGCGTGTCCAGCAGAGCGCGGACGGCCGCCCGCAGGTCCGCGAGCGCCGTCCCGCCGGGCACGGCCACGACCCGGGCCTGGGCGAACCCGCGCAGCGGGCCGCCCCTGCCGCACAGTTCGGCCAGGATCGGCGTCAGCGGGAGCTCCCCCGACTCGCCGTCCCCAGCGCCCGTGAACACGGCGGACAGGCCGACGGAGGCCGCCTGCAGCAGGCCGTACACGCTCTTGCGTTCGAAGACGTCCCGTGCGGTGAACACGATCCCCCGGCCCCGAGCCAGCCCGACCAGCTTGATCGCGAGGATGCTGTCGCCGCCCAGCGCGAAGAACCCGTCGTGCACGCCCACCCTGTCCCGTCCCAGCACCTCGGCGAACAGCGCGCACAGCCGCTCCTCGTCGGGGGTGCGCGGCGCGGTGTACGGCGGGGTGCCCGGGGCCGCCGGATCGGGCAGCGCGGCCCGGTCGACCTTGCCCGCGGCGGTGAGCGGCAGGTCGTCGAGGACGACGATCGGGGCGGGCACCATGGACGGGGGCAGGACGCGCGAGGCGTGCCGCGTGATCCCGTCGACGTCCACCCCGGCTCCGCTCGGCACCACGTATCCGACGAGCCGGTCACCGCCGGGGGCGACCCGCCGTACGGCCACCGCCGCCCGTGCGACATCCGGATGCGAGGCCAGCACCGCCTCCACCTCGACCGGCTCGATCCGGTGCCCCAGCACCTTGACCTGGTCGTCCGACCGGCCGAGATACTCGATCGCCCCGTCCGGCCGCCGCCTGGCCACGTCCCCCGTCCGGTACACCCGCTCCCCCGGCGCGAACGGGCTCGCCACGAACCTCGACGCGGTGAGCGCCGCCCTGGCCGCGTAACCGCGGGCGACCTGGACCCCGCCCAGGTAGAGCTCCCCCGCGCCGCCGTCGTGCACGGGCCTCAGCGCGGAGTCCAGCACGTGGGCCTCGCAGCCGGTCGCGGGCACCCCGACCGGCACCCCGACCGGCACCCCGACCGGCACCGCGCCCTCGGCGCCCTCGGCGCCCTCGGCGCCCTCGGCCTCGTCCCCGGCGGCGACGCCGTGCTTCACGCAGCCGACGGTCGCCTCGGTCGGACCGTACTCGTTCACGACGGTCCCGCCTCCGCCGCACCCGCGCCAGGTGCGCAGGTGCCCCGCCGTCAGCGCCTCGCCGCCCAGCACCAGAGTGCGGACGCCGCCGATACGGCCCTGCGCCCCCTCGGCCAGCAGCCCGAGGTGGCTCGGAGTGCATTTGAGGAAGGTCACCGGCTCCCCCGGCTCCATCAGGCCCGAGAAGTCGTCCACCAGGATCCGTCCGCCCGCCATCAGCGGTCCGAGCGCGGACGTGACGGTGAGGTCGAAAGTGAGGGGCGAGTGCAGCAGCGTGATCCCGTCGAGCCCCGGGTAGGCGTCCACCGCCCAGTCGAGATATCCCGCCAGTGCGGCATGGCCGACCACGACGCCTTTGGGCAGTCCCGTCGACCCCGACGTGTACATCACGTAGGCGGGGTGGTCGGGCCGCAGCGCCGTGAGCCGGTCCGCGTCGGAGAGGTCGTGGCCGGGATATCCGGCGAGGTCCGCGTCCGCGGTCGCAGGGTCCAGGACCACCGGCCGCACCCCGACCGGCCCCGCGCCCGGGTCCGCGCCAGAACCCGGGTCCGCGCCAGAACCCGTGCCGGAATCTGTGCCGGAATCTGTGCTGAGCCCCGCGCCGGTGTCCGCACCCGAACCCGCACCGGGGCCCGTGACCGCCAGGAGCGGCCGGGCGTCCCTCAGCACGGTGGCGATCCGTTCGGCCGGGTGATCCGGGTCGATCGGCAGGAAGGCGGCGCCGGCCTTCAATGTCGCGAGCACCGCGACCAGCAGCGGAAGTCCCCGGGGCAGCAGCAGCGCCACCGCCGTCTCCGGTCCCGCGCCCTGCGCCACCAGGTGGCGCGCCAGCCTGTTCGCCCGGCGGTTCAACTCCCCGTAGGTCAGCTCCCGCGCGGCCGGCCACGCCCGGGCCCGCCCGCCTGCGGCCCCGGTGGGCCGCTCCGACACCGCGACCCGTCCGGGCCCCGCCGCCGCCACCCGCTCGAAGCGCGCCACGACGCACTCCGGCCGTGCCGTACGGCGTGGGCCCCGCGCCCGGCCGAGCGCCGCCGCGCGCTCGGCGGGGTCGAGCAGGTCGATGTGTCCGACGGGGGTGCCGGGAGCCGCGACCGCGCCCTCCAGGAACCGGACGAACCGGCGTGCGATCCCTTCGGCCGTGGCCCGGTCGAACAGGTCGGCGTCGTAGTTGACCACACCGCCGATCTCGTCCTCCCCCGCGTATTCGGTGAAGCCGAAGGTGAGGTCGAACTTGGCGGTGGAGGCGGGCACCGGCAGCACCTCGCCGCGGAGGTCGCCGACGCTCACCCCGCCTCGCGCCACCCGCTGGAAGACGGTCATCACCTGGAAGAGCGGATTATGGCCGGGCGACCGTACGGGGTTGAGGCGTTCCACGAGCCGGTCGAACGGCAGCCGGTGGTGGGCGTAGGCGGCGAGGCCGCACTCACGCACGCGGGCGGTCAGCTCACGCAGCCCCGGCGTGCCCGACAGGTCCACACGCAGCACGACGGGGTTGACGAACAGGCCGACGACGCGGTCCCACCTCGCCTCGCCGCGTCCGGAGACCGGCACGCCGAGCGGCACGTCGTCGCCTGCGCCGAGGCGGTGCAGCAGCGCCGCGACCGCCGCCTGCAGCACCATGAACACGCTGCCCTTGGTGTCCCGCGCCAGTGCGCGGATCCGGCGGGACAGCGCGGCGGGCAGAGTGAACGGCACGTCGCCGCCCCGGTGGCCGCTCACCGCCGGGCGCGGGCGGTCGGCGGGAAGCGCGATCCGTCCCGGCAGCCCGGCGAGGGCTCGGCTCCAGTGCTCGACCTCCCGGGCCGCGGCGCTGGTGGGATCGTGTTCGGCCGCGGCGAACCGCTGCTGTTCGGCGGCGAAGTCCGTGTACTCGGCCCGCCTCGGCTCCCACGCGGGTGCGCGTCCGGCCAGCCGGGCCCGGTAGGCGAGGTCCAGGTCGCCGATGAGCACGGCGAAGGACCACTCGTCGGCGATGGTGTGGTGCAGCACGAACAGCAGGACGCCACCGCCGTCCTCGGTGAAATACCACGCGTGCCAGGGCGGCTCGCGCTCGATGTCGAAGGTCTGCTCCAGTGCGGCCCTCAGGGCGTGGGCGCCGCCGGGGGCGGCGGTGAATCTGGGAGGGACCCGCGAGGTGTCCCATATCCGCTGTCCGGGCAGGTCTCCGGCCGCCGCCCGGCCGCCGAACACCGTGCGGAGCGCCTGATGGCGCTCGATGAGGTCCCCGATGGAGGCCCGGAGCGCGGCGAGGTCGACGGACCCGGTGAAGCGCAGCGCGTAGGGCATGTTGTAGGTGGCGGTCGGCCCGTTCCAGCGGTGCAGGAACCACAGGGATCGCTGTGCGTACGACATCGGTGGCGGATGGTGACCGCCGTCGGCCGTCTCATGTGCCATGTGCGCGTAAGCCCGCCTCTCTGAGCCGCGGAGAACGAGATCCGGACACCGCGCGGAGGAGGGGGCCGACACATAGATGTGCGGCCTGACGTGGCGGCGGTGCCGTCTCGAAGTCCGTCTTGCGTCGTGCGCGTTCGCCTGCTCGCAACCGGCGGGTCTCCCCGCCCCAACGCACTCGCCCCAGGCCATGAGCATTCCCGGGCAAGCCATCGTTTAGGTTAGGCTAACCTAATCAGCCTGACAACCCCTGTAAATCCCACCGACCATCACAAAAATGGCGAGGCGGGGACGCGATGATAAGCCGCGCATCGGGGGCAATGCAATGGACGACCGCTCTTGTTTCTTAGGTATGCCTAGCCTAACTTCACTGGTGATCGTAGGAGCGGAAAACCTGACGGGAGCGACCTATGTCGCACAACTCGCACGATCCCCACGAAGCACCACGCGACAGGTCCCCGCTGAGCAGACGGGCGCTCCTCGCCGGAGCCGTCACCGTCGGCGCGGCCGGCGGCTACCTCACCCACGCCTCCATCGCCGCCGCGGCGGCGCGCCCCCTCGGCGGCCATGCCACCGGCCATGCCACCGGCCATGCCGCCCGCCCCGCCGCAGGCGCCCCCGGAGGCCCTGCGGGAGGCGCGCTCCCGGTCGAGTTCGTCGCCCACGACGCCGAGGCCGCCGCCCAGATGATGCGGGCGTCCACCGCCGCCGCCGGCGTCCTCCAGCTGCGCCCCTACCGGGACCGCCTCCGCGTCCCCCCGCGCGCCCGCGTCACCCGGTCGCGCGACGTGTCCCGCGTCACCATCACCATGAGACCGGCGCTCATCCGCCTGCACGCCGACATGCCGCCCACCCCGCTGTGGACCTACGACGGCCACTTCCCCGGCCCGACCATCGAGGTACGGCGCGGCGAACGCCTCCGCGTGACCTGGCGCAACAGCCTTTCCGGCGCCTATCCCGTCACCGCCGTCCAGCTCCGCAACAGTCCCGGCCCCGTGGCCGCCTGGGACCTGCCGGGACGCGGAGGGGCGACCCCGAAACCGGAGGTCGCGGCCCTGCCCCCGTGGACGGTGGTCCACCTCCACGGCGCCCAGACCACCGGCTCCAACGACGGCTGGGCCGAGAACGCCGTCGGCCCCGGCCACGTCCAACTGGTCGAGTACGTCAACGACCAGCGCTCGGCCGCGCTCTGGTACCACGACCACGCGATGCACATCAGCCGGTTCAACACCATGACCGGGTTGACTGCGGGCATGTACCTCATCCGCGACGACGAGGAGGAGGCGCTGGACCTGCCGGGCGGCGAGTTCGAGATCCCGCTCGTGCTCTGCGACCGCAACTTCGACACCGGACCCGACGGCAAGGTCGACGGGCGGCTCCTGCACAAGGTGATCGAATACCCTCAGCAGGCCGAGAGCGTCATCCGGTCCTTCACCGGCCCCTACACGCTGGTCAACGGCACGGTCTGGCCGTACGCCGAGGTGCGGCCCCGGTGGTACAGGTTCCGCCTGCTCAACGCCTCCAGCATCCGCCCCTACCTGCTGCGGCTGGTGGACGAGCAGGGCGAGTCGGTGGCGGGGCGCGTCTTCCAGATCGGCTCGGACGCGGGGCTTCTCCCTGCACCCGTCCCCATCCAGGACTGGGTGCTGCTGGTGCCCGCCGAACGCGCCGACGTGCTGGTGGACTTCACCGGCCTCGAAGGGAGGTCGCTGCGCTGGGTGGACTCCTCGTCCGTCGCCTCTCCGGTGCCCGACGTCATCGACTTCCGGGTGCGCGGGCGTGCGCCCGGGCGCACGTTCGCGCCGCCCGCCACGGTGAGCAGAAGCTACGCGCGGGTCGAGCCGGACAAGCTCCCCGAGCCGACCGAGCGGATGGTGCTCATCACCCCCGCCTTCCCCATCAACGCGGAGATGTGGGAGATGGTCAAGGTGGAGGCGCCGTCCGGCGCGCTGCCCCTCGACGGCATCGTGCAGTTCCAGCAGCCCGACGGCACCGTCACCACCTACCAGCGGATCGCCCGCGACTACCAGGACCCGGTCGGGTTCCACATCGCCGAGGACTCCTGGGAGAGGTGGCAGTTCGTCAGCCTGGAGGGCAGCGGCGTGCCGCACCCCATGCACGTGCACGGCTTCACCTTCCAGGCCACGGCCCGCATGCGGCTCGACGGCAGCGGATTCCGCTACTTCACCACCGCGTCGGGCAGGCTCGGAGGCGGCACCGCCACACCGATCAAGATCACCGGAGCGATGCCGGTGCGCCCTGAGGAGCACGGCTGGAAAGACGTCATCGCCCTCGGTTTCCGACAGCTGGTCACCGTCGTCGGACGCTTCACCGGAACCACCGGCCGGCTGATGCACCACTGCCACGTCTACGAGCACGAAGACCACAAGATGATGCGGCCCATCGTCGTCCTGCCGGGGCCGATCATGGCTCTGGACCCCCACCGGGGAGGCCACTGAGCCGCTTGCGCCCGGGCGGCGGAACGCCCGCGGGTCACCCGCGTCCGGACCACCACTCGGCCATCAGCAGGTAGACGAGGTAGACCCCGCCGACGATCCCGGTCAAGATGCCCACCGGGAACTGCACGCCCGCGATCACCCGCTGCGCCACGACATCGCTGACCAGCAGCAGCAGCGCGCCCATCAGCGCCGACGCCGCGATGCCCTCCGACCCGGCCCGGCTGAGCCGCTTGGCGAGCTGCGGAGCGGCCAGCGCCACGAACGCGATCGGGCCCGCCACCGACGTCGACACGGCCACCATGCCCACCGCCACCAGCAGCAGCGCGACGCGCGACCGCTCCACCCGCAGGCCGAGCGCGTGAGCGGTGTCATCGCCGAGTTCCAGCAGACGCAGCGCCCTGCCCAGCAGCATCGCCGTCGGCAGCAGCACCGCGAGTACCACCGCCAGAGTCTGCACATCCGACCAGGAGCGGCCGTTCAGCGAACCGATCAGCCACCGCTGAGCGTGTGCCGCCACCTCGAAGTCCGCCCGTGTCAGCAGATAGGTGTTGACCGAAAGCAGCACCGAACTCATGCCGATGCCGATGAGGACCAGCCGGTACCCCTGCACACCCCTGCGGAAGGAGATGACGTAGACCAGCAGCGACACCACCCCTCCGCCCACCAGCGCCCCGGCCGCGACCGCCGCCGATCCGCCGGCCAGCACGATGATCGCGACGATCCCACCGGTGGCCGCACCCGTGGTGAAGCCGATGACGTCGGGGCTCGCCAGCGGATTGCGCGTGAAACTCTGGAACACCGCCCCCGACGCGCCGAGCGCCGCCCCCACCAGCAGCGCCGAGACGACCCTGGGCAGGCGCAGCCGGTTGACGACGAACCGGTCGCCGCCGTTCCCCTCCCCGGCCAGCGCCGCCACCACGTCGGCGAAGGGAATCGCGTAATCCCCCAGCGACAGCGCCACGACCGACACCGCGGCCGAGCACACCGCCAGCACGGCGCACACCACGACCGGCCGCACCGACACACGCACGGACAGGCCGCCCCCGAACAGGCGCAGCGGCCTGCCGTACCGGTCAAGGGTTCTGGCGCCGCCCTTCACGCCCCTCACAGCTTCACGATCCTGTGTTTGCGTACCAGCCACATGAAGACCGGCGCGCCGACACACGCCATCACAATGCCGACCTCCAGCTCGCTGGGGCGCGCGATCCCCCGCCCCGCCACGTCGGCGGCCAGCAGCAGAATCGGCGCCACGACCATGCTGTACGGCATGAGCCACCGCTGGTCGGGTCCCGTGAAGAACCGGACCATGTGCGGCACGGTCAGCCCGATGAACCCGATGGGTCCGGCCGCCGCCGTCGCGCCGCCGCACAGCAGCGTGATCGCCACCGCGCTGAGCAGGCGCGTACGGCCCACCCGGATCCCGAGCGAGCGCGCCGTGTCGTCTCCGAGGGCCATGGCGTTCAGCGACGGCGTCAGCAGCAGCGCGACGAGCAGCCCGATCCCGATGAACGGCAGCACCTCGCGCACCACCGACAGGTCCCGGCCCGCCAGCGCGCCCACCGCCCAGAAGCGGTAGCGCTCGAACGCGATCGGCTCCAGCATCAGCACCGCCTGGATGATCGACGTCAGCACCACGCCGATGGCCGTGCCCGCGAGCGCCAGCCGTACCGGGGTCGCGCCGCCCCTGCCCACGGAGCTGACGGCGTAGACCAGGACGGAGACCGCAAGGGCGCCGGCGAACGAGAACCACACGTAGGCGGTGAGGCTGGTCAGGTCGAGGAACGCCACCGCGAACACCACCGCGGTCGCCGCCCCGGCGTTCACCCCGAGCAGACCCGGGTCGGCCAGCGGGTTCCGGGTCAGAGTCTGCATCAAGGCCCCCGACGCCCCGAGCGCCGCCCCGACCAGAATGCCGATCAGGGTCCGCGGCACCCGCATGGACGTCACGATCAGGCTCTCGTACGACCCGTCCGAGCCGAGGAACGCCGAGATCACCGTGCCCGGGGACATCTCCATCGACCCGTACGCCACGCTGAACGCCGACAGGAGCAGCAAAACCCCCAGGGCGACGAGCAACCCCGCGGCGCGTCCTGCCGTCCGTACCACGGCCCGCCGCGGCGGCGTCTTCCCCTCAGGGTCCTCGGTACGGACGACCGTCATCGAATCGGTCACCAGGCGCCCCTAGGAGCCGGCCTTTTCCAGCGCGGGGCGCATGGCATCGAGGAGATAGGAGATGTTCCGCACGGTCGGTGTGCGCATGGCGCCGATCTTCTCGGCGTCCAGCACGTGATACGTCCCGTTCTTCACCGTCGGGATCTTCTTGAACAGCTCGGACTTCTCAAAGCCCGCCATTTCCGAGTCGCTGAAACCGCCGATGAACATCAGATCACCGTCGAGCGCGTTCAACTGCTCATAGCTCAGGAACCCGGTCTCGCCGCCCTTGGACTCCAGCTTCACCAGCCCCGGCGCCGCCCCGAGCCCCATGCTCTGGAAGAACCGGACCAGGTGGTCGTTCGGCCTGGCCCCCGCCTGCACCGTGCCGGGCTGCCGCAGCACCACGTAGGACACGGTCTTCCCCTTGAGGCCGGGATAGGTCGTCGCCACGCCCGCGAGCCGGCGCTCCCCCTCCTCGACCGCCTTCTGGGCCTCGGCGCTCTTCCCGAGGACCTTGCCCACCGTCGCCAGGATCTCCTGCCACGTGCCGTCCTGGTTGTCCGTCCCGATGATCCCGATCGTCGGCGCGATCTCACTCAGCGCGGTATACAGACCCTTGTTGCTCGTCACCTGGTACGACCCGAAGATGACATCCGGCCTCAGCCCGGCGATCTGCTCCACCGAGATGTCGGCCACCGTGTTGATCGCCGTCGTCGCCGGCTCCTTCAGCTCGGGGTTCCACGGCGCGAACACCGCTCCCGACGCGCTCCACTTGTTGCCCGCCACCGGCACCACACCCAGCGCCAGAGTCGCGTCGACCCAGCCGGTGCTCAACGCCACCACGCGCTTCGGGGCCCGCTCGATGACCGTCTCCCCCGCCGCATGCTTGATCGTGACCGGGAAGGCCGCGGAACCCGCCGACGGAGGGGCCTTCCCCTCCGCACCACCGCCCGTGTCCCCGCCGCACGCGGCGCCCCCCACCAGCAGCGCCGCAGCCGCCACCAACGCCGGCAGCCATCGCGCCCCGCCCACCTTCACACGCATGTCCTGGCGTAACAAATACCGCTCCTTCCGATGGCATGTCCGTCCGTCCTCGCCGCACAGGCGGCCACGAGGCGGGCCAAAGTAAGGTTAGGCTAGCCTAAATCTCCTCAAGATTCACTGATCCACCCAAAGAGTGCGACCGACTTCTCCCCTTTTTCCGGCCAGGCTTTTCCGGCCAGGCGCCGGCGGCTCGCTCGCGAGGTGGAATGCCAGCGCATTCAATGACATAGGAGACATTCATCCCCCGCCCTACCGGGCGAGGCCGCGCCGGGTCGCGACGGCTGATTGGTACGGAATTCACGCCTGATGTTGGTACTACAAGGTGGCCCATGACTGCGCGAGGATCGGAGACCCGTCCACCGCGCGCCAAGGAGAACTCTCTGCCATGCGTTTCCAGCACTCACCCGAAATCTGGGCCGCCCACCCCACGCTGGCAGCAGGAGTCATCCATGCCGACGGCATCACAGCCACTGCGAACGTCGAGGAGTTCCTGCCTCGCCACGTCGCGAACGCGCGGCGGCGACTGGCCCAGCGGCCCCTCAGCGAGTTCCCCGAGATCAAGGCGTGGCGGCAGGCGTTCGCCGCCATGGGGGTGAAGCCCACCCAGTACCGGTGCGCGTCCGAGTCGCTCCTGCGCCGCCTCGACAAGGGCCTCGAACTACCCCGCGTCCACCCTCTCGTCGACCTCTGCAACCACCTGTCCGCGAGCTATGCGATCCCCGTCGCCGCCCTCGACCTGGCCCGCATCACGGGCGACCTCGACGTGCGGCCCGCGAACGGCACCGAGCGGTATACGGCGTTCTCCGGTGATGTCGAACACCCCAAGCCCGGAGAGGTCATCTTCGCCGACGAGGCGGCCCACGCCCACGCCCGCCGCTGGACCAACCGGCAGAGCGCCACCTCGGCCATCCGCGACTCCAGCCGCGAGGTCCTCATCGTGATCGAAGCCCTCCACGACACGGCCCGCGACGACGTCGGCTCTCTCGTCGTGACACTGGCCGACGAGCTGCGGCGTATCTGGGACATCGAACCCAAGACCGCCATGCTGTCCGCCCAGCACCCCGACTTCTCATCCCCGACCGCCTAGCGTTCACCGGCGCCGGCGCCGGCGCCTTTACAAAGTATTGTGCAGGCGTAAAGCGCATCCTGGCGCCCCAGGGATACCGTCCCGAGTTCGGCGGTATCCCTGGGGCGCCATGCGCATGCCGTACCGGCGGCGGGTCCGCGGCGGTCATGGACCGCCCGGAGTCAGACCCCTGCCGGGACCGGGCCGAACAGCCAGTTGCCCTGGGCCTGCTCGTCGGCGCTGCGGAAGAACTGCTCGTTCGCCAGGTGCAGTTCCTCCCGGCTCAGCGAGCCGTTGGCGTCCAGGTCGAGGTGCTCGAACGCGATGAGACCGTTCGCCTCCGACATGCGGAAAGCGCTGCCGGTCATCCGGAGGTACTCCGTACGGGTGATCCGCCCGTCTCCGTCGGTGTCCATCAGGTCGTAGAAGGCGTTGGCGACCGGCGCGATATGCGCGTGGTAGCCGTCCTCAGGCTGGGTGACGAACCGGTCGAAGCCGGTCGTGAACTCCTCCAGATCGACCCGTCCGTCCCCGTTGATGTCCATCGGGAACGTCACCTCGTCCCACAGCCTCGCGTAGCGCTCGCGGACCCGCTGCGACTCGGCCGAGCCCGGCGCGAACCCGAAGGCGTTCACGAGCCGGTCGGCAGAGGCGGTGTAGTCCATCTTGTCGACGGTCCCATCGTCGTCTACGTCCAAGAGAGCGAAGAGATGGGCCATCTTGCGCTGCTGCAGGTCATTGAGCATGGAGCCTCCAGGGATGTGATTACTATAGGCGTTCGAGACTTTACTAGGTGTTACTGAGTTTTGGGGAGTCCTTTGTGCATGTTCAGGTCATCGATGGGGCGAACGGCTTCGTGGGCTCCCACCTGGCCGCCGCCCTGCTCGCCCGGGGCGATGACGTCATCGCCCTGGCGCGCGCGTCCACGGAGGTAGTGCGTCGCCGGGTCACCGACGCGCTGCTCTGCCTGGGCTTCGAGGAGTCCCTGGTGGACCGGCTCCGGGTGCGCGGGCTGGCATTGAACAAGCCGGACCTCGGCCTGCCCGCGGCCGAGGTCTTCGCCGAACGCTGCACCTATTGGCACACCGCCGCCCTCGTCACCTTCTTCCCACGCCGCGAGGAGGAGCTCCAGGACGTGAACGTGACAGGTTCGGCGAACGCGCTGGCCACCTTCGAGCGGCACGCCCGTCCGGAGTCGCGCTACATCCACATCGGGACGGCCTACCAGTGCGGGCTTGACAGCGACGGCCCCGTCCCCGAGGACTGGCCCGCGCAGGCGCCGCCGGACCGGTTCAGGAACTCCTACGAACACTCCAAACGCGAAGCCGAGATCGCGCTGAGCCGGTCGCGCTCCGTCCGCGAAGGGAACGTCCTGGTGCCGCGGCTGGGCGTGATGGTCGGCCACTCCCAGACCGGCCGGGCGCTGACCGACTACGGCCTCTACGACTTCCTCAGGGTGATGGCCTTCTTCGCCCGCCGTACACCGGGTGAACGGGTCCGCCTCCCCTGCCATCCCGACGCCAACCTCCACCTGACGCCCATCGACACCACGGTCTCCCGGTTGCTCTCACTCACCGCCGAGAACCGCGAGCAGCCGGTCTTCCATGTGGTGAACGGTGGAACGGTCCCGGTCCGCGACCTGTTCGCCGTGATCAACGCGTGGCTGCCGATCGAACTGGTCCCCGCCACGCCCGAAGAGATCCAAGAGAAGCCGTTCAACCGGTTCGAGGCCGTGGTCAACATGCGGGCCAAGTACACCGCGATCTACTTCCAGCACCACTACGACTTCGCGTGGCGCGACATGGCGGCCCCGCCCGCCGTCACTCTCCCTGTCCTCGACCGACTGGTCTCCTGGTACGTCCGCGAAGGGTTGCCGGAATGAGCGACTTCGTTAGCCACATGCGGAACCACCTCAGCGACGACCGGGAACTGGTCTTCGTGCGGGACAACGGCGAGACCACCCGGCTCACCTTCGCCGAACTGGACCGGCGGGCCCGCGCCGGAGCCGTATGGCTCACCGAGCGCGGCATGACCGACCACCCGGCGCTGCTGCTCTATCCGGCCGGGCTCGACTTCACCGTCGCGTTCCTCGCCTGCCTCTACGCCCGGGTGCCGGCGATCCCCGCGCCCCTACCCGAGACCGGCACATCTCACTCGGGCCGCGTACGGACACTCCTGGACGACGCCGGCGCCCGTATGGTCCTGACCGACTCCGCGCACGTGACCGCCCTGTCGGACCTCTCGGCATGCGTCATCGACACCGGTTCCGATCCGGACACCTGGACTCCGCCGGTCCTTTCCGCCGACACCATCGCCTACCTGCAGTACACCTCCGGCTCGACGAGCGAACCCCGCGGAGTCGAGATCTCGCACGGCAATCTGCTGCACAACCTGGAGCTGTTCCGCGCCCTGTCAGGAGCGGAACCCCCGCGGCGGCTCGCCGGATGGCTGCCTCACTACCACGACATGGGACTGGTCGGCCTCCAATTGCAGGCGCTCTACCTGGGCGCCGACCTGGTGTTCATGTCGCCCATCGCGTTCGTCGCACGGCCGGTGCGCTGGCTGCAACTGATCACCCGGTACGGCGCGGACTGGACCGTGTCCCCGGACTTCGGATACGCCTGGTGCACCCGCAGGATCACCGATGAGCAGCTCGCCGAGCTGGACCTGTCCACCTTGACCATGGCCCTCAGCGGAGCCGAACCGATCAAAGCCGCCACCTTCACCGACTTCGAGCGGAGATTCGCCCCCGCCGGCTTCCGCCCGACCACATGGAACCCCGGGTACGGCCTGGCCGAATGCACCCTGATGGTCACCTGCACACCACGGGGGCAGGGGGTCACCGTACGAAGCTTCGACCCCTCCGCGCTGGAACGCCACCAGGCCATCCCCGACCCCGACGGGGTCCCCCTGGTGGCCTGCGGCCCGGCCTTGGGCCTCGACCTGCGCATCGTCTCCCCGGAGAACTCCACCCCCGTCCCCGACGGCGGCATCGGGGAGATCTGGGTGTCGGGCCCGAGCGTCGCCCTCGGCTACCGGGGCCGGCCGGAGGAGACCCGCGCCACCTTCCGCGCGGGCGACGGCCACTGGCTGCGCACCGGCGACCTGGGCTTCCTCCTGGACGGCCGGCTGTACGTCACCGGGCGCATCAAAGACGTCATCATCGTCAACGGCCGCAACCTCTACCCGCAGGACCTGGAAGAAGCGGCTGCGCGGGCGAACCTCACCGCCGGGCGAAGCGCCGCCTTCGGCGTCCGCCGCCCGGACGGCGGCGAACACGTCGTCCTCATCCAAGAGGTACGCCGGGGGCATTCCGGCGCCCTCGGCGAAACCGCCGACCAGGTCATGGACGCCGTGGCGAGGGAGTTCGGCATCCCGCTGAGCCTCATGCTGGTCCCCCGCGGCGCCGTACGGCAGACCACCAGCGGCAAGCTCCGCCGCCGGCATATGAGAGAACTGTTCCTTGGCGGCGGCCTCACCCCCCTGCACACCGAACTCGAACCCGCCGTGAACACCCTGCTGGCGACCGTCCCGTGACCACCCCCCTCCCTCCCCTAGGAGCAGCCGTGCCCCCCCATGACCTGCGCCGATGGCTCACCGAAAAGGTGGCCGACCACCTCCGGATGCCGCCCGCCGACATCGACCCCGCCGTCAAACTCCGCACCTACGGCATGGAGTCGATCCACGCGATCACCCTGTGCGTCGACATCGAAGAGACCCTCGGCCTCCTCGTCGACCCCACCCTGGCCTACGACCACCCCACGATCGACGCCCTCACCGCCCACCTCTCAGAACTCCTCCCACCGCCCCAGACGAACACCCCCCGACCACTCCCGACGGGCACCCCCTAACCGAGACCGCGTGACCGTCCGGCGTCCTCGGTGAGCGCCGTGGACAAGGCCGAACTCATCGGCTGAGAGTCCCTCTCGCCTGGCCGCGCGCGGTGACCGTACGGCGGCCGCGACGATAGCAGAGGTCCCCCTGTGGTCGTTCTCGACCGCCGGGGGACCTCTGCCGTATCCATGATCGTCGAAATCAGACGGAGTTCATAAGCTGCCCTTATCATGCCTGCGGCAGACCTTCTTGGACGCGTCACAGCGGCATATGTAATGGTCGTTCCGACCGGCCCGAAATCCGGAAAAGAACCCGCAAAAGGCTGACGACCCATTGCCCTGACGCCGCCGTCTTCGGCCCGCGTGAACAGTGCAGACCAGTCGTTTCTTGATCCATCGAGAGGAGATGGGTTGTTTGTCCAAAACCCTTGATCACGGCGAGGGCGCGGCGCGCGGATCCGGCGGCGTCCATCGCCCCGCACTTCACCCGCTCGAACCGCTGACCCCGGACGAGATCAGCCGCGCGGCGGCCGTCCTCGTGCGCGACCGCGGCCTCGGAGACGACCACCGGTTCGTGTTCACCGAGTTGCACGAACCGCCCAAGGACATCGTCAACGCGTTCCGCGCGGGTGATACGTGGTCGAGGCAGGCGTTCATCGTGTTGCGCGACAGCGCCCACCACAGGACCCTTGAGGCCGTCGTCGACCTGTCCGCCGACCGCGTGGCCGGCTTCGAGGAGATCCCCGACGCCCAAGCCCCGATGACCAAGTACGAGCTGGCGAACTGCAAGGCCGTGATCGCCGCCGATCCCCGCTGGCAGGAGGCGATGCGCAAACGCGGCGTCACGGATCTGTCGCTGGTCACGATCGACAAGTGGGCCAGCGGATACACCGGCCCGCAGGACGCGCCCGACCGGCGCCGCATCGCCCGGCCGCTCACCTACGTCAAGGAGTCGCCGCTCGGCAACGCCTATGCCAGACCGGTGGAGAACCTCGTGGTCACGGTCGACCTGGACGCGATGGAGGTGCTCGACGTCACCGATACCGGCGTGGTCGCGCTCCCGCCCACCCGCGGCGACTACCGGCCGGACCAGATCGTCGATCCGCGGAACACCCCATCCTTCGAGTCGGTGCGCGAGCCGATGAAGCCGATCGTCATCGAGCAGCCCCAGGGGCGGTCGTTCACGATCGATGATCATGCGCTGAGCTGGGCGAACTGGCGGCTGCGGATCGGCTACACGCCCCGCGAGGGCCTCGTGCTGCACCAGATCTCCTACGTCGACCGCGGGCGCGAACGGCCGGTGATCTACCGGGCGTCGCTGTCGGAAATGTACGTGCCGTACGGCGACCCGGGCGACACGCACTGGAACAAGAACGTCTTCGACGAGGGCGAGTACGGGCTCGGCGGCATGGCCAACAGCCTCGTGCTGGGGTGCGACTGCCTGGGCGACATCGCCTACCTCGACGCCTACGTGAACGACCACCATGGGCAGCCGGTGCGGATCCCGAACGCCATCTGCATCCACGAGGAGGACGCCGGCATCGGCTGGAAGCACACCGACACCGACGGTACCGGCCTGGTGCGCCGCAACCGCCGCCTCGTGATCTCGGTGTTCACGACGGTCGGCAACTACGACTACGGGTTCTACTGGTATCTGTACCTCGACGGGACGATCGAGTTCGAATCCAAGCTCACCGGCGTCCTGTCGACCGGAGCCGTGGAGGCCGGCGTCACGCCCGAGTACGGCGCCCTGGTGGCGCCGGGTCTGTACGGCCCGAACCACCAGCACTTCTTCGGCCTGCGCCTCGACATGGCCGTCGACGGCGAGCGCAACGACTTCTACTCCGTGCACAGCGAGGCCGCCCCCGACGAGGCTAACCCCTGGGGCAACGCGTGGCGGCAGGTCGTGACCCACCTCGACAGCGAGCACGCGGCCCGCCAGCTCGCGGACCCGGCCGCGGGCAAGGCGTGGCTCGTCGCGAACGCCGACAGGCGCAACGCGCTGGGATCCCTGATCGCCTACAAGGTCGAACTGGGAGGCTCGCTCACGATGCCCTTCGCCCGGCCCGGTTCCCAGCAGGCCAACCGCGGAGGGTTCACGACCCGGCACATCTGGGCCACCGCCTACGACCCGCGCGAACGGTACGCCGCGGGCGAGTACGTGGCGCAGAACCCCGGCGGCGACGGGCTTCCCGCCTACACCGGCGGCGACCGCCCGCTGGCCGGCGCCGACCTGGTCATCTGGCCGGTGCTCTGCGCGCACCACGTCGTACGCCCCGAGGACTGGCCCGTCATGCCGGTCGCCACCGTGGGACTGCACCTCAAGCCGGTCGGCTTCTTCGACGGGAACCCGATGCTCGACCTGCCCGCCGAGGGCGGCCACACCGGCCACGGCGAGGGGGCCGCCTGCCACGGCGACTGCGGCTGCTGTTCCACCGGCTGAGCGGCGTGGGTTCCATGATTCGACGGCCGCATCGGCCCACGGGGCCGGCCCTGGCCGCGGCGGCCTTCGCCGTACCCCAGGCAGGGCTGCACCTGCTGCTCATCGGCTCGCTCGCGGGGCCGGCGGGCGCCGCGATGGCGGTGCTCGCGCTCGCGTGCGCGCTGTGCGCGATCGACCTGTGGCGGCGACCCCGCCTGCGCGCGTGGGCGATGATGCTCGTGCTCAGCGTCGCGATGATCGCCGTGCACCTTTTCCCAGGGTTCCTCGGGCATGGCGCCGAGACGGCGCACGGGCCCCACGAGGCGGGCGTGGGCCACCATGCGGGCCACTCCGTCGCAGAGGGCTCCTTGTCACTGTCGGGCTTTGCGATGAACGCGGCGCTGTGGTTCTCCTTCGCCGAGACGATCCTGGCCGCCGCGGTGCTGCTCGGCGCCGCCCGGCACCGGATCCCCTGGTTCGCTCCGCGAAGGAGTGGGACCTGTCCGTGACAGGACGACGATGAACCGCCGGGCGGCGTTCGCGGCGTCCGCGCGGAGAACGCCACCCGCCGGATGGGTGAAGACCGTCCCCCACGCGGAGGAGCAGTTGAGTGAAGACTGGCTGGATTTATCGTGATGAGTACGACTGGTATGACATGGGAAGAAGTCCGGGGCTGATCCCTCCCGGGCGGTTCGTCGAGCCGGGCGAGCACCTGGATCAGCCCTCCACGCGCCGACGCGCCGCGTCGCTGGTCCGCGCCAGCGGACTGGCCGAGCATCTCACACCGCTGCCGGTGACCGCGGCGGGCGACACCGAGCTCCTGCGCGTCCACACCCGCGACTACCTGGACTTCCTGATCTCCCAGGACGCCCTCCCCAAGGGCGGCCACGCGGACCGGGGAACATGGCGCACGCCGTTCGGCCCGGGCGGTCTGGAGATCGCGCGGTTGAGCGCCGGCGGAGTCACCGCCGCCGCCAGAGCCGTGGTGGAGGGGGCGGTGTCGAACGCCTACGCGCTGGTGCGCCCGCCCGGGCACCACGCCCTCCCCGACCGGGGCATGGCCCTGTGCGTGTTCGCGAACGTCGCCGTCGCGATCAAGGCGGTGCGCCACGAGTACGGCGTGGGCCGCGTCGCGGTGATCGATTGGGATGTCCACCACGGCAACGGGACCCAGGAGATCTTCTGGGACGACCCCGACGTGCTGACCGTGTCGATCCACCAAGACCGGCTCCTGCAGCTCAGCACGGGCGACGTCGAAGAGATGGGGGGGCCGGACGCGCTCGGCGCGTGCCTGAACGTCCCCCTGCCGCCGGGGTCGGGATCACAGGCCTACCGGGAGGCGCTCGGGAGGATCGTGCTGCCGAGGGTGCGGGACTTCGCCCCCGAGCTGATCGTCGTGGCCAGTGGCTATGACGCGTCGTTCTTCGACCCGAACGGCCACATGCTGCTCGGGGTGGAGGATTACCGGTGGATGACCCAGCAGGTCGTGGACCTGGCCGGGGACATCTGCCAGGGACGCCTCGTCGTGGCTCACGAAGGCGGCTACTCGCCCTGGTATGTGCCCTACTGCATGCTCGCCGTCGTCGAGACCCTCGCCGGTGAGCGGACGGAGGTCGCCGACCCCGTGGCCTTCATCGTCGAGGGCAACCCCTTCCAGGCCCTCTCGGCGGACCAGGCACGCGCCCTCGACAGGGTCGAGGCGGCGCTGAACGCCGCGCCACCCCGGCGGACGTTATGAGGGCCCCGTGGCGGCGCGGACTCGTCGGGGTCGGCGTCTTCGTGGCGCTCCTCGAAGTGGTTCCGCGCACGGGCCTCGTCGATCCGGGGTATCTCCCGACCGCCGGCACCATCGCCGGCGCTCTCGGCGAGCAGCTCTCCCGCGAGGCCTTCTGGTCCGCACTCCTCGACACGCTGCGCGGCTGGTCGATCGGCCTGGGCATCGCGGTCGTCGCCGGTGTCGCCGCCGGCATCGTGATCGGCGTCGTCCCCGCGCTCCGGGCGTTCACGGCCTCGACCGTCGAGTTCCTGCGCCCCATCCCCTCGGTGGCGCTGATCCCCCTCGCCGTCTTGATGTTCGGCACCAGCATGCAGTCGACGCTGGTGCTGATCGTCTACGCGAGTTTCTGGCAAGTGCTCGTGCAGGTGCTCGACGGTGTGCGCGACGTCGACCCGGTCACCCAGGAAACCGCGCGCAGCTACGGCTTCGCCGTACCGACCCGGATCCGGGTCGTCGTGTGGCCCGCGGCGCTGCCCAACGTGATCACCGGAATACGCCTGGCGGCGACGGTCGCGCTCGTGCTCGCCATCACCGGCGAGCTGGTCATCGGATCCCCCGGCCTCGGCCGCCAGATCGCTCTGGCGCAGTCCGCGGGGGCGGTCGAGGCGATGTACGGACTCGTCGTCGTGGCCGGGCTGCTGGGGGTCGCGGTGAACCTGTCGATCCGAGCCGCCGAACGCCGCCTCCTGCGCTGGCACGTCTCCGTGCGCCGGGAGAACGCCGTGTGACGCTCGTCCACACGACGAGAACACCCGGCGAGAACACGCGACACGAGAACACCCCGGCGAGAACACCTGACGAGACACCCGGTGAGAGCACCGCGATCGCCGTCCTCATGCCGAGAGAACGACTATGAGATTCATCCGTTCCATCGCCACCGCCACCGTCCTGCCCGTACTCCTCGTCGCCGCGTGGTGGTTCACCTCCCTGGGCAGCGACGACTTCTTCTGGCCGCCCCTGCGCGACATCCTGACCGAGGTGCCCTCGACATGGTTCGAGGGACGCCTGGGGGCCGATGTCGCGCCCTCCCTCCTGCGACTGTCGGCGGGATACTCCCTCGCGCTGGCCATCGGAATCTCGGCGGGCCTGGCCATCGGCCTGTCGGCGCCGCTGCGCCAGTACTGCGAACCGGTCTTCGAGTTCCTGCGCTCGATCCCGCCGCCGGTGCTGGTCCCGATCATCATGCTGTTCGCCGGCATCGGCGACAGCATGAAGATCGTCGTCATCGCCTTCGGCTGCGTATGGCCGATCCTGCTCAACTCCGTCGAAGGGGCCCGTTCCATCGACGAGGTGCTCCACGACACGGCCCGCGTGTACGGCCTCGGCCCGGCGGCGCGCTTCCGCCATCTGCTGCTGCGCGGCGCGAGCCCGCACATCGTCACCGGAGCGCGCCAGGCCCTGTCGATCGCCATCATCCTCGTGGTCATCAGCGAGATGTTCGCCGCGAGCAACGGGCTGGGCTTCACGATCGTGCAGTTCCAGCGGTCGTTCGCGATCCCGCAGATGTGGTCCGGGATCCTGCTGCTCGGGGCCATCGGGGTGATCCTCGCGTTGGTCTTCAAGCTCGTCGAGAACCGCGTCCTGGCCTGGTATTTCGGCCTTCGCCGCAAGCAATAGGCCGCAAGGCGGCGGTAGGCCGCAAGCAAGAGAAGGGACACCCCATGACCCTCCCACCCGTGCTCACCGTGGACCACGTCAAGAAGGTCTACGTGACCGGCGACCGCAGCGTGGAGGCGGTCCGCGACCTGCACTTCGAAGTGGCGACGGGCGAGCTCGTCTGCGTCGTCGGCCCTTCGGGCGCGGGGAAGACGACATTGCTGCGCTGCATCGCGGGGCTGATGGACGTCACGTCCGGCGAGGTGCGGCTGGAGGGCTCCGCCATCTCCGGACCGCCTCGCGGCATGGCCGTCGTCTTCCAGGAATACGGGCGCAGCCTGTTCCCGTGGATGACGGTCCGCCGCAACGTCGAACTGCCGCTCAAGGAGAAGAAGGTCCCCCGTGAGCGCCGCGCCGCGCTTGTCGACGAGGCGCTCGCCACCGTAGGGCTCGACCACGTCCACGACGCCTACCCCTGGCAGCTCTCCGGCGGCATGCAGCAGCGGGTCGCCATCGCGCGGGCCGTCGCCTACGAGCCGCAGATCCTCTTGATGGACGAGCCGTTCGCCGCCGTCGACGCTCAGACCCGCGCCGATCTGGAAGACCTGATCCGCCGGCTGTGGTCGCGGCTGGGGGTCACGGTCCTTTTCGTCACCCACGACATCGACGAGGCCGTGTACCTCGGCGAACGCGTGCTCGTGCTGTCGAACTCGCCCACGGTCGTCCTTGAGGACGTGCCGATCGATCTGCCCGCCGACCGCGACCAGCTCGCCACGCGGGCGCTGCCGCGGTTCGCCGAGCTGCGCGCCCACGTCTACGGGCTCGTCCAGCAGGCCAAGCGGGGTGTGCGCGCGGTTCCGGCCGACTCAGGCGCCGCCGCCTCCCACTCCACCGCCCACACCACCCCCCACTCCGCGCACCGCGAAAGGAAGTCGTTATGAACCGCGTGGGAAGAACGCTCTCGGTCCTTGTGGCACTCACCCTTGTGGCGGGCTGCGGCGGAGGGGGTGAGAGCGCCGACGGGTTACGCGAGGTGACCATCGGCCTCGTGCCCGCGGCCGTCACCGCCGCCATCCACGTGGGGATCGACCAGAAGTTCTTCGAACAGGAGGGCTTGAAACCGTCTATCGAGACGGGACAGGGCGGCGCCGCCCTCCTGCCGGCCGTCGCCTCGGGCCAGATGGAGTTCGCCTCCAGCACGCCGGTCTCGCTGCTGATGGCCAGGGACCGGGGTCTGAAGGTCCGCGCCATCACCCCGTGGACGGGTGACGGCACCTCGGCCGACGGCACGGTGAAGTCGTCGAACGTCGTGCTCGCCAAAGATCCGTCCATCCGGTCCGCCCGCGATCTGGAAGGCCGGACCGTCGCCATCAACGCCCTCCGCAGCGTCGGGGACCTGACCATCCGCGAAGCCGTACGCCACGCCGGAGGCAACCCGGACAAGGTCACCTTCGTCGAGATGGGATTCGCCGACATGCCGGGCGCCCTCGCCCAAGGGCACGTCGACGGCATCTGGACGGCTGAGCCGTTCATCACCACCCTGGTGGCCAAGGGGCACCACGCCGTCAAGCAGACCGACAACTCCGACGCGGTGCCCGACATGGCGACTCAGCTCATCTTCACGTCCCAGAAGCTGATCGACGATGATCCCGACCTTGTGGCGGCCATGACGCGCGCGCTGGGGAAGACCCTGGCCTATGTGAAGGACAATCCCGACAAGGTGCGGGCCCGTATCCCCACCGTCTTCGCCGAACTCGACCCCGCCATCGTCAAGCGGCTCGACCTCGACGTGTACGAGACCCAGCTGCGCCGCGAACCGCTGGAGCGCATCGGCCGGCTTCTGGAACTCGAGAAGTGGATCAAGCCTCCCGCCGACATCGCCGGGCTTCTTCCGTGACCCTGCCGGCAGGGGCCCGCCGGCAGGGCTCCTGCCGGCGGGAGCCCGGCCCACGGCCCGCGCCGTGCCCTGGGCGCCGCCCCTAGCGGGTGCCGCCGGCGGGAGCCGTACGGCCTGGCCCGTGTCCCGGCCCGTGTCCCGGCCCGTACCGCTCGCCCCGGGACGCGACGGCGGTGGCGAACGTGGACCGGATCAGACCGACCAGGGGGCGCGCGAAGGGATGCGGCGCGTCGCGGTGCTCGGCGACCACGATGTCCAGCACCTCATCCTCGATCGGGACGAAAGCCAAGTCGTCCCATCCGGGGGGCTGGTTGGGCACCACGGTGACACCGAGACCCGCGCGGACGAGGCCGAGCATCGTCTCGGCGTTCGCCGCCGAGACGACGACGTTCGGGGTGAAGCCGTGCTTGGCGCACAGGGCGACGAAGTTCTCCGCGTAGAGGCCGGTGGCTGCGACCCACGCCTCGTCGGCGAGCTCGGTGAGCGTCACCGACTCCCTGCCGCTGAGCCGGTGGCCGGCGAGCACGGCGACGAACCGCTGCGTGCTCCCGACGCGCATAAGGTGAAGCGCGGACGTGTCGAGGTCGAGCACGTCCGGCAGATGGAAGATCGCGAGATCGATGGCCTGGTTCCTGATCGCCTGGAGCAGGTCGTCGAACACATAGGACTCGAGCACGACCTTCAGGTCGGGTGAATCGCGCTCGACCATGGCCATCAGGCTGGGGATCTCCGTGCGAGCCCAGGTGGTGATGTAGCCGATCCTGATCCGGTGCTCGCTCGGGCGGAGAGCCATCTGGATCGGTCTCAGGGTGTCGCGCAGGTCGCCCAGCGCACGCTCGGCGGCGCGGAGCAGCGCCGCGCCCTCCGGGGTCAGGCGGACGCCGGAGGAGGACCGATCCAGCAAGGTGAATCCGAGTTGCCTCTCCAGCTTCTTGATCTGCTGGCTCACCGCGGGCTGCGAGACGTACAGGATCTCGGCTGCGCGCCGGTAGCTCAGCTCGCGCCCGACCACGACGAATGTTTCGAGAATGCGCAGGTCAAAGCCCAGCCTCGTTGCCGAGAAGGTCATAACCGGAGCTTATCGGCGCATCTCCACTGCGTCTTGGACGGATTGGCTACAACTTTCAATCATTTTCACGAGCAGCTTTTTCGTGAGCAGGTCTTCATAAGCAGGTTTCCATAAGCAGGTCATCATGAGCAGGCGCTGAAAGGAGTCCCATGACGCAGAGCAGGCGCTCGATCGCCGTCAGGTCCGTACGGGACATCCCGGAGGACAGCGAGTTCGACGTCGTGGTGCTCGGCGCCGGCGCGGCGGGGCTCGCCGCCGCGGTGTTCGCCGGGCTGCGGGGCGCGCGGGCTCTGATCGTCGAGAGCAGCGAGTACATCGGCGGGACGAGCGCGCTCACCGCGGGCACGCTCTGGCTGCCGGGCGCCCATCCCACAGACGGCAGATCGGCCGACGAGGATCGGCGGCTCGCGAGCCGATACCTCGAATCCGCTCTCGGCCGCGACCGGCCGGGCAGCGGCCCCCTCGGCGCCGCCCGGCCGGACGGCGGCCCGCCCGGCGGCGGCAGGCTCGACGCCACCAAGTCGCCGGACGGCGGCGATCCCCTGGCGCCGCTGCGGGAGCGCTTCCTGGGCGAGGCGGCCGAGGCCATCGCCCTTCTCGCCAGGCACACGGCGGTCTCCTTCGCCCGGCGTGACCGCCACCCCGACTATCTGGGCTCCGTCGAGGGCGCGGCCGTCTCCGGGCGGGCGATCGAGGCCGTCGACTTCGACGGCAGGCTCCTCGGCCCCGACCTCAGGCTCGTGCGCCCGCCGCTCCGCGACTTCACCATCTTCGGCGGCCTGGCACCCAACCGGGACGAGGCGCAGCGCTACTCGGTGATCGCGGCGCGGCCGGCGAGCCCGGAGGCGCTGGTGAACGCCGTCGCCGCGATCCCCCGCGTCTCACGGCACCTGCTCGACCGGCTGATCCACCGGCGCTCCTCCCACCTGACCCTGGGGAACGCGCTGATCGGCCGCCTCCTCGCCTCACTCAGGCGACTCGGCACGGCCCGCGTCGTCCTCAACGCGGAACCGGTGGCGCTGACGCGCGGCCCCGCGGGAGTCGAGGCCGTCAAGATCACCGACGGGCACGCGACCCGCACCGTCCGCGTCGCGCGGGCCGTCATCAGCGCCACCGGCGGCTTCTCGCGAGGGGCGCGCAGGGCCGAGGTCCTGGCGGGTCTTCCCCTGACGTGGAGCGCCGTGGTGGACAGCGCGAAGGCCTCCGCGCACTCCCTGCTCGAAGGCGCCGGGGCCGTCTTCGAGCGGCAGGGCACCGACGCGTTCTGGGCACCGATCTCGCTGGTGCCGGGCCGTCGCGGCGGCCGGCCGGAACCCTATCCGCATTTCGCCCTCGACCGCGGCAAACCCGGTTTCATCCTCGTCGACCGGCTCGGCAGGCGATACCTGAACGAGTCATCTCCCTATCACGTGCTGGGCGAACACATGCTCGCGCACGGCGAGCGGGACGGAGAACCCAGCTTCCTGATCGCCGATCACCGCGCCGTCAAACGGTACGGCATAGGCGCGGTCAGGCCGGGAGGGTGGGGCACGAGACGCCGCCTGCGCGACGGCTATCTCACGACCGGACGCGACCTGGACGAACTCGGCCGGCGGCTGGACATGCCTCCGGGCCGGCTGCGCGGTACCGTCCACCGGTTCAACACCTTCGCCGGGCGCGGGGACGATCCGGACTTCGGGCGAGGGGGCGACCCCTACCAGCGCGGCCTCGGCGACGCCCGCCACCGGCCGAACCCCTCCCTGGGCGCCGTCGAGCGACCGCCGTTCTACGCCGTGCGCGTCTACCCGGGCGACATCGGCTCCGCCTCGGGATTCGTCACCGACGAGAACGCCCAGGCCCTCGACGCCGAGGGCCGGCCCATCGGCGGGCTCTACGTGCTCGGCAGCGACATGCGCTCGATCATGGGGGGACGCTACCCCGGCCCCGGCATCACCCTCGGTCCCGCGATCGTGTTCGCCTCCCTGGCGGTCGGACACGCGCTGGAGCGGCGCGGGTGACGCGACGACCCGCCGATAACCACCGCTTATGGAGCCTGTCGCGGTCGATATTGGACGCGCGGAGGCCGACTGGAGAGGGTTCAGACATGCCAAATCTCGATGCGGAGACGCCGGGCACCGCGGTCGTCACCGGAGGGGCGCGCGGCATCGGCGCCTCCTGCGCCGCGCGGCTCGCCGCGCAGGGGCGGCCCGTGGTCGTCTGGGACCGCGAGGCCCCCGAGGACCCGGTCAACGGTGTCGACTATGTGCGTGTCGACGTCGGCAGGGCCGACGACGTCGCCCGCGCGGCGTCGGCGTCGGCGCTCGGCCGGGTCGGCCTCCTGGTGAACGCGGCGGGTGTCACCGGTTTCGGCCGCGCCGAGGAGATCGCCCCGGACCTGTGGCGGGAGGTGCTGGAGAGCAATCTGTACGGACCGTTTCACACGGCCCACGCTCTTTTCCCGGCGCTCCGCCGGGCGAAGGGGCAGATCATCAATATCGCCTCCATCACCGCGGGTGTTCCGGGAGCGGGAAGAGTCGCCTATTGCACGTCGAAGAGCGGCGTGGTGACGATGACGAAGGTTCTCGCGCTGGAATGGGCCGCCCATGGAATCCGGGTGAACTGCGTCAGCCCCGGCTACACCAGAACTCGGATGGTGCAGGACGCCATGGACGCCGGGCACCTTGACGAGCAGGCGGTTCTCGGCCGCATCCCTCAAGGGCGCACCGCCGAGCCCGGCGAGATCGCCGACGTCATCCTCCTGCTCACCGACGAGCGGTTCGCCCACGTCACCGGCGACAACCTCGTGGTCGACGGCGGTTGGTCCGTCAACGGCGCGTACTGACGAGCCGGGCCGCCCCCTCTCATCCCCCACCCCCACCCCCCACCGCCATCAACCAGCACCACGGTTCGTCGCAACAGGCCGCGCCGCCACAGAGTGCGACGCGGCAAGGTAAGGAGCCTCAATGGGCAACAGCACCGTTGCACCAGAAGGCAAGGAGAAGCCGGCCCGCCTCTCCGGCTCGCTCGGGGTCGTCTCCATCGTGTTCATGGTCGTCGCGGCGGCGTCGCCGCTCGTCGTCGTCGGCAGCGTCTCCCCTCTCGGCATCGTGATCGGCAACGGCGTCGGTTTCCCGGCGCTGTTCGCGATCAGCGCCGTCATTCTCATCCTTTTCGCCGTCGGCCTCACGACGATGGCGCGCCACGTGCCCAAACCGGGCGCGTTCTTCACCTTCGTCGGCTACGGCCTCGGCCCCACCGCCGGTATCGTCGCCGCGTGGCTCGCCATCCTGGCCTACACCTCCGTGCAGCTCGCCGTACACGCCTACATGGGGTTCGTCCTCAGCGACACGGTGAGTTCGCTCGGCGGCCCGGCTCTGCCCTGGTGGGCTTGGTCGCTGCTGGTCATCGCCGCGGTCGGCTGTCTCGGCTACCGCAACATCGACCTGTCGAGCAAGGTGCTCGGTTTCATGCTCGTGCTCGAAGTCGGCATCGTCCTCGCGCTCGTGGTCGCCGTCCTGTTCACCGGCGGTGACTCCGGGCTGGACCTCTCGCCGTTCGCACCGGCCAACATCGTGAGCGGCTCCCCGGGCATCGGCCTGATGTTCGCGATCGGTTCGTTCATCGGTTTCGAGGCGACCGTCGTCTTCCGCGACGAGGCACGCGACCCCGGCCGCACCATCCCCCGCTCGACCTACGCGGCCGTGATCGGCATCGGGGTCTTCTACACGCTCGCCGCGTGGTCGATCGTCATGGCCTGGGGCGCCGACAAGGTGGTGGCCAAGGCCGCGGAGGACCCCGGAACGATGATCTTCGCGACCATGCACCGCTACCTCGGCGAGTTCGGCGAGAAGGGCGTGAACCTCCTGCTGATCACCGCGATGCTGGCGTGCGTGCTGGCGTTCCACAACGTGCTCGCCCGCTACCAGCACTCGATGGCGAACGCCGGCGTCCTGCCCCGCGCCCTCTCCGGCATCCACCCGAGGCACCGGTCCCCGCACGTGTCGTCGCTGGTGCAGACCATCACCGCGGCCTCGTTCACCGCACTGTTCGCGATCATGGATCTCGACCCGGTCTTCGCGGTCTTCACACCGCTCGGCGGCGTCACCAACCTGGCGATCGCGCTGCTGATCGCGCTGACATCCATCGCGATCCTGGTCTACTTCGCCAGGACGAAGGCCGACCGGCGGCTGTGGAACACCGTGATCGCCCCCGTGCTCGGGCTCGTCGGCATACTCGCCGCAGCCGCCTTGATCATCGCGTACTTCCCGCTGCTGGTCGGCGATGTCGACGCCAATGGCGACCAGGTGGTCGGCGGGGTGACGATCCTGCTGCTCGGGCTGATCGCGGCCGTCCCGATCCTCGCCCTGATCCAGGCCGCCGTGATCAAGAAGCGGAACCCCGCCGCCTTCGAGGCGACGATCGACCGCGTCGGCGTCTGAGCGCAGCTCCAGACGCCCAGACACCCGGACACCCGGACACCCGGACACCCGGACACCCGGATGAAGGAAAGGATATTGATGAACATCACGGAGACCGCGGCGCCTCCCGCGCGTGCGCCGCTGCCAGCGCCCGCCTGCCTGCCGCCCCCGTCGTCGTCCACCACCGCCGGCTTCGAGGGCCGGCGGCCGGAAACGCGGGTGAGGTAGGCCGTGGCGGAGAACATCGCACTGCCGCAGCCGAGCGTGCGCGAGCTGCGCCGGCGGCTCCGCGCCGGCCGCACGACGGCGCTGGAGTCGGTCGAGCGGGCGCTCGCCGCGATCGACGCCGTCGACGCCGACCTGCGGTCGTTCATCTGGGTCGACCGTGACGGGGCGCGCGCGCAGGCCCGGCGGGTCGACGCCGCGCTCGCCGCCGGGCGGGATCTGCCGCTCGCGGGCGTGACGGTGGGGGTGAAGGACAACATCGACGTCGGCGGGCGGGTAACGCAGGCCGGCAGCCGCGTGCTGGCGGGTCGGGTGCCCACCGACGACGCGACGGTCGTCGCCCGGTTGAGGGCGGCCGGAGCCGTGATCGTCGGCAGCACCAACATGCACGAGTTCGCCATGGGCGGCACCAGCGAGAACCCGCATTTCGGTACGGTCGGCAACCCTCTCGGGGCGGGCCTGTCGGCTGGCGGCTCCTCGGGAGGCTCGGCCGCCGCCGTCGCGGCCGGTCTCACCATGGTGGCTCTGGGCACCGACACATGCGGCTCGATCCGGATGCCCGCAGCGCTCACCGGAACGGTCGGGCTGCGCCCCACGGCGTGGAGCGTGCCGCTGCACGGGGTCTTCCCCCTCGCCCTCAGCATGGACACGGTCGGCCCCATCACCCGCACGGTCGACGACAACGCGGAGGTGTTCAGGGTCATCTCCGGCCGGGACCCGCGGGTGCGGAGGCGGCCGGAACCCGATCGCCTCCGCCTGCTCCCGCTCCCCCTCGACGACGTCGCCGAACCCGTACACGAGACGCTGGCGGCGGTCGTCGAGAGGCTTCGGGGCCGGGGGCGGATCGACCGGACCACCGACACCGGGTGGGTGCTCGACAGCATCGACGTCGCGACCACCACCTACCTGCGCGAGGGGGCCGACCTGCACGAGACATGGCTGCCGGAACGCGCGGACGAATACGGCTCCGACGTCCGCGGCGCCTTTGAGCAAGGCGCCCTCATCCCGCGCGAGGACTACCTGAGCGCGGCGGCACAGCGGTTCGAACTCACGCGCCGCGCACTGCACGCGCTCGGCACGGACGGCGTGCTCGTGCTTCCGACCTTCCCCTTCACCCGGCTGCCCCAGTACGCCGACTCCGTGGAGACGGCTCCAGGGAACCTCGTGGAGCGCGACGCCGCCCTTGTCCGCTACATCTCCGCGGCCGCCGTCACCGGGCTGCCCTCGGTGAGCGTCACCGGCGGGCGCGACCCGGACGGGCTGCCCATCGGGATCCAGCTGATCGGCGCTCCCGGCACCGAGTCCGCGCTGTACGGCCTGGCGAGGTCGATCCACGACGCCGGCGGAGACGGCCGTGACGATGCGGACTACGAGGACGACGCGGACGCCGAGGACCTTCCGTGACGTCGAGCGAACCGGGCGATCGCGACCGCCGCGGCCCCGCCGTACGAGCCGTACGAGCCGGGCGACACGGCGACGCCGTCCTTGAGGACGCGGGCACGGTCCCCGTCGCGGCGACGTTCGACGTCGTCGTCGTGGGAGGTGGGCCGGCCGGCGTGTGCGCCGCGATCGCCGCGGCCCGCGAGGGCGCGCGCACCGCGCTCGTCGAGCGGGCGGCCTTCCTCGGGGGCACGGCCACCGGCGCGATGGTCGCGAGCTTCATGGGCTTCTTCTGGAAGGACCTGCGCGTCGTCGGAGGCATCCCGCTGGAGGTGACCGAGCGTCTCGTCGCACGGGACGCCTCCCCCGGCTTCGGGCGCTATGTGCTGGCCGAGGCCAGTGACAACCCCATCGATGTGATCACTTTCCCGTTCGACCCCGAAGTGCTCAAGATCGTGCTCGACGGGATGCTGGTCGACGCCGGCGTCACGCCGTACCTCCACGCGCAGGCCGTCGAGCCCGTGATGGACGGTTCCGCGTGCGTGGGCGTGGTCTACCAGGGCCCCGTGGAGCGCAGGGCGCTGCTCGCCACGACCGTGGTCGACGCGAGCGCGCACGGTTCGATCGCGGTCAGGGCGGGCGCGGAGCGGGAAGCCGCGCGTGAGGACCCCCGCAAGCGCCAGCCGATGACGCAGATCGCCCGCGTGGTCGGGGTCGACGTGGCACGGTTCAGGGCGCTGCCGCGCGAGGAGAAGCGGCGGATAGCCGAGGAAGGGCTGCGCCGGGGTGTGCTGGCGCAGAAGCTGCTGCCGGTGCTCAGCTCGCCGCACGGCGACGACGCCATCGTCCTGATGACGAGGGTCACCGGCCGGGACGGCACCGACGAGTCCGAGTTGGCGCTCGCCGAGATCGAGGGTCGGCGGATGATCGACGGGCTGATCCCGTTCCTGCGCGGCTCGCTCCCCGGATTCGAGAACGCGCGACTCGGCACGCTGGCGTCCTGGATCGGGGTGCGGGAGACCTGGCGGGTCGTCGGCCACTACGTCGTGGACGAGCACGACGTCCTGTACGGCACGGCCTTCGAGGACGTGATCGCGCTGGGGGCGGGCCCGCTCGACGTCCACCACGCCGCGGGCGGCGGCATCTCGCTCGCCGTGCCCGACCGGCCCTTCCCCATCCCTTACCGCGCCCTCGTCCCCCGCGGGGTCGACGGCATGCTCGTCGCGGGCCGGTGCGTGTCGGCCACCCGCAAGGGGATGGCCGGTCTCCGGCATATGGGCACCGCCATGGCGCTCGGGCAGGCGGCCGGTTCGGCCGCGGCCCTCAGCGCCGCCGCGTCGGCCACGCCGCTCGCGCTCGACACCGCCGCGCTGACGGCCGCGCTGGCGCGCGGCGGGGCGGTCCTCGACGCCGCGGCGGCTGTGCCGTACGACGACCGGTGATCAGGCCGCCGAGGAGAGGGCAATGACAGCACGGACAGGCACGGAGAGGAACGCGGAGATGAAAGACCGGGACGAGTTCGACTATGTCGTTGTCGGATCGGGGTCGGCGGGAAGCGTGATCGCGCGGCGTCTGGTGGACTCCGACGTCGGCGACGTCCTCGTCGTGGAGGCCGGGGGCAGCGACCGCGGCGTCGAACCGCTCGGCGATCCGAGCTCCTGGCGCACGCTGTGGGGCGGTCCGTACGACTGGGCCTACACGACCACGCCGCAACGCGGTCTGTACGACCGCGTGCTGGCCTGGCCGCGGGGCAAGGTGCTGGGCGGAAGCAGCTCCATCAACGGAATGATCTACGTCCGGGGCCACCGGCGCGACTATGACGCCTGGGAGTACGACGGCTGCCGCGGCTGGGGGTGGGACTCGGTCTTCCCGCTGTTCCTCCGCAGCGAACGGCACGCCCTCGGCGAGACGCCCTGGCACGGCGCCTCCGGGCCGATGGCCGTCACGCCCGTCCCCCGCGACAATCCCGTCAGCCGGGCCTTCATCGAAGGCGCCAAGGCCATCGGCATCCCCGAGAACCACGACTTCAACGGCGAGACGCTGGAGGGCGCGGGGACGGTGGACCTCACCGTCGGCGCGGGGCGGCGCGCCTCGACCTCGCAAGCCTTCCTCCGGCCGGTCGCGGGCAGCCCCCGCCTCACGCTCCTCACCGGGACGAGGGTCGAAAGGCTCGTGATCGAGAACGGCCGGTGCACCGGTGTCCGGCTCGTCGACGACTCGGGCCGGGCGCGCACGGTGCGCGCGCGCCGGGAGGTCGTCCTGTCGGCCGGTGTCGTCGAGTCGCCCGCCATCCTGCTCCGCTCCGGGATCGGCCCCGAGCGGGACCTGGCGCGCCTCGGGGTCGGCGTCGAGGTCGACTCCCCCGGCGTGGGAGAGAACCTCCAGGACCACGCCCTCGCTCCGGTGCTGTTCGGCGTCCCCGAACCCCTGCCGTCGCCCGGCGACAACTTCATGGACACGGCCCTGTTCTGGCGGAGCCACGAGCGGATCGCCGTCCCCGACCTCCAGCCGCTCCTCCTGCACTTCGTCAAGCCGGTCGACGGCTACCCGGTGCCGGACTTCGGGTTCACCATCGGTGCGGGAATCATGCGCCCCAAGTCCCGCGGGCGCCTCACCCTGCGTTCGGCGGACCTGTCCGACACCCCGGTCATCGACCCCGCCTACCTGACCCAGCGCTACGACGTCGACGCCATGATCTCCGCCGTCGAGATCGCGCTCGCGATCGCCGCCGGCGGCGCCTTCACCCACCTGAAGGCCTCCCTGCTCGCCCCCGCGCACCCGCACCCGACGCGGGCCGAGCTGGAGACATACGTACGGCGGACCTGCATCACCTACCACCACCAGGTCGGCACCTGCCGCATGGGCATCGACGACGGGGCGGTCGTCGACCCGGAGCTGCGGGTGCGCGGCGTCGAGGGCGTCCGCGTCGCCGACGCCTCGATCATGCCGACGGTGCCGAGCGTCAACACCCACGCCCCCACCGTGATGATCGGCGAGAAGGCCGCCGAGCTGATACTCGGCGACCGGCTCCGGATCGACACCCTCCCGGAGGCCGCCTCATGACCCGGCACACCGAACGCGCGGTCGTCTCGGGCCGCCGGGCGCTGGCCGCCGTCGAGGCGGCGCTGCGGCACGCCGAGAGCATCGCCACCAAGGTCGCCGTCGTCGTCGTGGACCGGACCGGCGCCCCCGCCGCCGGATGCCGCGACGAGGACGCGCTCCCCGCCACCTCCGACCTCGCGCTGGCGAAGGCCCGCGCGGCGGCCGGCTTCGGCAGGCCCTCCGAGTCGCTCGCCGCCGCCGTGCAGCCCGGCGCGCCGTACTTCGGCCTGCCGGCCGCCGTCGCCGCACCGATCGCGACCTTCGCCGGCGGGCTGCCGCTGCTCGTCGGCGGCTACTGCTTCGGCGCCGTCGGAGTCAGCGGCGGCACCGGCGAGCAGGACGCCGAGATCGCGGAGGCGGCCGTCTCGGCGTATCTCACCGCCGCGGCCGATGCGCCGCCGGTCCCGCACACCACCTCCCCCAACGCATGACATGGAGACCCACGTGCAAGCAAGACAACGGTTCGACGTCGCCGTGTACGGCGGAGGCCTCGGCGGCGTCGCCGCCGCCCTCGCCGCCGTGAAAACCGGCGCCACCGTCCTGCTCGTCGTCCCCGGCGAGTGGATCGGCGGGCAGGTGTCGGCGCAAGCCGTACCGCCGGACGAGCACCCCTGGATCGAGTCGTTCGGATGCTCCGCGAGCTATCGCGGCTTCCGCGACGCGGTGCGCCGCTTCTACTTCGACAGGTATCCGGTCTCCGCCCGAGGCCGGAGCCGGCCCGCCTTCAACCCCGGGCTGGGCAACGTCGGGCCGCTCACGCACGAGCCGTACGTCGCCCAACTGGTGCTGGAAAGCGAGCTGTACCCGTGGATGAGCCGCGGCAGGCTGCGTGTGCTCAAACATTCCACGCTGGCCGAGGCGCACGTCGAGGGCGACCGCATCCGCTCGATCGGCGTGCGCGGGCGCAGCGGCGCCGTGCAGGAGTACGAGGCGCGCTACTACCTCGACGCCAGCGAACTCGGCGACCTCATCGACAAGGCGTCGGCCGAGCATGTCATCGGAGCCGAGAGCCGCGGCGAGACGGGCGAGCCGCACGCGCCCGACGTCGCCGACCCCCTCGACCAGCAGGCCGTGACCTGGGCGATGGTCCTGGGCTACGTCCCGGAGGGCGACTACACGATCGACCGCCCCGAGCAGTACGACTACTGGCGTTCCTACCGGCCGGAGTTCTGGCCGGGGCCCTTCCTCGGGTGGCAGATCTCCGACTACGTGACCCACAAGCCGCGTCCGCGCCCGCTCTTCACGGACGAGGTGCAGGAGTCGGGGCTCCGCTACGACCTGTGGTCCTCCCGGCGCATCCTGGCGTCCCACCAGTTCGACGACGAGTGGGAGTCCGACCTGTCGGCCGCGGTGTGGCCGATGATGGACTACTTCGACCGTCCGCTGCTCGGAGTCGACGAGGAGCAGAGGGCCCTGGCCCTTGAGGGCGCCCGCCAGCTCTCGCTCTCGCTGATCTACTGGATCCAGACCGAGGCTCCGCGCCACGACGGCGGATTCGGCTACCCGGGCTTGCGCCCCCGCCCCGACCTCACCGGCACGGAGGACGGACTGGCGATGGAGCCGTACATCCGGGAGGCACGCCGTATCCGCGCCCGCTTCACGGTCACGGAGTCCCACCTCGGCGTGGAGGCGCGGGAGGGGCGGACGGGCGCGGAGCCGTTCGCCGACACCGTCGGCATCGGCGCCTACCGGATGGACCTCCACCCGTCGACCTCCGGCCGCAACAGCGTCGACATCGACACCTGGCCCTTCCAGATCCCGCTCGGCGCGCTCCTTCCCGTGCGCGTGTCGAACCTGATAGCCGCCGCCAAGAACATCGGCACGACGCACATCACCAACGGCGCCTACCGGGTGCATCCCGTGGAGTGGGCCGTCGGAGAGGCGGCCGGCGCGCTCGCCGCGTTCTGCGTGCGCGAAGGGTCGGCACCGGCGCGGGTACACGAGGACGAACGCATACTCGCCGACTTCCAGCGCCTGCTGCGGACACAGCTCGACATCCCGCTGGAGTGGCCCGAGATCGGCGCGCTGACCCCCATGAGCCGGTTCGGCTACGTCAAGCCCGCCGCCTCTGCAGAGTTCGCCCGGCAGACGTGACAGGGCGACGTGAAAGAGCGACGTGCCGGGCAGACGTGACAGGCCGACGTGGCAGGACCGGGAAGGAGACCGGATGACTCTGTACGCGGTGCGCTATGAGTACGCCGAAGGCAGCGCGGTCGAACGCGACCGCCACCGGCCGGCCCACGTCGCCTTCCTCCGCGGGCTCTTCGAGGCCGACACGCTCGTCCTCAGCGGACGTCTGGAACACGACGACCGCCCCGGGGCGCTGATCGTCGTCCGCGCGGACGACCCGGCCGCGGTCGAGCGGTCCCTCGATCACGACCCGTTCTGGTCGGCCGGCGTCATCCGAGAAAGGGATATCAGAACATGGAACGTGGCGTTCGCGAAGGCAGCGCTCGAATAATGAAGGCCGCCACCACGGTGGCCGCCGGCACCCTGGAGTATCAGGAGCGGCCGATCCCCACCCCCACGGCCGGCACCGCGCTCGTCCGCGTCGAGCACGTCACGCTGTGCGGAACCGACCTGCACATCTGGCAGGGCGAATACCTCAACCCCTTCCCGATCGTCCAGGGGCACGAGGTCGTCGGCCGGGTCGAACAGGTGGCGGACTCCGACACCTCTGACACCTCGGACGCTTCGGGTGCCTCGATCGCGTGCGGTGACACCGTCGTGCTGTCCCCCGTCCGCTCGTGCGGGGCCTGCTACGCCTGCCGCGTCGGCCGCCCCAACGTATGCGAGCGCGTCTCGGTGCTCGGCTGCTACGAGGACGGCGCACTGGCCCAGTACATCCTGGCTCCGGTCGAGACACTGCGGAAGGTGCCACCCGGGCTGCCGAGCGAGCTCGCGCCGCTCGGCGAGCCCGCAAGCATCGCCATGCAGGCCGTACGCCGCAGCCGCGCCCACGCGGGCGAACTCGCTCTCGTCATCGGGTGCGGGCCCATCGGGCTGATCTCCACGCTCTACTTGAGAGAGCTCGGCGTCGACGTCGTCGCCGCCGACACCCTGCCCGAGCGCGCGGAGACGGCCAAGGAATTCGGCGCGGTCGAAGCCATCGTGGTCGACCCCGCGGCGGCGTTCCCCACAGGCCCGCAGATATCCGCGCTGACCGCCACCGACTCGACAAGGCCTGTGACCGTAGTGATCGAGGCGACAGGGTCGCCCTCGGCCTTCGCCGCGGCGCTGGACGTCGCCGCGCCCACAGGCAGGGTCGTCGCGGTCGGCATCTCCGACCGCGACGCACGCCTCCCCCTGCGGACGATCCCGCTGAAGGAACTCGACATCCTCGGCAGCCGCAACAGCCTCGACCTGATCGGTGACGGCCTGCGGCTCATCGCGCGGCACCAAGAACGGTTCGCCCGCCTCATCACCCACCGCTTCGGCTTCCACCAGATCGAGCGCGCATTCGACGTCATGCACACCCAAGCGGAACACGTGCGCAAGGTCCTCGTCACGGTCGACGGCCCCGGCCGGTAGTCGGGGCCCGATCGGCGGCACCGCCCGGCCGGGGGCGGGCGGCGGGTGGGAGCGACAGGTCTACCCGGCATGTGCAGGTCGTCCGTACGGTGACACCATCACGCCCTCCAAGGGGCACACCGGAAGGAACCTTTCGTGACCGACGCTCCCACCCCGGCCCCGGCGAGCGAGACGCTGACCGCCCTGACCGCCCTCGCCGACAAGGAGGCCATCCGCGGCCACTACCTGCTCAACACGCATTTCGAGATCGTCGTCCGCACCGGCGAAGGCTGGAAAGTCGCCAAGCAGCACCTGACCACGGCCTGGAGCCTGGGCGTCGACACCCTAGGCTCTTCCTCATGACCGGCAACCGTCTCGGAGAGTTCCTGCGCGCCCGCCGCGCCGCGGCCGACCCCGCGCATCACGGACTGCCCGCCGGTAAGCGCCGCACACCGGGTCTGCGCCGCGAAGAGGTCGCGATCCTGGCCGGAGTGTCCACCGACTACTACATCCGGCTGGAACAAGGCCGCGACAAACACCCCTCGTCCCAGGTCGTCGAAGCCCTCGCGACGGCTCTGGGCCTGAGCGCCGACGCGGCCGACCACCTGCGCACCCTGGCACGCCCCGCACCGCCGCGCAAACGATCCACCCGCACCGCGTATGCCGACGCCTCCCTGATCCGCCTCATGGACGGTTGGCACACCACCCCCGCGCTCATCTTCGACCGCTACCTCACCCAGTTGGCCGCCAATCCTCTCGGCGAAGCGCTGTTCGACTGGATGGGCGAGGAGACGAATCTGATCGCCTCGGTGTTCCTCCGTCCGGCCGCCCGGACCTTCTACCGCGACTGGAATGTCATCGCCGAGAACTGCGTGGCGGCACTGCGCGCCGGGGCCGGCGCGGACCTGGACGACCCGGCCCTGATCAGGCTGGTCGGCGGGCTGTCCCTGAAGAGCGCCGACTTCGCCCACCTGTGGTCACGGCACGACGTGCGCAGCAAGACCGCTGAGACCAAGCGGTTCCACCACCACCTCGTCGGCGACATCGAGCTGAGCTATCAATCGCTGACCGTCAACTCCAGCCCCGGCCAGCAGTTGGTCGTCTACCAGGCCGAACCGGGGAGCCCCTCCTCCGACGCCCTGGCCATACTCGGCGGTTACCGGCTCGGTACGGCTCACGCCGTACAGGAACGGCCTGTGTGAGCGCTTAGCTCGCCGCCGAAGCCTCCGAGGCTTCGGACGTGGATCGCCGCTTCCGCCCAGAAGACATGCCGTCGGGTCGGGGCCGCGCACCGTGCGCCGCCCCTGACAGGAGCCCCCTCCCATGACCATGCGCAGACGCGCCATCACCGCCACCGCCGCTCTCACCTTTGCCCTCACCCTCGCCGCCTGTTCCACGAACGAGGCCTCCGACCAGGGCGCAGCCCTCCCCTCGGCCACCCCCCTCCCCCCTTCGCCCACCACCTCCGACAGCCGGGAGCCCTCCGTGACATCCACCAGCACCGCCCGCCACCCGTACGTCGGCATGTGGGTCACCGCAGACGGACACATCCGCCAGGAGCTCACCGCCGACGGCCGCTACGACGAGGCGCGCGGTACCCGCAAGAGCGCCTACACCGGCAGCTACACCATCACCGGCAACCAGATCGACTACGTCGACGACACCGGTTTCACCGCCGACGGCACCTTCGTCGACGCCGACACACTGCACCACGGCGGCATGATCTTCCACCGCGAGCGCTGACCGGGCCGCCCGCGACGACCTCCGCTTCCGGTGGTGACGGCCCGTGGCGGGCAGCCCCGGCATGGCGACATCCAGCTTGAGCGCCTGCCCGAAGGCGTCAGGTGGGGGGACCTGGAAACGGTGACCGGGGAAGTCCACGTCCCCGGTCACCGGTCCCCGTCCGTTCGAACGCGGGCACCTCACCCGTGGTTGGCGATACGCCAGTGCCGCGCCCGCTCGTACTGCCGGTTGAGGCGCGCGAACGCCCCGCCCGTACGCAGCAGCTCATCGGGCGTGCCCGACTCGATGACCACTCCGCCGTCGAGCGAGACCACGTGATCCGCCGCGGCCAAAGTGGCGGGACGGTGGGCGATCACGACCACCGTACGGTCGGGGTCGTCACCGAGATTGGCGATGGCCTGCGTGATCGCGGCCTCGTTCTCCGGGTCGAGCGCGGAGCTGGCCTCGTCGACGAGCACGATGCGCGCCTGCTTGAGGATCGCCCGGGCGATCGCGACGCGTTGACGTTCACCGCCCGACAGCTGGGCTCCGGCCTCACCCACGCGGGTCTGCCAACCGTGCGGCAGGCGCTCGATCACCTCATCGAGCCGCGCCGCGCCGGCGGCCTTCTCCAGCTCGTCCCACGTCGCCTCCGGCCGGGCCAGACGCAGATTGTTCTCGATGGTGTCGTCGAACAGGTAGACGTCCTGGAAGACGATGGCGATCTCGTCGAGCAAGGCGGCCGGATCGAGTTCGCGGACGTCGACGCCACCGATGCGCACCTGCCCCGAGTCGACGTCGAAGAACCGGGCGATGAGACGGGTCACCGTCGTCTTCCCCGAGCCCGACGACCCGACCAGCGCGGTGGTGGTGCCCGGCCGGCAGCGCAGCGACACGTCGCGCAGCGCCGGGCTGTCACCACCTGGATAGGTGAAGCTGACATGCGAGAACTCGACGTCGGCCGCGTCGATCCCGCGCACCGGATCGGCCGCCGTCGGCAGCGCGGGAGCGGCCAGCAGCTCCTCGACACGCCCGATCTTGTTGGTCATCGCGCGCAGGGCCCCGATGAGCTCGATGAGGTTGCCGAGCGGCTCCAGGAAGCGGGCGGCCAGCACGAGCAGTGCGATCGCCCCCGCGAGCTCGATGCGGCCGCTCAGCAGGAGCTCCCCGGCCAGCGCCAGCGCCGCCACGAAGCCGCCCGCGATGACCGCGGTGTAGACGAAGAACGGCCGCCGCGCGCGGCGCATGCCCTCCCGGTAGACCTCGCGGTGCTCCTCCAGCGCGGCATGCATCCGGGGCGTGCCTTCGGCATGGCCGGCGGCCCGCAGGACCGGCTGGGCCTGGCCCAGTTCGATCGCCCGACCCGCGACTCCCACGGCCGCCCGTTCCAGCTCGATCTCGGCGATCTCGGAGATCCGCGCGGCCCGCTGCAGCGCCCAATAAGCGACCAGCGCGGTCACACAGAACAGCAGCGCCATCCGCCAGTCGACCGTGAACGTCACCACGACGACGGTGGCGGGCAGCAGCGTCGAGGTGATCGCTGGGCCGGCGACCGTCACGGCGAGGTGCGCGGCGTCGCCCACGTCCGCGGTCACCCCCCGCGCGAGCCGCGCCTTGTTCTCAGCGGTGAACCAGCCCAGCGGCAGCGTGCTCACATGGCGCATCAGCCGCCGCCGCAGCTGCGCCGCGAGCGTGCCGGCCGCTTTGAAACCCACCGGGGTGGCGATGATGCTCAGCACCGCATACGCGACCGCGCCGATCCCGCCCAGAACAAGCCACGGAGTGGCCGCGGCCAGGTCGGGCTCGGGTCGGATGACGGCGGCGAGGACGGGGACGAGCACGGCCAGCAGCAGGCCTTGCAGTACGGCCTGAGCCCCCGTGAGCAGCCATAGGCGGGCCAGCAGCTTGGGCTCCGGCCACAGGCGGTACAACCGGCGGATCACGCGAGCACTCCTTCCTGTGCGGCCCACATCCGGGCGTACAGCCCTTCGCGCGCGAGCAGTTCATCGTGGGGACCCCGCTCGACCAACCGCCCGTTGTCGAAGACGAGGATCTGGTCGGCGCCGACGATCGTGTGCAGCCGGTGGGCGATCACGATCACCGTCTTGCCGACCGCCAAAGTCGCGAGCGCCTCCTGGACCGCCGACTCACTGTCGGCGTCCAGCGCGGCCGTCGCCTCGTCCAGGACCACGACCGGCGCCCCGGACAGGATCGCCCGCGCGATCGTCAGCCGCTGGCGCTCACCGCCGGACAGGCTGCCTCCGCCCCCGTCGAGCAGCGTGTCATACCCGCCGGGCAGACGCTCGATCACATCGTGGATGTGCGCCGCGACCGCCGCCCGCCGGACCTCGGCGTCGTCGGCGTCGGGCCGGCCGATCCGGATGTTCTCCGCGACGCTGTCGCGCAGCAGGGCGACATCCTGGAACACCAGCGACATCGACCCCAGCAGGTCGGCCGACGGGATCGAGCGCACATCGACCCCGCCGATCCGGATCGCCCCGGCCGTCACGTCGTAGAACCGCGGCAGCAGACTCGTGAGCGTGGTCTTGCCGGCTCCCGACGGCCCCACGATCGCGGTCACCGTACCCGGCGGGCAGACGGCGCTGACATCCTCGACGGCGTTGGTCACCCCGTCGTAGGAGAACGACACCTGATCGAACTCAACACCATGCCCCTGCGGCTTCTGCGGGCGTTCGGGCTCCGGCAGCGGCGGGCGGGACAGCAGCCGCTCGATGTTGGCCGCGCCCATCCGGCCCTTCCGCACCCCTTGGGAGGCGGTCACGGCCGGCAGGATCGAGTTCGGCATCCCGACCGCGACCACCAGGAACGGCACGAGATCCGCGACCGCGAGCGACCCTTGGGAGACGAAGGCCAGCCCGGCGGCCATCACGGCGGTCAGAACCGCCATCTCCGAGCCGAACAGCCGCGATGCCGCCGAACTGTGGCGCACCTCGGCGACCCATGCCGCGAACGCCTGCGTGTGCTCGTCCACAGCGTCGTCGAAGCGGCGCAGGACGCGGCCCCCGGTGCCGAACGTCTTCACCACCTGGATCCCGTCGGCGTACTCGACACTGGCGGCGCTGATCCGCGTGTCGGCGACGATCAGACGGTTCACATGGGCCGTCATGGACCGCATGGAGATGCGGTAGAAGATCCCCATCACGACGAGGACCCCCAGCGCGATCAGCGCCATGGGCACGTCAACGGAGAACAGGTAGCCCGCCCCCACGAGCACCACCGTGACCGCCCCGGTCAGCTGCCCCAAAGCGTGCGCGATGACCTCGTGCATCTCCTCAAGGTCGCCCGTCATCGCCCGCTTCACCCTGCCCGAACCCGACGCGCGGAACCAACCGATCGGCAGCGCGCCGAGGTGCCGCACAATCCGCGTGCGCAGCTCGTGCAGAATCTTCGCGTCCGCATAATGCCCCACACGAGAGGACTGCACCATCAGCACCAGCCACACCGTGGCACCCGCAGCACCGATGCCGACCCAGGTCCAGATGGCCGCGCCCGCCCCGGCGGGATCATTGAGCATGGCCCGCGCGATCTCGGCGACCGCGATGTACGGCACGATCCCCGCCGCCGCGCTCAGGGTCGACAGGACCGCGCAGACCACGAGGTGCGTCCGGATCGGAGCGAAAAGTCGCGCCAGCGCCCCGGCCTTCGCGAGTCCGACCGACTGGTCGGAGTCCGCGTGGGACCCCGACCCGGCGGCCACGCGTGTGTCTGTAGCCGTGCTCATGTCTGTGTTCCTCCTGGGGCCGGCACCGCATACTGGATCCACGGCCCCGTAGTCCTCGAAGCAGCCTCCACACTCGGAAGCAAGGTATGCCTAACCTCACCTGCTATCCTCGATCTTCAAGGTGACTTGATGTCAAATAGGCATATGAGCAATCCACCGGGTGTCTCGATCGGCCAAGCGGCGGCCCTCTACCGCCTCGCCCCCTCCACGCTGCGATGGTGGGAATCCCAACGCGTGCTTCCCGAGCCACCACGCACGAACGGGCGCCGCGTCTACACCGAAACCGGCCTCCGCCACATCGGCCTCGCCTACCTGTGCTGCGTCACCGCCGCGATGCCCCTCGAACACGCATCCGTCGTAACCTCGGGAAACAGGAACCACGACTGGCAAGGCACCGTCAGGCGCCACGCCGACGCGGTCGAGGAAAAGATCAAGCAGATGCAGAGCGCGCATGCGTATCTGCTGCACCTGCTGCAATGCCCAGACGATGACATCGTCACCGAATGCCCGGACCTCGACGATGAACTCATGAACCACACACCGCGCGGACTCGTCACCGCCCAGAGTCTCGTCACCGCAGCGCAATCGATCCCCCCTCGGGGAGCAACCCACCAGAAGCGTGACGAAACAGACTCCCAGCGTGACGAAAAAGCCCCAACGCCGGACCGCTGCACCGTCTGCACGAAACCCTTCACCCAACGAGCACGCGGCCGACGCCGCAAATACTGCTCACGCGCATGCCAACAACGCCACTACCGGCAGGGTACGAATCGCCACCGCCGGTCCCCCAAACCGCCGGCCGCCGCACACCAGCGAAAGCAACCCTGAACGGCGACCGCCCCCCGCCCACGCTTCCCTCAAAGCCGGAACACCATGCCTTTCTCCTCCCCCACCAACACAGGCGTGGTGCCGGACCTCGTGCCCGCCGAGCGGATCCGCAACGCTACAGCGCTCGTCACGCTCAACCGCAGCGTCGCCTCCATCAGAGGCCCCGCCGCGGCCAGCGGACTCCTGCTCGTCGGAACCCCGGCTACGTCATCCTCGGAGACGCGCTGCTCAAACCACCTCCGCCTGCGCGGGGAAAACACGCGGTCGAGCGCCTGTCGATCAGTCCCTGGCGGACCACCCCCGCCTGCGCGGGGAAAACCGCTCTTGGCGCGGGGAGTCCACGGTGGATTGCGGACCACCCCCGCCTGCGCGGGGAAAACTTCATCCACCGCGCCCTCCGGGCCGTAAATTCCGGACCACCCCCGCCTGCGCGGGGAAAACGCGCTGTCGCCCGACGCACCATTCAACCGCCTCGGACCACCCCCGCCTGCGCGGGGAAAACCTCGCCTTGTTGGCCGAATCCTCGGGCCACCGCGGACCACCCCCGCCTGCGCGGGGAAAACCACGCCGATGGAACAAGCTCACGCGGCCCTACCGGACCACCCCCGCCTGCGCGGGGAAAACTAGAGGATGTTGGCGGGTTGCTTGTGGTACTGCGGACCACCCCCGCCTGCGCGGGGAAAACACTTACTGACCTGGGGCGATGTCAGGGGTTTACTGATTCGTTATCTGGCTCGGCTGGGTTGAGGGCGATGAGGGTCAGGCCGTCGAGGTCTATGGGAGTGCGGCGGCGATGACCTGCGGTGTGGAGGGTGAACCCCTGTTCGTTGGCGTCGGGGTGGAGGAGTACGGCAGCGCCGTCGCCGACGGAAGCGGCGACGGCGGCCCAGAGTTCGGTGCGGACTCGGGCGGAGAGAGTGCCGACGTAGAGCCCTGGCATGGGTTCGATCATCCAGCGGGTGAGGGCTCCGCGTAGGTGGTCGGGAATGGCTGTGGTGGCGATGACGGTCATGGAGGCCATGTCAGTCGTGCCCGTAGTTGGTGCCGCCGGCCAGGCGGCCGAAGTCCGGGTCCCAGAGGTCGACAAGTTCCTCTGCGGCTTCTTCGGCGTCTTCCCGGCGGGTGCCGTCGTCGGGGTCCAGGAGGGTTTGGATGTCGGCGACGATGCGTGGGAGGAGACGAAAGAGACGCAGGCCGTCGCGGAAGGAACGGCGGGCTTGGCCATCGGGGTCGACGGCGGCGTGGAGGGAGAAGGCGAGTGGGACGGTGAGTTCGGCTTTGTAGAGGTCGGCGATGTCGTACACGAAGGAGTGAGATGTGCCGGTGTGGACGAAGCCGAGGCCGGGTGAGCAGCCGATGGCGTTGATGGCGGCGTGGACGATGCCGTAGAGGCACGTGTTGGCGGCCGAGAGAGCCCTGTTGACAGGGTCCTGGCCGTCCCAGTCGTCGGGGGCGTAGGAGCGTTTGAAGGGCCGCAGCCCATGCTGCTGGGCGCACAGACGGTAGAGCGCCTTCATGCGCTGGCCTTCCAGGCCGCGTAGTTGGGCGATGGTGGCGTTGGCGGGGGCCGTCTCGCCGAACCGCCGCAGGTACATGCGGCGGGCGACGGCAGCGCGTTCGGTGTCGTCGGCCCAGGCGCGGGCCTGCAGTTCCAGCCAGCGTGTGGGGAGGGAGTCCGGGACGTTGGCCGCGTAGCAGCATATACCGGCGCTTCCCACACAGATGACGGTGGTGCCGTGCCTGGCGAGCGTGGACAGGGCACGGCTGGTGATGGAGACCCCCGGCCCGAGCAGGAGGCAGCCCAGCGCGGCGGTGGGCAGAGCGACACGGCGTTGTTCGTCGTCCAGTTGGAAGAAGGCCTTGACGCCGGTGTCGTCCTGCACGATGCGGGCTATGTCGATGTACAGGAACGACAACGAGTCGCCGATGCGCGGGAGCATGGCCGCGGTGGGCGCGGCCAGGCGCTGGCGGGCGTTGCGTGCCGAGGTGGAGCTCATGACGCCGGAGCGGCCGGGGCGATGGTGAGCAGCCCGCACCCGAAGGACTTGCCCCGGCCGATACCCGCGTGGATCCGGTGGAGGAGAGCCTTGGGCTCGGAGACGGTGGCGGTGCCGTCGAACTGGGTGCGGGCGTGGGTGACACGGCTGTCGTCGCCCCGTTCGCCGATTCCGCTGTCGAGCTGCCTGCTGTGCGAACTGCGCAGGATGAGGCCGGCGGCATCGGCTTGGCGCTGCCACCACTCGTCGGCTTCGGCACCGTGGAGCGGAACGACCTGCTTGGGACGGCCGGCGGTGGTGTTCATGCCGAGCTTACGGGTGGCGTTGGCGATGATCCGGTAGTGGATGTTCACCCCTTCGCGCACCCCGTCGAGCAGCGGCGTCAAGGATTTGCAGCGAGCGGTTCCATAGGAGGCGGAAAGCCGTTCCAGCGCAGGTCTGACGGCGCTCTGCACCAAGATGGCGGATCCGCGGGTCTGTTCTTCCAGGCGGAAGAGGGCGGCGGCCTGCCGCCGGGCGTCAGGTCCGAGCCCGTCCGGGAACAGGCTCATGACGCGCCGGTGCAGCCGGACGACGTCCCGCAGATCGCCGAGGACGGCGCGGTTGCTGGTGTCGAGGATGATCTGGGTGATCCACAGTTCGGTGTTCATGGCGTCGTCGGAGTGCTTCCGTTGGACTGCTCGGGGTTCAGATGCTTGGTGATCTCGGTGAGATAGTCGATGCCTCGTCCTGCGCACTGTCGCGCGGGAAGGCTCAGATGCCTGCGGTACACGGGACGGGTCTGGTAGCGCCGGTTGTGAGACTCGAAAGAGACCGGTTCGTCCTGGGCCTCGCTGTAGACCTGCTCGGTCTGCGGGGCGGCGGGGTCGTCCGGCCACGCGGCGGCGTCGAACGGCGTGTCGCTGCGGAACTCGACCAGGACACTGCCCTGGTCGCGAGGTTTCCGCCGGGCGAGGGGGAAATCGATCAGCGCGGTGATCGGGTCTCCGCCCAGAACGTCGAGCAGGAACGGGGCGTCCGGCGGGCATGACCGGCGGCCCAGATAGGGCGGCCACATCGGGGCACGCACGGCCTGGGCGCAGCGGTCCAGCAGGGCCGGGTCGTCCGCCGTGACGGCGACGATGAACGCGGCGTCCTGAAGGTAGTAGCGGTCTGAGGTGACCGTGGCCTTGTCCTCGGCGCGCCGCTTGCCCTCGGCAGTGATCACGGTGAGGGGACGGGGCATTCCTCCGCCGACCGTGTGAAAGTCTCGCAGCAACGTGCCAGGGCGATCTATCCGTACGGTGAACCGCAAGGTCCTCAGTTCGGTGATGGGTCCGCCGGCGCGCTGCCCGAGCTCGTCGCGACGCAGCCCCAAGGCGGCGGCGATCAAGCCGATGAGCCCGGAGCGCGTGGGAGCGGTGGCGGTGTCCCGCTGGTTGAAGCGGGAGCGCTCCCCCCACGACTGCAGCGGCCCGCTCAGGTGCAGCAGGAAGCCCGTGGTGGGAGGCGCGTTCACTTGGTCTCCCGCGCGGCCAGGGCGTCGGCCAGTGCCTTGTCGATCAGCTCCTCGAAGGATTCGACTCGCTTACCGAGTTTGTCGATCTTCTCCTCCGACAGCGTCGCATGGGCAGCATAGCGGCATCCCTCCTTGCCCAGCAGTTTCTGCACGGCGCCGGCGTACTCGTCCATCTTGATGACCGAAAGGTCGCCGTGCCCGCCGAGCCGGTCGGCGCGCACCGGCTTCTCGAAAGCGCCCGCGTAGGAGACGGGCCGGTCGGTCCGTACGGTCAGGTGCGCCAGATGCGGGATGGTGTTGGGGGCAGTGGAGTTCCTCTTGGCATGGGGAAGCGACAACAACGCCGCCTTGAGGAGACCGGCCGCCAAGTCCCGGGTGTCGGCGAGGTCTCCGCCCAGGTTGGCGTGCAGGTCGTTCAGGTCGAGAACGACGTAGCGGTAGAGCACTCCGGCGCTGTGCTCGGCCTGCCCCATGTGGGCGCTGCCGGTGGTGTCGCCCCAGATGTCGGTGACGTCGTCCACCGCGCTGAAGTAGTCGATCTCGGTGTCGGTGGCGTGCGTGGTGAAGGAATGGGCGACCTGGACGGCTCCGTCGACCTTGGCATCGTCTACCTGGGCGAGCATCCGCCCGAACAGGTTGATGACGCCATTGCGGCTACGCAGGATCGCGTCGACTTCGGCGGTCGGGATGACGCTGTGACTGCGCTCGAACTGGGTCGGGGGCTTGGGCTCCTTGGCCTTCTCCAGCGCTTCGCGGTAGCGGATGGCGAGTTCGGCGAGCTCGCCGATGGCGGAGGCCGGCACGTAGACCATCGCGGCTGTGGACCAGTGCTCGTTGGTGCCGTTCGACGCCCCCTCGGCCTGCTTCGACGCCTTATCGGTCTTTTTCTTCGACGCTTCGTCGGTCTTTTTCTTCGGCGCTTCGCCACCGACACTGCTGGCGACCACTGTGTGCCGCCCCGCGCGCTCGGCCAGCTCAGCGGGCCAGTCGTGCTTTTCCCGCAAGTGCCGGGCGAGGTACTCGGCCAAGCGGCGGGTACGCAGGGCGGCCTCCTGGCCGAGGGAGGTCTGCAGGTACAGGCGCATGGCCCGCTTCCAGCACTGGCTGCTGACCCGAGTGCGCTCCCTATCGCCCCATTTGACGGTCTTGACCGCGTTGGTGTCGTCCCGGTTGAGATTGGCGAACGGGATGGCCTGGATGATGTGCGCTTCAATGTAGCGGCCGGGGATCGTGGTCACGGAAGGCTCCAGCTTCAGGGTTTCGAGATGGACTACTGGGAGTCGTGGTCGTCGTCGTCCGCCGCGCGGGCGGCCTCAAGATCCGCCTCGAAGCGTGTCCGGTAGAACGACTGCAACCAGCGGCGCGCTATCTGGTCGCGGTGCTCCTCCCACCGCTGCAGGTCCAGCAGGAGCTGTCCCCAATCGACCGCCGAGGACCGGTCCGCCACGGCGCGGACCATCGCCGGCAGGTGACGGTGCAGGCCGTCCACGCTCTGCCGAGTGAGCAGGTCCAGGTGGCTCTCGGCCGTGGACTCACGGAGAACTCCATGGGCCACGCCTTCGGCGAGGCACTGGCCGAAGCCGCGGCCCACGGGATTATCGGCGGACGATCTTCCCCTGGCCTGCGGCGGAAGTGATGCGATCATGGCGGCGATCGCGTAGTAGGCGCGCTGAATGTTCTCCTGCTTGTTGGGCACCCGCCCCGCGATCACCTTGTGCATGCGGTGACACTCATCGAGAGGACGGCCCAGGCCACTACGCAAGGCAGAACGCTTTCCTGGATCTTCACACAGCTCGAAGACCCCAGTGACGAACTGGCGAGCCTGCTCCAGAGCGGGGTGGATGGTGGGTGTCTGCTGGCCGGCCATGCTTCCCTGCCGATCGTTCGATGACGGTGACGTGGAGCGCCGTTTCGTACGGCTGATCTTGCGGACGCCGCCATAGAGCTCCAAGCGGGCTCTCTCGATGGCACGGGCGGTCCGGGCACTGCGGACATGCCCCTGGGTGACCTGCTCGAACGCGGAGATCGCCGCGCCGAGAAACGAACGCCAAGGGCGGTCGAAGTCCTGGTCGCGCATCCGCCTCCAGAAGGTCTCCTCCGCCATCGGCCAGTACGCGGCGGCGGCGTGCTCGGACCACGCGCACTTCTTCGGCTTATCGCTGACGATGGAGGCCCACGCCAGTTTGACGGCGAAATCGAGGCGACTGCCGTACAGCTCACCGGCCGTCCGCAGGTCGCCGATGCGCCGGGAGGTGCCGGGATCCGTCTCGTTGATCCGGAAGAGCAGCGGCGGGGTGACGGCCGACACGAACTGGATGTCCTTGGTCTTCCCGTCCTGCTCGAAACCCAATGCCCTGACCTTGAACGAGCCGAGGTCGTCGATGTCGCCGCCGAACACCGCGGGGCGCCGGGGCTGCGCCGTGGTGGTGTTGGGCAGGTCCAGCAGGCCGTCCAGGTCGCGCCACAGTGCGCGTCCCGAATCGGCAGGCCGTGCGTAGATGTTGCCCTGTTTGCTGACCTGGAAGATCACGTAGGCGTCTCCGGTCGGCGGCTGCTTGTTGCGGCGGCCCCAGGTGATATGGGCGTCGACGACGTTCTGCCCCGTCTCGTCGGGCGTCAGGAGCAGCGCGTGCTGCCAGCCGCCGGTCAGCCGGGCGCACGGGCCCGGATAGGGGTCGGGCTCCCGTGGCGGGGCCAGCGGGTCGGGCAGGTCGGGCAGTTCCCAGGGGCATGGGTCGTCCCCTTGCCGGAACTCATCGGTTGGCGAGGGCAGCCCCGCCAGGAGGGTCTCCAACAGGGTGTTGCCCTCGGGATGGTAGGAGAGGCTCGACCGCAGGGGGCCGGCGGACACGTCCGCAGCGGTGACATCGGCGTGGGTTCGTGTCGCGCACCGGCCGGAAGGTCCGTAGTAGAGCCAGCACAGCAACGCGAGGAAGGCCTCAGGCGTCGGCACGGGGACGGGCGAGGCGTCCCAGTGGTGCCCGAACCACACCGAGTTGTTACCCGCGGGACGCCCTAGAGCCAGCTTGTTCACCCCAGCGCCCTTGGGACACACCTTCGGGTCCGCCAGCCTGGGGTCCTGGAGGAACGGCCGTTCGGGGTGGAAGAGGTCGAACTTGCCCGAGTACTTGTTGAAGTAGTCGTCGACGCGTTCTGGGTTCAAAGGCTTGCCGAAGATCTCGCTCCGCCGGTCCAGCCAGTCATCGAACCCCTCGGTGTTCTTGTCCAGGTCCGTGATCCGTGCCGTGATCGCGTACAGCAAGCGGTACACCGCCGACAACGCAGGCGGAGGGGTGATGGCCAACGCCTCGATCTCATGGGCATGCACGAGCAGATCCCGCAGGCCGAGCTTCGAGGGGCGATCCGGCCGGGCCTGCTTCCAGCGGACCTCCGCCCACTGGCATACGGCCAGATCGAAACTGGCTTTCGGTACCACGCCCCCTCCTTCCTGTGTCTGGACACCCACCGGGTAGATTGTGCGAAGGACCTTCGGCCGTGCGAGCAAAGCCTGTCTCGCGCGCACTGCTTGACCCCTCAGCTACTTGAGGTCGAGCTGTTGGTGGAACCGGATTCTGCGTTCATGTGCGGCGCGTATGCAGCCGCCACCCGATGGCAGAGGTAGCGCCACCGGCCGAGACCTCGAACTCCCCGCGCGGCGGGGGTGGTCCGAGCGTGAGGGGCAGAAGCCCACGCAGCTCCGACTAGTCCCTGCGAAAGCGGGGGGCAGGGCTGAGACGACCCGGCGTGATGAGGCTAGGCCGTCTTAGCCTTTCCAACCTTAATCAAGAGCGTAAGGGGTAGCAACCAGCTCAAGCCCCGGCTCCGCCTCATAGCGCACCGGGCCCGGCCGCATCCGGCCGTACCACCGCTCGCCCGCACGCCGCATCGGCAGCAGCTTCCAGTCGCGCAGCACGGCGTTCTTCGCCCAGGCGGGCGGCAGCTCCAGCAGCTCGGCATCCTCACCGAAGTACCGCCCAGGCGCCGGGATCACGTACTCCGCGATCAGGCGCGCCTGGTCGCGGGTGACCCGCGACCGCCCCTTCCAACCGGGCACGGCCACCTGCCCGGACTCGTCCAACGTCCACACGCCCGGTTCCTGCTCATAGACGCACACCAGTCGTTCGGAGTCGGCCCCCAGGCGCGTCGTGAGCCATGCGGAGTCCACGCCGGGCCATGACTCGCTGAGCTTGTGAAGATCGTGGAGCTGCCCGTCGTGGGGCGAGTAGATCCTGACCAGGCTCGCGGTCTGCCGTTGGACAGCCTCTCTCGCGAGACGTTCACCATCCGCTAGGACGATCTCTCGCGCGGCGGCGTCGCTCAACGTGGCCACCGCCGCGAAGTCCTCGGCATAGACCGCGTCGACAAGGCTCTGCACATCGCCCGGGACCTCGACAGGATCGGTGCCGCGTTCGTGCAGAAGCCTGCTCGTACGGCGCAGCAGGGACTCGTCGTAGACCTCACCCCACTCCTTCGGCACCGCGAACACGCCCTCTTCGTTCACTGGCTCCAGCACGACCACGCGGGGCTCGGCGCCGATCCAATCCGGTCGGCGAGCCTGGTGCAGGTCGCTGTGCTTGTCGCGGCGGCGCTGGCATCGACCTGAGCGCTGGAGGAGCAGCGCCATAGATGCCAGGTCGGTGATGAGCAGATCGAAGTCCAGGTCCAGGGACTGTTCGATGATCTGCGTGGAGACCAGGACCGTGCGGGGGCGCTGCCCCGTCTTGCCGAAGTCGCGCTCACACGCGTCGATGATCTTGGACCGGTCGCGGGCGCGGTACCGGGAATGCAGCAGCCTCAACTCAGGGGGCTGTCCGCCGTTCTCCTTGAGTTCACGGAACCAGTCGGCGATATGACGGTAGGTGTGCTGGGCTTCGGCGACTGTAGTGCAGCACACCAGGACACATCCACGGTCACTGTCGACCACCTGCTCCAGCAGCCTCTTGACGACCGCGAGCCGATGCCCCGGCCGCGCGACGTCCTTGCCCCGCCGTACCGGCACCATCTCGAACCTCACGCTGCGCTCCCGTTCGCTGGCCACTTCCCGGGGAGAGCGAACGGTCCCACTGACCGCGTCGGCGAACAGCCACCCCGGATAGCAGGGCCGCAGCTCCCGCGGCACCCCGTGCCCGGCCCCACGCATATACGCCTCGACCAGCGACCGCGCCGTGTCGCCGGTGAGCGTGGCCGACAACAGGATCACGGGCGCCCGAAACGCTCCGAGCCATTCCAGCCACCGCAGCAGCAGGGCGTGCATCCACGCGTCATAGGAGTGGGCCTCATCGATGACCACGACCTTGCCCGCCATCGCCATCAAGCGCAGGACGTTGTATCTCACAGGCAGCACACCGGTCAGGCCCTGGTCGATGGTGAACGTGCTCAACGGCGCCATCAGGCCACGCCGACCGGCGCGCAGCCATTGCGTCGCCTCGATCGAAGCCTCCGCGTCCGTGATCACGACATCGCCGATAGACGCGTCGGCCGCCGCATCGCCGGCTGCGTCCGAAGACAACCAGGCCATGCTGTGGACCTTGGCCAAAGCGGCGTCCCCCAGCAGCGCCCGCTTGGCGAACAGCGAAACCCGCCTGTGCATCGCGTCCGTCGTCGCCATCGTCGGCAGGCAGAACCCCAGCCCATTGGCCCGGCAGGCCCGCGCCAGCACCCCCGCCGCGTACAGGGCCATCTCCGTCTTACCCTCGCCCGGCGGAGCCGTGGCCAGCAGCAGGCCCGGACCGTCGACCAGCCCGGGTAGCTCCTTCATCACCGAGGCCTGCAGCGGATTAGGCTCGTCGAAGCCGAACAGCTCCTTGAAGGTCCGGTCCTCGAACAGGCCACGGCCCAACCCCGCATCCCGCACCACCCGCGGCGCGTCGGCCACCGCCACTTCCCAATGGGCACGCAGCTCGCCCGGCGAAGCCTCCCAGCCGGATTTCGGCATCCGCGCGATAATGAACGACTCCTGGCTCGCGAGCCAGTCCGCCACAATCACAATGCCGAGCACCACAACCGCCGCCGGCACCGGCAACCGCTCACGCAGCGCCTCATCCGCGCCCGTCAGTTCTCGGAGCACATCCGCGTGCGCGCGGCACTGCTCCTCCCAAACACCCTCGCCGATGCCGGGACGGGAGCGGGGATCGCTCAACTCCTGGCGCCTCATCGCACGGCAGAACTGCCCGTGATGCCCTCCGAGCAACTGGGCGATCTGATGCCCAACGTCCCGGCGCGCACGGTCGGCAGCGGGGTAACCCAGCGCCTTGAAGATCTCGACCAGGACCCACTGCGTCACCTCGTTATGACGCAAGCCGACCACCGCGTCGTCCTCGCCGTACTCCGACGCCTCCGCGAGCAGCGTCTGATAGCAGTCTCCAACCAGCGCCTGGAATGACGGCGATACCTTGCCTATATCGTGCAGGCCCGCCCAGAAGCACACGAAATTTCTCATGCGGGCACCAACATGCTCACCGAGCACATCCACAGACAGGACGTTCAGCCCGACGGCCCACGCGTCCCAGAGCGCCCCGGCAATCGCCGCCGTGTCGATGAGATGGCAGACCACCGGATAAGGCCCCGGCAGCTTGTCGCGCTTCCCCCACAAACGCGCGTCAACCGACCACAGAGACTCTCCACCAAGATTCTCTACAGGCATAGGCTCGGCTCCACACATCGCGACTCGGCCTTCGAGGCAACTGCACCACACACCACCGACAAAATCGCACGAGCGCGTAAGCTCTCCCCATGCCAAGCCAGCCACCGCCCCAGCCCCCAAGGTCACAAATCAGCAACGCCCCCCTTTAAGCCCAGGTCAGCAAGTGTTCTCCCCGCGCAGGCGGGGGTGGTCCGACCTTGGCGCTTCTGCCGGACAACATGCACGCGTTCTCCCCGCGCAGGCGGGGGTGGTCCGTCGCAGCTCGTCAGCCTCGTCAGGCGTGGGCAGTTCTCCCCGCGCAGGCGGGGGTGGTCCGGCTCCCACCGTGAAGCTGCGCGTCACCTCGGCGTTCTCCCCGCGCAGGCGGGGGTGGTCCGAGCCCGGCGTCCGAGCGGCGTACGACCAGATGGTTCTCCCCGCGCAGGCGGGGGTGGTCCGGATGACGGCGATGGCCGGTCCTGGCGGCTGGCGTTCTCCCCGCGCAGGCGGGGGTGGTCCGCCGCGCCGCAGCCCAGCACCACGCCAACACCTGTTCTCCCCGCGCAGGCGGGGGTGGTCCGACTTTGCCGACGTCTTGGATTTTCTGCACGTCGTTCTCCCCGCGCAGGCGGGGGTGGTCCGTCCCTCATTACACCCACGTCGCCCCAGCCCTCGTTCTCCCCGCGCAGGCGGGGGTGGTCCGACTTTGCCGACGTCTTGGATTTTCTGCACGTCGTTCTCCCCGCGCAGGCGGGGGTGGTCCGTCCCTCATTACACCCACGTCGCCCCAGCCCTCGTTCTCCCCGCGCAGGCGGGGGTGGTCCGTCCCTCATTACACCCACGTCGCCCCAGCCCTCGTTCTCCCCGCGCAGGCGGGGGTGGTCCGTTTGATGTCCCACCGGGTGGTGCCGGTGCCTCGTTCTCCCCGCGCAGGCGGGGGTGGTCCGCCCTCGCCCTGCGCCTCGCCGAGCTCGTCGTCGTTCTCCCCGCGCAGGCGGGGGTGGTCCGACCTGGGAAGGCGGCAATCGCCGCGCGCCTAGGTTCTCCCCGCGCAGGCGGGGGTGGCCCGGCCAACGGGATCGTGAGTGCTTTGGGCGAGATGTTCTTATGTGTTCCAGTACGACTTCGACGCCTGATCTGAGGGCGTGAAGCGACGCAACGACCGGGGTGACCTGCTGCCCGCCCCCTCTGCCTAGGCGCTGGCAAGTCGCTGGACTGGAGGTTGAAGTAGCTTCAGGCAAGGTGCCGTTCGATGTCGTGCACCAGGTCGCGGACTGCGGTGGTGCGCGGCGCGTGCGGCACCAGGTCGTCGCGGAGGTCGCCGAGTAGGGCCACGCACTGCGCCGACGTCACCGACAGCAGCCGCCGCAGCGCGGATCGGCCCGCTGCGACGGCCTCGTCCAGGTCGCCGGCGCGGGTGTGGGCGAGGCTGAGCCAGATGCCGTGCCGCAGCGCCGACCGCTGGTTCGCTCGGTGTGACATGGCTCGCCCACCCCGGCGGCTGCTCGCCCTCTTCGGCCGCCCTGGTGATGAGCTCCATGGCGCCGTCACGGGATCGATGGAAGCCAGCGGAGTCGCCGACGTCAGCGTAGGCCAGGCAGCTGCGGGCACTGACAATCGCCCGCACGCTACGCGAGCAGCCACGGGCCGCTTCCTGCGCGGCTGCGGCCAGCTGGATCGCCTCAGCGGATTTGCCGATCGTGGTGGCCTGATTGCTCATCAACGCGATGATGCCCGCGGCCAGCGCGGGGTCACCGGCCGAGTGAGCGGCGCGCAGCCCGGTCAGAAACCAGCGCTGGGCCTGTCCGTCGCGAGCCGCCTCGTGCGCCATCCAGCCGGAGGTCTGGGCGAGCTGGCCGAGGGCGGTGCACAGCCGCTGCCCGGTCTTGGCGTCGTAGCTACTGCGGCGCAGCAGCCGGGCCACGGCGTTGAACTGGCTTGCGACGAAATCGGCGGCGCCGCTGCCGTGCTTTTCGTCCAGGCTCTGGGCGCCGGCCACGATGGTATCGATCAGCGACAGCGTCTCGGGAGTGATCTGGTCGCCTTCACCGCGCAGCGCGGGGATCGGGGCGGGCGCGTCCAGCCATTGCCAGGCGGCTCCGGTGAGGGCGGCCCCGCCGAGCACGAGGCACCTGCGTCGGGTCAGCATGGTGTGCGACCACTCTCCCAGGAGTTGCAGCAGTCCTTGGTGATCCCACGGTATGTCGCGGCCGTCGTCGGCCCAAGCCCACGTCGCGCAGGGACGGGTGCCGGGCGGCCACACCTGGTCGAAGGCGACGGGTTCGCCGATCGCCCGTGACAGCAGGTAGGCGACCACGTCCGGCACCGGCGCGTGCGGCACCTCGCCCCGGTTCAGCCATCGGTACGGCGTCTTCTCATGCACGCGGCGTTTCTCACGCGTTCCAGCCAGTACGAGGTTGACTTTCCGGGCGAGGGTCTCCGGGCGCCATCCGGCCCTCTCCATCAGCAGCTGAAGGTTCTCGTTTCGCGCTAGCCGTTCGTTCGCGGGGGGTGCCATGGCGAGGCCCTTCCGGACAGGAGGTGACGGTCCGATCACAGGCGAGCTAGATCTTCGAATTTAGCGGGTCCCGCGCCCAGACGCCCCTGAGCGCACCAACCACACCAAAGCGGCGCCGTTCCGCACCTGCCTCACCGCGCCGACCTCTACCGAAGGTGCCGGTGCAGGAGTCATCGTGTGACAAGTTGCGACCGCAGCAGGGGGATCGCAGTCCCGGAAGCAGCGGTCACGACAACCACAAGGGGGCGGCGCGTGCGTGCCGACCCGAAACGTTGCCCGGCAGGGCACGAGCAAAGGAGTGACGTGATGGCGAAGACGACCCGCGAGTCCCTGGTGGCTTCCCTGGCCCGCGTGACCGGCACCGCTGCGGCGATGCCGACCACCACCGGTCGCGTCTGCTAGTTCCGCCCCACTGGGCCGGCCCGCTAGACGTCCGCGGGCCGGCCCTTACAGCCCCCGGGAGGACTAGGACGTGAAGAACACCGAGATCTTTGAGCGACTGTCCGGCACCCAGCACGTGGTCGGCCTGAGCCTGTGCGGCTCCCACCGACTGGGCGTCGAAGACCGCTACTCCGACGTCGACGTCTGGGTGTTCGTCGAACCCGAGACTCCGCTGTCGGACAGCTACTGCCTGGACAACATCATCCCCACCGGGCTGGGCATCGAGCTGCTGTCGGAAGGCCGCGACGACACCCTGGTGCCGTTCTCGGTCTACAACACGCTGACCGCAGACGGCATCCTCAACCTCAAGATCTTGTCTTTGCAGGTGCTCACTGAATTCGTCCAAGCCGCCCCTTCCTTTGACCGCGGCTACCTGGACGACCTGGAGAACTACCACACCATGCACGTGATGTGGGAGCACGAGGACTTCATCACCCTGCACCAGCGGGTCCTACGGGAACGAATCGTCGAGCCGTTCACTCCGCAGCTGGCGAGCGAGTGGGTGAGCCGCTACGCCTCCACCTACTGGCGTTCCGCCTTCCAGGGGTACCTGCGGCAGGACCCGCATTCGTGGCGCCTGCTCACCACCGACATGATCAAGTATTTGGTGGATCTGTGCCACCTGGCCGCCGGACGGCTGCCCGCCCCCCGCAAATGGGCGCTCGCCGACACCTACCTCACAGCGCTGCCGCAGCACCGCACGCTGCGGCGCTGCCTTGACGCCGCAGCGTCATGCGACGTCACCGACCGCCGCCAGGTCCTCGGTGTCTACCAGGAGCTCGCCGCCGCCGAAGTCGACATTCTCACCCTCGACCACCGGGAATTCTGGTGGCGGTCGGTGTTCCACGAGCGGATGCGGAACCTCGCAGTGCCGGGCCCGATCGCCGATCTGGCCATGACCGCGCCGCTGCCGCTGCGGCTGCAACCGGTCCGGTGAACGACCGGCTTCCGCGCCGCCGGGTCCTGCTCGGCGTCTGTGGCTCCTCCTCCGCGACCGGCGTGCACGGGCTGGTCGAGCTGCTGCGCGAGCACATCGCCCCGCAGGTCATCGTCGTCGCCACCCCCGCCGCGGTCCCGTTCCTGACCGGCTTTCCCGGGCCCGTCACCGGCGACGCCGACTGGCACTCCGGACAGTCACCCCTGCACGTCGAGCTGGCCCGTTCCGCCGATGAGTTCATCGTGTGCCCGGCGACGGCCAACACCCTGGCCAAAGCGGCACTCGGCCTCGCCGACACCCTGCTCACCGCGTGCATCCTCGCCTACCCCGCACCGGTGTGGTTCGCGCCGGCCACCAACCGCGCCATGTGGTCCAACCCGGTGGTGCAGCAGCACGTCGCGGTCCTGGCTGCGCGCCAGCACCGCGTCCTGGAACCGGCCCCTAACCCCAGCCTCACAGACGGCGTCAACCGCCAGGGCGGCGGCAATCCGGCCGGTGTGGCGTGCGCATGGCCGGACGTCGTCGCCGCGCTGCTTCGCCACTACATCGACGACCTTGACGAGAAGGGACACCCCGAGTGACGGTGCAGATCGAGCGCCCGCAGGCCGGCGACCGCGAACGCTTCCGCACGTGCAACTACTACGACGGAACCGGCCACATTGACACCGACCCAGCGCGCGGGCGGATCAGCGTTGAATCCCATCTGCGGGTCCGTAGCGACGTCCAGCTCGCCTGGCAGGTGTTCGACCCTGAGTGCAGCGCCCTCGCCGACATCTACAGTTCTCTCGGCCGCTGTACGGCAGTGATCGACGAGGAGGTTCACCGGCTGCACGGCCAGCGCATCACCGCATACTTCGCGGGCCACGGCATCGCCCTGCACGTGATGACGTGCCGGGCGCGTGAAGCGGACAAGACCTTTGGCATGGTGCAGCGCATCGCCGCCTTCCTCGGATCTCTGGAGGTGAACCGCAGCGAGCCGGTCCTGGTCGTCGGTGGAGGCGTCCTGACCGACACGGCGGGGCTGGCGTGCTCGCTGCTGCACCGTCGTACCCCATACGTCATGGTGGCCACCAGCCTGGTCGCCGCGATCGACGCCGGCCCCTCCCCGCGCACCTGCGTCAACGTCGGCACCCACAAGAACTTCCTGGGCACCTACCACCCCCCGGTGCTCACCCTGGTGGACCGGTCGCTGTTCGCCACCCTCGCAGAGCCGGACTTCCGGCACGGCCTGGCCGAAGTGCTGAAGATGGCGATCGTCGACGACTTCGAGCTGTTCGACCTTCTGGACTCCCACGGCGGCGATCTTGTCGCCGCCCGCCTTGCCCGCCCCGGCAGCGTCGATGATGCGATCGTGTTCCGGACGCTGCGCTCCTACCTGCGGCACGAGGGCCCCAATCTGTTCGAGGTGTTCCAGGATCGGCCACATGCCTACGGCCACACCTGGTCGCCTGGGTTCGAGCTGGCGGCCGGGCTGCGGCACGGCCATGCCGTGTCGGTGGAGATAGCGTTCAGCGCCACCCTGGCCGCTCTGCTCGGCTGGCTCACCTCGGCCGAGCGCGATCGTATCCTGGACGTGTGCCAGAAGCTCGGGCTGGCGATCCACCACCCGGCGATCACCGACGTGGACATGCTGGTCCGGGCCCAGCAGGCGATGCTGGCCAAGCGCGGCGGTGGTGGCCTGTGGGCGCCGCTGCCGCGCGGTATCGGCGGCTGCGGCTACGTTCCCGACGTCAGCCTCAGCCTGCTGCGCTCGGCGATAGGGGCTCACTCCGCTCTGTGTGAGACGCGCTCCGGCTGCGACGGTCAGGACATGTACACGCGCTGACCCGGAGCTTGCCGAACGCCCCCTCCGGCCTGTGAGATGGTAGCCCTTCGGAATGGCCGGCTAGGAGGGGCAGGAGTGGCTGCTGCCGAAGACAGTCTCATCGTGGCGATCGCTGGCATCCCCGGGTCGGGGAAGTCGACGGTCGCCACACGCGTTGGGGCCGACTTGGAGGCACCGGTTATCGCGATGGACACCCACTACCATCCGCCCGCCATGCCTGGCGCCGGAGTGGACTTCAGCGATCCGGACACCATGGACGTCGCTGCGGTGCTCGGCGAGATCGACCGGCACACCGCCGGGGGCGCTCCTTTGGTGGTCGTCGAAGGGATCTTCGCACTCACGTTGCCGGAGGTGCGCTCGCGCGCCGGGCTGGCGGTGTGGATGGACGTCCCGTGGGACATCGGCCTGGCCCGCAAGCTGTTGCGCAAACTCGCCGAAGGCGCCGACGTCGAAGCGAGTATCCGTGGTTACCTAGAGCGCGGCCGAAGCGGCTACGAGCGGCACGTCGAAGTCGCCGCCGCCACCGCCGATCTGTGTCTCGACGGGCAGCAGCCAGCCGAAGCGACCGCCGCAGCGATACGGGAGACGATCGTCAACTCGACCGAAGTCGGGGCCCTGCCCCGCGCTCGCTAATGCCACTGGCCGTTACATTGCTGCTCGGCCCTCCTCACCCGGCACTTCTCAGCACCCCCGACGGCTCCCTCGTCATGGCGCAGGCTCCACGGGCCTGCGCCACCGCTGGGCCTTCGCGAACATTGCTCTCCGGCTCGAGCGTGAGCTCGCTCCTCCAGTACCTGGAGGCCAGGGTGCGGTCTCAGCGCTTGCCTCTTATTCGCTCGCGCCAGGCCCTACGGCCTTTGGCCACACGTCTGATCTCGACCTCTAAGGCGCTGACCGCTGCCTCCGCCACAACTGGATGCTGGAATCGTAAAGGCCCTCCCTGCGCAGCAGCGCGCCCTTCTCACCTTGCGCGGCCGTGTCGTATTCCTCGACCATCCGCAGTTCGTAGGCGGCCGTGAAGTGCCGGCGTTTCGGTCGGCCGGCCCGCGGTCCATCGCTGCTGTGGAGGTCATGGTTGCTCATCGTCACGTGCAGTACCCGATCTCGCCCTGCTCATATCATCCTGTGATCTTTGACCCCTTCCGTCTCACTTGAGCCTGACGCAGAGGGGAGCGCCCCGGCAATCGCCGCGGTGTCGATGAGATGACAGACCACCGGATAGGCCCGGCAGCTTGTCGCGCTTCCCCCACAAACGCGCGTCAACCGACCACAGAGACTCTCCACCAAGATTCTCTACAGGCATAGGCTCGGCTCCACACATCGCGACTCGGCCTTCGAGGCAACTGCACCACACACCACCGACAAAATCGCACGAGCGCGTAAGCTCTCCCCATGCCAAGCCATCCACCACCCCAGCCCTCAAGGTCACAAATCAGCAACGCCCCCCTTTAAGCCCAGGTCAGCAAGTGTTCTCCCCGCGCAGGCGGGGGTGGTCCGATGAGGCACGACTCCCCGCTGGACTTTGGCAGGTTCTCCCCGCGCAGGCGGGGGTGGTCCGGGTGGTAAAGCCGGTAGGTGTTATGTAAAGTCGTTCTCCCCGCGCAGGCGGGGGTGGTCCGGCGTTGATCGAGGCGAGCCACACAGCGCGCGAGTTCTCCCCGCGCAGGCGGGGGTGGTCCGCCGGTGATCCAGCGGTGAACGTGTTGGACTGCGTTCTCCCCGCGCAGGCGGGGGTGGTCCGAACTTCTTGACGGAGATCCTCTTGAGGTGGACGTTCTCCCCGCGCAGGCGGGGGTGGTCCGATGTACAGCAGAATGCTGCCGTCCTCGCTGGCGTTCTCCCCGCGCAGGCGGGGGTGGTCCTCAGTGCGTAGATCTCGCGGATCTCGGGATCGAGTTCTCCCCGCGCAGGCGGGGGTGGTCCGAACGCCTCGGGGATGAGGGCGAGCTCGTCGACGTTCTCCCCGCGCAGGCGGGGGTGGTCCGCGCTTTGGGAGACGGCGGTCTCCCAGCGGTTCGTTCTCCCCGCGTAGGCGGGGGTGGTCCGATGATGCCGCTCGGCTTGCGTACTCGGGCCCAGTTTTCCCCGCGCAGGCGGGGGGTGGTCCTCCGTGCTGGTGAGCGAGCGTGATCCTTTGCCCGTTCTCCCCGCGCAGGCGGAGGTGACCCGGCGGCGGCACTCGCCGCCGCTCCCGATTCCCGGTTCTCCCCGCGCAGGCGGGGTGATCCGACTGCGAAACGCGATCGTCCAGCCCTCGGCACTGTCGACGGCACGTGAAAACCGACCCCGTACTCAGAATGGACTGATACAAGCCCATTTGCCGAGCTTTCCGAGTTACCGCGATACGGCTTGGCGCCCGGAGATGGTTGTAGAGGTACCGACGCTGACGCCGAGAACCATGGCGAATGACGGGGTGGGTGAGGTTAGGGAGCATGTCGGTGTCGACAACGGCGGGCACTCCCCTCACGCGGCCCCAGGCTCTGGAGGTGGCCAGCTCTTCTCGGGCCCCTTCACGTCCCCGAATGAACGCGGCCAAGGGTTCACGCCCCTGCCCAAGGGGCGACAGCCCCAACGAGGCCAAAGGATCAGAAGGCCACCAACAGGGAACATGGCCGAGGGGCGCGAGCCACGGGGGTGCGGGTGGCGGAGCCCCCGCAAGCGAGCGAAGCGAGCACTACACGGCGAGGGCGACGCGGCCAGCGCATGTTGCGCGGCACACGTCGCCCTCGACCCGAGTGGGCGATACTGGGATCGAACCAGTGACCTCTTCGGTGTGAACGAAGCGCTCTCCCGCTGAGCTAATCGCCCGGGTGGTGTTGGCTCCTCGCGGCGCCGACGGGGAAAACCATACCGCACTTCGGGGATCGTGGCGAAGCGGCGAGCGGGGCGGAAGAGGGGGGAGGGTTTCGTGAGTGGATGCCATCGTTGTGGGGGCTCGGTGGCATAGCATCATCTAAACCCGCAGTGGGAGCATGAGAACTGATCCATGAGCATTGACCCGTACATACCCCTCTTCGTGGCGTCCGCGGAGGGGGCGAACGACACGCAAAACCCTTGTAAATTCGGGCCTCTTGGCAACGTTTGACCAGGTAAGAGGCTAAATGTCGGGCTGTGATGTGCGTTACAGAAGGCCGTGGGAGCGGAATCTTTCCTACAGGTTTCTTCGTTCCCGCGTCATAGCTCCGAACGAAGTCCGTCTCAGAGCAGTGCAAGCCCCGATGAGGGGACCGTACGACGAAAAGGTTTGGCTGACGATGAACAGCACCACCGTCTCTGCCGAGCTGGGCCTTCGGCTCGTGGTCCCTGACCGTACCACCGTCCCCCTGCTCGCCGGACTGAGCTACACGGCCGACGATCCGTATGCGATCCGGATGGCCTTCCATGTGGGGAACGACGAACCGGTCGAGTGGATCTTCGCCCGCGAGTTGCTGACCGTGGGGATCGTGAGACGTGTCGGCGACGGCGACGTGCAGGTGTGGCCGGCACGCGCCGAGGGCGAGCGCACGCTTCACATCAGTTTGACGTCCCCGTTCGGGCAGGCGTTGTTCGAGGTGCCGCTGGCGCCTTTGACGGAGTTCCTGCATCGCACGTACGAGCTGGTGCCGGCCGGGAGGGAGACCGATTTCATGGATCTCGACTCCGAGCTGAGCAACATGCTCTGGAGTTCTTGACCGGCTCATGAGCGATGTCCGGTTGACGCGTATCTACCGATACACCGTCAGCCGGACAGGTTCTTCATCCGGGCGATCTCGATGTTCTGCCCGTGGTACACGTCCTTGGCGATACGCCGCATCCCCTGGTCGGTGCCGTTCTTCATCTCATCGGCGGCCATGCCGAGTGCGCCTTGATGGTGTGTGATCATCAGTTCGAGGAAGTACCGGTTGAATTCCGCTCCTCTGAGCCCCCGCAGCCGGTTCATCTCCTCCAGGGCGGCCATTCCCGGCATATCCCCCTTATGGCCATGGGCGGGTACGGCACGGCCGAGCCGGGTCAGCCAGTCGGACATGACGGCGATCTCCGGCCCCTGGGAGGTGGCGATCCGGTCGGCCAGCGCCCGGATTGAGGGGGTTTGGGTACGGTCGGCGACCAAGGCCGACATCTCCAGCGCCTGGCGGTGGTGAGGGATCATGGACTCGGCGAATCTGACGTCGGCCGCCGAGGGCCCCGCCGCGGCGGGGCCGGGCGTTTCGCCCGGCTGTGCCGTACGGCTTTCGCCTCCGGGGCCGCCAGGCACGATCACCGGGGCGGTCTGCTCCGGGGCGGCGGGGGCGGTGGAGGCGCTGTCCGTGCACCCGGCCAGGGCGAACGCCGCAAGAACAGCGGCCGAAAACCCTCTCGCTTTGGACCGATTCCGCATAGCTTCCATACTGGGGCACGGTCGCGACGATGGGTCCGAGGGGGCAATGTGATCAACAGAAGGCTCTGGGCGGGTATGGGCGTGGGTGCGCTCTTGCTGGTGACGGCGTGTTCCACGCAGCCGACCGAGGCCCAGGGGACGGGCCAGAGGTCCGCGTCGCCCGCGGCGCCGGCCGCCGACCCGACGCGGAAGGGCCCGACGGGCGTCGATGAGAAGGCGGCGAGCCCCAACATGAAGCTGGTCGCCAACGTGCCGCCCTCGGGGGCCCTGAACGGCCCCGAGGCATGGGGCACAGATCTGGCGTTCCAGGGCGACTACGCCTTTGTAGGCAACTACGAGGGATTCACGATCTTCGATATCTCCACGCCCGCCAAACCCTCCATGGTGAGCCAGGTGGTGTGCCCCGGCGGCCAGAACGACGTGTCGATCAGCGGAGACCTTCTGTTCGTCTCGGTGGACGACGTGCGGTCCGACGAGACGTGCGAGGCGGGATTGGGCGGTGTGCCGTCCGCGGACGACTGGGAGGGCGTGCGCATCTTCGACGTGAGCGACAAGGCCCGTCCGAAGTATCTCAAGTCCATCGCCACGTCGTGCGGGTCGCACACGCACTCCCTCGTGCCCGGGAAGTCGGCCGACACGCTCTACGTGTACGTCTCCTCGCCGGGTCCCGATAGGGGCTCGACGACCTGCGAGGCGCCCCACCCGGACGTCTCGATCATCGAGGTGCCGGTGAAGGATCCCGAGCGCGCCTCGGTGGTGGCCGCGCCGGACCTCTTCCCGAACGCCAAGGATGAGGGGGTGGAGGTCTCCGGCTGCCACGACATCACGGCCTACCCGGAGAAGAAGCTCGCCGCGGCGGCGTGCTTCGGCGACGGGGTGCTGCTGGACATCTCCGACCCGGTGAAGCCGAAGGTGCTCCAGCAGCTCAGGGACACCGAGAACTTCTCGGTGTGGCACTCGGCCACCTTCAACAACGACGCCACCAAGATCGTGTTCTCCGATGAGCTGGGCGGCGGCGCCACGGCGACCTGCACGTCCCAGACGCCGAAGACCAAGGGCGCGAACGCGATCTACGATCTGAAGGACGGGAAGCTGACTCGGCGGGGCTACTTCAAGATGCCGCGCGAGCAGACCTCGACGGAGAACTGCGTGGCCCACAACGGCTCGCTGCTGCCGATCCCCGGCAAGGACATCATGGTGCAGGCGTGGTATCAGGGCGGCGTGTCGGTCTGGGACTTCACCGACTCCGACGGCCCTAAGGAGATCGCCTACTTCGAGCGCGGCCCGCTGGGCCGCAGCGAGGGCATGCTGGGCGGCTCCTGGTCGGCGTACTACTACAACGGCTACATCTATTCGAGCGACATCACCAAGGGCCTGGACGTCCTTGAGATCAACGATCCGCTGACCGATCCCGCGAAGAAGGCGCGGATGGAGGAGTTCAACGTCCAGACCCAGGTGGGTTACTGATCAAGGCCGGGGCGGCCGTCAGGGGCGCGGGTCGGTGTCGGCCTCGGCGCGCTCGGCGAAGACGCGCATCGCCTTGGCGGTCACCGGCCCCGGGGCGGCCGGGATGGCGGTGCCGTCGACCATGCGGACCGGCTGGATGTCGCGGGTCGTGGAGGTCAGGAACACCTCGTCGGCCTCGGTCAGCGCCGCGAGCGGCGCCGTGGCCTCCTCGCCGCCGCACCACTCCAGCACCAGCCCGCGTGTCACGCCGGCCAGGCATCCGGAGGAGAGGGGCGGGGTGGTGAGGCGGCCGTGCCGTACGAGGAACACGTTGCTGCCGGTGCCTTCGCACAGGTCGCCGGCAGTGTTTCCGAAGAGGGCCTCGCTGCCGCCCTTCGCCTTGGCGTAGGCGAGGGCTCGGGCGTTCTCGCCGTATGAGGTGGTCTTGACCCCGGTCATCGCGCCGTGCTCGTTGCGTGCCCAGGGGACCACGACGACGGCCGCGGTGTCGGCGGGGGGCGCCTGCTCCCCCACGATCACGACGGATGTGGTGCCGGAGTCGCCCCGCTCCGAGCCGAGCGGTCCGGCGCCGCTGGTGTAGGTCACGCGGATCTTGCCGAGTGGCCGCGGCGGGGCCGCTGCCAGGCAGGCGCGTATGCCGTCGGCGAAGGCGTCGAGGTCGGGTTCGGGCAGGTCCATGGCCGCGGCCGAGGCTCTGAGGCGGTGGAGGTGGCGGGTGAGGGCGAACGGCGTGCCGTTGACGATCTTGATGGTTTCGAAGACGCCGTCGCCGACCACCAGACCGTGGTCGAAGACGGACACGACCGCGTTTTCGGGGGCGACCAGCCGGCCGTCCAGCCAGACCGTCGTATTCGCCCACGCCATGGTGTTCACGGTGTTTCCTCTCCAGATGAAGCCAAGCTGATGAGTCGGTTGGCTTTCAACTCCGTCTCCAGCCATTCGCGCCGCGGATCACTGCCCCAGGTGATGCCCGCGCCCGTGCCGAAGCGGACGGTGCCCTCGGTGATCCAGAAGGTGCGGATGCCGACCGCCAGCGACGCGCGCCGCCGGTCGGCGTCGACCCAACCCACGGCCCCACAGTAGGGCCCCCGGGCGTCGGGTTCGAGTTCCGCGATGATCCGCAACGCGGATGATTTCGGCGCGCCCGTCACAGACCCGGGCGGGAAACTCGCCGCGAACAGGTCCGCCCAGCCGCGTCCCTCCGCGAGTCTGGCGCGTACGGTCGAAACCAGGTGGACGAGCCCCGGATGCTCTTCCACCTCGCACAACGCGGGAACCGATACCGATCCAATCTCCGCCACGCGCCCCAGATCATTGCGGACAAGGTCCACGATCATCACGTTCTCGGCGTAGTCCTTCTCCAGGAGATCGTCCTTGACGACCCCGGTGCCCTTGATAGGGCGGGATTCGATGACATCGCCCTCCCTGGACAGGTACAGCTCGGGCGAGGCGGACACCACGCTCAGACCGGGCAGGACCACCGTCGCCGCGTAAGGCGCGGGGTTGCCTTCGGCGAGCCGTACGGCGAGAGCCGCCGGATCCGCCCGCTCCGTGAGCGGAGCCGACAGCACCCGGCAGAGGTTCGCCTGGTAGACCTCGCCGCGCTCGATGTAGTCGCGGATGCGCTGGACGCCCTGTTCGTAGGCCGACTGATCGAGGGAGCTGCGCCACGCCGAGCGGCGGGGGCCGCGCCACGGCCCTGTGGGCCGTGGCAGCGGGGCGGGGCGGACCTCATCGAACCGGGCACAGATGACTTCGCCCCCGTAGTCAGCCACAACCGCCCACCAGCCTGCGCTGTCCAACGCGGACACGTCCGTGGTGATGTCACGGAGGCAGGTGGCGAGAATCCCTCCAAAGTAGGCAAAGCTCTCGTACACTCCCCCATTGTCGGGCACGTGCCGTACTCCCGGTCAGGCCAGTGGGCCGGTCACCGTCTCGGCCGCGGCGACGGCCGCGCCCGAGGCGACCAGCCGTACCGCCGACTCGATCTCGGGTGCGAGGAAGCGGTCCGGCCCTGGGCCCTTCACCGACTCCCGCAGCGCGGCCACCACCGCGCCGGTCGCCGGGGCCGCGAGCAGCGGGGCGCGCAGGTCGATCGCCCGCGCGGCCGTGAGCAGCTCCACCGCGAGCACCCGCGCCAGCCCGTCGAGCGCCCGGCGCAGCTTGCGCGCGGCCGACCAGCCCATCGAGACGTGGTCCTCCTGCATCGCGGAGCTCGGGATCGAGTCCACGCTGGCCGGTACGGCGAGGCGCTTCAACTCGGACACGATCGCGGCCTGGGTGTACTGCGCGATCATGTGGCCGGAGTCGACGCCGGGATCGTCGGCGAGGAACGCCGGCAGCCCGTGGTTGCGGGCGACGTCGAGGAAGCGGTCGGTGCGGCGTTCGGACATCGACGCGACGTCGGCCACGGCGATGGCGAGGAAGTCCAAGACGTAGCCCACGGGCGCGCCGTGGAAGTTGCCGTTCGACTCGACCCGGCCGTCTGCGAGCACCACCGGGTTGTCGACCGCGCTCGCGAGCTCCCGCTCGGCGACCGTGGCGGCGTGGTCGGCGGTGTCGCGGGCGGCGCCGGCGACCTGGGGGGCGCAGCGCAGGGAGTAGGCGTCCTGGACGCGGGTGCAGCTGCCGTCGCGGTGGCTGGCCATGATGCCCGAACCGCGGAGGATGGCGCGGAGGTTCGCCGCGCTCGCGGCCTGGCCGGGGTGCGGTCTGAGCGCCTGCAGCGCGGGGTCGAACACGGCGTCGGTGCCGAGCAGCGCCTCCACGCTCATCGCCGCCGTCACATCGGCGGTCTTGAGCAGCAGCCGGAGATCGGCCAGGGCCAGCACCAGCATGCCGAGCATGCCGTCGGTGCCGTTGATCAGCGCCAGTCCCTCCTTGGGGGCCAGCTCCACCGGCTCGACGCCGGCCTGCTTCATCGCCTCGGCGGCGTCGCGCAGCTCGCCGTCCGCGTCGCGGACCACACCCTCCCCCATGATCGCCAGTGCGACGTGGGACAGCGGGGCGAGGTCACCCGAACAGCCCAGGCTTCCGTACTCATGCACCACAGGCGTCAGCCGGGCGTTCAGCAGCCCCTCCAGCACCTTCGCCGTCGTCGGCCGCACACCCGTGTGCCCCGTGGCCAGCGTGTTCAGCCGCAGCAGCATGAGTGCCCGTACGACCTCGGCCTCGACCTCCGGCCCCGACCCCGCCGCGTGCGACCGGACCAGCGACTTCTGGAGTTTCGCCCGAAGCGCCGGATCGATGTGGCGTGTCGCGAGCGCCCCGAACCCGGTGGAGATGCCATATGCGGGCGTCGGGCTCTCCGCGAGCTCCTCGACCCGGCCGCGCGAAGCCGCCATCGCCGCCACCGCATCGTCTGTCAACCGTACGGCGGCGCCATGTCTCGCGACCCTGACCACCTCGTCGAAGCCGAGCGGCCCGGTGCCGATGTCCACGACCTCGTTGTCGTAATCGGGCATGAGTGTCACTTTCCTCCATGGTCACTTCCGTAAGGCATGTTAGCTCCTTACTTTCGCCTTCTCCAGAGCCACCCACCCGCTCCGGTTTGGGTAGTGGCCCCAGATTCGCTAGAGTTCACTGCGTGAGGCCGGGCAACCGGCAGACACGCGGACGTGGCTCAGTTGGTAGAGCATCACCTTGCCAAGGTGAGGGTCGCGGGTTCGAATCCCGTCGTCCGCTCGGAGAGGCCTTGCAGAGGTGAGGCCTCGCCCGGTGGAGTGGCCGAGAGGCGAGGCAGCGGCCTGCAAAGCCGTCTACACGGGTTCAAATCCCGTCTCCACCTCTGATGTTGTTCAACAAGGGCGATTAGCTCAGTGGGAGAGCGCTACCTTGACACGGTAGAGGCCACTGGTTCAATCCCAGTATCGCCCACCAGGTTCCATAGCAGACCTGGGCTGACCTGGTCAAACAGGCGGCATAGCCCCAGCTCACGGCAGCAGCCGGGAGTCTGGGGCTTCTCGTTGTTTGTGGTTGTTTGCGGTACTTCTCCGCCCCGGTGCTGACTTTGTGCTGACCCCTAGCGAGGTTGATCTACAAAGCTCGGTGCGTTCACTCCAGTCGGCGAGCACGCCTGCAAGGGCAGAAGAGCGAGTGCCTTGCCTGCCAGATGGCGGACATGCGCCAATGATCAGCACCGTCCTGCGAGAAGACCCCTGCACATGTGCAGGGGTCCTCCTTCATCCACCGGGATGAGACTTAGAAGTCGAACTCTCCGCGCTTGGCCCCGTCGATGAAGGCGTCCCAGACGCCGGCGCTGACCACGAAGGGCGCCCTCTCCGGAGCCTCAGTGTCCCGAATGCCGACCCTGCCGCCGGACAAGGGGGCGACTTCGAGGCAGTTCCCGCCGTTCGAGCCGGACTTGGCGGCCTTGCGCCATACGGCTTTGGCCAGCTCGTCATCGATTTTCATACTTCACCAACATCTCGCGTATCACGTTCTCTGAGACGTGCAGGGGGTGTGCCCACGCGCGGATCGCGTCGTACCTGAGACTAACGGCATCGACATCGTCCATGCGATCGGTCACCTGCCCGTTGTTGGCGGTCTCCAGGTATACGGCGTCATGCGCGCCGCCGAGCTGCGCGATGACGAATCCGCCGAGCAGACCGGTGGTCGACCCCACGGCCAAAGGTACGACCTGGATCGTGATCCGGGGATGCGCCATCTGCTTCAGCAGGTGTTCGAGCTGCTGCCGCATCACCTCCGCGCCGCCTATGGGGCGGTGGAGCACACTCTCGTCTATCAGTGCCTGGAACATGGGAGGGGTCTGGCGCTGGAACAGGATCTGCCGCTGCAAGCGGGCCTCCAGCATCTCCTCCACCCGCTCCATAGACACACCGGGTTCGCCGCTGAGGACCGCACGGGCGTAGCCGGGGGTCTGGAGCAGGCCGGGGACCAGCAGGGGCTCCCAGGTCCGAAGCGTACGGGCCTCCTGCTCGATCCTCGTCCATGATCGGAACCACTTCGGGCTGGACTCCTTTGAGATCAGCGGCCACAGGCGTATCAACTCACCTGACAGTCCCAGCTCCTCCTCGCAGCGCTCGACGAAGTCGCGGCCGGGACGGCGGGTGGCCCGCTCGATCGCCCCCACCAGACTCGGGCTGAACATGATCCTCTCGGCGAGCTGCTCCAGTGTGAGGTTCTGGGCGGACCGGATTCTGCGCAGCTCGGCCCCGAACAGGGCGAGCGGGCTTGAGGCCGGGTCCAGCTCGTTTGACGCCATCCACGCATCTCCGTCACATCTGCGCTACGTGACAACACAGCTACTACACACACTTGTGTTGTAGATCTGTCGCGTGAGTGTACAGCCGCTCTTCTGTAGAAAGTACTACTCAGAAGGCACTCTGGGCACTAGCTCCGGAGGAACGGGAGCATGCCACTGGAGGAACCACACAGCACTTGAGAGATCTTGTGGTGATCTCGTCCAGGGCAAAGTGGATGAGCGAGGTGAGAGCCATCAAAAGCGGGCATACCTGCTGGAGCGAGAAGCTCCTGGGAGAAGTCGTCTTGGCGAAGTTGCCAGCATCGGTCGGTGCGGCACGACAGGTCGCGCTGGACATCGTCGGCCGCGACCATCCCCGCAAGGACGACATCCTGCTGATCGTCTCCGAGCTGGTGACCAACTCCGTGCTCCACGCAAACAGAGGCACATCGCGTGCCTCTGTGACGCTGCGGCTCCTTGCCTCGGACGATCTGCTCATCGTGGAGGTTCGCGACCCCGGCTCGTTCTCGGATATGCCACGGCTCGGCGTCGAGCCAGGGGACTTCGATGAAGGCGGAAGGGGCCTGCATCTCATCTCGCTGCTATGCGGCGGCAGATGGTCAACCAGGTCGCTCGGTGCTGGACACGAACGCCTCGTGTGGGCGGCCCTGCCGATCAACGAGCAGGCTCCTTCGGCGAGTGAAGTTGTTGACGCGCGAAGGATGATGATCGCGCACTGACCTCCGTGAGCCGATCCGGCTCGCAGTCCTTGACTCCTACGCTCTACGCGCGCAAGCTTCGTGTGCGCAAGGAGTCGCAAACCCCAAACATGGGAGACGACCATGGCGATAGCGTTCTACGGCAAGGACCCCCAGAATCCAGGCAACAACTGCCCTGCGGTCTTCAGGGACCCCGTGACAGGTGACTTCTACTTCCAAGGAGAGACCGTGACGGACCCGGAGATACTGGCAATGGTCGAGGCGAAGAGCCCGATCCTGGACACCGAGTCGGTCGTGCGCCTTCCGGAGCGCATGGTTGAGATCATCATGGAGGCATGCCGTGGCGGACTTCAGCGAACTCCTGGCCTCATGTGAGCGCACGGCCTTCAAGTTGGAGATGCGCGATCAATACATGACCGCTGATCCCGGATACCTGGCTTGGGAGGCAGGGGACCTTGCCGAGGCGGCTCGGCTGTATGCCGACTGGACGAACATCGCCAAGACCGCAGTGGAGCGCGGAGTGCTCATGAGGCGGGTCCGCATCATCTCAGAGCCGGTCAGCACCTACATCTCCTTTGAGCATGCGGTGACCCCGACGGTCAACTTGGCTGCCGGAGAAGCGATCAAGTGGCTCCCAAGGCGCGCGGTCTCTGATCTCGCTCTGCCCGGAAACGACGTATGGATCTTCGATGATCGAATGGTCCAGTTCTGCCACTTCGCCGGGGATGGAACTTGGGTCTCAAACGACGAGAGCGAAGATCCGGCGACTGTGAAGCTCTGCGCCACGGCCTTCGCATCTGCTTGGGATCGGGCCGTCGATCATTCGGAGTACCGGATCTGATTGCACACCTGACCCAGTGAATGCAGATCCATGTCCACCTCACATTCGGCTAGCTCCAGCGCTCAGGCAGCCAGGTTCGCGCTTGCTTCCAAACTGCGCGAGCTGCGGCTTGACGCGGGCCTGACCGCTCGGGCGCTGGCGGCCAAAGCGGGGTGGCACGAGGCCAAGACCTCCCGTATCGAGCATGGTAAGAAGCAGCCGTCGGAACCCGACCTTGCCGCCTGGGTGCAGGCATGCGGTGTTCCTGGTCAACTGGCCGAGTTAATCGCTGAACTGCGAGCGGTGGATTCTGCCTGGCTGGATTGGCGGAGGGCGGAGAAGGCCGGCCTGACCCGCCTCAACGTGGCAGTTCGGGAGCTGTATGAGCGGACAACGCTCTATCGCTCCTACTGCCAAGACGTCATTCCCGGGCTGCTGCAAACGACCGGCTACACCACGGCCACGCTAGAGGCCATCCGCAGCACTAGGCGCGTGGCTGTCGATGACGTTGCAGATGCCGTTGCCGAACGCATGGCCCGCCAGCACATCCTGTATGAGGGCAACCACCGTTTCGTGTTCATCTTGGAAGCAGCGGCCCTGAAGTACCGCCGTGGCGGCCAAGAAGTCATGATCGGCCAGCTTGGCCACCTTTTGGAGGCGATGTCGCTCCCATCGGTCTCCTTGGGGGTGATTCCACCAGATGTCGAACGTGCAGGCCGCTGGCCGGTGGAGAGCTTCTACGTCTTTGACAATGCTCAGGCCAATGTGGAGCTGGTCTCCGGGTTTCTGACAATTACGCAGCCGCGAGAGATCGCAATGTATGTCGAGGCATTCATGCGGCTCCACGAGATAGCGGTTTTCGGACGGTCGGCGAGGGTCCTAATCAAGGCAGCGATGGACGCACTTGAGTGAGTGGCTGCAAGTATCCGCAAGTTTGTAGAGCCCTGTAGTCGCCCGCTTCTACCGTCGTCTGCATGACCTCAGCACACACCGCGAACCCCCGCGAGGTCCCCGCCCAACGGCAGACCACCGAGGGGGAGGCCGGTCAGCACGCCAGCCCGCTGGAACCGGTCCGTGCCCTCCTGCACGCCGAAGGGTTCACCGCGACCCCGACCCGGCCGAATCCTTCCCCCAACGGCCGCCCCCTGCCCGAGGAGCTGGACGTCACCGACGGTCACGGGTGGGAGCTGGCCAAGGTCGCGGTCGGGGCGCACAGCCGCCACTACCTGGTCACACTGCCGCCCCAGGGCAACAAGCTGTTCATGGTGCGCCCCGAGGACATCGGGGACATCCCCCGCCTGATCCGCTCGTCGATGATCGCGGGGCCGGCGTGAGTCCCGCCCGCGAGATCCCCGAGTTCCACGTCAGCGGACAGGAGTCCGGCACGTGGGAGGCCCGCTGGCAGGGCGACTCGGCCGACGCGCCGCCCGCTGCGGCCTCCGACACCTTCCGAGGACTGGAGTTGGCCTGCATCGCCGCGCGGATCGCCCGGACCTGGCGATCCTCATGACCGCCGCCGTGCAAACCGCCCTGCGGGTTCCCCATGTGATCGCCTACTCCGAAGAGGCCGTTCCCCAGCACCTAGCCTTCCGGCGCAGCGCCATGCAGGAGCCGTACCTGTCCTATCCCAACCCGCGCGGCACCGACTGGGCGCTCGGTGTGCTGCGCGCCCGTGTGCGGGGAAACCGCAGGGGGCAGCCGCAGTGGCGCTTCATGAACACCGCGAGGCAGTGGCGTTGCATGGTCAAAGGCTTGTGCCAGGTGTGCGGCCAACCGGCAATCGATCCGGACGGCCGCCTCCCCTGGATCATCACCGAGACCGCCTACCGGCAGTTGGGCGACGGGCACCACACCAGCGCTCCGGCCACCTGCCGACACTGCATTCCGGAGTCGCTGGCCTCCTGCCCGCAGCTCCGCAAGTCCGGGGAGGTCTACACAGCGGCCTCTGCCGAGCCCTCGGCCGTGCTGGCCGACATGTTCGCGCCCGGCCCCGGTGGGCGGGCGGTCCACACCGGGGAGCACAACGTGTTCGTCTCGCTGGAGTGGACCGACCTGGTGCGCTCGGCGCTGGCCACCCAGCTCATAGTCCGGCTGCACGACCTGCGGCCTGCGTAGAGAGTCCCTTTTTCATCAGAGGCCCCTCGGCCTCGTATGTCCCGTGACCGGCGGGGAAGCACGTTGTCCGGTCACCTGCATCCGGTAGGCGGATCAGATCCGCCTACCGGATGAGAACACTGCCTGCGGCGTGACCCGTGCTCGCCAGGCATGGGAGGCCAGGTCTCCTGCCCCGGTTCAGGGACCTGGGCAGGTGCCTGCGAAGCGATTACCGGAAGCCTTTGCACCGGGAAGGGGGGAGCGCATGCACATCGGGGACGAGGGAGAGGACGACGGCGGCAAGTTCAGAGCCCGGATCTGCTCCGGTTGTCAGACCATCGTGAAGATCTACAAGCACGAGATGGCCACGAACTGCCCGACCTGCGTGCAAGCCCTCAGCTACTGAGTTGAGCCCCGGCGAGGGGGGCTCACCCACCAGGGCCCTGCCAGGCGCAAGGAAGGGGATGTATGCCGGCACCGCGTTGACGCTTCGCCTTGTTGAACGGCGGAGCCCTCGGCGGCCTCCGGGGGCTCCGCGACCCACCCGTCGAGCGCCGCCCAAAGGCCGTGCACCCCCCGCGTGGCGACGGCGCCGCCCCACCACACCACAGGACTGAAAGGACTGGGCACCTATGCAGATCACGGTCATGAGCTTGAACACTCTCCACGGCTCCCATCTGGACGGGAGATGGGCTGGCCTGTCCAGGATCATCCAGGGCGTCGCCCCCGACCTGCTGCTCTTGCAGGAGTGCAGCGGGTGGTTGGACGGGGACCAGCGCCACATCGCGCAGGCCGAGCGCGAGCTGGGGCTCCGGTTGAAGGTCGGCAGGTCCCGGACCAAGATCTACACCGCTGTCGGATGGCGCCAGGACAAGGCACGCTGGATCGCTTACGAGAGCAACAGGTACACACTCGCCAACGGGTACACCGGCATGTGGTTCGAGATGGAGGGACTGCCCGCCCCGCTGACGGTCGTCTCAACGCAGTTGTCCTGCTACAGCGCAGTGCAGGCCACCATCGAGGCCCAGACCGTCCTGGCCAGGACGCACAAACCGCAGGGCCTGGGGCTGCTGGGCGGGGACTTCAACCACGTCCCCATGGGGGATGACGAGATCGACTGGTCCCAGGTGCGCCCCTACAACCGGACCTCGCGCTGCCTGCTGCCCGACCCGGACGCCCCGGACGCGCCGCCGAAGGGCAACGACGTCGTCGGGCGGGTGCTGAAGGCGGCCGACATGACCGACGTCGGAGCCTACGTGGCCGACCAGCGGGGCGACCCGAAGCTGCGGGCCCACACAGGCGTCAACGGAAAGGTCCGGGTCGACCAGATCCACGTGACCGGTGCTCTGCGCCCGGCGATCGAGGACTACTGGCTCGTCGACACCGAGGGGTACAGCGACCACCACGCGGTCGCCGCCCGCTTGGACCTGTCGAAGCTGGATGAGACCAAACTGCATACATTCACGTAGCGGTTCAGGCGAGATGGCGTCCGAGTGACCAGGTGCCCCCTCAGGAGTAGCCGTGCGAGCCGATCCTCATGCATCGCCAGATCAGGCCGCCGGAGCAAGGTTCCGCCATTCCCATCCTTCGACATCAGGGAGGAAGCTTGCCATCGGGCTTATGTCCCCACGTGTTCCCCAGCTTCCATGACGCCTACCTCGCCGTGCTCAAAGCCGTCACCGAGCACCCGACAGGCAAGATCTCCACGCGCGGCAACACCTCGCTGGAGCTGCTCGACGTCTCCTTCCGGATCGCCGACCCACGCGACAGGCTCCCCTACTTCGGTCGGCGGCCCATCAACCTCCCCTACAACTGGGGCGAGCTGCTGTGGTTCCTCGCCGGCCGCGACGACCTGGAGATGATCTCCTACTACGCCCCCCGCATCAGGGCTCACAGCGGTGACGGCATCAGGCTGGCGGGCACCGCCTACGGCCGCCCTCTGTTCCAGCCGGGCGGCGACAGCCGCTCGCAGTGGGACCGGGTCCTGGACCTGCTCGCCCACGACCCTGACAGCAAACGCGCGGTGATCTCCATCTTCGGCTCGGACGAACTCGCCGCAGACCCCAATCCCGACGTCTCCTGCACGATCGCCGCGCAATTCCTCCTGCGTGAGGGGGCCTTGCACCTTTCGGTCTACATGCGGGGCAACGACGCCTACCGGGGCATGGTGAGCGATGTCTTCGCATTCACCGTCCTCCAAGAGCTGGCCGCTCTCCGGCTGGGTGCCCGGCTCGGGCACTACTCCCACCACGTCGGGTCCATGCACGTCAACGCGCCCGACCTGGGAGCGGTTGAACATCTGATCGAGGAGGCGACCGCCCCAGGCCGCAGACCTCCTGTCTCCAAGCCGCCGACAATGCCGGTCACCACAGCAGCGGACATCACATTCGTCCTGCTCGCCGAGGAGTCCTTGCGCACGAACGCCGCCCGCCACACTCCGGCGAGCGTCGCCGAGACGGGGCTGCCCCGCTACTGGCAGCAGGTGCTGCTCGTGCTCGAAGCCTTCCGCCAGATCAAGCACACCATCGGCGAGGTCGGCGCCTCGGTGCTGGCCGCACTTGATCCGGGGTACCGATGGCACCTGGAGCGGCGCTGGCCCTCCCGCATGCCGCAGGCCGCCTCGTGACGCCGGAAGGCGGATGGGACCGCTGGACGGTCGTCCTGTGCAAGCCGGACGCCGTCCGCCGCGCTCTTGTCGAGCCGATCCTGGACTGGGTCGGCCGCCGCATCCGCATCGTCCTCACCCGCCAGGTCGTGGTGGCCGAGCAGCAGATCCTCACCCACTACGCCGACATGGTCGCCCTGGACCACCGCTTCCCCTTCGACGTCACCGGCGAACTGCGCCGCAACTACGTCGGCCAGGCGGTCACAGTCGCCGTAGGCCACGGAACCGGCGAGGACACGGCTCGGCGGGTCCGGGACCTGCTCGGCCACTACGACCCCGCCCGCGCTCGCCCCGACACGATCCGCGGCCACTTCGGCGCGGACAGCGCCGCCGTCGCGGCGGCCGAAGGCCGGTTCATCGACAACCTCGTCCACACCAGCGACGACGCCGCAGGCGCCGAACGCGAGTTCGCAGTGTGGTTCGGGCCGGCACACCTGCCCGCACTCCGCCTCCAGGAGATCCGATGAAGCAGCCCGTCCACCTCGGCGACACCATCTCCCTGTCCCGACGCCCGCTGAAGCGGATGCCCGCCCAGCAGCAGGCCGGACTGGACCCCTACATGGCGCAGATCATCACCAACCGCAAATCTGGGCTCTCGCTCAACCACATCATCGGCTGCCCGCTGGACTGCGGCTACTGCGTCCGGCACTTCTGGGGGAACTTCGAGCAGAAGATCCCCCAGCTCCTCATCTCCACCGAGGACGCCGTCGAGCTACTCCTCACCCACCGCGAGTTCCGGCCGCACACCACCCCTGTCCAGCTCTTCAACAAGGCCACGGACCCGATGCTGCCGGGGGTCAAACCGCACACGTTCGCCGTGCTGGAGGAGATGGACCGGCGCGGCCTGAGCAATCTGGTGCTCGTCATCACCCGCTTCCACGTCTCCACCGAGGACATGGCCCGCCTGGAGCGGCTGCGGCATGTGCGGCCGACGCTGCTGTTCACCTACTCGGGCATCCAGGACTCTAGGATCGAGCCGATCGCCAAGTCCACCACGACGGTGGACTCGATCCTCAACGCGGCACGCCACCGCAACCGGTCACGCGTCGTCCTCTACTGGAGGCCGATCGTGCCCGGATGGAACGACGCGCCCGAGACCATGGCAGGCGTGCTGGAGGTCGGCCGCCACGTGGACGCCATCGTCTTCACCGGCTACTACCACAAGGAGGAGAACGCCGGCCATCTGCGCGACCTGGGTGTGGAGGTCCCGTACGGCACCGACTGGGAGCGGCGCAAGGTCCTGCCCGCCGAGCTGGACGCCCGCGTCGTCCAAGCGTGGAAGGACTCCGGCATCGCCACGCCCCTATTCCGCAAGACTAGTTGCGGGGTGACCTACGCGCACCGGGAAGCCGACTACAACGGGCACCTGGGCGTACCTGAGCTGTGCGACATCTGCCCCGCCGCCCAACTCGCCCGCTGCGCGGACGCGCACCGCGCACCGACCCGCGCCGAATTCCGGGCAGCTCTGGAGTCGTTCGGCTACGACGAGGCCACACCGTTCCTCGTGGAGGACGGCCATGTCCTCACCCACGCACTGGGAGAGCAGCGCCGATATGCCCTCCAGCATGCTCTGGGCTACCAGATCTGGGAGGTCGACCACCCGCACCTTCACACCGCGCACGGCCGTGCCCTGCAAGGATACGAGCCAGACGAAAACGATCTCCGTGTGCTGGCCGAGGCCCGCACCAGGCTGACCGAAAGCACACGCTACGACGACGACTGAGGGGTGCCATGCTGGATCGGCCCTGGACAGCGGCTCCGCTCGTGGTCGTGGATCTGGAGGGCACCGGAGCCCAGGACCGCGAGCAGGAGGCCATCCTTGAGGTCGCACTCATCCCGCTGTCCGGCGGTCGGCTCGACATGAGCACCGCCTTCACCAGCCTGATCAACCCCGGACGGCCCGTCCCCCGCCGCCCGTGGATCTCCCCGGGAATCAACGACGCCGTTCTGAGGGATGCCCCGGCACCCTCTGAGATCGACCCGGAGCTGGTCGCCCGTCTGGACGGGGTATGGCTGGTGGGCCACAACGTCGGCGTCGACTGGCGGCTGCTGCACCTCCGCCACCCATCGGTCGATCCGGCGGGGCTGATCGACACGCTTAGGATCGCCCGCTCCGGCCACGGCCGACGAGTCTCCCTGACCTCGCTGGTCGATGAGTACTCGCTACGAGACGATATCGACCGGCTCGTTCCAGATGGCCGACCACATCGTGCGCTGTGGGATGCAGCCGCCACAGGGCTGCTGCTGGCAAAACTCGTGACCGGACGCTGGAACGTGGAGCCGACGCTCGGAGAGCTGCTGGCAGCGGGAGGCCCATCCACCGGTCCCGCTGCCGGCGAAGGGGTGCAGGAACAACTCTGGTGACCTGACAGCAGCCCCACAGATGGATGCACCCGCCTTCCTACCAGTAGGCGGGAACTCCCCAACCCTGGAATGGTTTGACGGTCGCATCCGGTTCGGCGATCAGCGCGATGGCCGCGATACGGCCTGCCGCGTCGTAGGCACCGACACCGCTGGATGTGATCGTGGGGCCGGTGCCCGCGCCGAGCTGGTCGAGGACGATGACGGCCGGGGTGGCGGTGGCGTCGGTGCTGACGAGGTTGACCCGTTCGGCCCAGGCCCCGCCTGGGCCGGCCAGGGTGTAGTCGCGACCGGCCCACGAGCTGAGGGCCGTACCGCATGAGTGGATCGCCAGATCGGTCGGCATAAAGCCGGACAGGGCCGGACCGGTGTACGGTCCGCCGCGCCGCATGATGGCGTTTCCCGTGGTCCGGATCGGGGAGCCGGAGACGGCCACCCCCTTGTAGCGGCTGATGGCCGCCACCGACTCCACTCCGTAGGTGGACCCCTTGGTGATCGTGTGGGAGGCGGATTCGCCGCTCGCGCGCCGCCAGTAGAGGCGGGAGAGCACGTCGATGGTGCCGTCGCCCACGGTGACGGCCAGGTTCCATCCGGCGAGGGTGGGAGTGGATGCCGACTGGTTGTTGACGTAGGACAGCACCAGGAAATCCCCGTCAACGGTGTCGGCCGGGACCGGCACCGTGATGCTCGGCCCGGTGTTGGAGAAGGCCGTGGTGGAGTTGTGGAAGGTGATGGCCATCTACGCCGCCGTGATCTGGACGACCAGGTCGGAGCCCTTGGCGGTGGACCCGGTCTGGTCGACGTCGACCGTGATGTAGTCGCCTGTGGCGATGCTCGCGATGGTCATGCCGGTGGTCCTGGCGGTGCTGGTACCGGCGGCGATCGTGGGCTCTATGCCGATCTTGCAGATGCTCGCTTTGCCGTGCGGGTCGACGTGGAAGAGCCTACGAGAACGGGCTCGTCGCTCGCCACGAATTCCACCCTGACGGGCGGTACCGGGTTCACCCCTTCGGGTGAGGCCGGACCGATTCCGCCCGGCCTAGCTTCGAGGTTGTGCGTTTCCTACGTCTCATACTTCTCAGCGTCGTCATGCTCTTCGGCTGGACAGCCCCGGCCTATGCCGGTGACCAGGAGCTGATCGACGACTACCGCTCCGTCTACGGCACGCCGGGCATCGCAGCTGCCGTGATCGACGGGTCGTCCGTCGAGACGATCGTCCGCGGCCGGGATGGGGACGACAATGCGGTGGCGCCCCGGACGCCGTTCCGTATCGCGTCCTTGGGCAAGTCGATGACGGCTACGGCGATCGTGCTGCTGACGGGCCGATTCTCCGGGGACGACCCGGTCGTCAAGGTGCTCCCCGAGTTCAAGGTGGCCGATCCGCGCTACACCAAGATCACCGTACGTTCATCGAGCTAGCTCCTCGCGCCCGCACGAAACGAGGTCATTATGACTGCGTCCCCCACGCGCTCCAGTTCTGCCAGATCAACTATTACCGATGTCACGTGGTTCTTCGCGATCGCCGTCCTGCTGTGTTTCACGCTGTCCGTTCCGATGGTCTTCCGGCTCGTCCCGACGGACTTCAACAACCTGATCACTCCGATCTTGCAACAGACCCCGCTGCTCGCAGCGATCATCATGTGGCTTGCCCGACGACCCGGAACGTTCCGAGAGACGTTCGCCACCAGGTGGCGCGGCACGCCCAAGTGGGCCGGCATCGGCATCGGCCTCATCGCGGCGATCGCCGCGATCCAAACCGCCATCGCACTGGCATTGGGGATCTGGCAGCTCAACCCGCTTGACCAGATCTTCGTGGCGACCATCTGGATTGTCCCGGTCTTCCTCATGCAGTCACTCTTCTCCATCGGCGAAGAGTTCGGCTGGCGCGGCTGGCTGGCGACGCGCGCCGCGTCATGGGGATTCTGGCCGCTGGCCCTTGTCAGCGGTCTGGTCTGGATCGTCTGGCACCTGCCGGTCCTCGCCGTCATCGGTGATCGCCCACTCTGGGACATCGTTATCTACTACGCGGGCATGCTGCCATGGGCGCCGCTGTTGCTCGCGCTTCGCTGGCGGTCGGGGAGCGTCTGGCCCGCGGTTTTGACGCACGGAGCGATCAACAGCGTCCGGGTGTACCTGCTGCAATCCGTCCCCAACGCAACGGATCACCTGCTCATCGAAGTGATCGGCTGGGTGCTCACGCTCGCCGCTGCCGCGTGGCTGATGCGCCCGAGCCGCGCGCAGCTCGTCCGCGGGTCTATTGAAGGTTAGGTTGATTCCTTGCTCGAGTTTGGCCGTTATCCCGTTGCGTAAGCCCAAGCCAGAGCCTCGTCCTCGATTTTCGCGAGGTCGGGCTGCGCGGGCCGGGTAGCGGAAAATCGTGAGGCGATGACCTGGCGGCGGAGCAGGGCGGGCATGCCGTCGAAGCTGGGCTGGCTCTTGGTGCGGTACCAGGGAGCGCATCGGCGGTGCTCGGCGACGACGTCGGCGGTGCTCGGCGACGACGTCGGCGGCGTGATGAGCATGCAGGCGTAGCAGATGATGACCAGGCTGTAGGCGATCATCCCCAGGGGCAGAGCCCGCTCGACGGCCGCGGTGGTCCGGTTGCGGGCCTGACCGACCCCGAGCAGATGGCGCGACTCGGGGAACGCCTGCTCATGGCGCTGGTGAGCCTGGTCCGCAGGCTTGAAGCAACCCCCGTGGCAGGCATCACCAAGCCATGCGACCCCTTAGTGCCAGTCGGGGACGAGGACCACGCCGTGCTGTCCCTGCCGCCGAGGTGGCCGACCATACGGCTGCGGCCTGGTCAGCCTCGCCCCCGCCCGCCCCCGCTGACCGCCTGCACTACCCGGCCGCCGAGTGCGAGGGCCGCCGCCGTACGGTCCGGCGGTGGTGTCCGCCCGGCGGTAGCCCGCAACGTACTCCGCCAGTGCGGAGGTCGCATGCAACCGATCGACTCGGACGCGGGCATACACGCCTGTGGCGGCCAGCAACCCGAGGCGTGGACCGAGGACTTCAACGCGGGCCGCGCGCGGTTGAGATTGAATTCGAGCTGCCGTGCATGGTGCGCTCCGGTGCCTATCTGGCATCGGGAAGACGGCGAGTCACCCCCGCGGGCGTGGGGAGGACTCCATTGCAAGGTCGGCTCCACCCCGTCCGACTCGCGATCGCGGCGTTCGGTATTGAGGTGACGCGCCTGCATTGGGGTATGACCTCGATCTCCCCGCACGGCGGCTGCGGGCAGGCCGAGCAGGGAGATCGCGCGGCCGAGATTCGGCCGTCGCAAGGACCGCAGGCCGGATCTGAAGCAGATCCAGGCCGGGATCGCCGTCACTGCCGTACGGGGAACGGTCAGCTGTCGACGATCACACCTCCAATCGCGGTGCGGCCGGCAGGGGTGGCGACGAGCTCGACGGTGATGGTGTCGCGCAAGTGCGCTCCGAGGACGTCGGCGACGGCGTCGGTGACGGTCTGCACGAGTTTGGCAACGAGTTCGCCGCTGTCGGGACGGGTGAACGCCGCCTCGCGGATACCGAACGTGATCGCGGGTGGGGCCTCGTCGACCGGCTTGCCCCGCAGGCCCCACCGTCCGGCGGGTACGCCGTCGAGGTGGATAACCGCGACGTCGCGCGCCCACTCACCGTATACGTCGACCACCGCTTCGGTCAGCGCGGCGATGAGGGCCGATTCGTTGCCCTGGAGCTGTGACTCCAGGACTCGGGCCGTCAGATGTGGCATTGTAGACTCCTGTTTGTTCTCAAATTAGCTTTGATGTCAAACATAGTTGGCGAGGTGCCAGATGGTCAACAACGCGGACGGCATGACCACCGACCAGGCGGTGCGGTCCATGCTGCTGCTCATGCCCAGGATCGTCGGGCGGGCCAAGCGGCTACCCGTCCCGGAGGCGCTGCGGACGCTCGATCTCGCGCCCCGCCACCTGTCACTGCTGGCCTACCTGCAGTACGACGGTTCTCTCACGGTGAGCCGGCTGGCGGAGCGGCTGGAGATCGCTCCGACGACCGTCAGCCTCATGGTGGGCGACCTGTCTCGCCGCGGTGCCCTGACACGGGAAGAGGATGGCCTCGACCGGCGACGGAGGGTCGTCGCGATCGCACCGCAGTACGTCGAGCCGATCCGCGAGTGGCTGGAGGGCAGCGCGCTGGCGTGGGCCGAGGTCCTAGCCGACCTCACGCCGGCCGAACGCGCCACGGTCGTGCGGACGATGCGTGCCTACGAGACCGCTTTGGGCAAGCGGATGCACGGCTGAGCTGAAGATCACACATGTACGGAAAGCGGGGCTGGCCGAACGCTTCGTCGAAGCGGCGGGTACTGCCCTGGAAGACCATTCATGTCGCCCTAGCAGGAGGACCGACGGCCGCGTCGTGGCGCGGATCCGGATGACCTTCCGGGATCGCCGGCGGTGACGTGGGGGGTGAGCGGTAGGCGCGGAGGAACGCGTCGACCCCGGCGGCGATGATCGAGCGGATTTCCGCCTTGTTCACCGTGTTCGCCAGGTCGCCCCCGAGCGTGTCCAGGGCGAGGAGGACGGTCAGGGCGGTGAAGTGCTGCGTGGCGCGGCGGGGGGCGACCGCCCGCATCTCGCCGCCTGCGGTGAGCTTCGCGAAACACTCCTCGATCATCCGGTCGGGGTGGTTGCGAGCGGTCTCGGGCGACCGTGACGCGGGTCCGCCCTGCGAGGTCAGTCTGCGGTATGTCACGTAGTCCGACGACGGGAATGTCCCCGTCACCACCCTCAAAGCGAAGGCCGTGAGCGCGTCGCACAGGTCGCGCCCCTCTGTGAGCTCTTGGTCTATCGCCGTGCGTACGGTCGCCACCAGTGCGTCGTTGGCTCGCTCGAAAACCGCCTGGAAGAGGGCCTGCTTGTCGCCGAAATGGTTGTAAAGGGTGCGTTTGGACACTTCGGCCCGTGCCGCTATGGCGTCGACGCTCGTGTATTCATACCCGTCGGCGACGAACAACGCCTCAGCCGCATTCATGATGGCCGCCCGTTTACTCGCCGATCGTGGCCGACGTCCGGGGATCTGAGCCGCCGTTCTCGTCTTCGCCATGTTCTCAGCGTATCCGTACTACACCGTGTAGTGTAGTTCAAAAGGAAGGGAGAACAAGTGCTACCTACGGAGTCCGCAACGCGCTCCGCATACGCCGTCGGCATTCGAGCAGAAGGGCTGACGAAGCAATATGGCGACAAGGCCGCGGTGAGCGATCTGTCCTTCAGTGCAGAGCCGGGCGTCATCACCGGGTTCCTCGGGCCCAATGGATCCGGCAAGAGCACAACGCTGCGCATGCTGCTCGGCCTTGTCCGACCCACTCAGGGCAAGATCACGATCGGCGGCCACCACATCGCCGAACTCGACGACCCGGCACGCACCATCGGCACCCTCCTGGATGCCCGCGCGATCCATCCGCACCGCACCGCACAAGATCATTTGCTTGCCTTCGCACACGCCGCCGGCCTCGGCAGGGAACGCGTCGACGAGGTCCTGGAGATCGTGGGGCTGACGGATGCGGCCACTCGCCGCGCGGGCGAGTACTCGTTGGGCATGAAGCAGCGGCTCGGCATCGCGACGGCCCTGCTCGGCGACCCGGGAGTGCTGGTGTTCGACGAGCCGCTCAACGGTCTGGATCCGGAAGGGATCCGATGGATACGCACATTGATGCGGAAGATGGCCGCCGAGGGCCGCACCATCCTGTTCTCCAGTCACCTGATGTCGGAGATGGAACTCACCGCGGACAACCTCATCGTCATCGGACAGGGCCGGCTCATCGCCGAGTCAACGCTCGACGAGTTCGTCCGAGCCCATACCACGCAGGGGGTCACAGTCCGGACCGCGTCACGGGTGGAGCTCGTTCGGGCGCTGAACCGGGCCGGTATCAAGCTCGAGGAGACACCGGACTCCGGCCTCCTCGTCCACGGAGTCGACTCGGCCACGGTCGGCAGAATCGCCGCGGCCGAGGGAATCGCCCTTGAGGAGCTCACCAAGGTCCGCGAGTCGCTGGAAGACATCTTCCTCCGACTCACCCACGATGTCACCGACTACGGAAGCCAGCCAGCATGAACGTCATCCGGTCCGAATGGACCAAGCTCCGCAGTGTCCGGAGCACCTGGATCGCGGTCCTGAGCACCATTTCCTCCGCCGTCGCGCTGAGCGTGCTCGGGTCGTCCGATCTCAGCGACGTGTCGCCGACGAATCTGCCCGCCGACTGGGATCCGACCGCGGCGAGCCTGGACGGCTTCCTCTTCGCACAGCTCGTCATCGGGATGCTGGGCGCGCTCAGCATCACACCTGAATTCCACAACGGCATGATCGGCACCAGTCTCGCCACCGTTCCGGCCCGCTCTCGCCTGCTCGCGGCGAAGGCCATCGTCGTGACGGCGATCGCGCTCGTCACGAGCCTCGTCACGACGCTCCTCACCTTCACCGGGGGGCAGATCATGGTCAGCAGGGCGGGCCTCCCCGCGGCCGGCATCGGCGATCCCGGCGTCGCAGGGGCTCTCATCGGCGCCACGCTCTACCTGACCTTCATCGCTCTCATCGGCGCCGGGATCGGCACGGTGACCCGGTCGACCGCCAGCAGTCTCGCCGTGCTCGTCGGCGCCCTCCTTCTCGTTCCCGCTCTCGGTCCGAGCCTGCCCGGGTTCGTCGGCGAGTGGTTCGCTCGATACTGGCCGATCACCGCCGGCCAAGCCGCCTACAAGGTCGTCCCCATGAGCGACATGGTCACCCCCGTGCTGGGGATCGTCATCCTGGCGCTGGCCGCCGCGGCGACCACCGTTGCCGGCCATGCCGCATTCCGTGTCCGTGATGTCTGAGACTCCAGGCCCCGGCCTCGCAAGTTCCATCGCGCCATCCGTGACCTCCGCCGCGGCCAGGTGATCCGCAGCGTCCGCAGCCCCGTCCACGATCCTGATGCGGGTCACGCCGACAGCCGCTCTCGCGCCCCTTCCACCGCGATCGGTGAGGATGACGCCGGTCCCCCATCGGACCAAGCACATGCGGGCCGACCCGGTGAATGTCAGTGGGAAGCTCATCGCCCAGGTCGAGGCCCGGGTCAAGGGCTCGGCCCCGGTGGACTGCGCGACTCCTCACGCAGCGAACGCCACCCGGCCACCTGCACTCGGCCGACGAGGCGGTCACCGCCAACGCCCGGGTGCGGGCGCAGCCGTCGGAATCGAGGAGGTCAACCCACCGCCTCGCCGCGTTGAATATCGGAGGTGAGCAAGCTGGCCCGGGACGGTTCCCCGTCCCGGGCCAGCCGGATCGCCTGCCCTGATGCAGGGAAATACGGGTAGTCCTTGTGCCTGGTTATGGCCTGGTCGGCGTCCCGCTTTCGAAGGAACGATGGTGGCGCCAGTCATGTCGAAAGCAACTGCCAGGAGGCATCATCATGCACGCCGGTCTTTACTTCAAAGGCTTCAAAGCGACCGGCCGCGCGGCCGTACCCGACGGCCCGGCGAGCTGTTCTTTGACGGCTGACCGTCCTTTCGAATCGACGGTGCTCCTGCCGTGAGACGCCGTATTGGGGATGGCGTTCCTGTTTCTTGCCGCACAGCCCTCTTTCATGCTTCCGGAGGCGCCGCAATTCGAGTGGGGGTTGATGTGCGGTGAACCGTCACGGCTCGGACATCGCCCGTGTCGAAGGCCGCAGAGTGGCGCTCCCCACCGGCCTCCAGGATATCCGTCTACCGAACGGGCAGCGCGTTCGCGCAGACCTGAACGTGCTGCTCATACGCCTTACCGATGAGGACGGCGCCCATGGCCACTCGATGCTCTGGGCTCAGCAGGAAGGGCAGCTGAGCCTGTTTGAATGCGGGCTCCGCCATCTCGCTCCCCACGTGCGCGGAAAGCGCCCGCAGGAAGGCGCCACCTTACAGCATTTGCTCCGCCGGCAGCTTGCTTTCGTTGGTTCGGAGGGAATTGCTGCATTCGCTCTCTCCGGCTTGGAGATGGCCGTTGAGGATCTTCGGTGCAGGCGTCAAGGCGTCAGTCTTGGACAGGCCTTCGGCAAGGCGTCTGATCGGATCCGGGCCTATCAAACGGGTTTGATGCTCGAAAGCTCGGAGGACGAACTCGTCGGGGAAGCGAAGGCCATCTACGCGAGCGGTATCAAAGCCGTGAAAATGATCGTCGGGAAACCGCGCCTCGCGGAGGATGCCGCACGAGTCAGGCTCGTCAAGGAGAGCCTGCCGTCCGATGCGACCCTCATGGTGGACGCGCTCCAGAGATGGGACTACCGCACGGCCCTCCAGGCCGTCGAGCACTTCGCGGAATTCGAGCTCGCGTGGGTGGAGGATCCGCTCGACCACCGCGACCTCGCAGGCTACCGACGCCTGGTCGCCAGGTCGCACGTCCCGATCGCGACCGGGGAGTCTCTGTACCGCGCGGACGACTTCCGCGCACTCATGGATGCGGGAGTGCCGTACATCGTCGGGGAGCTCGAGCGGGTCGGTGGTTTCCGGCCGTGGATGCGCCTGGCTGAGCTCGCGGCGAGTGCGTCCTCGGTGTTCCTGCCGCACATCTATCCGCATGTCTCGGCACAACTGGCGGCCGCCCTCGATCAGCGCGAGGTGTGGTGGGAGTACGTGCCGTGGTTCGACGGATTGGTCCAGCAGAAGTTCGACATCCACGACGGATACCTCACCGTCTCTGATCTCCCAGGCTCGGGCTTCGAGCCTCACCCGGAGGCGATCGAACGGTTCTCCCGATCGGACTGGATGAACCTCGCCGGGGACCACTAGCCACCCGATCCGACGCGCGGCAGCCGCAGGGGGGCCTGCTCTCGCCCGATCCTCCACTACGCGTTCCACCAGCAAGACCGATTTCTTACCGCGGAGAGCACGATGTCCCACCCTCCCCATGCCCAGTCCGGCGGCGCCGGTCTCAGTGACCGAATGGATCGCATTCCTGTTCTGACGCGGCAGCATCGCGTCTGGCTGGGCGTGCTCGCTGCTCTGCTCTTCTTCGACATGGCCGACCTCAACAGCTTCGCTCTGGTCGCCCCGGCGATCCGTGATCAATGGGACCTGACGTTGGGCGAGGTGGGATTGATCACCTCCGCGTCCTTCCTCGGCATGTTCTTCGGCTCGATCGTCGGCGGCAGAGTCGCGGACCGGCTGGGTCGCAAGCCCGTCATCATCGGGTCTGTCGCGATCTACTCGGCATTCTCGCTGGCCTCGGCATTCGCCACCGGCATCGTCGATCTGTCGATCTATCGGGTGATGGTCGGGTTCGGTGTACAGGCCATGACGGTCGTCCTCCTCACCTACATCTCCGAGATGTATCCGAAGCAGATCCGCGGGCGCATCCAAGCGCTTGTCCTCGCCGTCGGCCTCCTCGGGATCCCGGTGATGGCCGGCTTCGCGAGCTTCGCCGTCCCTCGTGATCCGTCCGGCTGGAAGTGGGTCTTCGTCCTCGGAGCCGCAGGCGTAGTGGCCGCGCTCATCGCCCTGCGCGTCCTTCCGGAGTCCGTGCGTTGGGCCGCGGCCAACGGGCGAAGTGCCGATGCCGAGGCACTCGTCACCCGGCTTGAGGAGGATGCGCGGCGCCGCACCGGCGAGGAACTGCCTCCGGTCGAACCGCGAGCGGTCCTCGTCAGCGGCTCTCCTCGCGAGCTCCTCCGCCAGCCGCTTCTCAAGCGCCTCCTGGTCCTGTCCACCTACATGGTGATCGCGACGTCGACCGGCTACGGCTTCAACGCCTGGCTGCCCACATTGCTGGTCGAGAACGGCTACAGCACGGCGCAGAGCCTTTCCTTCACCTCGACGATCGCCATCGCGGCCTGCCCAGGGGCGCTCCTCGCGACCCTGTTCATCGACAGGATCGAACGCCGGACCTCGCTGATGCTGATCAACGCCTCCTTCGGCGTGCTGCTGCTGGTGTTCGCCTTCGTCACCGACTACACGGTCCTGCTCATCGCCGGGATACTCCTCATCCTCGTGACCTATGCCGGAACCGCCTGCACCTACACCTATCTTCCGGAGGTCTTCCCGACCCGCCTTCGCGCCCTTGGCGCGGGCATCGGGAACGGCGCCGGTCGGATCGCGACAGTCGTGACCATGTTCGTCATCGCGTGGGCTCTCACAGAACTCGGCAGCGAGACGGTCTTCCTGGTCCTGGGAGGAGCAGCGTGCGTGGCCGCACTCGTCATCGGCCTTTTGGGCGAGCGCACCCGGAACCGCTCCTTGGAGACCATCTCGGAGACGGTTGCCGGAGTCGACGGCGCCCCGAACGTCGAGATGCGGGACAGGTAGCCCGGACATAGGCCTCGATGGACCCGCCGTGGGAGCTCCATCGTCAAGCACCTAAGGATCCGGCACTCGGCGATCGCCGAGTGCCGGATCTGCGCGTGTACGGGGTGCCCTGCCCGGAGCCCGTCGCGGGGCCGACCAGAAACGCCCCCCATGCGTTCCGCGGCGGATTGCGCGGCGACGCCGAAGGGGGGCCGGGGCTGGGCCGGACTATACCGACATGAGCCGGCGGAACCGGCTGCCGTGGAACACCAGCGGTGGCCTACCGGGTTCCGACCACAACTGGTGGATTTCGAGCAGCACGATCGAGTGGTCACCCGCGGGATGCTCCGCATACAGCGAGCAGTCCAGCCAGGCACTGGCGCCGGAGAGGAAGACTCCTCCCTCCCGTTCCGCCTCCCAGCTCACTCCCCCGAAGCGATCGCCGTCCTTGCGTGAGAGCCGCCGGCAGGCCTCTTCGTGCTCCTCCGCCAGGACGCTCAGCCCGAGCCTCGCCAGGCCCCGCAGCCGCGGCCAGGTCTCGGATGTGTCCTGCATGCACACGGACACGAGCGGCGGCCGTATCGAGACCGAGGTGAACGAGCTCGCCACCATCCCGACGGGTTCTCCATCGGATAAGCCGCAAATGGCGGTCACTCCGGACGGGAAGCATCCGAAGGCCTGCTTGAGCAGACGAACGTCGGCGTTCACCGGCTCCATTTCGATCATCTGAACACTCCTCGTGCACAGGGCCACGGCTGCGCCGCCCAGCGAATCGGGGTCGAGAGGACGACAAAGACGGCGTCGGGAGGCCCCGGCGCCGAGCGGGTCGAGTCCGGGAATACGCGAGAGCGATTGCGCCGCAAGCGCCGTCCAGACGAAACACGAACAGTCTGTGGGACGCCGTCACCGGCGGGAGAGGTGATATCCGATCTCGGCCCGTCGTCGGTCATCGCTCGGCGACCTCGCCGTCCCAGAGGTCGAGCAGCGCCCGCCTCCGTTCGGGCCGGTCGAGTCCCCGCAGGTCGGCGATTCCCCGGTCGGTGACGACGATGTCGACGTCGTGGGAGCCTGTTGTCACCGGTCGCGACAGACGGTTCACCAACGTGGAGCGGCCGTTGTGCGCAGAGGCGATGGCGATCAACGACAGGCCGCGGCCCCGCACTCCGGCGACGGCGAAGTCGGGGTGGCCGCCGATCATGCCGACCGCCGCGGGGCCCACGCCTTCGACGTTCACCTGCCCCTCCACATCGATTTCGAGCGCGGAGTTGAGCGCGATCAACGGCGGAAGGTCGGGTGACGAGAGCCGGCTTGTGTCGTGGATCGTCTCGACGGGATGCAGGATCGGCCGCGTGTCGGCCCATTCGTAGAGCCGACGCGTGCCGCTCAGGTAGGCGGCGACGGGCTCGCCCACGAGAAGGCCCTTCTCGTCGAGGTCGACGACGGGGTCCGGCAGCAGACCGGAGTCGATCCGTACCGGCACCTCGAGTGCCGACACCATCGCCTGCGCGAGCCGCCCCGGGCCGATCTGCACCCGGCTGTACTCCGGCACGAGCCGGGCGACCCGCGTGGCGATCGCCACGTCCGCGTCGGTCGGCGCCGGGGTGCCCACTTCTCCCGGCGTGTCGCCGGTCTCACCGATGACGGTGACCAGTTCGTCGGGCAGTGCGCGGCCGGCGTCAGCGCAGGGCGAGCCGGAGGAGACGACGGCCCCCACCGGCACACCGGCGTCTACGAGGCCGCGCAGATAGCCGACCTCCGTGCCGAAATGCAGTCCGTCCGGCCGCTGGACAACGGTCGCGATCAGCAGGTCCGGGCGGAGCGGCCCGCTCAGGAGCGCGGGCACGGCGGAGATACGGGCGGGTACGGCGTGCGCTTGGCCCGCCTCCACCATCGCGCGCGTGCCGGGGCCTCCTACGACGATGCGCACGTCGGCGAACGCGCTCGCGTCCAGGTCGGGGGCGGGCATAGGCAGCCAGCCGAGCACCAGCCGTACCGCCCTGCCCTCTGCGGCGCGGCTCAGCGGACCGTGCAGCACACGCGGGGTCCCCAAGCCGTCCGCGAGTGCGATCCGTGCCCCGGGCTTCACGAGGCGGGCCAATCGGTCGTCGAAGTCGGCCGTCATGGTCTGTGCTCCCCGGCCGCCGCGGGCAGTCCGGCCAGCTCCAGCAGGCGCTCGACGTGGTCGTCCGGGTGCCGCAGCAGCATGCGGCTGACTGTGGCCCGCTTCAGGAAGAGATGAGCGGGATGCTCCCATGTCATCCCGATGCCGCCATGCACCTGGACGTTATCGCCCGCCGCGCGTAGCGCGGCCTCCGAGCAGATGATGCCGGCGATGGCCGCGGCCTCGGCGCGCTCTTCGTCCAGGGAGCGGTCGGCCGCGTACGCGGCGTAGAGTGCGGCCGACCGGGCCGCTTCCACCTCAAGGAGGGCATCGGCCAACTTGTGCTTGACCGCTTGGAATGAACCGATGGAACGGCCGAACTGGGTTCGTTGGCGGGCATACTCCGCGGCCATGTCGAGACAGCGCTCAGCGACGCCGACCTGTTCGGCCGCGAGCAGGATCACCGCGGTGTCGAGAAGCGACGGGATCGGGGCCGCCCCGTCAAGCCCGAGCAGGGTGGCGGGGGCGGCGTCGAACGTCACCTGAGCGACCCGGCGAGTGGGGTCGACGGTCTCGACCGCCTCGGCCTTGACACCGCCGCCTCCGGATTCAACGAGGAACAGCGAGGTTCCGGCCGGCGTGATCGCGCTCGCCACGAACAGGTCCGCGGAGTGCCCGTCCAGCACCCAGTTCTTCGTGCCGGTGAGCCGCCAGCCGTTCGAGTCGGCCGCTGCCCGGGTGTACGGCACCGCGTCCCAGCCGCGCCCCGGCTCTCGAAGTGCGAGCGTTCCGGTGCGCCGGCCGGTCGCCAGCTCGGCGACCTCGTCGCCTGGCGATGTCAGGAGCAGTGCCTGCGTCGCGAGGGTGGTCGACAGCAGCGGCGCGCAGAGCAGGCTGCGGCCCGCCTCTTGGAGGACGACGCCGAGCTCGACCAGGCCGGCGTCGGCACCGCCGTACGCCTCGGGCACTGCCAGTGCGGGGAGCTCGAGCTCTCCGCAGAGCCGGCTCCACGCGTGCGGCGACCATCCGCGGTCGGTCTCCATGTCCTGCCGTACCGCATCCTCGGAGGCGACGTCGGCGAGGAAGGCACGCACGCTCTCGCGTAGGTCTTCGTGCTCGGGCTCGTAGCTGAACCGCATTACGGCCTGCCTCTCGAAGGTGTCATCGGGTCGGGATTCGCGCGGCGGCGGGATTCTCGGAACCGGCTCACCTGCCCGGTTGCGGCTCTCGGGGAAGGCCTAGGACGCGTTCGGCCAGGATGTTGCGCTGGATCTCCGACGTCCCCGCGTAGATCGTCCCGGCTCGCGCGTTCAGCGAGACTGTCCACCAGCTCCGTGACGAGGACGGGTCCGCACCGGGGTCGTCCGTTCGCAGTGGGCGCGTGGCCGCCTTCCCCGTCGGTGCCAGACCGTCGAGCCCCTGGATGTCCAGGGCCAGATCGGTGACTTCGCGGTGGTACTCGCTCCAGTACAGCTTGGAGATCGAGGAGGCGTGTCCCAGCTCGCCGCCGGCCATCACGTCCGACAGGATGCGAAAGCCCAGATACCGCATCACCTCCACTCGTGCGCGGGCCCGTCCGAGCCGCTGCCGGATCACCGGGTCCTGGTCCCTGCCCGTACGGCGGGCGAGCTCGAAGAGGCGGTCCAGCTCCGCCCGGAAGTAGATCGGGTTGGTCGCGGCCTCCTCTCCGCGCTCGAAGGTGAGCAGCATCGAGGCGACCTTCCATCCGTCACCCGGCTTGCCGACGATCATGTCGGCCGGGGTGCGGGCGCCGTCGAAGAACACCTCGCAGAAGTCCGTGCCGCCGGTGGCGTGCCGGATCGGGCGGACGTCGACGCCCGGCTGGTCCAGTGGAATCAACAGGAAGGACAGGCCGCTGTGCTTGCGCGCCGCCGAGTCGGTGCGGACCAGCGTGAAGATCCCGGTGGCCGTGTGCGCTCCAGATGTCCAGGTCTTCTGTCCGTCGACGACCCACTCCTCCCCCTCCAGGCGCGCCCGTGTGTTCACCGACGCCAGGTCGGACCCCGCGCCGGGCTCCGAGAAACCCTGGCACCAGCGTTGCTCGCCGGATAGCAGTGCGGGCAGGATCGTGCGCTTCTGCTCTTCCGTGCCGAAGCGCAGGAGCGTATTGCCGAGCATCTTCACGCCCGTCGCGTCCGCGGGCTGCTCCCCGAAGGGAAGGCCGGCCTTGGTAAGCTCCTCGACCAACGCCACCTGGTGGATCATGGTCAGGCCACGTCCTCCGTACTCCGCGGGCCAGGCCACTCCGAGCAGGCCGCGGCGGTACATCGTTCGGCGCCACGCACGGACGAAAGCCCGGGTTTCATCAGCGGAGGGAATGGCACCCGTCCCCTCCCAGCCGTCAGGCAACTCCTCCGCCAGCACGGCTCTCACTTCGGCCCGGAATTCCTGGACCTGCGGCGGATAGTCCAGATCCATCGTGGCACCTCCCTATATTTCAGCTACACGCAAGATCAGGAAGACGCCGGCGCTGCCCGGTGTGCCGGGCCGCGGTCACGCCGGGCCGCAGGGGGCCGAGCGATCACGCGAGGCTCGCTTAGCGGTGGCGCCAGAGCGGTTCTCGGCGCTCGGCGAAGGCTCGCGCGCCTTCGGCCGCGTCCCCTGACCAGAAAACGGTCTGGACCAGCTCTCGCTGGCGCAGCCAGAAGTCGTCGGCCGTCGCGCACTGGGAGCCGCGGAGCAGGTCCTTGCTCGCGGCCACTCCGAGCGGGGCGCAGCGCGCGATCAGCCTTGCCATCTTGAGCGCCTCGTCCAAGGCGGCCCCGGGAGGGGTCACCCGCGAGATGAGGCCGAAGTGGTGAGCCCGCTCGGCACTGATGGGCTCCCCCGTGAATGCCAGCTCAGCGATCAGCGGCTTGGGCAGTATGCCCGGTAGCCGGTACAGCGCACCACCGCTGGGGAACAGGCCGACCCGGGTTTCCGGCAGGCCCAAACGGGCGTCGGAGGCCGCGATCAGAAGGTCGGCGACGAGAGCCAATTCAAGGCCGCCTCCGAGCGCGACACCTTCGATGGCGGCGACCAGCGGCTTCTTGGTTCCTTCCCGGAGGAGCACTTGCGCGCCCTGCGGCTTTCCGACTCGGGCGAATTCCTTGAGGTCCATGCCCGAGCAGAACGCCCCACCGGCTCCGGTGAGCACTCCGACCCGGAGCGCATCGTCTTTGTCCAGGTCCTCGAAGACGGCACGCAGCCCCAGCGAGATATCTGAATTGATGGCGTTTTTTACGCTAGGCCGATTGAGCGTGATCACAAGGATGTTCTCGTCCAGCACCTCGGCCAGCACCGCGTCCGTCATCGGATGCTCACTCGCACGTCCGTGCGACGATCCGGCGTGTGACGACCTGGGCGATCGAGTCTTTCAGACCTCACATGCGTGGCGCTGCCCGGCTCACCGGCCATGCGCATTGCCGAAGCGACATCGAGGCACATCCGTCGCTTTCCTCCTTCTACCTGGATAGTGAAAGCGACTCGGCTGTCCCGGCCAATGGCGGAGCCATTGTGGATACGCCCGGCTCGGTATCGAGATCCCGGCAGGGGAAAATACTTTCCCCGGATACGTCAGACCCGTTTCGGAACGCCTGAGCCGCTCTCTGAATTGTGTCTCGGCAGGAGAACGAGTTCAACGGGACCCTTACTGCTAGTGGCGCCGCTACCCGCAAACGCCTGGCCCGCTTCAGGAGGTCGAGTTCATCGAGGGGCGAATCCTCCGGCGAGATGGACCCTCTCGTGCATCGAAGGCCTGGTCGTTGAAGGGAACGTGCAATATCTCAGCCCATATGCAGGATCGCCCTACCGTGACAACAGTCAGAACAAGACCGTCGGGGAACAGGAATTCCATGGAGATCGAGAGCGCGGCAGCTCTGCGGGTACACAACGTCAAGCTCATCGACGGTGTCAACCCGACAGCCGTGGCCGACGCCGTACTGGAGGCGGACGCAGGCGGCCGGATCACCTACGCCGGCCCGGCAAGCGACGCACCTCCGGCACCGCACGGCGTCCACACCATCGATGGCAGGGGCGGAACCCTCCTGCCGGGGTTCTTCGACTGCCACGTGCACCTCGGAATGCCTTCCAACCGGTCGGTGGTGGAAGAGGCGCTCATGACGAATCCCGTCATGCGCATGTTCCACTCGACCGAGCGACTGAAACGAACCCTCGAATCCGGCATCACCTCCGCACGTGATCTGGGAGCGCTGCCGGCGGGATTCCGCGACGCCGTCCGCGCCGGACTCATCACAGGCCCGCGACTGCAGGTCTCCGTCGGCATCATCAGCCACACCGGCGGACACGCCGACACCACGGTGCCCGGCGGCATGCACCTCGGCTTCGACTTCTGCGAACTCGCCGACGACGTGCGCGAGGTGCGCAAGGCGGCACGCCGGATGCTGCGCGCGGGTGCCGACCTCGTCAAAATCTGCACATCCGGCGGGATGACCAGCGCGGGGGACGACCCCGACGATGAAGACCTGCTCGACGAGGAGATCGCCGCGGTCGTCGACGAAGCACGCCGGCACCGCGGGCGCTGGGTAGCCGCACACGCCCAGGGCCGAGCCGGTGTCCTCGCCGCGATCCGCGGCGGAGTCCGCTCGGTCGAACACGGCTTCGGCATCGACCAGGAGGGATGCGATCTGCTCGGCGAGCGCGGCGCGTTCCTCGTGCCGACCCTGTCGGCCATCTTCATGCCGCTGGACCCGGCCAAGACTCCGCCATGGCGTTACGAGAAGAAGATGCGCTGGAATGAACGCACCAAGGAGAACATCGCCGCCGCCATCGAACGGAAGGTGAACATCGCCGCGGGCACCGACGCCGGCATCTCCGCCCACGGACAGAATCTCGCTGAGTTGTCCTACCTCGTGGAACTGGGCATGAGCCCGATGGAGGCGATCAAGGCCGCGACGGTGAACAGCGCGCGCCTGATGGGCGTGGACGACCGGCTGGGCACTCTCCGCCCGGGCATGCTCGCCGACCTCGTCATCTGCGCGGGCGACCCGCTGCGGGACATCGACGTCCTGTCGGCACCGGAGAACATCGTCCTGGTCGCACAGCAGGGGGTCATCCGCAAGTCACTGCTCCCAGCACCCGGCACCGGCGCTCCGCGATGACCGCCCCGCACCCCCACAGCTTTCCCGCCATCAGCCGACACGCACTTCTCGCTATCGTGCACCGCCCTTGGGAAGGACCCCATGACTGAAGAATTCGATACTGATGTCCTCATTGTCGGAGCCGGGCCCACCGGCCTGACGCTGGCCTGCGACATCGCCCGCCGCGGTATCGACCACCGCGTCGTCGAGCGCGATCCGGCGCCGAACCGCGCCACCAGGGCCAAGACCATCCAGCCCCGTTCTCTCGAAGTGCTCGACGACCTCGGCGCCGTCGACCACGTCCTGCAGCGCGGCGTCGCGTACCTCGACATGAGATTCCACGAAGCCGACGGCGCAATCGTAGACCGGCCGTCGATCTCGGTCCGAGCGAACGACTCGTACCATACGCCGTACCCCGACCCCTTGTGGATCGGCCAGTTCGAGATCGAGCACGCGTTGCGGCATCGACACGGCGAACTCGGGGGAAAGGTCGAGTTCGGCACCGAGGTGGTGGGCATCGAGCAGGATGACGCCGGCGTCACCGTCACCCTGCTGACGCAGGAGGGCGAGCAGACCGTGCGCGCCCGCTTCGTCGTGGGAGCGGACGGCGGCAAGAGCACCACCCGGAAGCTCATCGGGCTTCCCCTGGTCGGCGAGACCTACGGGTGGCAGCGCTGGTATCTCGGCGACGTCACCGTGCCGGACCTCGACCGCGCCTACATGCACATCTGGCCGTCCGAACGAGGATTCCTCGGCCTCACCCCGCTCGGCGATGAACTGTGGCAGTTCCAGAGTCCGATCCTTCCCGACGACGAGCCGGAAACCCCGTCGCCGGCGTTCTACCAGCGGCTGTTCGACGAACGCGCCGGCGCGGCCAAGGTGGTGCTGACCAGCGCCTCGTGGCTGTCGGTGTACCAGATCCAGGCCCGGATGGCGCAGGAGTACCGCAAGGGCCGCGTCCTCCTCGCCGGGGACGCCGCCCACGTGCACTCCGCCGCCGGGGGCCAGGGCATGAACACCGGCATTCAGGACGCCTACAATCTCGGTTGGAAACTCGACAGTGTCCTCTCGGGCGCCTACATGAGCCTGCTGGACACCTACGGCACCGAACGCGTCCCGGTCGCCCGCACCGTCCTGGAAATGAGCTCGGACAAGATGAACAAGGCCCTCGAGCAGGCGGGCAGCGGCAGCGAACAGGGGCTGGGCCCGGCACTCAAGAACATCGGCGAGGGTTCGCTGAACAGCGGACTGGGAATCCGCTACCGGGACAGTCCCATGGTCTACCACCGCGGCGAGGAGACCGTTTCCGGCCCCGTGGCCGGCGACAGGGCGCCGAACGCGGGCGGGCTGGAAGGCGCGGGCTTCAGCGGCGACCTGTTCGACCTGCTGCGGGGCCCGCACTGGTCCCTGGTCGCCTACGACCACACCGACCCCGTCATCTTCGATAACGCCAAACCCACCCATATGCATGTGCACCGCATCGGGTCCACTCCGGACAGTAAAATCTTCGACGCCAAGGGCGAGTTCAAGCGGATCTACCAGCCCTACCCCGGCGAGATCATCCTGATCAGGACAGACGGCCATATCATCGCCCGCGCTTCCGCCGGTCAGGAAATGGATATCATCAACCATTTGGCCCCGTTCCGGTCGATCGGCAATCAGGTCAGGCCCTACTAGGGCCGCCGCCTACGACATCTCAGGTCTCCGCGGCCCCTGCGGTCTCCACCACCCGACTCCCGACTCCAGGGAGTGCCTCTTCACCAACTCCACCGCCCGGCCGCGCGCCGGGCGGTCTCCAGAAGGGCGACCGAACGACCATGACCACGCCCGACTCCCCCATGCCCCGGTTCCACCTGGCCATGCCGGTCGACGACATCCCCGCAGCGCGCCACTTCTACGGGGAGGTGCTCGGCCTGGAACAAGGCCGCAGTGCGGACACCTGGGTGGACTGGAACCTGCATGGCCACCAGTTCGTCACGCACCTGTCACCGGCCTCCTCGCAGCGGATTCACAACCCGGTCGACGGCCATGACGTGCCGGTGCCGCACTTCGGCCTCATCCTCACGGTCCCGCAGTTCCAGGCACTGGCCGACAGGCTGCGTGCGGCGGGTACGGCATTCGTCATCGAGCCCTACGTGCGCTTCCCCGGGAAGCCTGGCGAGCAGTGGACGATGTTCCTGCTCGACCCGGCGGGCAACGCCCTGGAGTTCAAGGCGTTCACCGACGACTCCCAGGTCTTCGCCACCTGACGCGGTGCCGTACCCCGACGAGCCCCAGAAGCGGTAGGGGCACCGATCCCGGCCTGGCCGCGAGCAGCGCGTTTCGCCTCTCGCAGCCAGGCCGGAGGCATGCGGAGGTGTCCTCGCTCGCGAGTCGCCAATGGCCCCGGCGCTGTGTGTCATCGCGCCGGGGCCATCGCCTGTCGAGAGGGCGAGTACCACCCGCAGGTGAGGATCAAAGGTGAGGGGATGCCGGCTGCGGACCCGGCATCCCCTCGGTCTCAGGCGGCTCCCAGCAGCGTCGACGCAGCCCGCATCGAGGCCGGGGGCTCCGGATGGTGGTAGAGGGCCGCGGCGTTCCCGTAGCAGATCTTCTTGATGGTCTCGGTCGGGAGGGCCTCCAGTTCCGAGCGGAAGAGCGCCTGGCTGTCGGGCCACGAGCTGTCCGTGTGCGGGAAGTCGACCTCCAGCATCATGCGGTCCTCGCTGATGATGTCCAGTCGGCGGAACGCCGACGGATCCTCGATCGAGGTGAACCAGAAGTTCCGGTGCAGGACGTCGACGGGGTGCGTCTTCACACCGGCCCAGAAGTCCGGCTCCGCCTCCCGCTGGCGGTACGCCCTGTGGAGGCGCTCGACCACCATCGGCACCCATGAGATCCCGGCCTCCGACAGCACGATGCGGATGTCGGGGTACCGCTGCGCTATGCCGGAGAAGATCCAGTCGACGACCGTCTCGATCCCGTTGAGCGGGAACAGCGCCACCTGCGCCGGCACGGGCGAGTCGGGCGACGGGCAGCTGATCCGGCCCGACGAACCGATGTGGAGGTTGATCGACGTTTCGGTCTCCGCGCAGGCGCGCCAGAACGGTTCCCAATGGTCGGAGTGGACACTCGGATACCCCAGGGCTGCGGGGTTCTCCGTGAAGCTCACCGCGTGCACGCTCCGCTTGGCGTTGCGGTAGATCTCCTTTGCGGCCAGTTCAGGGTCCGCGAGGTAGGTGAGCTGGCAGGGGATGAGCCGATCGGGATGCGAGCCGGCCCATTCCTCCACCACCCAGTCGTTGTAGGCCTGCACGCAGGCGTACGCCGTCTCCTGGTCGGGAATGCGCGACAGCGACGTGCCGGCGAACCCCCAGGTGATCGAGGGGAAGCAGAGCGAGGCCCACACCCCGACCAGGTCCATGTCCTTGACCCTGGCATCGGTGTCGTACACCGATCGCCGGTAGTCCTCCCTGCGCATCCTCGTCGACCGCCACTCGCTGATGGGCCGGTTCGCGGCGCCGTCCATGCCGGTGAAGAAGAAGCGCTTGTCGCCGATCAGCCATGCCGGCCGGCCGTCGATCTCGACCAGCTTCGGCGCGTTGTCGCGCAGCTTGGCCGGCACCCGGTCGAACAGGGTCGGGGGCTCGAACGCGTGGTCGTCGACCGAGATCACCGGGCACCAGACCTCGCGCGGCTCCGGCTCGGGTAGGAACGTCAGCTCGTGATCGGCCCCGATTCTGAAGACATCGGATTCTGAGAGGGAATCAATATCGCTTGGCATCGTTTGACCTCCGTACCTTATGCCGCGATGCAGCCTCTGGGTGAACCTCGTGGGGGTGCGCCGATCGCCGGATCGGCACGTGGGAACCAGCGGATGCCCGGGTGTTCGGATCGCTCACAGGAGCGGCAGTTGCTTCGTCTCGGTGTAGGCGAGGAGCCCTTCGATCCCGCATTCACGTCCGATGCCGCTCTGCCGGAAACCGCCGAAGGGCGCGTCGAAGCTGCCGCCCTGTCCGTTGACGAGCAGCAGGCCGGCCTTCAGCTGCTTCGCCACGCCGACCGCCCGCTCGGAGTCGCTGCTCCACACGCCCGCGGCGAGTCCGTAGTCGGAGTCGTTGGCGATGGCGATGGCGGCGGCGTCATCGTCGTAGGGGATGACCCCGACGACCGGACCGAAGATCTCCTCCCGGGCGATGCGCATCGAGTTGTCGACGTCGACGAAGACGGTCGGCTCGACGTACCATCCCGTGTCCAGGCCGGCCGGGCGTCCACCGCCGACGGCGATCCTCGCTCCCTCGCTTCGCCCGATGCCGATATAGCCTTCCACTCTTTCCCTCTGGCGCTCGGACACCATCGGGCCGATCTCGGTCGTCGAGTCGGTCGGGTCGCCCACCTTCATCGACGACACCATGTCGCACAGGGCGTCGGTGAACTCTTGCCGCCGCGACCGCGGCACAAGAATCCGTGTCTGGTTGGTGCAGGTCTGTCCGCTGTTCCGGAAGGCGTAGTCGCGGAGGCCTTCCATGGTGAGCTCGACATCCGCGTCGTCCAGAATGAGCGCAGCCGATTTGCCGCCCAGCTCCAGTGTGCAGCGTCGCAGGTCTCGGCCGCAGATCTCCGCGATCCGGCGGCCCGCCTGGGTCGAGCCGGTGAACGCCACCCGGTCGACGCCGGGGTGGCTGACGAGGTGCTCGCCCGCCTCGCGGTCGGCGGGAACCACGTTGAGCACCCCGGGCGGAAGGCCGGCTTCGTCGAAGATCTCCGCCAGGACCAGTCCGTCGATCGCCGTCTCGGGCGATGGCTTCGCCACGACGGTGCAGCCGGCGACAAGTGCCGGAGCGATCTTCATCAGCAGGAGGGCCTGCGGGTAGTTCCACGGCGCGATGGCGGCGACGACGCCCGACGGGTCGTGGACCACCAGAGCGGGCAGGCTGAGCCCCTTGCGTGCCTGTTCGACCTCGAATTGCTTCCCGAGCTGGATGAAATACGTGAGGACGTGCTGCGCGATGGGGCCCTGGGCCTTCTGGGAGAAGGTGATCGGACTCCCCATCTCCGCGGTGATGAGGTCGGCGAGCTCTGCGGCGCGCGCCGCATAGAGCTCGCTCGCCCGCTCCAGGTAGCGGATCCGCTCGGCGACCGGAAGACCGGACCAGGCCCCCTCGTCGAAGGTACGGCGGGCCGCCGCCACGGCACGATCCATGTCGGCGGCGGTGCCGTCCGGGGCGCACCCGATGGGCTGCAAGGACGCCGGGGACACGACATCGCGCAGAGGCCCTGTGGACTTGACCCACTCGCCGTCGATGTAGACCGCCTCGCGCCGGCGATCTCCGGATTCAGAACGTCGTGATGACACTTCGGATGACCTCACCAGAAAGCATCGCCTTCATGGCGACGTTGATCTCGTCCAGACGGACCTGCTGAGAAACGAGCCCCCCGGTGTCGAGGCGGCCGCTCTCGATCATGTCGATGAAGAGCTGGAAATGGCGCCGGATCTGAGCCGAACCGGCTACACAGCCCTTCACGATCTTCTCGTTCGCCTGCAGGTCGAACGCGGGAACACGGAACTCGCCGTCCATCGGTCCGTAACCGACGAGCACCAGCATCCCGCCCTTGTTGATCATGCGGAATGTGGAGGAGACGATCTCCGGTGTGCCGACGACGTCGAACGCGTAGTCGACACCCTTGCCGCGGAGCAGCTCCTTCACCTGCTCTTCCGCGGGCGCGGTGGTCGGATCGACGACATCCGTGGCCCCGTGCCTGCGGGCGATCTGTCGCTTGGACTCGACCGGATCGACCGCGATGATCCGAGCGGCACCCGCGACGGCGGCACCCTGGATGACCGATTGGCCGACGCCCCCACATCCGACCACGGCGACGGTCGAACCGGGTTGCACACGCGCGGTGAACAGTGCGGCGCCGACGCCTGTGGTCATACCGCAGCCGAGCAGGGCCAGGTGGGCATCGGGAAGATCCGAGTCGACGCGGACCACCGATGCCTCATCGCACGTCAAGATGTCGCTGAACGTGCCGATCCCGCTCATGGCGATGGCACTCGAACCGTCCTGCCGGGTCGCACGTGGCGCCTGCAGGAATGCGCCGAGCGCGTCGCACAGATGAGAGCGATCACTCACGCAGTACGAACAAGTGCCACATGCCGGGCGGAAGGACGCGATCACCCGGTCGCCGACGGCTACCCGGGTCACCTGGCTCCCGACCTCAAGGACCGTTCCAGCGCCCTCGTGGCCGCCGATCATCGGCCCCGAGACCATGCCGGCGAACAGGCCGTTGCGAACCGAGAGATCGGTGTGGCAGATGCCGCTCGCCCCCACGGAGACGACGACGTCACGCGGACCGGGGGGCAGCGGCTCAAGCGATTCGACCGCGAGGTCCTGCCCGAACCCCACGAGCACGGCGGAACGCATGTCAGTGGTCTCCGTTAAATCGAAGGGGCAGGTAATCGACACCCATCATCTGGCCCATCATCAGGCGGGGCAGGTGCCGTGGGGCTCCCACCAGCTCCAGGGGCGGGCGCGCGGCCAGGGCCTCAAGGAGGATCCGGATCTCAGCGCGCGCCAGAGTGGCTCCGACGCAGTAGTGGGCGCCGATGCCGAACGCGAGGTGCTGCCGGGCGTTCGCCCGGTCCGGGTTGAAGGTCTCGGCATCCGCGAACTGCTCGGGGTCGCGGTTGGCGGCGCCGTACAGCAGCACCAACCGCTCCCCTTCCTCCAACGGGGTGTCGTGGAGCGTCGTCGGCGTCGTCACGGTCCGGAACATGGTGTGCACCGGCGGGAACAGGCGCAGCCCCTCCTCCACGAACCCCTCGATCGAGGCGGAGTCCGACCGCATCCGGGTCTGGAGCTCGGGATGTGTCACCAGGTGGTGGACGAGGCTCGCGATGCTCCGTGCCGTCGTCTCGAATCCCGCGAAGACGAAGCTCCGAATGATGTTGAGCAGTTCGTCCTCGGCGAGCGGCCGGCCGTCGAAGTCCAGCTGGACCAGGGTGCTGAGGTAGTCGTCGCGAGGCTGGGCCCGGCGCTCGTCGAGGTGCGTCTTCGCGAGAGCATCGAGCTCCTTCATCGCCTCGATCATCGCCGGTGTCCCGGCGTGTTCAAGAACCACCCTCGCGAATGCCTGCAGCTGCTCGTTCGCGGACTCCCCGAGCCCCAGCAGGTGGCCCACGGCGCGGACCGGGATCTGCACGGCGACACGCTCGACGAAGTCGATGTCGGCGCCCTCCGCGAATGCGTCGAGGACGCGCTCGGTCAGGTCACGCAGATACGGCTCGATGCCGCGGACCCGAGGTGCGCTGAGCACTTCCAGGAACAGCTTGCGGTACGCGGTGTGAACGGCGCCGTCGAACTCGATGGGAATACTGGGAGCCCGACCGGCATGAGCCGGGTGCATAACACCCTCGGCAGAGGAGAACCTCTTGCCGTCCTTTTCGACTTCGACGACATCGGCATGCCGCGTGACGAGCGCGAAACCGTTGTGCGCCGAGGTCTTCGCGACCGGGCAGCCCGCGAGAAGGCGGCTGTAAACCCCGTTCAAAACCTCATTATTGAGTGCTGCGTCGTGGTGGTCGAAGTCGACGGCGAGGCGATCGGCTTCCGTACCGCCGCGAATTTCCGTGTCGGCCTTGTCTTTCAATGTGGTACCCCTGACCTGTGTCAGTCGATTGCGCACAGCCTCCCTATGAGCGGTAAAAGCGTCAAGGCGCCATGGGTGGTGGCATCAGTGCCCGCTTCCGCACCGGGAGGATCGTTACAGTGAACAGCAGTAGATAAATCTCATGAGATGTTTCAATAGTCGCCGCCCGCCCTCGCCGCGCGCTTTGTCTTCGGCGCTCACGCCCCTCCACCGGCGCGTTGGTCGAACCGCAGCCCGAGATACTCCGACGCGATTCGCACACGCTGGATATTGGGCGTGCCCCCGGCGAGCGCCCAGCCGTGCGCGTCACGATGCAGCCGTTCCACCTCGTATTCCTCTGAGTAGCCGTAGCCCCCGTGCACCTGGATCGAAAGATCGGAGACCACCTTGGCCATCTCGTTCGCGGTGCACTTCGCGATGGATGCGGCCAGCGGGCCGGGAGCTCCGCGGCCCGCTTGCTCCGCCGCAGCGTAGATCAGCAGCCGGGCCCCCTCGACCCGCATCACCATGTCGGCGATCGCCCCCTGGACGAGCTGGAAGTCCGCGATCCGACGGCCGAACTGCTCGCGCTCACCAACGTGCCGGGCCGCACGGTCCAATGCGGACTGGCCGACGGCGAGCGACATCGTCGCGTTGCCCAACCGCTCGATCGAGAACGCGGTGAACAGCTTCGAGAACCCGCCGGCCGGGACGATCAGGTTGTCGAGCGGCACTCGTACGTCGGTGAGGAAGATGTCGGCCGAGCAGACCCCTCGAAAGCCCATGAGCTGCTCCTGCGGGCCGAAGGTCAGGCCAGGGGTGTCGCCGTCGACGACGACGGCACCGATTCCCTTCGCGCCCGGCCGGTCGTCCAGCCGCAGATAGACCAGGTACTGCTCAGAGTGTCCCGCGCCGGAACACCACCGCTTGACGCCGTTGATCACGATCTCGTTCCCGTCGACACGCCCTCGTGTGGACATGTCGGTCGCGGCTGTGCCGGCGTCGGGCTCCGAGATCGACACCGCGAGTGTCTTCTCCCCCGCCACGATCGGCGGTAGCAGGCGGTCTTTCTGCTCCTCGGTGCCGAACAGCTCGATCACCCGGGCCGGGCCGGTGCACGCCTCGAACACCGGCCAGGCTGCGACGGGCGACGCCTTGGCCAGCTCTTCCAGCACGATGAGCGCGTCCAGCAGCGGCCGTTCCTCACCCCCGTACTGCTTCGGCATGGTGATGCCCAGCAGACCGAGTTCGGCGAGCTTCTTCCGCTCCGATGTCGGTAGCGGTGTACGGCTGCGGTCCCATTCCCGCGCGTGCGGGGCGAATCGTTCGGCGGCCAGCTTCTCGACCATCTCGCGCAGGGCGCGCTGATCAGGGTCGAGCTGAGTGAGGATGTCCTTCGTCATAGCGCTCCACGTGCTTATCCGGTGTTTGCCATAGGTGTTGAGCGGTTGCTTATCGACAGATCATTGGTCGCCGTCTCCCCCGGTGGGACTTCCGTTGGCCGCGGCGGCCTGCCCGACCGACCGCGGCCGGTACGTGGCCCCGAGCAGTACGGCGGCGCCGGCGACCCCCAGTCCCCCGGCGATCAGCGCCGGCCATGCCCCGGCGACCGCTATGCCCAGCACGGCGTCGAGCGACGCGGTTCCCGGGCCCGCGATGGCGATGACCAGGGCGCCGAGTCCAAGCACCAGCACGTACTCGTAACCGTCTTTGAACACGAAGAAGCCGTGGCGGCGATGCGCGGCGAAGCCCGCGACCACCATGACGCCGATGACGCCGGCTGCTGCGAAGGGGGTGAGCAGCCCGAGGGCGAGGCCGGCGCCGGCCGCGAGCTCCACGATCACGCTCGCCGCCGCCTGCGCCATCCCGTACCTCAGGCCGAGGCTCTCGAACCAGCGGGCCGCACCGGGCAGTCGGCCTCCGCCGAACGCGTGATTGAGCCCGTGTACTACCACGACCCCGCCGATGACCAGACGCAGTACAAGCAGCGCGGAGTCGATTTCATCCATCCCGGTCCCTTTCATTTCCGATTCGGGGTGACGACGAAGTCGGAGGCGTTCAGCGAGTCGGCCGCAATACCGCCGGCGGTGAGCAACTCGATCTGGTTGTTCAGAGCCTGCGTCGGAACTTCCAGCCCCGGCTTGGTCGCCGAGTAGGCGGTGTTGTTCAGATAATCCACCAGCTTCTCGGCCAAGGGGACATCGTTCGACGTGACGTTCTTGGCGATGTATCCAATAATTTTGTCCCGGTTGGCGGGCTTACCGATGAACTCAATGGCCTGCTGCTCCGACGCCATCCACCGACGGAGGGCTTCGGGATTCTGTTTGGCGAACGACCGGTTCGTCATCATGCCGATGACCGAATCCGAGAATTTCGGCGGCGCCTCGTTCGCGATATCCACATAGAGTCCGCCGACTCCGGCCTTCTCGATCAGGTGGGCGGTGGGGGCGACATTGATGAAAGCGTCCAGCGCCTTCTGCTGGAACTGCGCGATGGCGGCCTGACCGGTGGTGATCGAGATCAAGGTGACGTCCTTGTCCGGGGTGAGACCCGCCTCGCGCAGCAGTCCGCGCATCACGATGTCCCCGCTGCTCCCGATCCCGGGCACACCGACCTTCTTGCCGCGCAGCGCCTGCACCTTGGCCTTCCAGTCGCCCTTGACGCCGAGCAGATCGCCCCTCGCGGATACCTGGAACAGGCTCTTGTTGATGACGCTTCCGGTCACCCCGATCGGCTGGCCCTTCGAGGCGGCCGAGATCCCGGAGGCCACATCCGCCAGCAGGCCCTGGGCGTCGCCATTGGCGAGCAGCCGCATGGCCGTCGCTCCGTCGCCCGGGTTGACGAAAGTGACGTCGAGGCCGTTGCGCTTGAAGATTCCCTCCTGCTGCGCGATGACATCACTGATGTACAGCAGGGCGCCGGGGAACGTCTGCAAGGTCAGGGGGATCGTGTCCGATCCACCGGTGGGCGCATCGGTGGCTCCGCCGCAGGCGGGCACAGCGGCCATCACCGCGGCCGCCGTCACGGCTACCAGGGAGCGGGAGAGTCGACTGCGCATAGGTGGTGCACTCCATTCATCGGACGTGACGGGGGATGTCGGCGAAACAGCGGCTCACGAGGTCGCCGAGGAGGTCCCCCACGAGAGGCGCTTCTGGAGGTGCCCGACCGCCCAATCCAGCACGAACGCCAGCAACGCGAGAAGAAAAAGGATGGCGAACGAGCCGGCGATGTCGAACTGGTTCGTGGCCTGCACCAGTCGAAGGCCCAGCCCCTCCGTGGACGCCACCATCTCGGCGACCACGACGCCGAGCACGGCGTAGACCGACCCCAGGCGAAGCCCGGCGAGGATGGCGGGCCCCGCCGACGGCAGCTGCAGCAGACGGAACCGCTGCAGCCGCGACATGCCGAGCGTGCGGGCGAGCGTGGCGCGGTCGGCGTCCATGCCGTCCACCCCGGCCAGCGTGTTGATCAGGAGCAGGAAGTAGACGACACTCACCGACACCGCGACCTTCGCACCGGCTCCCAGACCGAACCAGACGAGGAAGATCGGCGCGAGAGCGGGGCGCGGCAGCGCGTTGGCGAGCGTGACGATCGGCTGCACAGCACGCCTGAACAGGGCGAACTCACCCAGCAGCAGCCCGCTCGCCACCCCGGTGGTAGCGCCGATCACCAGGCCCGTCAGCGCGGCGGACAGCGTCGCCCACCCGTCGCCCCAGATGCCGCCGTCCACGACCAGGGCGACGAGGCTCTCGGCCACGCTCGCTGGATGGCTGATGAACACGGGGTTCATCCATTCCAGAGCCCCCGCGAGATACCAGACGAGTAAGAACGCCGCGATGCCCCCCAGACGCATGCTCCACATGGCCGCCGTCCTGGCGGTGCGGGCTCGACGGTGGTTTGTCCGCAGTCGCTCGTGGACGGCGGCGCGGTCGTGATCGGCTGAATGCCGATCCGCGGGTGGGGCGCTCACTGCGGCTCTGCCGCGATACGCTCCGCGAGCTCCGTGCCCGCGTCTGTCGTCCGAGGGTCGGGAACTTCAGCGCGCAGCGCGTCCTGCAACTCGTCGTACAGCCGGTGCCAGGCCGGGTTCACCCCGAGCCGGTCGACGTCGCGCGGGCGCGGAAGACCGATGCGGATGTCCCGGAGCAGGCGGCCCGGTCGGGAGCCCAGCAGCACGACCCGATCGCTGAGGGAGATCGCCTCGCTGAGGTCATGTGTGACGAACAGGACCGTCGCCCTGGAACGTTCCCACAGAGAGAGGAACTCCTGCTGAACGAGCAACCTGGTCTGCGCGTCCAAAGCGGCGAACGGCTCGTCCATGAGCACGCACCGTGGTGAGAGTGCCAGGGTGCGGGCGATCGCCACCCGCTGGCGCATGCCCTGTGAGAGCTGCGTGACCTGTGCGTTCTCAAATCCCGTGAGGTGGACCCGGCCCAACCATTCCAAGGCCAGGGCACGCCGCTCGCTCTTGCGGACGCCCCGCACCTCCAGCCCCAGCTCGACGTTCTCGACGGCCGTGCGCCATGGAAAGAGCGCGTCCCTCGCCGGCATGTACGCGACGTCGCGCGACGGACCGGCGACCGGGTGGCCGCCGAGCGTCACGGTTCCCTCCGTCGGCCGGGTAAGGCCGGCGACCATGTTGAGCAGCGTCGTCTTGCCGCAACCGGAAGGACCGACGAGTGCGACGAACTCGCCGGCCGCGATCGCGAGATCGACACCGACCACCGCGTCGACCACCCCGTCCGACATCACGAAGGACTGGCCGACTCCGGTGAACCGGATGTCGGCCCCGCCCCCGGTGCCGGGTCCTTTGTTGCCGCCAGGGTCGGCAGGTCTGCGCACAGCAACCTCCTGGGGGTGGCCGAGCGGGGTCATTGCCCGGCCTGGTCGGCCTGCCGCCGTACGATCGCCTCGTTGACCTGCCGCGTGACGGCGGCCGAACGCTCATCCGGCGCCGCGTCCGGGTCGCTGATCGGGTAGACGCCGCGGGCCGCCGAGAAGATCTCGACCGACAGGCATCCTTCGGGCCCGGCGACGTGCGGCCCGTAGAACTCGCCCGGCCGTGACAGCATCATGTCGCCGGGGACCAGCGTTTGCCCGTCGGGCACCGTGATAGAGCCCCGCACGACGACCTCGACCCGGAAGCAGTCGTGGGCGTGCCGGGGCAGTGTGTCCCCGGGGGCGATCTTCAGCATCGACGCGACCGGGACTGCCGGGTCGCTCAGGTCGTCGCCCATGAACACGCTTCCGAGATCCCACCCGGGCATGACCTCGCGGGTCGTCGCCCCGGCCCATCTCTTCTCGGGTGGAGTTATGGCGTCGAAGTAGCCAGGGTCGTCGATACGGAAATACTGCGGCATTGGAACCTCGATCTCACTTGCCGTCGGAACAGGGGCACACTGTCCCCGGGGAAGGCGGCCCGTGCCGACAGGTGGTACGGCCCGCGGCCCGCCCATCCCTCGTGGATCACGCAGGCAGCAGCAGCTCTCCGTTGCCGGCGAAGAACTGCTCGCGGGCGGCGTCCGGCACTGACGCGAGCGCGGCCGACAGGACGGCTCGCGAGTCCTTGCCCCCTTCCACATGCGGGTAGTCGGTGGCGTAGCAGTACACCGGCCACAGGTCGGGGTGGCGCTCGTAGTAGCGCGCGACCGGCTCGAAGTAGAAGGGCGTCACGCGGACGTTGCGCGCGATGTATTCGGAGGGCCGCATGCTCAGCGTGCCGGCCAGCCTTGAGCGGAACTGGGTCTCCGCCCACCAGTCGAGCCGTTCGGCCAGCGGGCCGATCCAGCCCGCGGCGAGCTCGATGGCACCGAACCGAAGCCCCGGATGACGCTCGAAGACTCCGCCGAGCACCATCGTGGAGATCAGGTTCTCGGCGCAGAAATGGATGGTCGTCGCCCGATAGGGCTCGATGGGCAGCTCGATGGTGGACTTGTCCGAGGGGTGGAACACCTCCACTCCCGTGGACCACGCCGACGAGGCGAGGAAGCCGAAATCAGTCCCGAGGTGGATCGTGACGGGAACATCGGCCTCTGCCACGAACTCCCAGAACGGATCGAGTTCCGGGTTCGCCGGCGACGTTCCGGCCGGGGGGACGTTCGCCGGGATCATCAGGGCCCGGATACCGCGTTCGACGGCGGTGCGGGCCTGCTCCACCATCGACTCCACCGAGGTGTCGGTGAGCACGATTCCGACCGGACGGACCCGATCCGAGGTCGATCTCGTGATGTCGGCCGCCCAGTCGTTGTGCGCGGCGACCGCCATGCGACCGAGCTGCTGACCGTCGACCCGGCCCGGGTCGAATCCAAGCCAGGCATGCGCGTTCGGGTCATTTACAAGAATGAGGGCGAATAGCCCGAATGTCGGGAAAACCAATTGACGGGCGATGCCCATTTCGTCAAGGACTTCCGGACGCCTGCGGAGATCGATGGCGGATGGGGCGCTCGCCCCTTTCAGCTGCCATACCGTCTCCTGGGTGATGGGCGTGGTGTCGGCGACCAGACCGGGGACCGACAGCGGGTTCGCCCGGGCTCGCTTATGGATTGCGAAGCCGACCTCGTTCACGCGCCGGGCGATCTCCTCGCCGAACACCTCACCCCAGAGCTCCAGCGGCGCCATCTCATGGCTGTCGACATCCAAGGTTACGGTCACGGATTCCTCCTACTCTGCATGTTCGTTAGGCGATGGTCCACCACTCCGCAGACGGGCACAAGGGACCTCTCATGCTGTTACTTTTTCAACCACCCGCGAAACTCCGAATAGGCGCGCAAGCGTGATTCAATGCGCACGATGTCCAGTTCTGAAATCTCAGTTCACGCAGCGATCGCCAAGGCTCTCACCGAGCAGGGCATGACAACCCTTTTCGGGGTCGTGGGCGAAGGCAACATCCACATGATCGCCGACCTCGTCGAAGACCACAGAATTCGCTATGTGAAAGCGGCCCGTGAAGACGGTGCTGTTCTCATGGCGAGCGGCTATGCCTCGGTGACGGGCGAGGTGGGCTTCGCGACCGTGACACACGGCCCAGGCCTGACCAACACCACCACCGCGCTCACCCAGGCCGCCCGGAGCGGCCTGCCGGTCGTGCTGCTCGCCGGCGACACAGACGCCGCACTTCCCCACGGTCGCCAGCGGATCGACCAAGCGGCCCTGGTCGCGCCGACCGGAGCAGGCTTCCAGCCGATCACCTCACCGGCCACGGCCGTGGACGACGTCGCGCGGGCGGTCGGCCGGGCACGGGCGGAACGGCGCCCGATCGTACTCAACGCGCCGGTCGACGTTCAGCAGGGCGCAGTCGCCTACTCGCCGGCGAGGGTGAACCTCCCCCCGCCTCAAGCGGTCGCGCCGGACGTCGAGGCGCTCGACCGAGCCGCCGGGGTGATCGCCGCGGCGCGGCGCCCCGTCATCGTCGCCGGCCGCGGCGCCGCTCTGTCCGGTGCTCGAAAGTCCATTCTCGCCCTCGCCAACCAGATCGGCGCTCCCGTTGCCACCACCCTCCGCGCCAAGGATCTGTTTCGCGGGGAGCCGTTCGATCTTGGGATCTGCGGCACGCTGTCGCACGGCCCGGCCGTCGAGACGATCCTTGCCGCCGACTGCCTCGTGGTCTTCGGCGCCGGCCTCAATTCGGATACCACGGCGGACGGGTCGTTCGTCGCCGGGAAGCGAATCGTCCACATCGACCTGGATCCCGCCCACCTCGGCCGGCACACGGAGGTCACGGTGGCCGTCCAGGCCGACGCCGAGCGTGCCGCCGGCACCTTGATCGAGTGGCTTGGGGAGCTCAACCTCCGGCACGCGAGCACGCTGTGCACGGAGGAGCTCCGGACCCGCCTCGCCGAGTTCGACCCGCGATCGGAGTTCGCACCTTATGACAGCGGTTCCGTTGACAGCCGTGAGCTGACGCTTCTCCTCGACCGGGTGTTCCCCCAGGAGCGAACGTACGTCTCTGACTCCGGCCGGTTCATGCTTCCGGGATACGCCTGGCTGCATGTGACCGAACCCTCCGCCTTCATCGAGACGGTGGACTTCGGCTCCATCGGGCTCGGACTCGGGGCGGCGATCGGTGCGGCGATGGGAAGACCCGACCGGCCCGTCCTGCTCACCGCGGGCGACGGCGGACTCGCCATGGAGCTGCCGGAGCTGCTCACCGCCGTCAGGTACGGTCTCGACCTGGTGCTCGTGGTGTACAACGACAGCGCCTACGGGGCGGAGGTGTCCATCACCGACCTGCTCGGAAGGGCACACGACATCTCCAGGCTGCACGCCACCAACTTCGCCGCCATCGCGCGGGGGATGGGAGCGTCGGGTCTGACCATCACGCGCCCGGACGACCTGCCGCTCATCGCGGAGGCGATCGAGAAGCGCCGTGGTCCTCTCGTCATCGACGTAAGGACCGATCCGCGGACACCCATCCCCCACTGATCCCTCACCGAGCTCTCCGCGGCGACACGTTCGACACGACAGGTTCGAGACGAGCCCCTGACAGCACCCGGCTCCGGGCATTGCCCGGAGCCGGTCGCCGGTCATCGTGCCGGCGTGCGGTACATCGTGACGACCGCCGCGCCGCCGATGCCGATGTTGTGCTGCAGCGCGGCGCTCGCACCATCGACCTGCCGGGCTCCCGCCTCGCCGCGGAGTTGCCAGTTGAGCTCGGCGCACTGCGCCAGGCCGGTCGCGCCCAGCGGGTGCCCTTTCGAGATGAGGCCGCCGGACGGGTTCACCACCCACGTCCCGCCGTAGTCGACGGCTCCTTCGTTGATCAGGTCGCCGGCCCCGCCGACCCGGCACAGACCCAGGGCCTCATAGGTGATGAGTTCGTTCGTGCTGAAGCAGTCGTGGAGCTCGATCACCTGTACGTCCTCAGGACCCAAGCCCGACTGTTCGTACACCGCTTGAGCGGCACTCCTGCTCATGTGGTACCCGACGAGACCGGCGTCAGTGCCGTCGAATGTGGACTCGGTATCGGTCGTGAGCGCCTGTCCGACGATCTCGACGGCCTGGCCCCAGAGGCCGTGGCGCTCGACGAAGGACTCGCTCGCCACCACGGCGGCCGCGCCTCCGTCCGAGGTCGGACAGCACTGAAGCTTGGTGAGCGGATCATGCACCGCGGGCGAATCGAGGATCTCGGAAAGCGAGAACTCCTTTTGAAACTGCGCGTATGGGTTGTTCACCGAGTGGCGGTGGTTCTTCTCCGCGATCTTGGCGATGGTCTCTCGGCTGACGCCGTAGCGCTCCATGTATTCGCGGCCTGCGTTGCCGAAGAGCTGCGCCGCGAGCGGAGCCTCCGAGCGACCGCGCAGCTCGGCCATCGCCTCGATGTGCCGGCCGGTCGGCGCGGCGCGATCGCTCCAGTATTCCCGGAGGCTCCCCCGCTCCATTTTCTCGAAGCCGAGCGCCAGCACACATTCGGCGAGCCCCGCCCGCACGTACTGATTGGCAAGGTATAGCGCCGAGGAGCCCGTGGAGCAGTTGTTGTTGACATTCACCATCGGAATGCCGGTCAGCCCCACTTCGTATAGCGCCCGCTGCCCTGATGTCGAATCGCCGTAGCAATAAGCGAGGAATGCGTGGTCGACGTCCTGGTACGGGATACCCGAGTCGGCGAGCGCGTTCACGGCCGCTTCCCGTCCGATATCGGGGTAGTCCCAGCCGGGACGTGACCCCGGCTTCTCGAACTTGGTCATTCCAACGCCGACGACGAACGATCGATACGTCACGGTCCTCCTTCACCGATCTATGGATACCGCCCGGCTACGGGCTACCGCCGGTCCCACTCGACACCGGCCTTCTCCCGATCCCATGTGGCCGGAGTACAGCCCTCGTCGCGCAGCTTGTACTTGTGCACCCGGCCGAGGGGGCTGGTGGGCAGTGCGTCTCGGAACTCGATGTACCGCGGCAGAGCGAAGTACGGGAGGCGGTCCTTGGCCCATTCGAAGAGCTCGCGCTCTGAGAGCTCCGCGTCCGGTGACAGGACGGCGGTGACCTTGAGATCGTCCTCGGTGAGTTCGGACGGCACCGCGTGGACGGCCACCTCGGCCAGCGCCGGGTGGGTGAGCATCGCCTGCTCCACCTCGTGGCTGGAGATGTTCTCGCCGCGGCGCCTGAGATAGTCCTTCTTCCGGTCAACGAAATAGAAGAACCCGTCGTCATCGAAGCGGCCGAGATCTCCGGTGTGGAACCACAGGTTGCGAGTGACCGCGGCGAAGGCCTCCGGGCGCCGCCAGTACCCCTGGAACATCACGCCCGGCCGTCGAGGCCGGCACACGACCTCGCCGACCTCGCCCACCGCTACCTCACGGTCGTTGTCATCGAAGATCCTGACGTCGAAGTCCTCCGAGTTCGCCTTTCCGGAGCTGCCCGGAGGAGACGAGGCTCCGACCTCAAGGGTCGTGAGAGGGAAGCACTCCGTGAGCCCGTAGGTGTTGCCGCCCACCCGCCGCACGCCGAACCGGGTGCGCCACAGCTCCTGCAGCTCCGGCGGGAACGGCGCGCCGTGAACGACGCGGATCTGCCCGTGGCAGCGGGTCATCTCCGGCGTCTCGTCCATCTGTGCGATCAGCGAACCCATGGAGCCGAGCAGATTGACCATCGTGGCGCCGGTCCGCTCGACGTCGGGCCAGAACCCCGACACCGAGAAGCGGGAGGCGATCGACGCCGAGCCGCGCAGCAGCATGGTGCCGAGGATGGTCCCGCTCACGAGGTTGAAGTGGTAGATCGGCAGGGGGCTCCAGTTCAGCTCGTCCTTCGTGCGTCCGCTCTGGACCAGGAATCCCCGAGCGGAGCTGAACACGTAACCGTTGGAGATGGCGCAGCCCTTGGACGGGCCGGTGGTTCCACCGGTGTAGATGATCAAAGCCGTGTCGTCGGAGCCGCGCTCGACCCCGATCTGCTCACCGCCGTCGACGAGGTAGTCCTCAAGCGGTTCCACGGCGACGTCGCCGATCCGGCTCGGCGCGTGGAGCCCGCGTACGAGGATGCGCTCGACATTCGGCAGATGACCGATCTCCGCTCGGAGCCGGTCGAGGAAATCGGCCTCGCACACCACGACGCGCGCGCCGGCGTCCGCGACGACGTGCGAGAGGAAACTCCCTTTCAAGGCTGTATTGACAGGCACCCAGATGCCGCCGAGAAGGTTCGTCGCGAACCAGAGGGAGACCGCGTCCGCGTTGTTGTCGAGCATCGTGACAACGGTCTGATCCGGTTGGAGTCCCGTCTTGCCCAGCCCTGCGGCGTACGAGGTCGCTCGCCGCCACATCTGACGGTAGGTGTACGGCTCCCCGCCGAAATCCAGGAACGGCTGGTCGCCGGCCTCCTCCGCGCATTCACGCAGGAGTCCGACGGCCGTCAGCCCCTCCGTCGAGGTGCTCCCCCAACCTTCCATTGCTGCCCCTCCTGTCCTTCTCTCGTCCGACGCCCCGCGACCACGACGGAGGCCGCCGCTCGGCGAAGGCAGCGAACCCTTCCTCCGCCTCGGTCGTGCTGATCGACGCCGCGACAGATCGTTCGTCGACCGGTTCGATGTGCGTGTGTACCGCCCGCTTCCACGCCGCGCGTGCTCCCGGGGCGGCCTCAAGGAGCTCGTACGCGGTGCGTTCGGCCTCATCGTGGAGGTCGTCATGCGGGACGACCCTGGCGACGAGGCCCATGGCGTACGCCTCGGCGGCGCTGAACGACCGGGAGGTCAACGCCAGCTCCTTCGTTCTGGCGAGCCCGATCACCGGAGGCAGCAATGCCGCGCTCCAGGGCGCTGCCACACCGAGCCGCAGTTCCGGAAGCCGGAAGCGGGCCCGCTCGCTGACGACCGCCACGTCGGCGAGTACGGCGAGCCAGAGACCGCTCGCCTGGCAATGGCCGTTGATCGCGACGACGACCGGGACGTCGCCCTGGTGGAGCAGCGAGAACGGCAGGTCTCCGTCGCCCGGCGGCGCGTCATCGGAGCCATGCGAGGCGGGGTCGCCACCGACGATGAACACGTCGTCGACGCCCGTGATGACCAGTGCCTCAAGCCGGGGATCACGCGCGACACCTTGGACCGCCCGGCCGAGGCCCCGGTACATCGCCGTCGACAAGGCGTTGCGTTGCGTGGGGTTGTCGACCGTGCACCAGGCGATCGGGCCGCGCCGCTCGAATCGGAGGTTCGGCGTACCGAGGTCCATCAGACCCCCAGCATTCGGCGTCCGATGATTTCCTTCATGATCTCGTTGGTGCCGCCGTAGATCGACATCGCACGCCCGTCCCGCCAGGCGCGTGCGACCGCGCACTCCTCCATGTATCCGTACGCGCCGTGCAACTGAACGCACGACGTCAACACGCGGGAATTGAGCTCGGCACACCACCACTTGGCCTGCGCCGCCTCCTCCGCGGAGAGCTCACCCGCGACGTGAGCCGCGAGTTGCTTGTCAACGAAGGCCTGGGCGATGTCCAGTTCGGTACGCATCGTGGCGAGCTGGAAGCGGGAGTTCTGGAAGGAGCCGATGGGCTGCCCGAAGGCGCGGCGCTCTTTGCAGTAGGCGAGGGTCTGTTCGAAGGCGACCTGCGCATGCGCCAACGCCATCACCGCGATCGACAGGCGCTCCTGAGGGAGCATCGACACCAGGTGGTAGAACCCGCGGTCCTCCTCGCCAAGGAGGTTCTCCACCGGGACCACCACATCGTCCAGAAACATCTCGGCCGTGTCGGCCGAGTGCTGACCGACCTTGTCGAGATTGCGTCCCCGGCTGAATCCCTGCCGGTCGGTCTCCACGACGACGAGGCTGAGGTTCCGCTGAGCCGCCTCGTTGTACCCGGTGCGGCACACGAGGATCACCAGATCGCTGTTGATGCCGTTCGAGATGAAGATCTTGCTGCCCCGGATGACGTAGCTGTCGCCGTCCCGTACGGCCCGCGTGGAGATCGCCGCCAGATCCGACCCGGTGTCCGGCTCGGTCATCGCGATGGCGCCGACGAGTTCTCCCGAACTCAGGCCGGGCAACCAGCGTTCCTGTTGTTCCCGCGTGCCGTACTGGACGAAGTACGGCACGACGACGTCGGCGTGTGTGGAGATGCCGAGACCGGCGTTCATCACGCCGGCTCGGCACACCTCTTCCAGAACGACGGCGTTGAACCGGAAATCCAGCCGGCCCGCTCCTCCGAGCTCTCCAGGCACGCCGAGCGCCAGAATTCCCGCATCCCCGGCCTTGCGGAACAGGGCCTTGTCGATGATGCCGGAGCGCTCCCACCGCTCGAAGTGCGGCGTGATCTCCCGCGAGATGAAGGATCGGACCGACTTCCGGAAGAGTTCGTGGTCGTCGTCGAAAATTGTTCGTTCCATCGGGTAAGTGGCTCCTACGCCGTCCGGATCAACTCGACGAGCTCGGGAAGCGCGTCGACGATAACGTTCACGGGAAGGTCGTAGATCGACTCACGCCGCTCTCCGATCTGCCACGGCGCGAGCAGGAAGGAGTCGACACCGAGCTCGCGGAGGGCGTCCAATCGGTCCCGCGTCACCGTGCCCCGGATACCGGTCCGAATCTCGAAGGGGCGGTCCTCGGTGCCCGCTTCGGCGCGTGCCTTGGCGAGCCTGCCGACGATCCCGGCCAGCTCCTCGACCGAATGGTTCGCTCCCACCCAGCCGTCCGCGAACGCCGCGCAGCGCCGGAGCGCGGCGTTCGACGTTCCGCCGACGAAGATCGGGACGTCCGCCTGTGGGGCCGGATTCACGGCGACGGCTTCGAAGGAGAAGTGGTCGCCGTCGTGAGCGACCGGCTCGCCGGTCCAGAGCCGCCGCAGAAGCGGCAGCATCTCGTTCAAGACGCGCCCCCGGTCATCGAAGTTCGACTGCCCCAAGGCCTCGTACTCCTCTCGGAGCCAGCCGACGCCCACGCCGAGGTCGAAGCGCCCGCCGCTCATCGCCGACACCGTGGCCACCTGCTTCGCCAGCAGCACCGGGTGCCGCAGCGGCGCGATGAGGACCGCGGTCATGAATCGGAGGCCCGTCGTCGCGGAGGCGAGTCCGGCGGCGGCGACAAGCGGATCGGGAAGCTCCGCCTCGGGCGGCAAGGCGACCGGCTTCCCGCCGCCGTAGGGATACGGCGACGAGAAGTCGATCGGCACACAGACGTGGTCCGAGAGTGCGACGCCGGTGACACCGGCATCCTCGGCTGCGACCGACAGACGCAGGAGACCGTCCGCGGGCAGGAAGGGCAGCGAAAGCCAGACCTTCATGTTCGTACGAGCGGCCAAGGTCACTGGCGCGTCGCGGGCGGCTCGGGCAGATCCAAGCGGAACACCCGCGCGGCATTGGTCTGCAGAACCTTGCGCTTCACGTCGTCCGAAAGACCCTCAAGCTGCTTGTGGGCCACTTCGATGGAGTTCGGCCAGGTCGAGTCGGTGTGCGGGTAATCGGTCTCGATCATCACGTTGTCCACGCCGATCTTCTCGATGGCGCTGACGCCGAACGGGTCCTCGATGAAGCACCCGAAGATGTGCTTCCGGAACAGTTCCGACGGCATCACGGACATGTCAAGGCCACCGAGGTCACTGTCGTCGACGGCGCCGGTGGTGAGATCTCCGCTGAAGTCCCCCTTGGCGGCCCAGCCCCGGTGCACCTGGACCACGTGGTCGCAGCGCTCAAGCACGTAGGGGATCCATCCGATGCCGCCTTCGGACAGGCACAGCTTGATGTTGGGGTAGCGCGAAAGCCAGGGGCTGAAGAGCCAGTCGATGCATGCGGCAGCCGTACTGGCGACGGGCGTCAGCGCGATGACACCGGCCATCGGCATCTCGGGCGATGTGGCGGGCAGCTTCGAGGAGGAGCCGAGGTGCATGCAGATCGGCATCTCCGTCTCGGCCGCCGCGGCGATCATCGGCTCCCAGTAGCCGCTCCGGTCGTGGATGGACGGCAGGCCCAGCTGGTACGGATTCTCACTGAAGGCGATCGCCTTGGCGCCCATCGCCGCGGTGCGCTCGATCTCCTGGGCGGCGAGATGCGGGTCCCACAGCGGAAGGATGATCATCGGGACCAGGCGGTCCGGCGCCGTGCCGCACCACTCCTCGATCATCCAGTCGTTGTAGGCCTTGACGCAGAGCAGTCCGAGCTCGCGGTCACTGGCCTCGGTGAACGTCTGGCCGCAGAACCTCGGAAAGGACGGGAACGACAGCGAGGCCAGCACCCCGGCGCGGTTCATGTCCTCGATACGCGCGGCCGGGTCATAACACCCCGGCCGCATGTCGTCATAGGTCACCGGGAGCGGGCTGAACTCCTCCCTCTTCTTACCTGCGGCGGCGGAGAGTCCGGTGGTCGGCATCCGCTTGCCCTCGAAGACCCACGCTTCGCCCTGGTCGTCCCGCACCATCCGCGGGCCGGCCTCCCGGAACGCGGCCGGCAGCCGGTCCTGCCAGACATGCGGCGGCTCAAGCACGTGGTCGTCGACCGAGACCAGCCAGTCGAGCGAAATATCCATGATTCGTCTCTCCTCTTGTTTCGTCACGACTTTCGTCACGACGTGGATGACGCCGCGGCAGGGGCGCTGATGCCCTGCCGGGCGGTGTAGGCCCTGAGCGAGGCCCCGAACTCCGGGAGCGCGAACGTCTCGCTCTCGGACGCGAACGCGAAGTCGATCACGCTGCTGATCGCTTTGCCCATGTGGATGTTGAGAGCGCGTTTGGTGTCCCACAGTGCCTGCTGCGGCTGCCGCGCCAGCCGCTCGGCCAGTTCGTACGCCCGAGGCAGGACCTGGTCATGTGGCACGACGTGGTTCGCCAGCCCGATGCGTTCGGCTGTGACGGCGTCGATGCGGTCGCCGGTGAAGAGGTACTCCTTCGCGCGAAGCAGGCTCATCATGAGGGGCCAGGCCAGCACGCCGCCGTCGGCCGCGACGACACCCAGGCTCACGTGCGGATCGGCCATAAAAGCCTGATCGCTCATGAAGACGACGTCCGACATCACGGCCAGGCTGCACCCCAAGCCGACGGCCGGGCCGTTCACGGCGGCGATGATCGGCTTGGGGAAGGCCAGCATCTCGGTCACGATGCGCCGAGCCTCCGCCATCGTGCGATAGCGGTACTGCGGGTCGTTGGAGACACGGACGAGGTACTCCAGGTCGCCCCCGGCGGCAAATGCCTTTCCCGCCCCGGTGAAGACCACCGCACGGACTTCCTCGTCGTCGCGTAACCGGCCCCATATTCCCGCCAGCGCGGCGTGCAACTCTTCGTTGACGGCATTGCGTTGCGCGGGGCGATTCATCGTTACCGTTCGTACCGGACCGTCGCCTTCAACGAGCAGCACATCTGGTTTACCGCCGTTCATCCTCACCAGAACCTCCGTTGGAACTGATCCGAGTATCAGCACGTGAGCCGTTTCCAAACAGAGTCGGCCCATGCCATCAGCCGTACTGCCACCCTGTAGCCCGGGCGCATTCCAAGGGTTCCGGTGCCCGACCCTCATTAATCGAAGTGAACTTCCTCCCCCGATCGCGACGATGGTCGCGCGTTGTCGTACCTTTGCTCAAATCACCCCGACTGCATTTCGAGGAACCATGCCTGAAGCCGTCATTGTGGACGCCGTCCGTACCCCCATTGGAAAGCGCAACGGATCTCTCGCCGACGTTCACGCCGCCGACCTGTCCGCGTATGTGCTCCGGGCGCTGCGAGAGCGCACCGGGATCGACCCCGAGGTGATCGACGACGTCCTGTGGGGCTGCGTCAACCAGGTCGGCGACCAGGCCGCGCAGATCGGCCGGTACGCCGTTCTGGCCGCGGGCTGGCCGGAGACCGTCCCTGGTGTCACGGTGAACCGCGCGTGCGGGTCGAGCCAGTCGACCTTCGACTTCGCCGCCGGGATGGTGATGGCCGGCCAGTACGACGTCGTCGTCGCGGGCGGTGTCGAAACGATGACCAGGGTGCCGCTGGGCGCGGGCCGCGACCTCGGCCGGCCCTACGGACCGCTGGCCCGTGCCCGGTACGAAGCGGACCTGACCAGCGGCGAGTTCCCCCACGAGGATTTCAACCAGGGCGTCGGGGCCGAGCGGATCGCCCAGCGGTGGGGCCTCTCCCGGCGGCGGCTCGACGAGTACGCCGCGCGCTCCCACGAGCTCGCGGCCGCCGCGATCGACGCGGGCGCCTTCGACGGGCAGCTCGTCCCGGTGCCGGGCAAGCCGGAGTTCACCGCGGACGAGGGCCTCCGGCGCGGGACCACGGCCGAGACGCTGGCAAAGCTCAAACCCTCCTTCCGCGACGACGGACTGATCCATGCGGGCAACGCCTCGCAGATCTCCGATGGCGCCTCGGCCATCCTGATCACCACCCCGGAGAAGGCGAAGGAACTCGGGCTCACCCCGATCGCCCGCTACCACGCCGGCGCGGTCTCCGGCGCGGACCCGCTGTTGATGCTCACCGGACCGCTCCCGGCCACCCGGAAGGTGCTGAAGAAGGCCGGACTTTCGGTCTCGGACATCGGGGTCTTCGAGGTCAACGAGGCCTTCGCCCCGGTCCCGCTGGTCTGGCAGGCCGAATTCGGGGTGGACGACGAGGTCCTCAATCCGCTCGGCGGGGCGATCGCCGTCGGCCACCCTCTCGGCGCGTCCGGCACCATCCTGATGACCCGGATGCTGCATCACATGCGGGACAGGGGCATTCACTACGGCCTGCAGACCATGTGCGAGGGCGGCGGCACTGCGAACGCCACCGTCGTCGAACTTCTGTGACCGGCTGAGACGACGGCCCACCGGGGAGCCGTGACCGCCGTCCTGAGGTGGTGGTGGCGGTGCTCCTACTCGTTCGGTCACGCTGACGCACGGCGACCGGTGCACCATGAGGCCATGAAGATTTCCGTGGACTACGACCTCTGCGAGAGCAATGCCCTGTGCATGGAGATCGCGCCGGAGGTGTTCGAAGTGCGTGACGACAATTTCCTCTACGTGCTGGACGAGTCCCCGGCGCAAGCCGTATGGCCCCAGGTCGAGGACGCCCTCCGGGCCTGCCCGAAGGGCGCGATCAGCATCGAGGACTAGCCCCTTTTCGGCGGCGCGGTGGGCTCGCCCCCGATCGCGCTGATCAGCGAGTCCGACGGGGTACGCGAGCTTCGCCCGATGCCCGGCTGAAACATCACCGCCTCGGGCCGCGCCGCACGTTCACGACACTATGCAAGGAGACGCAGTGGATATTTCAGGGATCTCGGCTGTCGTGACGGGCGGCGGGTCGGGGCTCGGCCTCGCGACGGCGCGCCGTCTCGTCCATGCGGGCGCCCGGGTGGTGCTGCTCGACCTGGAGGCATCCGGGGGGGCCTCCGCGGCAGCGGAGATCGGCGATGGCGCCGTCTTCGTGCCCGGTGATGTGACGACGGAGGAGGGGGTCGCTCCCGCGCTCGACGCGGCCGAGGAACTCGGCCCGCTGCGCGCCGTCGTGCATTGCGCGGGCCGCGGGCACGCCATGCGGATCCTTCGCAAGGACGGCAGCGCGGGTTCCCTTGAAGACTACGCCGCGATCGTCAACCTGAATCTGGTCGGCTCATTCAACGTTCTACGGCTGGCGGCGGCCCGGATGGCCGCCACCGACCCGGTCGGTGGGGAGCGTGGAGCGATCGTGCTGACCGCTTCCGTGGCGGCGTGGGAAGGCCAGATCGGCCAGATCCCGTACGCGTCGGCGAAGGCGGGGGTCGTCGGGATGACGCTGGTCGCGGCGCGTGATCTCGCGTCGAAGCTGATCCGTGTCGCGACGATCGCTCCAGGCATCTTCGACACCCCGCTCCTGGCACGGCTCCCCCAGAACGTGCGCGATTCCCTCGGGCGGATGGTGCCGCATCCCAGCAGGCTCGGGGCACCCGACGAGTATGCGGCGCTGGCCGTACACGTGCTGGAGAACCCGATGATCAACGGGGAGACGATCCGGCTCGACGGTGGAATCCGCATGGCCCCGCAGTGACGCGGGCGTGGCGCTGGCGCCGAACCGCACTGCAGTGACGCGGGCGTGGCGCCGGCGCCGAGCCGTACTCAGGTGTAGGCGCGGAGGAACGTGTCCACACCGTCGACGAGGACCTCGTCCACCTCATTCCACGCGCCCTCCACGGCGGGGTCGAGCGTGTCGAGGGCGAGCAGGAACGTGAGCGCGATGAAATGCTCCGCGGCGCGCCAAGGGTTCTCCGTGATGATGGCGCCGGCCTTGAAGAAGGAAGCCATGCGCCCCACGAAGAGCTCTTTCGGCGCGTTCCGCACGGAGCCGGTGATGCGGCGCTTGCCTATGCTCATGCCGAGGAGTCTCCGAAACAGCGTGAAGTCGGATGACGAGAACGTATCCGTGGCGACACGACGCGCGAACGAGAGCAGCCCCGACCGCAGATCGCAGCCTTCCGGCAGCTCCTCCTCGATCGCCGCCTTGACGGTGACCAGGAGCCTCTCCGACACCCGGTCCATCACCGCGCCGTAGATCCGCTCCTTGTCACCGAAGTGGTCGTACACCGTCCTCTTCGACACCTCCGCACGGGCCGCGATGGCGTCGACGCTCGTCCGCTCGTAGCCGTCCGCGAGGAACAGGGCTTGCGCCGCGTCGAGCACAGCCGTGTGCTTCTGCTCCGAACGCCCTCGCCTACGCGACTGTTCGACGGCTGTCATCCCACGTCCTTCCGCCAGAGTCTTGCTAAATTGCACTACTCGGTGCAGTGTAGTATCACCGATGCTCGACCGCTACGCGGGGCATACCCCGAGGTCGACGCTACAGTCGTCGACCGCATCAACCGAACGGCCCACGAGACGCTCATACGGCTCACCCCGTGAGCCGCCTCGACTTCCACCCCGACGAACCCCCACCACGTCACAGCGAGCGGCACTACTTCTCGTTTCCGCAGTGCTGCACTCCCCGCCAAGCGCGGGCGTGCGCACCACCCGGGCGAAAAGCTGAGGTGCGAAGAACAGTGGAACCAGCATGAATGATCTAATTCGATCGTCCCGGATCATCGAAGAACGGGCCCGCCGCGATGAACTCGCGGCTTTCCTCCGGACGCGGCGCGAGTCCCTGCAGCCGGAGGACCTCGGAATCCCACGCCGCGGCCGTCGACGGGTGAAAGGCCTCCGGCGGCACGAGGTGGCCGACACCGCCGCGGTGAGTGTCACGTGGTACACGTGGCTGGAACAAGGGCGCGACATCCGTACAACGCCCCAGGTCGTCGAGGCGCTGGCCCGTGCGCTGAGACTCGACGACAACGGGCACCGCTATCTGCGCCGCCTCGCCGGGATAGCTCCCAAGAGCCTCGAGTACGGCCGGCCGGAGGTCGGCGAGAGCCTGGTCTCGCTGGTCGACAGCCTGCTGCCGCATCCGGCGCACCTGATGCATCCGGTCACCGACCTGGTCACCTGGAACCGCGCGTACGCCCGCCTGTTCGTCGATCCATCCACATTGGACGAGGAGCACCGCAATGGATTGTGGATCCAAGTCATGTGCCCCGAGCTGAGAGAACGCCTCGTCGGCTGGGAGGCGGAGACGGAGTTCGCCATCGCGCGGTTCCGGGCCGAGGCGGCGAAATACCCAGGAAACGTGCGGTTCACGCAAGTGATCGACCAGCTCAACGAGGACAGCCCCTTCTTCCGGAAAACCTGGCAGCGCCACGAGGTACAGGGCTTCGACGGCCACATCGAGAGGATCAGACACCCCGACATCGGCACCGTCCAGGCCCGGCTCGTCCAGCTCCGACCGCTCGACCAGCCCAACCTGCTGGTCATGGTGCACATGCTCGAGGACCAGGATTCACGGGACCGCATGTCCAGGCTACTCGCGGACTGACCCCGGTCCTCCACCGCGGAGGGCCGCCCGGCGCCAACGAAGCACCGTGAGACGCCGACCGTCGTCGCCGGCCTCGACCTCGTCGAAGCCGACCTCGACCGGCAGCCCGATGGTGAGTCCGGCACCGTCCGGAGGCCCGTCGAAGTAGCCCGGTACCAGAATGTCGTCCTGATCGTCGAGTCTCACCAGGACGACGACGAAGGTCTCGCCGCCTGCCGGCCCGGGGCGATGCGTCACCGTCCAGGAGGCGACGGCGCCGACCCCCGAGGCCGACACCCATGTCCACTCGTCCGAACCGCAGTCATTGCACATCGCCCTGGCCGGCCAGCGCAGGCGCCGGCAGGGCGCGCAGGACTGAAGCACGAACTCACGGCGCTGCAGCGCCTCCCACCATGGAGAGGAGTCCAGATCGGTCACCGGATACGGCCGCGTGCTCATGCGGCCCGCTTGAGGATCACGGCGCCGGTGAGGCCGCTGTTCACGCCGGGTTGCGCTGTCGACAGCGCGACTTCGGCGCCCGGCACCTGGCGTTCGCCGCAATCGTGGCGTAGCTGAAGCACCGCTTCGGCTACATGGTTCAGTCCGTGCACGTAACCCTCCGAAAGATGACCGCCATGGGTGTTGATCGGCAAGACGCCGCCGAGGCGAACGGCCCCCTCTCTGATCATGTGGCCGGCCTCGCCCCGTTTGCAGAACCCATAGGCCTCCAACTGCAGCGGTACCAGCGGTGTGAACGCGTCGTAGAGCTCGGCGAGATCGATCTCATCGGGGCCGAGCCCGGCTGCGGCGTAAAGCCGCGGGGCCATGGCGTGGGCCCCCGAGACGGTGGGATCCGAGCGATGGTTGGAAGCCAGCTGGCCGCCCCCGCCGAAGGCCGTCGCCGTGATGGTGACAGGTGTCCGCCTGAGGTCTCGGGCCCGGGCCGTCGATGTCACGACCAACGCGACGGCCGCGTCGTTCTGCTGACAGCAGTCGAGCAGTCGAAGAGGTTCCGCGATCCACCGGGACCCGAGGTAGTCGTCCATCGTGATCGGCCGCCGCATCATCGCTCGGGGGTTGAGCGCGGCGTGGGCTCGCTGCGCGATCGCCACCCGCCCCAGGTCCTCGGCGGTCAGACCATGCTTGTGCATGTACATGCGGGCGAACATGGCGAACTGCTGCGGCGCCGATGCGTGGAGGTACGGCAGCCAGTACTGCGCGTCCGCGGACAGCGCCGGATTCGAAGCCGCCCCGGCCATCTGCACACCCGAGCGGCCGTTGAGGGCCCGCCATACGACGACACAGCGGGCCTGCCCGGTCGCGACCGCGGTCGCCGCCGCGTCCAACGGCGCTATGCAGGAACTGCCGCCCCCGAACACGTCCCGCACGAATCTCAGATCTCGAACACCGAGCGCTTGAGCGACCAACGCGGGATCGACGGAGTCGCCCACGCGGTGGCAGGCGACGCCGTCCACGTCATGCTGTGACAAGCCGGCGTCGGCGAGCGCGGCCTGGACAGCGCGAATCGCCAATGTGAGCGTCGTGACGCCCGAATTCTTGGAGTACTCGGTGTGACCGACGCCCGCTATCGCCGCGGCGTCGCGCTGAGTATTACCGATATCTATTTCGCCCACGGCGATCACGTTAACCGCCGCAGCCAAGAAGCAGCGTAGTGCGCCCTTAACTAGTGTTCCGAATACCCGCAATTCAAGATCTATCTTGACTGGTGCAAACACCACCATTTTTTCGGTAAGACCCATCGCTATCGTCAGGGGACGTGACCTTGGAGGATGCATGACGACGAAAAATCAGCGGCCCACGCCACAGGGGCCGCTCGTGGGAATTCGGGTTCTCGACATCGGACAGCTTGTCGCCGGACCGATGATCGGTACTTTGCTTGCCGACTGGGGCGCCGACGTCGTGAAGGTCGAGCAGCCCGGCATCGGCGACCCGATCCGCAAGCTGGGATCGCACTCCGGAGCGCCCCTGTGGTGGAAGGTCAATGGCCGCGGGAAGCGCTCGGTCGCCCTCGATCTGCGCGTCGACGGTGGCCGCGACATCCTGCGCCGTCTCGTCAAGGCGGCCGACATTCTCATCGAGAACTTCACGCCGGGCACGATGGAGCGTTGGGGCCTCGACTATGCCTCGCTGCGGGCCGAGAACCCCAGCCTCATCATGTTGCGCGTCAGCGGCTTCGGGCAAACCGGCCCTAACCGGGGCAATAGGGCATTCGGTCGTATAGCCCAGTCCTTTAGCGGATTCTCCTCGATCAACGGCTTTCCCGACCGCCCACCCGTCCATCCCGGCATTCCCGTGGGCGACTACTTCGGCGCCCTGACCGGCACTGCCGCCGTCCTCGCCGCGTTCGCGGAGCGCCAGCGGTCGGGAGAGGGACAGGAGATCGACCTCGCGTTGTATGAGGCGTGCTTCCGGGTCATGGAGCTCATGACGGCCACCTACGACCAGGAGGGCACGGTCATCGGCCGGGAGGGTACGTCGAACACGTACGTCGCACCGGTCGGCACCTGGCAGACCACCGACGGAAAGTGGTTCTCACTGACGGCCAGCACTCAGCCCGTCGCCGAACGCCTCCTCGAAACCGTGGGTGGGCCCGAGCTCCCCGCGGATCCCCGGTTCGCCACCAACTCGGCTCGCGTGAAGCACCGTGCGGAGCTCGACGAGATCCTCGGCGGATGGGTCGCGCGGCACTCGGCGGAGGAGCTCACGAAGATCTGCGACGAGAACGACGTCGCCTACTGCATCGAGTACGACATCGCAGACATCTTTGCGGACGCGCACTACCGTGCCAGGGGCACGATCGAAGCGGTGGAGGATCCGGACTACGGGCCGATGCGCATGCCGGCCGTTGTGCCCCGGTTCGGCCGTACGCCCGGCGCGATCCGCTGGACCGGCGAGCAGCTGGACGCCAGCCACGACGAGGTGCTGCACGATCCGGCCTGGGGCATGACGTCACCATGACCGAGAGTGATCAAGTGCGAGGACTTCCAGCGCGTCGGCACCTTCACATGGTGACGCGTTCGAGCGACTGATTAACCGACCAATTCAACCGACGTGGCGTCGCCGCCGTCGAGTACGGGGTCCTCAGCCAGGAGCGGCACGTAGCCTACCGACCTTCCCTCGGCATCGAGCAAGTGGCCGAGCAACTTCACTGCGCGCAGGACCACCGAGCGATCCTGAATCCGCAACGCGGGCAGTACCTCGCTCATCTTCCGTTCAAGGTCGTGCGCCTCCCCCGTCGACCGCAGCCATGCGTCGACAATGACGTTGTACGGCCCCGCCACAAGACTGCAGGCCCGGACCCCCGGCAGCGTACGGATCCGCCCTTCGGCGCTCTTCATCTCATGGGCGTCGAGTGAGCCGAAGTAGACGGCGGCGACGGCACGCCCCGAGAGCCGGCGCGAGGCGTCGCAGCGCATGGTGACGAGCCCTGCCTCCTCCAGACGTGTCAACCGTCGCCGCACGGCGACGGGGCCGAGACCGACGTGTTCGGCGAGCCGCTCGAACGACATCCGCCCGTCGATGTTCAGCGCGCGGACGATGCGGTAGTCGGGGGCCTGGAGGACGGCAGGGGTGTGCGGGCGGGCCTCGGCCTCGGCGCGCAGGCGCCGGCGCTGCTCCGGATTCAGTGCGCCCTCACGCCATCGACTCCCCTCAAGAGCCGACCGCGTCACGAGGTGACTGCGCACACGTGTGATGTGCGGGACGCGCCCTATACGGCCCAGAAGGTAGTCGGAGAGTGTGTTCAGATCGGGGGCCTGCGCCAGCACCAGCACATCCCTCGCACCGGATGTCAACTTGATGCTGGCCGCCTCCATGTCGGCAGCGAGGATGTCCGCCACCTCGCCCGATCGCCCCGGTGTGCAGTCGATCTCCACATAGGCGCACGAAGGCATCGCACCGCCCGACAGATGGGCGGCGACCCAGGCGACCCTTTCCGACTGCATGCGCGACCAGCGCCGGCTGATGGTCGCCGGGTCCACCCCCAGGACGGGTGCAAGCTCCCGCCAGCTCCCGCGCGGAGCAGATCGCACGGCGTCCACGATGGCGATGTCGAGTTCGTCGAAGTCCGAGAGCGCCATGCGCCTGATGGCCCCTTCTGTGCAGTGAAACCGCTATGAGCGATGGAAACATGCAATCTATAAGTCCATCCACCAGGCCAACATAATTTAGCAACAGCCATAGCGAGATCAACCCCTGAACCGGGGAGACGCCGCGTTGGAAATCAAGAACAAGGCGGCTCCTCTGGCGCACGACGTCCAACTCGCCGACGTCCTCGACCACGTGGCCCCGTACCGATCGCACATGGCGATCGCGTCCGCCGCGCGCAAGGACTCACGTCAACACCCGCCTCCTGATGCGCCTACACCCCCCCTCGCTGCACAGAAAGACCACGGTGCGATATGCCAACCAGCAGCGCGAGCGATAGAGAATCACTGAGCGGCGAACTACACACGGGTTGGAGCGGGCGGCTGGTCCGCCAGGTACTCGTCCTGATCGCCGCCAACGTCATGGTGGACACGGTCGTCAGTTCGCCGATCATCGTCCTTCCCCAGATGCTCGAACATTTCGATACCGATCAGGCGGCGTGGCTCAACGCCGGCGCGATGCTGGCCGGAGCCATGTGGGCGCCGCTGCTCGGAAAGAGCGCCGACATTTACGGGAAGCGCAAAGTGCTGCTGGTGACATTGCTCATCGGCTGCCTGGGCGCCCTCGTTTGCCTGTTCGCCCCCAACGTCTGGGTGTTCATCGCGGGGCGCATGATACAAGGCGCGGCCCTGGCCGCCCTCTTCCTCACGGTCGCGCTCATCCGGCAGATCTGCGCACCCCGCCTCGGCATGGCCGTCGTGGGCCTCCTGACGGCCGGCACGGCCGTCATCGGCATTTTCGACGCGTTCCTGTTCGAGTACCTGGCCGACGAGTACGGCTTCCAGAGCGTGTTCGTCGTGTCCGGGGCACTCGCGGCCGTAGCGGCGATCTTCGTGCGCCTGCTCATTCCGGAGTCCCCCATCAAGGCCGGGGGCAAACTCGACGTCCTCGGAGCTCTGCTTCTCGGTGGAGGTCTGGCGGCGGCGCTCGGCTACATCAGCCTCATTCCGGAGCTCGGATGGATCGGCGTCGGCCCGCTCAGCATAATCGTCGGCGGCATCGCGCTAATGATCGCGTGGGGCATACGGACGCGGCGGATTCCCGAACCCGTCATCCCCATCGGCAATCTCACCAAGCCACTGCTACTCACCATGGCCGTAGTCGTTCTTTCGACCGGCGCATACCAGAGCATGCTTCAACTCATCGGCCTCATCGCCCGAATCTCGCCGGACGAGCAGCTCGGATACGGACTCGACGCCGCGGGATCGATGGGACTGCTGTTCGCCGTGCCGTCGATCGGCATCATCCTGGGAGGCCCACTGGCGGGTGCTCTGGCGACCCGCATCGGACCCGCGTGGACACTGGCCGGCGGTGTGCTGATCGGCACGGGAGCGGCCATCGGGCTGTTCATGTCGACCTCCCACTTCTATCCCGCGCTCGTCTTCTTCGGCCTGCTGGGTTTCACAGCCGGAGTGATCGTGACATCCGGCTTCAATATGGCGGCGAACGTGGCATCCGCTGAATCACACGGCGTCACGACCGGCCTGATCCAGGTCATGCTCGCGGTCGGCTCGGTGCTGCTGAACGTGGTGGGCGCGGCTGTGCTCACGGCCACCCAGGTGACGGTCAACGGAGTGGAGAAGAACTCGGCCGTGGGTGTGAACAGCTACATCGCCATCGGAATCGGTGCGTTCCTTGTCTCCGTGGTAGTGGCGCTCGTCCTCGCCCGAAGCCACCGCTTCACGCCGCTGCTCGGCTCCAAGTGACAACTATCCAAGGTGATGGCGAATGACCACCGTTCTGCCCGTATCCTTCGACGACATCCGTGAGGCCGCCGCACGCCTCCACGGTGTCGTCCACCGCACGCCCGTCGTCACGTCCCGCACCTTGAACGCCCTCGTCGGCGCCGAAGTGTTCATCAAGTGCGAGAACTTGCAGCGTGTCGGCGCCTTCAAGTTCCGCGGCGCCTACAACGCCGCGGCGCGGCTCTCCCCCGAGCAGCTGGCCAAAGGCATCGCCACCTACTCGTCCGGCAACCACGCCCAGGCCGCCGCCCTGGCGGCACGCACGCTCGGCACCGGCGCCGTCGTCCTGATGCCCGAGGACGCCCCCCGCTCCAAGGTGGAGGCCACCGCCGGATACGGCGCGGAAGTCGTCACCTACGACCGCTACACCCAGGACCGCACAGGGCTCGGGCAGGCCCTCGCCGACGATCGCGGCCTGGCCCTCATCCCGCCGTACGACCACCCCCACGTCATCGCCGGGCAGGGCACCGCCGCCCTCGAACTCCTTGAGGAGACGGGGGAACTCGGCGCCGTCGTCGTGCCCGTCGGAGGCGGCGGCCTCATGGCCGGCAGCGCCATCGCCGCCAAAGCGCTCCACCCCGCGATCCGGGTCATCGGCGTCGAACCGGAGAACGGCGACGACACCAAGCGCTCCCTGGAAAGCGGCGAACGCGTCACCATTCCCGTGCCGCACACCATCGCCGACGGCCAGGCCCTGCCCACTCCGGGCGAGATCACCTTCGCGGTCAACCGTCGCCTCGTCGACGCCGTCGCCCTCGTCGGCGACGACGAGATCGTTCACGCCATGCGGTTCGCCTTCGAACGGCTGAAACTCGTCCTCGAACCCAGCGGAGCGACCGCCCTGGCCGCCCTCATGGCCGGGCGCGTCGCCGATCCGCCGCGCCGGATCGGCGTCATCGCGTCCGGCGGCAACATCGACGCCCAGAGGTTCTCCGAGCTCATCGGCGCCTGACATCTGTTCAAGGGCCGCCGGTTCATACGTCGTCGTGGTGCGGGAGGCCCGGGCCTCCCGCACCACGACGACGCGCGGCGGAGGCCCGGGGTGGTGCCGGCATGTGGGCGGCGTGGGACGGGTCGCCCGGATACCGGTGGGTCAGGCGCTTTCTCTGCTCAGTGGTGCGGTTTCGGGCTCCTGGCGGGCGATCTGGTAGAGGATGACGCCGCTGCCGGAGGGGCGGGACGGGGGGAAGGCCGGTGGGGTGCTGCGGGCGGCGTTGCGGTTGATGACCTCCTCGGCGAGGGTTTCGAGCCCTTGGACCATCCAGTGGGTCAGATCGCAGTCTTGGATGCGGGCGGCGAGTTCCCACCGTTCGAGTTGTTCGCGGCTGGGCCGGAGGTTGAGGTCGGCGGGGGCCGCGGCGGGCTGTCGCCGTACGGCTTTCGCCTCGGTCTGGGCCTGCCGGAGTTCGCGGCGCAGGCGGTTGCGCGACCAGCGGTGCCGGTCGGCGCGCTCCAGCCAGAGGTCCTGGTCGGCTTCGCTCAGGGCGGCGACTTCGGCGTGGTGGGCGAAGCTGAGTTTGTCGCGGCGCCTGGGGAGGCTGAAGCGGCGGGCGACCCAGGCGTAGTTGCGCAGGGTCTGGTAGTCGAGGGCTGTCCTTTCGATGGCCGTGCGGTAGCGGTCGGTGTAGTGGTCCTGGCCGTAGACGAGCCAGTCGCCGAGCCACCAGGCGGAGGAGTCGGCGATGAGGGAGAGTTGTCTGCCGATGCGCTCCCAGCTTGTGAGGGGGATCTGTCTGGGGAACTGGAGGCCGGTGCGGCGCGGCACGACGGCGCGGTCGAGTCCGGGCCGGTGGTCGTGCCCGGCGTCGGGCGTGGCGCCGCCGAGGGTGAGCTCGTCCTCCATGCACGCTTGTTCGGTCATAGTTGTTCCCTCCCGCGTTTCACGACCAGGCTGCGGATGACCGCTTTGCGTGTTCTGCCGGGTCGGCCGGGGCCGCGGAGGGCCGGGGGGTGTGGGCTGGCCATGGAAAGTTCCTTGATCCTGAGGGTGACGGGGTGGTCCGACGGCCGCAGGTGCAGCACCAGGCAGCCGAACATCACCAGTGCGAAGCTCACCAGTCCCATCGAGAGGGCGACGGGCAGGAGCAGCAGCGTGATCACGGCGGCGATCTGGTCGCCGCCGTCGAGCGCGGTGGCGGAGGCCTGGAAGCTCACCGCCGCCCACCAGTGGCAGGCCGTACACGTTGGTCCACGGGCTGACCTCGGCGACAGCGCGCGTCTTCGTGCCGAGCCGGGCTAGCACGCGATGTCCACGCGCACCGCGGAGACGGGCATGGACGGCCGCGGCGCCGCACGGGCCCAGCCCACGGCAGCGGTTTCTGCCGGGACAGCGCGAGCGGTCCGCAGAGGACGGGGTCGGGCGCCGGGTTGCGGGTGTGTACGGCGCCGCTGAGTGTGTCCAGGCATTCAGCCTTATGCTAAAAATTCTAGAATTATGTGTAAAGAGCTGGTCACCACGCTCCGATCGTGACCCCAAGGCAGGCCGCCACCGGCCCAGAGGTGGAGCCGCCCATGCGCCTGAGCATCGACCTCAGTTCCCCCCTGCCGCTCTTCGACCAGATCGCCGAAGGGCTGCGGCGTGAGCTCTCTCTCGGCACCTTGCAGCCCGGCGACCACCTGCCGCCCGCGCGCGACCTGGCCGCCAGTCTCGGCGTCAATCTCCACACGGTGCTGCGCGCTTATGCGCTCCTCCGCGACGAGGGCGTAGTGGAGGTGCGCCGCGGCCGGGGCACGGTGGTCGTCTTCCGGCCCCGGGTCGGCGACGACCCGCGTCTGACCCGCGCCGTCAACGCCGTCGTGGCGGAGGCCAGGCGCGTGGGGCTGACGGCCGACCAGCTTGTGGGCTATGGCAGGATTTGTGACTAGGTGACCGCAGCCCGCTGCGCGTCCGTCGGGGGCGTAAGCGGTCAAGGCGGTGCACGTACGGTCCAGTCGACGCTCTCTGCTGGTCACTCTCGCCGTCCCTTTCGGTCTGCTCGCCGCCGGCGTCGCCGTCCCGTTCGCGTTTCAGGAGCGGTGTCCAGAGCCGCTCGCCGTGCACTTCACCAACGGACGCGCCGACGATGCGGCTCCGCTCTGGCCGACCGTGCGCGAGATCTTCGGGCTCGGGACGGGGGCGTGGCTGCTGATGGGCCTGCTCACCTATCTCCGGCCCGCCGGGTCCCTCGGGCGGCGGATCGCGGCCGGCGCGGCGCTCGCCGCGGCGACGACGACGATCTCGCTCACTGTCCTGCTCGGCTGACCCGGCGCCCGGAGCGCCGGCGGGGCCGCGTCAGAGTGACAGTCCCCCGTCCACCCGCAGCACCTGCCCGGTGAGGTAGGCGGAGCGCTCCGACAGCAGGAACGCGACCGACTCGGCGACCTCGCCGGGCGTGGCGAAACGGCGGAGCGGTATACGCCCGATCACTTCGGACCGGTCGCCGTCCGTCATGCCCGCCGTCATGTCGGTCTCCACGAAGCCGGGCGCCACCGCGTTGACCCGGATGCCGAAGGCGGCCAGCTCCTTGGCCAGGGTCTTGGTGAGGCCGATGACCCCGGCCTTGGCGGCGGCGTAGCCGGCCTGGCCGGCGGCGCCGTACAGGCCGGCGAGGGAGGACAGGGTGACGATGCCGCCCGCGTGCCGTCTGGCCAGGCGTACGGCGACGGCCCGGCAGGCGTTCCACGTGCCGGTGAGGTTGGCGTCGAGCATGGCCTGCCAGTCGTCCGTCGAGGTCAGGACGGCGGGGCGGTGGGCGGTGAGGCCGGCGCAGGTGACGAGGGCGGTGATCGGGCCGAGCTGCGCCTCGGCGTCGCGCACGAAGGCCGCCACCGCGGCCGGGTCGCGGACGTCGGCGGCGGCGAAGTGGGCGGCGACGCCGTGGGCGGCCACCTCGTCGCGGGCCTCGCGCGCCGCCCGGCTTTCGGCGGTGTAGCAGCCCGCCACGTTGTATCCCTCCGCGGCGAGTTTCACCGCGACGGCGCGGCCGATTCCGCGGGAAGCTCCGGTCACCACAGCGGTCACGCCCTGTCCTCCTCAGCCGCATTGCCTATAGTCTCGCTTTCAAGGAGGATATGAGAAATGACCGGGATTCAAAAGTCCGTGATTCTCCGGATTTCCAGTACGATCGTCTACGAGAATCCTTGGATGACCGTGCGCGAGGACGAGATCGAACGGCCCGACGGATCTCGCGGAATATACGGGGTGGTGCACCGGCCCGACAGCGTTCTCGTGGTGCCGTGGGACGGCACGCATTTCCATCTGGTGGAGGAGTTCAGATATCCCTTGGGCCGCCGCTCGTGGAGTTTTCCGCAGGGGTCGGCCCCCGAGGCGACGCGCGAGGCCGAGGCGCGCCGGGAGCTCGCCGAGGAGACCGGGCTGCGGGCCGGCCGCGTGCGGCCGCTCGGGCTGATCGACGACGCGCACGGCACGAGCACGCAGCGCCTGCACGTCTTCCTGGCCACGGACCTGACCGCGGGCGAGTCCGCGCGCGAGCACACCGAGCAGGACATGCGCCAGAGCCGGGTGTCGCGCGCCGAGTTCGAGGCGATGGTCCGCGGCGAGCAGGTCACCGACTCGAGCTCGATCGCGGCCTACGCGATGCTGCTGCTCGGCCCCGCCCTGCCGTAGCCGGGCACTCTGCTGATCGTATGCGGGAAATCGCATTCCGCCGCATTCTCGGGGCGGGGATCCGAAACGGACCGGAATCTGGGAACGGTTGTTCTGCAGACAGGGGTGAGGAAATGGAATACACACGGCTCGGCCGTACGGCGCTGGAAGTCAGCCGGCTCTGCCTCGGCACCCTGAATTTCAGGGTCAGGACGACGCTGGACGAGGCGTTCCATCTCATGGATGAATCCCTGGCGCATGGCGTCAACTTCTTCGACACGGCCAATCATTACGGCTGGCAGGTGCACCGCGGACTGACCGAGGAAATCATCGGCCAGTGGTTCGCGAAAGGCGGGGGTCGCCGCGAGAAGGTGGTGCTGGCGACCAAGGTGTTCAATCCGATGAGCGACTGGCCGAACGACCGCGGGCTGTCGGCCAGGCACATCATCGCCTCCTGTGAGGACTCCTTGCGGCGGCTGCGCACCGACTGGATCGACCTCTTCCAGATGCACCACGTGGACAGGGCGGCGCCGTGGGAGGAGGTGTGGCAGGCCATGGAGTCCCTCGTGCGGCAGGGGAAGGTGCGTTATGTCGGCTCGTCCAACTTCGCCGGGTGGCATCTGGCTATGGCGCAGGCGGCGGCGGACCGGCGCCACTTCCTGGGGCTGGTGTCGGAGCAGTGTGTCTACAACCTGGTGACCCGCTATGTGGAGCTTGAGTTGATACCGGCCGCCGTGGAGCTGGGGATCGGTGTGCTGGCGTGGTCGCCGCTGCACGGCGGCCTGCTCGGCGGCGCGTTGCGCAAGCTCGACGAGAGGGTGGCGGTGAAGTCGGCCGAGGGGCGGGCGATGGCGGCGCTCGACTCGCACCGGGAGACCATCGTGCGCTACGAGAAGTTCTGCCGCGACCAGGGGTTCGACCCGGCGGAGCTGGCGCTCGCATGGGTGCTGCGGCGGCCGGGGGTGACGTCGGTGGTGATCGGGCCGCGGCTGCCGGAGCACCTTGCGGGGGCGGTGAGGGCACTCGGCACGGAACCGGGCGAGGAGGTGCTGCGCGAGCTGGACAAGATGTTCCCGCCGGTCGGCAACGGCGGGCCCGCGCCCGAGGCGTGGGCCTGGTAGGGCGCGGGCCGGGACCGGGTTCAGGGGGCCGCGGGTCAGGGCCGGGTTCAGGGCCGGGGGCCGGGTCGCGGGTCAGGGCCGGGTTCAGGGGGCCTCGGGTCAGGCGGTCGTCTCCGCCGATTCGCAGATCATGGCGGCGATGCTGCGGACGTCCCTGAAGGACACCTCGTCGACCCGCTCCATGGGCACGGCGACGCCGTACTCCCGCGCGATGTGGTTGAGCAGGATCGCCGAGTTGAGCGAGGTGAGGATCCCCCAGGCGAGGAGAGGGGTGTGCTCGTCGAAGCCGGTCCCGTCGCCCGACAGGAACCTCTCCCGGACGAACCCGGTGAGCCCCTCGACGACCTTCTCCTGCGACAGGTCTTTGCTCATTGCGCTCTCTCCTTCAGCCCTGCCCGGTCGGTCTTGCCGTTGGCGGTCCGCGGCAGGACGGTCGTGAATCGGATCTGTTCGGGGATCATGTACGGCGGGAGCCGCTCGGCCGTGTGCCGTTTGAGCGCCAGCACCCCGGGCGGCCCGCCGGGGCCGGCGACGACGAAGGCGACGAGGGCCGCGTCCGCTCCCTCTCCCCTGACCACCACCGCCGCCTCGCCGACGTCCGGGTGGGCGGTGAGCACCGCCTCGACCTCCGCGGGTTCGACCCGGTGGCCGCGCACCTTCACGAGGTCGTCGTCGCGGCCGAGGAAGTCGAACGCGCCGTCGTCCCGCACCCTGACCACGTCGCCCGTCCGGTAGGGGCCGGTCTGCGGTTCGCGGCCCCAGTAGCCGAGCATCACCGTGGGACCGTCCACGTGCAGCACGCCTTCGTCGCCGGGGGCGGCCACGCCGCCGTCGCGGCGGACGGCCCACACGGTGTCGCCGCAGCTCGCGCGGCCGATGGGGACGGGCTGGTCGCGCCGCAGGTCCTCGGGCCGCACCTCGTGGAAGGTGCAGACGTTGGTCTCGGTCGGGCCGTACAGGTTGAGCAGCCGGGCGCCGGTCCAGGCCGCGAGCCGCCGTACGTGCTCGACGGCGAACGGCTCCCCGGCGAACAGCACGGCGCGCAGCGCAGGAGGCGCGGGCTCGTCGAGCAGGCCGCCGTCGCGGATCATGAGGGTGAGCGCCGACGGTACGGAGTACCAGATGGTGATGCCCTCGTCCCGGACGAGCCGCGCCAGCCGTACCGGGGTATAGGCCAGCTCCGGCGGCACCAGGTGGACACTCGCGCCGGCGGCGAAGGCCGCGTAGAGGTCCAGCACCGACAGGTCGAACGTGAGCGGGGCGTGGTTGGCGAGCCGGTCCCGCGGGGTCACCGCGAGTTCGGCGACGGCCCAGTCGACGAAGGCGCGGGCGTTGCCGTGGCCGACGCACACGCCCTTCGGCCTCCCGGTGGAGCCGGAGGTGTAGAGGATGTAGGCCGGTTCGCCGGGGGCGACGGCCGTGTACACGGGCTCGGCGGGGCGGAGGTCCTGTCCCATGTCGACGAGCGCGGTGCCGGGGGCCAGGATCCCGGCGAGCCGTTCGACTCCGGACGGGGTCGTGCACACGGCCGCGGCGCCGCAGTCGGCGGCGACGACGGCGAGCCGGGCGGCGGGGGTGGTGGAGGCGACGGGCACGTAGACCGCTCCGAGCCGGAGCACGGCCTGCATGGCGACCACCGTGCGCGGCGACTTGGCGCTCCAGATCGGCACGCGGTCGCCGCGGCCCACCCCGTGGGCGGCGAGCGCGCGGGCCAGGGCGTCGGCCCGGGCGTTCAGCTCGCCGTACCGCAGCACGCCGCCGACCCAGCGTACGGCGGGCCGCTCGGGATGGCGGGCGGCCGTCTCGACGACGTAGTCGTGCAGGCTCACAGGCCGAGCCCTCTCGCCACGATCTCCTTCTGGATCTCGGTGGTGCCGGAGAAGATCGTGCTCCCGACCGCGTCGCGGACGCCCGCCTCGATGCCGGTGACGGTCAGATAACCGCTGCCACCGAAGATCTGGACCGCGGCCAGGCCGTTGGCGACCGCCGCCTCCGAGACGGCGGTCTTGCTCATCGCGATGGCCATCGCGACGGCCGCCGCCTGGTCGCCGGTGCCGGTGCCGATGCCGGTGCCGCCGTCCAGCTTCGCGCAGGCCCGGTAGAGGAGCAGCCGCGCCGCCTCCAGACGCTGCGCCATCTCGGCCAGCCGGTGCGAGACCGCCTGGAAGTCGCCGATGGGCCGGCCGAACTGGCGGCGTTCCCTGGCGTGCTCCACGCACAGGCGCAGCTGCCGGTCCATCCGGCCGAGGTAGAGGGCGGGCAGGCAGGCCCGCTCCCAGGCCATGGACTCGCGGAAGATCGCGCCGCCGCGCCCCTCCTGGCCGAGCCGCAGCCCGGCCGGCACCCGGCATCCGGCGAACTCGACGCGGGCCGCCTGGCAGCCGTCGAGGCCCATCTTCGCCATCGGCTCGCCGACCGTCAGGCCCGGTGTGTCCCTCGGTACGGCGAACGCGGTCACGCCGAGGTAGCCGGCCGCCGGGTCCGTGGTCGCGTACGTCACGAAGATGTCGGCCTGGGGGGCGTTGCTGACGAAGGACTTCACCCCGTCGAGCACGTAGTGGTCTCCGTCGCGGACCGCGGTGGCGGCGGGTCTGCTCACGTCGGAGCCCGCGCCGTCCTCCGTCATCGCGTTGGCCGCGATCAGCTCCGCCGAGGCGAGACCGGTCAGCAGGCCGTCCCTGGCCTCCGGCTGGGCGTGGTCGCGGATCGTCACCCCGCAGGCGAGCAGGTGGGCGGCGAAGGCGAAGGCGTGGCCGGCGGAGGCGCAGCCGTACCCGAACGCCTCCAGGCAGAGCGCGGTGTCCAGCGCGCCGAGTCCGCCGCCGCCGTGCTCAGGCGGCAGGCACAGGCCGGTGACGCCGAGCTCGGCGGCGGCCGTCCAGGAGGCCCGGCCTGCGGCGGGTACGGCGAAACGCTCGCTCGCCCTCTCACGCATCTCGGCGATGCGCTTGCGCTGCTCCGGTGTCGGTTCGAAGTCCATATCAGTCCCAGTCAGGCCGTTCGAGGATCTTCACTACGGCGCAGGACACGGTGAGCCCGGAGCCGACGCCGCCCATGATCACGTGGTCTCCGGCCTTGAGTTCGCCGGTCGCGAGCAGGTGGTGCAGGGCGATGAACGGGTCGCCGGCGCCGGTGTGTCCGACCGTCTTGCCGTAGTCCCAGGTGGATCTGTCCATCGGCATCCTCAGCACCTCCATCCAGCGGTGCTCGATGGACTCGGGGGCGAGGTTGGTGAAGGCGGCCCTGGTCAGGTCGGCCGCGGTGATGCCCGCCTCCGCCAGAACCCGGCTCACCAGCTGCATCATCTTCTTGTGCGCGACGATCCAGGCGAGCCGCAGGTCGCTCCGCTCGGCGGACAGGCGCACGAACGCCTCGTCCCGGGCGGTGAAGTCCACCATGGCCCCGGTCGTGGCGCCGGGCGGGAAGAGCGGCTCGCCGCAGCGGTGCTGCTCCTCCAGCTCGGGGATGGCGGCCGACCCGACCGACAGCACCTGGGCGAACCCGGTGTCCTTGGTGAGCACCATCGCGCAGGCGCCGTCCCCCAGGATGAACGGGCCGGAACGCCACCGGTCGATGTGCGGGGTGCCGTAGTTGTCGGCGGCGGCCAGCATGGCGGCCGACGTGGACGGTGTCGCGCGCAGGTAGGCGGCGGCCAGCTCCAGGGAGCAGAACAGGCCGTTGCAGCCCTGCCGTACCTCCGCCGCCAACACGTCGCCCACCAGGTGGCGCTGCAGGTAGTAGTGCGGGAACCACGCCTCGGGCCCCTGGTGCCAGGTGTCGGCGTACAGCAGCAGGCCGAGGTCGGCCGGGCACTGCTCGACCGCGTCCCGGGCGGCCCGCAGCGCCATCTCCGGCGCGGGGAGGTCCCCCGCCACCGCCGCCGAGGTCATGCCGTGCACCGCCGCCTGTTCGGGGGTGCAGAGCCCCTGCTCGATCGCCGACCGCACGCTCACCACCTCCGGGAGGTGGACGCCGAGGCCGCCGATGAAGAGATCTGGAGTACGCACAGGTGTGAGCTCTCCCCTCTGGTGCCGATCCGGATGTGACAGTCGTGCGCGGCGCCCGCACCGCGCCCGCACGTGGCCGCACGTGGCCGCACGTGGCCGCACGTGGCCGCCTACACCTGCCGGGGCAGGCGCAGGAAGGCCGCCCACGGCGGGACCGGGCGGAGCAGGAACGTCGCGAAGCCGAGGGTCCCGCGCCACGCGCGCAGCCACGTGTCGCGGTAGTCGGCCATATAGCGCAAGATCTCCTGCCCGTCGCGGGCGGTCCGCAGGATGTCGCGGCTGCCGACCCCGGCCGGTGCGGAGGGCGCGGCGGCGTCCAGGCCCCAGCGGGCGAGGGCGCCCACGCACGCCCACTGGAAGTCGTCCCACTCGGCGGCGCTGCTGATGTGCGCGTGGACGGGCGCCCACCCGGCCGCGGCGAACCGGTCCACCGTCCCGGCCAGGCCGGTGTGCGTGGACGCCTCCACGCCGAGCGCCGCGAGCGCCCGCTCGTCCGGTTCGCGTTCCCAGAACGGCTCGCCGACCAGGGCCACGCCGCCGGGGGCGACGAGCGGACGCAGATGGTCGAGGTTGCGGCGCAGCCCGCCGAACGCGTCGGACAGGCCGACGCACATCACCAGGTCGTACGGCTGCCGCGAGGTGAACGCGCGGGCGTCGGCCGCCTGGAACGCGGCCCTGGCGTCGAGCCCGCGATCCTTGGCCCGGTCCTGGGCTTCCGCGATGTGCGGCGCGGACACGTCCACGCCGTGGCCGACGGCGTCGGGGTGCAGCTCAAGGGCGCGCAGCACCCACGCGCCGAGCCCGCAGCCGAGGTCCAGCACCCGCGCGCCCGGCTTGAGCCGGGCGCGGCGCAGTAGGCGGTCGACGGAGTCCTCCGACACCGGGCCGAGCACCGGATGGTCGTCGCCGAGCCGGTTCCAGACGGCCTCGCTGTCGATGTCGTCGTACCTCACCGGCCGCCTCCCCCCGGCGAGCCGTCCTCCTCGCCGAGGAGGTCCGCCGCGGCGCGCGCGCACAGCGCGCTCGCCGCCCGCACCTCGGGCGCGAGCGGACGGTCGGCCTCAAGGGGCGGGGAGATCTCGGCCAGGTCGGCCCACACGCCGCCGGGCTCCGGCCGAGGGCGGTCGGCCGACAGCGCGGTGAGCTGGGCGACGCCGACGGCGAGGGAGCCCACGACGAGCCAGGCCGGCTCCAGCGCGTCGGCGACGGCGTTGGCGCCGTTCAGCGCCATCGGCACGTGGTCCTGGTTGCCGCCGTTGGTGGGCAGCGCGGTGAGCGAGGAAGGGTAGACGAGCTGCCTGATGCGCGACACGAACGAGGTCGAGCTGATCTGCACGCCCGCCAGGCCGCTGCCGCCGCCGGGCCTGGGCGTCAGCATGGGGGGCAGGCCGCCGTTACCGGACGGTGCGCAGATCAGCGCGAGCTGCCGGTCCGCCAGGTAGGCGAGCTGCTGCAGGCAGAGCCCGAGCTGGTCGGAGCAGAGCCCGACCGGCATGGCGTGGAAGTTGCCGCCGTGCAGGATCTTCCCGTCGACGTACACGGGGTTGTCGGTGCAGCCGGCCGCCTCGGTCAGCAGGATGGCCTCGGCGGCGGCGAGCTGGTCGAGCACGGCGCCCACCACCTGGGGGACGCAGCGCAGGCTGTAGGGCTCCTGGAGGGGGCGGGACGGTTCCCGCGCATGGCCGGCGGGCAGCTCGTCGCGCACCCATCGGGCCGCGGTGAACTGCCCGGCCTGGCCGCGCGCCCGCGCCACCCCCGTGTGGTAGGCCTCGGGGCTGGCTCCGAGCAGGCGCACGACGCGGCCGGTGAGCATCGCCACTGCGCGGGCCAGGCGCAGCACCTCCTGATGGTTGAGCACGCTGACGGCCAGGCCTACGCTGGTGCCGTTCACGAAGGCCAGCGCCTCCCGCGCCGACCATTCGACGGGGCTCGCGCCGATCGCCGCGAGCGCCTCCGCCGCGGGGACGCGGCCCCACCGGCCGGCCCGGTCGCGTGTCCACGCCTCGCCCGTGCCCGCGTGGGAGAGGGCGGCGTGCGCGAGCGGCTGCAGGTCGCCGCTGGCGCTGACGGTGCCGTCGCGCGGGATGACGGGGGTGAAGCCCCGGTTCCACAGGTCGGCCAGCCCCTGCCAGAACTCCGGCGACACGGCCGAGTAGCCGAGGCGCATGCTGTTCAGCCTCAGCCACACGGCCAGCCTGGACGCCTCGGGAGGCAGCGGCCGCCCCTGGCCGGAGCCGAGGTGGGAGATGAGGCCGCCGCCCTGCTCCACCGGGGAGTCGGCGGCCTCGTACACGACCAGCGGGCCGAACCCCTGGGTGACCCCGTACACGGGGTCCTTGGCGGCGAGCGCCTCGGCGAGACCGGCGGCGCTCACGCGCATGGCCGCGGCCTCCTCGGGGCCGCAGGGCCGCAGGACGGCCCCGAACGCGGCGGCGCGCACGAGGTCGGCGAGGCGCTGGAGCTCCTGCCGTTCGGTCAGGGCGGTCACGCGTCCGCTCCCACGCCCGCGGTGAACGGCTGCTGGAGGCGGCGCAGTTTGCCGGTGTCCGACCGTTCGATCCTCGCGACCAGCCCCACCCTGCGCGGGCGCAGCCCGATGCGGGCGATCACCTCGCGCAGGTCGAGCCGTACGGAGGACGCTCCCGGCCGGGGGACGAGAAGCAGGTCGAAGTGTTCGCCGGTCGCGGCGTCGACCACCGGCACACACGCCAGGTCGGCCGCGGGGACGAAGGTGCGCAGGGTGCGTTCGAGCTCGTCGAGGTCGATGCGGCGGCCGTTCACCTTGACCAGGCGGTGGCGGCGGCCCGCGAACGCGAAGGTGCGCCCGTCCAGGATTGTCACGTGGTCGTCCATCCGCCGCGCGGCGGGCGCCGGGCCGCCCTCCGGGGCGGCCAGCCTCGGGCTGGTGATCGTCAGCGGGACCTCCTCGCCCGGCGTTCGCCGTTCGTCCGTGTCGGCCGCGCCGTCGGCCCCGTCTGCGTCGTCGGTGTCGTCGGCCCCGTCCGCGCCGCCGGCCCCGTCCGCGCCGCCGGCCCCGTCCGCGCCGTGGGAGTCGTCGGCGCCGTGGGAGTCGTCGGCGTCGGCGTTATCGGCGTCGGCGGCCGAGTCGGCGGCCCGGGCCGCGAACTCCACGTCGTCGAACAGGCGCCACGGCGGATTGCCGGGCTCCCACGTCCGGGTGGCGACGCCGCCGGTCTCCGTCGAGCCGAAGATCTCCGTGATCGTCGCGCGCCCCTCCCCCGCCAGGTCCAGCAGCTCGGCCGCCGCCGACGGCAGCGTCGCCGTACTGTGCACGATCACGAGCCGGTCGGCGGCGCTCACCCATGCGGCGCGGCGCAGCAGCAGCGGGAAGGCCATCGGGATGGCCATGACCGCCCAGCGGCGGGCCAGCTCCGCGGGGGGCAGCCCGCCGCGCTGCGGGTGGTACCAGACGGGAAGCCGCATGTAGGCGGGCACAAGCACGCTCACCAGCGCGCCGTACAAGTGGCGCGGCGGCGCGAACGTCAGCACCGCCTCCGGGCGCTCGTCGGCGAGCAGCCCGGCCAGCATGGCCGCCTCGGCCCAGAGCTGCTCCCTGGTGCGCCGCCACCGCCGCGGCGCGCCGGTGCTGCCCGACGTCTGCAGGTCGAGGTACGGCGGAAGCGCGCCGATGTCCAGCCCGCCCGCCTGGTCCCAGCGCACCGACCAGGGGTGATCGGCGAGCTCCGGGGCGGTCAGCCCGGAGGCGAGTAGATCGTCGGGATCGAGTTCGGTGAAGGTCACGGCTAACCTCTCAAGGTCGGCACTTGTGCGCTGTCTCGCCGGCGGGACCGCTCGCGTTTCTTCAGGGGCTCCCACCAGGCCCGGTTGTCGGCGTACCACTTGACGGTGTCGATCAGGCCCTGGGAGAAGCCGATGGTGGGCCGGAAGCCCAGCTCGGTCCTCGCCTTGCCGCAGTCGACCGAATAGCGGCGGTCGTGCCCCTTGCGGTCGGCGACGAAGTCCACCATGGACCAGTCCGCGCCCAGCGCCTTCAAGACGGCCTCGGTCACCGTGAGGTTGGTCAGGCCGTCCGTGCCGCCGAAGTGGTAGACCTCGCCCGGCCTTCCCCGGTCGGCGACCAGCGCGATGCCCCGGCAGTGATCGTCCACGTGGATCCATTCCCGCACGTGGCCGCCGTCGCCGTACAGCGGCACCGGTTCACCGTCGAGCAGGTTGGTGGCGAACAGTGGGATCAGCTTCTCGGGAAACTGGTAGGGGCCGTAGTTGTTGGAGCACCGGGTCACCGTGACGGGGAAGCCGTGGGTCTGGTGGAACGCCCGGGCCAGGAGGTCGGCCGCGGCCTTGGACGCGGCATACGGCGAGTTCGGGCGGAGCGGGGCGTCCTCGGTCCAAGTGCCCTCGTCGGTCGTGCCGTACACCTCGTCGGTCGAGACCAGCACGAACTTGTCCACCCCGGCCCGGCGGGCGGCCTCGATGAGGACGTGGGTGCCCGTGATGTTGGTCCTGACGAAGTCGTCGGCGCCGGCGATGGAACGGTCGACGTGGCTCTCGGCGGCGCAGTGCACGACGAGGGAGACGCCGGTCATCACCTCGGCCACGAGGTCGATGTCGCAGATGTCGCCGTGGACGAACGTCAGCCGAGGATCGCCCGCGACCGGCAGCAGGCTCTCCCTGGTGCCGGCGTAGGTCAGCTTGTCGAGCACCACGATCTCGTGGTCGGCGAGCCAGGGGTAGACGCCGGCGAGCGTCTGCCTGATGAGGTTGGAGCCGATGAACCCGGCACCTCCGGTGACCAACATGCGCATCCGCGTTCACCCTTGTCGCGAGTCGTCCCACCGCCGGGCCGCGTCCATGACGTAGCGGCCGTACTCCGAATTCCGCATATCGAATCCCAGCCGGTGGCAATGGTCGGCGTCGATGAATCCCATGTGCAGTGCTATCTCTTCCAGACAGGCAATGCGCACGCCCTGTTCGCGGTGGACCGACCTGACGAACCGGCCTGCTTCGAGCAGTGATTCGCTGGTGCCCGCGTCGAGCCAGGCGAAGCGCTCGTCCAAACGCACCATCCGGGCCGTCCCCTCACCGAGGTAGACCCTGTTCACGTCGGTTATCTCAAGTTCTCCGCGGGCGGACGGGCTGATCGACTTGGCGATTTCCACGACGTTCTCGTCATAGAAGTAGAGCCCGGTCACCGCCCAGTCGGAAAGGGGCGCGGCCGGTTTCTCCTCGATCGAGGTCAGCGTTCCCCCGGCGTCGAGTCCGGCGATCGCGAACCGGCTCGGCTCATCGGTCCTGCGGCCGAACAGCGCGCATCCATCGAGTTCCTTGCGCGCCGTCGTCAGCAGATCGCCGAAGCCGGGACCGTGGAAGATGTTGTCGCCGAGCACGAGGGCGCACGGCCGGCCCCGGACATGCCTCTCGCCGACCAGAAAGGCGTCGGCTATTCCGCGCGGCTCGGTCTGGGCGGCGTAGTCGACGCTCACGCCGAATTGCGACCCGTCACCGAAAAGCGCTTGAATCGCGGGCAGGACATCGGGCGTGGAAATAATAAGGACATCCCTGATCTCCGCCATCATGAGCACGGCGAACGGGTAATATATCATCGGCTTGTCGTAGACCGGCAGAAGCTGTTTCGAGGTGGACAGCGTAATGGGGTGCAATCGGGTGCCGCTACCCCCTGCCAGGACGATTCCCTTCACGATCACTCCCCGCTTAAACGGCTTTTTCCCAAGCGAATCGTATGATCGGCAAGCACTTCCCTTTCAACCCCTAGCGACCCCTGCGTAGGGGTTGGAAGTCCTTTCGGCGCTGGTTAACCTCCCAACCGTCCGCACTTCCAAGAAAGGGCATGGCGTGCGCATTCTGTTCGCTTCTTATGCGGAGAAGAACCACTTCCTCAGCATGGTTCCGCTGGCGTGGGCGCTGCGGACCGGCGGCCACGAGGTGCGGGCGGCCAGCCAGCCCGCGCTCGTCGACGTCATCGCCGACACCGGCCTCACGGTGGTCCCCGTCGGCAAAGACCACATGCTCGGGCGGCTCATGGCGCCGAACGGCACCACCTCGGACGGCACCACCCCGGACGGCACCACCCTGGACGGCACCACCCTGGACGGCACCGCCGTACTCGAAGCGGAACCCGGGTTCGACCTCGCCGAACGCGACCTCGAACGCTTCACCTGGGACTACCTGACCACGGGCTACAGCCAGTTCGTCCCGTGGTGGTGGAAGGTCGTCAACGAGCCGATGATCGACGACCTGACCGCGCTCTGCCGGCAGTGGAGGCCCGACCTCGTCATCTGGGAACCCACCACCTACGCGGCGCCGATCGCCGCCGCGGCGGTGGGCGCGGCCCACGCCCGGTTCCTCTGGAGCCACGACCTACTGGGCCGGATGCGCGCACGCTTCCTGCGCCTGCTTTCGCAGCGGCCCGCCGACAGCCGCCAGGACATCCTGGCCGAATGGCTCGACGCGCGCATGCGCCCCCTCGGCGGCGCGTTCTCCGAGGAGATGACCACGGGACACTTCACCGTCGACCCGTTCCCCGCCTCGCTGCGCATCGACACCGGGGCCGACCTGCACCACGTGCCCGTACGGCACATCCCCTACAGCGGGCGCGCCGTCGTCCCCCACTGGCTCCGCGGCGACGCCGAACGGCGGCGCGTCTGCCTCACCGTCGAGACCACCCTCACCGAGCGCTTCGGCCGCAGCGCCGTCCCGGTGCGGGAGATCCTCGACTCCCTCGCCGACCTCGACCTAGAGATCGTCGCCTCCATGCCGCCCGCCGAGCAGGAGAAACTCGGGCACGTGCCCGACAACGTGCGCGTCATGAACGGGGCACCCCTGCACGCGCTCATGCCCACCTGCTCCGCGCTGATCAACCACGGCGGCGCCGGCGCGGCCCTCACCGCCGCGGGCTACGGCGTGCCGCAGCTCGTCGTCCCCCACCCGCAGATGTTCGACGAGCCGCTGACCGCCGAACGCATCGCCGACCTCGGCGCCGGCCTCGCCCTCCCCTGCCGCGACGCCACCGGCGACCATGTCCGCGAGAACCTCCTGCGCCTCCTCGACGACCCCGCGTACGCCAAAGGCGCCGGGCAGCTCCGCGAGGAAATGGCGGCCATGCCCACCCCGAACGGCGTCGTCGCCGAGATCGAACGGCTCGTCGCCGAATACCGGCCCTGACCCGGCCGCCCGCCTCCCGCGCTCGTCCGGGGGCGGGCGGTTCCTGGCCTTCTTCGCGATCCGGGGAACGCGCTCAGAGTGCGGGGAACGCTCAGAGCACTCGACCCCCGAGGCGCGTACTTCGCATTCACCACCTTCACCAGAGCCCGCCGCGCCAGGCACTTGAACGCGATCCCCCGCTCCACACAGAAACCCCACACCACCTCCCGCACCCGATCGAAACCCTCCACCGTGCACGACACATGCACCTTCCACCCCTGCTCCGCCAGCACCGCCCCCTCCGGCACCACCACGCACCAGATCCCCCGCACCACCCGCCGCCACCCCGCCGGCACCACCGGCTCCCGCGCCCCGTCCGCCACGAAACCCCGACCCGACACCCACCGCGCCGGATCCTCGAAGAACACCGGATCGGCGAACGTGTGCATCTCCACCCGCTCAAACACCCGCCACCCCCGCAAGCCGCCCCAGAAGACGAGCCCCCACCCGCTCCCACTCACCACGACCCACCGCATAGAAATGCAGATCCCACAACCGCCCCCGGAAGAACACATGCGCAGGAAGCGACGCCTCCCGAGGCGTCGCCAGCAACGCCGAACCGAACCTCGGCAGACTCGCGTCCGTCGTCAGGAAATACACCTTCCGCAACTCCGGCCACACCGCGAACGCGTAATTCACCAGCAGCATCATCGCCTCGGCACCCACACCCCGCCGGACGCGTTCTGTTTCCATGAACAGGCCCACTTGAATGTGGCCGGCGCGGTCGCGTTCCTGGAGCGAGCCGAATCCGAGGAGTTCGCCGTTCTCCCGCAGGCGGATGGCGAAGACCGCGGCCAGCGTCTCGGGCCGCTCTTCGAAGCTTTTGAGAAACGATTCCATCGACGGAAGACTGTGCAGTCCGAGGCGCAATAGCAGTTGATAGAAGGAAAGGCCGTCGGCCGCCTCCGCCGGCTGCAATGCGACTTGCCTCGTCTCCAGGTGAGCGATCAGCACCATTACCGCCTTTCCCGAAAAAGGTTCCCTCGGGGATTCCGTAGATATTTTTCTATGTCAATATGACTGAATATGCACAAGGTTGCGGCACATTTGAAGCCCGAACGGCCCATTCCGGAGAACAGATTGCGGGCCGTGGTGCACCTGCTCGCCGAACGCGGCGTCGAAGAACTCGTGGCCGTTCTGGGCGACGATCCGCTCGGCCGTACGGTTGCCGATTCTCTGGCGGACCTGCCCCACATCGGCTTGGTGCGCATCGTACGAACGCCCGCCCCGTTCGACAACGAGGTCGCGGCGGGTCCGCAGGTACGTGTGCTGGGCGCGGTGCCGCTGTCGGCGGCCATCGTGGACGGGCGGGCGGCCGTGGTGCGCCTGCCGTATGGAGAGGGCGGCACTCGCGTGTTCCTGACGGCGAACGCCCCTCACGTGGCGACGCTGGCCTCGATGGCGGACCATCTGTGGGATGTGGCGTGCCCGGCGCCGGTGGTCGAGGGGCGTGGGCCGGTGATCCTGCACCTTCTGGCCGGGGGGCTGACCGATGCGGCCATCGCGGCGCGGCTGAGCATCGCCGAGCGCACGGTCCGCCGTCAGATCAGCGGGCTGATGCAGGCGGCCGGCGCCGCCAGCAGGTTCGAACTCGCCGTGCGTGCTCACCAGCTCGGGTGGCTTCCCTGTCCCGCCGGCGGGACCCGGCACCACCACGATCAGGACATGTGCCCCGAGAGCGCGCCGCGCCAATAAACTCACGCCATGGCCGAGGTGATCGGACGAGATGGAATCTGGACTTTCGACGGCGAACGCATTCGCGTGGTCCCCAACCGCAAAAGGCACGTGCCCAAGCTGCGCAGGGCACTGGGCGAGGTGTCGATTCCCCTGCCCGCTGTCGCGGGCGTCGCCTACGAGCCGGGCCGCAAGGGCGGTGCTCTGCGGCTGAGGCTGCGTGAGGGCGCAGACCCGCTGCTTCAGGTGGCCGCCGGGCGGTTGGGCGACGCCGACCCCTATCAGTTGGCACCCGACCCCGAACGCACGGGGGTGGCCGAATACTTCGTCGATGAAGTACGGCATGCGCTGCTGATCGAGCAGGTCCCGGAAGGGCCTGCGGACCGCTATCTCCTGCCGGGCCCCCAGGTTCCCGCCTCCGCTTCGGTGGGGGACGGGACGGTGTCGTTCGACGGAGAGCTGATCAACTTCGAATGGAATTGGACCGCGATCGAGCCCAAGAAGGCGGCCGGTCCGCAGAGGATCCCCGTGGGCGCCGTGGCGGGTGTGGAATGGGTGCCGCTCGCCGGAGGTGAGGACGGGAGGCTCTGCTTTCTTCTGAAAAGCGGTCATGTCGGTGCTCCCTCGAATCAGGAGCTCGCCTGCCTGCGTTGGAGCAAGTGGGGCATCGAACGTGAAGGTGGGACAACGGTGCTCGTGGCGGCTGCGGTGGCGGCCCGTCTGCCGCATCCGTTCAATCCCTCCCAGCCCGCGCTGACCCCGGGCGGTGCCGGCGGTGCCGTCAATCCTGGCGGTGCCGGCGCCGATCCCGACGTGATGCTGCGGCGTCTGCGCGAACTGGGGGAACTGCATCGCGAAGGGACGCTCACCGACGAGGAATTCACCCTCGCCAAGCAGGTTCTCCTGCGACGCATGGCCGACGGTTCCGAGTAGCGGGCGGTCCGGATGGCGGACAAAGGGTGTGGGGGCCCGGAAGGGCCCCCACACCGTGGGGCTTAGCTGCACGTCGCGATGCTGAGCCCGCTGTGCGGCAGAACCTCGTGCTCGGGAGCAACGTCGATGTCCTGCAGGGCGAGAACGTCGGACAGAACCATGGGAACCTCCTCTCCTTTCCGTCGTCGCGGCGATAAAACCCTCGGCAGGCCTCGCGGCCCCGCCGGGGATTCCATTGCGGTCGGCAATGAATTCCCTGTGAAGCCGCAGTGCGATTCTGGAATACGCAGACGGTCCGTACCAGGTGATATTCACGCTAAATGTCTGTTCCGAAGGCGGGCAACCTGATGTCCTAAAACGGCCATCCGGCGATATCCGGGCATGGTTTGCCGCGGGCCGTCGGAGCGGTCCGCTGCAAAAGGCCGCTCAGGTCAGCCGCTCTTTTGCCAATAAACGCCGGAGCGGTCGACGGTATGAATCGGATCGCCGATGCCGTGCTTTTCCCGGTAATGGGTGACGGCGAGTCGGCACGACACCAGGGCGCTGTAATCGTCGACGATCACGTATCCGCCGGGCGACAGCTTCGGATAGAGGTGAGTGAGGGCGTCCATGGTCGACTCGTAAAGGTCCCCGTCCATGCGGAGTACGGCAAGGCGCTCGATCGGCGCGTCCGGCAGCGTGTCGCGGAACCAGCCCTCCAGGAACCGGACCTGGCCGTCGAGCAGGCCGTACGCCTTGAAGTTCTCGCGCACCGTGTCGGCGGAGGCGGTGAGCAGGTCGTTCATGAGGTGGAGCGGGGCCCAGCGGTCGGCCGGATACTTCTCCGTGTCCGCCACCGGAAGGCCCTCGAAGGAGTCGGCCACCCAGACGGTCCTGTCCTTCACCTCATACGCCTTGAGGATCGCGCGCATGAAAATGCTCGCGCCGCCGCGCCAGACACCGGTCTCGACAAGGTCGCCGGGCACGTCGTCCTCCAGCACGCCGGTGACGCACTCACGGATGTTGTCCAAGCGCTTCAGGCCGACCATGGTGTGCGCGGTCCTCGGCACGTCCATGCCGTATTCCCTGCGTTTCGCGTCGAACGCGCGATCCTCCCGGACACCCGACCGCATCTCATCCCACGAGTCGCCGAACCAGATATCGGGGTCCTGGTAGATCGTGTTCGCCACTGCTTTCTTCATCAGGTCGAGATAGAGGTCCCGAGCGACTTCTGACACGAGGCCCACCCCATTTCATTGCGTAACCACGGGCCGGCGGTAATGCGCGGCGAGCCCTTCGATTTCGGGCACCAAGGCGTTCGGCGTCGGCAGTCCGCGCATCTCATCCCGGATCCGGTTGGTGTGACGCCGGAATCCCGGATCGGCGAGGACCGTGAGCAGCCCCTCCCGCACCACCTCGGGGGTCACGTCGGCGCTGGCGACGGTGAGGCCGGCCCCCTGCTCCGCGACCCGCCTGGCCAGAAGCGGAGCATCGAACATGTGCGGATTCGGCAGGATGAGTTGCGGCACGCCGTACGACAAGGTCGTGAAGACGGTCCCCGGCCCGCCCTGGTTGACGATCGCCGCACACGTCGGCAGCACGGCGTGGAGCGGGGCGAAGTCCACCAGTCTGATGTTGTCCGGCACACGCGGCAGGCTCTCCTGCTGCGCACGCGGCAGCGTCACCACCACCTCGGCGTCGACATCGCCCACGGCCTCGATCAGGTCCGGCACCGACACCGCGTATCTGCCGAACCGCTCGTGTGCCGTGGTCCCGAGCGTGAGGCAGACCCGGGGCCGCTGCGACGGGCGGCGCAGCCACTCCGGCACGACGGCCCGCCCGTTGTAGGGCACGTAACACATCGCCGCGTACCGCAACGGCACATCCAGACGGAGTGAGTCCGGCATGTAGTCGATCGTGAAATGTCCCCGCGTCAGCGTCTCCGAGAACTCACCGCCGAACGCCGCCACCCTCGTGCCGATCCAGTCGGCCAGCGGGTCCTCACGCCGTCCGGCGGGCTGCTCATGCATCAGCCTCAGGTAGTGTCCGCGCATTCCGGCGAAGAGATCCACGCTCCACAGGAACCGGGCGTGTACGGCGCCCGACGCCTCGGCCGCGATCGCGCCGGCGAAGGTCGTCGGCTCCCAGATCACCAGATCGGGCCGCCAGCCGCGGCACAACGCGATCAGGTCGCCGAGCATCGGCTCGTTCACCATCCGCCACCACCAGGGCACGATCTGGCGGTAGCCGTCGCGGAGGTATTCCCAGGTGACCCGGTCCGGCCGGAGACCCGTCATGTCGAAATCGGGCTCCGGCGCCGCCGCCCCCCGTTTGATCACATGCCGGAACCTGTGGTCCGTGCCGACCGGGACGAACGTCAGCCCCGCGCCGCCGACCACCTCCGTCAACTCCGGCTGGCTCGCCACCACCACGTCGTGGCCGGCCGTGCGCAGCGCCCAGGCCAGCGGCACCATGCCCAGGAAGTGGGTCCGTTCCGCCTGCGTGGCGATCAACACGCGCACTGCCATACCTCCGGGCTATGCGGATTCCTGGAGGAGCGCGGTGACGTAAGGCACCCCGTGGCGCTCCCACTCGTCGCGGTAGACCGCGAAGATGTTGATGTCGAGGAGTGTTCCGCGGTCGTAGACGTACTCCGGCAGGGTCGCCTCACACAGCACGGTCACCGGCGTGGCGGCGAGGCCGGGAAGCCCTTCCGCCACCGTCCAGAAATGCACCTTCCTGATGTTCCACATGGCGAAGGCGTAGTTGACGGTCAGCGCGGCGGCCTCGGCCGCGACGGCGTCGCCGCCGGGCAGGGCCAGGCACCCCTGCACATAGCGGCTGTGCGGGCTGAGCCGGTGCAGCGAGGTGAAACCGGCGAGCCTCCCCGTGCCGAGTTCCTCGACCGAGAACTGCGCGGCCACCTCGTCGCGGCTCCGCGGCCACGTCGAGGTGAACACATCGAGGCTGTCCAGCCCGGACATTTCTTCTTTCTGCAGGAATTCATGGACGGCCGGACCGTCCATGGAATGGCTGAGGCGCAGGGCCGCCTTGTGCGTCTCGGTATACGGGAAGATCACGGCTCGCCTTCCATATATGTGCCCCGGGTGTGGGAGCCCGAGGGCGGACCCCTACACAGGCCGGACTCAGCTACACGTGGCGTAGCTGACGCCGCTGTTGGCCAGAGTCTCGTGCTCGATCTGGATCTCGATTCCTTGGAGAGCCAGCACGTCGGATGCGGCCATGAATTCCCTCCTTTCCATGCCGTTGAAAAACGATCCTTAAGCTAGGCGTGCGCCGGTCTACGTGCAAGGTCCCGTCGGCGGGACAGGGCCGGGGGAGGGATATGTTCATGCCTGCTTAAATAGGCTGTTCACCCTGTGCCGCCTGCGTATGTGTGTCGTGGGAAAGGCCCTCACCCGGCTCGGCCGCTTATCCGCGGAGCGCGGTCGCGGGCGTGCGTGCGGTGATGTCCGGTGCATGCGACGCGGCAGTAGATTATCTCGCCGCCGTACCGTCGAAAAGCCATTCATAAACCAGACGCCGCCGGTCCGGGCGCAAGGTCCCGCCGGCGGGACAACGGACGGCCGAGGAGGGTTTCGATCGGGTGCGGGAGGTGGTGTGGGGTTTCTGTGTGGAGCGGGGGATCGCGTTCAAGTGCCTGGCGCGGCGGGCTCTGGTGAAGG
>NZ_FNCN01000078.1 GCF_900100605.1 Sinosporangium album | reverse complement strand
CGACCCACGCAGCCCCGGAGAAACCCGCCCTACCGCCGAAGAAACCCGGAACCCGCTGACGCGAGGGCGGAGCCCGCGTCAACGTGGGCGGCATCCTCGGCGGCCGGGTCGGCCTCGGTGGATACCGGGTGACTGGATAGGGACCGTCGGCCCCCTCCCGGCCTGGGCCCTGTGACCAGGCGGGAACCCATCGCGCGGCACCGGGTGAAAGAAGGTGACCGACCGAGGAAAACGGAGCTCGAACTTGAGCACAGACCCCGACCTGGACGATGCGGAGGTCATTCGGCGCGCCCGACACGACCCCACCGTGTTCGCCCTGCTGTTCCACCGACACGCCCGCAGTCTCCACCGCTACGTGACCCGGCGCCTCGGCGACTCAGTGGCCGACGACATCGTCGCCGACACGTTCACCGCGGCCTTCCGGCGACTCCACCGCTACGACACCGGCCACCCCGACGCCCGCCCCTGGCTGTACGGCATAGCCGCCAATCTCATCGGCAAACATCGCCGAGCCGAGGCCAGAGCGTACCTGGCCCTCGCCAGAACAGGTGCGGACGAGGTGGTGGAGAGTTACGCCGACCGGGTGGAGGCCCGAGTGACGGCATCGGCCGCGCAGCGTCAGCTCGCGGGGGCACTGGCGGTACTGCGGCCGAAAGAGCGCGAGGTGTTGCTGATGACCGCCTGGGCGGACCTCAGCTACGAAGAGGTGGCGCGGGCGCTCGGCATCCCGATCGGCGCCGTCCGTTCGCGTTTGCACCGCGCACGAAGGAAGGCCCGTGAGGCCCTGAACGAAGTTGATCCGTCCGAAGTAGGAATGGAGCTTGGCCGTGGATGAGTTGAACCTGCTGCGCGACCTGCGCTCGGAGACACCCGAACCCGACGACGACCGGCTGCGGACTCTGCTCTTGCGCTCACTTCCGAACCGCCGACGGCCCCGGCTCCTGCCGTACCTGCTGGTGCTCGGCACCGGAGCGGTCGCGGTGGTCACCGCCGGCGGCCTCATGGCGTCGCCGGGCGTGGAGGCGCCCCCTCCCAAGAACCCGTCGACCTTCGAGTACAGGGGGACCCTTGTGGACGCCGAGACCACGCTGCGCCAGATGGCCGCCTCCGTCGAGAAGAACGAGCCGGACGCCATACCGCGCCCCGAGCAGTGGATGTACCGAAAGGTGATCGTCAAACAGGCCGACCACACCACCGGGGAGGCGCAGGAGTACTGGAGGCGCTACGACGGCGGCCAGCAGGCCGTCCGCATAGGGCAAGGCCCCCTGGACCTCCACACCCATGCGCCGGAGCCCGACGACGACGACCTCACTCCCCAGGAATACGCCGCCAAGCTCGCCGACCTGCCGACCGACCCGGACAAGCTGCTGGCCCACGTCAAAAGCGACCGGCACTGGAGGATCAAACCGACCGGCGACCCCGGAGATCAAGAACATTCCGACGCGCGAGCATTCCGAGTGCTGTCGCTCTATTTGGAGCAGCAAGTGCCCACGCCCTCCACGCTCGACGCGGCGATCTTCCGCGCACTCGCCAAGATCCCAGGCGTCCGCGTCCACACCGGCATACGCGATGCGCTCGACAGGCCCGGCATCGGCATCGAGTACGACGCCGGAGCACCTGGTGTCGGCACGTCCCGGAACAGGGCCGGAGACGTGATCTCACGGTCATACGTGATCCTCGCCCCCGACACCTACCGCTTCCTCGGCAGGCGTGTGGACTACCTGCGAGATGAAACCCTGGGAGGGGAGGTGCTCTCGCCCCGAGGCAGCGGCTACGCCACCGCCGAAGTCGCGTCCGGCATCGTCGACAAACCCGGCCAGGTGCCCTAGATCTCGCATTGTCCACAGCCGAGCCGCAGCTTCACTGACGCAGCACTCTTCGCCTCGCCAGGAGCCGTGCCGATCGCCATGGCTCCTGGCGACACCATCGCCTGGTTGGTGTCCGGCGGAGGGAACCGACCGATGCGATCGTCCACGGCCGACACCGACATCCAAGCAGGAGAATGCGCAAGCACCTACACATTTCAGGGAACATCATTCACATAAGCACAGAATACAAGGAAGATAAGGCCACCCGCATCCACGGCGAGAATACCACCCTAAAAGGACAGGGGTTCCACAGGAGAACACCTCCTCTCCCCCCAGGGCCCCGCCCCTGGCCGCCATCATAACGGCATAGATCCACTTGTTTCATATCCCTTGCCACCGCACGCTTGACATGCGAACCTCGCTTGAGTGTCCGACAAGGAAGCCGTGCGGGCGGCCTTCCAAAGAGTGGCTCGCCTGGCACACGAACATACAAACGCACTCGTCCCATCGGCCAAAGCGATGGGCGGCCAAGCCTGGGTAGGAGGAGGGGCATCTGAATTCAACGCCCAACTGGTACAGCACCACAGAAACCTGCAACGGGCATTCGAATCCGCGTTGAACCAACTGGCCGACCGAGTGGCCCAGACAGGTGAACCCCGCCCTGCCGTACCCCCGCTGGGAACATCCGCCTCATTCGCCTCCAGCGGCTCCAACGGATTCCGCGGAGTCAACCCCGAGGCCATGAACAGCCTGATAACGTCCCTGCGGACGGCGTCACGCCAACTATCGGAGGCCGGGCAGGTGCTCCACGCCGAGCTCACGCGGCAATGCGTCAGCTCACGCGACGCCACCGCGATCGGCCACATCGGTTCCTGGGCCGAGCAGCAGGAAGGCCAACTCCGCCGGCGCCTCGAAGCCCTCCAGCGCGACGAAGGCGCCATGGACGCCTCATCCCCCATGCCGGCCTCTCTGGTCGCCTACGGACTCTTCGACGGCCACGCCCCCACCGGGAAAAGCGGCCTCACCACCGCGCTCGACAAAGCGGGCCGAGGAGACCAGACCGCCCTCGAAACCCTCCTCCGGCTGCAGAACCGCGGCGACGACCCGACATTCGCCTCCCGCGTCAACAGCTGGTGGCGCATGCTCGGCCCCAAGGCCCAAAGGAGCCTCACCGAGGCCCACCCCCGCCACATCGGCGCGCTCAACGGCGTCCCGTCCACCACCCGCGACCAGGCCAACCGCACCCACCTCGCCGACGAGAAAAGCCGCATCAACGGCTTGCTGCTCACGCTTCCCCTATCCCTGGCCCAGGCCCGGATCGACGGCAAGGAGAAGGCATTCCTCACCCTGGCGAATTCCATTGCACAACAGAAGAAGAACCTCGACACAATCGAATACGGATTATCCAGGGGCGGCCAGAGCGGGCGTGCCACTGCCTACCTCCTAGGCTTCGATCTCGCGGGAACAGGTCGCGCCATCGTTTCCTATGGAGATCCGGATACGGCCGACAGAGTGGTGGCCTATACTCCTGGGCTAGGCACCCGACTGGACAACTTCCAGGGTGATTTCAACCGCGTGACCCATATGTGGGACCGAGCCCATGCCTTAGCCCCGACCCTTAAGCATGCCTCTATCGCATGGCTCGGCTACGAGCCTCCGCAGAAAGACATAAATAGCTTTCTGAAAGAAGAAAGCAGTGTGGCCTCCGCAACTCCGGCCAAGAATGGGGCGGCCTTTTTAGCGGCATTTTCCGATGCGTTGCGCGCAACGCAAATCCCGCGGAAGGACGGCGAGGCTCCGCGTCTAACGATGCTGGGACACAGCTATGGATCTCTCGTCACCGGACTGGCGACTCAGCGCCGACCCGGTTTCACCGACGGCTTGATCTTCGTAGGAAGTCCGGGAGTCGGAGCAATGCACGCCAAGGACCTTGGAGTCTCACCTACGGATGTATGGGTTGGCGAAGCCTACCAAGATATTGTGGCAAAGATCGGATCACTCCCCGAATATATCGACAAGGCAAGCCTTCCCCACAGATTACTGAGTCCAAACTATTGGGTAAATTACAAGAAGCCACTGCCGCACTTCGGCGCCGACCCAGGGAGTGACGAGTTCGGCGCGCAGCGGTTTTATGTCGAACCCACCGGGACCGAGGGTGCGCACTCAAGCTACTGGGAGCCCCGCTCACAGTCGCTCGAGAACATTGCACATATCATCAACGGCGACCACCACAAGACCACAGGGCTACCGGGGAGATGAATTCTTGCGTCGCATGATGCTGAGCATGCTCGCCATCACAGTAGCGGTAAGTTCCTGCAGCAGCGGGGAAAACATGAATAACCCCAATACAACGACACAGCAACAAGCCATTGCCCGTATCGAAAAACTGATCTCTGAGGCGGTGGCGACACTTGGACCGAACACGAAGATGGAGCTCATATCAACGAGCTTGGAGCCCATGAAATGCCTGGAACCCAGCGACGGCGGTTCAGAGGATCGCATCGTCGTCAGCCGCAGCTATTACCTGCCGGACATCTCCAAGGATCGCACAGTTGAGGCCGCCGAGAAGATCAAGAAGCATTGGGAGACTCAAGGGCACGAGATCACTGTGTTCCGTGGCGCCGAGCCCGGCGGGCCATCCATCTCCGGGCGCACACGGCCCGACGACTTTCTCTTCTCGCTCACCACGACGCAGGATGGTGTCATCGACATCGGCGCGAACTCCACCTGCATTTGGCCCAATGGAACGCCGGAGCCCAAGAAGCCATAGGAAAAACCGCCGACCGGGCCGGTCGGCGGTTTGCGG
>NZ_FNCN01000046.1 GCF_900100605.1 Sinosporangium album | reverse complement strand
GCGTTCGCCGCTTTTCCCCGTGAGACCTGGCGGCAGATCTGGTCCAACAATCCTCAGGAGCGGCTGAACAAGGAGATCAGGCGCCGCACCGATGTGGTGGGCATCTTCCCGGACCGTGCTGCGGTCGTGCGTCTGGTGGGTGCGGTTCTGGCCGAGCAGACCGACGAGTGGATCGAGGGGCGGCGCTACATGGGGCTGGACATCCTGGCCAAGGCCCGCCTGCGGGTTGTCGGCGGCGACACGGCCGCTCAGTATCCGCTCCCGCAGACGCTTACCGCTTAACCTGCTGGAAGGATCACGCGGAGATCAGCTCTTACACCACTCCGCTGGACGTGACCCTGCCACGTGCAGAGCGTGTGTGCCTCCTCCTCGATCTCCAGCCATGGCCGGAACCACCGTGGACTCGCCTCGTGGGTGATGAGGGGCCATAGGCGGAGCAGAGCGCCGTCGAGGTTCAGAACCTCGTCGCATCGTGTCACGAAGTCCCTGTGCGGCCTCCGCGCGGCCCGCTCGACGAAGCCGACGAGGCCGGCGCTGTACCGAATCCTTTGGGCCAGCTCTTCCTGGGACAAGCCCGCTTGCATGCGGAATTTGCGCAGCTCGGCGCCGAAGAACGCGAGCAGACTCCCTGTCGGATCAAGTTCCTTGGGGGGTGGCATCACGGTGCCCTTCGATCAGTAGAACAGCTTTCACACAGCATCCAACTTTGTTGCTACTGAAGTGTTTTACGGATGTGCAGCCCATCCGCCTTCCCAATCTAACTGGTGGGGGCCATTCTTTGGAGAGCTTCACGAACAGAAGAACGGGAGGCATGAACCTCGTGAAACACTTCGCCCCAAGCCCATGTATGAGAGCACATCAAGCGGGACATCATAGATCTAAGACCCCCAAAGGGACCGAACCCTATGGGAAAACACGCGAAGCACCACCCACACCCCCACCACCCCGTACCCCTCCACCAACCTCAATGGAAGTGGTTCATGCCTCTACCCCAGCAGATCGCAGAGCACCTCAGGACGGATATCCGCAGTGGAAAACTCGTTCCCGGCCAGTTGATTCCCTCCGAGTTCCAACTGGTCGAGCAGTACGGCGTATGTCGGCAAACCGTGCGCTGCGCTGTCGCACTGCTGCGCGACGAAGGTGCCGTCTACACCATCCGGGCTGAAGGCTCCTACGTCAGCCCGAAAACCGCCCCCAAGCTCCGCCCACCGCAGAAATGCGAGCAGATCGCCGACCACCTGCGTGAACAGATCAGCAGCGGCCACCTCCGCCCCGGCGAGCGCCTGCCCACCGAAACCCGCCTGGCAGGCCGGTACGGCGTCGTCGCCCGCGACACAGTTCGCGCGGCGATAGCCCTCCTACGCGACGACAGGCATGTCCAGACCGTGCCGAGACGAGGCACCTTCGTCGTATCCCCCGGGAAGGCAACCTAAGAGCACGCGAGCAGGAAATCAGATGATTCATTCCCTGCTCGCTTCTCCCGATCTACTGGCACACAGCAGTCCTCAGGTGCCGGCGACGTGAGCCCGCGGCCGGGTCGCGGTCATGGCGAGGCCGGCGCCGCCGCGCCGGACGTCAGAGCCGCTTGTACGATGCGGATCGCCTCGCCCGGGTCGATGCCGAGGCTGGCGATCACGGCCGCGTAGTCGGCGGCGGCCCGGCGGGCCCGCTCCCGGCTCTCCTCACCGGCGGCCGACACGAATGAGCCCGCCCGCCCGCGCGTCTCGATCAGCCCCGCCTCCTCCAGTTCCCGGTAGGCCCGGCCGACCGTGTTGACGGCCAGGCCGAGGTCGGCGGCGAGGTGGCGGATGGTCGGCAACCGGGCGCCCACGGCCAGCGTGCGGTCCTGGATCTGCCGGGCGAGCTGGGCCCGCAGCTGCTCGAACGGCGGCACCGGCGAGGCCGCGTCGATGACGATCATCGGGTGCTCATGGCCCGCCGGGCCACCGTAGCGCTCGATGGCGTCCAGACATGGAGCGCGACGTGTGCGACCAGGCCCAGGATCACGTAGGCAACCGCAGCGGCGCCCCACCAGCCGGGCGCGGTGCCGAACAGCAGCACCATGGGCAGGGACCACTGCACATTCGGCGTGGTGAGGTCGCGGGCATCCTCGACGCGCATGACGACGTCGGCGGTCAGCGACTCCTCGTCCTCCGCCACGACCGGGCGCCTGAGCAGGTGGCGCAGCTGCACGGCGATGACGGCCGTCATGCCGAGCAAGCCGATCAGCAGGACGACGGCCAGTTGCCGCACAGTGGGGTCGCCAACGGCCAGGGCGCTCCCGGCCAGCGCCATCGCACCGGCGAACGTGGCGACCGCGTAGACGGTGTGCGGCCGGCCGAGTACGGCTCGCCAGCCGGGCTGGATCAGATGGGTGGCCCTGCGGGACAGCGTCGCAGCCGCCCGCTGGTCGGCGCGTCGCACCCACCGGTCGAGCAGCGACTGTGCCAGCAGCAGCCCGGCCACCAGCGCGGTCAGGGCCAGCAGCGGCAGCGGGCGATGCGGCTGGAAGCCGCCGAAGGCTGAACTGGCGGCGAGCGCGCTCGCGATGATCAGCACGGCCATGCTGACGTGAGCGGCGAGGCGGGCGCACATCCGAACTGCCAGCCGGCCGGCCAGCAGCCGGGTTGGGCGGACGCCGGCCAGGTCGTGCCGGGCCAGCCACTCGCTTGCCAGTCGCAGATCGGCCGCACGCGTCGTCGGGCCTGCGTCCGGTAACGGTCCACGGGTCACAGCGCCTCCTTTGTCGCAAGCTTTGTATCAACATGATGCGTCATACATTGCGACAAAGTCAACGTCCCCTGGACTCCCGCCGTCCCGGTGGCGCGAGTCCCGGCTCAGCGGCGCCGGCCGCCGCGGACCATCACGTGGACGGCGGAGGCCCTACGCCGCCGCGTGGTCAACTCGCCGGGCTTACCCAACGGGAACTGCCCGGACAGCTCACGCTCGCCTTCACCAAGGTCGGGCGCGGCTCGGGCACGGCGATCCGGCGATCACACTCGAGGGCGGCGGGAGGCCCGCCGGGGCCGGGTCGGTGGTGGCGGAGATCTTCACTGAGGCGATCAAGAGATAACGGCACACTGTTAGCAACGCCGTTAGCATGAAGGCCCCGTGCTTGATCGCAAGGGGCCTTTGCGCTGCGAGTCGACGAGGGGAATCGAACCCCTGGCCTGCTGTTCACAAGTCGGCTGAGGCCCCTCTCCAGGAGTCTCTCCACGTCTCATCTGCCCAGCTCAGACACCAAATCAGCTTGATCGCCTTCTCTCGGTGTCCACCGCCGTCCCCGGCCGCTGTTAGCACTGCCGTTAGCAAGATCAGCGGCCGTCCTGTCCACATCTCTCACTGGGCAGGTAGGCGGCAGCAGCTATGCCGGCAGATACCAGCGAGGGCCACTGGGGTCGCCAAGCCATACCCACTGTTCGTCAGGTGTCGCTGTGAGTCCGAACTCCGACTGATGTGGCCGACCCGCCTCCTGCCAGGTGAGGATCACGTCTTCAACCGCATCCCACAGACGGACGGGACCGGACTGATACGCGACCCAGCCGCCGTCAGGGGACGGCTTGGCGCTAGCCCTGGATCCGGTGCCGACATCCACGAGGAAGGCCCTGTCATCACTCCAAGAGTGCTGCGCCTGCGGAACAGCGAGCTGGGCCACCCATGTGCCAGTCTCATCCTGGAGAATCGACGGATCTATCCTGCTCTGGCGAGCCTCCCCCAGGCCGGACACCATCGGTGGACGCGGCGGCGGCAGGTGGGACCGGGCGGTCATGAAGAACAGATCTTCGTTCAGGAACCGGCCTTGGGCTATGTCGTTCCCGCCCATGGTCAGATGAGCGAAGGCGACCCCGCCCATCCAGCCGCACATGGGGGCGGTGATGGTCCCGCCGACGCGGACCTGCCACAGCCACGGCCAGGGGATGGTCCTCACCGAGGACGAAATCGAAGCACCCGAACACCAGCCCGAGCCGGTCGAGGTAGGCATGCAGGCGATTCCTGATCGGCTCGGGGACCTCGATGGGCTCGTAGACCAGTTCGTCCCAGTCGCCGCTGCGCCAGTCCAACGCGCCATCGGGCGCGGTGATCCTGGTGGCGAAGACCTCCCGTCCGATCGCGGTCGCGGACTTGCGCAGTTCCTGTTGAAACAGGTGAGCCGTCACCGACACCGAGTGGTGTCCGAGAAGTTGGCGACGGCCGCTGATATCTTCGCCCAGGCGATCAAGGACGCGGCGGCCTGACCGACCCGCTGTTAGCAAAAGTGTTAGCAAAAGGGCCCCTTGCTTGATCGCAAGGGGCCCTTTGCGCTGCGAGCCGACGAGGGGAATCGAACCCCTGGCCTGCTGTTTACAAGACAGCCGCTCTGCCGATTGAGCTACGTCGGCGCGACCAAACAGTATAGTCGCTCTCTAAGATCACCGGCACCTCGGTGTGCCGTTTCTGCTTCAAGTGTGGCACAGCGATTCGAAGCCGACCACGGCCACGGCCCGCGGGTCGGCTTCCGCCGTACAGGAAGACCGGTACGGCGAGGCCGACACGGGGACTGCGGGAGGCCCGCTGGGGCCGGGTCAGCCGCGGCGGAGGCGGGCGATCTCGTAGAGGGCGATGCCGGTGGCCACGCCGGCGTTGAGGGACTCGGCAGCGGCGTGCATGGGGATGCGGACGACGACGTCGCAGGTGTCGCGGACGAGGCGGGAAAGGCCCTTGCCCTCGGAGCCGACGACCACGACGAGGGGCTCAGTGGCGAGCTGGAGGTCGCCGAGCTCGGTGGTGCCGTCGCCGTCGAGGCCGACGACGAAGAGGCCGGCGGCGCGGTATTCACGGAGAGTGCTCGTGAGGTTCGCGGCGCGGGCGACGGGAAGGTGGGCGAGAGTGCCGGCGGAGGTCTTCCAGGCGCCGGCGGTGACGCCGACGGAGCGGCGCTGCGGGACGACGATGCCGTGGCCGCCGAAGGCGGTGGTGGAGCGGGCGATCGCGCCGAGGTTGCGGGGGTCGGTGACGCTGTCGAGGGCGACGATCAGGGGCACTTCCGTCGCGTCCTGGGCGAAACTCACCAGATCGTCGGGGTGGGCGTATTCGTAGGGCGGGATCTGCAGGGCGAGACCCTGGTGGTGGGTGCCGCCCGTGAGACGGTCGAGCCGCTCGCGGGAGACCTCAAGCAGCGCGATGCCGCGGTCAGCCGCGATCTTGATGGATTCGCGGACGCGGTCGTCGCTGTCGAGGCGCTGCCCCACGTAGAGCGCGGTCGCGGGGATGCCTGCCCGGAGCGCCTCGACGACGGGGTTGCGACCGCCGACGATCTCGTTGGTATCGTCGCGCCTCACCTTGCGGGGCGCGGGGGTCGCGGGGCGTGCACCGCCTGTCGCTGCCGCCTCACGCTGGCGGTCCTTATACCAATGCCGCATGTGGGCGGGCGGGGTCGCGCCCTTGCCCTCCAGGGAACGGCGAACCTTGCCGCCGCTGCCCTTTGTGGGGCTCTTCTTCTTCGAGGGCCTACCCGACGCCCTTCCGCCACCAGCCATGCTGTCTAGGGTACGGCCTGCGGCACACTGTCCGAGCGCCCCGCCCGCCGGGCGAGCACCCCCGGATCCCCCTGATCCTCGTGGCCTGGCACAACGCCGGCAGCCACGGAGCCGGGTCCGTGGAGCGGGCGCACCGCTCCACGGTCGCCGGACTGATCGTCAGTGCGCGAGCTCCCAGCGGGAACCTTGCGGGGTGTCCTCCACGACGATGCCGGCGGAGGCCAGCCGGTCGCGGATGGCGTCGGCCGCCGCGTAGTCCTTGCGCTCACGCGCGGCCTGCCGCTGCTCCAAGGCCACGGCGACGAGGGCGTCGACGACGCCGCGCAGGCCGGCGCCGGATTCGGCGCCGCGCCACTGCTCGGAGCGGGGATCGAGGCCGAGCACGTCGAGCATGTTCTGGGTCTCGGCCAGCAGCCTCGCGACCTGCTCTTTGTTGCCCTGGGCCAGCGCCACGTTGCCTTCGCGGACGACCTCGTGGACAACGGCGAGCGCCTGGGGCACGCCGAGGTCGTCGTCGAGGGCGTCGACGAACGCCTGCGGCAGCGGGGCGTGGGCGTCGACGTCGTGGATCACCTCGGCCGCGCGGGTGACGAAGCCCTCGATACGGCGGTAGCCGAGGGCGGCCTCCTGCAGGGCCTCGTCCGAGTAGTCGATCATTGACCTGTAGTGCGGCGCGACAAGGTAGTAGCGCAGCTCGACCGGCCGGACCTTCTTGAGCATCTCCGGGATCAGCAGCGAGTTGCCCTGCGACTTGCTCATCTTCTCGCCGCCCATGGTCAGCAGACCGTTGTGCATCCAGTAGCGGGCGAAACCATCACCCGCCGCCTGCGACTGGGTCAGCTCGTTCTCATGGTGCGGGAAGATCAGGTCGAGTCCGCCACCGTGGATGTCGAACGTCGGGCCGAGGTATTTCGTCGCCATCGCCGAGCACTCAAGGTGCCACCCGGGACGCCCGGGGCCCCACGGCGTCTCCCATGTCGGCTCGCCCGGCTTGGCGGCCTTCCAGAGGGCGAAGTCGCGCGGGTCGCGCTTGCCCGAGTCCGAATCCGTGTCGCCTGCGGCGCGGACGTTCTCCAGGAGCTGCCGCGACAGCGAACCATAGCGGTCGGCATAGGACATGACATCGAAGTAGACGTCGCCGTTCACCGCATAGGCGTGGCCACGCGCGATGAGCCGCTTCATCAGCTCGATCATCTCGGGAACATGACCCGTGGCCCGGGGCTCGACGGTCGGCGGCAGGCAGCCGAGCACCTGGTATGCCCAGGTGAAGGCGCGCTGATTGCGCTCGGCCACGGCGAACCACGGCACGCCCTCCCCCGCGGCCACTCGAATGATCTTGTCGTCGATGTCGGTGACGTTGCGGCAGAACGTGACCTCGTAACCGGATCGCGTCAACCATCGCCGGAGCACGTCGAAGTTGATGCCCGACCGGATATGCCCGATGTGGGGCGGCGCCTGCACGGTGGCCCCACACAGGTATATCGACGCCCGACCGGTCTCGATCGGAACGAATTCGCGGATCGCACGCGCACTGGTGTCGTAAAGGTGCAGGCTCACGAACGCAAGGCTAATGCCTTGGCCCGCCTCACATGCCGGGATGCGCCACGTTGAGTGGCCGCAAAACAACATAAGGCAGCGACAGCCACCGAGATCTCTTCTCGCTACCCCTCAACCAGCCGACACTTTCGTGATCAAATGCCCGCCAAGACACATCCACCCGCACCAACCACGACGTACGGCACAGCCACCTCAAGCACGCTCCGCCGTACCCCACCGGTCCCGCTCCCGAGCACCCGCCGACGAACGCACCCGCCGCACGAACAACACGACGGCCGACTCCCGACCCCACCGGACGACCGACCCGACCGGACGACCGGCCGACGGCCCGCGCGCCCTCAGGCCCGGACGATGACCTTGTCCGGAACGATCCGTACGATCACCCGCTCGTTGCCCGGCTGATCGACGAAGGGCTGCCCCGTGTACTTGTGGGAGAGCTCCTGGATCAGGTCTCCCCTCGGGTCGTCCACCATCACGACGGTGCCGCGTACCTCGACGTAGCGGTAAGGGTTCTCCGGGTCCACCACCAGGGCCGACGTGCGTGCGTCGCGCTCGAAGTTGCGGTGCTTGCGACGTCCTTTGGCGGTTGAGAAAAGGATGTCGCTGCCTTCAGACTTCACCCATACCACGCTGGATTGCGGGCTGCCGTCCGGATTGAGGCTCGTGACGGTGGCGAAGTTCGGGTCGTCAAAGAGCTTTCTTACGTCATCCGACAGAGTGGCCATAGGTTTCCCCTCAACAGGCGTAACTTCCCTGATCATGTCACAGCCCAAGAAACCTGGGGCAGTACGCAGATCACGCCTAAGACCTGATTCTGTAGGCTCGAACCGCCATGGATGTGACACCTCCCTCCGCCCCAGCCAGGCCGCGTCGCCCGTCCGCTCCCCCTAGGCCGGCCGCGGTCGAGCGGGGGCCGGGGAGACTGGCCCTCGCGCTTTACCGTGTCGGGATCGCCTTGGCGGGTCTCGGCGTGGTGCTGCTGGCCGCTGCCGCCTGTGTGCTTTCTTTCGATGACTTACGGAGATTGGCGCTTGCGGGCCAGGCGGTGCCGCATTTGGCCTATCTCTATCCGGCGGGGTTCAACGCCCTGCTCGCCGTCGCTCTGATCAGCGTGTTGCTTCTACGCTCCGGCAGGCCGCTCATCCGGCTCCAAACCGCAGTCGTGCTGATCGCCCTGCTCGCAGCGGCCGCGTGGGCGAACCTGTCCGACGCCCTCCCAGTGACCGTCGATCCGCGCCACGCGGCGATCGGAGTGGCGGTGGCCCCGTGGGTCATGCTGGCCCTGGCGCTGTGGCTGTGGCTGCTCGTCATCAAGCACGCCCGCACGCGCCGCGAGGCGTACGGCGAGGCCGTGTCGGAACCCGCCGACGACATCGTGCCCTTCGACACCCCCGACAAGGACGCTCGGGACAAACGCGGCATTGGGGGACCCGAACCACAGGCATCCCCCACCATCCCGCAGGCGGCTATCCCGACATCGCCCGCGGAACGCCACGAAGACAACCAACCCACCCCTCACGAGCAGCACGAGCAGCACGGCCAGTACGGCCAGTACGGCACAGCCGAACCCACACAGCCCCTCCCCGCCCAAGTGGCCCCCGCAGCCCCAGAAGCCGCGCCCTCCCCCAAACCCCTCGAAACCCCGGAGAGCGCGGAAACCCGCGAAACCCAAGAAGCACAAGCCCCCGAAGCCTCTCAATCCCCCGAAACCTCGACTCCGCGGCCACACCTCCACGCCTCGCCTGACGAACCTCGCAAGCAGCGGCCGGTGCGGTGGGGCGACCTCGTTCGACCGGGCAAGGGTGACGTCCTCGTCCATCCACGCCCAAGCGAGGCCGACAGCGACATCCACCGCGTCGACCATGTCGACCGGGCTGACCGGGCTGACCAGGCTGAAGGCGTCGCCCCTGCCGCTCCTGCCGCTCCTATCGCCCCTGTCAGCGAGAAGGACGTCCCCACTCAACCGCTGCGCGCCCTCAGCGGGCCCTCCACCGGCGAGGCCCGGCTCCCGCAGCGGACGCCCAGACGGCCCGCCGCGATCCCGCACACCCCGGAGGACGGCCCAGCCAAGGCTCGCGCCGTACGGCAAAAACAGCCCTCCCGGCCGCCCCAGGACAACACAACCGGTTCCGGCGCCGCGGACAACTCGGACGTCGATACCGAGCCGCACCCGGTTATCCCCGATGGCATCCCGCCGATCTCCAGGACCGCGTCCCGCAGAGCTGCCGAGGTCTCGCGCCGGCCTACGTCGGCCACAGCCCGCCCCACGAAAGGCCAACCCTCCGCGAGCGAGCCCGTAAGCCGGGCCGCGGCCCCGGCCCCGACCGCTTCCAGCCCCTCAGCAACCGAGACCGACAACAGACCGGACCACGGCACCCAGGACCACGGCACCGAGGACCACGGCAGCCAGGACCATGGCAGCCGGAACCGTGGCGACCAGAGCCACGGCAACCGAGACCGCGGCAGCCGGCCCACAGGCGGCCAACTCAGAAACAGGCAGGACACCACCAGCCAGAACACCAACGCCCGCACCCCAGACCTGCCATGCACCGGCCGACAGGACACCGGCAGGGCAGGCCGACAGAGCGCGCATGACGGCGGCCAGGACGGCACCCCGAGCCCCGCCGCGGGCGACACCGTGCCCATGGCTCCGCCGTCAGGACGGATGCGTAGTTCGCCCCGACCGCCGAAGAGCATCCCTCAGGAACCCTCTGAGGAGCGAGCCGAGAACCGCTCCGAGGGCTGAGAGGCGCCTGGGGCGAGGCCCCAGACGCGTTTGAGCCGGGCCGCGGAGACGCGACCCGGCCCAGCGGGTTGATACAGGCAGGTTTCCCCGTGAGCGGGCTTCGTTCAAGAAGCCCCTAGGCCCTGCTTCGCTTCAGGCCCGCCACAAGGCCGACGCCAACCATGGCCAGAACGATCTGGAGAACGAGTTCGATCCAGTCGATTCCTGGGGTGGTGGCGACTCCGAGCCACTGGGCGATCAGTGTGCCGATGAGCGCGGCGACGATACCGACGACGATGGTGAGGATCCAGCCGATCGCCTGCTTGCCGGGAAGCAGGAGGCGTCCGAGGACACCGATGATCGCTCCGATCACGATGGCGCCGAGAATGGACTGGATAGTCATATCAACCTCCCCGTGTGCGTGCCCCCTGCACACTCACGTGGGGGAAGGGTTACCCGAAATCGCGAAGATAATACCCATGCCAGCGGGAATGCGATCAGTGGCATCCAAACTCGGGTAAAGAGAGCGGCGGCCCAGACCGCGCCAGTACAGGGCCGCCGCCCACGGGGTTCGACGAGCATTCGATGCTGCTCGCCACGGATGTCGGCAACACATCCAGTTGTACGACGCCCCCGACTTGCGTTGGGTTTGCCTGTTCTAGATGAACTTTTGAACACCTGGAAATCAGGGTTCGCGCCGTACGACCAATGCGGTCGCCACTGCCGCCACTCCTTCACCACGGCCGGTCAAGCCCAAGCCGTCGGTGGTCGTCGCGGTAAGCGTCACAGGTGCATCGAAAGCCTCACTGAGAACCTTTTCCGCTTGAGCGCGGCGAGGGGCAAGCTTCGGCCGGTTGCCAATGACTTGAATGGCGACGTTGCCGATATCGAAACCTGCCTCGCGCACCAAACGCGCGGTTTCCCGGAGGAAATCGACACCGCGCGCGCCCTCCCATCGCGGATCGGCCGTGCCGAAAACCGACCCGAGGTCACCGAGCCCGGTGGCCGAGAGAAGCGCGTCACACGCCGCGTGCGCGGCGGCGTCTCCGTCGGAGTGACCCGCGAGCCCCGTCTCCCCAGGCCAGTGCAGCCCGGCGAGGTAGAGGTCACGGCCAGATGCGAATGGGTGGACGTCGACCCCGACGCCCACCCGTGGAAGTATCGTGTTCAGGAGTTGAGGACCTCGTCGAGAAGGGCCTCAGCCTTGTCCTCGTTGGTCTTTTCAGCGAGGGCGAGCTCGCTGACGAGAATCTGCCGTGCCTTGGCGAGCATGCGCTTTTCGCCCGCCGACAGACCCCGCTCTCGATCGCGACGCCAAAGATCGCGAACGACTTCAGCTACCTTGTTGACGTCGCCGGAGGCCAGCTTTTCTAGATTGGCCTTGTAACGACGGGACCAGTTCGTGGGCTCTTCGGTGTGCGGCATCCGGAGGACGTCGAACACACGCTCAAGGCCCTCCTGTCCGACCACGTCGCGGACACCGACCAGTTCGGCGTTTTCCGCCGGCACCTGCACCGTCAGGTCGCCCTTGTCGACCTTGAGCACCAGGTAGGTCTTTTCCTCACCTTTGATGGACCGGGTCGTGATTGCTTCGATCCGTGCAGCCCCATGGTGGGGGTAGACGACAGTGTCGCCGACCTGGAAAGTCATGTGACAAGTACCCCTTCCGCTGTACTCCAGGGTACCACGCGCTTACAGCCTCCCGGAACAGTGAAATCACCATAACTGCAGGTCAACGCCTCATATTAGGGCTTGACAAATCGTCAAATCTGTGAATCGCATTGCTGTACATAGCGGATGACCTGCATTGGACACAAGACCAAGCCTCCTTCAAGGCCCCATGCGATACAGCGCGCAGCGACGCCTAAACGACCTTGAATCGGTTGATTTTCCCTCGCGCGGTCACTGCACAAAATGGCCTACGCCGTACGTCCGAGCGCCGCGCCCGCGGGCTCGCCAGGGGCCGCGGGCGGGCGGTCCCCGACCTGCGCGACCACCGTTCACCGGCCTGGACCCACCGCGTCCGGGGCTCGCCCAGGGGTGGCGCGGTGACCATGCCGAAGCGCGGATAGGGTTGTCCAAGCTGATTTCATGCCCGACCGGGCACGCACGTGCCAGCGCGTGTGCAGCACGTGTTCCCGACCAAGGAGATCCCCGCCGTGAGCCCCAGCCGTCGCCTCGCGCTCGCCGCAGCCGCGTTCCTCGCCGCAGCCCCGGCGCTGGCCGGCTGCGCCGCAGGATTCGACTCCATCGTCGAAAAGCCGTACTCCCCCACCGAGGCCATCTCCCTGAAGACCAACCGGATCACGATCCCGCAGGCGTTCTTCCTCGGCCCCGACTCCGGCGGCAACCTCCCCGCGGGCGGCACCACTCCCCTCTACCTCTCCCTCGTCAACACCGCTGAGACCGCCGACACGCTGGTCGGCGTCACCACCGAGGGCCTCGGCACGGTCAAGCTCGCCAACCCCATCGCCCTTCCCAGCAACCAGGGCGTCTTCACGGGCACCCCCACCCCGCAGCTGGTCGTCGAAGGGCTCTCCAAGTCCCTCCACGGCGGCGAGAGCTTCAAGGTAAACCTCCAGTTCGCCAACGCCGGCTCGGTCGCCCTCCACGTCCCGGTCGTCACCCGCAGCCGCGAGTTCGCCGCCTACCCCGCCGTCTCCGGCGCCGTGGCTCCCCCCGCCCCCAAGCCCACCCCGAGCGCCGCCACCGACGCCGCCGGCAGCGGCCACTAGCCACACCGCCCCCGGCTCAGCCGGGGGCCCTTTGCCCGGCCATAGGGGCGACCGAGGCCGGCAGGGCGAGCAGGGACCGCCATGGGCCGAGCGGGGGCGATAGGTACGGCCGCGCCAGGCGACCTTCCGGTACGGCGACGCCCACGGCGGCATGGGCCCATTCGGGGCGGCGACACCGGGGAGAGCCCCGTCGCCGCGATCCTGTTCGCCCTGGCGGCCGTTCCGCCGATCGTCGGCCGAGCCGCGACGCGCGGCGCATGCGGCGCCGCATGGAGCGCTCGCACAGCGCGAAAGGCCGATGCCGGGGCATCGGCCTTTCGCCCGTGGATCGCGCGGGTCTCGCGGAATGCCACAGGGATCGCATCGTGCCGGGCTGCGGCCCGGCGGTGTGTGAGGGCGCCGGCGTCAGTTGGGGTCGAACTTGTAGCCCAGGCCGCGGACGGTGAGGATGTGGAGCGGGCTGGAGGGATCGGCCTCCACCTTGGCGCGCAGGCGCTTGATGTGGACGTCGAGGGTCTTGGTGTCCCCGACGTAGTCGGCGCCCCAGACGCGGTCGATCAGCTGGCCTCGGGTGAGGACGCGGCCGGCGTTGCGGAGGAGCACTTCCAGCAGCTCGAACTCTTTGAGGGGAAGCTGGATGGGGTTTCCGCGGACGGCGACGATGTGGCGTTCGATGTCCATGCGGACGGGACCCGCGGCGAGGACGGCCGGCTGGCTTTCCTCGGCGTCGCCGTGCCTGCGGAGGACGGCGCGGATGCGGGCGACGAGTTCGCGGGAGGAGAAGGGCTTGGTGACGTAGTCGTCGGCGCCCAGTTCGAGCCCGACGACCTTGTCGATCTCGCTGTCCTTGGCGGTGAGCATGATGACGGGGACCTTGGAGCGTTGCCGCAGTGTCCGGCAGACCTCGGTGCCGGAGATGCCGGGGAGCATCAGGTCGAGCAGGACGAGGTCGGCGCCGTCGCGCTCGTAGGCTTCCAGGGCGGCCGGACCGGTTCCTGCGACGAAGACCTCGAAGCCCTCTTTCCTCAGCATGTACGACAGCGCGTCGGAGAACGACTCTTCGTCCTCGACTACAAGAACGCGTGTCATTTCGCGGCCTCCAGGGGAGTTGTGCTTGGTTGTGATGCGGCTACGGCCGTCCCGCCGAGGGCGGGGAGCTTGAGAGTGAAGGTAGACCCGGAGCCCTCTTTGCTCCACACGGTCACTTCGCCTCCGTGGGCCACCGCTACGTGTTTAACGATCGCGAGGCCGAGTCCGGTGCCCCCGGTGGCGCGGGAGCGGGCGGCGTCGACGCGGAAGAAGCGTTCGAAGATCCGCTCCTGGGCGCCCTCCGGGATGCCGATGCCCTGGTCACTGACGCTGATCTCGACGGAGTCTCCGGCCGCCCGGCTGCTGACGACGATGCGGGTGTGCTCGGGACTGTAGGCGACGGCGTTGTCGATGAGGTTGCGCAACGCGGTGATGAGCAGGTCGTCGTCGCCCCACAGTTGGAGACCTTCGGCTCCGCCGGCCACCAAGGCGATGTGCTTGGCCGCGGCCTTGGTGTTGCAGCGGTCGATGGCCTCTTGGACGACCTCGTCGACGGGCACGGGTGCCGGGATGGGCATGGGGTCGCCGCCTTGAATCTTCGACAGCGTGATGAGGTCCTGGACGAGGTAGGTCAGTCGGGCGGCCTCGTGCTGCATCCGGCCGGAGAAGCGCGTGACGGCCTCGGGGTCGTCGGCCGCGTCCTGGATGGTCTCGGCGAGCAGGCTGAGGGCCCCGACGGGGGTCTTCAGCTCGTGGCTGACGTTGGCCACGAAGTCGCGGCGCACGGCTTCGACCCGCTGCCGCTCGGTTTGGTCTTCGGCGAGCACGAGAACCTGGCCGTAGGCGCCGAGGGGGGCGACCCGTACCGCGAAGGTGGTCGCCTCCTGCCCGAACCGGTTGCCGGGCACCTCGATCTCGCTTTCGCGGATCTCGCCGTCTCTTCGCACCTTCCTGGCCATCGCGATCAGCTCGGGGGCCGTAAGGTGGTCCCCTTTGACCAGGCTGAACGCGCGGGCGGCCGAACTGGCGCGCAGGACGCGGTCCTCGTGGTCGAGCACGACGGCCGACGACGGGAGCACGGCGAGCACAGAGGCGACGCCCTGCGGCAGCGCCGCTGGGTTCGGTCCGTTGTAGCGATCCTTAGGGTTTGGATCACGTTGGTAGTTGCGGAAGACGAGAACCGCGAGTGCTCCCACAACGAACCCCGCTATGGCGATCATGCTTGCCACCAACTCACTCACATAACCGATGGTAGGTGGCCTAATCTCGGTAGCAGCACCGCGTGATACGCATCCACCGAGTCCTTCCTGCAAAGTTCACTTTCCTGTAGAAACTCGTTCATCGCCTGAGAAATAGCGTTGGCGGCATGCGCGACGCCTATCACGATGAACTCAAGGCCCTCACCGGGCGCCTGGTCGAGATGACCCGCCTGGTCCGTTCAGCGATGTCCCGAGCCACGACCGCGCTGCTCGATTCCGATCTCCCTCTGGCCGAGAGTGTGATCTCTCGTGACAAGGACGTCAACACGCTCCTCGAAGAGATCGAGACGACGAGCTTCGAGCTGATGGCCACCCAGCAGCCGGTCGCCGTAGATCTGCGCACAGTGCTCACCGCCCTGCGCATCAGCAACGACCTGGAGCGCATGGGCGACCTGGCGGTCCACATCGCGAAGATCACGCGGATGCGGCACCCCGATTCGGCCGTGCCCGCGGAGGTTCGGGACACCATCCTGGAGATGGGACAGATCGCCGAGCGCCTGGTGACCAAGACCGGGAGCTGCATCCTCACGCAGAACGCCGAACTGGCCCAGCAGCTGGAGGACGATGACGATCAGATGGACCGCCTGCGGCGGCGCCTGTTCAGGGTGCTGCTGTCGCCCGACTGGACGCAGGGGGTCGAGCCGGCGATCGATGTGACGCTGATCGGCCGCTACTACGAGCGCTACGCGGACCACGCGGTGCGCATCGCTAGGGATGTCGTCTACATGGTGACCGGGTCGAGGATCACCGAGAACCAAGCCGAAGGCTTGTGAAAGCGGCCCGCCACGCCGGCCCGGCGACGCTCGGCCAATAGGGGGAGGCGAGCGGCCGGTGCCGTGACCGCGTGAGCCCCGCCCCGCGTAACGACGGGGCGGGGCTCACGTGTGTTCACGGGTGACCACGGTCCACGGGTCAGCACGGTCCACGGGTCAGCACGGTCCACAGGTGACCACGGTTCACAGGTGAGCACGTGCTTTCACACGCGCTTTCACACGCGGTCACGTGGAAAGCACGTGGGCGTGGTCAGCGGCCCTGGTTGGCGACCGCTTCGATGGCGGCCTTCGCGGCCTCGGGGTCGAGGTAGCGACCGCCGCGCTCGACGGGGCGGTAGTCCGCGTCCAGGTCGTAGCGCAGAGGGATGCCGGTCGGGATGTTGAGCCCCGCGATCTCCTCGTCGCCGATGTCGTCGAGGTGCTTGACGAGGGCGCGCAGCGAGTTGCCGTGGGCGACGACCAGCACCGTGCGGTCGGCGGCCAGGTCGGGAACGATCCGGTCGTACCAGTACGGCAGGAGCCGCGTCACGACGTCCTTCAGGCACTCGGTCCGCGGCATGGCCTCGCTCGGGAGCAGCGCGTAGCGCGGGTCGCCGACCTGGCTGAACTCGTCGTCGTCGGCGATCGGCGGCGGCGGGGTGTCGTAGGACCGCCGCCAGAGCTTGAACTGCTCGTCGCCGAACTCCTCGCGCGTCTGCGCCTTGTCCTTGCCCTGGAGAGCGCCGTAGTGGCGCTCGTTGAGCCGCCAGGAGCGCTGCACCGGCAGCCACAGCAGCCCGGCGGACTGCTGGGCGAGGTTGGCCGTCTGGATCGCCCTGGTGAGCAGGGACGTGTGCACCACGTCGGGCCGCAGGTCGGCGTCAAGCAGCAGCCTGCCGCCTCTGCGGGCCTCGTCTTCACCCTTCGGCGACAGGCTGACGTCCACCCAGCCGGTGAACAGCCCCTTCGCGTTCCATTCGCTCTCGCCGTGTCGCAACAGCACCAAAGTCGCCATGGGGGCAAGCCTATCGGCGACCCCTCGGCCTGCCGCGTCGGGCGTCACGGACGGCGCCCCCCTGAAGGATTGAGTGGAAATATCACTCGGTGTCGGGGTCGGCGAACCTGGCGAACGCGCGGAGATTGGCAAGTGATTCTCCGCGCTTCGCGCGCCATTCCCATTCTCGCCGGATCGAGGAGGCGAACCCGAGTTCGAGCGCCCGGTTGAACCCTTCGTCGGAATAGGTGAGCACGCAGCCCAGCAGCCGGTCGATCTCCTCCTCAGTGACGCCGTGGAGGGGGAGGCGGCCGACGAGGTAGACGTCTCCCACGGAGTCGAGGGCGAAGTGCACGCCGTACATCGACCCGTTGCGCGTCAGCAGCCACCGGTAGAACTCGGCGTGGTTCTCGTCGGGCTTGCGGCAGAAGAACGCCTCGACGTGCAGCGCCTGGGCGCCGACGATCAGCCAGGTCATGGTGGCGAGCTTGCGCTGCCCGGGAAGGGTGACGAGGAAGGCGCCGGGGCGCGGCTCCTCAAAGCTCACTTCGGCGTCCTTGAGCGCGGTTTCGATCAGCTCCCTCACAGCGACCACCCTAAGAGTTCACCGCCAGGGGAACGCGGTGGAGCCGCCGCAACGCTCCGGTGTACACCTCGGCAAGGCGGGCGGCGGTGGCCGACCAGCCGAAGGCCGCGGCGTGCCCGGGGGCGCCGCGGGCGAGGCGCTCGCGCAGGCTCGGGCGGGTGACGATGGACCGCAGCGCATGAGCCCATGCGGCGGGGTCGTGCCCGTCGACGAGGAGCCCCGACACCCCGTCGTGTACGGCGGTGCGCAGTCCGCCGACGGACGCGGCGACGACCGGCGTGCCGCACGCCTGGGACTCCAGGGCGACGAGGCCGAACGACTCGTTGTGGGAGGGGACGACGGTGACGTCGGCGGCGCGGTACCAGTCGGCGAGTTCCTCCTGGCGTGCGGGGGGCACCAGCCGTACGACGTCGGCGATGCCGAGCTCGTCGGCGAGCCGGGCGAGGAAGTCGGGCCGGGCGAGGCCGTTGCCGCTGGGCCCGCCGACGCAGGCGACGATGAGGCGCTCGCGCAGGGAGGGATCGTCGACGAGCATGCGGGCAGCGGCGCGCAGCAGCACGTCGGGGGCCTTGAGGGGCTGGATCCGGCCCACGAACAGCAGGACGTGGGCGTCCTGCGGCAGGTCGAGCCGGTGTCTGGCGGCCCCCTTGGAGGCGGGCTGGAAGACCGACAGGTTCACGCCGGGGTTGACGACGGCGACGCGTGCGGGGGCGGCGCCGTACAGGTCGATCAGTTCGGCGGCCTCGGCGTCGGTGTTGGCGATGAGGCGGTCGGCGACGTCGACGACCTGCTCTTCGCCGATCACGCGGGCCTTGGGTTCGGGGTTGTCGTCCTCGGCGAGGAGCAGGTTCTTGACCTTCGCCATGGTGTGCATGGTGTGGACGAGAGGAACTCCCCACCGTTCCTTGGCGAGCCAGCCGACCTGTCCGGACAGCCAGTAGTGCGAGTGGATGACGTCGTAGCGGCCGGGGTCGTACATCGCCTCAGTGCGCAACACGCCGGAGAGGAACGCACAGAGCTGGCCGGGGAGGTCGCCTTTGTCGAGCTCTTCGTACGGCCCCGCCGTGACGTGGCGCACGAGCACCCCGGGGGCCATCTCGACCACGGGTGGCAGGTCGCGGGCGGTCTGCCGGGTGAAGATCTCGACCTCGATGTCCAGCTGGGCCAGCCGCCTGGCGACCTCGACCACGTAGACGTTCAGCCCGCCGGCGTCGCCTGTGCCGGGCTGATCGAGGGGCGACGTATGCATGCTGACCGTCGCGACCCGGTGGACCCGCCGTCGCCTCACCTGACACCACCTCCGAAGGGGTATTAACTCCCCGAATCGGCCTGAGATTCCCCCAGATACGGTGACATTCACCGAAAGGCACTTTGTACGCCGGGGTGGCTTTTCTCCGCCTAGACGGTCCCTCGAATGACGACGGCCTGACAACTGCGTGACGACCACGCCAAAGCCCTCGCGCCAAAGCCTTTTAGGATGGCGAGCCATGACGAAGACGGCGGTGGTGACCGGAGCGAGCAGCGGCATCGGCGCGGCGACCGCGCGGCGGCTCGCGGCCGAGGGGTTCGACGTGGTGGCGGCGGCCCGCCGGCGCGACCGGCTGGACAGGCTCGCGGCCGAGACGCCCGGAGTCCGGGCGGCGACCCTGGATATCACCTCCCAGGCGTCGGTGGACGAGTTCGCCGCCTCGCTCGACCGCTGCGACGTCCTGATCAACAACGCGGGCGGCGCGGTCGGCCTGGAATCCGTGGCCGAGGGCGACCCGGCGGACTGGCAGCGGATGTACGACGTCAACGTGCTCGGCACGCTGCGCGTGACCCAGGCGCTGCTGCCCAAGCTGATCGAGTCGGGCGACGGCGTGCTGCTGATGCTGACGAGCGTCGCCGGGCTGATCTCCTACGAGGGCGGCGGCGGTTACGTCGCGGCCAAGCACGCGCAGACCGGGATGACCGAGACCCTCAGGCTCGAACTGTGCGGGCAGCCCGTCCGGATCGTGGAGATCGCGCCGGGGATGGTCGAGACCGAGGAGTTCTCCCTGGTGAGGTTCCGCGGCGACGCGGAGGCCGCGGCCAAGGTCTACGAAGGGGTGCCCGGCCCGCTGACTGCCGACGACGTGGCCGACGCGATCGCCTGGACGGTCACCCGGCCGGCGCACGTCAACATCGACCGCCTGGTGATGCGCCCCCGGGCGCAGGCCGCGCAGTACAAGATCCACCGCCTCACCTGACCGATGCGCACGGGAAGACGGCCTGTCGGCGAGATCACCCGCGGCACGACCTGGCACAACCGCCTGCGGCGGTGCGACAGGTGGCTCACGGCCGTCTACGGGCCGACGCTGCGGGCCGCCTCACCGGCGAGCGGCCCCGGGCCGCTCGTGGTGGACCTCGGCTACGGCGCGTCCCACATCACCACGACCGAGCTGTTCACCCGCCTGCGCCGCGTGGCTCCCGCGGTGGAGGTGGCGGGGCTGGAGATCGATCCGGCCAGGGTCGCGGGGGCGGTGCCGTACGCCCGGCCCGGGCTGACCTTCGCGCTCGGCGGGTTCGAACTGCCGACGGCGCGGCCCCCGGCGGTGGTGCGGGCGTTCAACGTGCTGCGGCAGTACGACGAGGAGCGGGCGCTCGCCGCCTGGGACCTGCTGCGCGGGCGCCTGGCGCCCGGAGGCGTGATCGTCGAGGGCACCTGCTCGGAGATCGGCCATCGCGCCACCTGGGTGACGCTCGACGCCGCCGGGCCGCGCACGCTGACGCTCTCCGCCCGGCTGACCGGCATCGACCGGCCGTCCGACCTCGCGGAACGCCTCCCCAAGGCGCTGATCCACAGAAACGTGGAGGGCGAGGCGATCCACGCGCTCCTGTCGGATTTCGACCGTGCGTGGGCCGTCTGCGCACCTCTTGGGGCGTACGGCTTGCGCCAGCGCTTCATCGCCTCCGTGGAGCTGCTCGCCCGCACCTGGCCGATCGCGACCACTCCCCCGCTCGGCGGGCGGGCGCGGTGGCGGCTCGGCGAGGTCAGCGTGCCGTGGGCGGCGGTGGCGCCCCGCGTGGCCCCCCTCTAGGCGGGCATAGGCCACGACCTGTCACACCAAACGGCTGAAAGCCTCCTGGAAGTGCGCATAGGCTGAGGCACTGAACAGGACAAACCTACGTCAGTCACCGATGTCGCAGCCTGCGTCACCGTCTCCACCGCGACGCGGGCGCCGTCGTCCATCGGCCAGCCGTACACCCCCGTCGAGATCGCGGGGAAGGCGCGCGCGGGCGCCGAGTTCGTCGGCGACGCGCAGCGACTCGCGATAGCAGGAGGCGAGCAGATGGGAGCGGTCCTCAGCGGCCGAATAGACCGGACTCACGCACCGACCAGGGCCAAGCGGGACAGTATGAACTCGACAACCCGTAGTACTACACCTGGTGGCCCCCGCGCTAACCTGGGTGGCGTGAAGGGACTGGGCGAGCTCGAACGCAGCATCATGGACATCCTTTGGGCGCAGAGCGCCCCGGTGACGGCCCGCGAGGTGGGCCGTCTCATCGCGGGGCGCGACCTCGCGCCCACGACCGTGATGACCGTGCTCGACCGGTTGACCCGCAAGGGGTTCCTCGTGCGGACCCGTGACGGTCGCGCGTGGCGCTACCAGTCCACCGAGAGCCGCGACACCTATGTCGCCGAGCTCATGCTCAAAGCCCTCGGCATGACCGGTGACCGCGACGCCGCGCTCACCCGCTTCGCCCAGGCCGTGTCGGGCTCTGAGGCCGAGATCCTCCGCAAGGCGCTCACGGAGCTGGAGGAGGAATGATCGCGGCGGCGGCGCTCGCCGCGCTCGCGATCATCTCCACCTTAGGGGCGTGGCGTCTCAACTCCGCCCGGTGGGCCACCAGGGCTCCGCACACCGCGGTCCTGCTGTGGCAGGCGCTGGGGGTCACATGGGGCCTGGCCGCCACCGGGGCCCTGCTCGCCTATGCGTTCGAGCCGTACGGCAAGGGCGCGCTGCTCGGCATGCGCGACTTCGTGGTCTCGGCTTATACGGGCGGCGAGGGCGGCACCGTGCCGCTGGATCTGCCGCGCGTGCTCGCGCTCATCTCCGGCATGACCATGTTGAGCGTGCTGATCGCGGTGCTGGTCGGCGCGACCTTCCAGACGCTGCGCGCCCGCCGGCGCCATCGCATGCTGCTCGCGCTCATCGCGCGGGAGGATCCCGGCGTGCCGGGTGTGCGCGTGGTCGATCATCCCGGCGCCGCCGCCTACTGCGTGCCGGGGCTGCGTTCTCAGGTCGTGGTCAGCGCCGGCACCTTGGCGCTGCTGTCGCCCGACGAGTTGCGCGCGGTGCTCGCCCACGAGTCGGCTCACGCGCGTGAGCGGCACGACCTCGTGCTGCTGCCGTTCGCGGCCCTGTGCCGGGCCATGCCGTTCTCGGGTGTGGTGCGGGGCGCTCAGTCGTCGGTGGAGCTGCTCATCGAGATGGCGGCGGACGACCGGGCCCGGGAGCACTGCTCGCCGCGCCGTCTGGCCACGGCTCTGCTGAGGTTCGGTGCGGCTGCCGCCGTGCCTACGCCGAGCGGTGCGCTCGGGGCTCACACGGGGGTGATGGCCCGGGTGGAGCGGTTGATCTCACCGGTTCCCATTCTGCCGAAGCGGTTCCGCTTCTTGGTCATGCTGCTCGCGGCGACGCTGACGGTGTCGGCGCCTCTGCTGTGGCTGCTGCCTTCCTGAGTTTCCTTCTCCCTCCGCGGGCATAACCTGTACAACCCCCGTGTGACCTGCGTGTTTCTCCGTCCGCACGACACGCCGCTTGCAACTGTTAGCCATAAGTTTGCAATTGCAAGCAGGTGTGACGCACAATGAGCGCATGGCACTACCCAAGGTCGGCTCGATCGGCGAATACATCCGTGAGCAGCGCACGCAGGCCAAGATCTCACTGCGTCAGCTCGCCGCGTCGGCAGGGGTCTCCAACCCTTACCTGAGCCAGATCGAGCGCGGGCTGCGCAAGCCCAGCGCGGAGATCCTCAACCAGATCGCCAAGGGGTTGCACATCTCCGCCCGCGCGCTCTACGTGCGTGCCGGTCTCATGGAGGACCGCGAGGCGCCGAGCGATGTGACGGCGGCGATCAGAGCCGACACCTTCATCACGGAGCGCCAGCGCCAGGTGCTGATCGACATCTACGAGTCGTTCCGCAAGGAGAACCAGGTCGCGGAGCACGTCGCGGCCACGGCTGAGGACGGCCGGCCCGAGCCGAGGCCACAGGGGGGCGACGTCCCTGGTCCGCAGGCGCACGACTCGCCGCTGCCGCAGGAGTTCCTCGTCGCGCTTGAGCCGTTCACGGACGAGACACGCTCCTCGTGCAACGGTCACGTCACACCGGATTCCAGGAAAGGCTGACAATGACACTCGCCACCGAGGTGAAGAAGCTCACCGAGACCAAGCCCTTCTACGCCGTGGCAGGCGCGGGCGACCTCGCGATGGAAAAGCTCCGTGAACTGCCCGACCAGCTTCAGCGCCTGCAGTCGCGCGGCCCCGATCTGCGTGAGGCCGCCCGCGAGCTGCCCGGCAAGGCGCGCGAATACGCGTCGAAGGCCGAAAGCTACGCCAGGGACTTTCCGGAGAAGGCCAAGGACTACGCCGACCATCTCACGGTCCGGGCCGGCGAGCTCTACGACGAGTTCGCCACGCGTGGCCGCCGGGTCGTCAACGGCGGTCGCAAGCCCCGCCGCCGTCAGATCGACACGACCAAGTCCGCATCGGCCTCCCGGGCCCGTAAGACGACGACGCGGCGGTCCACCGGCAGCGGCACCCGCACCGGCACGGCCACCGGTGCCCGCAAGCCGCGCACGACGACCACTTCCCACTGAGCGGCGGATCCGCAAGAATGGCCCGACCTCTTGAGGGGGTTCGGGCCATTTCGCCGTCTCCCGCCGTGTCACGTCACCGTTTAGGGTGGAGTGGCCGTCCCTAAGCCGGTCGGCACGATGCAGCCTGCTGGAGCGCCCATGCTTTATAACGTCCTGGACCTCATCATGTGGATCCTCGCGATCTGCGCCTTCGGCATGTCGGCCTGGGCACTGATCCACGCGATCCGCAGCCCCGCCAGGGCTTTTGCCGTCGCCGGTAAGCAGACCAAGAAGATGTGGCTGATCATCCTGGTCTTGGCGACCCTGTTCTCCTTCATGGCCGCCGTCGGATACTTCGGGATCGGGCTCGGCCAGCTCAACATCTTCGCCATCGCCTCGGTGATCGCCTCCGGCATCTACCTCGCGGACGTGAAGCCCGCCGTCAGCGAGGTGGGCAAGGGAGGCAACTCCGGGCCCTACGGCCCCTGGTGAACGACCGGTGAGCGACTCGTGAGCGACCGGTCAGCGACCGATCACTCACGCGGTGACGCCCGGCCCTGTCGGCCCCTACCGGCCCGCGGTGATGCCGCGGGCCTGGAGGGACAGGGCCAGCCAGCGCGCGAGCCGTACATGCCCCTGGTGGGTGGGATGCACGCCGTCGGGGAGCAGGATGCCAGTGGTCCGCGGCGTGATCCATCGGCGGGCCAGCGGGTCGAGGAACGTCACCCGCGACTGCTTGGAGGCCAGGGAGATGGCGTCCCGTACGGGATAAGCCCAGCGGGGAGCGCCTCCGATCCAGATCGGGCCGACGACGACCACGCGGGTGCCGGGCCAGTGTATGCGCACGGCGCGCAGGAGTTTGGCGGCTGCGCGATAGACCGTCAAGGGGTGGGTGCGGCGGTCGTTGTGGCCTCCGGAGACGATCAGCATGTCAGGGGCGGGCCGCCAGGCCAGCTCCTGTACGAAGGACTCGTGGAAGTTCCGCCCCACCCTGCCGGGGTTGACGAAACCGGTGCCGGAAGCTCCGGCGACGATGAGCTGCCAGTCGAACTGGCGGGCCACCTTGGCCGCGTAGCTGTCCCATGTCCGCACCGGCCCCGACCCGACGGTGAAGCTGTCACCGAGGACGGCGACGACGGGGGCGTTTCGAGGCTGCGCCGCGGCCTCGGAGACGGGAATGGGTGTGGTGCTGCTGGCCCCGCTACACCCGGTCAGTGCGCCCGAAATTACACACAATATCGCCATTGTTGCGGCGGCCCGGGTGACCAGAGGGCGACCTGATAAGGCGAGCCCGCGCATGACCACCCCACCGTTCTTGAGCGGATCCACGTGAGCGGCCCAGGCGACGGCCTGAGCGGTGTCGAGCAGTGTCGAGCAGTTTGGAATTTTGACACGTCCCAGGGGTGAACGCCGGGGATTTCGCCCGTGTCCTGAAGAAACACCCTGGGTGGGCGATCAGGACACGTCGCGCAGCGGAGCGGTCCACGTGTCGCAGACCCCCGGATGCCCCGCGTTGTAGCCCCGGTCGAGCCACCCCGCGTAGTTCGCCCCTGACCCGTGGTCGCGCTCGCCCTCGGGCTTGCGGTCCTCGCCGCGTGAACGCGAATCGTTGAGCACCAGCGCCCACTGGCCCTCGCCCATGGGGAGCGTACGGCGCACCGCCCCGAAGTACGCCCCCGCCAGGCACTGCGCCTGGAGCTCCACCCGGCGGGTAATCTCATTGGCCTCCACGGCGGGCGTCGAGTCCCGCAGCCTCCAGGCCAGCGACAGGATCCCGGCCTGGTCCTGGACGTGGTGGGAGTACTCATGGGCCAGCACCCGGGCGTAGACGCCGTACATCGCACCGGGGACGCCCCCCGACGCCTTGACGATATCCCTGGTGCCGACATACATCCCGCGGTTGATCGGACAGTAGAACGCCGACGCCCCGGCCACCGGGTAGTCGCCGCACGGTCCGCGCCCCGGAGTGTCCCAGAACACCCGGCCGGGCCTGGTGAAACGCACCCCGGCCTCGGCGAACCCCGCCTCCCAGGTGCGGTCCAGGCAGTCGGTGAACCGTTCCATGAAAGCCGCCATGGAGGCGGCGTCGCCGTCCACGATGGACTGCGCCCGGCAGTCGAACCCCTTCAGGCCGCGCACGCCGTACACGGGGTTGCTCCTGAGCACCCGCGCGCGGTCGAGGCTCATGTGCGGGCGGCCGGGGCCCGTGCCGTACGCGGCGCGGCCGGCGGGCGCGGTGTGGCCGGTGACCTGGAGGCGCTGCTCGGCCACGGCGTCCACCATGATCAACATCAGGAGGACGGTGGCGAGGAGCCCCAGCGCCGCCGTCCAGGTCGTCGTACGGCGGTGGCCCGCGTGAGCCCGTCGATCACCGCGTCGATCATCGCGCAGCATGGCCTCTCCCCCGATGCCGACCGTCTTCCCGGGGGCGTGTCACCTCCGAGACTCATCTACCCATCTGGTTACGCTCCGTGACATGACTCTCTGTCAGCTCGCGGCGTCGGCCGTCCTGGCCCTGTCCGCTCACACGGGCGGGCCCACGACCCACGACGTGGCGCTGGAGTTGGACGAGAGGGGCGTCCTCCACGTGACCGAGCGGATCACCCACGATTTCGGGGCGGGCGGCGAGATCACCCGCACCGTGCTCACCCGCGCCCAGCACGACGACGTGCACGACCGGCTCTACCACATCGCCAACGTCACCGGCCCGGGCCCGGTCGAGGACGACAGGCTCACCATCTCGGGCAAGGGACGGCAGACCATCACCGTGAGTTACGACGTGACCGGCGCGGTGACGCCGCACGGCGAGGTCGAGGAGATGCGGTGGTTCGCGGCCGGCGGGCTGAGCGTGCCGGTGTCCTCGGCGACCGTCACCGTCACCGGGCCGGAGCGGCTGCAGGGCCTGTCGTGCTTCGCCGGCGCCCTGACCTCGGCCATCGGATGCACGTCGGCGACGATGGACCACCACAGATCGGCCGCGACCTTCCGCCAGCGCGGCCTCGGCCCCGGCCAGGTGCTGACCGTGGTGGCGGCCTACCCGCGCTATGCGAGCGGCGCCACGCCCATCCTCGACCGGCGGTTCGACCTGTCGGAGTCCTTCGACGTCAACCCCGTCACGGGCGCGGCGCTCGCCGTACTGCTCGCGCTGCTCCTCGGCGGCGCCGCGTTCCTCCGATGGACGGCGGGCCGCGACGCGCGGGTCGGCAGGCGGGAGGGCAGGCCGGTCGTCGGGCCGCCGGAGGGAGTACGGCCGGGCCAGATCGGCACGCTCCTGGACGAGCGGGCGAACGTCGTGGACGTGACGGCGACCATCGTGGACCTCGCCGTCCGCGGGCACCTGGCGGTGGAGGAGACGGCCCGGGAGATCTACGACGCGCCGGACTGGCTGCTGGTGAAGCGGTCGGCCGAGGGGCTGGTGCCGTACGAAAGGGCGCTTTTCACGGCGATCTTCGCGGAGAGGGACAGTGTGCGGATCTCGGAGCTGGGCGGCACGCTCGCGGGCCGTCTCGGCGAGGTGCGCGACGCCCTCTACGCGGACATGGTCGGACGGGGGTGGTTCGCCCATCGGCCGGACGCCGTACGCACGCCGTGGACCGCCCTCGGCGTCGCGCTCACCGCCGTGGGGGTTCCGGCGGCGGTGGCGCTGGCGTGGCTCACGCCGTACGGCCTGCTGGGGTTGGCTGTGATCATCGGAGGGGCCGCTCTCACCGCGGGGGCACGGCACATGCCCGCCCGCAGCCGGGCGGGCTCGGACGCACGCGGGCAGGCGGAGGCGTTCCGGGACTACCTCACCTCGGGGGCAGAGACCGCGGGGCTGGCGGACGAGGAGAGGACGGCGCTGTTCGCACGCCACCTGCCGTATGCCGTGGCCTTCGACGCGCTGGACGCGTGGACCCGGATGCTTCCGGCGTCCACGTCGGGGGACGGAGCGGGGAGCGCGGCGGGGGACGGAGCGGGGAGCGCGCCGGGGGCGGTGGCGCGGGGCGTGGCGTGGTATCGCGGTCCGGCGGGCTGGGACGGCTCCAGGCTGCCCGCTTCCCTCCGGGCCTTCACCCTCACCGTGTCGGGAGCGCTCGCGGGCACGCGGCAACTCCGCTGACTCTCCCAGGGCTCCCGCACCCGCGGATGCCGGTGGGCTTCAGTGGGCCTTGCGCACCCGGATCTCGCCGACCGGCTTGCCTCCGCCTAACAGCGGGATGGAGTCGAGTGTGGCGAGCTCGGGAGCGTCGAGGCCGATCGTGCGGAGGGCGGCGGCGGTCACGGGGGGACGCGCCCGGGAGCCACCGTCTTCGATCTTGATCGAGCCGGCGCGGCCGTCCGAGTAACTGAAGGCGCTGAACCCTTCGGCGCCGGGCTTGACCAGAAGGCCGGGGATCGCCCGCATCACCGTGGTCTCCGGGAGCTCGGAGGCGGCCACCCACTCCGGGTGGGCGCGTATGGCGTCGGCGAGCCGCCGCTCCAGTGTGCCCGGCTCCGCCAGGGTCAGCCTGCGGAACGCCCGGGTCACGCCCGGCATCGAGACGAAGAAGAGGGGTGCTCCGCACCCGTCCACCCCGGTCGCGGCCACCCGTTCACTGGTGAATTCCTCGACGGTGTCCCTGATCGCCCGCTGGAGCGGATGCGCCGGGTCGAGGTAGGTCTCGGTGGACCAGTCGTTGACCACGCAGGTGGCGAGCATGGCGGCATGCTTGCCCGAGCAGTTCATGTAGACCTGCGAGGGCGCTCCGCCCGAGCGCAGCACCTCACGGACTGATTCCCGGTGGTCGGGGAGCGCCTCGGGACAGCGCAACGCGCTCTCGTCGAGATCGACCCCCGCGAGGATCTTGCGTACGCCGTCCACCTGGAACGCCTCCCCCATGTGACTGGAGGACGAGAGCGCGAGCAGTTCGCCGTCGAGTGGGAGCCCTGATCGCAGCATGCCCATGACCTGGAACGGCTTCATCGACGACCGTGGCGAGACCAGTGCGTCAACGGCACCGTGGACGCTGACGGGGGCACCGTCGGCGTCCACTGTCAGCATCCTCGCGCGGTGCGTGGACTCCACGAACCCCGAGCGGACAACCTCCACAATCAACGACTCACTCGACATTTCACGCTCCCTTCGAGGGGGAGTCTACGGGCGTCAAACCTGCTCCCCGATCTGGAAGAATCACATGTCATGCGAGCGGTAGTACAGCGCGTGAGTTCGGCGTCGGTCGAGGTAGACGGGGCGACCGTCGGCGCGATCGACAAACCCGGTCTGCTCGTCCTCGTCGGCGTCACCCACACCGACACCCCCGAGCACGCGCGCAAGCTCGCCGCCAAACTGTGGGGCCTGCGCATTCTCCACGGCGAGCAGTCCTGCTCCGACGTCGGCGCCCCGCTCCTGGTCATCAGCCAGTTCACGCTGTACGGCGACACGCGCAAAGGCCGCCGCCCCACCTGGCATGCCGCCGCCCCCGGCCCCGTCGCCGAACCCCTCGTGGAGGCCGTCGTCACAGCCCTCCGCGACCTCGGCGCCCACGTCGAAACCGGCGTCTTCGGCGCCGACATGAAGGTCGGCCTGGTCAACGACGGCCCCATCACCCTGATCGTCGACATCTGACGCCCGCCCGCCGACCCCGGGCCTGTCAGCCGATCAGGCCGGCGCCCCCGCGGTGGGCGCCGACCTGATCGGCTGCGGACGGATCAGCGGATGCGGCGGCGCAGAGCCGGGTCCACGGCGACGTTGCGGCCGGCGTCGGGGGGCACGATGACCTCCTGGCTCGCGGCCACACCGCCCGCGAGCAGCGGAGAGTCGACGGGGACGGTGCGCTTGACCAGGGCCAGGGCGATGGGACCGAGCTCGTGGTGGCGGGCCGAGGAGCCGACGAAGCCGACCTCCGCGTCGCCGTGCACCACGGGGGCGCCGTGAGGAGGCAGGGTGTCGACGCTGCCGTCGAGGTGGAGGAAGACGAGTCGGCGCGGCGGGTGGCCGAGGTTGTGGACACGGGCCACGGTCTCCTGGCCCCGGTAGCAGCCCTTGGACAGGTGGACGGCCGCCCCGATCCATCCCACCTCATGGGGGATGGTCTTGTGGTCGGTCTCCTGGCCGAATCGCGGCCGGTGGTCCGCGATGCGCTCCGCCTCGTAGGCCCACAGGCCGGCCGGGCGCAGGCCGAGGTGCTCGGCGAGGTGCCGGCGGGGCACCAGGAGGTCTTCGCCGATCGCGACCGTGCCCTCGGGGAGGGCCTCGGGGCCGAGCTCGGCCCGGGTGGTCAGCACGGCGTACTCGACCGTCAGATCGGCCACCTCGACTCGCAGCATGAAGCGCATCTTGTCGAGATATGTCACCAGCTCGGAGCCTGCGCCTGGTTCGACATGCGCCCAGATGCTTTCACCGTCATCGACCAGGGTCAGGTGGTGCTCCACCCGGCCCTGAAGGTCGAGGACCAGCGTCTGAGTCGGCTGCCCGGGCACGAGGTCCACGAGTTTCTGCGAGCTGAGATCGTTGAGCCAGGTGAGCCGGTCGGGGCCGGTGACACGGACGACCTCCCGGTTGCTCCGGTCGACCACGGCCTCGCCGTTCAGCAGCGCACGCTGCTCGGCGAACGGATCACCGTAATGCGCGGCGACATCGGCGTCGGGCGCCTGCGCGGCGACCGCTCCAGGAATGTCCAGCAGAGGGCTTCGCATCCCCCAAGGCTACGACCACCGGGACGGTTTCGGTGCCGCCGGGGCGGGCCATGCCGTGGTGCGATGCCGTGCCGTGCGATGCCGTGCCGTACGGGAGGCTCGCCTCAGCGGCACTCGCGGCAGCGGCCGAACACGGTCAGGTGGTGGACATCCGGAGAGAAGCCGAAATCGCGGTCGAGTTTCGCCACGAGATCCTGCACCGTGTCGGAGCTCACCTCGGTCACTCCCCCGCATCCCCGGCAGACCAGGTGCAGGTGGTCGGCCTCGGACGCCAGGTGATAGGTGGGCGCCCCGTGCCCCAGGTGGGTGTGGGAGACCATGCCGAGCTCTTCGAGGAGCTCCAGCGTGCGGTAGACCGTCGAGATGTTGACGCCCCGCGCCGTCTCACGCACCCGGGAGCAGATCGCCTCCGGGGTCGCGTGCTCCAGCCCTTTGACCGCCTCCAGAACAAGCTGGCGCTGCGGAGTGACCCGGTAACCACGAGCCCGGAGTTCCTCGTCCCATGACGTCTCGGCCATGTCCAGAGTCTAAGAGGAGAACGGCTCGCATACATCCGGCACCGAACCGTTCGACAGATATTCGTGCCCTGGCCGCCGGCCGCCCGGGCGCGATCGGGGGCCGGACGGTGGGAGTGGTGCCCGGTGCCCTTCACGGAAGGGGCGCCTCCCGGCGCCGCCGCATTCCAGATCGCGTCGAGGCCGGTCAGGCCGAGGCTGGTCAGGCCGAGGCTGGTCAGAGGATGTCGGGGCTGGTCAGAGGATGTCGGGGCTGGTCAGAGGATGTCGGGGCTGGTCAGAGGATGTCGGGGCTGGTCAGAGGATGTCGGGGCTGGTCAGAGGGCATCGCCGGGATATTCGCTTGCCTCCGGTCGCGGCCGTTTCATATGGTTCAAACACGCAGAAAGGAGGTGGTCCAAACAATGGTTGATCATGATTGGGCTAGCGAGGTGGCTGTCCGCTAGGACACCGCTGTCCGGACCTGCGTCCGGGTGTCGGTGACGCCCTGGCGAATTCCAGACAACTACCGGAACCCCGGGTTGCCAGTGGGAGACCCCCCTCACGCGCATGGGCCGTGATCGGATGTCTTCCTAGGTCCAACTGGCCCCCTCATCCCCGAGGCGGAGCAGACCCGGGGTTCTTCCCTGCTCAGGGCCATTGGGTGACGGGCCTTTGAGTGGCGGACCTTTCAGTGGCGGGCCTCGCCGAGTGGCCTCACCCCGAGCAGGTCGCACGACTCCTTGTACAACCGCACCACGGCCATGCGCACCTGTGCCCGCTCCGTCAGCGTCTCACCCCACGGCACCCGCACGGGCACCTCGCCGTCGGCGACGGTCACCCTGAAGTCGATGCCCTCGGCGTCCACCCCCGTCGTGGTGGCGCTCGTGGCCTCGGGCCGGCCTCCGAGGGCCCGGCAGATCAGCAACGCGTCAGCGGCGTGGTCGTCATTCATGTGACGCTTGACGGCTTCCACCACGTCCGGAGTGAATGGGTTGCTCATAACGCCCGATAGTACGGCCCCGCCATGCGGCCCCCGGTGCGGGGCGGCAGCCTGCGGGGCCCGTGCCGTACGGCAGAGGCGACCCGAGGCGATCACTCGCCGGGGACGAAGTCGGCGACCTTCTTCAGCTCGCCGGACATGTGGGACTGCAGGGGCTGGCCGACGGCGGCCATGTCGTAGGCCCACATGAGGTTGCCGTTGACCAGGCCGTAGATCCGGTGGCCGGCCGTGTATTCCTTGGCAGTGGCCGTACGGGCGACCACGTCGGAGCGCAGTTCGATCTTGTGGAAGACGACCTCGCCCACGTAGATCTCCACGATGCCGGTCGGGTGCGTGAGCACGACCTCAAGCTGCCGGTCGGGGAGCTGCCGCCAGAACCCCGTCTCCGTGGCGAGGGGCCGGACCCGATTGCCGCCCTCGTCGAGCAGCCACGTGCGGCTCACATAGCTCAGGAACGGCTTGCCGTTGTGCCCGAAGACGACCTCCTGCCCGAAGTTGAAGCTCTCGATCGTCGGATATCCCCCCACGCCCGCGCCTTCCCACCGGCCCAGAAGGAAGGCGATCGGCTCAAGATCGGGGTGAATCTCAGGTGTGTCCATGACATCCGAGCCTAGGGCCGATACGGCCGAACTCATACGCGGCGGGACCGGTTGGCACGCTGCAGTTCAGCACCCATAGGCTTCATGACATGGCCCGATCTCTCGTGATCAAAGTGACAGCGGGGGCCGAGGCCCCCGAACGCTGCAACCAGGCATTCACCGTTGCCGCCGCCGCCGTCGCCGCCGGTGTGCCCGTGTCGCTGTGGCTGACCGGTGAAGCGTCGTGGTTCGCGGTGCCCGGCCGGGCCGACGACCTCGGTCTCGCCCACGCCACCCCCCTCAGCGACCTCCTCGCCGTAGTGCTGGCCGGAGGCCGGGTGACGCTCTGCACGCAGTGTGCCGCGCGGCGCGATCTCACGCAGAGCGACCTCATCGAGGGCGTGCGCATCGCGGGAGCCCCGACGTTCGTCGAGGAGTCCGTCGCCGAAGGGGCGCAGGCCCTCGTCTACTGAGGCCTACTGAGGCCATGGACGACCGTTGACGTGAACCGGCCCCCGGATGGCGTGCGCCGTCCGGGGCCGCCCTGCGCGAACACGAACATGAGGGGCTTGTCGCCCTCCGGTGGGGACGCCGGTCAGCCGGGCAGGACCGTGCCGAGCCTTTCCTGACGCAGCCGCTCATACCACCCGTCGTCGAGAGGGGCGAGCGAGCCGACGACCCACTCCATCAGCAGGTCGGCGAGGGCCGGATTGCGGGCGAGGGCAGGACCGTGCAGGTATGTGCCGACGACCTTGCCCGCGTAGCAGCCCTCCGTGCCGTCGCCGTTGCCGACGCCGACGACGGTGGTGGAGAGAGGCCGCACGCCGGGGCCGAGATGAGTGACGCCCATGTGGTTCTCGAAGCCGGTGAGGATGGGAAGCGCGAGAGCGGGGTCCACGTTCGCCGCGAGCTCGCCCACGGCGCGTCGCTCACCCCGGCTACTGGCGATGTCCAGCAGCTCGATGCCGGCGACGGGCTGCCCCTCCTCCCCGCCGAAGGTGCTGCCCATGATCTGGTAACCCGCACACACCGCCAGCAGCGCCGCGCCGTTCGCGACGGCCCGGTGCAACCCGCCGTCCCGGCGCAGCCGGTCGGCGGCGAGGATCTGCGGGCGGTCCTCTCCCCCGCCGATCAGGTAGATGTCGCCCTGGTCGGGAACCGGGTCCGCGGAGCGGACATGCACGATCTCCACGGGGATGCCCCGGCCGCGGGCCCTCTGCTCCAGGACCAGGACGTTGCCTTGGTCGCCGTAGGTGCTCAACAGATCGGGATAGATCCACACCAGCCGCAGCGCGCTGTCGTGCCCCCCGCCCTGGCCCGTCATGGGAGCGGCCACGGGATGACCTCCGGAGTCGCCCGGGTAACCGCCGGGATATCCGGCGCCCCCCGTGTGGCCGTCTCCATGGTGACCTCCCGGATATCCGGCCGGTTCACCGTAACCGGCCGACCCCGGGTCGCCCTGACCGGCCGGGTAGCCGTCTGCGTGGCCGTGCCCGAAGTGACCGGCTGAGTGGTCTGCCGGATAAGCGCCTCCTGGGCCGTGACCACCGTGGTAGCCGGGCATCGAACCCTGGTCGCCGTGGCCGAGCAGGTGGCCGCCCCGATCACCGGAGTAGCCGGCCGCCGAGCCCGCGCCGTAATCCACCGGCGAGCCCTGGTCTCCCGGGCCGGGCGGGTAGCCGTCGCCCTGACGGAACCGATCAGCCGGATACGC
>NZ_FNCN01000014.1 GCF_900100605.1 Sinosporangium album | reverse complement strand
GCCCACGGGGAAGAGCCACTCCTTGGCCACCGGGTCCATCTGGCGGACGAGGAAGTGCAACTTCCGCCCGTCCCAGATCGGGGTCTCGACCACACCGACCGTCGCGGCGACCCCGCAGGCCGACCGCACCAGCAGCCGATGCCCCTCTTCACGCACCACCGCGTGCTGAGACCTCAGCGCCTCGGCGTACGGCCGCAACACCTCACCCGCATTCGCCCCTCTGTGGGGTCTCAGAGCCGTAAGATTCATCCCAGATCGCACCTCCAACTGCGATCGAGGACCCGCCGGGCGTCGCCTAACGCCTTGGCGGGTCCGCTTTTCCGGCAAACGTTTGGCACGTTGTCGAACTCAAGTCTGTTGAGCCGATCAGGTGCGTGCCGAGGTGCTTCTAGCGGACACTAGGTGACAGTCGATGACAGTCAGCAGGTAGGAGCGCATGATGAGTAATCTGCCAAGCACTGCTAAGCCGGACTGGGCCATCAGGTTGCATAGTGAGCGGCGCATGCGTGACTGGTCGATGAAGCAGTTGGCGCAGAAGCTCATAGAAGCGGCAGGGGAGGAGCTACGAAGACAACTCCCCTCGAAGGAGTCGATCAAGCGTCGCATTTGTTCGTGGGAGGCTGGGGAGCATCTACCCAGAGACCCTTACCGCATTCTCTATTGTCGGGTCTTCGGCATAGAAGAAGCTGTCCTATTTCCATCCTCACCGCACCATACCACCAGCAACCCGACTCTGAGCACGTCCGATGCGATCGGATCAAACTTAATTCGTCAACCCGTCCAGAGTGAACCCGACGCTTCCAGACCTTCGACTACCATCATGGACTTTGATAAAATAGGGGAAAACGACGACGAAGTGCAGCGCCGTGAGTTTGTTGGGCTAGCTGGAGCTGCACTGTTCGGTGCCGTACTTAACGAGCCCGAAAAAACGCAAGATGCTGGTCGAGATATTGATAATCTCGCCGTCGCCCTGGTCGAATACTCCGCCCCTCCAGTCCCTCCCGTTAGCTTGGATATCGTCGCCGGATTGGTAGCCCAGGCCAAACAGAACTACCAGGCGTGTCGATACGCCGAGGTGACCGCCAAGCTGCCTAACCTGCTTCGCGCGATCCGCTCCGCCTGCACAGTGTTGGGCGGCGATGCGAAACTACGAGCACTCGCCCTATCCGCCGAGTCGCACCATGTCACAGCCTCCATCCTGCTCAAACAGGAAGATAAAGGACTTGCATGGGTTGCGGCAGACCGCAGTGTCCAAGCCGCTCATGCCACTGAGAGCCCTCTGGTAATTGGGTCGAGCTCCCGAATTGTGGTCCGTACTCTCATGCGTGACGCACACCATCGCGTGGCCGCCACAACGGCAAGCGCCACGGCTGCACGAATGAATGCCGATCTGAAGTCACCGACAGCCGACGAACTATCCATCTACGGGTCATTGTTGCTAAGCGGAGCCGTCGCCGCAGCGCATACCGGGAACCGACACGTTGTCGCCGAGCTTATCGACGAGGCTGACCAGGCCGCTCAGCAGCTCGGCTACGACGGCAATCATCAGTGGACCGCCTTCGGACCCTCCAATGTTCTATGCCATCGCGTGAACATCGCTGTGAAACTAGGCGATGCCGGAAGCGCAATTGACTATGCTCGCCGTATCGACCTGGACAAACTCCCAGTCAACGAGCGCAAAGCCGCCCTTATGCTGGATACCTCTCGGGCATTCCTCATGTGCGGTAGGCAAGATAAGGCGCTACATGTGCTGCGGGCCATTCAACAGATCGCTTCTGAAGAGGTCACCAAGCGTCCTGCGGCTCTTCGTCTTATCCAGGACATCGTGACCACGGCACCGAGCAGCGTCCGCCGGGATGCCCGAGAATTCGCCGCATTCCTTGGAGTCATTACATGACAGAGACCGGCAGCATGCTCTACATCATTGTGTGTGCCACAGGAGCGGCAAGCGAGGTGGGCCGATTGGCCCACCTCGCCCAGAACGAGGGATGGCACGTCCAGATCATTGCCACACCGTCGGCCATAAGCTTCATCGACGTCCCCGCGTTGGAGCAGCAAACCGGCCGACCGGTCCGCAGTAGTTACCGCGAACCGAGTGAACGTCGTTCCCCCAAGGCTGACGCAATTATCGTTGCATCAGCCTCCTATAACACCATCAATAAATTCGCTCAGGGCATCGCCGACACCTATGCCCTCGCTCTACTGGCAGAAGCTCCAGGACTTGGCATCCCTATTGTCATCCTGCCGTTCGTAAACTACGCCTATGCCTCACGTGCCCCTTTCCAGCGAAGCGTTGAAAGCCTTCGCGCTGAAGGCATTACGGTTCTTCTCGGCCCCGGTCAGCTAGAGCCGCACGCACCCGGAACCGGGGGCGACACGATTGACAACTATCCGTGGGAATTGGCCCTCCGTAAGATTCAGCACCACCGGATGGAAAAGCGCGTATAGAGGCACCGTGCCTGCGCTCACCGCTCAAGAAGCCTGCCCAGTCCCCATGCCCAGTGCTTCAAGCGACAAGGTCCCCGCTGCCGCATCGCACATTGGAAGCCGCAGAGTGACGCAGCCCCCCATATGCCTGTAGAGAGATCGCAATTCTGCATCAAAGCGGGCGGGGGTCGCGTAAGCCCAGGTCAGCGCTCTCTTGGCATGAGCACCTCTACGAAGGTTTGTTTGTCCAGACACCGGCGCCCCCTCGTGCTTAATTGCGACGCTTCGCGTCGCGGCGAGGGGGCTCTTGACCCGGTGTCTTCCCTCGCGCTAGTGGACCACCTGGGAGGTTATTGGGGCTCCATTGAGGCTCTATTGGGAAAAGGTCGAAAGTCCCTGTGGGTGTGGGACACGCGCCCCTGGGGGCGGGTGCCGTACGGGGGAAAGAGTGGGGTGAGCACGGAAGAGAGGTGCCCTAGATGACCGGATATATCGCAGTAGGCACGGACGGGTCGGATTCCTCGGCCACCGCGGTGAAGTGGGCGGCCGAGGACGCCGCCAGGCGCGGGTGCGGCCTCACCGTCGTCCACGTGTGCGAATCCTGGATCTACGATGTGCCCTATCAGCCGGTGCCGCTGTCCACCGAAGGTCCGGCGGGGTACTGCGAAGGTGTGCTCCAGGCGGCCGTCGAACTCGCCCGCGTGCAGGCGCCCGGGATCGAGGTGACCACCCGGATGCCCCGGGGCCGGGTCACGGAGAACCTGCTCAAGGAGTCCGAGAGCGCCATCCAGGTCGTCGTCGGGTCCCGCGGCCTCGGCGGCTTCACCGGGCTGCTCGCCGGCTCGGTCAGCATCGGCCTGGCGGGCCACGCCGCCTGCCCCGTCGTCGTCGTACGGGAGGTCCCCGAGACCTCTCAGGGCAAGATCGTCGTCGGCTTCGACGGGTCGCCGCACGCCCAGGCCGCCCTCGACTACGCGTTCGAGGAGGCCCGCCGCCGCGACACCACACTGGAGATCCTCTACGCCTGGCAGCTTCCCCTCATGTCGTCCTATGCCGCGGGATACGCGATTCCCATGGACGACCTCTTCAAGAGGAGCGAGGACGCCATCGTGGAGGCGCTCTCCCCGTGGATCGACAAATATCCCGACGTCCACACCACCAAGGCCAGCGTCTCCGACCACCCGGTCTCCGCCCTGAGCGAGGCGTCCAAGCACGCCGACCTCGTCGTCGTCGGCTCCCGCGGCCTCGGCGGCTTCGGCGCGGCGATCCTCGGCTCCATCAGCCGCGGCGTTCTGCACCACGCCCACTGCCCCGTCGCCGTGGTGCCGGCCCCGAGCTGATCCGAGCCGATCCGAGTCGGCCCGGGGCGAGCTGGGGTGCTCCGGGCCGATGTGACCGCGCGGGCCGTGGTGGGCACGGCCCGCGCGGTCATATCGGTCATGTCGGTCTCAGGATCCCAGAGTCCACCCGGGCAGACCGGGCAGCGGACCGTTCAGCGGCGCGGGCACCGCGCTGCGCGTGCTCACCTCGGCGGGCGGTACGGCAGGGCACCTGCTCCCCCGCGGAGGCACCACGAGGTCCGTCAGGTAGCGGTCGAACACCTCGGCCGCGCACGCGCTCCTCGGATAGGCCCCGTGACCCCACCCCTCGTAGGTCAGCAGCCTGGCCTCCCGGCCGATCTGCCGCGCCGTGCTCACCGACCACGGGTACGGCGTCGCCGGGTCGTGCAGCGAACTGCCGAGCAGCAGCGTGGGCGTGCCGTCGACGCGCAGTCGGCGCTGCGGGTTGTCGATCGGCGACGGATGGCCGAGACAGCTGGTGACGGTCTCGAAGGCCAGCGGGCTGAACCGCGTGTTCGGCGCGATCGCCTTGGACCTCTTCACATGCCGGGCGTACTCGCGGTAGTTCCGGATGGGCAGCTGCCAGTCCTGGCAGAAGATCTCCAACGGGTACGGCACGGCCTCTGACGTGGTCGTGAACGGCTTCGCCTTCATCGGCGCGTTCCCCGTGCCGTCCGCGAGCATCGCGAGCACCGAGGCCAACTGCGCCCACGACGGCACGTACCCCGCGATCATCACCTCGTAGGACAGCACCAGCGGGGTGATCGGGAGCGTGGGGTCGCCGGGGGCGTGCAGCTCGCCGCGCTCGGCTCTGCCGTACAGGTCGGCCCACACGGCCTTCACGTCGCGGCCGTGCAGGGCGCACGACGGGGTCCGACCGCACCACGCCACGAACTCGGTGAAGGAGTCCTCAAGCGCCCAGCTCTCCTGGTCGAGGAACGCCCGGGTGCCGATGCTGTGGTCCATGTTCGCGTCGAGTCCCAGCGCGCGTACCCGGCCCGGGTAGCGCTCGGCGTAGATCTGGCCGATCAGCGTGCCGTACGAGATCCCGTAATACGTGAGCTTGTCGTCGCCCAGCGCTTCGCGGAGGGCCTCCAGGTCGTGCGCCACGTTCAGCGTGTCGACGTGGTCGAACATCGGGCCCGTGCGGGTGCGGCAGTCCTCCCTGCGCTTGGTGTTGAAGGCGACCACGGCGTCGAAGTCGGCCTGGTTCTTCAGCACCGTCTGGGGAGCCTGGAGAAGCAGGTCCATGGAGCACAGGACGGGTTGGCTGCGGCCCACACCTCGCGGGTCGATGCCGACGATGTCGAACCTGGATGCCAACTCCGGGGTGAAGGGCAGGTAGTTCGCCAGCACGTCCTGCACCCCGGAACCGCCCGGACCACCCGGTTGGTACACCAGCGACCCGATCCTGGCCGCCGGATTCGTGGCCTTGCGCCGCGCCACGGCGAACTCGAACGTGGGCCCTTGGGGGTTCGACCAGTCGATCGGCAGGGTGAGCTTTCCGCAGTCGACGGTGGCGTCCTCGGGGCAGGGTTCCCAGGTGATGGTTCGCTGGGCGCTCGCCGTAGCGGCCGGCGCCTGGAGGAGAGAGGCGATGAGAGCGGTGAAGGCGACGAGGATGAATCCCATGCGCCTTCGCATTAGCTGCGTCCAGTCGTCATGTTTCGTGATCTTTGCGAGGGCGGGTGCGCGTGTCATCCCTCTCAGGACGGAAGATCGGTTCCACCCCCAGACCGACGCATATCACCACGAGATCCACTACACCCTGGTAATGCAGGGCAAATCAGGTGGATAACGAGGCTGATGTGCGCTTCACCACGGCCTATGGTCAGATGAGACGGTGAGCCGCGCCGTAGAGCAGACCAACCGCCTGATGCTCCGCACCCGGGACGCGATGGACCGTTCCTACGCGCACCCCCTCGACATCCCCGCCCTGGCCCGCATCGCCCACATGTCCGAGGCCCACTTCATCCGCACCTTCCGGGCGACGTTCGGCGAGACCCCCCACCGCTACCTCCAACGCCGCCGCGTCGAACGCGCGATGCACCTCCTCCGCGAAACGGATCGCAGCATCACCGACATCTGCCTCGCCGTCGGCTTCACCAGTCTCGGCACCTTCAGCCGCACCTTCCGCTCGATCGTCGGCCAGTCCCCCAGCGACTACCGCGAAGCAGCCGATGGCCCCGCCCTGCCCACCTGCTTCACCATGTCCTGGGCGAGGCCGAGCAGTTTTGGAGAAGCGCCGCGCGACCAGGGCAAACTAGCCTGAAACCATGTTCAACCGGATCACGCAATCACAGCTTTTCGTCCTCGACCAGGACGAGGCACTCGACTTCTATGTGAACAAGCTCGGCTTCGAGGTCGGCACCGACCAGGACTTCGGCCCTATGCGCTGGCTCACCGTCAAGGTGCCCGGCGACACCGGCCGCGAGCTCCTCCTGGAGAAGCCCGGCCTTCCCGCCCACGACCCCGCGACCGCCGACCAGGTCCGCGAACTCATCACCAAGGGCGCCGGCGGCGGCTGGTTCATCCTCACCACCGACGACTGCCACCAGACCTACAAGACCCTGGTCGAGCGGGGCGTCGAGTTCTCCGAAGAGCCCACCGAGCGCCCCTACGGCATCGACTGCGCCCTCCGCGACCCCTTCGGCAACAACATCCGCATCACGCAGCTCAAGGGCTAACGCACCACCACGCTCAAACGGCCCTCGCCCCCACCTCCGTGGCGGCGGGGGCCGTTGCCGTGCCGCACGGGACTCAACGCGGGTCACGATGCCGGCTCGACCGGCAGTGGCCGGATCAACGGGCACAGGCGCTCGATGAGGGACCGGCCCGTGTCCTCTTGGGACTCCGTGGGCGGGCGCAGCAGCGGTTATGAGGCGGCTTCCAGCCGTAGGTCGTTGCCGCGCCAGGTGGCCGCCAACTCCTGAACCGGCACGTTGAGTGCCTCACCGAGGCAGGCGATCGTGCCGAAGCCGGGGGACGGCAGTCATCCGGGGATCTTGCGCAGGGTTTCCGGCGAGCGGCTGGGCTTTCCTCCAGCGCGCCGACGCCGGTCGTACGGCATAAGCCACATACGTGCGGAGGACCGGAGAGCAGCGCTGAGCTGGCCCGGAGGGACTTTCCTTGAACGCTCTGATCATCCTGTTTTTTTTGGGGGGGGCATACGGTCGGTCCGCCGCCGCGGCCCCCGGCCGGGCCGACAGCGAGGCCCGAAGCATCAGGCTGCGTTGGCGGGCGACGGTGCCAGGGTGTGTGCGGTTCGGATGATGAGGTTGGCGGCCTGGTCGATCTCGATGGCGGTGGTGGTGCGGCCGAGACTCAGCCGGAGGGTTGCGCGGGCCTGCTCGCGGGTGAGGCCGATCGCGGTGAGGACGTGGGAGGGCTCGCCACTTCCGGCGTTGCAGGCCGAGCCGGTGGAGGCGGCGATGCCGGGGAGGCGGTCGAGAAGGTCGGTGGCTTCGACGCCGGGAAGAGTGAGACTGAGGTTCCCGGGCAGTCGCCGGTGTCGGTGACCGTTGACGCTGGCACCGGGGATCGCCGTCAGGAGGCGGTCTTGGAGCCGGTCACGCAGGGCCCGGATGCGGGGTGGGGGCGGGACTGCGTCGGACGTGATGAGGTGGGCGGCGGCACCGAAGCCGACGATCTCGGGAACGTTGGGAGTACCGGCCCGTAGTCCGCGTTCTTGTCCGCCGCCGGTCTGCTGGGCGGTGATGCGGAGGCCGCCGCGGATGTAGAGGGAGCCGATGCCTTTGGGCCCGTGAAGTTTGTGCGCGGACATGGAGGCGAGGTCGACGCCGAGGTCGACGACGTCCAGCAGGCCGTAGCCGGTGCTCTGGGCGGCGTCGGTGTGCAGGACGATGCCGCGCGGGGCGGTGATCTCCTGCTGTGCGGAGGACTTGCGGCCGAGGCCGCCGCCGAGCGGGTCGCTCCTGATTACGAGTTCCTCGAATGGCATCGCGAGGGCCTGGCCCTGCTGACGAACCTGCCGGTGCGCGAGCTCGCAGCCAGGACCGTCGGCGTCAACCGGCTGCGGACCCTGCCGCTGGTCATCCCCTCCCGCGGGGTGATCACCGACTTCGTCGAGCGATGGTACGGCCCGGACTTCCGCTCGCAGCTGCAGATCGCCGCCGAGATCGACGACATCTATTACGGGCTCGCCCTGCTGCGGTCCCGCATGACCTATGGATGCATGCTGTGTGCCCGCTCCATCGGCGAGGCGGCCGTCGACGGGCGTTTACCCACCAGCGAAGACTTCCGCCTCATCGACTTCGCCAACGACTTGAACCCCATGCTCCAGCTGATCTCCGGTGTCTTCGCCCGCAAGGGCGAACGCGAGACCTATGACGCCTCCCACCCGCTGAACATCCTGTGGGACGCCTTCCGTGACGAAGCCGCCTCCGGCAGGCCCCTGCCCCTGTGACCTTAAGGACCCCTCGTGCTGCTGGCCTCGGTCAACCTCAACAAGCGTCTCGGCGCCGCAGGCGCCCGCTCGAACCTCGCCGCCTGGCTGCGCGAGCACGGCATCAAGGCCGTGCTCGCGCGGGAGCCGTTCAAGCCCGCTGACCGGACGCCGCCCCTGCTCAGCGGCTTCACCTTCGCTGGCGGCGACGGACGCCTGGCCGCCTGGACCAGCGAAGACCTCGCCCCGCCCGCCGTGTCCTCGCCGAAGACGTGGGTCCAGCGGATCGAGCTGGAATGGATGGTCGTCCTGCAGCTGCATCTCGACGCCTATGCTGGCGCCTCCCGGGCGGCCCAGCTGGCCGAACTGGCAGCGATGGCCGCCGCCGAGGACGGCCGCCCGCTGTTGATCTGCGGGGACTTCAACCTCGCCCCCCGCCCCGAGGACGGCCTGTTCGGTGAGGAGACCAGCACCTTCACCACCGACGCCGAACGGCAGACGTTGCAGCAGCTGATGCACGGGGCGGGTCTGGTCGACACCACCGTCGAGACGGCACCCGCCTTCACCTTCGAGCGTGTCTTCTCCGGCAAGCTCAGCCGCTTCCGCTGCGACCTCGCCCTGCTCAGCGACCACCTGACAGCGACGACCACCATCACCCCGGACGTGACGGTGCGGACCGGCCCGAGGGCGTTCACCGACCACTCCGCACTGCTGATCGACCTGCCCGTCACCCTCCATAGGGCCGAGCCGGACAACGTGCTCTTCGCACTGAGCGACCTCACCGGCCAGAGCTCCGTTGCCCAGGCCAGGAGGAGGTATCAGCCCCATAAGACCGCGATGAGCCGCCAGGCCCCTTCTCCGGCCTCCCGGGCCGTGACCGAGCACCTGACCGGCCCCCTCGGGGTCACAAGCGTCCTGGACCACGGCTGCGGCCGCGGCACCGACGTCGCCCACTACCGCTCGGCGGGCCTGGACGCCGAAGGCTTCGACCCGCACGACGACTTCGGCTGGCCCCGCTCCCAGCGGACCGGCTTCGACCTCGTCACCTCGATGTTCGTCCTCAACGTGCTGCCCGACCCGTGGCAGAGGATCCAAGCCCTCAAGGACGCGGCGTCCTTCGCCCGCCCCGGCGGCCATGTCGTGGTCGTCACCCGCTCACCCGAGGAAATCACCAAGGCCGCCGCGGAGGGCGGCTGGATGGCCCACCTACCGGCTCACGGACCGCAGTGTGAGCGTGCGGTGGTCCACACAAGACGACCAGGCGTGGACCGGCCACCGCAAGCTCGGCTCCCGCCCCGCGACCGCCAAGGACGAGGAGGCCTGGCGAGCCGACGGTTCGCCGACCTCGTGGTCATACCGCACGGAGGGCATGAAGATCCGTCTGTCCACGAAACCGGGCAAGGGTAACCGATGGCCGTCAGGCCCCTCATCAACCGAGGACCAGCAGAGCGTCGACGACCGCCGCGCGCTGGTCGGGATAGGCTATGCCGCTGCGGAGCAGGAAAGGGTCGTCGACACAGCGCACGCCCCACCGCCCCGCGAACGTCGGCCGCTCGCCATCTGCAGTAAACAGGATCGAGCCGTCGACGAGGCTCTCCTTGGGAGCGCTGGTCCAGTGCCTCAGCTCCGACCGGGCGGTGTCGATGAGCGGTGGCGCGTTGATCCCGGCTGGAGCGACGACGTTGCGCTGCTCCAGTTCCTCCCAGTCATCGACTAGCGGGTTGTCCTGATCAGGCGGTGGATCGGGGGTGAGTTTCGGCTGCTCCATCCATCCCTGTTTCTCCGCCTCTGCGGCTTCAAGCGCCGAGGCGAGAACGCCGACCACCGCGCCGACGGCGGCGCCGACCAGCCCGCCGAGCCCGCCGCCGACCGATGCCCCCGCCACTACCTTGGTCATGAACACACGTGACCAGGGATCGTCGGCCAAGTCCTTGGCAAGCTTGTGGACGGGCTCGGCTACGGACGCGCCGAAGTCCATGCCCTGAGGATCGACGTCGCCTGCGGCGGTAAGCGGTGGATTGTGCGGATAGAGGTTGTGCGTTCCGGAGGCGGCCACCACCACCGGATGGTCGTTGACGGTCAGCAGTTCGCTCCACGGCACAAGCTGCATTCGCGCGGTCGCGTGATCCTCGAAGTCCGGCGTTGTGCCACGCCACCGCTGCCCAAACGCGCCGTGCAGCGGCGCGACCTTGTCGGCAGGAAGTTCAGGTCCTTCGTCTGTCCGCCGCGCAATCACGGCAAACGTGGTCCAGTCGCCTTCGTAGTCGCCGGTGTAGGGGTCGTCTTGCGGGCCGAGCGCGGTGCGCCGCCGGGGTTGGCGGTGCCAGGGGAAGAGGAAGTGGAATGCCACAACCACGATTCCGCCGAGCAGCTTGGGCACCTCGCGTGGTCTGAGGCCGAACCGTGCGGTGCCGTTCGACCCCAGCCCTGCCAGATAGTCGTCGACCTCCCACACGTCAGCGGTGAACCACGGCTGGCGCAGTGTGGGCCGGGGGCGATCGTGGGTGCGGCGGTTGCCGGTATCTGGGCCGACCCGCACGCTGTCCTGCCAGGCGGCAAAGTCCAGCCATGTCTCACCCTCTGGAGGGGAGAGGAACGGGTATCCGAGGTCGTTACGCTGGCCGAGGTAGCTCTCGGCGACGCCGTCGCCGTCCGGATCGGATGCGCCGTGCACATCCTCAGCGGGGTCAAGGCTGATCCCGCCGCGTTCGATCAAGGGGCGCCGTTCACCACCCGAGAGTCGTCCCCACGTCGCCTTGTCGTGGTGAGGCGGGTAAGAGTTCCATAGCGCGGCCCGCTCCACGTAGTCACTGGGCGACACAGGATAGTCAGGCTCTTGCGGGGACAGGTACAGCAGCGGCGTGAACCGTGCGACGAGGTCGGCCTTGGCCGACGGCGACAGCGGCATCCAAGCCTCCTAAGTCTGCAGGGCATCCGATGCCGCTGCAATGAAACCGGCCCATGAGGGGTCGGCGTCCGCCAGCCGGGCCGGATCGAGGCACCCGTGCGTCTCACCGAGAACTTCGCGCAGTTGGTGGGCGAGCGCTGAGGCGTCCTCCAACCAGGTCGGTCCAAGTAGGTCCTCAAGCAGCCGGCGCAGCGCGACGATCGTGTCGATCATGCTGGCGTCGGTCAGGGTGTCGGCGGCCCAGTTGCGCTTGTAGTCGCCAAGGAGCCGTTCCAGCTCTTCTTGGGCCTGACCGCTGCCGTGCACAGCAGCGAAGAACCGGCGCAGCAGCTTCTCCCAAGCGCGCCCGATCTGGACGAGGTTCCGGGCCGCGACGGGGTCGGTGGCGCACCGCAGACATTCCCAGAAGCGGTCCCACTGGTCGTATGCCTCCAAGCTGATGGAACGACTGAGAAAGGCACGGAGCGGCCAGTTCTCGTCGTGCTTGAAGACCCGCACATGGTCGATGAGCCCATCGAAACCGAATTGGTCGGCCAGTGTCCAATTGCCGATGACCACGCCCGCACCGCCCACCGGGCCCACTCCGGACTCGTAGCCGCCGCGCGCCGCCACGAGCTGGTCGTCGACGAACAGCCGGGCCCGTGCGATCCCATCGTGGTAGAACACGACCTTGCACCATTGCCGCATCGGCAGCGGGCGCGCTACGCCGTCGGGGCTGTCTGAGGTAGACGACACCGTGACCCACTTCGGGTCCGCCGAGCCGCCGTGCAAGCCGAACACGCTTCCGGTCAGGGCGTCGTCGGTGTCGACGAACAAGGCAAAGCTGCCGTCGCCCTCGATGATGTTGCGGCGGGTCCCTGTGGGTTCGACCCAGAGCCATGTCTCGATGGCGAGCGCCCGCAGGTCCCGCCAACACTGGCGAGGAGCGATGCGTACCGAGGAGGAGTCAGGGGTGAACCGGAGCGCGCCGCTGCCTGGTTGCCGCCCGTTCGGTTCGAACGCGGCCCCGGTGACGAGGCCGTGATTGACGTAGGGCGTGCGGTCGACCGCCGGAGTCGGCTCAAGGTAATCCTGGTCGAGAATCAGTTTCAACACGGTGGGCTCCCGTTGTGGCGCAGAGGCTGTCCGGCGGCCATATTGGGATGTTCCCTGGCCGCTTTGGGACCAATCCGGCGTACGGCATTCCGCGCCGCTGCGTCTCGCAGCGTCGGTATTGGTGTTCCCGGCGTGGGAGGCGGCGGCGATAACGTGGCTGACGACCACACCGACCTGCGCGAACGCGTAGGGTTCCGCGTCGCAGAGGAGATGATGACGTGCTGGCTGGAAGGCTATATCTGGAGGCGGACGGTCCGAGGTTCCAGATCGACGAGGTGCCCGTTCCCGAACCCGGACCGGGGCACGTGCTCGTCAAGGTCGAGGCGGCGGGGGTCTGCTTATCCGACGTGCACCTCATTGATGGAACGCTGCAACCGTTCAGGCTCGGCGGGAGCGCGGTCACGCTCGGCCACGAGGTCGCCGGCACCGTCCACGCGCTCGGCCCCGGAGTCACCGGCCGACAGGTCGGCGACCGGGTGCTGCTCCAGAGCGGCGAAGTGCGCGGCGGCGATGTCTACACCCGGGGCGTCGACTATGACGGCGGTTGGGCGGAGTACGCCCTGGCTAGGGTCGACACACTCGTCCCCGTCCCCGACGACCTGCCGTTCGAACAGGCGTGCTTCATCCCCGACGCCATCTCCACCCCCTGGGCCGCCATCACCGCGACCGCCCAAGTGCGGCCCGCCGAATCCGTCGGCGTCTGGGGAGTCGGCGGCCTCGGCGCACACGGCGTCCAACTGCTCCGCCTGATCGGCGCCGCCCCCATCATCGCCGTCGACCCGCTCCCCGCGGCCCGGCAGCGCGCCCTCGACTTCGGAGCCGACCTCGCTCTCGACCCGGCCGAACCGGACCTGCGGAAGAAGATCCGCGCCGCCGCGGGCGGCGGGCTCGACGCGGCGTTCGACTTCGCCGGGGCACCCGCCGTACGCGAGCAGGCCGTCACCTGCCTCGGGTACGGCGGGCGCCTCGTCCTCGCCGGGCTGTCGGGCACACCGATCAGCATCGCCGACGACACGATGTTCAGCTTCTTCGCGCAGAAGCTGCTCGGGCACTACGGCTCGCAGCCCGAACACGTCACCCAGCTCGTGAAACTGGTCCGCGCCCACCGGGTGGACTTCTCCCGCTCCGTCAGCGCGATCATGCCCCTGGCCGACGCCGCCAAGGCGGTCCACATGCTCGACACCAAGCAGGGAGACCCCATCCGGATCATCCTCAAACCCTGAGATTGACCTTGCCCCTGGGGGAAGACGCACGGTGGGGACACCGGGCAAAAGCCCGGTGTGAGGAGGGCGGCATGGGTCTGTTGACGATCGGGGAGTTCGCGAAGGCGTCTCGGCTGTCGCCGAAGGCGCTGCGGCTCTTACGACGAGCTCGGCCTGCTGACGCCGGCCCGGGTCGACCCCGTGACCGGCTACAGGTTCTACGCGCCCGAGCAGTTGGAACGGGCCCCGCTGGTGCTGTCGCTGCGCCGTCGCCGACGTCGTGGAACTCCGGCCCTAATCGCACCGCCGGGGGAGGCCGTGTTCCCTGTCCTGACCGGGTTCACGTGCCAGCTCATCGATCCTGTCGAATGTGGGCCATTCCAGGGGGCATCCCAGACACGGTTCGCCATGACGGCCAGGCGGATGCCCTCACGGATGAGGTCGGCCTCGGAGATGCCCCGCCGTAGGGCGGCTTCTCTGATCAGAGCACGGTCTTCTGCGTCGAGGTGGAGATCGACGGGTTCCATCGGCATACGTCAATGCCTACACGAGCGGGGCACCCGTGTGACGAAGATCGCAGGGGATCTTGGACCGTACCCGCGCGATTGCTCTACAGGCTGTAGTACTACTTTATGTAGCACTACAAGCCGTAGAGCTGGAGTCCCGGCGAGGGGAAGATGGACGTACTTGATCTCGCACGGTGGCAGTTCGGCATCACCACCGTGTATCACTTCCTGTTCGTGCCCTTGACGATCGGCCTCGGTGTCTTCGTGGCCGCTTTGCAGACCGCGTGGCACCGCACGGGCAAGGAGCAGTACCTGCGCCTGACGAAGTTCTTCGGGAAGCTGTTCCTGATCAACTTTGCCATGGGCGTCGTGACGGGCATCGTGCAGGAGTTCCAGTTCGGGATGAACTGGAGTGAGTATTCCATCTTTGTCGGGGACGTGTTCGGTGCGCCGCTGGCGATGGAGGCACTGCTGGCGTTCTTCCTGGAGTCGACGTTCCTCGGGCTGTGGATTTTCGGCTGGGACAAGCTGCCCAAGCGCGTGCATCTGGCGACCATCTGGGCGGCGGCCATCGGGTCCAACCTTTCCGCGTACTTCATCCTCGCCGCGAACTCCTGGATGAAGCACCCGGTCGGCTATGTCGTCGAGGACGGCAAGGCCAGGATGAACGACCTGTGGGCGGTGCTGACGAACTCGACGGCGCTGGCGCAGGTGCCGCATGTGGTGAGCGGGTCGTTCGTGGTGGCGGGCGGGTTCATCCTGGCGGTGATCGGCTATCGGCTGATGCGGGAGCGGCGCAAGGACCCGGGGAGCGCGGACGCCGCGATGTGGCGGTCGAGCATGCGCGGGGCGCTGGTGATGACGGCGATCGCGGGCGTGATCGTGGCGGTCAGCGGCGACGTGTCGGCCAAGCTGCTGCACGAGCAGCAGCCGATGAAGCTGGCGGCGGCCGAGGGCTTGGAGCGTGACACGCGGGGAGCGGGGTTCTCGCCGGTGCCGGGTGTCGAGATCCCGGGAATGCTGAGCTTCCTGGCCACCAACGACGCGAACGCGACGGTGGCGGGGGTGGAGGACCTCCAGAAGAGGTTCGAGCAGCAGTTCGGCCCAGGCGACTACCGGCCGAACCTGCCGGTCATCTACTGGTCGTTCCGGGTGATGATCGGCTTCGGCCTGGCCACGGTGGGACTGTCACTCCTCGGCCTGTGGGCGACGCGCAAGCGGCGGCGGGTGCCCGGCTGGTTCGCGCGGGCCTGCTTCTACGCGCTGCCGCTGCCCATCCTCTCGGTGATCGCGGGGTGGCTGCTGGCCGAGATGGGCCGCCAGCCGTGGGTGGTGTACGGCGAGCTGCTCACGGCGGCGAGCGTGTCGCCGGGGGTGACGTTCGCCGAGGTGGCGATCTCGCTGACGATCTTCACGCTGCTGTACGGCGTGCTCGCGGTGGCCGAGGGCGTCCTGCTGGCCCGCTACATCCGCAAGGGGCCCGACGAGCTCGGCGGGGACGGCGCTGACCACGACGGCCGGGACGAGGCCGGCGGGGCGCGGCTCCAGCCGACCTTCATGTACTGAAAGCACTAGAACGACTAGAGGACTCAGAGGACACGGAACATGGACCTCATCACACTCTGGTTCATCCTCATCGCCATCCTGTGGACCGGATACTTCGTGCTGGAGGGGTTCGACTTCGGGGTCGGGGTGCTGGCGCCACTGCTGGCCCGCGACGAGAGCGAGCGCCGCCAGGTCATCACGACGATCGGCCCGGTGTGGGACGGCAACGAGGTGTGGTTGATCACCGCGGTCGGCGGCATGTTCGCCGCGTTCCCCGCGTGGTACGCGGGCATGCTCAGCGAGTTCTACCTCGCGATGACGTTGATGCTCGTCGGCCTCATCATCCGGGGCGTGGGGCTGGAGTGGCGCGGCAAGGTGACGACGCCGCGCGGCCGGGCCCGGTGCGACGCGGGCATCCTGGCGGGCAGCCTGATGGCGGCGTTCCTCTGGGGCGGGATCTTCGCCGACCTGCTGTTCGACAGCGCGTACGCGGCGCTGCTCGGCGGGGTGTTCTCGCTGGTGGTGTGCGTCCTGCACGGCGCTGTGTTCGTGTCGCTGAAGACGGAGGGCGAGGTGCGGGTGCGGGCGCGGCGTACGGCACTGGCCTTGTCGGCGGTCGCCGTACCGGTGGCGGCGGTGGGTGTCGCGGCGGTCGCGGGGGACAGCGCGCTGCGGTGGGTGCTCGCCGCGGCGGTCGTGGTCGCGCTCGCGGGGGCCGCGGCGGCGATCTGGCGCGGTCGGGAGGGCTGGGCGTTCACGGCGACGGCGACGGCCATCGTGGCGACGACCGCGATGGTGTTCCTGTCGATGTGGCCGGAGCCGATGCCGGGGTTGACGGTGGCCGAGGCGGCCTCGGGGCCGTACTCGCTGACGGTGATGACGTGGGTGGCGGTCGCGGCGCTGCCGTTCGTGCTGGGCTACCAGGCGTGGACGTACTGGGTGTTCCGCAAGCGGCTCACTCGCGACCCGGTCCCGGTGTGACCAGGATTTTCAAGGACCATTCCGGCACCACCCCGAAGGCCGGTTCCCATCGCCCGGGAACCGGCCTTCGGGCTGCGGCCACCCGGTTCTACGCGCCGTGGTCGGCCCGCAGGTCGAACAGTTCCGACGGCGACAGGGGCATCCGGTCGATCGGGAAGCCTTCGGCGTCTTCGATCGCCGAGGCGATGACCGCCGACACCGGGATCACGCCCGCCTCGCCGGCGCCCTTGATGCCGAGCGGGTTGAGCGGGGACGGGGTCTCCAGGTGGGCGGTCTCGATGTGCGGGACCTCGGTGGCGTAAGGCATGAGGAAGTCCATGAAGGACGCGTTGAGCAGTTGGCCGTGCTCGTCGTAGACCATCCGTTCGTAGAGCGCGCCTCCGACGCCCTGGGCCACTCCCCCGTGGATCTGCCCCTCCACGATCAGCGGGTTGATCATTTTGCCGCAGTCGTGTACGACGGCGTAGCGCAGGATCTTGACCTCGGCGGTGTCGGGGTCGGTCTCCACGATCGCGGCGTGCATGCCGGAGGCGAAGGTCGCCCGGATCGGCGAGTAGTAGTCGCGCCCTTCCAGGCCGGGTTCGTCGCCCTCGGCGACGGGGGGCCGGTCGGGCGGGGTCGCGCCGGCGAACTGGGTGGCCCGCCTGCTCTCCTCGTCGAAGGCGTAGCGCAGCGGGTTCGACAGCACAGCGACGGTGGCCAGCGGGATGGCGGCGCGCGAGTCGCCGGTGACGTGGATGACGCCGTCGGTGATGGAGAGGTCGCGGGGGTCGGCCTCCAGGGCGTCGGCGGCGATGCGCAGGGCCTTCTCCTTGACCTTGCGGCAGGCCAGGGCGATGGCGTTGCCGCTCATCACGGCGGCGCGGGAGGCGAAGGTGCCCACGGCGTACCCGAATCTGCGGGTGTCGCCGGTGACGACGGACACGCGTTCCAGCGGGACGCCGAGCTCGGTGGCGGCGATCTGGGCGAACACGGTCTCGTGCCCCTGGCCCTGCGAGGTGAGCCCGGTGGACACGTGAACGCGCCCGTCGGAGGTGACCTGGACGTGGCCGCCTTCGTACGGCCCGACCCCGGTGCCCTCGACGTAGCAGCCGAGGCCGATGCCGAGCCTGCGGCCCTGCCGGGCCGCCTCGGCCCGCCGCTCGGGGAAGGAGTCCCATCCGATGAGCTCTTTGAGCATGCGCAGGGTTTCGGGGTAGTCGCCGCTGTCGTAGATCAGCGGCCGCCCGTCCTGGAAGATCAGGCCCTGGTCGTAGGGGAACTGGTCGGGCTGGATGAAGTTGGCGGCCCGCACGTCGGCCCGGTCGAGGCCGAGGTGGCGGGCGATGCGGTCCATGGTGCGTTCCATGCAGAACACGCCCTGCGGGCGGCCCGCGCCCCGGTAGGGGGTGACGATCACGGTGTTGGTGTAGATCGAGGAGAACTCGACGCGGTAGGCGCCGACGCGGTACGGCCCGAGCAACTGCGTCGAGGTGATGATCGGCACGATGATGCCGTACGGCGTGTAGGCGCCGTGGTCGTGCAGGATCGTCACGTCGAGCCCGAGGATCCGCCCCTGGTCGTCGAAGCCGACGTTCACGTGTTGGACCTGGGCCCGCTCGTGGGCGGAGGCGATGAAGTGCTCGCGCCGATCCTCGGCCCACTTGACCTCGCGCCCGAGCGTGATCGCGGCCCACGGCACGAGGATCTCCTCCGGCCACGGGTGCATGATCTTGACGCCGAAGCCGCCGCCGACGTCGGGGGCGATGACCTCGACCTTGGGCAGCGGGATGCCGAGGGTGGCCGCGACGGCCATGCGGACGCTGGTGGAGGACTGGGTGCTGGTGTAGACGCGCAGCGACCGGTCGTCGGCGTCCCAGCGGGCGTAGACGCCCCGCCCCTCCAGCGGCATCGACGCGCTGCGCTCGATGTCGAGCCGGAACGACAGCGTGTGGGGCGCCGCCTCGATGGCCTCGGCGGCGCCGCGCCCGTCGGCCGAGGGCACCTCCTGCACGAGGTGCGCGCCCACGTTGCCGGGGACGTCCTCGTGGACGAGGGTGCCGGAGCGCAGCGCCTCTTCGACGCCGACGACGGGCTTCAGGAACTCGTATTCCACGGTGATGAGGGCGCAGGCGTCCTCGGCGAGGTAGCGGTCGCGGGCGACGACCATGACGACCGGCTCGCCGACGTGCCGGACGATGTCCTTGGCCAGCGGGTAGGCGGTGCGGCCGTGGGTGAGCGCGGGGTGCGGGATGAGCAGTGGCAGCGGCTGCCCGGCGCGGCCCGGCAGGTCCTCCCACGTGTAGATGGCGACCAGGCCCTCGACGGCGAGCGCGCCCGACACGTCGATGTCCTTGATGCGGGCGTGCGCGTGGGGCGACCGTACGAACGCGGCGGCCAGGGCGGTCTGGCCGAGGTCGTCGAGGTAGCGGCCCTGCCCGGTGAGCAGGCGGGGGTCCTCCCGCCGCTGGACGGGCTCGCCGAAGAGCTTGGTGGTCACGCCTCCTCCCGGATCAGTTCGCCGGCGCGGCGCACCGCCTTGAGGATGTTCTGGTAGCCGGTGCAGCGGCACAGGTTGCCCGCGACGCCTTCCACGATCTCCTCGTCGGTCGGGTCGGGGTTGTCGCGCAGCAGGGCGGTCGCCGTACACAGGAAGCCGGGCGTGCAGAAGCCGCACTGCAGGCCGTGGCATTCGTTGAAGCCGCGCTGCACGGGCGACATCTCGCCGTCCGGTCCGGCGAGGCCCTCGACGGTGGTGATCTCGTGCCCGTCGGCCGTCACGGCCAGCGTCAGGCAGGACCTGACGGGTTCGCCGTCCAGCAGCACCGTGCAGCAGCCGCAGACGCCGTGCTCGCACCCGACGTGGGTGCCGGTCAGTCCGAGGTGGTGGCGCAGGCAGTCCGACAGCAGGGTTCGCGCGGGCACCGTCGCCTCGCGCACGACCCCGTTAACGACCAGTGTGATCGAGTGCACGTCTCGCCTCTCCATTCGCCTCGTCGATCGCGCGGGTCGCGAGCACCCCGGCGAGGTGGCTGCGGTATCTCGCGCTCGCGTGGATGTCCGCGTCGGGTTCGATCGCCCCTCGTACGGCATGAGCCACCTCGTCCGGTTCCGCCCCGGTCACGTCCAGCACGACGGGGGTCGAGCCGACGCCGATGCAGGCCACCTTGGCCGAGGTGGTCGCGCCGGACTCGTCGAGGGTGACGGCGGCGGCGACGCCGGCCAGGGCGAAGTCGCCGTGCCGGCGCGCCAGCTCGTGGAAGGCCGTGCCGGACCGGGGCGGAAGCGCGGGGAAGAAGGCGGAGACGGCGAGTTCGCCGGGTCGCAGGGCCGATTCGAGCGGCCCGGTGAAGAAGTCGGCGGCGGGCACGTCGCGGACCTCGCCGCCGTCGCGCGCCAGCCGTACGCTGCCGCCGAGCAGGGTGAGCGCGGCGGGCATCTCGGCGGCGGGGTCGGCGTGGACCAGGCTGCCGACGATGGTGCCCCGGTTGCGGATCACCGGGTGGGCGACCAGGCGCAGCGCCTTGCGCAGCAGGGGTTGTACGGCGGCGGCCTGCGTGGAGCGCTCCACGCGACTGTGCCGGGCGAGCGCTCCGACGGTGACGCCGTCGCTCGCGACCGACAGGGTGTCGAGTTCGGCGAGGCGGTTGATGTCGACGAGGTGCTCGGGGACGGCGAGCCTCATGTTGAGGAGCGGGATGAGGCTCTGCCCTCCCGCGAGCACCTTGCCACGCTCCCCGACACCGGCGAGGACCGCGAGGGCCTCGGCCAGGTCTCGGGGGGCGTGGTAATCGAACGGGGGTGGTTTCACCCGGCGTCTCCCTTGATGTCACCGGCCGGTCCGGTGACTCGCCCCCGGCCGGATATCACTCGTGCAACCAATGGAGCCCCTTTTCGTGCGCTGGGCCGTCGGCCGGTGTCCACCCCGCAGGCTTCTTGACGCGGCGGAACGGGTGTTGCGGGCACATTAGGCCCGCGATTCCGACCTTACACGGGCATGATCTGCCAAAGCTGGGCCTCTGACCAGGCACAGCTTCCCGAATTCGAAACCCCGGCCGACGTCAGATTCCGCGCATCCGCAGGATGTGGAGGGCCAGGGTCAGGTTGAGCCGCAGGTGGGCGTCGTCGGTGAAGTTGCCGAGGAGGCGTTCCAGTTTCCCGATGCGGTATCTCAACGTGTTGTAGTGGAAGTGCAGGCGGCGCGCGGTCTCGGCGACGTTGAGGTTGGTCTCCAGGAGGACGTGCAGGGTGCGGCGCAGGTCCGCGTTCTCCGCGTCGGCGTCGCCCGCGAGCGGGCCGAGGGTCTCGCGCACGAACGCGTGCAGCTCCTCGGTGTCGCTGACCAGGGACAGCAGGCGATACACCCCGAGCTGGTCGAAGTGGGCGACCGCGCCGGGGCCGTGGAGCTGGCGGCCGACCTTGGCGGCCTTGAGCGCCTGCCCGTAGGCGTCGGGGAGCTCTTCGGGGGCGTTCGCCGTACGGCTGGTGCCGGTGGAGAAGGTCGTGACGGCGGTGTCGGCCAGCGCGGCGGCGGCGTCCTTTGCCATGCGGGTGGTGTCGACGGCCGAGCCGACGACGGCGACCACCTCGTTGGAGAAGCCGGCGACGGCGCCGTTCGGGTCGTGGCGGCGCACGGCGGCGGTCCACGAGGCGACCAGGCGGTCCTGGGCGACCCGCATGTCGCACTCGGGGTCGAGCTCGGCCACCAGAACGGTCACCGACCGTTCGAGGTCCCAGCCGAAGGCGCGGGCCCGCGCGGCGACCCGGTCGGCGCTTCCGGCGCTTCCGGCGCTTCCGGCGCGGCCGGTGAGGACGTCGCGCAGGAAGTCGGCGCGGTATTTGCTCTCGACGGCGGTGACGGCCTCCTGGCGGGTCACGACGAGAGCGGCGACGGTGGCGGCCCGCTCCAGGATGCCGATGTCGCTGTCGGCGATGGTCCCGGCCGGGTTGTAGGCCACGATCCTCCCGTGGTGGTGGCCGCCCGCGACCACCGGCACGGTGGCGTAGGAGTCACGTCCGGACGCGGTCGCGCGCCAAGCCGTACCTCTGCGCGCCGTGCCGCCGCCCGAGGGGGCGCGGCCCGCGTGGGTCCGGGAGGCGTTGCCGTTCTCCTTCGCCAGGGCCTCGCGGAGCCCCTGCACCTGCTCTGCGGGGCCGGTCGCCGCCAGTACGCGGCCGGCGCCGTCGACGGCGGCGACCGCGACGTCGAGGAGCCCGGCGACCTCCGCGGTGACCTCGCGCAGTCCGCCGCCCGCCAGCACGACCTGGACCAGGGCCCGGTGGGCCTCCTCGGTGCGGGCGAGCGCGGCGGCCTGCCGGTTGAGGATGTCGGTGAGGACCTGGTTGAGGATGTCGTCGAAGCCGACCTCGTTCGGGAGCCGGATGAGGGGGAACCCCAGCCGGTCGGCCTGCTCCACCATCGCGTCGGGCAGCTCGTCCAGGTAGCGGCCGAGTTTGATGGCGAGCGCGGCGAGGCCGCGTTCGTCCAGGTCGGCGATGAGGTGGCCGAGGGACTGCGGGGTGTTGCGTAGGGGGTAACCGGTGGTCAGCAGCAGCTCGTGGGGTTTCACCCACGCGAGGATGTCGGGGACCTCCATCACGTTGAGTCGCTGCACGATCCGTTTGAGACCGCTTTCTCCGGCGATCAGCCGCGCGCCCGCGAGCGCGGACACGCCGAGGACCTCGCCCACGGTGACCCCGTGGATGATCGTGCCGGTACTTGCCAGCCGTACAGGGGGCTCCATAGGCAGATTGTGGCCCATGCACCTATCTGTCAGGAAGAGCCAACCTTTGAGCGGACTGTTGGCACCTTTCTCCGTACGGCCCCCTCGGAACCACGCTCTACCGTCAGGTTCGGAAACGCTCTGCAAGGGCACGCACCTTCCAGGCATCCGCCCACGTCAGGAGGTCTTTGTGATCGTCGGAACACGCCCGGGGGCACGGCGCGCGCACCTCTCCTCCCTCTCCACGCGCACGCACGCCACCGGGGCGGCGAGTACGGCACTGCGCCCCGTCCTGGAGTCGCCGCGGACGCCGGCCCGCGTGCTGGCCGCGTTCTCCGCAGGGATCTACCTGGAGATTCGCACGGAGATCGAACCCCGCGTGGTCGCGGTCGTGCATGGAGAGGCGGTGCGGCTCCCCAACGCCATCGTCCTGTCCGGCGCGCTGCCGCCGGCCGAGGTGGGCGACGACGCCGCCGTGGGAGCCGGCTCGATCAGGCTCGGCCGGGCCGGCCTGAGCGCGGGACGCTGGTGGAACCCGGCACCCCCGCTCGGCCCCGCCGACCCGGCCCTGCTCGCCCTCGCCGCCCGAGCGACGGCCGACGTGCTCGGCCGGGCCGCCCGGCGGCCCGGCCTCGACGGGAACGGGGCCGTCGCCATGCTGGCCGACGGCTGCGCCTCGGAGTCGCTCGTCGACGTCGTCACCGCCGCCGAACGGCTCGTAGGCCTCGGCCCCGGGCTCACGCCGAGCGGCGACGACATCCTGGCCGGGGTGCTCGTGGCCCTGCGCCACCTCGGCACGTCCGCGGGAGTGCCGCGCGCGGTGCGGCTGGCCGACTGGCTCGCCGCCGCGGTCACCTACGACGCGCGCACCCGCACGACGCCGATCTCCGCCACGCTTCTCCACTGCGCCGCCAGGGGCGAGGCCGCCCCCGAGGTGACGGCGGCGCTGCGGGGCATGGCCGGGCGGCATCCGCTGGAGCCCGCCCTTCAAGGGCTCCTATCCCTCGGCCACACCTCCGGAGCCGATCTGGCCCGAGGGCTGCACATCGGGCTCGACGCGGTGGTCGCGCGAGCGGCCGGCCGCGCCTGAGCCGCGAGCGGTCGTGCGCCTGAGCGCCGCCGGCCCAGGGAACGGCGCCGGCCCACAGCATTAACGACGACGAGGGGGATGGGTGAGGAGCAAGGCACTTCCCGCCGCCGATCTGGTTCGCGTGCGGTCGGGCATCTATCACGACTCGGTGAGCCTGATGCGCGTCAGCCAGGCGCTGACGGCCCTCGACGGCGTCGAGGTGGCCATGGTGGCCATGGCCACCGAGCTGAATCTGGGACTCGCCCGCGAGCTGGGGTTCGACCTGCCCGAGGCCGAGCCGTCCGACCTTCTCGTCGCGGTGCGGGCACGGGAGCCCGACGCGCTGCGCGCCGCCGAGGCCGAGCTGGAACGCCGGCTCGCCGCGCTGGCGACCCTCCGCGAAGCGGGCGGGGCCGCGGAAAGCCCGCCGCGCACCACCCGGTCGGCCGCCGCGGCGGCCCCCAGCGAGGGCGGCCGGGCCGCGGTGGTGCTGGTGTCGGTGCCCGGTGAGAACGCCTTCCCCGAGGCTCTCGACGCGGTCGAGGCGGGCCTTTCGGTCATGGTGTTCAGCGACAACGTGCCGGTCGAGCAGGAGGTCCTGCTGAAGGACCTCGCGGCGGAGCGGGACGTGCTGGTCATGGGCCCCGACTGCGGCACCGCCGCGATCGGGGGCGTCGGCCTCGGGTTCGCCAACGTGCTGCGGCCCGGCGGCGTCGGTGTCGTAGCGGCCTCCGGCACCGGGGCGCAGCACGTCACGAGCCTGCTGGACCTCGCCGGCGTCGGCGTGAGCCACGTGCTCGGCGTCGGAGGGCGCGACCTGTCGGCCGAGGTCGGCGGGCGTTCGACGCTGCGGGCGCTGCGGGCGCTCGACGACGACCCGGCCACGTCGCTGATCGTGCTCATCTCCAAACCGCCGGCCCCCAAGGCCGCGGCCCGCGTCGCCGAGGCCGTCCGCGCGCTCGCCACCCCGGTGGTGACAGCGCTGCTCGGGCCGGGCGGACACGACCTGACGTCGGCGGCGGAAGCCGTACTGGCGGCGCTGGGGCGGCCCGTGCCCGACTGGCCCGCGTGGGAGGTCCCGCAGGACGGCGTGAGCGGGGACGGAGGCGTGAGCGGGGACGGAGGCGGCGGCGGAGGCGCGCTGCACGGCCTGTACGCCGGGGGGACGCTGTGCGCCGAGGCCCGCATCATCGCCGCCGAGCGCGGCACGTTCACCGACTTCGGCGACGACACCTACACCCGGGGCCGCCCTCACCCGATGATCGACCCGGCGCTGCGGCTGGAGGCGCTGGCCTCCGTGCCCGCCGGGGACGTGGCCCTGCTGGACGTCGTCCTGGGCTACGGCTCCGACCCCGACCCGGCCGCGAGCCTCGCGCCCGCGGTCGCCGAGGCCCGCGCCCGGGGCGTCGCCGTCGTCGTGGCGGTCGTCGGCACCGAGAGCGACCCGCAGGGGCTGACCAGACAGGCCCGCGCGTTCGCCGAGGCGGGCGCGACGGTGTTCACCTCACACGCGCGTGCCGTACGGCATGCGGTCTCACTGTCCGGGAGTACACGTTGACGCCGCTCGCCCTGTCCGGAGACCTCACGGTGATCACGGTGGGCGCGGACCTGCTGGGCCACGCCCTCGACGCCCAGGCCGTGCCCCAGATCGCGGTGGACTGGCGCCCGCCGCTGCCCGGCACTTCGGCCGCGCTCGCCCAGGTCCTCGCCGACCCGCGCCGGGCCGCCGCCAACGAGAAGGCCGTCGGCAGGCTGCTCGCGGCCCGCCCCCATCTCGTCGGCGTACGGCGTGCGCGCGACGTCCTCGATCTGCCCCCCGGCACCTTCCTGCACGCCGGGCCGCCGATCACGTGGGAACGCGCCTCCGGCCCGCTGCGGGGCGCGCTGATCGGGGCCATGCTCTACGAAGGGCTCGCGGGCACCCCGGAGGAGGCCGAGGGGGCGCTGGAGCGGGGCTCGGCGCACCTGTCCCCCTGCCACCGCCACCGCACCGTCGGCCCGATGGCGGGCGTGGTCAGCGGCTCCATGTGGATGTTCGAGGTGCGGGACGCCGAACACGGCGGCACCGCGTACTGCTCCCTCAACGAGGGCCTCGGCAAGGTGCTGCGCTACGGCGCGTACGGCCCGGAGGTGCTCGACCGGCTGCGGTGGATGGGCGACGTGCTCGGCCCCGTGCTGCGGGACGCGCTCGCGGCGAACGGCCCGGTGGACCTGCGCGCCCTCATGGCGCAGGCCCTGCAGATGGGCGACGAGCTGCACAACCGCAACCGCGCCGCGACCTCGCTCCTGGTGCGCGAGCTCGCCCCCGCGATCGTGGAGGCCGCCCCGGAGCGGGCCGCCGAGGTGCTGAGGTTCATCAACGGCAACGACCACTTCTTCCTCAACGCGGGCATGGCCGCGTGCAAGGTGAGCGCCGACACGGCGCGGGACGTGCCGGGGTCGACGCTGGTCGTGGCGATGGCCCGCAACGGCACGGATTTCGGCATCCAGGTGTCGGGGCTGGGCGACCGCTGGTTCATCGGGCCCGCGGGCGTCCCCGACGGGCTGTACCTGGGGGCCTACGGGCCCGATGACGCCAACCCGGACATCGGCGATTCCACGATCACCGAGACGGGGGGTGTGGGCGGGTTCGCGATGGCGGCCTCGCCGGCCATCGTGCGCTTCGTCGGGGGCGAGGTGGCCGACGCCGTGGCGGCCACGCGGTCCATGTACGAGATCACGCTGGCCGAGCACCCGGCCTACCAGATCCCGGGACTCGGGTTCCGGGGGACGCCGGTCGGGATCGACGTCACGCTCGTGGCGCGAACGGGGCTGCTGCCGGTGGTCAACACCGGAATCGCCGGACGTATAGCAGGAACCGGGCAAGTTGGGGCAGGTTTGGTCAGTCCCCCGGCGTCGGCCTTTACAGCGGCGCTGACGGCACTGGCCGAGGAGGCGGTCGCCGTACGCGGGAGTTAGCACGACACACCAGGTCAACCCCTACAACAGGCCCCCCTACCTGCGCCACTTTCATACGTGAATAACTCCCCGATATCGTGTCCAGCCTCGCAATCTGGAACAATCACAGCCCATGTCGTGTGCCCTGCCGAAGACGCGCCTGGCGCTGGATGACCTGGATAAGGGGGGACGGATTTGACGACCGACCGCCTGCTCGGCAAGGTCCCCCCGATGCCCGAGCCGGAGGGACACGGCGCCAAGGAGAACCAGGGACGCCTGGTGGGTCGGCGCTACCGCCTCCTATCGCCGGTCGGCAGGGGCGGCATGGGCATGGTGTGGCATGCGCACGACGTCCTCCTCGACCGCGACGTCGCGGTCAAGGAGCTCATCCTCCCCTACGGACTGGATGCAGCGGGCAAACGCTCCGCCCACCGGCGCATGCTGCGCGAAGCGCGGTCCGCCGCCCGGCTCAGCCACCCCGGCATCATCACCGTCCACGACGTCGTCGAAGAGGACGACCGCCCGTGGATCGTCATGGAGCTCGTACGCGCCTGGTCACTTGAGCAGGCCGTACGGCACACCGGGCCGCTGCCCGTCGTCCAAGCCGCCGAGATCGGCGTGCGCGTCCTCGACGCGCTGCGCCACGCGCACGCGGCCGGCATCCTCCACCGCGACGTCAAACCCGGCAACGTCATGCTGACCTCTGACCGGGTCATCCTCACCGACTTCGGCATCGCCGCAGTCGAAGGCGACGTCAACATCACCCAGACCGGCCTGCTGATGGGCTCGCCCGCCTACATCCCGCCGGAGCGGCTCCAAGGCGGCACCATCACCCACGCCGCCGACCTGTGGTCGTTCGGCGCCACGCTGTACGCCGCCATCGAAGGGCGCCCGCCGTACGAAGGGCCCGACGCCGTCGCCGTCCTCGGCGCCGTACTCACCCAGGAGCCCACCCGCCCCCAGCGGGCGGGCGCGCTCCTGCCCGTCATCGACGGGCTGCTCCGCAAGAACCCGGCCGACCGCATCAGCGCCACCCAGGTCGCCGAAATGCTCGAACTCGTCCTGCGCAGCCACGGCTCCAGCGTCCCCGACCTCTCACAGCCGCCGCCCTCGGCCGCCGCCTCCCCCGACTCGCTGCCACTGCACCTGCTGCCGCCGCTCGACCCTCCCCCGGGGCCGATGCGCATCATCGAGACGCCCTCCGGGCCGGTCCGTGTGCCCGCCGAACCCGCAGACCCGGGACCCGGCTCAGCGGGCGGCTCCGACGCGCCCGGCCTTCAAGAAGGGCCTGGCGGCGCCCGCGAGGCGTCCGCCGCATCCGGCGCCGAAGCCCCCCAGAGCCCCGGCGACCCGTTCGGCTCCCCAGCCGACCTCCAAAACCCCGGCTTCGACGCGCTCCGCAGTCCGTCGGACGAAGACCGCGCGCCGCAGCCTTCACCATCGTCCGACCAGGACGACGGCGCCGCCGACCAGCCCCCTCCGCGCTCCGGCGGCGGCCGTAGAGCCGCCGGCCCCTCACTGTTCGGACCGCGCGGCAGCCGCACGAACCGGGCCGGACGCGCGGGACGCGCCGGGCGCACAGGGCGCACCGGGCGCGCGCCGCGCGCAGGACGCCGCCGCGCACCCGACGACAGCACCACCACCGGCGGCGGCAGCGGTCGCGGGGGGCGTCGCCGAGCACAGGACACGAGCGGCACATGGATGCGCGGCAACCAGCCCACCCCGAGGCTCATCGCCGTCGTCACCGCCGCCGCTGTGGCGCTCCTCGCCATCATCATCCTCATCACGCTCTCCGGCGGCGGCGATGACCCGGCGCACGCCGCGCCCACCCCCTCCAGCGCCGTCGTCACGACCGCGCCCAAGGAGCCCGCACCCACCGGCGGCCAGGTCCCGGACGGCTACAAACGCCGCACCCAGGGAGGCTTCTCCGCCGCCGTGCCCACCGCCTGGCGCACCGCCCAGCACGACGACGGCTACCGCTTCAGCGGCCCCCGCGACAGCCACCTCAGCATCACCGTCCGCCCCGCCACCCCCGCCACCGACGGCGGCCACAAAACCCTCTTCAGGTCCGGCGCCTCCACCGACCTCGCCGACTACATCCAAATCCAGCTCCAGGCCGTGAGCTACGGTTCCTGGAAGGCGACCGACTGGGAATACACCTACACCCAGTCCAACGGCGTGCCGATGCAGGCCCTCACCCGCTTCGTCAACGTGGACCAGGACACCGCCTACACCATCACCTTCGCCATGCCCGCCCACACCTGGGACGACAACGCGAAACTCCGCGCCACCTTCCTGGACACCTTCGCCCCCTGACCCCTCGGCCGACGCTCGCCACGGGCAGCCCCCGAGGAACCCGCCATCACTTAGGCGGCATGGGCCTCGAACCACACCGACCCGAGGTCGTGGCCGGCCGTCAGGCGGACATCCGCCTCCAGCGCCGCGGCGAGTTGCCGCAGCAACGCCACAGTGGGGGGCGTTCCGCCCTCCTCTATGCACTCGATCTCGTCCTCGCTCATTCCCGCCCGGGCGGCCAACTTCGGCACGCTCAAGCCGAGCGCGACCCGCCGGTCGTACAGAGCCTTCCCGAACGCCAGCGCCTCCCGGATGGCGAACCGCTCCGGATCCTCATCGTCCGCCTCCGGGCGCACCCGGCGGGTGTGGTAACCAGCCATCACACCTGCCTCTCGAAACTCTCGGTCGCGGGCCCCCAGTGATCGCGCTCGCATACCTTCTGCGCGCGAACCGCCCGATCGATCTGCCGCTGATCATGCTGTCTGGTCTTGCGAAAGACCGTGAGCAACACAGTGGTCTTGTCTGAAGTACCCAGTACGTTATGCGTGCCGCAACGTCACGAAGCCGAACACGCAGCTCCCAAACCGGTCCTTCAAGATGATCTGACCAGGGACCACCGAGTTCGACTCCCTTCAGAGCGAGGAGGCCGGCGACCTCATCGACCCGTTTGAAGTCACTGTCGCCGAGCGAGCTCAGCCACTCGCGTACTTCAGGCTCAAGCTCGAACCGATAAAGCCCCACCCCAGCCCCTCCTAGCAACAGAAGGAGACAGAGAGCAGCAATCACGTGCTCTGTGTAGTCGACGGTTGTCGAAATCAGAAGCTTGCCCGGAGATGAGGCGAAGCGAGGGCCCCCGGAGGGCATGCCAGGAGTAATGTCACACTTCACTCGTGACGCCTCTCCCCACAAAGTCAGACATTTCCCAGCAAAACCCACTTGGAGCTGAGCGACTGCGTGCTGTGCAGCGCCGTACGCTCGGCGTGCTGGCGGCTACCCAGGTGGCGGGCGGCGTCGGAACGGCCGTGGGGCTCGCGTTCAGCTCGGTGCTCGTGGCGCAGCTCTCCGGGTCGGCCGCCGTCGGCGGCTTCGCCGGGACCGCCACGGTGCTCGGCGCGGCGCTGCTGGCACTACCGATGGCGCAACTCGCGGCCGAGCGGGGACGCCGGGCCGGGTTGAGCCTGGCGTTCGCCGCGGCGATGACCGGCTGCCTCATCAACGTGGTGGCCGTCGCCATCGCATCGTGGCCGCTGCTGCTCGCCGGGCTCGTCCTCATGGGCGGCGGCAGCGCCGGGAACCTGGCCGCCCGCTACGCAGCCACCGACCTGTCGCCTCAAGGGCGGGCCGGCACCCACCTCGCCCTCGTCGTGTGGGCCGCCACCATCGGATCCGTCGTCGGCCCCAACCTCGCGGGCCCCGCCGCCCCTCCCCGGCCTAACCCCCGCATACGCGGGGAGCATTTCCGCTGTGCGCATTTCCCCGGTGACGCCCGCGGACCATCCCCGCGTGCGCGGGGAGCATCCTTCGCGACCTGGGGGTTTGTCAGCGTCGGGCGGCGTTTTCGAGCACTTTCATGGAATCGGACATTTAACTTTCGGGGTTTGGGGGCCGGACAGGGTTAAGCGTGCCGGGGGCGGGGGCGCAAACCGTACGGGGTGGGGGCTATTTGGCGTCGGCGTAGGAGGTGACGGTGGCGATCTCCATGGGGATGCGGACGGGGGTGGGGCCGAAGAGGAGGCGGGTGGCTTCGGCGGCGGCGTGGTGGACGGCGGCGGCGACTTCGCCGGCGAGGGGGGCGGGGGTGTGGGCGATGATCTCGTCGTGTTGGAAGAAGACGAGGTGGGCGGGGTGTGGGAGGTGGCCGCGGAGGACGGCCATCATGGTGAGGGCCCATTCGGCGGCTGTGGCCTGGACGACGAAGTTGCGGGTGAAACGGCCCCGGTCGCGGGCGGCGCGGGCGCCTTGGGAGCTGGTGATGAGTTCGCGCCATTGGTGGGAGGGCGGGGGGCACGTACGGCCCAGCCATGAGTGCACGAGTTTGCCTTGCTCGCCGCTTTTGGCGGCGTCTTCGACGAGGGCGTACGCCTGGGGAAAGCGTTCGCGCATGACGCTGAGGAGTTTGGGGGCGTCGCCGCTGGTCCCGCCGTACATCGCGGAGAGTAGGGCGATTTTGGCGCTTTCCCGCACCCCGCCGAAGGCCTGGGCGAGCGCGGCGTAGAGGTCGATCTCTCCCGCGGCGCGGGCCAGGCCGCGGTCGTCGGCCATGGCGGCGAGGACGCGGGGTTCGAGCTGGGCGGCGTCGGCGACGACGAGGGACCAGCCGTCGTCGGCGATGACGGCGCGGCGCATGACTTTGGGGATCTGGAGCGCGCCGCCGCCGCTGGTGGCCCATCGTCCGGATACGACCCCGGCGACCACGTATTCGGGGCGGAACCGGTCACCTTTCACCCACTGGTCGGCCCATACCCAGCCGTGGAAGCTGAACAGCCTGGCCAGCTCCTTGTAGGCGAGGAGCGGCGCGACCGCCGGGTGGTCGACCTGTTTGAGCACGTGGGAGCGGGTCGATGGTACGGCCGAGCCGGCCGCCTTGAACGCCTTGACGATCTGCTGCGGCGAGTCGGGGTTGACGGGGTGGCCGAAGGCCGCGGAGACCTGGTCGGCGAGGTGCTGGAGCTTGGCAGGCCGCATGCCGTGGGCGGGGCGGGGGCCGAGCAGGTCGGTCAGGAGGGCGTCGTGGGCGTCTTCGCGCCACGGCATGCCGTCATGGCTCATCTCCGCGGCGATCAGCGCGCCCGCGGACTCCGCCGCCACCAGCAGGCCGAACCGCGCCGGGTCGCGGTGAGCGGCGATCCGCCTCCGCTGATCCTCATGCACCTCACGCACGAGATCGGATGGCGACACGGCCGCCGCCGCGTCCTTCCGCGCGGGCTCGAACAGCGTCTCCTGAGCCCCCGCGACCTCGACTCCGCGCTCGTCGGGCACCGGCAGACCGTGCAGCCTCGCATATGCCGCCTCGGCGGACCGCGGCTCCCCGGACCGCCCCTCGGCGGCGAGCAACAGCCCTTCCGTCAGGAACAGGTCGTGACACCGCGACACGCGCAGCCCCGCGTCCAACAGCCCGGGGTAAACAACCCGCGTATCCGCCCACACCCACCGCGGCGAGTCCCGCTCAAACTCCCGCACCGCCTCGGCCAGATCCCCCGCCGGCCGCGCCGCACCGCCGACGGGCCTGACCGTCGTCCCGCCCCCGGCCTCCACCGCGACCTCAACCCGCCCCACGTGCACCGACCCAGCCTGCCAGGCCCCACCGACACAACGTCCGAGACCCTCGTACGGCAAGAGCCGGAAATATCTGGCTCCTGGTTCCCGTGGCCGCCGCCCGGCACCCGCCATACAATGCCGATAAATCGAGGGGAGGACTTGTGACCCAAGCCTGGAACGCTGATCCTTCAGCTTCGTTGAAGCGCCGTTTGGGGATGTCCGCAAAGGATACGGGAGACTCGGACGGCGAAGAAGACTGCCCGGATATCTGGGAGCTCGAAAATGGCGATATCGCCGTAATCGGCCGAGACCTTACCCATGCCTACAGATCACGCCTTCCCGCGGAGGTGACGGTCGGCCAGAACGAACGGCTGGTTGTCATCCCAGGAATCATGCTCCGCCTGGCGAAACCGGACATCCCAGATGCGTGACCCCAACGCCCTCGCTCTTGCCCCTTCCTCCGGGCAACGCCTTTCCGTCGACGACTACCGACAGGACTTCCGATCTCTCCGTACCGAAATCCGCGATAAGGATTCGTGGAAATTCGAACGGCGGCAGCACTTCGAGGAGGACTCCGCGAGCAGGAACGCTTTCCGGCAAGGCCGCTGGAGGGAGGCGTTGGCGCTTCTGGAAGAGAGGCGGGAACCCCTCCTGCAGGCCGTGCGCAGAGACAAGGAAAACAACACCGCCTTCCACCGCGTGCGCGTGGTCGAGGAACCGCTGTCCCCCTACCTGCAATGGGAGCTGCATTCTCTGCGCATTCAGGCCGAATGCGGAAAGCCGGTTCGCGTCATCCAGGCCGAGAAATTGACCACCTTGGAGGCCGACGGCCGTCTTCCTGAGGTCGTAGTGCTCGGCGGCGAAGTCCTCTACGAGGTCGTCTACTCCGGCACCGGCACCACCCTCGGAGGGATTCGATTCTCCGACGCGACGCTCATCGCCACCTGGGAAGAGTTCATCAAGGAACTCTACGGCGGCGGGGAGGACGTCCTTTCTTACTTCGACCGTCGCGTGGCTCATCTACCTCCTCCGGGGAGAACGGGGTAACCGATCAAAAACAGCGGGGACCACGGTCAGCCCCATGGCGGTACGCGCTCCGAACTCTCCGGCGCCTCCCGCGATGTAGTGCAGGCCGGCCGTGTCAGCGGCGGGATCCACTTCCACGGTCACGAGCGCTCATCTCAGGAAGGCTTTGGGCTTGGTGCGCCGCGTCAGCTACCGCGTGACATCAGCGACTTCGTCAACCGAACAGACGAACTGCACCGCCTCGATGAACTGCTGCCGCGCGACCAGGACAGCCGACCGTGGGTCTATGTGATCGTCGGCACTGCCGGGGCAGGCAAGACTTCCCTGGCCCTTCACTGGGCTCATCGGGCGCAGGAACATTTCCCCGATGGACAGCTGTACATCAATCTGCGTGGCTACGACCCTGGAGAGCCTGTCAGCGCGCTGGAGGCGCTCCACCGGTTCCTGGTCGCCCTCGGTGTCCCCTCCGCTGCTCTTCCGACCGACGTCGACACCGCCGCCGCGATGTATCGCTCTGCATTGGCCGACCGGAGCGTCCTGATAGTGCTGGACAACGCGGGGAGCGTCTCTCAGGTGCGACCGCTGCTTCCCGGAGGCTCCCGCTGTCTCACCGTGGTGACGAGCAGAAGCCGCCTGTCCGGCCTTGCCGTACACGACGGCGCGCGACGGTTGACGGTCGGCACGCTGACCGAACCAGAATGCGTGCTGCTGCTGAGGACGGTGACGGCGGGCTATCGGCCGGAGGACGACGTCGACAAGCTGATCGAGCTTGCCAGGCTGTGCGGCCGACTGCCGTTGGCCTTGAGAATCGCCGCGGAACGAGCGGTCTGCCATCCTCATATGAGGATCGACGACCTGGTCGCGGAGCTCCGTGACAGGTCAGCGCTTTGGGATGCCTTGAGCCTTGGCGAGGAGGGAAATGAAGGGGCGGTCCGCTCAGTTTTCGCCTGGTCTTACCGGGCGCTGTCCCCAGACTGCGCGCGCCTTTTCCGTCTCCTTGGTCTGCATCCGGGGGCCGATCTCGGCATCGGCGCCGCGGCCGCGCTGGCCGAGGTCGATATTCGAAGGTCACGGCAAATGCTTGACGGGCTCGTCGCGGCTCACATGCTTGAACAGACCTCACCGGACAGGTACGAATTCCATGATCTGCTGCGCGCGTACGCCATCGACCAGGCGCGGCTTGAGGAGAACGACAGGAGCCGCGCCGCGGCCGTGAGGCGGATGCTGGACTGGTATCTGCATACTGCCGCCGCCGCGCAGAGCTGGATCATGCCAGTCCGTGACCCCGTGCCCCTCGACGCGCGAGACGACAGGATCGCCATCCCTTCTTTCTCCGACTATGACCAGGCGGTCGAGTGGTGTGAACGCGAGCAGGCCAATTTCCTGCCCGCTGTACACGCGGCGGTGGAGTACGGCTTCGACCGTCACGCCTGGCGTCTTGCTCTCGTGCTGTGGAGTGCCACAGCACCCTCCACGCCCGCCATGGGCTGGCTGTCAATCGGCCTGGTGGGCCTTGGCGCCGCAGGCCGCGCGAATGAACGCGGTGGAGAGGCCTCGCTTCTGCGAAGCCTGGGATTCACCTACGTGAAGATCAACGATCTGGAGGCGAGCCTGGAGAACCACAGCGCAGCGTTGACGATCTCCAGGGACCTCGGCGACCGACGAGGAGAAGCGGCTTCGCTCAATGCGATCGGCCTGATCTATTCACGTTGGAGGCGGCTCGCGGAGGCCGAAAGGCACTTGGAACTGGCCGGAGCCATCTACGGGGAGCTCGGTGCGGCGCATTGGAGTTCAGTGGTGCTGGCGAATCTCGCGTCCGTGCACCTTCAGGCAGGTCAGCTGGTCAAGGCGGCCGACAACCTCCAGCAGGTTATGGACTTCCAGCGGAGAAGGGGCAACAAGCGCAGTATGGGCAATGCCCTTCATCTCCTCAGCGGCGTGCATGTTGACCTCGGCGAGTTCGAGGAGGCGCTGCGGGCGGCGCAGGAGGCAGTGGAGCTCGCCCTGGACCTGCGGAGCCATGTCCTTGAGGGCTACTGGTTGCTGACACTCGGCCACGCTCAAGCGGCTCTCGGACAACATGATGACGCGCTGGTCTCCTTCCATCGGTCGGCCACACTGCATCGCCGACTGGGAGATCGCAGCCGTGAGGCGCTGGCCTGGCACGGCGCAGGCGATGCTTATCGCCGCGGCGGACGTGACGATGAGGCCGTGGGTTTCTTTCGCCGGGCGGCGGCCGTACAGCGGGAGCTCGGCTACCCGTGGCATGAGGCTATGGCTCTCGACGGGCTCGCCGCCGCTGTGCCGGACGATGACGCGGAGCAGAGCCGCCGGTGTTGGGCTGAGGCGCTGGAGCTCATTGCCGGCTATGGGGATTCTCGGGCACTGGAGGTACGGCGGCGCATCGAGACGCACCTGGCGGAGTTGCCGTAGCGGCAGGGGTTTGCGGGGGCGGCCGGTTCGCATGAGCGGTGTGCGCGATCGGGCGGCTTGCTTGAAAATATGACCATGGTCGACATGACGGCAGCCGCCGAGCGTGGGCGTGAGGGTTCTTCGCGGGTTTCGGAGGAGGGCGCCGGGTGGGCCTGTTCGGAGGTCGGCACGTTCGTGCAGCTCGGGCCTCGGCGGAAAAGCTTCTCCTGGTTCCATCCTTTGACGCTGTGGCGGTCGCGGAACGAGATCGTGGCGAAGCTGTTCGGCGATCCTTCGCCGAGGGTTCGGCGGGCGTGGGTGGAGGGGCAGCGGCGGCTCGGGGTGGACGCCGGGTTTCGGATCGAGCCGGTGCCCGGCAAGGAGGAGTTCTCGTTTCTGCTGCTCGGCGATCCGGGCGAGGGTGACGCGTCGCAGTACGCGGTCGTGCCGGGGATGCTGAAAATCGGGGAGGGCACGTCGTTCGCGGTCGTGGCGAGTGACGTGGTCTACCCGGCGGGGGCCCCGAGCGATTACGAGGACAATTTCTTCCGGCCCTACCAGGACTATCCTTCGCCGATCTACGCGGTCCCGGGAAACCACGACTGGTACGACGGGCTGGGCGGGTTCATGCGGGTCTTCTGTGGTGCGCCGCCGCTTGCGGCCGGGCACCACCGGGTGGGCGCGCCGCTGCAACGGCTGCTGTGGCGCAAGCCCGAGCGCATCGACGAGGCGCGGCTGGCGGAGGCGGCGAAGCGCCGCGGCGCTCCGGGGCAGCGGGCGGCGCAGCCCGGGCCGTACTGGGTGATGGACACGCCCAACCTGCTGATCGTGGGGGTGGACACCGGGATCGGCGGATGCATCGACGCCGAGCAGGGGACGTGGCTGCGTGAGGTGTCCCGGGATCCGCGGCCCAAGATCCTCGTGACCGGGAAGCCGATCTACAGCCGGAACCGGTATGAGCCCTCGCCGATCGAGGGCGGCGGCACGATCGACGACATCGTGAGGGATCCGGCCTGCAACTATGTGGCGGCGATCGGCGGCGACATCCACAACTACCAGCATTATCCGGTGAAGGTCGCGGATCGGACCATCCACTATCTGGTCGCGGGCGGGTCGGGGGCGTTCACGCACGCCACCCACACCATGGGCCGTGTCGAGGTGGGCGGGGTGCATGAGGACGACTTCCGCTGCTATCCGCTGCGCGGGGATTCGCTGTCGTTCTACAGCCGGATCTACAGCAGGCGGTTCGGCATGCGGCGGCTCTATCTGACGCCCGCCGAGGCCGCCGCCATCACGCATGAGCACATCGGGAATACGCCGGTCCGGCAGCCGGACGCGAATGTGGCGATCACGCGGAGGATGCGGTGGGCAGCGCGGCTGCTCGGTGTCGGCCGGCTGCCGTTTCCGCTGCGGCTGCCCGTCGGCCGCGTGTTCCACCGTTATCTGTCGGAGCTGTCGGACGTGGACGACCCGCCGTTCTTCAAGAGTTTTCTGCATGTGGACGTGTCGCGGGACACCGTGCGTATCCGCTGCTTCGCCGCGACGGGCTGCCGGGCTCAGGAGGTGGACCCGCCGCTGGAGGACGAGGTGGTCATCGAGCTGCCGCCGCGCCGGGGCGGTGTGGGGCCCGCCGGGGCGGTCCCGCTGCCGCGTGCGCGGCAGGACGACACGCCGCCAGCGCCTGGGGAGGCCGGGGCGGAACGTGAGGAGGCCGGGGCGGGAGAGGCTGTGTGAGGCTCTCCCGGCCCGGTGTGGAGGCCCTTGCGTCCACCTGCGGCCGGCAGGGGGCGGTCGTGAGGGCGGCCAATAGGGCGGCCGTGAGGGCGCGTGTGAGGGCAGGCGGCGGGCGTCAGGCGCGTGCCCGCCGGCCTTCGGCGTCGCGGGGCGCGGTCGAGGGCATGTGAGAGCCATGGGGAAGCCGCGGGGAAGCCGCGGGGAACCCCGATCCGGCGCTTCGATTTCCGGCCCCATGCCACGTCGCCGAAATGCTCCTCTCGGCTCAGGACCTCCCTTGCATGACGCGTACGGCAATGCCATTCAGCGCGATTCGCCATGCCGTCCAGCCGTTTCTCACACCCGTTTCTCGAAGCCGTTTCTCACAGCCTTTTCCCGGAAACCGTCCACCGCGGCGGCCTCCTTAAATTCCTTACCCGCGATCGCGTTCTTCCGATGCCGGCCCGGTGGGCGTGAAAAGCACGCCGGGATTGCAGATGCCGGTCGGATCCAGCCGCTCCTTGACCGCGCGGAGGACCTCGATACCGAGGTCGCCGATCTCGGCCGCGTACGCGTCGCGGTGGTCGCGGCCGACGCCGTGGTGGTGGCTGATCGTGCCGCCCGCGGCCACGATGGCGTCGTTCGCGGCGCGCTTGGCGCCGGCCCACTGCTCCAGCGGGTCGTCGGTCTGGGCGGTGACGACGGTGAAGTACAGCGACGCGCCCGTCGGGTAGACATGCGACACGTGGCACATCACGAGCGGTGAGCCCAGCGCGCCGTGCAGCGCCAGCCGTACGGCGTCGTAGAGGCGGGGAAGGTCGGACCAGAACCCGGCGGTCTCCAGGGTCTCGACGGTGGCTCCGGCGGCGAGCAGCGAGTCGCGGAGGTACGGCGCCGCGTAGCGGCCGTGGGCCCACGCCTCGCCGGGTTCCTCGCCCAGGGGCTTCCCTCCGTGGGCGGCCAGCACGCGGCCCGCGGCCTCGCGGGTGGCCTCGACGCCCGCCCCTTCGTAGCCGGCGATGAGGAGGCACCCGTCGGCTGACAGCGCGCCGATGTCGTCAGGTCTGGCCAGGCCGACCATGGTCTCGGTCTCGTCGGAGAGCCGCAGGACGGTGGGCGGCGGCCCCTCCTGGGCCAGGGCGCGCATGGCTTCGCGGCCGGCGGCGAAGGACGGGAAGTGCCAGCCCTCGTAGGCGCGTTCGGGGGGCAGCGGGCGGACGCGCAGCCGCAGTGAGGTGATGATCCCGAACGCGCCTTCGGAGCCGAGGACGAGTTGCCGCAGGTCGGGGCCGGCCGCGGACTTGGGGGCCCGCCCGAGATCGAGGGTGCCGCTCGGTGTGGCCACGGTCAGCCCGACGACCATGTCGTCGAAACGACCGTATCCCGCTGATGCCTGCCCGCTCGACCGTGCCGCGGCGAATCCTCCTAATGTCGCGTATTCATATGATTGGGGGAAATGCCCGATGGTCAGCCCGTGCTCGGCCAGAAGCCGCTCGGCCTCGGGGGCTCGCAGGCCGGGCTCCAGGCAGGCGACCATCGACTCGGTGTCGACCGAGATCAGGCGGTCGAGCCGGGCGAGATCCAGGGCGATCACCCCCGCGTGGCCACCGCGGTCGGCGGCGAGTCCTCCGACGACCGATGTGCCGCCCCCGAACGGCACCACCGCGACCCGGTGCGCGGCGCAGAGCCTCAGCACCGCGAGCACGTCGTCGTGAGAGGCCGGGGAGACCACGGCGTCGGGCGCGTCGCGGCCGTCGCCCGCGCGCATGCGCAGCAGGTCTGGGGTGGATTTGCCCCGGGTGTGACGCACGCGCGATTCGTGGTCGAGCCGCAGGGCGTCCTGCCCGAGGAGCGCCGCCAGTTCGCGTTCGAACGCCGGGGGCAGGGCGGGCGGCGGGAGCCGTACGGCGTCGAGGGCGACCGCCCGTGCGGTGGGCTCGCGCACGCCGAGCAGGTCGCGGAGGAGGGTGCGCACACCCTCGGGAAGGTCGGCCTCCTTGTCCGGGTCGCCCCATCCGCGCCAGTTCATCGCCGGTGTGGCGGGTCCGTTCACTGCACTCTCCACGCTCATCGCTCCCGGATACGTCTAGCTACACTGTGACATGTGACGTCAATTCATCACAATAAGCGCGGAGGCGCCGCGGGCCGCATCGACATCGACGCCGTGCTCGACGCGGCGCGGGAGTGCGTGCTCGCGGTAGGCGTACGGCGCACCACGCTGACCGACGTCGCCAAACGGGCTGAAGTCTCACGTATGACGCTCTACCGCACGTGGCCGGACATCTCCGCGCTCGTCGCGAGCCTGATGACGCGGGAGTGGGTGCGGGTCACGGGCGAGGCCGTCACCAACGATCCGGTCGAATCGGTGGTCGCGGGGGTGCGGGCGCTCAGGGCGCACCCGCTCTGGCGCAAGATCGTCGAGGTGGACCCCGAGCTGCTCCTCCCCTACCTGCTACGCCGCCGGGGCGGCAGCCACGACGCGATGCTCGCCCTGATCGAGGCGGCCGTCGAGGCGGGCCAGCGCGGGGGCACCGTACGGCAGGGCGACCCGACCACCCTCGCGCGGGCCGTCCTGCTCACCGCGCAGTCGTTCGCGCTGTCGGCCGGCACGATGCTCGGTCCGACGACGGTGGAGGAGCTGGACGCGGAACTCACCGAACTACTCAGGAGGTATCTGTCCACGTGAGTCCGGCATCTCCCCCCACCCTCTCATCGTCTCTCCACGTCGCCCGCCGGGTCCGCGAGCTCGCCGAGCTCGCACAGGGCACGGTGGTGGACCTGCTCGTCGTCGGGCTCGGCGCCACGGGCGCCGGCGCGGCGCTCGACGCCGCCTCGCGCGGCCTGACGGTCGCGGCGATCGACGCCCACGACCTCGCCTTCGGAACATCCCGGTGGAGCTCCAAGATGGTCCACGGCGGCCTGCGCTACCTCGCCAAGGGCCAGGTCGGGGTCGCCTACGAGAGCGCGGTGGAGCGGGGTGCGCTCCTCACGCGGACCGCGCCCCACCTGGTGCGGGCTGCGCCGTACCTGCTTCCGCTCTCCCCCTCGGTCACGCGGGCCCGGGGGTCGCTGGTGATGGCGGGCTACCTGCTGGGCGACGCGCTGCGGGCCGCCGCAGGCACACCGAGGATCGCCCTGCCCGGCCCCAGCCGCGTCTCGGCGGCGCGGGCGCGGGACCTGGCCTCCCCGCTCGCCGGTGGCGGGCTGCGCGGGGCGCTGCTGTCGTGGGACGGCCGGCTGGTGGACGACGCCCGGCTGGTGGTGGCGGTCGCGCGTACGGCGGCGGCCCACGGCGCACGCGTGATCACCCGGTGCCGTGCGCTGCGGGTGTCCGGCGACGGGGCCTGGGTGCGGGATGAGACGACCGGGGCGGAGTTCGCGATCAAGGCTCGGGCGGTCGTCAACGCGACGGGCGTGTGGGCGGGCGGGCTCGTCCCCTCGGTGGAGTTGCGCCCGTCCCGGGGCACCCACCTGGTGCTGCGGCCGGGCACGCTGCCGGGACTACGCACCGGGCTGCATATCCCGATTCCGGGGGAGAGCAATCGCTTCGTCCTGGTCCTTCCCCAGCAGGACGGGCGGACGTATGTGGGGCTGACCGATGAGCCGGTTGACGGGGAGATCCCGGACATACCTCAGATTCCCGAGCAGGATGTGACATTCCTCCTGTCGGTGGTCAACTCCGTACTTGAGGCTCCGATCAGGCGCGACCGGGTCGCGGGGGCGTTCGCGGGGTTGCGCCCGCTGCTCGCGGCGGGAGGCCGGACGGCGGACCTGTCACGGCGGCACGCCGTTCTGCGGTCGCGGGACGGGGTGGTGACGGTCGTCGGTGGCAAGTTGACGACATATCGGCTTATGGCGGAGGACGCGGTGGACGTCGCTATCCGCGAGCGGGGGCTGAGCGCCGGGCCGTGCCGTACGGCACGCCTGCCCCTGGTGGGGGCCCCGGGGAGCGCCAGAGTGCGCGCCGAGGAGCGGACGGTGCCGCGGCGGCTGGTGGCGCGCTACGGCGGCGAGGCCGGCGCCGTACACGCCCTGGAGAGGAGCGATCCGCACCTCGGAGAGCCGGTGGCGGCGGGGGCCGGCATCACGCGGGCGGAGCTGCTGTGGGCGGTCCGCCACGAGGGAGCCCTCGATGTGGCCGATCTCCTTGACAGGAGGACCCGCATTGGGCTTGTGCCCGAGGACCGGGCGGCGGCTGCACCCGCTGCGGAGGAAGTTCTCCGCATGGCCTAGATATTTCTCTAGACCTAGTGATATTGGGCGAACGATCGGGGACATTAAGGACCTGACCGGAGTGTCACGCCACCCCTGTCCGCAATCCCTCTGGCGATTAGGTTAGTCTTACCTAATCCATCGGGGAGGTGCGTGACATGATGGGCGGACCAGGGTTTTTCACAGGCGGGAGAGCTCCCAGAGGGCTCCCCGGCACACCTCCTGCGGCGCCTTTCACCGGGCCTTTCACCAGGCCGAACGGCTGCGCACACGCGCTCGGCCTGCACACCGGAGAGGCGCCCGTGCTGGCCAGCGCCACGGTCTCCGCACGCACGTGGCTGCTCATCGAGCACGACGGCCCCTGGGCCTCCCACCTGCCGGACTGCCGCCTTCCCGAGGACGTCCACCTGCTGATCAAGCGCGCCACGGAATTGGGCGTCAGAGCCCAGCTCATCCGGCGCCCCGGACGCCGGACCCGCCCTCAGCCGCCGGGCATCCATGTGCTAATGGCCTACGCGACGGGCGACGCCCCCTGGATGGCCGAAGGCATCGTCGCAGCTCCAGACGATCTTGACCTGAAGGCGCTGGTGCACGGAGTGGTCCCCGAGTCCTGCATACTGGTGACCGAGCCGGTATTTCTGGTCTGCACGCACGCCAAGCGCAATGCGTGCTGTGCCCGCATTGGAACACCCATCGCTCGCAGCCTGGCCGACACGATGCCAGACGCGGTGTGGGAAACATCACATGTTGGCGGCGATCGCTACGCCGCCAACCTCGTGTGCTTGCCACACGGGCTTTACTACGGCAGCATGTCTCAGGCTGCCGCGCTCGCGGCAGCGGACGCGTACCGGCGCGGCGAGATCACTCTCGACCGCTTCCGGGGACGCGCAGGCATCCCTGAGCCATCGCAAGCCGCTGAGCATTTCGTCCGGGCCCACACGGATGAGCTCTCGGTGAGCGGAGTGGCCGTGGAATCCACCAGGTCAGACGGCGACGCCACCGAGGCCATCGTGCGCGGGGGCGTTGCCCGATTTCGGGTTGTGGTTGAGCCGGCGGTGTTCGAGGCACCGTGTTCGTCGGCAGGCGGAGACGCCTGCGCCGACAACACGATCAAGACCTACCGACTGGTCGAGCTGCGCAAGCTCTAGCTTGTGCGGTATACCACGCCCACGGACCTGATCAACGGGAACAACCACGGCCGATCCGCGCGTTGACCCAGGGACGCCACAAGCGTTCATTGCGGCACAAACACGAAATACCTCTCACCAAAGGTGGTTCTCTCATGTCTCAGGTACGTCGGCAGATCGCCCGCCCTCGTCCCTCCTGGGGGTGGCAGGATGATGCTGCGTGCCGGGGTGAGGACCTCGTGCTGTTCTTTGGACCCGACGGCGAGCGTCAGCCCGAGCGTGACATTCGAGAGCGCAAGGCCAAGGCCATTTGCGCCCAGTGCCCCGTTCGCGCCGAATGCCTTGACTATGCGCTCTCCCGTCCGGAGAAGTACGGCACGTGGGGTGGCCTGAACGAGGACGAGCGCGCGTCCGAGCGCCGCCGTCGCATGCGCCGCGCCGCCAGCGCCGGCATCTCCGCGGCCTGAGCCTTTCCCACCCGGCATCAACCAGCTTCATTCCTCCGCTTTTCGAAGGCGCGTGATCTCGCCACCGCGAGATCACGCCGCTCCGATCACTTCCCGTCGAGATCGACCCCGTGGTGATCGACCCCGCAGTGATCGACCTCCCTGAGATCGAGATCATCCGGTTCGACCTCGATGGCGATCGATTCCGCTCACCCGGCTGGGATCGCTCCAGCTCAGGCAGTTTTCTCCACGATCAACCTCTAAGATCAACCCGCTGGAATATCACGAACCCCGATTCTGCGGCGAAACACCCAATACATCCAGGATTGGTAGAGAAGCACCAGCGGCAGGAAACTCACCGCGATCCAGGCCACGATCCCCAGCGTTCTCGGGGCCGCGGCCACCTCCTCCGCGGTGAGGCCGAGCGCTGGATCGGCTGTCGGACCGGCCATCGGACCGGCCGCCGACGACAGCACCTCAGGGTGGAGCACGGCCAGGAGCGACGCCATCGCGATCACGATGGCCACCGCCGAGCCCGCGAAAGCCCAGCCCTCCCTGCCCCTCCCGTTCGCGGCCATTCCCCCGGCCCACGCCAGGACCGCCGCCCCCGCCATCAGCGCCGTGGCCGCCGTTCCCGCCTGGACCTGCGTCCAGGCCAGGAACACCCCGGCGAGTACGGCGGCGCCGACCCCCGCTCCGCCCGCGAGCGTGTTCGCCCGGGCCCTGAGCCCGCCCTTGGTCTTCAACGCGAGGAACGCGGCGCCGTACGCCGTGAAGAGCGCGAACGTTGTCAAGCCCCCGAGCAGCGCGTAGGGGGTGAAAAGTTCCCCGAACGACCCCACGCGGTGGGCGCCGACCACCTCCCGGTGGACAACGGCCGCCGCGAGCAGCCCCCAGAGGAACGCAGGAAGCGCCGAGCCCCCCACGATCGCCGCGTCCCACCTCCGCCGCCACAGGGCCGAGGCGCGCTTCTCGCGGTATTCAAGGGCGATACCCCGGATGATCAGCGCTACCACAAGGAGTAGCAGGGGAACGGCGAAACCGCCGAACAGCGACGTGGACCAGGCGGGGAACGCGGCGAAGGTCGCCGCGCACGCCGCGACCAGCCAGAGCTCGTTGCCGCCCCAGAGCGGCCCGATCGTATTGATCATCACGCGGCGTTCGGCGTCGTTTCTGGCCAGAACGGGCAGGAGGATTCCGACGCCGAAGTCAAAGCCCTCCACGGCAAAGTATCCAACCCAGAGCATCGCGATAACGGCGAACCACACGTCATTCGGATCCACGGCCCCTCCTCACGAGGTAAAGCGGTTGGACCGGAGAGATGTCTGTGGAATCGAACCCCCATACGACATCCACGACATGATCACTTTAGGTCAGCAATTACCGCTCAACGCGTGAGGCGCGCAGTGAAATTCACCGTGTTTCCGCTGTCCTTTGCCAGTGCCTCTTCAGCAGTGAACGGCCGGGCTGGATCAACGGCTGAGCACATCGAGCACATCGTCATCCGAAAGCTGGTTGAAATGCTCATACCACTCCCCCACGGCCCGGAACATCGGCGGCGTCACCAGAACCACCACATGGTCGGCCTCGTCACTCAGCGCCTGCTTGGCCTCACGGGCCCCCACGGGGGCGGCGAGGACGAGTGTCGCCGGGTTCTTCGGCTGAAGGGCGCGTAGCGCCGCCCGTGCCGTACCGCCGGTCGCCAAGCCGTCGTCCACGACCAAGACGTCCTGGCCCGTGAGGTCGGGCAGCGGGCGCCCGCCCCGGTAGAGGGCGACCTGCCTGGCGAGCTCCTTGCGCGCGTCGGCGATCACCTTGGTCAATGCCTCCTCCACCAGGCCGAGTCTGCGCAGCAGCTGTTCGTCGAGCACGGGGTCGCCGCCTTCGGCGACGGCCCCCACCCCGAGCTCCGGCTGGAAGGGATAGCCGATCTTCCGCACGACCAGGACGTCCAACGCGCCGCGGAGCCGCTCGGCCACGGGTGCCGCCACGGCCACCCCGCCCCGGGGAAGCCCCAGCACCATCGGTGAGCGCAACCTCAACCGGTGGAGGCGTTCACCGAGCAGGACGCCAGCCTCCGCGCGATCGAGGAACGGAAGGTCGAATGGCAGCTCGGCCATACCCCACTTCTACCCCCGATTCCCCAACCCGGACAAACCCCATCAAAGTTCCGGGCCGTGGGTAGGGCACGGGGCTGCCCCGTGCCCCTTCCCCTCTACGGACGGTTCCGGCCGGACCTGCGCATCTCCTTGTGGATGATCTTCCACTTGCGCTGCTCCTCCTCGCGGAGCCGCGCGTCGGTGCGCCTGGCCATCCAGGCCGCCTCCCGCTGGAGCTTGCGCCAGCTCTCGAACCGCCGCTCCGGCAGCTCGCCCGAGGCGAGCGCCGCGAGGACCGCGCAGCCGGGCTCGGTCCCGTGGGAGCAGTCCGCGAAGCGGCAATCCCGCGCCAGGTCCTCGACATCGGAGAAGACCCGGTCGACCCCGTCCCCGATGTCATAGAGCCCGACCCTGCGGATGCCCGGGGTGTCGATCACGAGACCGCCGCCGGGCAGCGCGAACAGCTCCCGCCGCACGGTCGTATGCCGGCCGCGACCGTCACCCGCCCGCACCTGCTGCGTCTCCATCACCCTCGCCCCCGCGAGCGCGTTGACCAGTGTGGACTTGCCCGCCCCCGAGGTGCCCAGCACCACGGCGGTGCCGGACGAGGACAGGTGCCCGCGGACGAGGTCCACCCCCTGCCCCCGGACCGAACTGAGGGCGTGGACGTCGACCCCGGGGGCCACGCCCCCGATGTCCTTGAGGAGATCGTCCAGCCCTTGGGGAAGCAGATCGGCCTTGGTGACGAGCACCACCGGCCGCGCGCCGCTCTCCCACGCGAGCACGACGAGCCGCTCGACCCTGCCGAGGTCGGCGGGGTCGGAGCCGTGGACGGCGGGCTCGGCCACGAAGACCACGTCCACGTTGGCCGCCAGCACCTGCCCCTGCCCGTCGCCCGACAGGCCGCCTCGGGAGTCGCGGCTCACGCCGCCCCGGACGAAAGCCGTACGGCGCGGCAGCACCGCCTCAAGCTCGTAACGCCTCTCGGGCATGATCAGGCGCATCGCCGCCCAGTCACCCACACACGGGAGCGAGATCGGGTCATCGGCGGCGAGCCGGCGGACCTTGGCGGAGTATCTGACCTGGTGAGCTCCGTCGGCGGCGAGCACCTCGGCCGCTCCCCGGTCGACCCGGGCCACGCGGCCGGGAACTGCTCCCGGGGGCAGCGCGGCGGCGAACGAGTCGTCCCAGCCGAGCGAAGCGAGATCGAACAGCCCAGAGCGAGCTGGTGGAACCATGTGAGGAACACCCTTCGAAACGCCGGGTGCCCACCACGGCCTGAACTGCCGGCCGATCCGGCCGACTCGACACGACAGGCACCTCTGCCCGGTCGGAAGAGAACAGCCCAAGCGGAAAGCCCTCGTCACCCGCGCGGCGATGCGCCCGGCGCATCGCCCCGTCACGGCCCGCTCAAGGGGCGCGAGATCAACGAAAAGGCCCGGTCAGGCTAGAAGGACACCCGGAGGTTAATGGACGACGAAGTCACCAGAAAGACCCGCATCACCCACACCTCCTTTCCTCATCATGGCCTCCGGCGGACCCGGCAGGCGCTCGCGCCCACCATAACGCACGGGTGGCCGCGCCCCGCAAACCATTAATCGCGCCCACTGAATCCCACCAACCCCGTTCAATCCCGTTCAATCTCGTTCAATCTCGTTCATCGCAGCCCGGTGTCAGCGCAGACGGCGGCGGAAGGCCGACGGCGGCGGCGCGGCGGGCGCGAGGCGCAGCCGTACATCGACCGCGACCGCGCCGCCCGGCATGGCGATCACCGGATTGAGGTCGAGTTCGGCGATCTCAGGGTGGTCGTCCAGCAGTCGGGCGACCCGGATCAGCTGCACCTCCAGAGCCCCGACATCGGCCTTCGGCCTGCCCCGGTAGCCGAACAGGAGGGGCGAGCAGCGCAGTCGCCGCACCATGTCCGCCGCGTCGCCCCGGGACAGGGGCGGAAGGCGGAACACCCGGTCCGCCAGGAGCTCGGCCGCCGTGCCCCCCATGCCCAGCATGACCAACGGCCCGAATCCCGGGTGCTGGACCCCACCGATGATGGTCTCCACGCCGTCCTCGGCCATGCGCTGGACGAGCCCGCCGGTCATCGCCGGGCCTAGGCGCTCGGCCATCCGCCGATAGGCCGCGGCGACGTCCGCGGGGGTGAGCAGGCCGACCGCCACACCGCCGACGTCGCTCTTGTGGACCAGGGACGGGCCGGTGGCCTTCAGCACCGCGGGCGACCCCACCAGCGCCGCCGCCTCCGCCGCGCTCTCCGGGCCGTCGACGCCGATGGTCTCGGCGACATGCACCCCGTAGTGACCCAGTAGCCGGGCCGCGGTGGCGTGGTCGAGCCAGCGCCCCTCGGGCGTCTGGGCGAGCTCGCCGGCGATGATCTCATCCGCCGGGGCCGCCTTCGGCCAGACGGCTTCGGGGAGCGGCCCCCCGGCCCCGGCACGCCACCGGGCGTAGTCCGTCACCCGGGACAGGGCCCGCACCCCCTGCTCGGGGAAGGCGTAGCTCGGCACCCTGCCGCCGATGATCCCATCGTGGCCGACCACGCAGGCCAGAAGGGTCTTCTTCGCATCGCGCGCCACCTGCTCGATCACCGCTTCGGTGGGTTCGCGGCCGGACCCGAAAGGCGGGGTGTAGACGACGAGTACGGCGTCGACGCCCGGGTCGTCCAGCACGGCCTCAACGGCCCAGGCCAGCTCCTCGGCCGTGCCGTCCGCGGTGAGGTCGACGGGGTTGGCCACCGACGCCGCGGGCCGCAGCCGAGAGCGCAGCCGTTCGCGGGTCGCGGGCGACAGCTCCGGAACGGCCAGCCCCTGCCGCTCGCACGCGTCGGCGGCGAGCGCCTGCGGACCGCCGGAGTTGCCGACGATCGCCACGCGGTCGCCCGCGGGGAGCGGCTGGCCGGTGAGCAGCCGCGCGGTGTCCAGCAGCTCCTGTACGGTCTCCACCCGGATCACACCCGACCCGGTCAGCAGGGCGTCCACGGCGACGTCGGGCGTCGCGAGCGCGGCGGTGTGCGAGCTGACGGCGCGTTCTCCCGATGGGCTGCGGCCGCTCTTGACGACGAGGATGGGCTTGGTGCGGCTCACCCGGCGGGCGATACGGCCGAAGCGGCGGGGGTTGCCGAAGGATTCCAGGTAGAGCCCGATCACCGCGGTCGGCTCGTCGTCCTCCCAGTATTCCAGGAGGTCGTTGCCGCTGACGTCGGCCTTGTTGCCGACCGAGACCATGGTGGAGAAGCCCAGCCCGACCTGGGCCGCCTGATCCATCAAGGCGACGGCGACGGCCCCGGACTGCGACATGAACCCCAGATGTCCGGGGCTCGGCGGGGTGGGGATGAAGCTGGCGTTCAGGCTCGTCCCGGTGTTGACGACGCCGAGGCAGTTGGGCCCCACCAGTCTCATGCCCGCCTGCCGGCATACCCGCAGGAGTTCGGCCTCCTGGTCGGCCCTGCCGACCTCGCCGAAGCCCGCGCTGACCACCACGAGGTCGCGGACGCCCGCCCGCGCGCAGTCCCGCGCCACGTCCAGTACGGCTTCCGCCGGTACGGCGACCACGGCGAGGTCCACCCGGTCCGGGATCTCCTTCAGGCTCGGGTAGACGGTCAGGCCGCACAGCAGGTCGGCGCGGGGGTTGACCGGGTAGACCGATCCCGGGAAGTCGCCCCGCACGAGGTTGCGCAGCACACGGTGCCCGACGCCGAGCGGGTCACGGCCCGCTCCGATCACGGCGACCGACCTCGGCGACAGCAGCCGGGCCAGGGAGGCCCGCCCCGCCTCGTGTTCACGCTTCTCGATCTGGGCCAGCAGGTCGGGCGCGGACCGCAGCGAGATCCGCACTTCCACCTCGCCGTCCTCGGAACGCCGGACGCTGCCAAGCCCCAGGCAGCCGAGCACGTCCAGCATCGCCCGGTTCTCGGCCAGCACCTCCGCGACGAGCTCGTCCACGCCGTTCTCCGCGGCGAGCAGGGCCAGGTGTTCGAGCAGCAGGGTGCCGAGCCCGTGCCCCTGCACCTCGTCGTCCAGGAGAATGCCCAGTTCGGCGTCGGCGCCGGTGTCGCCCACGACGTATTCGGCCACGCCGACCAGCCGTCCGCGCATCACCGCCACCAGCGCCCGGCCTGCGAAACGCGGGTCGGTCAGACGGTCGACGTAGCTGTGCGCGGAGGCCCTGCCGCCGGCGAAGAACCTCAAGTAATCAGAGCGTTCAGAGATCCGTTCGACGAGTTCGTGCAGAGCCTGACGATCGCCGTGTTCCAGAGGGCGGATATGCGCCATGCCGCCGTCACGCAGCAGGACATCGCATTCGGCCGGAGCGGTGTGTCCCATGGTTTCCAGCCTCCCGGCGGCTCCCCGCGAAAAGCAGTGCCCTTGTACCCGTTCGCGAGGGGCGCGGGTCCCTTTCCGCGCCCCTCGAACGCCTCTGGCCGGTGAATACGGGCGGTGGGCCGCCGCGGCCTTGGCCGCGGGTGTCAGGCGGTCCTCTCGACGGGGATCCGCCGACCTGTCTGCTTCGTTTCCGAGATCCTTATGTTGATCTCAAGGATGCCCTTGTCGTAGACCGCCGTGACGTCGCTCTCGTCGGCGCCCGCCGGCAGTCTGACGGAGCGGGAGAACGACCCGTAGCGGAATTCGGTGCGGTGATGCTCGGTGACCTCCTCCTGGCGCTCCGCGCGTATGGTGAGCACCCCGTTCGCCACGGTGACCTCGACATCCCTTTCGGGGTCGATCCCCGGCAATTCCGCACGCAAAATGTATCTACCGTCTTGGACGTGCTCTTCGAATCTGATCGCCTGTCCCGCCATGGGACGCCGCCCCGCGAACGGGGCCTCCAGCCGTTCGAGAATATCGGGAATGACTCCCCGGGACTCTCGGCGCGTCATCGATCGCATGCGCGTGCCTCCTCAACCTGCTCGGGTCTTTCGGCAGCGTCGGCCTTTCGTTTTCTCATTGTATTTCAGCACTACGAGACGAAAGTCAAAGAACCTTAACGGCGAAATCACCGGCCGATACGGCCGGGGCGTCGGACCGCATGTTCCCCCCGATCCCCCTGTTCCCCGACGCGGCGCAGGCGAGATCGCCCGAATGCCGGACCGCCTGCTCCGCCGGGGCGGAGCAGGCGGCCGTGGCCGTGGCCGTGGCCCTCGATCAGCTCACGGCGCGTCGGGACGCTCGGTGACGCGGATGGTGTTCACGATGGGAGTGCCGGCCCTGGCGGCGAAACGCAGGTTGAGCTGCCCATCTACGACCTTCACCGTGTAGCGCCGGACGGTGGCGGTGTGGGTGCCGACCTCCTGGGCGAGATCGAGCGCCGGAACGGCGAACTCGCCTTCGGCCATCACGTCGAACACCCGGCGGCCGGGGCGCATCCCGCGGACCTCGGCGAAGCCGAGCTCCACGGTGTAGGTGGCGATGGGCAGGCCGTCGAAGCGATACTCCGACATCGACTCCCGCCCCTGCTTGAACAGCTCCTGGTCGGACGTCTCCCTGATCGTCTGAGTGGTCGTCGCCACCCTCGTCCGGGCACCCACATAGCCGTGGCCGCCGGTCGCGTAGGCGCGGTCGGCCGTCCAGCGCTCCCCGAGGGAGTCGACGACCTCGCGGGTGCCGCCCACATCGACGGCGATCTGGCGGCTCGGCACCACCATGGTCACCGGGACGGTGAACACGGGGTTTCGAGCGCTCTTGGAGGTGATACGCAGGTTTCCGGTGCGGGAGGCACCGGGGGCGATGCCCGTACTGTCGGCGGTGGCGGTCACCGTGACCGACGCGCCGGGGGCGAGCTCGCCTCGGGCCGGTTCGACGCTCAGCCAGCTCCGGGCGGGATCGGGCTCGACCGTGAAGGTGGCGGCGGCCGTACCGAGGTTGGTGAGCGTGAACGTGCCGCGCCTGGTCGAGTTCGGCGGCATCACCAGGTCGACCTCCGAGACCGAGGCGCTCACCGCCCCGGTCGTCAGCGAGACGTCCGCACGCGTCACCTCGCCGGCCCTGACCGTGACCGTCTGGGTGACGGCTCCGTAGTTGCCCCCTTCGAAGGTGACCTGGTGGTCACCGGCGGGCAGTTGGAGGGCGTAATCGCCGTCGGCGTCGCCGTAGCTGTAGGTCGTGCCGACCCGCGCAAGCATGTACGCCAAGGGCCTGCCGTCGTTGGCGTCGGTGAATGAGCCGCTCAGGACGCCGTGCCGGGTGGGGGTGAAGGTCACCACCTGGTTGTCGCCGACGCTTCCGGCCTGGTTGCGCGAGAACTGGAAGCCGTCGTTGCCCAGGCGGCTCTCCAGGCCCACGGTGGCGGCACGTCCGTCGATGCCGTCCACGCCGACGCCCTTGTAGTGGAACGCCGCCGATCCGTTCTCGGAGAGAACTGCGGAAACCGAGTACGGCCGGCCGAGCGGGGTCTTCTTCCTCCACTCGATGACGTAGCTCCGGTTGGGGGCGGTTCCCACGGTGGCGGTGTAGACCTCAGTGTCCCGGCCGTCCGAGGTGTAGTAGGGGTAGACGGCTCCGCTGGGACCGTACAGCGAGGGGATGGGCTCGACGGTCGGGGGGTCGTCGGTCATAGGCTGATGGATCACATAGCCCTTGGGGTTGACCCAGAAGTTCTTCGTGGACCACCCGTACAGCGAGAACGCGAAGGGCAGCGTGACGGGAAGGTTCGCCGTCTGGCCCGACTCGGGGTGCCTGTCCTTCCCTCCGACGAACGCGCCCGTGCCGACGGTGCAGGTGTAGCCGAAGTCGTCGGTACGGCGGGGCGCGGCGATGTCCTTGGTCAGGTCGGTGTTCACCGTGATCGCGGCGAGGGCGCCGCCGGCGCAGCTCCCGGCGCGGGGGGTGACGGCCAGACTGTGGTCGCCGCTCGGCACGGTGAGCCGGTAGCGGCCCGCCGCATCGGTCACCGCCTTGGTGGTCGTGTCGGCGATCTCGACCGACGCGCCCGCCTCGGGCGTGCCGCCGGAGGTGACCGTGCCGGAGACCGTGTGCGTCGGCAGCAGCGTGAGCGAGACGTCATGGGTGGCCGTCTGGTCGGCTGCCACGGTCACCGAGGCCGAGGCCGTGCCGTACCCGTGCTTGCGGGCGGTCACCTTGTAGGCACCCGCGGGCAGCCGGGGCGCGGAGTAGGCGCCGTCGGCGCCGGTGACGACCTTCCTGGCCACCGGCCCCGAGAGCGAGACCGTGACGGACTCGGCGGGAGCCCCGCCGGAGGCCACCGCGCCCTTGACCGTGCCGGCCGGGCCCGACAGCGCCTCGCGGACGGCGGCGTGGACGTCGAGGCGGCCTTCACCGTACGTGTTGTTCTTGGCGGCCGTGCCGCCGCAGGACGTGTCGTTCACATCCACCGCCGTGCGGTTGAGCAGCTCGCGGGTGGCGGTGAGGTCGCGTTTGAGGGACGGCGCCGCCGACCACAGGAGCGCCACCGCACCCGCGACGTGGGCCGAGGCCACGGCGGTGCCGGACATCTCCGCATACTCATCGCGGAAGGTCGGCACGCGTGCGCTGCCCGGCGCGGTGATGTTGGGCTTCACCTCACCGTTCTCGCCCGCCCCGCGGCCGGAGTTGTGGAGGATCGTCCCGTTGGCATCGACAGCGCCGACACTGTAGGCATTGCTGTGGTCTCCGGGGGATGTGGAGGTGTTGCACGCCGGGCCCCTGTCTCCCGCCCCGAAGACGGGGAAGATACCGGCCGCCACCCAGGCGTCGACCACATATGTGAACCAGGGCGTATACGGATGACCCCAGATGTTCATCACGATGTCGGGCGCGAGATCCGGCCGGGGGCCCCGGCCGTTCACATCGGTGGGCGCGACCAGCCACTCCGCCGCCTGCATCAGCGCCGAGGTGTTGCACTGGTCGAAGGCGCATCCCCGAGTCATGATCCATTTTGCTCCGGGGGCGACGCCCGACGCGCCGGACCCGGTGCGGTCCTCACCCACCGCGGCGCCGATGATCGAGGTGCCATTGCGCCCCGTGATGCAGGGCACGCCTTTGAGGCAGTAGTTCCCAGGCTCATACCAGTTGTAGTTGTGGTCGACGGTGCCGTCGGCCTTCTTCCCGCGGTACCGGTCGGCGAGCGCCGGGTGGTCGAACTGCGCGCCGCCGTCCAGCGCCGCCACCACGACGCCCTCGCCCCGGACGCCGAACTCGTTCCACACCTTGGAGGCGCCGATCGCATCGAGGTTCCACCCGGCCGGCTTGGCCTTCGAACCCGGCGCGGCGGCCTTGGCCTCGACCTGGGGCTTGGGCATCGGTACGGCGGCGTCCGCCTCGACCCGCTCGACCTCCGGCAGTTTGGCGATCTCGGCGGCGAGGTCGGCGTCGCCGGTCACCGTGACCGCGTTGACGATCCAGAGCGGGGTGAACTTCGCCTTCTTCTCGGTGAGCAGGCGGCGCAGTCCCGCCTGGGAGGCGTCCGCGTGCTCGTGCTTGGCCGCGAAGACCCGGGCGGCCTTGTCGGCCTTGGATGTGAGGCGTGCCGCCTCGCTCAGGTCGGCGTCGCCCTTCACCCGCACCAGGAATGTGGCGGGTCCTTTGGCCAGTTCGGCGGCCAAGGCCTTGTCGATTTTTTCAGCATCTTTTCTGTCAGCGCCTATTCTGTCAGCGCCTATTGTGTCAGCGCCTGCGCTGCCCGCGGAGGGCGCGGCCTGCGCCACCCCCTGCGGAAGCAGGAGGGCGGCGGCGGTGGCGGCACCGACAAGTGCCATCCGCCATCGCCTGGAGCCAGAAACCATGAGATCTCCTTGAACGGGGGAAATGTCGCCCGAGACGACGGGCCCGCCTGTCGGCGGGCGGGCCCGTTCAGCCGTTAGGGGGTGGCCCTGTCGGGGCGGTCGACGACGCGGACCGCATTGAGGATCGGAGCGCCCACCTGCGCGGCGAAACGCAGGTTGAGCTGCCCATCGACGACCTTCACCGTGTAGCGCCGGACGGTGGCGGTGTGGGTGCCCACCTCGGCGGCCAGGTCAAGAGCGGGTACCGCGATCTGACCCTCGGCCATCACATCGAACACCCGGCGGCCGGGACGCGTCCCCCGGACCTCCGCAAAACCCAGCTCCACGCTGTAGGTGCCGACCGGCAGGCCGTCGAAACGGTATTCGAGCATGCCCTCGCGGGCCCGTTTGAACAGCTCCTGGTCGCCGGTGTCCCTGATCGCCTTGCTCGTGGTCGCGACCCGGGTGCGCGTGCCCATGTGGCCATGGCCGCCCGCCGTATAGGCGCGGTCCGCCGTCCAGCGGTCTCCCTCAGAGTCGGTGACATCTCGGGTGCCGCCCACGTCAACGGCGACCTGATGCCTGGGCACCGCCATCGTCACCGGAATCTCCGCCACAGGGGCCCGGCCGCTGGAGGAACGCACACGCAGCTTCCCTGCCCTGAAGGTGCCGGGGGCGACGCCCACGCTGTCGGCAGTGGCGGTCACGGTGACCGACGCGCCGGGAGCGAGCTCGCCGTTCGCCGGAGACACGCTCAGCCAGCGCTGGACCGGCTCGGCCTCGATCGCGTAGGTCGCGGCGGAGGTGCCCAGGTTCGTGAGCTTGAACGTGCCCTTCGTGGTGGAGCCGACCGGAGTGACCAGCTCGACCTCGCTCACGGAGGCGCTGACGCTTCCGGTCACCAGCGAGGCGTCCGCGCGGGCCCACTCCCCCACCCTGACGGTGGCGGTCTGGGTGACCGTGCCGTAATGCTCCTTGGACACCACCACCTGGTGGTCACCCGGAGGGACATGGCCTACGAACACCCCGTCGGCACCGGTCACCATCGTGCTCTCACCGGCCGTCACCGTGGCCCCGGCCAGCGGCCTCCGGTCGTTGGCGTCCACCACCGTGCCGGTCAGCAGACCATGCCTGCTCGGGGCGAACGTCACCACCTGATTGTCGACCAGCGACCCCGCCCGTTCACGGACGAACTGGAAGGCATCGGTGCCGTCGGCGTTCTCAATGCCGATGGTGGCGAACCTGGCGTCGGCTCCCTTGTAGTGGAACCTCATGGTGCCGTTCTCGCTGAGCACGAGGGACACCGACAACGTGAGGGTGTCCCACGTGAGGTCCCGCCACTCGATGGTGAATGTGCGGTTGGGCGCGGTCCCGGTGGTCGCGGTGTAGTACTGCATTCCGGAGTACAGGTAGGAGTGCCAGAAGGGGTAGATGGTCGCGTCGATCCATCCCGGGGAAGGAATCGGGACGGTGCCCTCCGGGTTGGAGTGCCCCTGGAAGCTGACGTATCCATCCTTGTGAACCCAGGCCGTCCTGTAAGCGCCGCCGTAGAACGGGAACGCGAAGGGCAGCTCGATGGTGAAATCTCCACCCGACTGGGGATGCTTGTCGGTTCCGGTGGCGAAGGCGCCGGTGGTGACGGTGCAGGTGTAGCCGAAGGTGTCGCTCCGGCGCGGCAGCGCCACATCCTTGGCGAGGTCGCCGTTCACCGTGATCCGGGCCAGAGCCGAATCCGCGCACCTGGCGTGGCGCGGCGCCACGGTGAGGTCGTGGTCACCGCTCGGCACCGTCAACCGGTAGCGGCCAGCGGCGTCCGTCACCGCCGCGGCCGGAGCGCCCTCCACCGCGACCGACGCGCCCGTCTCCGGCTTCCCGTCCGCGGTGACCGTGCCCGACACCACATGCGTCGGCAGCGCGCTCAGCGACACCTCACGCGAAACCGTCTGGTCCGCGGCGATCACCAATGACGCTGAATTCGCGCCGTAGCCGTACTTGCGCGCAGTGAACTCGTAGGTGCCGGCGGGCAGGCGCGGAAGATTAAAGGCCCCGTCCGGGCCGGTGACGGCCTGGGCCGTCACCGGCCCGGCGACCGACACCTGCACCGACGCCGCGGGCGACCCGCCCGCACTGACCGTGCCCTTCACACCACCGGCCGGACCGACCGGAGCGTCGCGCACCGCGGTGTAGGCGTCCAGACGGCCCTCACCCCACACGTTGTTCTTCGCGGGAGTGCCGCCGCAGCTGGTGTCGTCCACATCCACCGCGGTGCGGTCAAGAAGCGCACGGGTCGCGGCGACATCGCCGCGCAGGGCCGGCGCGGCCGACCACATGAGCGCCACGGTGCCCGCGACGTGGGCGGCCGCCACGGAGCCGACCCGCTGGAACTCGTTCCCGATCCACAGGCTCGCGCCGTCGCCCGGCGCCCCGATGTTCGGCTTGATCTCGCCGTTCGGACCGGTGCCGCGGCTGGAGTAGTTGTGCATCAGACCGTTGTCGATCATCTTGCCGACGCTGTAGGCGTTGTCGCCGCTCGCCGGGGACCGGACAGTGTTGCACCCAGCGGTGCCCTTGTCCCCGCCCGCGAAGACGGAGAAGATGCCCGCCGCGGTCCAGGCGTCGACGACGGGCCCGAACCAATCGCTGGTCGCGTAGTCGGTCCACTCGTTGTTGACGATGTCGGGGGCGAGGTCGGGACGCGGGTTGCGCCCGTTGAGGTCGGTCGGCGCGAGCAGCCACTGCCCCGCCTGGATCAGCGTGGAGGTGCGGCACTCCAGCGCCTCGCATCCCCTGGCCGCGATCCACGTCGCGCCCGGGGCCACACCGATCTTGTCATCGGTGGCGGGGTTGCTGCCGACGATGACACCAAGGCTGGGGAGGCCTCGGTATCCCGCGTAGCACGGCTCATCGCCGGGGCATTTGCCATCGGGGTCGTACCAGTTGTAGTTGTGGTCGACCGTCCCGTCCGTTTTACGGCCGCGATACTGGGACTGGAGTCCCGGGTGGTCGGAGTTCACGCCACTGTCGAGGCTCGCCACCACGATGCCGTCGCCCCGGATGCCGTACTCGTTCCAGACCTTGGGAGCGCCGATCGCTTCGAGGTTCCACCCGACCCCGCCGGCCGTCGGCTTCGCGGCCTTGACCTCTTTGTCCTTGGCCTCTCTGTCCTTGGCCTCTCTGTCCTTGGCCTCTTTGTTCTCGACCACGGCGGCGGCCGGGGAGACGTTCAGCGTCTTCACCGCGGTGTCGGGCTCGACGCTCTCGACCTCGGGCAGCTTGGCGACCTCGGCGGCGAGGCCGGCGTCGCCGGTCACCTTGACCGCGTTGACGACCCACAGCGGGGTGAACTCCGCCTTCTTCTCGGTGAGCAGGCGGCGCAACCCCGCCTGGGCGGCGTCGGCCTGGGAGGTTTTGGCCTTGAAGACCTGCGCCGCCTTGTCGTCCTTGCTCTTGGCACGCGCCGCGGCGCTGAGGTCGGCTCCGCCTTTCAACCGCACGAGAAAGGTGGCGGAGCCCTGGGACAGCTCCGTGCGCAGGGCTTTGTCTATCTTGTCCGCTCCGGGCGCGGCCTGAGCCACGCCCTGCGGAAGCAGGAGGGAAACGGTGGCGGCGGCTCCGAGGAGGGCCGTCCGCCATCGCCTGGAGGCAGAAACCATGAGATCTCCTTGAACGGGGGAAATGTCCCCCGGAATGCCGGGCCCGCCCGTCGCGGGCGGGCCCATGCAGCCACGTCAGGGGCTGGTCTTATCGGGGCGCTCGAGAATCCGGATCGCGTTGACGAGAGGGCTGCCGCTCCGGGGGGCGAAACGCAGGTTGAGCTGCCCGTCCGCCACCTTCACCGTGTAGCGCCTGGTGGTCGCCGCGCTGACGCCGACCTCCTGCGCCAGGTCGAGTGCCGGCACCACGTACCGGCCCTCGGCCAACACGCTGAACACCCGCTGCCCGCCCCGCATCGCGCGGGTCTCTGCGAAGCCCAGCTCGACCGTGTAGACGCCGTTCGGCACCTGGTCGAAGCGGTACTCCGTCATCGCCTCGCGCGCGGTCTTGAACAGCTCCTGCTCCGCCGTACCCCGGATCGCCGCCGTCGCGGTGTGCGTACGGCTCTGGGCGCCCACATAGCCGAAGCCGCCCGCCGCGTAGGCGCGGTCCGCGCTCCAGCGGTCGCCCACGGCGTCCGTGACCTCGCGCGAGCCGCCCGCGTCCACGGCGACACTGTGCCTGGGCACCACCACGGTCACCGGGATCTCGATGTCCGGCTTCCTCGCGCTGACGGAACGCACCAGCAGCCTGGCCGTGCGGAACGCGCCGGGGCGCAGGCCCGCGCTGCTACCTGTGACGTTGACCGTCACCGACGCGCCGGGGGCGAGCGTGCCGCTCGCCGGGGTCACCGACAGCCAGGTGGAGGTGTCGTTCACCACCGTGTACTCGGTGGCGGCGCCGGAATTGGTGATCGTGAACGCGCCGCTCCTCGTCGTGCCGGCGGGCATCACCAGCTCGACCTCACCATTGACGGCCTTGACGTTGCCGGTGGGCAGGGCCGCCTCGAAGGCCGTGCGCTTGCCCGCCTCGACGGTGAGCTTGCGGTTGAACGTGGCGTAGTGCTCCTTCACGACCGAGGCCGTGTGCTCTCCGGCCGGCGCGTGCCTGATGAACCCGCCGTTGGCGTCCGTGGCGACGAGCACGTGGTCGCCGAGTTTGACCGTCGCGTCGGCCACCGGCTGGCCGTCGTTGGCGTTGGTGACGGTGCCGGTCAGCACTCCGTGCCTGGATGGGGCGAACGTCAGACTCTGTCCGTCGACGAGCACCGGCTCGTTGAAGGAATAGGAGAAACCTCCGCCGATGCCCCGCTTGTCGTCTTCGAAGCCGATGGTGGCGCTGCCTCCGGCGGTGTGGGCGTTGGTGACACCCCGGTAGCGGAATTCGATCGAGCCGTTCTCACCAAGGAGAGCCGAGAAGGAGAGGCGGGAGTTCGGGTCCGCCCGCACCGAGTAGTCACGCCATTCCAGGACGAAGGTGCGGTTGGGCGCCGTTCCCAGTGTGGCGGTGTAGATGCCGGACTCCGGGTTCTTCAGAAGGTCATCCCAGTAGGGATAGATCGCTCCTTGACGCCCTAGATACGTGGGAACACGAAGGTTTTCCATCATGTCGCCGTAAGGCTCGAAGACGATGTACCCCTGCCGGCCCACCCGCAGTGAGGAGTAGGCGTCGTCGTAGAACGGGAAGGTGAACGGCAGAGAGACCGGGTAGGCCCCCATCGTGTCGTTCACCGGGTTCGTACCCCCGACGAAGGGTTCGCTGCCGATAGAGCAGGTGTAGCCGAAGGCGTCCTCACGGCGCGGCAGAGCGATGTCCTTGACGAGGTCCCCGTTCACCGCGACCGGCACGGTGGCCGCGCCGGCACAGCCGCTCGTCACGGTGGCCCGAAGCCGGTGGTCACCGTCGGGCACCGCGATGCGGTAGGCGCCTGAGGCGTCGGTCGCGACGCTCTCCGGCGTTCCCACCACGGTGACGTTCGCGCCCTGCTGCGGCTCCCCGTCCGCGGTGATCTTGCCCGACACGGTGCGCACAGGCACGGCGGCAAGCCGTACGTCGTGCAGGGTCGGCGTGCCCTCCGCCACGGTGACGGAGGCGGTGGCCTCGCCGTACCCCAGCTTCTTCACCGTGACCTGGTGGGCGCCGGCGGCCAGGCGGGGGAACTCGTAGGTGCCGTCGGCCTTGGTCACGGCCGTGCGGGGACGCGGAGCGGCGACGGTGACAACGGCGTCGCCGAGCGGAGTCCCGCTCTGAGCGGCGACCTTGCCGCGCAGCCCGCCGACGCCCCTTTGGGACGCACCGCGGACAGAGGCATAGGCGGAGAGGCGTCCCTCACCCCATACGTTGTTCTTCGCGGCGCTGCCGCCGCACGTGGTGTCCTCGACGTCGACCGCGCCACCGTCCAGCGTCGCCCGGGTGCCGGGAAGATCGCGGTGCAGGCTCGGCACCGCGGACCACAGCAGCGCCACCGCGCCCGCCACGTGGGCGGCCGGGAGATGCGTGGCGGTCGCCACTCCGTAGCCGCCGCCCTTCGCCGCCGTGCGTACGGCGACGCCCGGCGCGGCGATGTTGGGCTTGACCTCGCCGTTCTCACCGGGCCCGAGCGCCGACTGGAAGTAGATCTTGTTGTCGACGTCGAACGCGCCGGCGCTGTAGGCGTTGACGTTGCCGCCGGGCCGAGGGTAAGAGGCTCCGCAGGTCGTCGAATAGCTGTACCCGTTGTCGAGCGCCGGGAAGATACCCGCGGCGGTCCACGCGTCGACGATCTCCTTGTAGATGCGGTGGTAGCCCGCCCCGGGGCTGTCGCTGTCGTTGCGCATGGCCCAGGTGTTGACGATGACGTCTGGGGCCAGGTCCGGGCGCGGGTTGCGGCCGGACAGGTCGGTGGGCGCGAGCATCCACTGGCCTGCGGCGATCAGGTCTCCGGCGTAGCAATGCCATCCGACCCCGCACGCCTTGGCGGCCATCCAGGTCGCCTTCGGAGCCACGCCGATGGTGTCGGTGCCCGCCGCCCCGAGCACAACGCCCAGGTTGCCGGTCCCCGCGCCGTCCACGTCGCACGGGGTGCCCCCGGCACACGTCCGCGTCGCGTCATACCAGTGGTAGTTGTGATCGACGGTCCCGTCGATCTTCCTGCCGCGGTACTGCGCGGCGAGCGCGGGATGGTCGAGCTCCACGCCCGTGCTGATGCTTCCGACGACGACGCCCTCGCCGCGGGCGCCGTACTCGTTCCAGACCTTCGGGGCCTCGACCCGGTCGATGTTCCACTCCACCGCGTCGACCTTGGCGTGCGCCTTGGCGGGCTCGGCTGCGCGCGCGGGCTCGGGCATGGTGACGACCGGGTCGGCCTCGACGCGCTCCACCTCCGGCAACTTGGCGATCTCCGTGGCCAGTGCGGCGTCACCCGTCACCCTGACCACGTTGACCACCCAGAACGGAGTGAACCGCGCCTTGCGGTCGGTGAGCAGTCGGCGGAGGTCCGCCTGGGACGCGTCCGCCGACGCGGCCTTGGCCTTGAACACCTCCGCGGACTTGTCGGCCTTGCTCGTGGCCTTGAGCGCCGCCGTGAGATCGGCCTGCGCCTTCAGCCGTACCAGGAACGACTTCTCGCCCTTGCCCAGCACGGTCTTGTCGATCTTGTCATTGCCGGGTGCCGCCTGCGCCACACCCGCGGGCACCAAGAGAGCGAGGGCGGCGACGGTCCCGGTCAAGGCCGCCCGCCATCGCGTGGGGGGTTTGGACACACGATCTCCTTCACGCCAGGCGGTAGCCCGGGACGAAGTGATTGATCTTACAAATCGCTGGAGAATCGTGGACCGACGGTGTGAATATTGCAATATGTGGACCGCTGTAAAATGGCAAGAAATAAAATCAAGAGATTCTGGAGCGCTCCTTGCGGAACAAATCCCAGATCGTATCCGATCTTGACTGTTCTTTAAGGCGGAGATACGGCCCGGGGCACGCCTCCCAGCGGGAAAACACCTTTACCGCGTTCTAAACATCACCCGATGGAAACGCAGCCTCGACCGAGAGGCGAAAAACACCCGACTAGAAAAGCGCCCTCTATCGGATTCTGGACATCGCATTGCCGGCGCATGGCCCAGTACAACCGTTCAACGGAACGATCCCCGTGGACTGCCGCGAATCAGCGAGACCCCGCCGTCGGACGGCGCACGTCCGCCGAGCCGCCGCCGGCGCTAGGGAAGGATCTCCAGGCGCACGCCGAGCCCGTCGTAGAGGGACGGTGCCGCGGTGATGACCCGCCATCCGCCCCGGGCCTCCGACAGGAGTACGGCATGAGCCCCGGCGAGCACGGCCGGAAGCTCGGCGTCGACCGCGCGGGGAACTCTGCGAAGGTTCTCCAGCATCTGCGCCCCGACCCGGCCCGCGCCGACGGCGTCGGCCTCGGTCAGGGCTCCTATGGTGACCACCGGCACCGCGAGCAGTCCTTCGGCCTGCTCGGGCCGCATGGCGGCCAGGTGCTCGGCGGCGAGGGCGGGCAGCAGCAGCGTGGTGTTGCGCATGACAGACTGCCGCACGATCTCGCGACCGTATTGGCTTTTGCCGTCGAGTAAATGCCAGACGGCCGCGAGGTCCAGGATGTGGCCGGTCAGCCCGTCGTCTCCCCCATCGGCCCTCACCCCGCCTCCTGCCGGTGTGCTTCGTCGAACAGGCTCTCGGCGCGCCGCCGGTCGGAGTCGCTGACCTGCTCCTGCCAGCCGGCCCCGAACAGGCGGTCGAGGGCCGCCATGCCGTTTCTGATCCTCCGCTGTTCGCGCAGGGCATGTGCGATATAGCCAGAAGCGTTACCCGACCGCTGGGCCTCCTCCGCCAGATCGTCGGGCAGGCTGATCGTGATCTTCTTGGTCATACTCACGAGGGTAATGTAGTCATACTCACATGGTCCACGTGGACGCTTACGCGAACAAAGTCCCGTCGTTTTTGCATGGAGTGCGGCGATTAGAGTCGCGCCTCGTCACCCCTGCCACGGCGACCGGACCACCGCAACGGGACCACCGCAACGGGACCACGGGAACGGGGCTGAAGACACCGACGGCGCGGACCTCCCGAGGGAGACCCGCGCCGCCGTACGGACCGTATGGGTGAACGGACCCGGAGGTTCTACAGCCCCGGAGTCGGGAAGCCGGCGGTGAGCTCGCTCACCTCGCTGTGGACACGGGCGATGACATCCTCGGCGTCGCCCTTGGCGAGAGCGGTGACGACCTCGTCCATCCACGCGCCGATCTGGCGCATCTCGGCCTCGCCCATGCCGCGGCTCGTCACCGACGGGGTGCCGATGCGGATGCCGGACGGGTCGAACGGCTTGCGCGGGTCGTAGGGCACCGAGTTGTAGTTGGTCTCCAGCCCTGCCCGGTCGAGCGCCTGGGCGGCGGGCTTGCCCGCGACGCCCTTGGAGGTGAGGTCGATCAGGATCAGGTGGTTGTCGGTGCCGCCGGAGACGAGGTCGAACCCGCGGGCGAGAAGCTCGTCGGCGAGGGCCTTGGCGTTGGCGACCACCTGGTGGGCGTATGCCTTGAACGCGTCGGTCGAGGCCTCCTTGAGCGCCACCGCGATGGCCGCGGTGGTGTGGTTGTGCGGGCCGCCCTGCAGGCCGGGGAACACGGCCTTGTTGAGAGCGGTGGCGTGCTCGTCGGAGTCGGCCATGAGCATGGCGCCGCGGGGGCCGCGCAGCGTCTTGTGCGTCGTGGTGGAGATCACATCGGCGTGGCCCACGGGCGAGGGGTGGGCGCCGCCGGCGACGAGGCCGGCGATGTGGGCGATGTCGGCCGCGAGCACCGCGCCGACCTCACGGGCGATCTCGGCGAAGGCCGGGAAGTCGATCGTGCGCGGGATGGCCGTGCCACCGCAGAAGATCAGCTTGGGCCGGTGCTCCAGCGCGAGGGAGCGGACCTCGTCGAAGTCGATGCGGCCGGTGTCCTGGCGCACGCTGTAGCGGACCGGGTTGAACCACTTGCCGGTGGCCGACACCGACCAGCCGTGGGTGAGGTGGCCGCCGAAGGGAAGCCCCATGCCGAGGACGGTGTCGCCCGGCTTGAGGAAGGCGAGATAGATCGCCAGGTTGGCGGGCGAACCGGAGTAGGGCTGCACGTTGGCGTGGTTGACGCCGAACAGGGCCTTGGCACGCTCGACCGCGAGGGTCTCGACCTGGTCGATGACCTGCTGGCCCTCGTAGTAGCGCTTGCCCGCGTAACCCTCGGAGTATTTGTTGGTGAGGACAGTGCCGGTGGCCTCGAGGACCGCCTTGGAGACGTAGTTCTCCGAAGGGATCAGCTTGACCGTGTCGGCCTGCCTGCGCTCCTCAGCGGCGATGAGACCGGCGATCTCCGGGTCTACCTGAGCGAGGCTCATTGCCCCTCCTTGATGTGATATCCCGCGAATGGTCCTGGTTGTCGCGCGAGGACCCAGGCGCTCGGTCCCCGCGTCTCAGCTCCCCGGTGGTGCCCCACCTCGATGCGCCGGTCGCGTCCTAGACGATAGCGGACCCGCGACCTGTGCGAGCGGTCCCCTGCACCGGCCACAACCTGTCCACCTCGGCGTTGAGGGTGGCCCCGATGAGCACGGCCAGCGCCGTGATGTAGAGCCACAGCAGAACGGCCACCGGCGCGGCGAGCGAGCCGTACACCGACAGGGGACTGAACCACGCGGCCAGCACCGCCCGGAGTACGGCGGCGCACACAATCCAAATGAACAACGCGAGCACCGCTCCTGGCAACTCGCGCCACCACCGGGTGCGCACAGGCACGCTGACATGGTAAAGAAGCGTCAAGAACAGCACCGAGCCGGCGACCACGACCGGCCAGTAGAGCAGGCTGATCCACGCCACCTGGCTCGGCAGCGCCGCCGACAGCAGGGTCGGCCCGACCACCAGCACCGGCATGACGGTGATGCCGATCAGCAGGGCGACGAGGTAGAGCCCGAAGGACATGAGCCTGGTGCGGATGATGCCGCGCTCCTCGCCCAGGCCGTAGGCCACCGAGATCAAGTCCACATACACGAACAGCGCCCGCGACCCCGACCACAGCGATAACACGAACCCCAGGGAGATCAGCGACACCGTGCCTTGGTCCACGCCTCTGAGCACGTCGTCGATCAGAGGCGTGACCACCCTGTCGACGGCGTTGTCGGTGAACAGCAGATGGGCCTGCTGCTCTACCCAGCCGCGGATCTCGACCACGGTCGACTCCCCGAGCACGGTGCTCAGATGGGCCAGCACACCGACCAGCCCCAGCACGAAGGGGGGAAGCGACAGCAGGGCGAAGAAGGCCGCCTCTCCGGCCAGGCCGGTGACGCGGTAGGTGACACCGGCCATCGTGGTCGAGCGCAGGAGCTCCCAGGCGTCCGTGCCGCGCACCCACGTGAGCCCCGCCCTGGCGCGGATCGCAGCCCGCCGCGACACACGTTCCTTGCGGCGTGTCGCGGGCGTGGGCGCCTCCGTGGACGTCATGGACCTAACGGTATTGCCACACCTTGCATCCCTGCGCCCATCAGGAATTTTTTCCGTACCCGTCAAAGGCCCGTCAAAGGCCCGTCAGGCCCCCGTCCGCGGCCCTGGAAGATCGTTGGACTCCGCCGAAAGACCCCCGGATGCCCGCCGGCGCAGGCGATGCGGGCCCCGGCCCACATCACGGGAGGTGCGTACGTCCCGGCGAGGCCGCCCGGACCGGCGCCCATCCGAATGGTGGACCCGGCATTGGACATTCCAGTCGTGCCAGGTATGGTTTTGGGCATGCCTACGGACCCGATGCTCGTCGTGCGACGCCACGTCGACTTCCTGCGTGTCCGCAGTGCCATCTGTTGCGACGCCCGTTGATATCCGCACCCGTCTGTCTTCAGCAGGGCGCGCGCCAGGTGTCTTGAATCTCACCCTTGACCCCCGCACTCGACGATGAGCCGGGAGGTCGCCTGTGCCGCGCGTCCACGACGCCGAGATCCCTTTGAGATGAAGGACGCGCACATGACGACCCCGGCCAGGCCAGCCAGCCGGCACCACAAGCGACCCAAGGGCGAAGGCCAATGGGCACTCGGTTATCGCGAGCCCCTCAACAAGAACGAGGAGAACAAGAAGAACGACGACGGACTCAACGTCCGCCAGCGGATCATCGACATCTACTCCAAGGGGGGTTTCGACTCGATCGACCCCTCCGACCTGCGGGGCCGTTTCCGCTGGTTCGGCCTCTACACCCAGCGGCGCCCGGGCATCGACGGCGGCAAGACCGCGATCCTTGAGCCCGAGGAGCTCGACGACCGCTATTTCATGCTGCGCGTCCGCATCGACGGTGGGCAGCTGAGCCTCGAACAGCTTCGGGTGATCGCCGACATCTCCAACAAGTACGGCAGGGGCACCGCCGACGTCACCGACCGGCAGAACATCCAGTTGCACTGGATCGAGGTCGAATCCGTCCCGGCCATCTGGGAGGCCCTGGAGGCGGTCGGCCTGTCCACCACGGAGGCGTGCGGCGACACCCCGCGTGTCGTGATCGGATGTCCGCTGGCCGGCATCGATGCCGACGAGACCATCGACGGCACCGAGCCGATCGCTCAGATCCTCGAGCGCTACATCGGCGACCCCGCCTTCTCCAACCTCCCCCGCAAGTTCAAGGGGGCCGTCAGCGGGTGCTCCGCCCACTGCACCGTCCACGAGATCAACGACGTGGCGTTCGTGGGCGTGGTCAACGAGGCCGGTGAGCGCGGCTACGACCTGTGGGTGGGCGGCGGCCTGTCCACCAACCCCATGTTCGGCAAGCGCCTCGGCACCTTCGTCAGCGAGGAGCGGGTGCCCGAGGTCTACGCGGGCGTCTGCGGGGTGTTCCGCGACTACGGCTACCGCAGGCTGCGCCACAGGGCCCGCATCAAGTTCCTGGTCAACGACTGGGGGCCGGAGAAGTTCCGGGAGATCCTGGAGAAGGAATACCTCGGCTACGCCCTGCCCGACGGCCCGGCCCCCGCGCCACCCCGCGGCGGGCGCCGCGACCACGTGGGCGTCCACCCGCAGCGCGACGGCAACTTCTATGTGGGCTTCGCCCCCAGGGTGGGGCGTCTCGACGGTGACACCCTGCACCTGATCGCCGACATCGCCGAGCGGCACGGCTCGTCGCGGGTGCGCACGACGGTCGAGCAGAAGATGGTCATCCTCGACGTCGCCCCGGACCGGGTCGACAGCCTGGTGGCCGAGCTTGAGGCGGCCGACCTGCAGGTCAACCCCTCGACGTTCCGCCGCCAGACGATGGCGTGCACCGGCATCGAGTACTGCAAGCTCGCCATCGTCGAGACCAAGAACCTGGCGAGCGGGCTCATCGACGAGCTGGAGCAGCGGCTTCCGGACTTCAAGGACCCGCTCACGATCAACGTGAACGGCTGCCCCAACTCCTGCGCCCGCATCCAGGTGGCCGACATCGGCCTGAAGGGCCAGCTCGTGGTCAACGACCAGGGCGAGCAGGTGGAGGGCTTCCAGATCCACCTCGGCGGGTCCGTCGGGCTCAACCCGACCTTCGGCAAGAAGGTCCGCGGGCTCAAGGCCACCGCCGAGGAGCTGCCGGACTACGTGGAGAGGGTGGTCCGCAACTTCGAGGCGCAGAAGACCGACGGTGAGACCTTCGCCGCCTGGGTCCAACGGGCCGACGACGCGGATCTCAAATGACGGAGCGCGCCGTCCCCTTCCACTGCCCCTATTGCGGTGACGAAGACCTCGAACCCTACGAGACCGACGGCGGGTGGTACTGCAGGTCCTGTGCCCGCGCCTTCAAGCTGAAGTTCCTCGGGATCGGAGTGCGCACATGAGCGTCGTGGACATCGAGATCGGACTGAAGCAGCAGCGTGGAGTCATGGACATCCAGGACATCGTCGCCTCGGCGGCGGTGTTCCTGGAGGATGCCTCGGCCCGCGAGATCATCCGGTGGGCGGCGGCGACCTTCGGCGACCGCCTGTGCATCACGGCCTCCATGAGCGACGCGCTCCTGATCGACCTGGTGAGCCGGGTGAAGCCGGGTGTGGACACGCTGTTCATCGACACGGGCTACCACTTCGTGGAGACGATCGGCACGCGTGACGCCGTCCGGCAGGTCTACGACGTCAACGTCATCGACGTGATGCCCTCGCGTACGGTGGCCGAGCAGGAGCGGGACCTGGGCCCCCGGCTGTTCGGACGCAACCCCGATTTGTGCTGCTATTTGCGCAAAGTGGAGCCTTTGAACCGGGCTTTGGAGCCCTACCTCGCCTGGATCTCCGGCATCCGCCGCGACGAGGCCGCCACACGGGCCGGGATCAAGGTCGTCGAGTGGGACGAGAAGCGGCAGATGGTCAAGGTCAACCCCATCGCGCGGTGGACGCAGGAGGACGTCGACAACTACATCGCCGACAACGGGGTGCTGATCAACCCGCTGCATTACGACAACTACCCGTCGATCGGCTGCGCGCCCTGCACCCGCCAGGTCGCGCCCGGCGAGGACCCGCGCAGCGGACGCTGGGCCGGCCTCGGCAAGACCGAGTGCGGACTGCACATCTGACCGGCACCCGGCCCGCCTCGCGTGGCACAGCCACCTCGTACGGCACAGCTCACCCCGCAGGCACAGGCCCGTGCCTGCGGGGGCGGGGCCGTCTGCCGGGTCGGCCTCGCTCCTCCCGATGCGGTCCCATGCTCCCAAGCGAATGGCCTAAACACACGACATGTCCCGACATGAGATCCCGCTGATCGCGGTGGCGCACGGATCGCGCGACCCGCGTGCCGCCGCGACCGTCGAAGCCCTGCTGAGACGCGTGCGGCGGGCCCGCCCGGGCCTCGCCGTACGCGGCGCCTACCTCGACCATGCTCCCCCCACCCTCGGGCACGCCCTCCACGGCCTCGACGAGGCCGTGGTGCTGCCCCTCCTGCTCACCGCGGCCTACCACAGCAAGGTGGACATCCCCGCCGCGTTGCGCGACGCCGAGCTGCGCGAGCCGCTGCGCCGTGTGCACTACGGCCCCACCCTCGGCCCCCACCCTCTGCTCGTGCGGGCGCTGGAGCGCCGCCTCAGCGAGGCCGGCGTGCTCATCGGCGACCCGTCGACCGCCGTCGTGCTCGTGTCGGCCGGTTCCAGCGACGCCGAGGCCAACGCCGTGATCGCCAGGACGGCCCGCGATTGGGCGCGCGAGCGCGGATGGTGGGCCGTGAGCCCCGCCTACGCCTCCGCGGCATCTCCCACCCCCGCCCAGGAGGTCGCGCGCCTCCTGCACGCCGGCGCTCCCCGCGTGGTTGTCGCCCCCTACCTGCTCGCCCCCGGCTACTTCTCCGACAAGGTGCGGCACACCGCGCTGGCCGCCGGCGCCGACACCGTGGCCGACGTCCTCGGCGACGCCCCCGAACTCGCCGCCCTCCTCCTGGAACGCCACGACCAGACCGCGCGCAGCGCTCCCGCCCTCATCGCGGGCTGACCGACACCGCCGGGCGTTCACCGCATCACGCCGGTGAACGCCCCGCCTCAGGCCTGCGGTGCGCACCGCGGGCGCGTGCCACCCAAGCGTTCCCGATCTCCGAACGTCACCCGCACTATCAGGACGGAACAGCGCGGGCCAGGATGCCTCGGCGTCGCCACTCCCACCATTTCAACATTTCACCGGTCCGTCAGAGTATGTAGGAGTTTCCTCCCTACGGATGAGGAGTGGGACGCTACGCACGGGTTAGATTCAAGGGGTGAATGATCCGGGTCTCATTCGGGCCTCCGATGCTGAGCGCGAGGCCGTCGTCGAGCGTCTGCGTGAAGCATCCGTCGAAGGACGGCTGACGCTGGCCGAGCTGACCGAGCGCACCGGGGCCGCCTACACCGCTCAGACCCGCGCCGAGCTCGTGGTGATCACCTCGGACCTGCCCGCGGCGCGCACCGCCATGCCGCTCCCTGCACGCGAGGAGCGCGGCGGGAAGGCCCGGAAGTGGTTCGTCGCGGTGATGGGCGACTCCAAGCGCAAGGGCAAATGGCGCATCGATCACGAGATCGGCGCGGTCGCCGTCATGGGCGATGTCACGCTGGACCTCCGCCAGGCCGAGGTGCGGGGCAACGAGATCGACATCGTGGCCACCGCGGTGATGGGCGACGTGAAGATCATCGTTCCGGACGGGGTCGACGTCGAGCTTGAGGGCATCGCCATCATGGGCGACAAGAAGCTCAAGGTCCAGGAGGCCCCGGCGGGGATGAACGTGCCCTTGATCCGGATCAAGGCTTATGCGGTGCTGGGCGATGTCAAGGTCGTGGGCGACTCCCACGCCGGCCCCGTCGCGCTGCAGTGGTCGGCGTGGCGGGAGAAGCTCCAGGAGGTACGGCGGGAGCTCCTCGAGGACGGCTCCCCACGGCATGGCCTGCCGCCGCACCACGGGCCACCCCATCATGGGTCGCCGCCGCAGGGGCTGCCACAGGACAGGCCCCGCCACTGGGGTTGACGTAAGGCGCGCGCGAATGCGCCGCGCCTGGGTCCGGCGGCTTCGCCGTACGCACCTTCCCTGCTTCCCCAGCCTCTCCGAGGTTTGCCGATTTCCCGTCTTCCCAATCTCTCGATGTCGCCGCAGTTCGGCGGCGGTGTGACGGCGGCATGACGGCACCGGGCGAGGCACGCGTCACCCATACGAGACAAATGCCATATTTGCTGTAATGCACGACCGATCGAAGCCTCCTCTACTATCGTTCGTCGGAGTTTGGGGGCAGTCGCACGGCGGCCTGCCGCCGCCGTCGGGAGGAGAAAAGGCGTGGTCGTGGTGTCCCAGGGCGCCCGTGGACATGGCGTGGCCCGGGTCCTGGCCGCCTCACTGACGGCCGCCGCGGTCGCGGCCTGCGTGCCCGCCGCGGCCTACGCCAAGCCCAAACCGAGCGCCAAACAGCTCAAGCAGGAGCTGAAACAGCTCGAAAAGGAGTCCGACGGGCTGATCAAACGGTATTACGAGGGCCGCAGAACGCTCCAGAAGGCCGAGAAGGATGAGCGCGACGCCAAGAAGAAGCTGGGGGAGTCGCAGCGCCGCTTCGACGTCGCGGCCCGGGAAATCCGCCTCATAGCCGCTGAACGCCACCGTTCCGGTGGATTCGAACCCAACGCCGCTCTGATCGGTGGCAACGACCCGCGCGCCGTACTGGGCCAGATGGCCCTCGCCGAGCAGATGGTGGCCGCGCAGAACGCGCGTCTGAGCAGTTACACCCAGATCCGCGACGCCCACCAGCAGGCGCAGACGGAGGCCAGCCAGAAGACCTCGGACCTCCGCACGGCCCTCGACACCCTTGAGAAGCAGCGGAAAGACGCCGAGAAGACCATCGTGAAGATCAAAGACAGGATCGATCTTCTCTACCCGACGCCCGGGATGCGCCCCAACGGCACCTTCATCCCCCAGCTTCCAGGCGGCCCCGACAACATCACGCCCCGCATGCGCCTGGTCAGGAACCTCATCGTGGAACGCTTCGGCGTGCCCTTCGGGGTGGGCTGCTACCGCGCGATCAACGACGGCGGCGAGCATCCGCTCGGCCGGGCCTGCGACTTCATGCTGAGCCACGGCGGCTCGATGCCGGGATCCCGGGAGATCCAGCGGGGCCACGACATCTCCAACTGGGTGATCAAGAACGCCAAGCGGCTCGGCATCATGTACGTGATCTACCGTCAGCGCATCTGGCACGTGCGAACCGGCTCGTGGCGCTACATGTCCGACCGCGGCGGGGCAACCGCGAACCACTACGACCACCCGCACATCTCCGTCTACTAGCTCTGGCTAGCCGTAGAGGCTCTACCAGCCGCGTAAGCCCCACAGCTGCATAGAAGCGGGCGGCCCGGCGGCGCCGTACGGCTGAACGCCGACGCGGTGATCCGTGTGCCCGCCCGGGGGGAATAGGCTCGGACACGCACAGCAACCCCGTGCAGCACAAGCGACTAGGGAGAGATCTGATATGGCGACCACCCGCACCGCGACGACGCAGTGGAAGGGCGCGCTGCTGGACGGCTCCGGGACGGTGTCCCTGGACTCCTCGGGCGTCGGCACCTTCGACGTCTCGTGGCCTTCCCGCGCGGAGCAGGCGAACGGCAAGACGAGCCCCGAGGAGCTCATCGCCGCCGCCCACTCGTCCTGCTTCTCGATGGCGCTGTCCCACGGCCTGGCCCAGGCGGGCACCCCGCCGCAGACCGTCGAGACCCGCGCCGACGTGACGTTCCAGCCCGGCGAGGGCATCACCGGCATCGTGATCTCGGTCAGGGCCAACGTCCCCGGCATCAGCGCCGAGGAGTTCCAGACCGCCGCCGAGACCGCGAAGGCCAACTGCCCCGTCTCCAAGGCCCTGGCAGGCACGACCATCACGCTGCAGGCCGAGCTGCTGAGCTGATCCGCCGTGCCCCGGGCTTCCGCCACGCGGCCGAGACCCGGGGCGCATGGGCGTGTCGCGCGTGATTGACGCACGCGCGCACGCCCGAGCGTGGACAATGGGTGCACATGCGCGAAGTGTGGCCAGGAGAGTCTTACCCGCTCGGAGCGACCTGGGACGGCGTGGGCACGGGGTTCTCGGTGTTCTCAGAGGTCGCCGAGCGCGTCGAGCTGTGCCTGTTCTCAGGCAACGGCACCGAGGAGCGCATTGATCTGCCCGAGGTCGACGGCTTCCTCTGGCACGGCTACCTGCCGGGGGTGATGCCGGGGCAGCGCTACGGCTACCGCGTGCACGGGCCGTTCGATCCGGGGCGCGGGCACCGGTGCAACCCGGCCAAACTGCTGCTCGACCCCTATGCCAAAGCGGTCGAGGGCGAGATCCTCTGGAACGAGTCGCTGTTCTCCTACCGGTTCACCGATCCGACCGCGCTCAACACCGACGACAGCGCGCCGTTCATGCCGAAGAACGTGGTGGTCAACCCGTTCTTCGACTGGGGCAACGACAGGCCGCCGCGCACGCCGTACCACCGGACCGTGATCTACGAGGCGCACGTGCGGGGGCTCACCATGCGCCACCCCGCCGTGCCGGCGGCCCAGCGCGGCACCTACGCCGGGCTCAGCCACCCGGCGGTGATCGAGCACCTGGTCGGTCTCGGCGTCACCGCGGTCGAGCTGATGCCGGTGCACCAGTTCGTGCCGGAGCACGCCCTGGTGGCGAGGGGGCTGACGAACTGCTGGGGTTACAACACGATCGCCTATCTCGCGCCGCACAACGCCTACGCGTCGACGGGGCAGCGCGGCGAGCAGGTGACCGAGTTCAAGGCGATGGTGCGCGCCCTGCACGAGGCGGGCATCGAGGTGATCCTCGACGTGGTCTACAACCACACCGCGGAGGGCGATCATATGGGCCCCACGCTCGGGTTCCGCGGCATCGACAACGCCGCGTACTACCGCCTGCACGACGGCGACCGCAGATATCACCTCGACTACACCGGCTGCGGCAACTCTCTCAACGTACGGTCACCCCACGCATTGCAGCTCATAATGGACTCGCTGCGCTACTGGGTGCTGGAGATGCACGTGGACGGCTTCCGCTTCGATCTCGCGGCTGCCCTCGCCCGAGAGCTGCACGACGTGGACCGGCTGTCGGCGTTCTTCGACCTGATCCAGCAGGACCCGGTGATCTCGCAGGTCAAGCTGATCGCCGAGCCGTGGGACGTCGGGCCCGGGGGCTACCAGGTGGGCAACTTCCCCCCGCTGTGGACCGAGTGGAACGGCAGATACCGCGACACCGTTCGCGATTTCTGGCGGGGCAGCCCGTCGGCGCTGCCCGAGTTCGCCTCCCGCCTCACCGGCTCGCAGGACCTCTACGCGCCGTCCCGCCGCCCGGTGGCGTCGATCAACTTCGTGACCTGCCACGACGGTTTCACGCTGACCGACCTGGTCTCCTACGACCGCAAGCACAATGAGGACAACGGCGAGAACAACCGCGACGGCACCAACGACAACAGGTCGTGGAACTGCGGCGTCGAGGGCCCGACCGGCCGCCCGGAGATCACGCGGCTGCGGCGGCGGCAGCGGCGCAACATGCTGGCCACGCTCTTCCTGTCGCAGGGCGTGCCGATGCTGCTCGCCGGCGACGAGCTCGGGCGCACCCAGCTCGGCAACAACAACGCCTACTGCCAGGACAACGAGATCTCGTGGGTCGACTGGTCTCTCGCCGAGCCCGAGGCCGACCTGCTGGCCTTCATCCGGTTCCTCGCGGAGCTGCGGAGCAGGCATCCGGTTTTCCAGCGGCGCCGTTTCTTCCGGGGCAGCAGCGCCGGCGACGGCGCACACGACCTTGTCTGGCTCACGCCGTCCGGTGGGGAGATGTCCGCCGCGGACTGGCAGACCGGATATGCGAAGTCGTTGGCGGCCTACCTCAACGGCGGGGCGATCACCGAGCCGGGGCCGCGGGGTGAACGCATCGTGGACGACTCGTTCCTGCTGCTCATCAACGCCCACCACGAGGACCTGGCGTTCACGCTGCCCGGTCCCGAGTTCGGCGCGGTGTGGCTCCCTGTCATCGACACGGCCGACGAGGAGCCCGCCGAGGAGAACGGCGGCTCCTCCTTCGGGCCCGGCGAGACCCTGCCCGTGGTGGCCCGCTCCCTGCGGCTCCTGCGTCAGCCGCGGGCCTAAACGCCCCCCCAAAAAGGTATACATGTTTACGCGCCTTTGACGGCCTTGACATGGAAGTTTTGCCATGTGAGGCTGAACAGCGCATAACCATTAGGCCTTTTTTAGGGGTGTCATGGCCAGCAAGCCCACGCCAGTTTCCCCCGCCGATACCGTCCTGGTGAACGGGAACGTCCTCACGGTCGACGCCGAGTTCCGCACCGCGCAGGCGGTCGCGATCCGGGGCGAACGGCTCCTCGCCGTCGGGGACAATGACGAGATCCGGTCGCTCGCCGGCGGCGCGACCCGCGTGATCGACCTAGAGGGGGCCACCGTGCTCCCCGGCATCATCGACACGCACGGACACCTCGGCTACTTCAGCATCGAAAAGCACTGGGTCGACCTCAACGGGGCCCGCTCCGCCGCCGAGATCTGCGATCGGATCCGGGCCGCCGCGCAGCGGGTGCCCGAGGGGAGCCCCATCCTCACCACGCCCGTCGGGGACCATCCGTACTTCTTCAACGTGCCGGGCGGCCTCGCCGAGGGCCGCTTCCCCACCCGAGCGGAGCTCGACGCGGCGGCGCCCCGGCACCCCGTCTACATCACCGCGCCCACCAACCGCGTGCCGAACAGCGCGCTGTTCAACAGCGAGGCGCTGCGCCTCGCGGGGCTGCTCGACGGGACGGTGCCGCACGGCGACGGCCGGCGCGTCCGCATCACCGACACGGCCTTCTACCTGGACGGCATCGAGGTGGTGCGCGACCCGGCCACCGGGTGGCCCACGGGCGAGCTGCGCTATATGCAGCCCATCTACAACCCGTCGAGCTTCTTCCAGCAGCTCACGCAGTTCGTGCCGCCGCCGACGTACGAGATGATCCGCGACGGCATCCGCATGATGGCCCCCGACTTCACCGCGGGCGGCACGACCACCCTGCTGGAGAACCACCTGACCACGCCCGAGGAGCTCCGGGCGTACGCCGAGCTCGACCTGCCGCTCAGGATGTTCTACACTTTCGAGATCAACTGGACGCTCCCCCTCCCCGAGATCGATCGCATGCTGCGCATGCTCTCCTTCGCGGGCGGTAAGGGCTTCGGCAACAACCGCGTGGGCATCACCGGGGTGGGCATCGGCGTGGACGGCCCCCACTGGCACGGCACCGGCTGGTCGGACCGCCCCTACCCCGGCCCCTACGGCCACGAGATCATGCCGGCGTCGATCATCCCGCCGGACCTCTACCGCACCATCCTGAAGATGGTGGCGTCGTACGGCTTGCGCATCCACACGTGCGCCGGCGGGCGTGGAGCGATCCAACTCTTCCTCGACACGCTCGGCGAGATCGACCGCGAGATCCCCATCCGGGACCGCAGGTGGGTGCTGGAGCACGCGGAGTTCGCCACGTTCGACCAGGTCCAGGAGTGCGCCCGCCTCGGCGTCATCCCGACGACCACCACCAACTTCATCTGGGGCAAGGGCGCCGAGCTCTTCGTGGACCGCATGGGCCCGGACTTCGCCGACAACGCGGTCCCGCTGCGCTGGTGGCTCGACGCGGGGGTGCCGGTCTGCCAGGAGACCGACTGGGGACCGCACGACCCCATGTTCACGATCTGGCAGTCGCTCGCGCGGCGCACCGGGCTCACCGGGGAGGTGCTCGGCGCGCACCAGCGGATCAGCCGCGAGGAGGCCATCCGCATCTTCACCGCGAACGGGGCCTACTCGCTGTTCATGGAGGACGAGCTGGGCTCGCTGGAGGCGGGCAAGCTGGCCGACCTGGCCGTTTTCGACGGCGACCCGATGACGTGCGCGGAAAATGACATCAAGGACATCAAGGCGCTGGCGACCTTTGTCGGTGGCCGCGCGGTCCATGGCCGTGACCGGTTCGCAGACCTTCTGGAGGAATCATGACAGCGTCGGAGCAGGCGCCGGAGCAGGCGCCGAACGAGCTGCACTTCATGCCGGCCGCCGAACTGGCCGACCGGATCCGCCGTCGCGAACTGTCGCCCGTGGAGGTGATGGACGCCTTCCTGGACCGGATCGAACGGCGCAACCCCGTGATCAACGCCTTCATCTACCAGAGGTTCGACGAGGCACGCGACAGTGCCCGCGCCGCCGAGCGCGACATCACCTCGGGCGCCGAACTTGGAGCATTCCACGGCGTTCCGACGGCGATGAAGGACCTGTTCGACTTCAAGCCGGGCTGGGTCTCCACCATGGGTGGCGTACGGGCGCTCGCCGACTTCACCCCGGACTTCTCCTGCCTGTGGGCCGAGCGCATGGAGCGCGCCGGGGCCATCATCGTGGGCAAGACCAACGCGCCCGTGCTGGGGCTGCGCGGCACCACCGACAACCCCATGTTCGGGCCGAGCAGGAACCCCTTCGACACGGCGAGGAACCCTGGCGGGTCCTCGGGAGGCAGCGCCGCGGCCGTGGCCGACGGCATGGTCCCGTTCGCGGAGGGCACCGACGCCGGCGGGTCCATCAGGGTTCCGTCGTCCTGGTGCGGGCTGTACGGCTTCAAGCCGTCGGCCGGCCGGGTCCCCGCCGTGATCCGGCCCAACGCCTTCGGAGGCGTCGGCCCCTTCGTTCACGAAGGCACGATCACCAGGAATGTGCGGGACGCCGCGATCGGGCTGAACGTGATGTCGGGATTCCACGCCGGCGACCCGTTCAGCGCCGGACGGCCGTCCGACTTCACCCCTCACCTCGGCCGCTCGGTGCGAGGCTGGCGAATCGCCTACAGCCCGGACTTCGGCGCCTACCCCGTCGACCCGGAGGTGGCCAAGACGGTGGCGCAAGCCGTACTCGCCTTCGAGGAGGCGGGGGCGACGGTCGAGCAGGTCGAGATCGACCTGCGCCACAGCCACACCGAGCTGACCGCCATGTTCAACAACCTGATCGCGGTCCAGAACATGGAGACCGTCGAGAACCTCAAATCCTCCGGTATCGACCTGATCAGGGACCACCCCGACGATCTGCCGCGCGAGATCCACGAGTCCGTCGCGACCGGCTACCGGCTGACGGCGCTGGACTTGTCGCGGGCGCAGCTGATACGCAGCCAGGTCTTCGACACGATCCAGGACGTGTTCGGGAACTACGACCTCCTGGTCACCCCCACGGTCGGCGTGCCCGCCGTGCTCAACACCGACGACGGCGACACCAAGGGCCCGACCCACGTCAACGGTGAGCCGGTCGACCCGCTGCTCGGCTGGTGCCTCACCTATCTGATCAACCTGACCGGGCACCCGGCGGCGTCGATCCCGGCGGGGCTCACCGCTGCGGGGCTGCCGGTCGGCATGCAGATCATCGGACGGCGGCGCGACGACGGCGATGTGCTCGCCGCGAGCGCCGCGTTCGAGGCGCTGCGGCCCTGGCACCACACCTATCCCGGTCTCCAAGGCTGAAACAGCGGAGATCGCCGCACGTCCTGCGAGGTCCTGCGAGGTCCTGCGAGAAGGTCCGCCGCCCCGGCCGGGGCGGCGGACCTTTCCGCAGGCGCCCCTTCGCACGTCGCCATTCGTGGGCACGGGAGCCGTACCGCCGTGAGGGGACATCCTCCCCCTTCAGCACATGGCATGCCGGATGCGTAACACTGCGCACATCCCCTGCCGAATCCGCCCCGCTACCCGGGCCGCCGTGCGCGACACGCCTGTGCCAAGGTGGATACGTGCGCAGACTCCTTCCTGAACCCGACCTTGACGTGGACATCCCGCTCGCCTACGCCTACCCGGAGGGCCGCCCCTGGCTGCGGGTCAACATGGTGGCGAGCTCCGACGGGGGCGCGTGGGTGAAGGGCCTGTCGGGAGGGCTGTCGAGCAAGGGCGACCGGCGGATCTTCGGCGTCCTGCGGGGCCTTGCCGACGTGATCCTGGTCGGCGCGTCGACGGTGCGCACCGAGGCGTACGGCCCGGCCCGGCCGCGCTCCTCCTGGGAGGAACTCCGCTCCGGGCGCACCCCCGCACCCCCCATCGCCGTGATCACGCGCCGTCTGGATGTCGACCTCGCCAGCCCGCTGTTCACCGAGACCGAAGCCGGCTCCCGCACCATCGTCATCACGTGCGAGTCGGCCCCCGCCGACCGGCGGCGCGAAGCCGCCAAGGCCGCCGACGTCGTCATCGCCGGCGACGACCGCGTCGACCTCGCCCGCGCCGTCGCCGAGCTCCACGCCCGCGGCCTGACGCGCGTCCTGTGCGAAGGCGGTCCGCGCGTCAACGGGCAGCTCGCCACCGCGGGAGTGCTCGACGAGCTCTGCCTCACCCTGAGCCCAATGCTCATCGGCGGCGGGGCGGCACGCATACTCAACGGAGAGATATGCCAGCTCACCATGGGGCTGGCCCATCTGTTGGAAGAGGAGGGGTTCCTCTTCTGCAAGTACGTCCGGGGGTAACCATGGACCTGCCGGTCCTTCCGCCGATCGCGCCGATGCTCGCCAAAGCGGTCAAGACCATGCCGCCGCAGGACGGCACGCTGTTCTACGAGCCGAAGTGGGACGGCTTCCGCTGCATCGTGTTCCGCGACGGCGACGACGTCCATCTCGGCAGCCGCAACGAGCGGCCTTTCACCCGCTACTTCCCCGAGCTGGTCGACGCCGTACGGCGGGAGCTTCCCGAGCGTGTCGTCCTCGACGGCGAGATCGTGATCCGGCGCGGCGCCGAGCTCGACTTCGACTCGCTGCAGAACCGCATCCATCCCGCCGCGTCCCGGGTGCGGCTGCTCGCCGAGCAGACCCCCGCGTGGTTCGTCGCGTTCGACCTGCTCGCCGTCGGCGACGACAGCCTCATGGAGGCGCCGTTCGCCGAGCGCCGCGCCCGTCTCAAGGAGATCTTCGGGCATGCGGGCGGCAGCGTACGGCTGACGCCTGTCACCACCAACGGCGAGCAGGCCGCCGAGTGGTTCGAGATCTTCGAGGGCGCCGGCATCGACGGCATCATCGTCAAACCCGGCGACCTCGGCTACATGCCGGACAAGCGGGTCATGTTCAAGGTCAAGCATGAGCGCACCGCCGACGTGGTGATCGCGGGCTACCGGGAGCACAAGTCCGGTCCCGTGGTCGGCTCGCTGCTGCTGGGCCTCTACGACGACGCGGGGGTGCTCCACCACGTCGGCGTCGCCGGGGCCTTCCCCATGGCCCGCCGCGCGGAACTGGTCACGGAGCTCGCGCCGTACGTCGAGGGCGACCTGGCCGCACACCCGTGGGGCGCGTGGGCGGAGCAGCCGGGTGGGCAGCGCCTGCCGGGCGCGGTGTCGCGGTGGAACGCCAAGAAGGACCTGTCGTTCATCCCTCTCCGGCCGGAGCTCGTGGCCGAGGTGGCCTACGACCATATGGAGGGCGACCGCTTCCGCCACACCGCCAGGTTCCGCCGCTGGCGCGTCGACCGCACCCCGGCCTCCTGCACCTACGGCCAGCTCGAACGGCCGCTCGGCTACGACCTCGACGCCATCCTGGCCCGCTGACGCCCGCGCCGACCCGCCCCGCGGGGGGATGTCTCGGCAGGCTACCGGCCGTCGGGTTCGCGGCGGGCTTTGCTGGGTTGGACGCGGCGTGGTTCGCCGGGCATCTTCGGGTAGTTGGGCGGGTAGGGCATGTCGCCGCGTTCGTCGGTCTCATACCAGTCCAGCAGCGTGGCCAGGGAGAACGCCTGGTCGTCGATACCCGCGTGGACGTCGCCGAGTTCGGCGAATCTCACGGGGACGGTGCGCAGGTCGAAGGCGTCCGGGTCGGCGGTTTCGAGCTCTTTCCAGGTGAGCGGGGTGGAGACGGGGGCGTGGGGTTTGGCGCGCACGGAGTAGGCCGCGGCCACAGTGCGGTCCCTGGCGTTCTGGTTGTAGTCGATGAAGACCTTCTCGCCGCGTTCCTCCTTCCACCAGGCGGTGGTGACGAGGTCGGGTGCGCGCCGTTCGATTTCGCGGGCGAGGGCGATGGCGGCGTGCCGTACTTCGGTGAAGGTCCAGCGGGTTTCGATGCGCACGTTGACGTGGATGCCGCGGCTGCCCGATGTCTTGGGATAGCCGGTGATACCGAGTTCGCCGAGGAGGTCGCGTACGGCGAGGGCCACGGTGCGGGCGTGTTCGAAATCGGTGCCGGGCTGGGGGTCGACGTCGATGCGGAGTTCGTCGGGGTGGTCGAGGTCGCCGGCCCGGGCGGGCCAGGGGTGGAAGTCGATGGTGCCGAGGTTGGCGCAGTAGGCGAGGTCGGCGACCTGGGTGACTTTGAGGGCGTCGGCGCTGCGCCCGCTGGGGAACCGGACGGTGACGGTCTGCATCCAGTCGGGGTGGCGTGCGGGGAGGCGTTTCTGGTAGATCGCCTCGGTGTGGACGCCGTCGGGATGGCGTTTGAGATAGGTGGGCCGGTCGCGCAGGGCGCGTACGGCTCCCTCACCGACGCTGATGTAGTACTCCACCAGGTCGCGCTTGGTCGCCCCGATGTCCGGGAAGTAGATCTTGTCGGGGTTGCTGACCTTGACCGTCCGTCCCCCGGCGTCCAGTTCGATGTACGGCGATGCCACATTTCAGACGCTACCCGCACCTGGATTCGGCCAACCGGAACTCATGCCCCGGCCACGCCAAGCCGGATCGGTGGCATCTCACCCGTAGGCTGATTACATGGACAAGGTGATCAAAAGCGACGCGGAGTGGCGGGCGCAACTCACGCCTGAAGAGTTCCACGTGCTCAGAGAGGCCGGCACTGAGCGTCCGTTCACCGGGGAGTACACCGACAGCAAAGCCGTCGGCGTCTACTCCTGCCGCGCCTGCGGTGCGGAGCTCTTCAGATCCGAGGCGAAGTTCGACTCGCACTGCGGCTGGCCGTCCTTCTTCGAGCCCAGCGAGTCGGAGGCGGTCGTGCTGATCGAGGACCGTTCCCACAGCATGGTGCGCACCGAGGTGCGCTGCGCCCGCTGCGACTCCCACCTCGGGCACGTCTTCCACGGTGAGGGCTATCCGACACCCACCGACGACCGCTACTGCATCAACTCGATCTCGCTGCGCCTGGCTTCGTCATCCTAGCGTTCGGCGGAACGTAGCCGATCTTTAAACCTATAGCAAACTGGGGGACTGGTTGACGCGTTCACCGTTGGGTACTCGGTTGGGGGTTCGAAAACCGGACGGGGAAACGGTGGAGTCGTTGGGCAAGATACGTCTGCACCTGCGCCACAGATGGGAAACCATCGAAAGCATAGGAAACGTTATGGTGCAGCGCTGCTGCCTCTGCAGCAAGACACGGGTGAGGGTGCGCTGAACGTGGCGGGGCCCGGAAGGACGTCCTTCCGGGCCCCACGGGGTCAAGCAGGTCAAGCAGGTCAAGCGGGTCAAGCGGGTCAGGGCAGCGAGGCGACCAGTTCGGACACGGGTTTACGCGCCCCCGTGTAGAACGGCGTCTCCTCACGGGTGTGCCTACGGGCCTCGGCACCGCGCAGCGTGCGCATCAGGTCGACGATGCGGTGCAGTTCGTCGGCCTCGAAGGCCAGCATCCACTCGTAGTCGTTGAGCGAGAAGCAGGCCACGGTGTTGGCGCGCACGTCGGGGTAGTCGCGGGCCATCATGCCGTGCTCGGCGAGCATCCTGCGCCGGTCGGCGTCGTCCAGGAGATACCACTCCAGGGACCGGACGAACGGGTAGACGCTGACGTAGGCCCGGGGCTCCTCCTCCGCCAGGAAGGCGGGGATGTGCGACTTGTTGAACTCCGCGGGGCGGTGGAGCGCCATCGCCGACCAGACCGGCTCGCTGAGACGGCCGAGCCGGGTGCGGCGGAACCGCGTGTAGACCTCCTGGAGGGCTTCTGGCGTCGCCGCGTGCCACCAGAACATGTAGTCCGCGTCGCCGCGGAACCCCGCCACGTCGTAGACGCCACGGGTCACGACGTCCTTCTCGGCGACCTGCGCCAGCAGCTCGTCGACCTCGACGGCGAGGGAGTCCCGGGCGTCGGGGCAGTGCTCGCGCACCCTGAAGACCGACCACATGGTGTAGCGGATCACGTTGTTGAGGTCGCGTGCCTTGGGCCGCGATGTGTCGTTCGTCTTCCTCACCCTTCCGAATCAGACGCGTCCAGCCGGGCGCGAGCCGCTCGAAGTGCCCCGGGCGCGCCGCGCCCGGGAACACCGGACGCGAGCCGCTAGGAGCCTGCTCCGGCGACGCTAATCGCGCTGTCCCGCCATTGTCTCCCCTGCGTGACATGGTCGAGAATCCGGGCCGCCGCCGTGCGCCCGGTGGCCACGCAGGCCGGGATCCCCACCCCGTCGAAGGCGGCGCCGCACACGGCGAGGCCGGGCTGCTCGGCCACCGCGGCCCGGATCCTGGCGACCCGGTCGAGGTGGCCCACGTCGTATTGCGGGAGCGACCCGCCCCACCGGGTCACGCGCGTGCCGCGCGGCAGCCCGCGGGCGCCCATGATCTCGCCCATCTCGTCCATGGCGAGCGAGATCAGCTCGGAGTCGGACCGCTGGAGCACGTGCTCCTCCCCCAGGCGGCCGAGGGAGCAGCGCACCACGACCAGGTCGGGGTCGGCCGACGCGAGATGAGGCCACTTGATGGAGCTGAACGTCACGGCCTTGACCGGGCGGCCCTCCACGGGCGGGACCAGGTAGCCGCTGCCGAGCGGTGCGGAGGGGAAGGCCGAACGTGGGTAGGCCAGCGTGACGACGGCCATGCTCGCGTAGTCGATGCGGGCGAGCTCGGCGGCGGCCTTCGGCACGTCGGATTCCAGGAGCCGCCGCGCCGGGATCGCCGGAACGGCGACGATCACGGCGTCGGCCTCGACCGTCTCGGGCGCCCGGGCGGGCCCCGTGACGAGCCTCCACCCCTCCTCCGTGCGGCGGAGTTCCCTCACCATGACCCCGATGCGGATCTCCGCGCCGGAGGCGGCGGCGACCGCCTCGGGCAGGCTGCCCATGCCCCGCTTCAGCGTGGTGAAGACCGGTCCCGCGTCCGACGGGACGCCGGCGGCGAGGTCGCGGGCGATGGCGAGCAGCGACCGCTCGGAGCGGGCCGCGGCGGCCACGCGCGGCATCGTGGCGTCCAGGGACAGCCGCTCGGCCCGGCCCGCGTAGACGCCGCCGAGGAGCGGCTCGACGATCCGGTCGAGGACCTCTCCGCCGAGCCGCGCCCTGACATAGGCGGCCACCGACACGTCGGTGTTGATCAGGGTGGCCGGCAGGATCTGGTCGAGCGGCACGCGGGCGAGCCCCGCAGGCGAGAGGATGCCCGTTTTCGCGAGCGCCAGCAGGTCGGAGGGCACGCCCATGACCTGCCCCTCGGGCATCGGGCGCAGCGCGCCCCTGCTGAGGATCGATGCCTTCGTGCTGCCCGGGTCGACCAGCTCGTCGCCGAGGCCGACGAGCGCGGCGAGCTCCTTGCCCTCGGGGCGCCGCGCGATCATCGCCTCGGCGCCCTCGTCCACCATGACTCCGGCGACCTCGGACGCGCGGAGTTTGCCGCCCACCCGGTCCGAGCCCTCGAGAACCGTCACGCGGACCCTGTCGCCGCCCTGCCGGAGGAACCAGGCCGCCGCGAGCCCCGCGATGCCCCCGCCGATGACCACGACATGACGTCGATTGCCTTCCATGACACCCGACGCTACCGGCCGGGCGGCGGGGTCGGCACACGCCCCTCCGTCACTCACCCCGCCGTGACGCCATCGTGACTCCAACGTCGAACCCATTGCCAATCTTGTCCGTGATGGGGTCATGAACAGACTTCGGTACGGCGTGGCGTTGGCCGCGGCCACCGTGACGATCTCCTCATGCGGTGCAGGCCACGAGTCCGCGCTCTACAGCAACTCCGACACGGCCGCCGCGGCGCCGACCGCGCAATCATCGGTGCGGCAGGGGTACGATCCCTCCCCGAAGGAGTCCATCGGCCGCGTCTCCGAGAGCGGAGGTTCGCTCCCGAATGGAGGGTCGCCCGCGAGCGGAGGCGATGCCGTACGACTGGAGCCGCCCCAGGGGCGGAGCGTCATCTACACCGCCTCCCTGTCCGTGCGGGCCCACGACGTGGCCGAGGCCGCGGGGAAGGCCAAGGAGCTCGTCGCCGCCGCCGGAGGCCACCTGGGCAGGGAGGAGTCCAGCTCGTACGGCAGGCAGACCTCCACGCTCGTCTTCAAGGTGCCGCCCGCGGCCTACCAGAGCACTCTGGACCGCCTCGGCTCGGCGCTCGGGGAACGCAAGTCGATCAGCCAGGACTCCGAGGACGTCACCGAGGACGTGGCCGACGTCGAGAGCAGGCTCAAGTCGGCCCGCGCCGCCCTGGACTCGCTGCGCGCCCTGCTGGACAGGGCCAAGACGGTCGGCGACGTGCTCAAGGTCGAGCGGGAGCTGGCGGACCGGGAGAGCGAGCTGGAGGCGCTTGCGGCCAGGCAGAAGGCCCTGGCGTCGCAGACGTCGATGGCGACGATCACGCTGACCCTCCACGCGAGCACGACGACCGAGCCCGTCCCCGACGACGAGCCCGCGGGCTTCGGCGACGGCCTCGCGGCAGGGTGGCGCTCCCTGCTGGAGGCGGGCACGGTCGCCCTCGCCGTGACAGGCGCGCTGCTCCCCTGGCTCGTCGTGATCGTGCCGGTGGCGCTGCTGGTCGTGCTGCCGGTCCGCCGGTCCCTGCGGCGCCGCCGCGCTCGGCGCGCCGCCGCGGCGGCCTCGGCCTCCCCCGCGCCCTCCGCCACGGCTTCCCCCGCAGCGTCCCCGGTGGCCTCGGCCTCCCCCGCGCCTTACCCGGCGCGGAGCGAGACCGCCGAGGACACCCCGGCGGAGGAGGAAGAGGAGGGGGCGGACCGCGGGAAGTGAGCCCTCAGTGCTCGTGGACGAGGTCGGTGAGGCGGGCGAGCTGGTCGGGGTCGGTGCCGGGGAGCACGCCGTGGCCGAGGTTGAAGATGTGTCCCTCGGCCTTGGCCCCCCTGGCGAGCACGTCGCGGGCCCGCTGCTCCACCACGTCGAACGGCGCGAGCAGGATGGCGGGGTCGAGGTTGCCCTGGAGCGCCTTGCCCGGTCCGACCCTGACGGCCGCCTCGTCGAGCGGCACCCGCCAGTCGACCCCGACCACGTCGGCGCCCGCCTCGCCGAGCAGGCCGAGCAGTTCGCCGGTGCCGACGCCGAAGTGGATGCGCGGCACCGACAGGTCGTCGAGCGCGGCGAAGATGCGGCTCGTGTACGGCAGGACGAACTCGCGGTAGTCGTCGGGGGCGACCGCGCCCACCCAGGAGTCGAAGAGCTGCAGAGCGGAGGCCCCGGCCTCCACCTGGAGCCGCAGGTGGCCGATCACGATGCCGGTGAGCCGGTCCATGAGCGCGTGCCACAGGGCGGGCTCGCCGTACATCATGGCCTTGGTGCGGTCGTGGTTCTTGGAGGGGCCGCCCTCGATCAGGTAGGACGCGAGGGTGAACGGGGCTCCGGCGAACCCGATCAGCGGGGTGCCGCCGAGCTCCCCGACCAGGGCCCGGATCGCCTCGGTGACGTAGGGCACGTCGTCGGGCTCGATCGGGCGCAGCGTGGCGACGCCGGCGGCGTCGCGGATGGGCGCGGCGATGACGGGGCCGACCCCGGGCTTGATGTCGAGGTCGATCCCGATGGCCTTGAGCGGGACGACGATGTCGCTGAAGAAGATGGCGGCGTCGACGCCGTAGCGCCGGACCGGCTGCATGGTGATCTCGACGATGAGGTCGGGAACGGCGCAGGCGGTCAGCATGGGCACGTCGGCGCGCACGGCGCGGTATTCGGGCAGCGAGCGACCGGCCTGGCGCATGAACCACACCGGGGTGTGCGGCACGGGCTCGCGGCGGCAGGCGCGCAGGAAGGCGGACTCTGCTGGGTTCACCCCTTCAGGGTCCCATGGACGAGGGGCGGTCCGCGCACCGCCGCCCGAGCTCCGCCCTCTCGGAACGGCACCGCCGTACATGAGGATGTCCGAAAAGTGGACATGGAAGGTGCCAAGTCTGGATCATGTGAAGCATTGGAGGTTTAGGGGCGTTCACCCAGTTCGCCCCTCAGCTTTCGGGAGGATCTCCCACATCCAACCCCGAGCTTGGCCTCCAAAGGCGGCAAAGGAGAGTACAGTGCGCGTCACGGGGGTGTAGTGATCTCTATTCGGTTAGCGCAAATGTTCGTCAAGGGACCGCGCGGCATCGATTCCGTCACCACTTTCGGGACACGCCGATCACGATGCGGGGAAATGTCGTGGCGGCGTGCCACCGTCGGAGCACAACACGACGAAAGGCCCGTGTGATGACCACGATGCGGAGTGAGCCCCTTTCATCCTGCGATGCGAGCTATCGGTCGGCCGTGCCCAGCTCAAGCATGAGCCGATCAGCACCGACCGCCGACCTCAGCTTGCCCGACCGGATGAATCATGCCCCGTGCCACTGACGACTGCTCATACCCCTGTGGTCCCTATGCGCCAGACTTCAACCTACGCTTCCGACATGACCCTCGGTGACACGCCGCCGCCTCCCGCCGCCTTCACGCGCGCGGTCGAGAGCATGCGTCTCAACGAGATCCGGCCCGAGATCGAACTTGAGGACATCCCGGCGCCCCAGCGGCTGGCGCCCTACTCCAAGGCCATGGGCGCCTCGGTCTACCGCGACGACGACGAACTCGCGGTCGGGCGGCTCATCCTGCTCTTCGACCCCGACGGGCAGCGCGGCTGGGACGGGCCCTTCCGCCTGGTCGCCTACGTCAGAGCGGACATGGAGCCGGAGATCACCACAGACCCGCTGCTCGGCCCCGTCGCCTGGAGCTGGCTGACCGAGTCCCTCGACGCCCACAGCGCGGGATACCGCGCGGCGGGCGGCACAGTGACCCGCGCGGTGTCCGAAGGATTCGGCAACAAAGCCGAGGACCCGGTCACGACCGAGCTGGAACTGCGCGCGTCATGGTCGCCCCACGACGAGGACCTGTCGGGCCACACGGCCGCCTGGTGCGACCTGATGTGCCTGGCCGCGGGCATTCCACCCCTGCCACCCGACGTGGCGACGCTGTCGCCGCGCAGGCGCGAAGATCCGGAGTCCTTCAGGTCGTGACCGACGATAGAACTGTTCCTGAGCACGACGTCGTCCCGCTGCTCGAACCCCGAGAGGGAATACCCCGTGTCATCCAGACGGCGGCCGAACTCGCCGAGGTCACTCGGGCCTTCGCGAACGCCGAGGGTCCCGTGGCGGTCGACGCCGAGCGCGCCTCGGGATACCGCTACAGCGGGAGGGCCTATCTCGTCCAGCTCCGCCGCACCGGCGCGGGGACGGCGCTGGTCGACCCGGTGCCGTGCGGCGACCTGTCAGCGCTGGACGCCGTACTGGCCGACGCCGAGATCGTGCTGCACGCGGCCTCCCAGGACCTGCCGTGCCTGAGCGAGCTGGGTTTCCGGCCGCGCTCTCTGTTCGACACCGAGCTCGCCGGGCGGCTGCTCGGCTATGAGCGGGTGGGGCTCGGGACGATGGTGGAGACCATCCTCGGGTTGCGCCTGGAGAAAGGGCATTCGGCGGCCGACTGGTCCACCAGGCCGCTGCCCGAGGACTGGCTGCGCTACGCGGCGCTCGACGTCGAGGTGCTGATCGAGCTGCGCGACGTGCTCTCCGGGCAACTCGAGGAGAGCGGCAAACTCGACTGGGCGCGGCAGGAGTTCCAGGCCGTGCTCAACGCCCCGACCCCCCAGCCGCGCAGCGACCCGTGGCGGCGCACGTCCGGCATCCACAAGGTGCGGTCGTTGCGCGGGCTCGCGGTCGTGCGGGAGCTGTGGCAGCTCCGCGACAGCATCGCGCGCGAGGCCGACCTCGCCCCCGGGCGGGTGCTCGCCGACTCGGCGATCGTGACCGCGGCCCTGGAGTCGCCCCGCACCACCCGCACCCTGACCGAGATCAGCGGATTCACCGGGCGCAGCGCCCGCCGCCACCTGCGCGACTGGCTGGCGGCGATCAACAAGGCGCGCATGCTGCGGGAGGCGCAGCTCCCCCAGCCCACCGGCCCCGGTGACGGCCCGCCCCCGGCGAACCGGTGGGCCGACCGCGATCCGGTCGCGGCCAAGCGGCTCGCCGCCGCGCGAGCCGTCGTGGCCGCGCTGGCGGACGAACACCGCATGCCCACGGAGAACCTCCTGCAGCCCGACGCCGTGCGCCGCCTGACCTGGGAACCTCCCGAGGACGTCAGCGACGAGGCGATCGCCGTACGGCTGCGCGAGCTCGGCGCGAGACCCTGGCAGATCGAGCTGACGGCCCACCCGCTGGCCAAGGCCCTGACCCGGCTGGAGAGCAAAGGGGAGATCTGATCGGCCTGAATTCCCGCGTATCGATAAAACGCCCTACCGGTCGCACGGGGTGACGGCATGATTGCACAATGTCCTATCGCGACTCGCCTCTCCAGGACGTCCTCCGCCACCGCCTTCCCACCGGAGGGCTGCCGGGAGTGCAGCGGCTGACCCGGCTGCGATCGCGCGCCCAGGCCTTGGGCCGCCTCGCCGCCTCCGTGACCGCCGCCTCGATCGCGGCGGTCACCTCGGCCCAGCTGCTCGTGGCCCGGGTTCCCGGGGGCCGGGCGGCGCCGTTCGCCGCCGCGGCGCTGGCGCTGTTCGTGATCGCGGTGCCGTCCATGGCGGCGGCGCAGATCCACTGGGCGCGGGCCGTCGCGGGCGCGGTCCGGCTGGAGAACGAGCTGTTCGCGCGCGTCTGCGCGCCTCCGGCGGCACGCCGCGCCGCGTGCCGCCTGCTCGCGGCGGCCGGGTGGGGGATCATGCTGCTGCTCGGCCTGACCCTCCCCCGGCTGCTCAGCGAGTCCGGCCTGTACGGCGTGGCCTCCTCGGCGCGGCGCGGCGCCGAGGCGGCCGCCTACGCGGCCTACGCGGCGGGGGCGGGGTTCGCCATATGGTGGATCAAGGATGTGGCGGCGGGAGCCGTACACGCGCTGCGCGGGTCGCCGGCTCCGGGAGACCCGTGGGATCCGGGGTCGCCGGTCGGCGCGAGACGCGGCGCGGGGCTCTGCGCCGGGGCGGCGCTGGCGGTCGCGGCCTTGATCGCGGCGCGGGCGCACCTGTGGAATCCGAGCGCGATGCTCGTGTTCGGGCTTCTGTTCGGCACGCTGGCGGCTCTGATAGCGTGGAATATAGTTACCGGCGAGTAGCATAGGGCCGACCGGGATCTCTCCGGGCCGGCCGGAGGATCAACCGGAGACTCGCCGGTTCGCCGGCTTCGCGCACTGAGGAGTGAACCGAGTGCCTTCGTCTCGTGACGTCGTTTTCGTCGACGGAGTACGCACGCCGTTCGGCCGTTCAGGCCCCAAGGGCCTCTACGCCGAGACACGCGCCGACGACCTGGTCATCCGGGTCATCCGCGCGCTGATGCGCCGAAATCCCAATCTTCCGCCCGAGCGGGTGGACGAGGTCGCCATCGCCGCCACCACCCAGATCGGCGACCAGGGCCTGACCATCGGCCGCGCCGCCGCCGTCCTCGCCGGACTCCCGAAGACCGTGCCCGGCTTCGCGATCGACCGCATGTGCGCCGGGGCCATGACCGCCGTCACCTCCGTCGCCGGAGGCATCGCCTTCGGCGCCTACGACGTCGCCATCGCCGGCGGCGTCGAACACATGGGCCGCCACCCGATGGGCGAAGGCGTCGACCCCAACCCGCGCTTCCTCGCCGAGAAACTCGTCGACCCCTCCGCGCTCGTGATGGGCATGACCGCGGAGAACCTCCACGACCGCTACCCCGGCATCAGCCGGGAACGCGCCGACGCCTACGCCGTCGCCTCCCAGGAGAAGGTCGACAAGGCGTACGCCGACGGGTTCATCCAGCGCGACCTCGTCCCCACGGCCACCCGCTCCACCGAGAAGGGCTGGGGCCTCGCCACCGCCGACGAACCGCCGCGCCCCGGCACCACCCTGGAGGCGCTCGCCGGGCTCAAGACGCCCTTCCGCCCCCACGGGCGCGTCACCGCCGGCAACGCCGCCGGCCTCACCGACGGCGCGACCGGATGCCTCGTCGCCGCCGCCGACGTCGCCGACGAGCTCGGCCTCACCGCCAAGATGCGGCTCGTGTCCTACGCCTTCGCGGGCGTCGACCCCGAGGTGATGGGCATCGGACCCATCCCCTCCACCGAGAAGGCGCTGCGCCTGGCCGGCCTCGCCATCGGCGACATCGGCCTGGTGGAGATCAACGAGGCTTTCGCCGTACAGGTGCTCGCCTTCCTCGACCACTTCGGCATCGCCGACGACGACCCCCGGGTCAATCCGTACGGCGGAGCCATCGCCTTCGGCCACCCCCTGGCCTCGTCCGGCGTGCGGCTGATGACGCAGCTCGCCCGCCAGTTCGCCGCGCGTCCCGACGTGCGCTACGGCCTGACCACGATGTGCGTGGGCATGGGCATGGGCGGAACGGTCATCTGGGAGAACCCCTCGTGGGAAGGTGCGAAGTGAGCGACATCAAGGGACTCTTCACCGACGAGGTCGTCACCAAGGCCCTCGTGCGCGACGTCGAACTGCCCGGAGGCGCCGGCACCCTGGCGCTCATCACACTGGACAACGGGTTCGACCACACCAAGCCCAACACCTTCGGCCCCGGCGGCCTCACCGCGCTGGCGGAGGCCCTCGACTCGATCGCCGAACGCACCGACCTCGCCGCCGTCGGCGTCATCGGCAAGCCGTTCATCTTCGCCGTCGGCGCCGACCTCAAAGGCGTCGGCGTCATCGGCGACCGCGACACCGCCCTGCAGATCGGCCGGCTCGGCCACGCCGTCTTCCGCCGCCTCGGCGAACTGCCCATCCCGAGCTTCGCGTTCATCAACGGCGCGGCCATGGGCGGAGGCGTGGAGCTCGCCCTCCACTGCACCTACCGCACCGTCTCCTCGGGCGTGCCCGCCTTCGCGCTGCCCGAATGCTTCCTCGGGCTCGTGCCGGGCTGGGGTGGCACGCAGCTCCTGCCCAGGCTCATCGGCCCCCAAGCGGCCATCAAGCTGATCATCGAGAACCCGCTCTCGCAGAACCGCATGATCAAGGGCCGCGAGGTCTTCGAACTCGGCGTCGCCGACGCCCTCTTCGAACCCGCCGACTTCCTGGAGGAGTCGCTGCGCTGGGCGTCCCAGGTGCTGCGCGGCGAGACCGCCGTCGAACGGCCCGCCCACGACGGCGACTGGACCCCCGTCATCGACGCCGCCCGCGGCCTGGTCGACCTCAAACTCCGCGGCTCCTCCCCCGCGCCCTACCGCGCCCTCGACCTCATCGCCCTCGCCCGTACGGCAGGCCGCGACGAAGGCTTCGCCGCCGAAGCCAACGCACTCGCCGACCTCATCATGGGCGACGAACTGCGCGCCGGCCTCTACTCCTTCGACCTCGTCCAGCGCCGCGCCATGCGGCCCGCGGGCGCCCCCGACAAGGCGCTCGCCCGCAAGGTGGCCAAGGTCGGCGTCGTCGGCGCCGGCCTCATGGCCTCCCAGCTCGCCCTCCTGTTCGCCCGCCGCCTCCACGTGCCCGTCGTCCTCACCGACCTCGACCGGGAACGCCTCGACAAAGGCATCGGCTACGTCCACACCGAAGTGGACAAGCTCCTCGGCAAGGGCCGCATCTCCGCGGACGAGGCGAGCCGCCTGAAAGGCCTGGTCACCGGCTCGCTCAGCAAGGACTCCTTCGCCGACGCCGACTTCGTCATCGAAGCCGTCTTCGAAGACCTCGCCCTCAAGCAGAAGGTCTTCGCCGAGGTCGAGCAGGTCGTCTCCGCCGAATGCGTCCTCGCCACCAACACCTCGTCCCTGTCGGTCAGCGCCATGGCCGCCGAGCTGAAACACCCCGAGCGGGTCGTCGGCTTCCACTTCTTCAACCCGGTCGCCATCCTCCCCCTTCTGGAGATCGTCCGAGGCGACCGCACCGACGACGCCACCCTCGCCACCGCCTTCGACATCGGCAAAACCCTCCGCAAGTCCTGCGTCCTCGTCAAGGACGCCCCCGCCTTCGTCGTCAACCGCATCCTCACCCGCCTCATGGGCGAGATCATCGCCACCGTCGACGAAGGCACCCCCCTCGCGGTCGCCGAACACGCCCTCGACGACCTCGGCCTCCCCATGTCGCCCTTCGCCCTGCTCCAGCTCGTCGGCCCCGCCGTCGCCCTCCACGTCGCCGAAACCCTCCACGACGCGTTCCCCGACCGCTACCCCGTCTCCGCCAACCTCACCAAACTCGTCCACGCCGGCAAACCCGGCGTCTACGCGCCCGACTTCACCCTCGACCCCGAAGCCGTCGCCCTCTTCACCGGCGGCACCTCCCCCTCCACCGCCGCCGACGTACGGCACCGCGCCCTCACCGCCCTCGCCGAGGAAATCCACCTCATGCTCGACGAAGGCGTCGTCACCGCCGCCCAGGACATCGACCTCTGCATGATCCTCGGCGCCGGCTGGCCCTTCCACCTCGGCGGCATCACCCCCTACCTCGACCGCGCCGGCCTGTCCGGCGAACGCTTCCTTGCTCGCGGCGTCGCCTCCGTGCCTGCCTGACCCCGTGTTGGCGCGCAGGCAGTCCCTGCCCGAGGGAGGGGCCGGGCCTGCCTGCGCGGCGTACCGACCGTCGTGGTCACCCGCCCGTATACAGGCGCTCCAGATCCACCAACTGAACACCCCCGTCGCTCGCCTCGGCCGCCTCGCGCAACGCGGGCATGAAGCCCGCGCCGCTGAACAGCGTCAGCACCCGGGGCCGGGAACCTCTGGCCTCAAGGAGGTCGGCGATCCGCTCCAGTCGCTGCAAATGCCCGAGGCCCATGACCTCACCCCACTTGACCTCGCCGATGGACAGCAGAACCCCGTCGGGATCGAACACAGCGACGTCCACCTCATGCCCCACCCGCTCGGCCTTGTCGTGGACCACTCCTGACCGCACGCGGGCGATCGTGCCTTTGAACGTCTCATCGTCGGCCATGTCCTCAGCCCAGAGCCAGCACATGCGCTCGAAGACAGGCCCGGCCACCGCACTGTCGAATCGGCGGCGTGACGCCGCCCAGATGCGCTCCGTACGGCCCGGCCGTACGCGTTCAAGCTGCGTCCAGTAGGGACGGACAATCGCATGATAAAAGCGGACAAGCGGTTCTGTTATTCGAAATTCTGACCGATTAGCCCGAAAAGCATCCGACTCTGAGACAAGTAGACCCGCCTCCTCCAACACAGTCAGATGGTGGGAGATGTCCGTCGCCTTCCGCTCGATCCGGCTGGCGATACCACCCCTCGTGGCGTTCCCCTCCGCCACCGCGGCCAGCACCGTGTGGTACAGGCCGGTGTCCCTGAGCGTGGGATCCTCGGCGAGCAGCGCGCGGACCTCGCGAAAGAGCGGACTGGCCGGATTGAGAATGTGCTCGACGACCCAAGTGTCGAATCCATCGACATCCGCGGGGGCAACCCCCTGGAGATACTCGGTGCGATACGCGGGAGTGCCGCCGAGCACGAAGTAGACCAGAGCCGCCAACCGGTGATCATTGATCATCCAGAAGTCCGCGGCGAGCCTGAAGTTGAACGTCGGAACGACAAGCTCCAGCCCGGCCCTTCCCCGCAGAGGGGCGCTCCCGGCCAGCAACCCTCCCATGAAAGAAATCGACGAACCGCACAGCAGCAATCTGGCCTTCGAAGCCAACCGCTCGGGACGGCGCGGCGACAATGCCTTCTGGATGACCGACGGCAACTCCTTCGCACCGCGCACCAGATAGGGAAACTCATCCAGCACTACGGGAATCGCACGATCGTGCGCGAGCGAGAGCAGGGCGTCAACGGCCTCCTCCCAGTCAGCGAAGTGAACGCTGCCTGCAGCGCCCTGGTAGCGGGCCACCGCGACGCCGAGCTGGCGGAGCGCCTCCTGACGGGGCACCGCCTCGGTCGCCGCATAGTAGAAGCCCCCCGTGACCTCGCACAGCGATTCGAGCAGGAAGGTCTTCCCCTGTCTGCGCCGACCCGAGACGACCCCGAGAGTGGCGGACGGTTGCTCGTTGGCCACGAAGGCCGACAACTGGCGCCACTCCCAGTCGCGGTCAAACATGTCGAAAGGCTTGGGCAGACTCATCCGGTCCTCTTTTAGGAGTTAACTTCTTAGAAGTGTAGTCCTAAAAGCATCAGGGCGAGTGACGAATGGATACGCTCCGTACACGGAGAACCAGCCCAGCCCCGCAAGCGTCCGGAGATCAGAGTCATCTGCAGTGGGGCGGATATGGGGCGCGACAACGCCTACCGTCCAAGCCGGACGAACATCGCCACAGATCGGAACGGACGCCGCACGAGCGAGGCAAAGCCGTACGGCTCTCGCCCTCCTGGCCCCACCCGCCGTTCCCCGGTCCCGGCCCCGTCGCGCCTTTCGCGCCTGCCAAGGCCCCGCCGTACAACCTCGATTATGGCCACCGGCAGGCGCCCCGCTACGGCACCTCAGCAAGGCGCAGGCCGCCGATCACCGAGGAGCCGGAGCAACCCCGCCTCAGCGGCACATATCAGGCACGACCGGCAGACTTATCACGTGATCACAGACCCGCTCAGCTTCCTTCAGCATTGGTACACCTCCCGCTGTGACGGCAAATGGGAGCACAGTTACGGTGTGTCGATCGACACCCTGGACAATCCGGGATGGCACCTGAAGGTCGACCTTGCCGATACGCCTCTCGCGGGAATCCCACGAGATGGCCTCCGGGTGGAACGGACCGAAAATGACTGGCTGCATTTCTGGAGCAATGGCACCCATTTCGAAGGAGCCTGCGGCCCCCTCAACCTCAGTGAAATGCTGGAGGCATTTCGAGAATTCGCAGAAGGCGCTGTCTCATCTCCTCGCTGAGGTTCCCTCCTACGTTGGCGCTGCGGCTCGGCTATCAAAGCTTGCGCCGCCGGCACTGGCACTGGCACTGGCACTGGCACCTGACATCATCACCAGATGTTCGGGATCGCCGGCTACAGACCGGCGTGGCTGACGGGCATCACGACCGTCGCCGAGCTCGCAGGCTACCTCGCCAAAGGGCCGATCGGACCAGCCCAGATCCGCAGGATCCTCAGAGGACTGGAGATATCCGACGGCCGCCCGTACACGTATCCGCTCGGCGATGCGGCGGCTCGCCTGCTCACCCGCAAAGGCAAGCAGTAAACACGGCATGCCGGGCTCAGCATCGGCTATCCCGAGTGCCGAGCCGTGCCCCCAGTGCATTCACGACCCGCCCCGGCTCCGCGAGAGCCGGGGCCGGCGGTCCGGGGGACGCAGTTATACAGGGAGCGCGGCTTTGAGGTGGTCGCGGAATTCGCGTACGTGGGGGCTGGTGCCGTACGGCTCAAGCCGGTTGGCGAAGCGGCGGATGAGTTGGGCGGTGCGGGAGGAGGCAAGGGTCTTGGCGGCGGGCACGGTGGCGCGGGCGGTGGCGACGGCCTGGTCCAGGTCGCCCATAGCCAGGTGGGCGTTGGCGGCGTCCACGCGCCCCAACTGGACGGCTCGGACAAAGAGGCCGTCCAAGGAGGAGACGGCGCTGTCGGCGCTGGCCAGCGCCCGCCGGTGGTGGCCGAGCGACGACCAGACGCGCCCTTCCCCGAAAGCGTGCTGGGCCGAGTCGTAGAACGCGGCCCAAGCGGGGTCTCGATCGTGGGGGCCTTTGGCGAGGGCTTGTCCGGCCTCGTTGAGGAGCCGCTCTACCTGCCGGTCGTGGCGGGCCGGGGCGTCGCCGTCCGGCTCGTCGGCCAGGGCGAGTGCTCGCGCGTGCTGGACAAGGACCATCGCCATGACGCGCGGGGACGCCTCTGCCCGGCGGGCGGTGTCCAGGGCCGCGTTGGTCAGGCGCCCCGCCCAGCGCCGTTCGCCCAGGTGGAAAGCTTGCAGGGACATGGTCCTGAGCACCCAGACCGAGGTCAGGGCGTCGCCGCTGGCCTTGGCCAGGCTGAGGGCCTGGCCGTAGTGCTGCTGTGCCGACCCGTGCTGCTCTAGGTCGAACGCGGTCCATCCTGCCAGCCTGGCCGTCTCCGCAGCGGCGCTGAGCAGCTCCCTGCCGACGTCGGCACTGTAGGTGCCCTTGAGCAGCGGGGTGACGGTGCTGTGGAGGTACTCCACCACCGCCGGCCTGACCAGGCCCGCGCCGAACTGGGAGTCCAGTTTCTTGAAAGCCTCACACGCTTCGCGCATCCGGGTGGCGTCGCTGAGGCCGACCTTGGGGCCGGGGCCTTGGTGGGCGGTGGTGGCGGGGGGTGTGTCGTGGGTGTGGGACAGCAGCCATTCGCCCAGGGCCGAGGGTATGAACGGCAGGGCGGCCAGCAGGGCCCGGCGGTTGGTCTCCATCTCGCTCCTCCACAGTCGCGTCGCCTCCTCGACGACGGCGGCGATGCCGGTCGGGCGCATGGGGGCGGCCTCGGCGGTCAGGCCGAGGAGGCGGGCCAGGTCGCTCTCCTGGATGCCGAGGATCTCGGCGATCCTGGGCCAGTAGTAGGCCCGGATGCCCTGCTGCCCCCGCTCCCAGCGGGCCCAGGTGGTGGCGGTGACGCCGACGGCCTCGGCGGCCGACTCCTGGGTGAGCCCTTTGAAGCGGCGCCGTCCGGCCAGGTATGTGCGTGGAACAGGGCTCATCGGGCCCGTCCTCCTCGTCATGTGATCAGGGGAGCACACAGTGTGGTGAACATGCGAGAGGCGCATGGGAGTCAGTGGTGAAACGACCGGCAAACGACCACAGGACGCTTAGCGATCACGACGTGCTTTCCTGGCATCCGGTCGCGACCGCGAGCTCCATCGGAAGGCCCGACGATGAGTCGGCCCAAGCGTGCCGGAGCTCCATCGAAATGTGCGCGGATTGGAGGGCGTTCCCCCGCCTCGCGACCAATACGGACAAACAGTCCTACCCGTGGCAGGCAGTTGCATGTGAAGTAGGCTGTGAAGCGTGACTCTTCTACGCCCAGCGAGTCCGTTCGGCACAGAGCCCGTCGAGGAAATCGATCTCCGCCGAGCTCCGCTGGATCGCGTTCTCGCCCAAGTCAGATTCCCCAGCCTCACCAAGCTGCAAGGCTCCGACGCGATCAGCCCGTTTGCGCAGAGAGTCACGGCCGATTTTCCCTTCTTCGAAGAGCTTCGACAGACGGTCTTCCAATTCACCCCTTCAGGAGTGGCTACGGAACCGACAGACCAGCGGGTTTGGCTGCTTCGGAGCATTGACGAGAGATGGACGGTCACAGTCACCGCTTCCACTGTCTCCCTGGAGACGACGGCCTACAGGTCGCGCACCGAGTTTGCGGAACGCTTCGGAAACGTGATCGGCGCGTTTGCTGAGATCATGAACCCACCGCGCGTCGAACGGCTTGGAATACGTTACATAAACCGACTGGCAGGCCAGTATTGGCTCGCCGAACTTCCTAAACTGGTTCAACCAGAGGTACTCGGCGGCCTGGCTGTGCCGTTGGAGGGATCAAGCACTCTCCGAGTCAGCCTCACCGAGACCGTTTTCCAGAACGATGCCCGCGGAATTCAGGCCAAATGGGGAGTCCTCCCAAAGGACACCTTTGTCGACCCGAGCTTGCCACCGATAGCAGATGTGTCATGGATCCTCGATCTGGACAGCTTCTCCCAGAGGCAACGAGAATTCGATGTCGACGAACTTAGCGATGAATTAAGAGATCTTGCCGCACAAGCGTATCGAATGTTCAGATGGGCCGTTAAGGACGAGTTTATCGAACGCTTCAGGGACGATTCATGACGATAGCGACCTTCACTCATCTGACCGGACCGTCGCATAGAGTCGGTCTGCTTGGGAGACTAACGGGTCTCTTCACATCTGTTCCGACCACAGTTCAATCAGAGCCGATTGTTGTGGAGCAGGCGTGGGAACCCACGCGGGGATCAGACATCGCGATAAGCCCCGACATGGTCCACGAGGCCGCGGCGGTCGCCATTGGAACCGCTGATCTCGTTCAGCGGCTGCACGAGATTTCCGGGTTGACCTGGGAACAACTGGCCAGACTCTTCTGGGTCAGCCGCAGGGCCATCCACCACTGGGCCGTCGGCGGCACGATGAACAGTGCAAATATCCGACGACTGAGCCATCTCCTTAGCATCGTCGGGGAGCTTCCAGGGTCCACCCCTGCAGATCGGCGTGCGGCGATCTTCGTTCCGCGAGAGAATGGGCGGAGCCTCTACGACGAGCTCATCCAGCGCTCGGACACGGAGACGATCAACGCACCTCTCCCCCCTGAGAATCTGCTGGGCGCCCTTCACGACTGACCGCCCGCATGCTCAAAGCCGGAGACCGCGAGTACGACGCACCCCTGAAGGAAGACGACCTCTGACCGCCCCTGCTCAAGGGTGAAGAGGTCGCGGCGAAACTCACGCACTACCGATAACCTCACGATGCCGCCGTCCTCCCTCAAACATGCCACCTCGTCCAGTCCAACCGAGCGACTGCACAGATCTCGCCCGTAGTCACAGCCTCGGGCCAGGAAGCGAGCGAGGTTGGGGGTGTACGGCGGCGGGCCGTTCGGTCGGGGAAGGCCCTCCGGGGCGGGACCGAGTGCGGCGGGTGGGGCCGGGGGGCGGGAGCCGTACGGGTTAGGGGCGGTCGCGGGCGGCGCGGCTGTGACGGTGGCCGTAGAGGAAGAAGATGGCGACGCCGATGATCATCCAGACGACGAAGCGGAGCCAGGTCTCGACGGGGAGGTTGAGCATGAGGTAGAGGCAGGCGAGGACGGATAGGGCGGGGAGGACGGGGACGAGGGGGGTGCGGAAGGCGCGGGGCAGGTCGGGGCGGGTGCGGCGCAGGACGACGATGCCGATGGAGACGACCACGAAGGCGAACAGGGTGCCGATGTTGACGAGTTCGGCGAGGGCGGACAGGGGGATGAGGCCGGCGAGGACGGCGGTGGCGGCGCCGATGATGACGGTGGTGCGGGCGGGGGTGCCGAAGGTGGGGTGGACTTGGGCGAGCCCTTTGGGGAGGAGGCCGTCGCGGCTCATGGCGAAGAGGATGCGGCTCTGGCCGAGCATGAGGATCATGACGACGGTGGTGAGCCCGGCGATGGCGCCGATGCTGATGAGGCCGGCGATCCAGGGTTGGCCGACTGCGCGGAAGGCGTCGGCGAGGGGGGCGGCTTCGCTGAGCCGGCTGTAGGGCTCCATGCCGACGACGACGAGGGAGACGCCGACGTAGAGGATGGTGCAGATGACGAGGGAGCCGATGATGCCGCGGGGCAGGTCGCGTTGGGGGTTGCGGGTTTCCTCGGCCGCGGTGGCGACGACGTCGAAGCCGATGTAGGCGAAGAAGACGATGGCGGCGGCGGAGAAGATGCCGAGCACTCCGTAGGCGACGGGGGTGATGCCGAAGAGGACTTGGATGAGTGGCGCGGTGAGTCCTTCGACTTCGGGGGTGGATCGGGCGGGCGGGATGAAGGGCGTGTAGTTCGCGGCTTCGATGAAGAAGAGTCCGGCGAAGATGACCAGGAGGACGACGGCCACTTTGATGGTGACGACGACGAGGTTGACCCGCGAGGACAGTTTGATGCCGAGGACGAGGACGACGGTGAGGATGAGGACGATGGCGACGGCGGGCAGGTTGACGATGGGGTTGTCGCCGGCGATGGTGTCCGGCAGGTGGACGCCGGCGGTGGACAGCAGTGATGTGAAATAGCCTGACCAGCCGACGGCCACGACGGCCGCGCCGAGGGCCATTTCCAGCATGAGGTCCCAGCCGATGATCCACGCGGGGAATTCGCCGATGGTGGCGAAGGAGAAGGTGTAGGCCGAGCCCGCCACCGGAATGGTCGAGGCGAATTCTGCGTAGCAGAGGGCGGCGAGGGTGCAGACGACCGCGGCCACGACGAAGGACAGGGCGACGGCGGGCCCGGCCAGGTCGCGTGCGACTCGTCCGGTGAGCACGAAGATGCCGGTTCCGACGATCACGCCGACGCCGAACACGGTGAGGTCGAGTGCGTTCAGGTTGCGGCGCAGCCGGTGATCGGGCTCTTCGGTATCGCGGATCGAATCTTCAATTGATTTAGTACGGAAAATCCCCATCATCACACCCCCCTCAAAGGAGGTGCCTACCCGATCATTTCCGGGGGAATCGCTCAATCTTTAATGACCGGCCCGCCATCCCGTGTGGGAGCGCGGCCATGTCGGCGCAGCGGCGGGCCGCCTCCTAAGGACGGCGAAATGAGTACGGCAGGAGCCCGCGCGGGCTCCTGCCGTACTCAAAGAACTCAAGGAATCGGCCGGCGGTGTGCGCTCAGCGGGCCGGGTGGTTCTCCAGCATGGCGGTGCGCTTGGCCACGGCCTCGGTGATGTTGCGGGCGAGATCCTGGGGCGTGAGGCCGATCTCGCTGAGGATCTTGGGTCGCTTGGCGTGGTCGAGGAAGCGCTGCGGGATGCCGTAGGTGCGGACTGGGATGTCGACGTCGGCGTCGCGCAGGAGGCGGGCGACGGCGTCGCCGACGGCGCCGACGCGGCCGTTGTCCTCGACGACGGCGACGAGCTTGTGGGCGGCGGCGGCGAGGACGAGGGCCTCGTCGAGGGGCTTGACCCAGCGGGGGTCGACGACGGTGGCGGAGATGCCCTGGGCGTCGAGAAGGGCGGCGGCCTCCAGGCAGACGGCGGCCATCGGGCCGACGGCGACGATGAGGACGTCGGGCTCGCCCGAGCGCAGCACGTCCATCTCGCCGAGTTTGCCGACGGCCTCCAAGGCGGCACCGGCGGGCCCCTTGGGGAAGCGGACGACGGTGGGGGCGTCGTCGACGCGTACGGCTTCGCGGAGGAGTTCGCGCAGCCGGTCGGCGTCGCGCGGTACGGCGATGCGCAGGCCGGGGATCACCTGGAGGATCGACAGGTCCCACATGCCGTTGTGGCTGGGGCCGTCGTCGCCGGTGACGCCGGACCGGTCCAAAGTGACGGTGACGGGAAGCCTGTGGAGGGCGACGTCCATGAGGAGCTGGTCGAAGGCCCGGTTGAGGAAGGTGGCGTAGAGGGAGACGACGGGGTGGAGCCCGCCGAGGGCGAGCCCGGCGGCGCTGGTCAGCGCATGCTGTTCGGCGATGCCCACGTCGTAGATGCGGTCGGGGTAGGACTCGGCGAAGTCGGCGAGGCCCACGGGGTGGAGCATGGCGGCGGTGATCGCGACGATGTCGTCGCGCTCCTTGCCGAGCTTCACCATCTCGTCGCCGAACACGTTGGTCCAGCTGTACGGCTTGGGCACCTCTTGGCCGGTCGCCGGGTCGAAGACGCCGGGCGAGTGGAAGCAGTCCTCGTCGTGGTTCTCGGCGGGCGAGTAGCCGTGGCCCTTGGTGGTGATGACGTGGACGATGACGGGACGCCGGAAGGCTTTGGCCTTGGCGAGGGCGGCTTCGACGATCGCGGTGTCGTGCCCGTCGATGGGCCCGATGTATTTCAGGCCAAGGTCCTCGAACATGGCCTGCGGGGCGAAGATGTCCTTCACGCCCTTCTTGATGCCGTGCAGAGTGTCGTAGACGGGAGGACCGACCAGGGGCACCTTGGTGAGGTTGTCCTTGACGAACCCGAGGACGTCCTCGTAGCGCTGGTTCGTCCGCAGCGCGGACAGGTGCGAGGCGAGGCCGCCGATCGTCGGCGAGTAGGAGCGGCCGTTGTCGTTGACGACGATCACCAGGGGGTGGTCCTGGTCTTTGCGGCCGGCGATGTTGTTGAGCGCCTCCCAGGCCATGCCTCCGGTCAGCGCCCCGTCGCCGATGACGGCGACGACCGCGCGGTCCCTCTCGCCGCGCAGCGCGTAGGCGTTGGCCAGGCCGTCGGCGTAGGAGAGGGCGGTCGAGGCGTGGGAGTTCTCGATGATGTCGTGCTCGGACTCGGCCTGGCTCGGATAGCCGGACAGCCCGCCTCCCTGCCGCAGCGTGGCGAAGTCGGAGGCTCGGCCGGTGAGCATCTTGTGCACGTAAGCCTGGTGACCGGTGTCCCACAGGATGCGGTCGCGTGGTGAGTCGAAGATCCGATGCAGGGCGATGGTCAGTTCCACCACCCCGAGGTTGGGCCCTAGGTGTCCGCCGGACTTCGCGACTGCCGCCACGCACAGGTCGCGGATCTCTGCGGCTAGTGCCGGCAGCTCCTCGACCCTGAGTCGTTTGACGTCGCGCGGTCCCTTGATCGAAGCCAACAGGCCCTCGCCTGCGCTCGGCTCGCTCACGGAATCATCCCCTCTGTTCCAGCTCGCCATCAGACCGAGTCTAGTTCGAGAACGCCCCGTTTCCCGACTGGATGCGGAGCTGGTCACTGTAAGAGGGGGCTGATCCAGGCTGGTGCCGTACCTCTCGTGTACTTGTCGCATTGCAAACCCTGATATATCCAGGCTTGGCCTATGGTTGACCTCACTATGAACTCTCTCCCCAAGAGGAAACTCTCGTCACTCTTCGCAGTGACCTCGGTCTGCGCCCTGTTGGGAACCGGTACGGCCCTGGCCGCCACTCCGGCCGCCGCCGCGACGAGCGCGGCCGCCGCGCCGCAGCAGACCCTCACGGGAGCTTCCAGCGAGGCCACCGCCCCCCCGCGCGGCCGGACCGCGGCCGTCGCGAACCCGCTCTACCGGTCTGGAGCGCTTGCCCCCTCGACCTGCGCGCCCACGCCGACGCGCGCGGGCAGCACCGCCTCGTTCAGGGCGTATGCCACCAAGGTCACCACCTGTCTGAACGCGTCGTGGGCCGCGCAGTTCAAGAAGGCCAAGATCCCCTTCAGCAAGCCCAGGCTGCGGTTCGTCACCTCCCGCATCATGACCCCGTGCGGAAGGTGGAACAAAGGCGCGACCGGTGTCTACTGCGGAACGAACCGCACGGTTTACATCGCCATCACCAAGCGGAATCTGAGCGACCCCTTCGATCTGGGGCTCGCCCAGCTCGTCGCCCATGAATACGCGCACCATGTGCAATACGTGTCGGGAATTCTTCCGTATTACTGGCAGCAGGCGGCCCGCAGCAGCGGGTCGGCGAAGCTGCTCCTTTCCCGCCGTTCGGAACTGCAGGCCGACTGCCTGGCGTCCGCCTTCCTGCGCAGCGCGTCCACCTCTCTGCCCGTGGAGCAGGAGGAATGGGACGGCATGATCCGCTGGACCAAGAAGAACGGCCACAAGGGATGGCCTACCAACGACCACGGCAAGGGCACGAGCCAGGCGTACTGGATGCAGCGAGGGTTCAACGCCGGGTCACCGTCGGCCTGCAATACGTGGTCCGCGTCGTCGAGCCGCGTGGCGTAAAAACCTTCCCTCTCCCGTGCCCGGGTGACTCCGGTTCGTGAATCCGGCTTCCACCTCATCCCCCAATGCTCCACCATCCATACAAAGGATAGGAATTCCGCTTTACCGCCAACTTTTCCTCCAATAAGGTTCTGTGCCCATGCGAATCCCCCTCAAGTCACTTGCTGCCGGCGTTCTGGCGAGCATGATGTTCGCCGGTACGGCTCATGCCGGATTCGCCGGTACGGCTCATGCCGGATTCGCCGGTACGGCCCATGCCGGATTCGCCGGTACGGCCCATGCCGGATTCGCCGGTACGGCCCATGCCGGATTCGCCGGTACGGCCCATGCCGGAGCAGAGGCGCAGGCCCCGGCCTATCCCCGGGTGCTGACGAACAACCCCGTCTATAAGACGGGCCCGCTCGGCCTGAAAACCTGTGAGGAAGTGCCCGTCCAGGCCGACGACATCGAAGGTGTGCGCGTTTATCTGGAGTTCCTTCTCGACTGCCTCAACGAATCGTGGGGCGCTCAGCTCAAGAAGGCTGGATACTCCTTCACCAAGCCCAGGCTGCAGGTCATCCCCAAGATCGGCAACTCGGCCTGCGGCAAGTTCCCGCGGGGCGCCCAGGCCGTCTACTGCTGGGACAAGCGCACCATGGTCGTGCTGCTCGACAAGGCTCTGCTGGCGGAGCCGTACGAGCTCGACCTGATGCACGTGATCGCCCACGAGTACGGCCACCACGTGCAGAACATGGCCGGCATCCTGCCCGGCTACACGAGACTGCCTGCCGCCTCCGAAAAGGTCTGGCTGGGCCACCTGCGCCGTATCGAGCTTCAGGCCGAATGCCTGTCCGGCGCCTTCATCGGCAGCGTGTGGCACTCCCTGAAGCGCGACCCGTTCGACTTCAAGTACATCGTGAAGACCGCGAAGTACTCGGACTCGGCGTCGCACGGCAAGGGCAGGAACATCGCCCATTGGCTGCAGAAGGGCTACGACCTGGAGGGTCCGCACGCCTGCAACACCTTCACCGCGCCGAAGAGCCGGGTCTCCTAGGGCGCCACGGCCGCGCGGGTCGTTTTCACCGCCGCGAACGACGGACCGAAACAACGAACCGCCCGGCGGAAGGGTATTCCGCCGGGCGGTTTCGGTTGGGGAATGCAATTCGAACGACTCCCCCGGCGCCGGAGCGGGCCGGTTCGGCCTCGGCCGCACCTCGCGGTGCGGCCTCGGGCGCCGTCAGGAGCAGGGACAGCGGGCGGCACCCGCGGACGCCGGCCAGGTGGATCTTGCTGGTCTGCCCGCCGCGCGAGCGGCCGAGCAGGGCGGCCTTCAGGCGGAGCCCGCGCCGTCGCCGGGCGCGCCGGCGTTCTTCCCGCTCCGGGTCGCTTTCGGCGTCCCGCCCGTCCTGTCCTTCCGGGCCGCCCCCTTTCGGCGGGCCTTCTCCTCTTCGGCGGCGGCCTTCTCCAAGGCGGTCAGCACGTCCGGATCGAGGTGTGTCCCGGCCGCGTCGTGGTGGGCCCGGACAGTGGTGGAATCCACGCTGACCAGGGATAGGTCCACCCGGCCCAGCTTCGCCGCCTCGGCGATCAGCGCCTCTGGCAGGGCTTCGAAGACACCGGCATCCCGCCACTGCCTGAAACGGTTGTGCACGGTCGGCCAGGCGCCGAACCCAGCCGGCATCTCCCGCCACTGCGCTCCAGTGCTGAACCGCCAGATCACGCCCTCGAACTGCTGCGCCTCCCGCGTACCCTCCCCCACGGCGTCGTCCTTTCCCTCTGGGTCGCGACGGCCGCGGTCGACCTGGCGTTCACCGTCACCGTGTGGGCGGGATTCCGGGCCGGCGGCGGTGTGCAGTACGAGGTCCGGGCCCGTTGGATCCCCAGCGCGGGGGTCGGCTACCACGTGGGCGTCGACGGACCAGTCTCAGCCCGCCGCCGCGGACCCTGTCCTGGGCCAGCAGCGTCAGCGCGTCCAGCAGGTCCAGGCTCAGCCCGTCCACGGACTCCTGCGTTCTCCTCATGTCCGCACCGTCCGCGGCCTCCCCGCCGGCGGCAAGCGACACGCGGCCCACCGTCTCGAGAGAGTGAGTCTTCTGGATCGTCATCAGGTGTCCCTTCCGGTGAAGTTCCCGCCTAATTCATGACACTCCCCGCCATCGCCATGCTCAAGCTCGGCTGCCACCCGACCCGAAGTCCCCGGTCGATGACACACGGATCAGTCACGAGAGCAGTCTTCGGTTGCGGCGCAAGGTCAGTTCCTACGCGCACCGACACGGTCTGAGCTTGATCCTTCGCAGGTCCAGGAGAACGTCCTGATGAGAGGGTTCCCACCGCCTCCCCCGGCGAGGCGGTGGTCTGCACCCGAACAACAAGCTGCTCCTCACAGGTCCGACCTCGTCTTCGATCGTCCCTATGGCTCGCTTACGAGCGTCGTCGGCACGGTGTCGGCGCCTCGACGACCAGCGTGCTTACTTGCGTCGTTGAGTGCTTCCCAGCGCCGGTAGACGTCGAGCGCCCGCTCGTCCTCGACGTGGATCATCGGCAGATTCCTGCTCTGCCAGGGCTTGGAGAACTCTTCGTAGAACGTCGACAACGTGAAGTATTTCCTGTCATCGGTGTAGTGGTGGGAGTAGGCGGCGCGCGTCGTGAGGAAGAGCACCCGATCGGGACTCGCGTAGTACAAGGCGCCCAGACACATCGGGCAGGGATGCGCCATCACATAGACGTCACATCCAACCAGGTGCTCGGTGCCGAGCTTGCGACAGGCCTCGCGGATGGCTACGACCTCGGCATGTGCGGTGGGGTCGTGAGTCTGGGCAACCAAGTTGGGGCTGGCGGCTAACACTTCGTCACCCCGCGCGATGATGCAGGCAAACGGGCGGCCGCCATCGTCTACATTCCGGCGTGCCAGCGCGATTGTTTGCTCGATCAGCTCCATGTCCATCACCTGTCTAGAGTGCTGAGTCAGCTCTGAGGCCCCGCAGGTGCTGCTCGAAAAGCAGCATCGCCTTCTCGTGATAGCCACCCTCGAGGGCGCGCAGGATGTCGGTGTGCTCGTCGTGCACACGAGACGCGCGGGCCGAGAACTCTCCCAACGACAGTTGCGCCTCGATCCAGATCTGGTGGACCAGCGCCTGGATGCGCCAGAGCACTTCATTGCCACAGATCTGCCCCAACGCGGCCTCGAAAGCCAGGAAGAGACGGGGCTCGGTGGGCTCGTTGATGTCCTCGGGTTTGACCTCCGCGAGGGTGCGGCGCAACGACGCAAGTTCGTCCGGGCCGACCCGTTCACAAGTCTCCCTGAGAACCTGGAGCTCGATAGCGATCCGGACGCGCAGCAACTTGTCGACGAGGTCTTGGTCGATGGTCAGTCCATAAAGCATCTCGCGAGCGGCCACGCCGTGTGCAGCGTCCCGAATGAAGGTGCCGCTGCCCTGCCGCGCTTCGACCCGACCGAGCCCCTCGAACACCTTGAGCGCCTGCCGCACGACGGGCCGGCTAACGCCCAGCTGGCTGGCCAGGTCTCGATCGCCCGGGAGCCGATCTCCAGGCTGAAGGTCGTTCAGGGCGATGTACTGCTCGATGCGCTCCAAGACGGTGCGAAACAGGTCCATCCGGGCGATGGCAGTCAGTCCGTATGACGGCTCCTTGGTAACCACTCACTGAGCTTAACATGGTTACTGGACAGTGGATACTGGACAGTGGATAGTGGCTTGACCAATTCTGCTACAGGCCTTAATGTCCGACTTCTCGGGGGCATACATCAGCGTCTTCGTCTGGTCTACGACGGACTTACGCAGGAAGGCTTGCTCATGAAGCACAGCGACGACGACGGAGGTCGTCAGGCCGCAGCCCACGCCGGTCACGCAGCGGCGGGGCACGCGCTGGGACGCGCGCTCCGGGAGTGGTCGCCGAGGCGCCGGGGCTTCCTCGGGGTGGTGCTGGCTACCTCGCTGCTCACGGCGTGCGCCCCCAGCGGCACTGGGGAAGGGATACCCAACGCGGGCACCCTTGTGATCGCGGACAAGGAGCAGCCGGCCTCGCTGGACCCCGCCCAAGTGAGCGCGACAGACATCGGGTCGAACGCTGTCTTCAACGTCTACGACCGCTTGGTGGACATCCCGGCAAAGTCCTCGGATCTCGTGCCGAGCCTGGCTGTCGAGGTCCCCACGACGGACAACGGGCTGATCTCCAAGGACGGACTGACCTACACGTTCCCGCTGCGGAAGGACGTCAAGTTCCACGACGGCAGCCCCTTGACCGCCGATTCAGTGAAGTACTCCTGGGAACGGGTCATGGAGATGAACCTGCCGGAGAGCGGGGCTGATCGCATGGCCAAGATCCGGCAGATGACTGCGCTGGACGACCACACCTTTCAGGTGGCTCTCTCTGAACCAGATGGGTCGTTCCTCCGCTCGATCGCAGCCTCGCCACTCGCGAGCGTGGTGAACCCGGCGGTCGTGGAGAAGAACGGTGGCGTGGTCGCCGGGCAGCCGAACCCGTGGATGACCAGGAATATCGCCAGCAGCGGACCATACAAGCTCAAGGAATGGGTCTCTGGTGCCCACCTGTCCTTCGAGATCAACGAGGACTACTGGGGTCAGCCGGCGCGCCTTCCGGTGCTACTCAAGGTCGCCGTGGCGGAGCAGGCGACCGAGTTGCAGGCCAAGGCGGCCGACATCATCAGCATGTCGGCCGACAGGGTCGCGACGGTGCGGGGCCAGAGCGACATCACCGTCGATACGTCCACGCCGGGCCTGCAGCTCAACCAACTCGGCTTCAACATGAAAATCGACCCCTCGAGCCTCCCCAAGGGTGACGACATCCCGGCGGACTTCTTCCAAGACGTCCGAGTCAGGAAGGCATTCAACTACACCTTTCCCTACAACGACTACATCGCCGGCGTGCTGAGCGGCTTCGCCGAACGGGCCGGATTCGTATTGCCCAAGGGGATGTTCGGCCACGATCCGAACGCCGGGATGTACAACACCGACCTGAGCATGGCGGAGAAGCTGTTCCGGGAGAGCGGCTGGTGGGACCGCGGATTCACGATGTCCATCCTCGTCGACGGGACCGCCGCGCCGTTCAACGGCGCCGCCCTGGCGTTGAAGGACGCAATCGAGAAGCTCAACCCGAAGTTCCACGTACAGGTGCTATCCGTCCCCGAGACCACCTTCGACAAGATGATGGCCGAGGACCCGATCCCCGCCGCGATGTGGTCATACACCAGCCCTGGGCTTACTGCCCCAGCGGACTACGCGGCGGACCAGGCCCACCCCGACGGCAAGTGGGGTCAGGTTGGTGGCTTCCGCAACGGCTACTCCGACCCTGACAGGGTCGCCGCCCTGTGCGAGGAAGCGAGCACGTCGCCCGACCCGGATCGTCAGGCGAAGCTGTACGGAGAGTTGTCGAAACTGCAGTACGACGAAGCGATGTGGATCATCACGGCACAGGAGTCGCTGCCGATGGCTCACGGGAACTGGGTGACGGGCGTGACGTCGAACCCGCTCTGGCCCCGGCCCAGCTTGCGGTGGGCGCTGTACGACAAGCCCGCTAAGCCCTCCGCAAGGTAAGCCACAGGGAAGCAGGTCACAGGGCCATGCGTCAGTACATAATTCGCCGACTCATCGCGTTACCGTTCGTGATGTTGGCCGTCACCATGCTGGTGTTCGTGCTCGTCCGGGTTGGCGGGTCGCCGATCGGAATCTACCTGGAGCCCGGCATGACGAAGGCGGAGGTAGCGGCACTCAACGAGCGCTTCCACCTCGACGATCCTCTCCCCATGCAATACATCTACTGGCTGCGGGGCGTGCTCCAAGGTGACCTCGGTTGGTCCGGCGCCGCATCGGCCCCGGTCATGGAGGTCTACCCCGAAAAGTGGGCTGCCACGATCGAACTGGCACTGGCGGCGGGAGTGGTGGCTGTCGGCCTGGGGATTTGGCTTGGGACGTTCGCTGCGCGACGTCGGAACAAGCCCCCTGACCAGTTCGCCCGGGTCTTCTCGGTCGCCGGGGCGAGCCTGCCCAACTTCTGGTTCGGGCTCATGATGTTGATCGTCTTCTGGGCGTGGCTCAAGTGGTTCCCCAATGGCAGATACGACATTGCCCTGTGGGAGAGCATCCCGCATCCCACGGGGCTGTACACCGTGGACTCTCTGCTGGCTGGAAACCTTACCACTTTTCTGGATGCCATCTGGCACCTGGCGCTACCCAGCATCGTCCTCGGATATGTCGCCGCCGCGATGATCGTGCGGATGATGCGGTCGTCATTGGTTGACGAACTCGGTCGAGACTACGTGGACGCCGCCCGGGCCAAGGGCCTCCCGGAGCGGATCGTCATCCGTCGGCACGCCCGGCGCAATGCCCTGGTGCCCACGGTGACCGTAATCGGTCTCGCGGTCGGGGCTCTCCTCGAAGGCGCAGTTGTCGTGGAGACGATCTTCCAGTGGCCAGGCTTGGGCAGATGGATGGCTCAGGCCGTGCTGGCCGGTGATGACGCCACGATCTTGGGCTATGTGCTGTTTCTCAGCGTGTCCTTCCTCCTGGTCAACCTGATGGTCGACCTGGCGTGTGCCCGCCTGGACCCGCGAATCAGTCTTCAAGGAAGCGATTGAACATGAGCCAGTTCGTCGAATCCACCGCCGTACGGTCGGCCCCGAGGTGGGGCTATGGAGCCACCGTTCGTGCCCGCCGGGTGGCTTCCCTTGCGGGACAGATGCTTCGTAACCCGGCCACGGCGATCGGAATGGGCATCATCTTCTTGATGCTGCTGCTGGCGGCACTTGCTCCCCTCCTGGTGCCGGAAAACCCGACGGGTACCTACCAGATGCCGCGAGACCTAGTGGCTGCCAACATGCCGCCGGGCACCCCGGGGCACCCCTTGGGCACCAACGTGCTGGGCGGCGACATGCTCTACGGGATCGTGTGGGGCTCCCGCCTCTCCCTGTTGTTGTCGTTCGTCGTCGTGGGCATCGCGATCGTGATGGGCCTTCTCGTCGGCAGCGTGGCAGGGATGAGCGGCGGCAAGGTCGACAGCGTGCTGATGCGCATCGCGGACGTCTTCCTCTCGGTGCCCGAACTGATCTTTCCGCTGACCATCGCCGCGTTGCTCGGACCGTCCTTCACCAACATCATCCTGGCACTGTGTGTGGTCATCTGGCCCCGGTACGCACGAATCGCGCGAAGCCGGATCATCCAGGTCCGTCAGGAAGGATACGTTCGGGCCGCGAGGTCGATCGGGGACTCCCGCTTCAACATTGTGCGGCGCGACATCCTGCCGAACTCGATGACCCCCATAGCGGTCCAGGCAACGCTCGATATGGGACGCGTGGTCCTGCTCGGCGCCACCTTGAGCTTCCTGGGCCTGTCCCAAGCAGGCCTGGCCGAATGGGGGCGCCTGGTGAGCATCGGCCAATCGGGCATCACCGCCGGTTGGTGGTGGAGCTCGACGTTTCCCGGCCTGATGATCTTCCTGTGGACACTCTCGTTCAGCCTTGTCGGCGACGGCTTGCGGGACGTGCTTGACCCGCGGACGGAGGGCAGGTGAGGGGTCCTTCAGCTGCTTGTTCGCCAGGATCCGATCAGCCGAAACTAGCGCTTCCTGCACGGGCCTGGCCCGGTCGCCTGAGTTGGCGCTCGTGAAGACCGAAATTTTTGCCAAGACCGTTTGACGTGCGCTCGTCGGCTGACCAGGCGAGGCCGCATCCCCCGGCGGGGTCGAACCCGACCGCCGCGCCACCGCAGTTCCACCCAACAACAAGGAGATTTCATGCCATCGATCAGAATCGACGACGCCTCCCGGTTCAGCCGGGGAACCTACTCGTGCGTGAGCGCCAGTTGGGAGGGGGTCACTGTCTCCTTCGAGGAGACTCTGGAGGACTCCGACGCCACGGAGCGGTTCCGCAGAGCCCTCGGCGAGCATGGCTGCATGTGCCCGCACTGGGGTTACCAAATCACGGGTACATCGACCTACTACTTCGCGGACCGCGAACCGGAGGTCTACGGGCCGGGCGAGCTGTTCTATCTGCCCCCGGGGCACGCCCCGACCCACTCGGCGGGCTCGACCTGGATCAGCATCAGTCCGACGGCGGTTCACGAGGCTGTCCAGGCGATCACGCGGACGACCACATGAGCGCGCCGGCCGTGGCGCCTCAGAGCCTGGTCGGGTCCCACAGCACGGGACGCGATCAGACGGACGAGGAAGAGCGCAACCTGGCCGTCGTCAGCGAGTTCCTCGCCGAGCAGCGCCCACTCGGAGAAGAGACGCGGCGCCGCTTCCTGGCCAAGGATTACAAGAGCCATCGGCTCGGCATGCTGAACCTGGCTGAGCTCGCTGGCTTGGAAGACGCCGATTCGCGCCCCCACACGGGATACAACGCGGACTCGTTCAGCGATCGCCGTAACGAGTTGGTCGATATCGTCGCCCATGGCGACGTCGTGTGGACGGTCTTTCGCCTCGTCGGGACCCACACCGGGCCCTTTTGGGGACAAGAGGGGACCGGAGCGCCGTTGGACACTCTTGAGGTCGCGATCTTCCGGCTTGCCGAGGGACGCGTGAGTGAGGCGTGGTTCATGAACGACGAGCTCGCGCTTTGCCGTCAGCTCGGTATCGCAGTCGACGTGCCGAATCTCGCTTGATGGGTAGGGCTTCCCATCAAGAGGGCAGCAGGGTGAGGCCCGCGCAAGACGGCCGGCCGGCACGAGAAGTCGCCCGGCCTGCCAGGGGCGGTCTGCGTGTGCCGGCGAAACCTACGGCGATAAGGAGAGCGTCTTGCAAATGCTTGCCGCTGATCTATAGCGCTGTTTGGCTTGACGGCGAGACTCCTGTTCGCAATCGTTTGTGGTGGGAAGTCCCCTTCCGTACGAGGACGCCGAGCCTGCGTTCCACATCCCGACATTCTCCGAACTGGGTCCCGAAATTTGCACTAGGTGACGGCGCCCCAGGCGCCAATGGAGGCTTGACCCGATGACCAACCGACCTGTGGAGATGTCCGACGTGGCCCTGATGCCGCGCTGTTCGGGAGCCGAGCGCGGTGCCGCTCTGCCGCTGGTGACGGTCGATGATCTCTCGATCTACTTCCAGTCTCGACGCGGGACTGTGCATGCCGTGGACGGCGCCAGTTTCGAGATTGGTGTTGGGCAAACTGTCGGCCTTGTCGGCGAGACCGGCTGCGGTAAGAGTGTGACGGCCCGTTCCTTCTTAGGGCTGGTCCCCTCACCCCCGGCTGTCCATGCGGGTGGTCGCATCGTGTTCAGGCCGAGGCAAGAATGCCCGAGCTGTCACGCAAGCGATTGCCAGGGTGGCGGACAGGCGGAGTACGACCTCACCAAGCTCACGCCCCGGGAGTTCCGCAAGGTGCGTGGCGAGCAGATCGCCATGATTTTCCAGGACCCGTCGTTGGCGCTGAACCCGGTCCTGACCATCGGCCAGCAGGTGGCCGAGGTCTTCCATCAGCACCGCGCCGAAATGATGCTCGCCGACGCTGGTTTGAGCACCGATGACCCACTCCTGCGGCGGGCGGCGAGCGATCGCAGCTCCCGGCTCGAGCGCGCGGTGCTCGCCGCGCCAGGTCTACGCAGGCGGCGCAATCGGCTCCAGAAGGTGGTCGACGAGTATGTGGCGCAAGCCTTGGCGGAGACCCGGATCGCGAACCCTCGCAAGATCATGAACAGCTATCCGCATGAGCTTTCGGGCGGGATGAAGCAGCGCGTGATGATCGCCCAGGCGCTCGCGTGCGCTCCCGATCTGCTGATCGCGGACGAGCCGACGACGGCGCTGGACGTCACGATCCAGGCACACATCCTGGATCTCATCCACGAGTTGCAGGAGCGCCACCACACCGCTGTGCTGTACATCAGTCACGACCTCTCGTTGGTTCGCGACGTATGCGACCAGGTCGTCGTGATGTACGCGGGGCAGGTCGTCGAGCAGGGCCCTACCACTCGTCTTTTCGATAATCCGCTCCACCCCTACGCGCGCGGGCTCTTGGGCGCCGTCCCGTCCGGAGGACAGCCGCGTGGCGGGTTGTCGGCCATCGAAGGCATGGTCCCGGAACTGGTGAACCCATCGAGCCAGTGCCGCTTCCACACCCGCTGCGCCCACGCAAGCGCGGTCTGCGCTGCGCACACTCCAACGCTCACCGCTCATGACCCGCCGGACCACCGTGCTGCATGTTTTCTGTACGAGCACGCGGAGACACTCGGCCTGCCTGCCGAGGACATGCCGTCAAGGAATCGGAGTGCGTCGTGACCATGACCGAACCGCTGGACGCCCAGATCGCCGGACACGCCACCCCTTACGTGGCCTCGGTGCGCGGAATCAAGAAGCATTTCCCCATCAAAGAAGGCCTTCTGGAGCGGGTTGTCGGACACGTGAAGGCGGTCGACGGCGTCGACCTCGATATTCGTCGAGGCGAGATCGTCGGCCTTGTCGGTGAGAGCGGCAGCGGGAAGACGACGCTCGGTGAATGCATCAGCGGGCTACTAAGTCCGACGGAGGGCGGGGTCTATTTCGGCCTCTCCGCGCAGGACCATCGCCGGCTCGATGAACTGCTTGCCCCCGGGCGCGGGTCGTTGAGCGTCGACGAGCAGCACGAGCTCGACCGCATCGCGCGAGACCACCGCGTAGACAGAATGCGGGGTGAGAGGTGGCGAAACTATCGACGAAACTGCCAGGTGATCTTCCAGGACTCCAACTCCTCGCTGAATCCCCGGCACCTGATCAAGGACATCGTCGGGCGTCCCTTGCGTGTCCACCGCGAGGCGTCCGGGTGGGAGCTCATCGAGCGCGTCGTCGAACTGCTCGAGAGCGTGGGCCTGGGACGCCAGCACCTGTACCGCTACCCGCACCAGTTCTCGGGGGGCCAGCGTCAACGCATCTCGATCGCAAGGGCGCTCGCGATTCAACCCGAGTTCATCGTGCTCGACGAGCCCACTAGCGCGCTGGACGTCTCAGTACAGGCACAGATTCTCAACCTGCTCAGCGACCTGCAGAAGGTCCACAATCTCACCTACCTGTTTGTGAGTCACGATCTGAATGTCGTACGGCACATGAGTGACCGCATCGTCGTGATGTATCTGGGCAGGGTTGTCGAGACGGGCCAGAGCGAGGAGCTGTTCACCAATCCGCAGCACCCCTATACGGAGGCGCTGCTGTCCGCGAACCCGGTCGCCGGGCAAGAGTCGCAAATGAAACGGAAGCTTCTGGTCGGACCCGTCCCGGATCCCGCACGCCCCCCCAGCGGCTGCCGGTTCCACACCCGTTGCCCAGAGGCCACCAGGATCTGCGGCTGGGAGGTCGACGACACCGTTCGGTTCCTAGAGGGCAGGTCAACGGCCCTGGACGAGATGGTCGGGGTCACCAGGCACTCCCCGTTCCACGCCGACCTGTCCTTTCGCACCGAAGCCAGCGCAGCGGCCTTCGTCAAGGATGTGAAGGACGCAATGCCCCCCGCTGCTGGAGAGGCTGTGGACTTACAACTTCGCGATGGCCGCTCCGTGTCGGTTCGCTATGGCGAGGTCCCGCCGGCTGAGCTCGCCGAAGTAGCCCCGGGACATCTGTCGTCGTGTGTGGTGCGGTCTCAAGTCAACTGAGCAGAGCGTCGCGACGTGCTGGACGTTGCGGGTCGCCGCGCCGAAGAGCCGGGTTTCCTAGGGCGCCAAAGCCGCGCGGGTCGTTTTCAACGCCGCGAACGACGGACCGAAACAACGAACCGCCCGGCGGAAGGGTATTCCGCCGGGCGGTTTCGGTTGGGGAATGCAATTCGAACGACTCCCCCGGCGCCGGAGCGGGCCGGTTCGGCCTCGGCCGCACCTCGCGGTGCGGCCTCGGGCGCCGTCAGGAGGCGTTCACCCCCGATGCCCCGCTCAGCTCTTGGCGAGCAGGGAGCGCAGGACGTACTGCATGATGCCGCCGTGGCGGTAGTAGTCCGCCTCGCCCGGCGTGTCGATGCGTACGACGGCCTGGAAGGTCTTGTCGCCAACGGTCACGGTCACCGTGCCGGGGATGACGCCCTTGTTGAGCTCTTCGACACCGCTGATGTCGAAGGTCTCCTCACCGGTCAGCCCGAGCGAGTCGGCGGTCTCCCCATCGGGGAACTGGAGCGGAAGCACGCCCATGCCGATGAGGTTGGAGCGGTGGATGCGCTCGTAGGACTCGGCGATGACGGCCCGCACGCCGAGCAGCGCGGTGCCCTTGGCGGCCCAGTCGCGCGAGGAGCCCGAACCGTATTCCTTGCCGGCGAGAACCACGAGGGGCGTGCCCTGCGCCTGGTAGTTGACCGAGGCGTCGTAGATCGAGCTGACGGGGCTGTCCGCGACCGTGAAGTCGCGGGTGAAGCCGCCCTCGGTGCCGGGCGCGATCTGGTTGCGCAGGCGGATGTTGGCGAACGTGCCGCGGATCATCACCTCGTGGTTGCCGCGGCGCGAGCCGTACGAGTTGAAGTCCTTGACCTCGACGCCGTTCTCGCGCAGGTAGCGGCCCGCGGGCGAGTCGGCCTTGATGGCGCCGGCCGGGGAGATGTGGTCGGTGGTGACCGAGTCTCCCAGCTTGGCGAGCACGCGGGCGCCCGCGATGTCGGTGACCGGGGACGGCTCGTGCGGCATGCCGTCGAAGTAGGGGGCCTTGCGCACGTAGGTGGAGGCGGGGTCCCACTCGAAGGTGTCGCCGGTCGGGATCGGCAGCGAGCGCCACGTGTCGTCGCCCTTGAAGACGTCGGCGTAGTCGCGCTTGAACATGTCCTGGCCGATGGAGGAGTTGACGACCTCCGAGACCTCCTCCGGCGAGGGCCAGATGTCCTTGAGGAACACCGGCTTGCCGTCGGTGTCGGTGCCGAGGGGCTCGTTGTTGAGGTCGAGGTCCATCGTGCCCGCGAGCGCGTAGGCGACCACCAGCGGCGGCGAGGCCAGGTAGTTCATCTTGACGTCGGGGTTGATGCGGCCCTCGAAGTTGCGGTTGCCCGACAGGACCGCGGTGACCGCGAGGTCGCCGTGCTGCACGGCCTCGGAGATCTCGGTGGGCAGCGGCCCGGAGTTGCCGATGCAGGTGGTGCAGCCGTAGCCGACCAGGTTGAAGCCGAGCTTGTCGAGGTACGGCTGGAGCCCGGAGCGCTCGAAGTAGCCCGTGACGACCTGCGAGCCGGGGGCCAGCGAGGTCTTGACCCACGGCTTGCGGGTCAGGCCCTTGTCCACGGCGTTCTTGGCCAGCAGGGCCGCGCCGATCATGACGTACGGGTTCGAGGTGTTGGTGCAGGAGGTGATCGCCGCGATCACGACCGCGCCGTGGTCGATCTCGAACTTCGTGCCGTCGGCCAGCGTGACCGGGGTCGGGCGGTGCGGGCGGCCGTTGGCGGTGGAGTTGGAGGCGGGCGCGTCGGAGGCCGGGAAGGACTCCTCGCTGGCCTCGTCGACGCCGTCCACCACGTAGTTCCTGACGTCGTGGCGCCAGGTCTCCTTGGCGGCGGCGAGCTCGATGCGGTCCTGCGGACGCTTCGGGCCGGCGATCGAGGGGACGACCGTGGCGAGGTCGAGCTCGATGTACTCGGAGTAGACGGGCTCCTGCGAGGGGTCGTGCCAGAGGCCCTGGGCCTTGGCGTATGCCTCGACGAGCTCGACCTGCTCCTCGGAGCGGCCGGTGAGCCGCAGGTAGGCGGTGGTCTCGCCGTCGATCGGGAAGATGGCGCAGGTCGAGCCGAACTCGGGGCTCATGTTGCCGATCGTGGCGCGGTTGGCCAGCGGCACCGAGGAGACGCCCTCGCCGAAGAACTCGACGAACTTGCCGACCACGCCGTGCTTGCGGAGCATCTCGGTGATCGTGAGCACGAGGTCGGTGGCGGTGGCCCCGGCGGGCAGCTTGCCGGTGAGCTTGAAGCCCACGACCCTCGGGATCAGCATCGAGATCGGCTGGCCGAGCATCGCGGCCTCGGCCTCGATGCCGCCGACGCCCCAGCCGAGGACGCCGATGCCGTTCTCCATCGTGGTGTGGGAGTCGGTGCCGACGCAGGTGTCGGGGTATGCCTTGCCGTCACGGATCATGACGACGCGGGCCAGGTGCTCGATGTTGACCTGGTGGACGATCCCGGTGCCGGGCGGGACGACCTTGAACTCGTCGAAGGCGGTCTGGCCCCAGCGCAGGAACTGGTAGCGCTCGCGGTTGCGCTCGTATTCACGCTCGACGTTGCGGCGGAAGGAGTCGGAGCCGCCGAAGAAGTCGACGATGACCGAGTGGTCGATCACCATCTCGGCGGGGGCCAGCGGGTTGATCTTCGCCGGGTCGCCGCCGAGGTCGCGTACGGCCTCGCGCATGGTGGCCAGGTCGACGACACAGGGCACGCCCGTGAAGTCCTGCATGATCACGCGGGCGGGCGTGAACTGGATCTCCACGCTCGGCGTCGCGGTCGGGTCCCATCCGCCGAGCGCGCGGATGTGGTCGGCGGTGATGTTCGCGCCGTCCTCGGTGCGCAGCAGGTTCTCCAGCAGGACCTTGAGGCTGTAGGGGAGGCGCTTCGATCCCTCGACAGCGTCCAGCCGGTAAATCTCATATGCCGCGTCTCCGACGCGGAGCGTGTCACGGCTGCCAAAGCTGTTCGCGGACACGTTGATTCGCCTCCTCTGGCCAGTGGTCGTTCCGCAAGAAATCCTGCCGTACCCGGGGAGCGCGCCCGACAGTTAGGTTCACCTAAGTCGCTGCTCCGCAACGGGTTTCAGCGGATGTCTCGATGTCAAGATATCTCTGGCGATGTCTCGACATCAAGTTACCGATGGGTAGCCTCAGAGGGGTGCCAGACGCCAGAAGAGAAGCCCGAGCACCGCCACCGACAGCAGCGGGGCCAGGATCTTCTGCTCGAATTTCCGCCCCGTCTTGATGCCGATCTTGTACGGCAGGAGCCACTTGTGCCGGAGCGGCCACAGCACCGGACAGCCGCGCTCGGTCAGGCAGTCGCCCACCACATGGATGAACGACCCCACCCCCACCGCCAGCCCCAACCAGGCATAACCCACCCCATAAGAGCGGAACACCACGAAGAGGCCAACCGTCATCGCCACGTTCACCGCGGCCGACGCCAGCTTCTTGCCGGGAATCCCGATGCCGATGGCCCGCAGCGCCAGCCCGATCATGAGCACGACCAGGATGCCCCTGCCGACGGGATAGGCATCGGCCAGGTAGTGCGCGCCCACCCCGGCGGCCACCGCGAACGCCAGCGAGTGCGTCGCTCCCCGGTGCCCGCCGGACACCCAGTTGACGGCTTTGCTGAGCGCCCAGGTCACCGGGCCGAAGGTCTGCGCGATCGTGGCGCTGGGATGGTCGAGGTCCGGCAGCATCGCGGCCCCGGCACAGATCAGCGCCCCCGCGATCAGTTCGGCGGGCGTCAGCGCCCCGGCCATGATCCCGGTGTCGATCCACCGGGTCGATTCGTTCAGCCACGGCACCGTCGCGAACACCGGCGCCAGGCCCAGCCACGCCACGGCCCCCGTCAGCGCGTGCGTATGCCCCATCATGCGAAGATCACGCCACGGGACTCTACTCAATCGGACCCCCGCGCGTCTGTAACGACGCGGCGCGAAGACAGCGACCTCACCGACACGGTGGGGGACGTGGGGCGTTCCCGAGGAAACGACAGACGGGATCATTCCTGTACCGAGAGCACCCCCCAGCCCTCCCGATACGGAACGATCCCGTCTATGTCCAGATAACGTCGAGGTTTCCCAAGATTGTTCCTGCAATTTCGAGATAATTACGTGATGTAGCTCACTTCCAGTTGTGACCTTGAGCTCCTCCCGCCCTGGCCGCGCCCCGCGCCGCCGCACCCGCTGCGACCAGGGCGGACGCCACCCCCGGAGCCCCTCCTCCCCCGCCGTGCCGCACCAAGGGGTTGTTCTCGATAGCATCTCGATATATCTTTGAGCCATCGAGACTGATCGAAAGTCGATCGCTAGACGCGGGGGGATTCCCATGAGTTCAACCCACTCCCTGGGCGGAGCGCACTGCTTCCACGACGCCGCCGAGGTGCAGGAGCAGGTGATGCGCGCGGTCCGCGGGGCATGGCACGCCATGGCGGGGGGCAGACACCAGCACCACGAGGACCGGCACCACCACGAGGAGATGCGAGGCCGCGGGGGCCCCCACGAGCACCGACACCGCGGCCGGGGGGGTCCGTTCCCGTTCGACTTCGGCGGCTCGTGGGGCGGCGGCCCCGGGTTCCCCTTCGGCGGCGGGCGCGGCCGGGGCTTCCGGGGGCGCAAGGCCAAGCGCGGCGACGTGCGTGCCGCGATCCTCGCCCTGCTGGCCGAGGAGCCGCGCAACGGCTACCAGATCATCCAGGAGATCGCCGCGCGCAGCCAGGGCGGCTGGAAGCCCAGCCCCGGTGCGGTCTACCCGGCGCTCCAGCAGCTCACCGACGAGGGGCTCGTCCGCTCCGAGGAGTCCGACGGGCGCAAGACCTTCCAGCTCACCGAAGCCGGACGCGACTATGTCGCCGCCCACCCCGACGAGACGGGGGCGCCGTGGGAGGAGATGAAGCCCGATCTCGACGATCCCACGTGGGAGCTGATGGACCTCGCGCGGCAGTCGGGCTTCGCGATGCTGCAGATCCTGCAGACCGGCACGCCCGCCCAGGTGCGCCAGGCCCGTGAGGTGCTGGTCGACGGCCGGCGCAGGCTCTACCAGATCCTCGCCGACGGCGACCCCGAAGCCGAGTGAGACCGGCCCCCGACCGGCCCCCGACCGGCTCGTGACCGGCTCGTGACCGGCCCCTTCCACCGGCGACGGTCGTCGCCTTTGTGGCGGGCCGGCCCGCGGCCTATGACGGCGGTGATGCCGTGCTGCTGGGCGAGGGCGAGGGCGAGGTGCACGCGGTCGGCCCGCAGGCCGCGCCTGGCCGCGAGCAGCCCTACGGCGATCTGCGCCCCGAAGGCTGCGGCTCCGAGCGCCACGCCCTGGCCGAGGTCCTCCGCGGAAGTGGTTCATCTTCCGGGAGCTGTGGAAATGCTCTGCGCGACGTCGCCTTCATAACTTTTCTCGATCACGCGGAGTGCGGGAATTTCCCTCCGCTGACGTGAGCGATAGCGCGCGATGGAAGTTCCCCATGGCTATCATCTCCATTGCCCGGCGGACATATCACCCGGCACACCTTCGGACTATATTTTCGCCCTGCATAGACGGAGTATATGGACATGGGAGGCTGGGGAGTCCCGGGGCGTATGATGCACGCCTGCGTGGGCTTCATAGCTGCATTGACACTTATGTCCGTTCCTACGGCCGCCGCGGCGGTTTCGGTCTCCACCTCCGCGAGCCACGCCGGCTACACGGGCTACACGGGCTACACGGAACATGCGGGCCATGCCGGCCATGCGGGCCATGCGGGCGCCGGTTCTTCCCTCCTGGCCGACCCCGCGGCCAAGGACGCCCAGCTCGTCTACTGCCTCTCCCCCGCCCAGCGCGTCCCGCTGCTGGACGCGGCGGTGAGCCTGGGCGTGGCGAGCGAGCGATCCGGCGACACCGTCAAAGTGGGCGGCCAGTGGCTCGACATGGAGCAATGGCGCGCACGTAAGAAGGCCGACTTCGACCGGGCGTGCGCCGCGCTGATCGCCTCGGTGCCGCAGCCCGCCGCGCCCGGAGGGAACGGCGGAGCGCCATCGGGATGGCTCGGGGTGCTGGTGCCGATCGCCTTCGGAGCCCTGCTGGCCTTGGGCAGCGCCGAATGGCGCGTGGCGTCGGACCGGAGGCGGAGGGAGGGCGATCTGCTGCTGGCGCGGTTCGCGGCGTTCCGCGAGGCGTACAGCCAGCAGCTTCACGACTGGGCCGAGGCCGAAGGCAGGCAGCCCGATCCGGCCGTCACCCGGGCGAGGCACGCCGACCTGCTCTCGCAGCTTCACCATGTGGGCTCCATGCGGGCGGGGTGCCGGGCTCCGGCGGCCCGCCTGCGGGCCGTGCTGGAGGACGAGCTCGCCGTGATCGGCTACGACGCCTGGCTCGCGACCCGGATCCACGGGGCGGACGCCGAGACCGACCGCCTCCTGGCGGCCCTCCGGGAATTCGAGAACAGCACCAGGGACCTGGTCGACGCGCTCGCGCGCAGCGAGCTGTCGGCCGCCTTCGACTGGACCGCGGGGAAGACCACAGGCGTGTTCTCCCGGGCGCGAGCCGGACGGCCACGGGCGGCCGTTCGGAGAAAGACGGGGAAAACGCCTGAGCCCACTTCCGAGCATCCCACGCGAAGAGGGGAGGAAACGCCGGAAGGGCGGGCGGTGGGCGGCGGAACGGTCCGCGAAGGAGATACCGGCGGAGTTTCGCCGGAAAAACGGGAGCCGGAAAAGCGAGATAATGCGGAGCGTCCGACGTGACACCATTCTGTCCGCCACCCGTCGTGCATTCCAGCGAGGCGCTCTGCCCCTGGTTGGACACGGCGCACGACGGGCTCTACGTGGGTGTGGACGATGTGTTCGCCTCGTTCGACAGGTTCACCCAGTCGTTCAACCCGCTCGGCAAGCTCCTGGTCAACGGCCATGTGGTCCTCGTGACCGGCCACGACGGCTGCGGCAAGTCGGCCCTGGTCAACAAATGCGTGCACTGGCTCAACTCGCGGCTACGCGAACAGGCGGCGCAGCCGCACGGCCAGGACACGCCGTCGGGCAGCCCGGTGATCGTCGACCTCATGGACATCCACCCCGAGGGCGACCACAAGAAGCGGGCGCGCACGCTGTTCAGCGTCTGCGTCGAGCGGCTGCGCGAGCAGGTGGCCCAGTTCTTCACCCTGCCGGAGTGGGAGAAACTGGAGGCGCTGCCCGTGGAGAAGGATCTCGTCGAGGGCTACCAGTTCCTCAGCGGCCTGCTCAAGAAGTACAGCCTCGTCCTGCTGGTCCTGATGCCGAGGGCGAGGTCGGAGGAGGAGATCCACGAGCTGGCCAGGCTCGCCCTCAGGAACATCGTCTTCTTCGCCGAGATCGCGACCTTCGGCATCACCCCCATCAACAGGATCAAGAGGGAGCTGACCTCCTCGCTCGTCCCGGTGAAGATCGGGCCGCTCAGAGCCGAGGACGGCCTGCTCTGGTTCAAGGACCACATGCGGCGCGTCCCTCCCGACCGGCGGCGCGACCTCCCGCAGATCCCCGACGACGCGCTCGTGAAGTTTTTCAACGAGGTCGGCGAAGTGAGACCGCTCTTCACGCTTCGCTTTCTCCAGGAGTATTTCTGCAGGCTGTACAGCACCTATATTCCCCGCCACCCCGTCGTCCCGATAAGCTATGAGAATCTCAGTGACTTCCTCAATGACATTTGGAATGACATCTTCGGCGAATCTGAGGAGGGCGAGTGAGGCCACACGAGGTCCCGGCCGATCCACCGGGTCGGAACCCCTTTCCAAGCTCGGCCATCGCCCACCTGGTGGCCGGTCCCGCGAGCCCTCCGCCGACGGTGCCGACGCCCGCGTTGATCGAGGTCACGGCCTTTGTCAACGAGTATCTGAGCGCGATCGACCCGTCGCGCACAGGCACGACGGGCCTCGGCCGGGTCCTGGCGGTCATCGGCGAGTTCGGCACCGGGAAGACACACATAGCCCTTGAGGTGCTGCACTCCGTGAAACGCCGCAGGAGTGAGAGCACGACGATCATAGAGTTCGACGAGCCGGGCAGGAGCATGCTGCGGCTCTATTTGGACAGGTTTATCAAGAAAATATCCCCGGAACAAATCAAACAGCTCGCCGAGGATTATCACCATTTCATTCTGATGGACGATCTCCAGAGGGGGGCGATCACCAGGCGGCTGACCACGCAGCCCAAGTTCAGGGAGAGGTCGGCCGACGAGATCATCAACAGGCTCGGCATGTCGCGCAACGTCTACCTGGACAAGCTGCGGGCCGCGCTCTCGGAGTTCGCCGTCAGACAGGAGTTCGCCATCGCGCTCCAGCTCGTGCTGGAGGACGAATACCAGCCGGCGGTCCACGCCTGGCTGAGCGGGGAACCGCCCGATGACATCCTCCGCGAGCACGGCATCACCACGGCCATCGACGATGAGTTCGCCGCCTTCGAGGCGATAGGGGTGCTGGCCTTTCTGCACGGCCGTACCGGCAGGAAGCTCATCGTCCTGATCGACGAGTTCGAGCGGCTGCTCCCGCTGTTCAAGGACCCCGAGATCGCGCCGGCCTTCGAACGGCTCCTCAACGCCTTCGTCAACGCGGGCTGCCTGCTGATCCTCTTCGGTCTGCCCGACGCCCAGCCCATGCTGTCGGCGAACGCCAGGGAGCGCGTCAGGATCCTGCCCCCGTCCCTGTTCACCGCCGACCACGTCAGGGCCTACCTCCAACTCCAGCTCGGGCAGTGGCCGCATCCGCTGTTCGACGAGGAGGCCGCCGACGAGATCGTCCGCATCAGCGACGGCATCCCGCGCCAGGCCATCCAGCTCTGCCATTACGCGTACGGCGAGGCCATGGGGGGCGAGCCTCCCGCCAGGGTCACGGGGCGCCTGGTGGGCGAGGTGGCCCGGCGCATCTTCCGCGAGGCCGAACCCATCGACATCAGCGCCGCCGTACGCCGCATCATCAACTCCGAGGGGTGGACGAACCACGAGCAGTGGCGGGTGCCGGGCAAGGTGGTGGTCGACTTCTGGATCCCGGTGGGGCGCAAGGGCGCCTGCGCGGTCTGGATCACCGACACGGTGCTCGACGAGGCCGAGGTCGCCCGCTTGGAGACCGCCTCCAATGCCGTGCTGTCGGAGGCTAACCCCATACGGCGGGTGCTCGTCATCAACGGCCGCATCCCCACCGAGCTGGTCTCCAAGGTCAACAAGCTCTTCGACCGCGCCCCCATCCAGTACAACTCCCTCCATTTCGACGATGAGTTCCGCTCCTGGCTGCACGCGAGCACCGACCGCATCGCGCGCAGCGACGGCGCCGACGCCTTCGACCTGATCGACAAGCGCACCGAGAGGCTCGGCAACGAGATCAGGGATATCCGGCGGGTCACCGAGAGCCTGCTCGAATGGATCCACCTCTCCGCACCGGCGCGCGCCCTTCCGGCCCGCCCCGCGAGCCGTCTGCCGATCAGCATCGGGCAGCATTTCGACCGCGCCCTGCGCGCGCTCGCGTCGCTCGACGACCTCGACCGGGTGCTACGGCAGCTCTTCGCGGTAGAGCGCAGGCGGCGCCCCCGCGGACCGCGCTCGCTGATGCGCGGGGTGCCGCTGCGCCAGGAGCTGGCCACGCCGGCGGCCCTACCCGCGGTGGGGGCGACGGTGCTGCTCTACAAGCTGGTGGCGCAGTTCCAGGTCAGCGTGCAGGAGTGGCTGGACGGGATCGGGGCGGAGGCGGGTCTGCGCGACGTGGACCCGCAGGAACTCGACCGGCTGCGTGAGATCTGCGACGTCTACGAGGCCACCGCGGACCTGCTGCCGATGCGCAGCCTCGACCACCTGGTGGAGTGGACGTCGCCGTTCTCCGATGTGAGCGACACCGGCCTGGCCCGCAAGCGGGACCTGCGGCAGGCGTTCGACGGACTCGGCCCGAGGGTCTACCGCTCGGTCCTCGCCACGGTGGAGGCGCGCAACTGACCGCAGGCCGCCCCCGCGAGCCGCACGCCCACGCGTTCACAGTGTGAGAGCGCCGGGCGGGACGACACCGCCCGCGGGCAGGGGGAACAGCTCCTCGAACCGGGGCCTGAGCATGTCGAGCCGGCGTTCGGCCGCGGCCACCATCGACTGGTCGAGCGTGACGCCCACCAGGTGGCGGCCGGTGTCGAGCCACCTGACGAACACCGCGCCCTGCTGCACGTCGAGGACCAGCCGCCTCGGCCTGCTCCTGCTCACCAGGCGTACGGCATGGCCGAAGTCGCCCGCCAGTACCCCCGCCCTGTCCCCCACCTCGCCATACTTCGCGCGGCGGGCCTCGGGTGAGATGTCGGTGAAGTAGTCGGCCAGGTCCGGATGGGTAAGGCAGTCGACGGAGAACTTGAGGCTGAAGTCGTCGTAGTAGGCGAGGTAGTGGAGGTCGAGGGGGCCCACTTCGGCGGCGGTGATCCGCGCCGCGCGCCGGATCACCGGGTCCACGCCGGCGTCGCCGTACACGGTGAGCAGGTCGGCGCTCATCGCGTGGGCGGCGGGGACGGCGTTGCGCCGGAATCCGCCGAGGTCCTCGTCGGGCAGGCGGACGCGCTCGCGGATTCCGGCGATCAGTTCGGCCATGCCCCGGTCGGCCTCCCACACCCGGGCCGGGTCGAGGGTGATGCCCACCAGCGCCACCTGGGGGCGCAGCGAGACGTAGACGGCGACGCAGTCGCCGCTCTCCACCACTGTTCTGACCAGGGTGCCGCTCCTGAGGTCGGCGAGGTAGTCGCCGACCCGCTCCACCTGGAAGATCAGCATGCGTCCGGCCTGCCGGTAGCCGGACCGTAGGTCCGGCCCTTCCGCGCGGCCCGGAAGGGCGCGCACGGCGGGGTCGGCGAGGACGTGCAGGGCGAAGTCCCAGATGCCTCCGGTGTAGTGGGCGAGGTGGTGCACTCCGCTGTCGCGGGCCAGGAACTCGCGGCACTGGTCGACCACCGGCTCGTAGACGCCCCTGGGCCGTGTCTCTTCCCGGGCCCCCGCCTGCCCCCCTGCCAGTACCCCTTCCCGGGTCCCGTCGAGGGTCGCCTGTGGTGCGAGGTCGGTCTGGACGGTCAGCCGGCGCGTCGCCATGTTTCCCCCCTTCTGCTCAGAACCACAGCACCTCGATGTCGATGTCGGATCGCGTGTATCCGCCCCGGGCCGTCTCTCCCCGGGCCAGCCTCCGCGTGTCCTGGGCGTTCGCCGCGGCGATCACGCTGAAGGGGCTGTCCCTGCCGAATCGGGCGACGTAGCCCTCCCAGGCCGCTCGGCCGAGGTCGAGGGCCTCGCCGTACTTCTGCAGCGCCACCAGGGTGTTGGCGTGGTTGAGGGTGGCCGCGAGTGCGTAGGGGTGCAGGTCGCCGTGGCGTGCGGTCAGTGCTTCCATCGCCTCGCCGCCGAGGTCGCGCGCGCCCGCCAGATCGCCGTCGGCCCGGAGGAAGACCGCGAGGTTGACCGCCGCCACCAGGGTGAACGGGCTGCGTGTACGGCGGAGGCCCTCGTAGGCGGCCGTCCCGTGGTCCACGGCGGCGCGGTGCTCACCGGCGGCGTGCAGCGTCCAGGCGTATCCCGCCGTGCAGGCGAGCGTCGAGAAGTGATCCGCGCCGAGCAGCGCCCGGTAGCCCTCCAAGGTGGCGCTGTGCAGCGACCTGGCCTGGTCGAGTTTGGCGACGTCGCCGAGGTGGCGCCCGACGTTCCGGTAGGTCGCGGCGAGAGTGCGGTCCAGGCGCAGCCTGGGCAGGGTGACGCCGGGCTGGGTGCCGCCGATCCGGTCGCGCACCTGCCGCAGCCGGCGTTCGGCCTCGGCATAGCGTCCGAGCTCACGCAGGTATACGCCGACATTGCAGCCGTTCCACAGCGCCCGGGGCGAGTCACCGCCCCACAGGCGCACCTGCCGGGCGTAGGTGTCGAGTTCGAGTTCGAGCGCCTCCTGGAAGTTCCCGGCGAGGCACGCGGCGAGCGCGCCGTTGTTGGCGGAGGCCAGGGTCTCCTCGTGGTCGTCTCCGAACAGGTGGCGCGAGGTCAGCAGGATCGAGAACTCCTCGGCCGCCGAGACGTCGAACTGGCCGAGGGCCCGCAGGTCGGCGGCGTAGCCGCGGCTCGCGGGCAGCGTGCGGGCGCTCCTGGTCCCGTAGCGCGAGCGCAGCGCCGACAGCGCGTCGAGGTCCAGCTCGTGGGCCCGGTCGAAGTCGCCGAGGGCCCGCAGATGGTTGGCGACCACGACGTTGAGGTCGGGCAGCAGCTCATGCCTGGCGGGGTTGGCGCTCCACGCGGCCAGGGCCTCTGCGCCTATCTCCCGTCCCGCCTCCAGCCTGCTGATCCGGTTGGCGGCGTAGAGGAAGCGGAGCTGGTTGAGGACCCAGCCGCAGACCCGCTCGTCGGTACTGTGCAGCGCGCCCGACGGGTGGATGTGGTTCCACAGCTCGGTGAACACCGCCTGGTGCTCCTGGTCGGACGCGTCGAACCTCGGGAAGGCGTAGGCCGCGAGCACGCCGAGTGCCTGCCGTCTGCGCAGCTCCGCCTCCTCCTCGCTCATGAGGCCGCGGATCAGACGCTGGATGAGGGCATTGGTGCGCACGGAGGGGGCCCCGCCCCACCGCATCGCGATCAGGCCGTACCTTTCGGCCTTCACCAGCACCGCGTCGATCATCTGCGGGTCGTCGAGCCCCTCGCCGAAGCGGGCGAGCTCCGACGCGACCCGCCACGAGCGCAGCAGCTTCAGCGAGATGCGTGCGGGATACAGGAACGAGATGAGCTGGAGCAGCCAGATCACGCCCTTGCCGAACGTGCGGAACCGTAGCGAGTCCAGCGCCATCGCCGTAATGGCCCGTATCTCGGGCGTGCTCGCCACCGCGGTCTCTCGCGTACTCTCTCGCGTGCTCTCTCGCGTGCTCTCCGACACCTCGTACGGCCCGGCGAGCTCGCCGAGGGCGCCGAGGGCGCCGAGGGCGCGGTCGAGGGTAGCGCGGAACCGGCTCACCGCCTGCGCCGCGGCCTCGGCGTCCGGCACGTTGCGGAACCGGCGCCACCGCGCGTCCTCACCGATCCAGGCGCAGGCCAGTTCGACCGCGAGCGGCACATCGCGTACGGCCGCGGCCACGCCCGCCGCGTCCTCCACGTCGAGCGCGGGCAGTTTGTCCAACAGGAGGGCGACGCTCTCGTCCCGGTCGAAGGGCGGCACGGGCTCGCCCTGCCCGTCGGCGGCCGAAGAGGTGAGCGTGACGATCACGTGCCCGGAGCGGGACCGGGGGGTCATCCCGTCGAGGTGGCGGATGTCGTCGACGTTGTCGTACACGAGCAGCCAGCGCGACGGCTCGACGTTCAGGGCCTTGAGCATGGCCTTGGCGCCGTCGCCTCCGGGCGGGATCTGGAGCGCTTCGGCGAGGTCGGCCAGGCCCTTGCGGATGTCGGTTCTGGAACCGCTCGGGATCCAGCCGATGATGTCGTAGTCCGGGGCGAAGCGGTGCACGTATTCCAGGACGAGCTGGCTCTTGCCTACCCCTTCGTCGCCGCGCAGGTAGTAGGGCTCGGGGGCGAGCACGGTGGGCGCGAGGCTGTCCCGCAGCGACTCCAGCAGTTCGTCGCGGCCGACGAACGACGGGTTGCGCGGCGGGTAGGAACGGTGGCCCGGCCCGGTGCCGGGCTTTCGCCCGTCGGCGGCGGCGCCGGGGAAGCGCGTCGCCGGCAAGGGCCGGAACTCCTGGAAGGAGGTGAGTCCAAGCTGTCTGCGCAGCCGTTCCTCCGCCTGCTCCTCCTTGATGTCGCGCAGGTCGAGCCGGTCGAGCGAGGCGGCCCATTCGGGCTGGTCGGCGCCGTCGACCAGCACCGCGACGGTCCGGCCGGACACGCGGGCCCCCTCGGCCGGGCGCGCGGGCCGCTTCCGCTCCGTACGGCGGTCGCGGGTGTGGACGGCCCAGGCGCGGGCGAGGTTGCGCGGGGAGATCAGCAGAACGTGGTGGCCCTCCTCGACGGGCGGCGGGACGCGGGAGGCCAGGGCCGGCACCATCTCGGTGGGGACGCCGTGTTCGCCGAGCAGGCCGCGGCACCAGTCGGCCCAGACGCGGTCGCGCGGCGCGTAGACGATGGACACCCCGGTCGGGAGCGTGGAGAACGACTGGCCGAGCGCGCGGGTGTAGCGCTCCCTGAGCGCGGCGTCGGGCGGTGTCATCGACCGCACCCGGTCATCGCTGATCAGCCTGGCGAGCAGTTCGTAGGCCCGCGTCAGCCGGGCGTGCTCGTCGTCGCCGTCCAGCAGCACGGCGAGTTTCTCCTGGTGGGAGAACTCCGGCCGGTACAGCACCTCGATCTGCCCGAGCAGGGAGGATTCGCCCGCCGTGATGGAGGCGAACCGTTCGCGTGCCAGCAGCCGCGCCCGCCGCAGCCCTTGGGGGTCGCGCTCGTCGACTCCCGTCGGCACTGGCAGGATGCGCAGCTCGGTGCGCCTGCTCAGCATGCGCCGCGCCAGGGCTCCGCTGCCCATGATCGCCCCGGGGGTCATGGACACGCACAGCACCACGGTGTCGGAGAGTTGCGCCGCGGTGGCCACGGCGATGTCGCCGGCTCCGGCGGGGCCGTCCACGAGCACGTAGTCGTAGACGTGGGAGGTCAGCCTGCGGCGCAGGTCGGGCAGGCGGCGCGTCCACGCCTCGAAGGAGAAGCGGGGAATGTGGGCCCGCTCTCCGATCGCCGGTTCGGGCAGTGCGGGCCCGAGGTAGTCGACGCGGCCGTCCCGGGACGGAGGGTCGCAGTCGAGCCGGACGACCGCGGCGAGCGGGTTGTTGCGGTCGGCGGGACGCTCCGCGTCGAGCACGGGCCGCCCGAAGGGGGCGAAGTAGCGGTGGAGGGCGGGGGCCTCGGTTCTGGTGTCGACCACGAGCACCTTCTGCCCCGCCGACGCGAGGATCCAGGCGATGTTCGCGATGGCCGCCGTCTGCCCGGTTCCTCCGCCGTAGGAGACGAAGGAGACGACGACGCCGGGCCCTGCCGCCACGGCGGTCACCGCCCTCGTATCGGGTGCGTGCCGCGAATCATCCGCGATACCAAACGTTCCATATCAACCTCCAACGCTCGGCAGCAACCCCGCGAAACCGGAAAATTTCCTAGATATCCAAACTTAGGCAGCGAAGCATCCAAAACCAGTATATGTACTGCTACCTCTCGCGAGAGCCTTTCCCGGCACGCGCTCAGATCGCATTCCGGAATCCGTCGAAGGCGCAGAGCATGGAACCGGCTGCGGCTTCTCTGCGGATTCTTCGCAGAGAAGCCGACAATGCCGTCTCCGGCAGCTCGGCGAGCACGCTCAGGTCACCACTGCTCAGGTCGACGCCGCTCAGGTCGACGCCGCTCAGGTCGACGAGATCCGAGCGGTGGTCGCGGATGCCCTCGCCCATCGCCCACACCACCCCCAGCCACGTGACCTGGGGCGGGCCTCCGCCCTCAGGCCGGTGGGTCACATGAAATCGCGCTCCGATGGTCCTATCACGAACGACCGACAAATTCTATATTGACATGATTGATGTGACAATATCGGTTTTAGGATATAGGTATCGTAGGATGACTGCTCTTCGCAAACGCTGGGAGTGAGCACGAAGCGGCGCCAATCCCTAAAGGCCACATCTCTAAAGAACCCCCTACTAAAGGGCCCCCTCTCCCGGAGAGGACCACAGAGCCCGTCGATGTCGCGGAACTTCTCGCCGACGGGTGGCGCCCGACCCCCTTCACGCAGTTCGTGATGAAAATCGCCGCCAGGTGCGATCTCGCCTGCGACCACCGCGAGCAGCGAGGAGGAGGCATACGGCCTGTCGTTCACGAACTGCGACAGGGCGAAATCCGGAGAGTTCCTCCCACGGGAGCGGACCAGTCTCACCGGGTCCACGTCGAGCATCAGCGCGGCCGTGCACCGGCCTGGCTCGGCTTCGGGATAGAAGACCCGGGCGGTGCCGTACGACTGCTCGAACTCCTGCACCCGGTCAGGGTGCTTATGAAGGAGGTAGCCCAGATCTGTCGCTGGTGTGCGGGTTGTCGAGATCGTCAGAAGCACCCCGCCAAATGTGCCGGAGACCCATCCGCAGCCGCATCCGATTTGTCCAGCACGCTCCACGCCTAACCATCACTATCCGGACGCATCGGACGACATCTGTCGATCACTTCCAGTGCGGGGGGCACCCTTGCTAACGTTCAAGCTTCCGGTGCGCACCGTAGCCGATCCAGCACATTATGCGATCGGCTCTCGTGGTGAGAGGCGGATCAGGATGCCGGTGACAGACGACACCCCGCTGGCCGCCGGCCAGGGCACAGGCGACGGGCCTTCCCGCCGCGGAGACGGGCCGAGGCCCGCCCCCGCCGACGGCCCCTCCCCGGGCCCGGATCGCCCAAGCCACCGATACCGGCCGGATCAACCGAGTTGGCCGCCCGGGCCCAGGAACGGTCCCGTCCCGGCGACGGCGACCGATCGCCACGCCCGGCACGACCATTCCCCGATACCCGAGTCCGAGCAAGGGCGACCCACCCCCTACAACGGCGGCGGCCCCACCGAGGCCGACCACTCCCCTGGGAGCGGTCCTCCCCCAGGGGACGCGACTCACCTGCGGGCCGGACACGGCGACACCGGTCCGGAAAACCCCGGCCGTAAGCTCACGGACACGGGAGACTCCGGGTGCAGGGACGCTCACCCGGCTGACCCCGGCCACAGGCATTCCACTCCAGAGGACCCCGGCCACAGGCATGCCAACCCCGGAGATTCCGGGCGCACGCACATTCATCCTGGTGACGCCGCCTCCGGCCATCCTGGTGACGCCGCCTCCGGAGACACTGCCTCCGACACTGCCGGCCGACGGGCGGGGCCGACCGACGAACCGCCCCCGCAACCCCCCTCCGAGAACGACGGCTCACCCCCGGGAGGCCTGGAGACGGGAGCGGGCGACGGTCTCGCCCCCCGGCCGCTCGTGTTCTTGGGGTTCCTGGGACTGGCGATGGCAACAAGCGCCGCGATCTGGGCGCTTCCCGGTAAAGCCCACACAGACTGGGCACCCGCACCCGCACCCAGCACCACCAGCCGACCGGCCACCGGCGGCACCGCCGCGGCACCCCCACGGGAACCGGCCCGATCCCCCGAGTCGCCCCCCGACCCTCCCCCCGACCAGGTGCCCGTCTCCGCCACCAGCCCCGAACAGCCCTCCGGTTTCGTGGCCTATGTCGACACCGGCAGGGACCCCGGATTCCAGCCGGTCGACGCCATGCGGCGCACAGGCGCCGATTGGTTCCTCCTCGGCCACCTCACCTCCGGACCGGACGGCTGCGCCGCGCTCTGGAGCGGGAAGATGGGCCACAGCGGCGACCTCGTGATCGGCAGACTCGGCGGCCTGCGAACGGCGGGCGGCGACGCCGGGGTGTCCTTCGGCGGAGCCTCAGGCACCGACCCTGCGGTGACGTGCAAAGCGAAATCCCGGGTGGCCTCGGCCTACCGCAGCGTCCTGGGCGCGTTCGACCTGACCCACCTCGACTTCGAACCGCGCGAAAAGCCCTCCCTGCCCGTCGCGAAACGGCGGGCCGGCGCCGTGGCCGCACTGCAGAAAGAGGCCACCGCGGCCCACCGCCCCCTGTGGGTGAGCTTCTCCCTCCCGGCGACCCGCCACGGCCTGTCCCGCGAACACCGCGCCCTGCTCCGCGCCACCCGCCAAGCCGGCGCCCGCATCGACACCGTCAACCTGATCACCCCGCTGAAACCCGGCGGCCTGCGCGGCGTGGCCGCCGCCGTACGCGCCGCCGCCCCGCAGATCGGCGCCGCACTCGCCCTCGACCACTCCACCGTCTGGCGCCACCTCGGCGTCACCCCCGTGCTCTCCCACCCCGACGCCCTCACCCCCGCCGGCGCCCGCACCCTCGCCGCCTACGCCGAACGCCACCACCTGACCTGGCTGTCCCTCCGCGGCGCCACCCCCGACGACACCATCACCCGCGTCCTCACCGCCCCAACCGAACGGTCAAAGTGACCTGAGCCCAGAACCGACCACGGCGGGCCCTCTCGGTATCACCAGAAATGTGCGCGACCGGTGCGTGCGCATGCCGCCCTCCCTGTCGTCGTTAGCCTGAACAGCAAAAAGCCCCGGCGTGCTTCAGTTCGAATGGCCGGGGCTTCGCCATGCTCCGGGCTATGCGGACGGTTTAACGCCTTCCAGCCGGGCGAGAATGCGCGCCAGCAGGCTGCTCGTCTCGATCTGGTTCGCCTTGATCTCCGCCATGTCCTCGACGACGCGGTTGAGCTTGAGCTCCATGGCGGACTGGCCCGCCTTGAGAGCTGCAAGGTCCCCCCTGATCTCGGTGACATCTTCCCTGATCTGCGCGATGTCGCCCTCGACGCTGGACACCCGGTCCTCGATGTACGGCATGCGCCCAGGATAGGTGGTCAGCTCGGGCGGATGGGCGTGTCACGCCTGACGGATCTGCCCACCGCTCTCTCATCAAGGTCAGGGCCGGGGCCCAGAAGTAGTAGCCTCCGGCCCGCACGCCGTGGTCGAGGTGCGCGTGCCCTCGGGAGTCCGGTCAGGCGTTGCGCTGTCGGTAGGCACGCTGCCTGCAGGCGCGGGAGCAGTACTTGCGGGGGCGTCCGGTCGGGGGCAGGCCGGTGGCCTTGCCGCACACCGTGCAGCGACTTTCGTCACCACTTTCGTCACGAGTTCCGTCACGGGCAGATCTCCCCTCGCCGATGAGAACCTCGATGCCGTCAAGCACCCGCTGCAGGCCGAACTCGAACGGGTCCAGCGGATCGTGGTAACCGCCTTCGCTGTAGATGCGGGTCAGCGTGGGATAACGGTGCATGTGCTCGAAGAGCGAGTCGCGCTCCCCCCACCACTCCTCCTCCCCCACCCCCGTGCTCTGCTCCATGCGCAGGGCCTCCACGGCCTGCCGGGCGGCGCTCTCGATGAACCCGGACACCAGAGTCACCACGGCCACCACCTGCCTGGGCGGCAGCCCCGTCTCGGCCACCACGCCGAGGGCCCAGTCCAGGCCCGCGACGGCGTTGGGCCCCGGCAGGGAGCGGACTCTGGTGGACTCCACGAGCCAGGGGTGGCGGAGGCAGAGCGCCAGCTCGGCCCGCGCCCAGGCGGTGACGGCGCCCCGCCAGCCCGGCTCACGCCGTACCTCCTCATTCCCGGCGTCCTCGCGCGCGGGCTCCCCCATGACCTCGTCGCGCATGAGGTCGACCAGCTCGGCCTTGCCGGGCACGTGGCGGTAGAGCGACATGGTGGTGAAGCCGAGCCGCTCGGCGACCCTGCGCATGGAGACGGCGGAGAGGCCTTCGGCGTCGGCCAGCTCAATCGCGGTCCGCACGATCCGCTCCAGGTTGAGGCCGACCCTGGCCTTCGCCCCCCACAGCAGTTCGGTGCTCCGCTCCGGATTCGCCACTTTCACTCCTCTCGTGTATATGCTGTATATCAGATATGTACGCCATAAACTTGTATCCCATTAACGCGGAGGCCTTCCATCATGATCTTCGTCGATCCCACTGGTGACGACTCAGGTCCGGGCACGAGCGAGCGCCCATTCGCGACCCTCGCCCGAGCCCGCGCCGCCGCCCGGCCCGGCAGCGTGATCACCCTCAGGGGCGGCACCTACCACCTCACCGAGACATTCACTCTCTCGGCCGCCGACTCCGGCGTCGTCTACCAGGCCTACGGGTACGGCACGGCCGACCAAGACGATGTCGTCATCAGCGGCGGCAGGCACATCACAGGCTGGCGGAAAGGCGACGACGGCGTCCACCTCGCCGAGGTGCCAGGGTTGGCCACTCGGCAGCTCTACGTCTCCGGGCGCCGTGCCGTACGGGCCTCCATCCCGCTCGACCAAACGCTCAAGAGGACCGAGACGGGCTACACCATTGACACCCCGACAGACTGGCACGGGGAGGTGGAACTGGTCTACCGGGGCGTCTATCCGTGGTCCGAGGCCCGCTGCCAGGTCGCGCGCATCGGGAACGGCCCGGACGGCACCACCCTCACCATGGCGCAGCCCGCGTTCGCGTGGGCCACGAAGCTTTACCGGGCGATCGTCCCGTGGGAGAGCGGCGAGTCGTACGGCGCCGACTCCCCCACCTCGGCGGAGAACAGCCCCGCCTTCGTCAGCGAGGGCACATTCGCGCTCAACGGCGGCGTCCTGCATTACATGCCGCTGCCCGGAGAGAGCCTCGACCACGTGGTGGCGCCGATGCTGGAGACGCTCATCCACGCCAACGACGTGCGGGACGTCGCCTTCCGCGGCATCACCTTCGCCGACGCGACGTGGCTGCGGCCCAGCTCACCTGAGGGTTTCCTGCATTACCACGGCAACGGTTACTACGACGGCGGCGAACTCGTCGTCTATGCCTTCCACGACGGCCAGGCCGAGGTCACCGGCCCGGGCGGCGACAGCCCCTCCATGCCCGCCAACGTGATCTTCGAGAACGCCTCCGGCGTCACCCTGGAAGGCTGCCGCTTCACCCGGCTGGGCGCGACGGCCCTGGCGTTCCACGGCGAGGGCGCGGACAACGTGCTGCGCGGCAGCGTGATCGACGATGTGTCTGGCGGCGGAATCATCGTCGGCGGGGGCACCAGGGTCCACGTGGAGGAAAACCACATCCACCACATCGGCCGCGACTACAGCGGCTCGCCCGCGGTCCTCCTCACCGACACCCACGGCGCCGTGGTGGCACACAACCAGGTCGACAACGTCCCACACGCGGGCATCGTCATCTACGAGGGGCGCGGCACCCAAGTGCTGCACAACCTGGTGCACGACACCATGCAGGTCCTCGCCGACGGCGGCGGCGTCTACATCGCCGGCCCGCAGGGAGACTCCCCCGCCAACGGCGCCCTGATCCGCGGCAACGTCATCCGCGACACCATCACCCCCTACAACTTCGCCCTCTACACCGACTACGGCGCCGCCTGGGTCACCGTCGAAGGGAACGTCGTGCACCGGGCCGACAATCCGGTGATCCTCGAAGTGTGGCCGGCTCTGGAGAACGTGGAGTTCACCGGCAACTACTGGGACGCCGACCCCGGCCAGGCCCCCGCCGGCGTGACCCTCACCGCCAACACGGTCCTCACCGAAGAGCAGTTCGCCACCGACCCGGCCGTCGCCGGCATCGTGGCCGCCGCAGGACGCACCAGCGCGAACTGACCTCCGGCCCCGGCAGTTCGGCGACGTGGGCGACCGTCACTGTCTTGGGGTTGTCGGTCAGCAGGTAGGTCGGTGCGCCGCCCAGGGTTCGCAGCGCGCTGTCCAGCCAGGCGGTCAGGAGCCCAGGGTCTGGTCCCAGGCGGGCAGCACGATGTGGAAGCGCGACCATGCGGCCAGGCGCAGAACAGCTGGGTGCGACGGCCGGCAATCTCAGGTCCCTCGCCCCAGTCCCACTGCAACCACGTGCCGGCTTCAGGGATCCAGGAGCGGTAGGTCCGCCGGCGTCCTGCCTTCCGCACCTCCTTGATCACTCGGACGGCCCGGCGCGTCATCCGCTCCGAGCCCTTGAACAGCACGCGTGGCGTTCTTCGTATCGACAGGCACCGCCGGGGAAGTGCACGACCATTGCTCACCTCTGCCGTACTCCCACCGTCGTTCACCTGAACAGCGAAAAGCCCCGGCTTGGCCGGGGCTTCGCCGTGCTCACGGCTATGCGGACGGCTGGACGCCTTCGGCGCGGGCCACCAGCCGCGCGAGTAGGTCCCGGATCTCTATCTGCCCGGCGGTCAACGCCGCGACGTTTTCATCGAGACGGTTCAACCTGAGCTCCATATTGCCGACAGCGCGCTCGACGACGCCGATCCGGTCCTTGATCTCGCCTACGTCGCCCTTGATCTCGGCGATGTCGGCCTCAACGGTGGACACCCGGTCCTCGATGTACGGCATGCGCCCAGGATAGGTGGTCGGCTCCGGCGGATGGGCGTGTCATACCCCGTGGCTGTCCGCAGCCCCGCCGGACTGCCGGCCGCTTGGGCGCTCGCAGACCCGAACTCGACGAGCGCGAGGTCTCTTCGGCGCGTCAGCCATGTGTCGCCGTGCGTCAGCGGTGCGTCAAAGCCGTGCGACCCATGGCGACACCATGCAACAGTTTTTCCAGCTCGGCGCACTCAACAGTTAAACGATCAGGCTGCTACCAGCAGGGCGACGCACTCGACGTGGTGGGTCATGGGGAAGGCGTCGAAAGCGCGCAGGTCGGACAGGGTGTAGCCATGTTCCCCGAACCAGGCGACGTCGCGGGCGAGGGTGGCGGGGTCGCAGGAGACGTAGACGATGCGGGCGGCGCGCAGGTCGGCGACGCGGTGGACGACGTCGCGGCCGAGGCCGGCGCGGGGCGGGTCGACGACGACGAGGTCGGCGCGTTCGATCTCGAACCGGTCGAGGGCGTCTTCGACGCGGCCGCGCTCGACCGTGGCCTGCGGCAGATCGCGTAGGTTGCGGCGGGCGTCGCGCACGGCGGCCTGCTCGGATTCGATGCCGAAGACGGCGCCGTCGGGGCCGACGGCTTCGGCGAGCCCGGCGGCGAAGAGGCCGACGCCGCAGTAGAGGTCGAGGGCCCACTGGCCGGGTTTGACGTCGGCGAAGGTCAGGACGGCGTCGAGCAGGGTGGCGGCGGCCTCGGGGTGGACCTGCCAGAAGCCGCTGCCGGTGACCTGGAAGGTGCGGTCGCCGACGCGCTCGTGGAGGACGCCGCTGCCCTTGACGGCGCGGGTGCGGCCGCGGCCCTCGTCGACGAGGACGGCTGCGGCGGCGTCGAGGTCGGGCACGGCGACGGTTCTGCGGGGGCGCGGGGTGATCACGACGGCGCGCTCGCCGCTGCTTGAGGCGATCACTTCGACGCCGGAAGCGCCCCGCCAGTTGCGGTGTTCGACGCCGGCCTTCTCGATCTCGGGCTGCGCGATGAGGCAGGCGTCGATCGGCTCGATCTCGTGGGACCGGTGGCGGCGGAGCCCCACGACGCCGTCGGGCCTGGCGGCGAACTGCACCCGTGTGCGCCATCCGAGGCCGTCCGGGGTGCCGGGCAGCTCCTCGACCGCCACGTCGCGTTCGATCCCGGCGAGCCGCTGGAACTGCTCGGCCACGACGGCGGATTTGAGGCGCCGCTGGGCGGGAAGGCTCGCGTGCTGCCAGTCGCAGCCGCCGCAGCGGCCCGGCCCGGCGAACGGGCAGGGGGCCTCGACGCGGTCGGGCGAGGGGGCGAGGATCTCGACGGCGTCGGCGCGCAGGAAGCGGCTGGTCTCCTCGGTGATCTCGGCGACGACGCGCTCTCCGGGCAGGGCGTGGCGGACGAACACCACGCGCCCCTCGTGACGCGCCACGCACCAGCCGCCGTGAGCGACAGCACCGACAGAAAGCTCAACTCGCACGAAACTCTCCCACGACCACCGCGTGACCGGTCTTGGCACGCCGTGTCAGCGTACCGGCAGCGCGTACGGCGGGCCGCCACACGCGACTCCAGCGCCGCGCGCGAACTGCCGGCGCAGCCGTACGGCATGGGCCCGACCAGGCTCATGCCGTACAAATCGAACTATGCCCCAGGCTGTTGGTCCCCGTTGCGGACGGGCTCCGGGGGTCGGCGCACCGCACCGGGCGCGTGCGGCTCGGGCCGGCCCTTGAGGCGGTCGGAGGAGTGGAGCTGCCATGGGACGCTGGTCACCATGACCCCGGGCTGGAACAGCAGCCTGCCCTTCAGCCGCAGCGCGCTCTGGTTGTGGAGCACGTGCTCCCACCAGCGGCCCACGACGTATTCCGGGATGAACACCGTGACCACGTCTCTCGGGGAGCGGCGGCGCAGGGTCTTGACATATTCCAGAATGGGCCGGGTGATCTCCCGGTAGGGCGAGTCGAGGGTCTTGAGCGGCACCGGGACGCCGAGCCGCTCCCACTCCTGCCGCAGGGCCGCGGCCTCGTCGCCCTCGACCCCCACGGTGATCGCTTCCAGGGTGGAGGGCCGGGTGGCCCGGGCGTAGGCGAGGGCGCGCAGGGTGGGCTTGTGGAGCTTGGACACGAGCACGATCGCGTGGTTGCGGGCGGGGAGGGTGGCCTCTTCGACCTCGGCTCCGTCCGGCACGGCGAGTTCGGCGGCGACGTTGTCGTAGTGCCGCCGGATGCCCTTCATCATGAGGAACAGGACCGGCATGGCGACGCAGACGATCCACGCCCCCGGGATGAACTTGGTGACCAGCACGACGACGAGCACGGTGCCGGTGAGGATCGCGCCGAAGCCGTTGATGAGCCGCGACCGCTTCATGCGGGCGCGGGCCTTGGGGTCGGTCTCGGTCGCGAGGTGGCGCGTCCAGTGCCGCACCATGCCGGTCTGGCTGAGCGTGAAGGAGACGAACACGCCGACGATGTAGAGGTTGAGCAGCCGGCTCACGTCGGCGTCGAACCCCCACAGCAGCAGGCAGGCCGCGGCGGCGAGGATGACGATGCCGTTGCTGAACGCCAGGCGGTCGCCCCGGGTGTGGAGCTGGCGCGGCAGGTAGCGGTCCTGGGCGAGGATCGAGCCGAGCACCGGGAAGCCGTTGAAGGCCGTGTTGGCGGCCAGGAAGAGGATCAGCGCGGTGACCGCGGCGATCACGAAGAACAGGATCGATCCGCCGCCGAACACCGCGTCGGCCACCTGGGCGATGATCGGCTGCTGGTAGTAGTCGGGGCCCGCCGGTTTGCCGTCGATGAGCACGTTCGTGGAGACATGGGCGGGCTCGGCGAGCTTGACCTCGGATACCAGGCCGAGAGTGATGATCCCGACGAACATCGTGACCGAGATCGTGCCCATCATGAGCAGGGTGGTGGCCGCGTTCTTGCTCTTGGGCTTCCGGAAGGCCGGCACGCCGTTGCTGATGGCCTCGACTCCGGTCAGCGCGGCGCACCCCGAGGAGAACGCGCGCAGGATCAGCAGGGCCGCGGCGAACCCGGCGAGGTTGGTCTGCTCCGGGATGATCTCGTAGTCGGCCGTCGGCGCGCGCAGCTCGTCGTCGAGCACGAGCACGCGGAACGCGCCGTAGAGCACCAGGCCGAGGACCGACACCATGAACAGGTAGGTCGGTACGGCGAAGGCCGCCCCCGACTCCCTGATGCCCCGAAGGTTGATCACGGTCAGGAAGATCACGATGAGGATGGCGACGAGCGGCTTGTGCTCGGCCACGTACGGGATCGCGGCGCCGACGTAGTCGACGCCGTTGGCCACCGACACGGCCACGGTGAGCACATAGTCGACCTGCAGCGCGCTCGCGACGGTCAGACCGGCGTTCTTGCCCAGGTTGACGGTGGCGACCTCGTAGTCGCCGCCTCCGCTCGGGTAGGCGTGGACGTTCTGCCGGTAGGAGGCGACGACGGTCAGCATGACCACGACGACGCCCACCGCGACCCAGGGGCTGTAGTGGTAGAAGGAGAGCCCGGCGATCGACAGGATGACGAGGATTTCCTGAGGCGCGTAGGCGACCGAGGAGAGCGCGTCACTGGCGAAGACCGGAAGGGCGATGCGCTTCGGCAGGAGCTGCTCGTGAAGTTGCGTGCTTCGAAGCGCCCGCCCCACGAGCAGGCGTTTCAAAAGATCGGTCACCTTTACCACGAGTGACGATGCTAGCTCGCAAGTCATGCCCCTCCGACACGGCACTCCCGAAGCGGGCCATACTGGCTAGGTATCAACTAAACGGTCCGCCTCAACCTGAGCGGCGGGGGAGTATGCATATCGTGATCATGGGATGCGGCAGGGTCGGCTCGACCCTGGCTCACATCCTTGAGGACAGCGGCCATTCGGTCGCGATCATCGACCGTGACCCTCAGGCGTTCCGCCGTCTCCGGGCGGGCTTCCGAGGGCGGCGCGTCACCGGTGTCGGTTTCGATAGGGATGTCCTCGCCGAGGCCGGCATCGAGTCGGCGTCGGCCTATGTCGCGGTGAGCAGCGGCGACAACTCCAACATCATCTCCGCCCGCGTGGCCCGTGAGACCTTCGGCATCGACAACGTCGTGGCCCGGATCTACGACCCGCGACGCGCCGAGGTCTACCAGCGTCTGGGCATCCCCACCGTGGCCACGGTCCGCTGGACGGCCGACCAGATCCTGCGGCGCGTCCTGCCCGAGGGCGCCGAGCCGCTGTGGCGCGACCCCACCGGCACCGTGATCCTGGCCGAAGTGGTCTTCAACCCCGCCTGGATCGGCATCCGCACCTCCGACCTGGAGGCAGCCGCCGGCGCCAGGATCGCCTTCGTCAACCGGATGGGCGAGGCGCTGCTCCCGACCTCGGAGACCGTGCTCCAGGAGGACGACGTCCTGCACATCATGGCCGCGGAGAACGACATGGACCGGATCAACAAGGTGCTGTCCGCGGCGCCGGAAGAGGGGCAGTGATGCGCGTCGCCATCGCGGGCGCCGGAGCGGTCGGCCGTTCCATCGCCGCCGAGCTCCTCGAGAACGGGCACGAGGTCCTGCTCGTCGACAACGACCCCAAGGCCATCAAGATCGACAGCGTCCCCCGGGCCGAGTGGCTCCTGGCCGACGCCTGTGAGATCTCCTCCCTCGACGAGGCCGGGTTCAACAACTGCCACGTCGTGGTGGCCTCCACCGGCGACGACAAGGTCAACCTGGTCGTCTCCCTGCTCGCCAAGACCGAGTACGGCGTGCCGCGCGTCGTGGCCCGGATCAACCACCCCAACAACGAGTGGCTGTTCAACGAGTCGTGGGGCGTGGACGTGGCCGTGTCGACCCCGCGCCTGCTGAGCGCCCTGGTCGAGGAGGCGGTGAGCGTCGGCGACCTGGTGCGGCTGCTCACCTTCCGGCAGGGGCAGGCCAACCTGGTCGAGCTGACCCTTCCCGACGACGCCCCCGTCGTGGGGCAGCGCGCCGGGTCGGTGCCCTGGCCGCCCGACTCGGCCCTGGTGGCGATCCTCCGCGAGGGGCGTGTGCTGGTGCCCACCGCCGACGACCCGCTGGAGGCCGGAGACGAGCTGCTGTTCGTCGCCCGCCAGGAGGTCGAGGACGAGCTGGCCCAGCTCCTGTCCCCCCACTGAACGCACGCACGTGAACGCACGCGCGCGCGAGGCCCCCGCCCGGGCAGGGCGGGGGCCTCGTCGTCGTCCGTACGGCCGGAGCCCACATGTCGCGCGGCCTGCGTGTCGCGGGGCCTGCGTGTCGCGCCTACGTGTCGCGCCCCTCGTGCGCGGCGGGAGCGGCGGGTGCGCCCGTCGCGGCCCCGATCGGGGTGCGCCCGCGCGCCAGCACCCACACCATCGCCCCCAGCGCGGCCACCTGCAGCGGCCACCCCATGATGACCTTGGCCACGCCGAGCGCGGCCACCTGGTTGCCGAGGTAGAGCGGAAGCTGCACCACGACCCGCACCAGGCACGGCAGCATCAGCAGCCAGGTGAGCCGCGAGCACAGCTTGACGACCCCGGAGTCCTGGCGCCACGCCGTCGGGTCGCCGCTGAGCGACCCGATGAGGAACCCGACGAGGGGCCACCGCACGATGATGGACAGGAACATGGCCGCGGCGTAGGCCGCGTTGTAGAGGATGCCGGGCAGCAGCACATCCCTCGCCTCACCGGTGCGGGAGGCGAAGAAGGCGCCGATCGCGATGCCGATCAGCCCGTTGAAGACGAACTGGATGCTGGTCCGCTGCACCAGCCGCACGATCAAGAGGACCACGGCCAGGCCGCCACTGATGATCAGCGAGGTCCGGAGCTGCTCGGTCGAGATCCACGACAGCGTGAAGGCGGCGGTCGGAAGAGCCGCCTCGACGATGCCGCGCTTCCCGCCCAGGGCCTTGGCCAACTGGCCTCGGACGGCCGCCTCCACGGTCTGGTAGGCGGCGCTCTGATCGGCCTCGGCCGTGTTGCTCATGGACGTGGTCACCGTGCCTCTGCCTCAGGCTCCGCCGGACGGGCGCAGCTCGTATCTCGGATTGAACATCACCTTGCGCCCATCCTGCATGCTCACCAGGCCCTCCGCACGCAAGGTGCGGCCCGGCTCGATGCCGGCGATCTTGCGACGCCCGAGCCAGACCAGGTCGATCACATCGGAGCCGTCGTAGAGCTCCGCCTCCAGGGCGGGCGCTCCTCCCCTGGGGCGCAGGGTCACGGTGCGCAGCGTACCCGCCACACATGAGCGCCGCCGGTCGGCGCACGCGGCGATCGGAGTCGCGCCGTGGCGGTCGAGATCCTCTTGGAGCTCCTCGGCCTCCAGCTCCGACCGAGTCGACGTCAGCCGCTTGAGGAACTCTCGGAATCCCCCACGTTTATGGGGCTCTGCCGTACTCACACTGCTCCCTGCTTTTCCCTGCTTTTCCAACGCGCCGTAGCGCGTGTCCCGCTCGTACCTCCAGCTTGACCGACGGGGGTCCGCGGAGGCGACCCGGGTGTGCCGGAGGGGCGCCACCGCCCCGCTCAGCGGAGTTCGGTGATCTCGGGGCCGCGCTCGAACGGGTTGAGATCGCCGCGGTCCCGCGCCGCGTGCTGCTCGACGGCCTGGCGGGTCTCGGTGGGCAGCACGAGCTGGATCGGCTCCTTCGGAGGCATCGGCTCGTCACCGCGCACGATCACGAGGTCGCGGATCACGCCTTCGAGCGTCGCGGCCGCGCCGCCGTCGACGGCGGCCTTGCCGCTGAGTACGGCGCGCAGGAACCATCGGGGCCCGTCCACACCGACGTAGCGGACCGGTTGAAGCGAGCCGGCGGCCGGGGCCTGCCCCTCGGCGGGCACCATGGCCACGAGCTCCACCCCGAACGGGCCGTCCTTCTCCTCGGACGAGCCGCCGGCGTTCTTGACGCCTTCGGCGAGCTCCGAACGGACCTCGTCCCAGATGCCCGACCGCTTCGGCGCGGCGAAGGCATGGATCTGGAGTGCGCTCTCCTCGAAGAGCACGACCGCGCCGACGATCTGCTCGCCGGCCACGTTGAGCTGCACCTCGAAGCCCGGGCTCACCGGTAGGCGCATGCCTCCGAGGTCGACCCGTTCGACCTCGGGGTGGGGGTCTCCGGAGTCCCACGGGCCGGTCGTGCCCGCGGGGGCACCGCCCTCCTCGGGGACCGCCGGTGCCGCCTCGGCTTCGTCATGACGACGGCGTCGACGTCGAAACACTTTCCTCGCCTCCCATGTTGTCAGCGGCCGGTGGACCCGAACCCGCCGTCGCCCCGTGCGGAGCCCGGCAGCCTGTCCACCTCGTAGAAGGCGGCACGCTCGACCCGCTGGATCACCAGTTGGGCGACACGGTCACCGCGCCGGAGCCGGACCGCCTCCTTGGTGTCGGTGTTGAGCAGAGTCACCCGTATCTCGCCACGGTATCCGGCATCGACCGTGCCAGGCGCGTTGACCAGGGTGACACCATGCTTTGCTGCCAAACCCGACCGGGGGTGGACAAAAGCGGCGAAGCCATCGGGTAGGGCGATGGCGATACCGGTGCCCACGATGACCCGCTCCCCTGGGAGCAGCTCGACGTCCTCCACGGCGTAAAGGTCGGCACCGGCATCGCCGGGGTGGGCGTAGGTCGGCATGGGGAGGTCCGGGTCGAGGCGGCGGATCAGCACCTCGACACCTCTTTCCGCACTTGTGGTCACGAGGGGGAACCTTACCGCCTGCGCTGGCGATTTCTCCGTCCTACACGACCGATCCCGCGGGCCCGACCGAACCTGGGGTCGGATCTGATGAGGATTCGGGTGATTGGCCATGAGCGGCCCCCGGCTCGGACCGCCGCCCGGACTTCGCCTCGCCGGGCTTGGAGTCCCCACCGGTCTCGGAGGGCCGGCCGGTCTCCCGCCGTCCGCCGGTCTCCCCAGGCCCGCCCTGCTCGCCGGGTTCGGACGGCTCGGCCTTGGTCGGGCCGGTCGCGGTCGGGCCGGTCGCGGTCGGGCCGGTCGCGGTCGGGCCGGACTCCGAGGGACCGGGCTCTGGCTTCGGGCCCGGTTCAGGCGGGCCGGTTGCGGGCGGAGCCGTACCGGACGGCGGCACCGGTGGGTCCTTGCGCAGCTCGGGCAGCGCCCTGTAGAGCACGGCCGCGATGGGCACCGCGATGGCGGCCCCCGCGATGCCCGCCTGGATGCCGCCCAGCGCGAGGACCAGGATCACCGCCAGCGGGTGGAAGTTGATGGCCCGGCCCACGATCAGCGGCTGCAGTACGTGGTTCTCAAGCTGCTGCTCCACGACCAGGATGCCCAGGAAGATCAACGCGTAGACCCAGCCCTTGGCGCCGAGGGTCACGAGCGTCGCCACCGCCCCGGCGAAGAAGATTCCCACGATCGGGATGAAACTCGCCAGGAAGATGAGCACCGCCAGGCCCGCCCACAGCGGCACGCCCATGCCCGCCAGGACGATGCCCATCACCACGCCGTGCACCGCCGCCACCGCGACCGTGCCCTGCACGTAGAGCGACAGGGTGCGCCACGCCGCCCGCCCGGCACGGTCCACACGCGGCGTCAGACGCCCGAAGGCGCGCAGGAACCACAGCCAGATGCGGTCGCCGTCCTTGAGCAGGAAGAACGTGATGAACAGCAGCAGCACCAGCGAGGCGAGCACCTCGACCGCCACCGCGGCCCCGCTCACGAGCGTGCCGGTGATCTCGGCCTGCCGCTGCTGGAGCTGCTTGAGGAGCTCGTCAGTCCAGCCGGAGATCTGCGTCTGCTGGAGCTTCAGCGGCCCGGTGGTCAGCCAGTGCTGCACCTCGCGGACGCTTGCCTGGACCTGCCCGGCCAGCCGCGGGAACTCGTCGTTGGCGCGGACCCCCACGATCCATCCCGTGCCTCCGATCACCGCGAGGGCGGCGAGCATCGTGATCCACGTCGCCCAGATGGGCCGCAGACCGACCGCGCGCAACCTGCGCGTCAGCGGGTACAGCAGCGCGGTCAGCAGCATGGCGATGGCCACGGGCAGTGCCACGAAGGTGACGCTTCCGATGCCGAGAGCGGTGTAGTAGACGACTATTCCGATGACGATCAGGCGCCAGCTCCACGCGGCCAAGGCGGCGAGAACTGGTGGCACGAGCTCTGAGCGAGGTTCTCGGTCCGGAATCACGTTGTCCAGCCTGACACGTGACTCGCCGGAACGCGCGCACGTTTTCCCACGCTTCGCACGCCCATAAGCTCAGAAGTTCACCTAAAACCCCTGATAGGGATCGCAGCACAGGTGAACATTCGAACCGAGCCCCTCCCCCTCAGCGGCGCGGGGGCCGCCCGGAGGGGCCGCGGGCTCACGCCAGAAGGACCTCGACGCTCTTCGCGTCCGCGTGGGTGAGCACGAACTCCTCGACGTTGCCCGCCGCGCAGAGGTCGTCCTGGGCCTGGCGGATCAGGTGGGCGTGGGGGTGGGCGACGGACAGGCGGGAGACCTCGGCCCGCATCGAGAGCTTGGCCTCGGACTTGGCCTTGCGGATGCCGCGGAGGACCTCGGAGACGACCGGCAGGAGCGCGGGGTTGCCGGCTGTGCCGTACGGCGCGGGCCAGGTGGCACCGTGAATGGACGTGTCATGCCACCACGACCACACCTCCTCCACCACGAAGGGGATGAAGGGGGCGAACAGCCTGAGCAGCACGTCGAGCGCCGTGCGCAGGGCCTCCTGAGCGGAGGCCGCCGCCGCGTCCGACCCGTAGGCCCTGGCCTTGACGAGTTCGAGGTAGTCGTCGCAGAACTCCCAGAAGAAGCGCTCGGTCGCCTCCAGGGCCCGGGTGTGGTCATAGCCGGCGAGCGCGGCGGTGGCCTCCTCGACCACGCCCGACAGGCGGGCCAGCATCGACAGGTCGAGCGGTTCGGTGACGGCGGTCGGACCGGCCCCGGCCGCGCCGGTCTCGGAGGGGGCGAGGCCGAGGATGAACTTCGAGGCGTTCAAGATCTTGATCGCGAGACGTCGGCCGATCTTGAACTGGCCGGGGTCGAAGGTGGTGTCGGTGCCGAGGCGTCCGCCGGCCGCCCAGTAGCGGACGGCGTCGGAGCCGTGCTTCTCCAGCAGGTCCATGGGCGTGACGACGTTGCCCTTGGACTTGGACATCTTCTTGCGGTCGGGATCGACGACCCACCCGGAGATGGCCGCCGACCGCCAGGGCACGCAGCCGTGCTCAAGGTGGGAGCGGACGATCGTGGAGAACAGCCAGGTGCGGATGATCTCGTGGGACTGCGGCCGGAGGTCCATGGGGAAGACCTTCGAGAACAGGTCGGCGCCGCCGCCGCTCTCCCACCGCGCGGCGATCTGCGGTGTCAGCGATGAGGTGGCCCAGGTGTCCATGACGTCGGGGTCGCCAATGAAGCCGTGGGGCTTGCCGCGCTGGTCCTCGGTGTAGCCGGGGGGCGCGTCGGCGGACGGGTCGACCGGCAGGTCGGCCTCGCCGGGGACGATGGGGCTGTCGTAGACGATCTCTCCGGCCCCGTCCAGCGGATACCACACCGGGACGGGCACGCCGAAGAAGCGCTGCCGCGAGATCAACCAGTCGCCGGCCAGCCCTTCGACCCAGTTGTCGTAGCGGACCCACATGTGGCCGGGGTGCCAGGACAGCTCGCCCCCGCGCTCCAGCATCGTGCCGCGCAGGGCGTGGTCGCGGCCGCCGTTGCGGAGATACCACTGCCGGGTCGTGACGATCTCCAGGGGGCGCGACCCGCGCTCGTAGAACTTGACCGGCCGGGTGACAGGCCGGGGATCGCCCTCCATGTCCCCGCTTTCGCGGAGCATCTCGACGATCCGCTCCCGCGCGCCGTGAACGGTCTTGCCCGCGATCTCGGCGTAAGGTCCGGCGGGCACCCCGGCCGGGGGCTCGGGCAGGAGGCGCCCGTCCCATCCGATGACGGCCCTGGTGTCCAGGCCGAGCTCGCGCCACCAGATCACGTCGGTGACGTCGCCGAAGGTGCACACCATCGCGATGCCCGAGCCCTTGTCGCGGTCGGCCAGGCGGTGTGCCACGACGGGCACCTCCACGCCGAACAGCGGGGTGCGCACGGTGGTGCCGATCAGCGGCCGGTAGCGCTCGTCGTCGGGGTGGGCGACGAGTGCCACGCAGGCGGGCAGCAGCTCGGGCCTGGTGGTCTCGATCCACACCCGCCCGGTGAACCCCATGGCCCGCTGCTCCTCCGAGAGCGGGAAACCGACCCGGTGGAAGGCCCCCGTGTGGTCGCGGTCCTCCAGCTCGGCCTGGGCGACGGCCGTGCGGAAGGTCACGTCCCAGAGCGTCGGCGCCTCGGCGAGGTATGCCTCGCCGCGGGCGAGGTTGCGCAGGAAGGCCCGCTGGGAGACGGCCTGGGCCCCGTCGCTGATCGTCGTGTAGAGCAGGGACCAGTCGACCGACAGGCCGACCCGCCGCCAGACCTCCTCGAACGCCTGCTCGTCGACGGCGGTGAGGCGGTGGCACAGCTCCACGAAGTTGCGCCGCGAGATCGGCACCTCGTGCTTGCCCGGCCGGGCGGGCGGCTCGAAGTCCGGGTCGTAGGGAAGCGAGGGGTCGCAGCGCACGCCGTACACATTCTGCACGCGGCGCTCGGTCGGCAGGCCGTTGTCATCCCAGCCCATGGGATAAAAGACGCTCTGACCACGCATCCGCTGGAATCTCGCCGTAATGTCGGTATGCGTATAAGAGAAGACGTGACCGATATGCAGTGAGCCCGAAACGGTGGGCGGCGGCGTGTCAATGGAGAAGACCCCGTCACGCGGGCGGGACCGGTCGAACCGGTAGACGCCCTCGGCCTCCCAGCGAGCGGACCATACCGTCTCCAGCCCGTCGAGAGAGGGGTTCTCGGGGACTGTCGCATGGCGCTGTCGCGGTGTGGTCATGCCTCCTTATGGTATGGCTTGGCATCCATGCGCGCCGCAAGAGACTAGGGTTCCATCACAGAGCGGTGATGAAGGGGGAGCCATGAACGACACGCTCGAAGAAATCGCGGATAACGCCAAAGCCGAAAAGCCCGACCTGGCGTGGCGACTGATCGGCGGCGCGGTGGCCATGGGCGTCGGTTTCGCGACCCGCAAGCTGATCGAGTACGGCTGGCGCAAGACGACCGGCAAGAAGCCCCCGGCCAACCCGGAGTCCCTGGAGGTCGGTCTGGCCGAGGCGGTCGGCTTCGCCGTCGTCATGGGCGTCGGCATGGAGGTCGCGCGCATCGTCGCCACCCGCGCCGCCGCCAAGCGCTACCAGGCGTGGAGCAGCGCTGCCGCCAAGGCGACCTCCCACAAGGTCTGAGCGGCCGGTGCGGGCCGCGAGTCCACCGCCGGCCCGCACCACACCGCTGGTCACTTCCCACTCATGCGTTCACACCGCGTACGGCTGCCGCCCTGGTGCCCCCGCCACCCGCCCGTCCCCCTGGCCACCCGGGCCGGCCTCCGGCCGTACGCCTCACCGCTCGCGTGTCACCCTTCGCCTCGCCCCTCCAAGGCGTTGAGGAACTCGCCGGCCCAGCGGTCGACGTTGTAGGTCGCGACGCGCCGCCGCATCGACCGCATGCGCCGGGACAGCTCGTGCGGGGTGGCCCGCATGGCGGCGATCATGGCCCGCTTCATGCCCTCGACGTCGTAGGGGTTGACGGAGAACGCGTGCCTGAGCTCGTCGGCCGCCCCGGCGAACTCGCTCAGCACGAGGCTGCCGCGCAGATCGTGGCGGCAGGCGATGTATTCCTTGGCGACGAGGTTCATGCCGTCGCGCAGGGGGGTGACCACCATGACGTCGGCGGCGAGGTAGAGCGCGGCGAGCTCGCGCCGGTTGTAGGACTGGTGGAGGTATTGCACGGGCTGGTGCCCGAGCTGGGAGTGTTCGCCGTTGATGCGGCCGACCTGGAGTTCGATCGAGTTGCGCAGCCGCCGGTATTCCTCGACGCGTTCGCGGCTCGGGGTCGCGATCTGCACGAACACCGCTTCCCCCGGCGTGATCGCGCGGTCGGCCAGCAGCTCGCCGTACGCCTTGAGCCGCTGCCCGATGCCCTTGGTGTAGTCGAGGCGGTCGACGCCGAGCAGCATGTGCTCGGGTTCGCCGAGCTCGGACCTGATCTCCTTGGCCCGCGCGACGATGCCCGGCTCCCTGACCAGGGTGTCGAGTTCGCTGAAATCCACCGAGATCGGGAACGCCTCCGCCCTGACCCGGCGCCCGGAAAGCTCGACCTCGTTGCGGTAGTGCTGGAGGCCGAGGAGCCTACGGCACAGCCGTACGAAGTTGGCCGCGCCGCCGGGCCGCTGGAAGCCGACGAGGTCGGCGCCGAGGAGACCCTCGACGATCTCCCTTCGCCAGGGGAGCTGCCAGAACAGTTCGACAGGGGGAAAGGGGATGTGCAGGAAGAAACCGATGCGCAGGTCCGGGCGGAGCCGGCGCAGCATGGCAGGCACGAGTTGGAGCTGGTAGTCCTGGATCCACACGACGGCGCCCTCGTCGGCCGCCTCCGCGGCGGCGCGGGCGAACCGGTCGTTGACCGCCCTGTAGGCGTCCCACAGGACGCGGGAGTAGATCGGGGTGGCCACCACATCGTGGTAAAGAGGCCAGATCGTAGCGTTGGAGAACCCTTCGTAATAGAGCTCGACCTCCGAGGCGGAGAGCGGGACGGGAACCAGGTGCATGCCGTCGTGGTCGAACGGCTTGACCTCCTCCCCCGATGCGCCGTGCCACCCGAGCCAGGCGCCCTCGCGGCGCTGCATCACGGGCGCGATGGCCGTGACCAGGCCACCCGGGCTGCGCCGCCACGAGGCGGTGCCGTCCGCCGCGACGACTCGATCAACGGGTAGACGGTTGGCGACGATCAGAAACGAGCTCCGAGCCTTCACGCATTGCCTCCCAAGGCTTGACTGCTGAGGGTCTCCCATCTCCTCTTCGCGAGCCGCGGGGGCGGGTCGGCCGGTTCGGACGAGATCGGGTGCCCGCCGTGGCAGCCGACCAACGGCTTGCGACGTGGATGGGAACACTCAATGTCCACCATACGGAAACGCTCCGCAGTGAGCATGCCCTGGGATGCCGGGCGGTCCGGCGCCGCCGGGGTTTTCGGTCCTGCGGCCGGTACCGTCTCAGGCGGGCGGGAGTCCTCGCTGACGCCGCAGGTCGGCGCGTACGGCGGAGGCCAGCTTGCGGGTCGCCGCCCTGTTGAGGGCCGCCCCGGCGACCGCTCCGGTGAGGAAGGGGCCGAGCGTGGTCAGATGTCGGCCGAATGTCCTCATCAGCCGGTTGCGCAGCGCGGTCTTGGCAGCCGTGCCGAGCGCGAGGGTGATGCTTCCGGGGGCCAGCGGGTCGATGCCGCGCTGCCTGCTCCAGGCCGCGGTGAAGGCGAGGGCGCGCTGGGGGACGCCGCCCTGGACGGCGATGCCGTACACCTCGTGGAGTTCGGCGATCAGTTTGACCTCGATCGACGCGACGACGATCGTCTCGGCGACGAGTAGCGCGGGGGTCGAGACGAGCAGCGGCGGGGTCGCGAACTGCGCGGTGACAAGGGCTCCGCCGACCGCGCCGACCGCCATGGTGGCCTTGGTCGCCACACGGGTGAGCTCGTCGGCGAGGGCTTCGCCGGTGAGCCCGTGGTGGTGCTCGCTGAGGGTGGCGAGATCGCGGATGGGGATGCGCGGGGCGACGCTCAGGAAGATCTCGGCGAGCCATCGTCCTCGCCCGACGCCGTTCTCCCCCGCCGCGCGGGCACCGCGAGCCAGTGCGGCGCCGAGACGGGTGAGCAGCCGCTTCCGCTCGCCGTTTTCGAGATCGTCGGGCTTGGTGAGTCTGTCAAGGAGTTCGGCGACCTCATCACCGGCCGTGTCCCTGCCTGACACGGCCCCGGACGCGCCTTGGGGGGACGGTCCAGCGGAGGTGGAGCCGTCCTGATCCCTTGGTGTGTCCGTCGCTTTGGGGACGCCGGACCCTTCGTGCTCGGGTTGATCCGCTGTGGACGTCACGGTGCGGAACCTCCTTGTCCGTCCTCACGCCGCGAGGGCGCGGACGGGCATCGCAGCCTGATGGTCAGGCGGCGCACTCCCGGCAGATCTGCTGGCCGTTCTTGTCGGAGGCCAACTGGCTCCGGTGATGCACCAGGAAGCATCGCGAGCAGGTGAACTCGTCGGCTTGACGAGGTATCACCCGCAGCGAGAGCTCCTCGTTCGACAGGTCCGCGCCGGGCAGTTCGAGTGACTCGGCGAGGTCGGTCTCGTCGATGTCGATGCTGCCCGAGGACTTGTCCGTGCGCCGCGCCTGAAGTTCCTGCAGGCTGTCTTCAGCCATGTCGTCGTCGGTCTTGCGCGGGCTGTCGTAGTCGGTAGCCATCGTGCTTACTCCATCCCCCTCATCTATCTGTTGCGCGTTTCGCGCGTGTGTAACGTCCGAGAGGTCCGTCTTGTGCCCGATCTGCCAGGGAGATTTTGCTGGGGTACCCAGGCGAGGCATGAGATGAACCTCATCCACACGTGAGGGACCTACCGCCAATGGGCGTGGTTAGTCAAATATGGCGAAAACCACAGCATTGACGGCATGCACCACCTGTGTTCGACGGCACATCCAACCACATGTGCGGGGTCCGCGAGACGACCCCCGCCGGATCAGCGCCCGGCAAGTCGGATCGTCACCACAAGTCCTCCGCCCTCGCGGGGAAGCGCCGCGACATTTCCACCGTGTGCCTGCACAACCGCCCGGACGATGGAGAGCCCGAGCCCCGCCCCCTTCGCGGAGTCGACCCGGTCGGCGTTGAGTCGCCGGAACGGCTCAAAAAGGCTGCTCACCTCGTATGCGGGCACATGCTGCCCGGTGTTGGCCACCTGAACGACCAGTGCCCCCTCCACCATTCCCGTACGCACCCAAACTCTTCCTGATTCGGGAATGTTGTACTTGATCGCATTCTCAATGAGGTTCGCCACAGATCTCTCAAGAAGCACAGGATCACCAATGGTGTGAGCACTGTGTAGGTCTGCGGAGATCGTGACACCGGCCTCTTCAGCCCAGGGCGAAAGTTGCTCCAAGGCCGCCTCGGTGACCTCCTTCACGTCCACCGGCTTGCGCACCCTCAGCTCGCGCTCACTGCGGGCGAGCAGCAGCAGCCCCTCGATCAGCCGCTCGTTGCGGGCGTTCACCTCAAGCAGGGTGCGCCCCAGTGCCTTCAGATCCTCCGACGCCTCCGGATCGCCGAGGGCGATCTCCAGCACCGTCCGGTTGATCGTCAGTGGGGTGCGCAGTTCGTGCGACGCGTTCGCCACGAACCGGCGCTGGGTGTCGAAGGCGGTGTTGAGGCGCGTCAGCATCGCGTCGAAGGTGTCCGCCAGTTCCTTCAGCTCGTCGCTCGGCCCCTGGAGATCGATGCGCTCATGAGCCAGCGTGCTGTCCGACAGCCGCCGCGCGGTGGTCGTCATCTGCTGGACCGGCCGCAGCGCCCTGTCGGCGATGAAGTAGCCGGTGACCAGCGACAGCAGCCCCACGCCGCCCAGGGCGAGCAGCGCCCTGTTGAGGAAGTGGCCCTGCGCGATGTCCAACATGACCGTCTTGACTTCCTCGATCATCGCCCGGACGGCGTTCGCCTGCTCAAGGGTGGCGTAGGACGGGAAGGGCAGACTCAAGAGGACATCGGTGATGATCTGGCCGAACATCGAATAGAGGACGAACACCAGCATGGCCCCGGCGGCGAAGACCATCGCACTGTAGGTGAGGGTCAGGCGCCACCTGATGCTGATGCGCTCGGTGAGCCACGTCACACCGGCCATGGCCCTGCCCTTGCCCGCGTGGGGCCCGGCCGACGGCGGCGGCGGACCGTCCCAGGCCGGCGGTCCCGCGGGTGGAGGCGGCGGGCCTCCGGCGGCGCCGTACGGCCGCGGCCCGTTCTCGGCCGCCGCCTCGGCCTCCGGCCGACTCCCGCGGTGAGGCTTCGCCATCGGGCGAGTCGGTTCCGGACCGTGTGGACCAGTCACAGTTTGTAACCCACTCCTGGAACTGTCTCGATCACCTGGGGGTCACCGAGCTTCTTGCGGAGCGTCATCATGGTGACGCGGACGACGTTCGTGAACGGGTCGATGTTCTCGTCCCACGCCTTGTCCAGCAGGTCCTCCTGGCTGACGACCGCGCCCTCGGCGCGCATCAGCTCCTCCAGGACCGCGAACTCCTTCTTGGTGAGCGCGATCTCCCGCCCGTCCCGCGTGACCAGGCGCTTGCCGGGGTCGAGGCGCACGCCCGCGCGTTCGAGCACCGGCGGGAGCGCGGGCGCCGAGCGGCGGCCGAGCGCGCGCACGCGGGCCACGAGTTCGATGAAGACGAAAGGCTTGGCCAGGTAGTCGTCGGCGCCGAGGCCCAGGCCCTCGACCTTGTCGTCCACATCGCCGGCGGCGGTGAGCATGAGGATGCGCGAGGCCGTACGCTGCTCGACCAGCCTGCGGCAGACCTCGTCGCCGTGGATCTTGGGGAGGTCGCGGTCCAGCACGATGACGTCGTAGTCGATGTAGCCGGTGCGCTCCAGCGCGCCGGCCCCGTCATAGGCGACATCGACGGCCATGGCCTCCCGGCGGAGCCCCGTCGCGATCGCGTCCGCGAGCACCCGCTCGTCTTCGACCACCAGCACCCGCACGGCCCCTGACACCTCCAGATCGACAATCGGCGACGTTCGTTCGAAACCCGTTCGCGAGTCCCGCCGGCCACGAGGACACCCTGCCCCCGCCACATTGTCCCCGGACCCACCGTAAGCACACGGTAAGCCGGTCTCAGCACAGGTCTGGTCATTGAACGTGATGGACAGCACACCACGAATATCCGAAGAGTCAGGTTTTAACCAGGACTTGGTATGGGTAAAGCGAGAACACTCCGCCGGGCAACCGAGGCAGGGCACCCGTGGCCCACCTCAGGACACGCGGCGGACCAGCACTTTCCCCTACTCGCGGAACCCCTCAGAAAGAAGGTGAGATGGGCGAGTTCACGACCACGATTGAATACCGGCTCGACCAGGCCTACAAGGGCCTTCAGGAGGCTCGCTCCACCGGCGACGAGTACCTCGCCGACACCCTCGCCGCCGAGATCGAGGACCTGCGCCGTGTTGCGGATGAGCACGGTATCGCCCTGAACGGGTAGTCCGGGCTCACGCCGACTCGGTGGTGGCAGGCGAACGAGTCAGCACGCTCAACACGCTCGACGATACCGCCCCGTTCGCTCCCCCGAACGGGGCGGTTTCGCGTGTCGCGGAACGCGCCTCAGGCGTCGCGTTCGGGATCGAGCGGGAGCAGCATGTCATGCAGGGCGTCGAACAGGTCCGGCGCCGCGCACAGGGTGAGGTCGGAGTTCGGCTCCCGGCCGCGCAGCCCGCCGAGCCTGGCCCCGGCCTCGACGGCGATGAGCCCGCCCGCGGCGTGGTCCCAGGTGTTGACCCCGCGCTCGTAGTAGGCGTCCACCCGGCCCGCCGCCACCGCGCACAGATCGGCCGCCGCCGAGCCGTACCTGCGGATGTCGCGCACCCTGGGCAGCACGTGGGCCAGCACCTCGGCCTGGACCTCGCGGCGGTTCGACTCGTAGCCGAAGCCCGTCGCCACCAGCGCCTGCGGCAGCGGCACCCCGGTGTTGCACTGGAGTCGCCTGCCCGCGAGGTAGGCCCCCGAGCCGCGGCTCGCGGTGAACACCTCACCCCGGGGCACCACGTTGACGACGCCGGCCACCACCTCGCCGTCGACCTCGACGGCGAGGCTGACGCACCAGTCGGGCAGGCCGTACAGGAAGTTCACGGTGCCGTCGATGGGGTCCACGATCCAGCGCACCCCGCTGCCGCCGGGCGTGTCACCGCCCTCCTCACCGAGTACGGCGTCGCCGGGCCTGGCCGCGGCGATCCGGGCGCGGATCAGTTCCTCGGCGGCCCGGTCCAGGGCGGTGACCACGTCGGTGGGGCTGGATTTGACGGCGAGGACCTCGGGTCTGTCGGGCCGCTTGGCGAGCAGCATCTCGCCCGCCTCCCGGGCGATGTCCTCGGCAAGGGCCAGATAATCGGTCATGTCAGCGACTCCGGGTGTTTCCACTCGTGGCCAAGGACGTGCTGGGCCAGGAAAGCAAGACAGGTTTCATACCAAGCGACGATATTTCCTGGCTTGAGGATCCAGTGATTCTCGTCCGGGAAGTACAGGAACTTGGACTCCGCGCCCACCCGCTGGAGATCCCACCACAGGCGCAACGCCTCACCGATGGGCACGCGGTAGTCCTTATCGCCGTGGATCACCAGCATCGGGACCGAGATCCGCTCCAGCGCGCGATGCGGGGAAAGCTCGTCGTACCGCGCCGCCCCCGGCGGGGCGATCTCGCGCACCATGAAGAAGGCGGTGTCGGTCGTGCCGGAGAACTGCTCCAGGTGCCACAGGGAGGCGTGGGTGACGACGGCCTTCCAGCCGGTGGTGCGACCCGCCAGCCAGTTGGCCATGTAGCCGCCGAAGGACCCCCCCATCACCGCCGTCCGCGTCGCATCGATGTCGGGACGTGCCAGGCAGGCGCCGGTCACGGCCATCACGTCGGCCTCGGTGCTCGGCCCCCAGTCACCCCAGCCCCGCGCGATCATGGCCGCGCCGTACCCGGTGGACAGACACGGATCGGGCAGGAGTACGGCATAGCCCGCCTCAGCCATGATCCACGGGTTCCACCGCCACGACCAGTCGTTCCAACTCGCCATGGGACCGCCGTGGACCCACAGCAGGAGAGGCGCCGGGTTCGCGGCGCTCGCGCCGTCCGGCAGCACAAGCCACGCCCGGAGGTCCTGCCCGTCCGGGGCCCGGGCGTCGAACTCGGTGAGGGTGCCGGGGAGCCCCAGGTCCGGGGTCGGCGAGGGGAGCCCGGTCACCGTGCCGTCGACGCCGATGCGCACCGGGCCGGGGGGCGCATCCATCGCGCTCCGCAGCGCGTACAGGCCGGTGCCGTCGGGCAGCGGGCACAGCGCCGCGTAAGCGGCGTCGTCGGGCGTCAGCCGTACCGGCTCCGAGCCGTCGAGGGCGAGGCGGAACACCGGGCGGCGGCCCCGGTGGTCGGCGGCGGCGTAGACGTGCGACGCGTCGGAGGCCCAGGCGACGTCGGCCGGCCACAGCCCGCCTCCGAAAGGGACGACCCGCCCGGAGGCCAGGTCCACCAGGCAGAACACGATCTCGGGCGGCCGGGTGGGCTCGGAATGGCTCACCTTCACGCAGGTCACGTGGCGGCCGTCCGGCGAGACGCGGACCGGGCCGAGGAAGTCCTGCCCCTCCTCCGAGGCCAGTGTCCTGCGCGTCCCCGTGGCGACGTCGAGCACCGCCAGATCCGAGCGGAGCATCCCGCCGGGGAGGGCCACCCGCCACGTGGTGACGACGGCGGATCCGTCGGGGGTGACGTCGAAATCCATCTCGTCGAGGGCCCGGCCGGGCTCGGGGGTGAGATCGCCGACCTCCGCCAGAGCCTCTCCGACCGGACCCTCGGCCGCGAACAGCCGTGTCTGCCCGGGACCGAGGTCGCTGTCCCAGATCCGCACCGGAAAACCCTCGTGCAGGATGGCGCTGATCCCGGCGTCCTTGCGCGCGCCGCGGCGCTCCTCCTCCAGGCCCGCGTCGCCGGGAAGCACGTCGGCGGCGTAGACGACGGTGGGGCCGCCCGTCCGCACCGCGGAGATCCCGCCGGGCCGGGACGCGATCCGCCTGGCCTCCCCGCCGTCGGCAGGCAACAGCCACAGGGCGGGCACCTCCCCGTCCTCCCCGTCGTTCCCATCGGCCGGGTCGGGCCTGGCGGAGACGAACAGCAGATCCCCCTCGGCGGTGAACGCCGCTCCGCTCTCCCCCTTCGCCGACCTGGTGAGACGCCGCGGAGCGCGGGGGCGGCCCCCGTCGACCGCGGTCGGGATGGACCAGAGCGAGGTGCCGTAGGACTTCCCATCGGAGTTCAGCGTTTGGACGACGGCGACAAGCCGCGACCCATCGGGTGCCAGCCGCAGGTTCAGCACACGCGGTATGCGCACATATTCGCGAATATCGTTGAATGCGCTCACCCTGCCGAACCTACCCATCCCCATAGGCAACCTCCCCAGACACCGGCCGCACCGGAAGCAACCTCCCCGGACACCAGCCAAACCGGGAGCCACCTCCCGGGATGTCGGCCAAACAGGGAACGCGAGGGGGCGCCGGTGCTTGGACTGACGAACGCAGGGAGCGCAGCGACCGGAGAGAGGAGGGAAAGCACCGGACCAAGAGCCCCCTCGCCGCGCGCCAAAGGCGCGCAATCAAAAAGGCGCTGGTTCGTAAGCCGGTGGCCATATGCGGTTGGATGAGGCCATGGGGACCTATGACGCGCTGCTCCTCCTCTCCTTCGGCGGACCGGAGAAACCCGCCGACGTGCTGCCCTTCCTGGAAAACGTCGTGCGCGGGCGCGGCGTGCCGAAGGCGCGGCTCATGGAGGTCGAGGCGCACTACCAGCGGTTCGGCGGGGTCAGCCCGATCAACCAGCAGTGCCGCGACCTGATCGAGGCGATCCGCCCGAAGGTCGACCTGCCGATCTACTGGGGCAACCGCAACTGGCACCCCTTCCTCACCGACACCGTGCGGCAGATGGCCGATGACGGCGTACGCCGCGCCGCCGCGTTCGCGACGTCGGCCTACGCCTCCTACTCCGCCTGCCGCCAATACCTCGACGACATCGACCGGGCGCGGGAGGCCGTCGACGGCGCACCGGAGATCGTGAAGTTGCGCCACTACTACGACCACCCCGGCTTCATCGCCGCCATGGCAGACCACACCGCGCAGGCGCTCGGCAGGCTCCCCGCGGAGGTGCGCGACGGCGCGCGGCTCGTCTTCACCGCGCACAGCATCCCGCTCACCATGGCCCGTACGGCGGGCCCCTCCGGCGGCGCCTACGAGGCGCAGCTCCTCAGCGCCGCGCGGCTCGTCAACGCCGCCCTCGGCCGTACCGAGCCCTTCGACCTCGTCTGGCAGAGCCGCAGCGGCCCGCCGGAGGTGCGGTGGCTGGAGCCCGATGTATGCGATCACCTCGAAGTGCTCTACAAGCAAGGGGCCCAGGCGGTGGTGCTGGTGCCGATCGGCTTCGTGTCCGACCACATGGAGGTCGTCTACGACCTCGACGTGGAGGCCCGCGACCTCGCCGCCGGCTTGGGGCTGCCGCTGGAGCGCGCCTCCACCGCCGGCACCCATCCGGCGTTCACCTCCATGGTGGCCGACCTGCTCGCCGAGCCCGAGCCCGCCGGCTGCGCCGCGACGTGCTGCCCGGCGCCGCCGCGGCGCCCCGCCCCCGCGTGAGCGGGCGTCAGTACATCCGCTCATAGCCCTTGGCGACGCCTAGGACCTTGTCCACGTAGGACCAGGAGTGGTTGTAGAACCACAGGGCCTTCCTGAGCTTCTCACCGCCCCGGCCCGCGCCGTTGGCGCACAGGTAGTTCGCGGCTGAGGGGACCGCGTCGTACGGGCTCCAGATGTCGGCTTTGCCGTCTCCGTCGCCGTCGATCCCGTAGGCCTTCCAGGTGGCGGGCATGAACTGCATCGGCCCGAGGGCGCCCGCGCTCGACGGGCCGTTGTTGCGCCCGTGGGAGCTCTCCACCTGGCCGACGGCCGCGAGCACGGTCCAGGACAGGCCGGGGCACACTGCGGCGGAGGCGCGGTAGAGGTCCAGGTAGCTCGCGGGGCGGCCGACGTTCACCGCGCGCGCGTTCCGTGCCGGGGCGGCGGCGGCCCGGGGAGCGGACGCGGCGGGTTTGGCGGGTTTGGCGGGTTTAGTGGGCTTGACGCCCAAGGTGATCACCTGCGCGCCTTTGCCGAGGAGGCGTCCCACGCCCGTGCGAAGCGCGCCCGGCGGGTCGTCGGCGGTGTGGATGAGGATCGCGATCTCGGGCACCAGGCCGACTCTGCGGCCGAGGTCCACGCCGACTATCCCGTCCACACCCGGCAGGCCGAAGGTCGCCGAGGCGGCCAGGCGGGTGGCCTCCCCCGCCGCGAGCTGGTAGCTGGCGCCCAGGCGCAGGCCGAGCCGCTTGGCCGCCGAGGTCTCGGCGATCATCTCCCCCGCCGCGAGGGCGCTCCACACGGCCGGCTCGTCGGCGACGGCCTTCGGCGCCCACGACCGGAACTCGACCGGGTCGACGGCCAGCAGGCTGATGCCTCGGTTCTCCACACGCACCGAGCCGGCGTCGGCGACGGCGACCTTCTGGACGTGCTTGAGGTCGGAGATCCGGTTGACGGTCTCGCGGGACACCGCCTGCCGCGCGATGGCCATCAGTTTCGGCGGGGTGGAGGTCACCCCGGGGCCGCCGCCGCGCTCGGGCGCCGGCGTCTGGGCCGAGGCGGCGGTGGGACTTCCGTGGGGGCTTCCCGGAGGTGGAGCCGCCGAGGCCGGACCGCTTGGCGCCGGGTTCCCGGGCTTGGGGTTTGCAGGCACGGGGTTTCCGGGCACCGGGCCTCCCGAGGCCGGGTCTCCGACGCTGGGGTCTCCGACGGCGGGGGGCGGATCTCCCTGGGTCGCGGGGGCCGTGGGGTTCAGCGCCTCCAGGCCGGGCATCGCCCGTACCGCGCCCGCCATCGCCGGATGCTCCACGGCACTCGCCGGAGGCGAGCCGCTCCGCTGGGCCTCATCGCGAAGGATGACGAACACACTCACTCCGGCCCCGGAGAGCGCGATCAATGCCCCCAGGCTCACCAGAATCACCTTCCAACCGGGAAGACGTGCCATTCGCCCCACGTTAGAGCCTGGTGGTGGTCACGCGAGGGGAAAATGCCCTTGCTTCGCGACTGATTCGTACATCAAGGTCGAAAGCTACGAAAGACCACCAGCACAACGTCGGCCCGTCACCTGACCCGAGGGCGGCCAGGCTGGGAACAATCACGCCATAGGCGTGCAGAAGTGGAGAAAGACACGTGGTCGGGCCGTACCGGGGGCTTTTCAACGCGCCAGGAGTCAAAGGCTTCGTGATCAGCGGCTTTGTGGGCCGCTTGCCGATGTCCATGCTGGGTATCAGCGTCATCCTGCTCATTTCCGCCATCACGGGGTCGTACGGCACGGCGGGTGCGGTCGCCGCGACCGTCTCGGTCGCGTTCGCGATCTCAGCGCCGCTCTCCGGACGGCTGGTCGACAGGTTCGGCCAGGCCAGAGTACTCATCCCGATCACCCTGGCGCACGGCGGCGCACTGACCGGGCTCATGCTGCTCGCGGAACTCGGCGCGCCCGTCTGGACGCTCTTCGCTATCGGCATCCTCGTCGGCGCGACAGCCGTCTCGCTCGGATCGATGGTGCGGGCCCGCTGGGCCCACTTCGCCGCCGGCGACCCCACCAAGCTGCACACCGCCTTCTCGTTCGAATCGGTGATCGACGAGGTCGTCTTCGTGGCCGGCCCCGCCCTGGCCACCGCGCTCGCCACGCAGATCAGCGAGTACGCCGGACTGGTCGTCGTGCTGCTGTCCGCGGTCATCGGCACCATCACCTTCGCGCTCCAGCGCGGCACTCAGCCGCCCGTGCGCCCCAAGGGCTCGGTCTCCGGCCGCAGCCCGATCACCATCCCCGGCGTCGCGCTGCTGTCCATCGTCTTCCTCGCCATGGGCGCGGTGTTCGGCTCGATCGACCTGATCACCGTCGCCTTCGCCGAGCAGCACGGCTCCAAGGGCCACGCCGGGACGATGCTCGCGGCCTTCGCCGGAGGAAGCCTCATCTCCGGCATCTGGTTCGGGTCGCGGCAGTGGAAGATCTCTCTGCGCAGCAGGTTCATCCGGGCCGTCCCCATCTTCGCCCTCGGCATCATGCCGATCGTCTTCGTCACCAGCGTGCCGGTCATGGCGGTCGTGCTGTTCATCGCCGGATTCTCCATCTCCCCCATCCTGATCACGGGGTATGCGCTGGTCGAGCGGATGGTGCCGAACGGACTCCTCACCGAGGGCATGGCCTGGATCTCGACCTCGGTCGGGTTCGGCGTCGCCGCCGGCGCGTGGGCCGGAGGCCGCCTCACCGACATGTACGGAGCATCCAACGCATATGGATTTGCCCTGGTGTGCGCGCTTCTCGCCGCCGTGACCAGCCTCGCGGGCGCGGCCCTGCTGCGCATCCCCGAAGAGCCGTCACTCGCCGCCCCTGAGGTTTCGACCTGATTGCAGATCCCTGTGAACCGCGGTGTAGATCCACTATGCCGATACGATGCGGGACGCCCCTGACTCAAACGTGAAAGAGCTTGTCATGCCCCGCCTTATTCGGTCACTGCTCGCCACCGCCTGCGCCGCCGCCGTGTTAACGGCGGCCTCGGGTGCCGCCAACGCCGCGGCGGCCGAGAGCACCGCGAAGGCGAAGGTCGACTGCACCGCGGTCAAGTGCATCGCACTGACCTTCGACGACGGACCCGGCAAATACGCCGGTGAGCTCCTCGACACCCTCAAGAAGCACAAGGCGAAAGCCACGTTCTTCCTCCAAGGGCAGTACGTCAAGTCGCGTCCCACCCTGGCGAAGCGCATCGCACAGGAAGGACACGAACTCGGCAACCACAGCTACAGCCACAAGAACTTCACGAACATCTCGATCGAAGACATCAACACTGAGGTGACCTCGACCCAGGACGTCGTCCACCAGGTCACCGGTAAGCGGCCCACGCTGCTGCGCCCGCCGTACGGGCTGAGCAGCCCCGACGTCGAGCAGGTCGCGACCGAGCTCAAGCTGCCGATCATCCTGTGGAACGCGGGCTCGCGAGACTGGGCTCTGCGCGACACCAAGGCGATCACCAAGCAGGTGCTCAGTGTGGCCGAGCGCGACGCGGTGGTGCTGATGCACGACTGGGTGCCGCAGACCGTCCAGGCCATGCCGGAGATCCTCACGGAGCTCACCAAGCAGGGCTACGCACTGGTGTCGGCCTCCGAGGTTCTGGGCGACAAGCTGCCCGCAGCGGGAGAGACCTACCGCGGCTGATCGCAACACAGCGACAGAGCGACACAACAACGCAGCAACACAACAATGCGGCAACACCGCGTTCGACCGGCACGGACCGGCCCTCGCCACCATGGGCGGCATCACCGCCCAGACCGAGTCGGGGGCCGTCCGGACCGGCACCCGCGGCTCCGGGCGGGACAGCGGCGGGCCATCCGCCCCGTCCCGCTCCGTACGGCGGCGGCCCGGGACGCCGAGCGCGATCCCCGACACGGGCAACACGCACGACACGGGCGACACGCACGACACGGGCGACACGGGCGACACGCCGCCGTCCGCTCATGACGAGAACGTCGGCCTCTCCCGCCCCCCATACACCGACCACGTGCCTGGTCAAGCACGCGAACCGGACATCAGGCGCCCGCCCGCAGCCGAGATGAGGTTTATCCGCGATTTGCGGATTTCCTTGCCTTTCGGGGGAAACTAGACCCCAAGCATCCCGTTCATGCACGACCGCGCGAACAGATGCTCACCTGAAACCGTCCCCGCAGACTTGAGAGCCAGTTGAGGGAAGTGCTTGGCTGGGCGGCAGCGATTAGGGAAGATTCCGTCGAGGAGCCTCACCCCCGTCGTCCCGCCACTGATCTATAGTTCCATCTCAACGCAACAAAATGTGACCGGCGTCACATCGCCCCCGGCCCCCTCCGGGAAGGCGATGTTCGGACATGCCGGGTACGGTGCTGGCAGGCAACCGGCACACGCGAGAGACTCAAGGGTCCGGGGGAAGAACAAGCAGGACGACGAAGGGACTCGCATGCAGGAGCTCCGACTCGTCGCGGTGAGCGAAGACGGCACATACCTCGTGCTGGCCACAGCCGGCAGGGGAACGCGATTCACGCTCCCTGTCGACGACCGGCTCCGTGCTGCCGTCCGCGGCAACTTCTCCCGTCTCGGCCAGTACGAGATCGAAGTGGAGAGTCCGTTGCGTCCCAAGGAGATCCAGGCGCGCATCCGCGCAGGGGAGACCGCGGAGGAGATCGCCGCGACGGCGGGCATCCCGGTGGAACGTGTCCGTTGGTTCGAGGGCCCGGTGCTGCAGGAGCGCGAATACATGGCGCAGCAGGCTCAGCGCTGTGCCGTACGCATGCCCGGCGACACATCCGCAGGACCGATCCTCGGCGAGCTCGTCGCCGAACGGCTCAGCCGCAGGGGCGTTCCCGCGGACGAGATCGACTGGGACTCCAGCAAGCGCGACGACGGACTATGGCGCGTCAAGCTGGGCTTTGTCTGGAACGGACACACCCGCGGCGCGGAATGGCTGTTCGACCCGCGCCGCCGGCACATCAGCCCCAACGATGACGAGGCGCTGCGCCTGTCGGCCTCCGACGACTACACCGAGCCCGCCCCCGATACCACCGTCACGCCCTTCGTGCCGCGCGTCGCCAAACTCCAGCCGGTGCCGCCTCTCGGCAACGCCGCCCCGCTCACGCAGCCGCCCGTGCCGTTCCCCTCCGTGGTGCGCCACGACCCGCCGGCCGCCATGCGCTACGACAGCGACCCTCACCCCCGGCACCTGGACACCCGGCGCGACGCGCCCGCACTGGAGGCGCCCAACCGCTGGGACGGCGCCCCGGCTCAGGAGGCACCCAACCGCTGGGACGGCGCCCCGGCTCAGGAGGCACCCAACCGCTGGGACGGCGCCCCGGCTCAGGAGGCACCCAACCGCTGGGACGGCGCCCCCGCCCAAGAAGGCCGCTGGGCCCCCGAGCCGTCCGCGCGCCTCGACGGCGTGCCACGCGGCCACGAGGCCCCTTCGGCCTGGCCCCAGCCGCCTACTCCCCCTATCACGCCGGGCGCCCCGGCTCCTCTCGACCCGGCGCCGACCAAGATCATACCTGCCGGTTCCACACCCCCCGACACCGGCCGCCCCGACGATCCCGGCCCCATCCCCGCGGCTCGCCTGAGCCACGAGAGCTCCTACCGGCCGTCACGCGAGCTCGCCCACCATCTCCCCCCCTCCACACCGGATACCACACCCGCCACGGCGGAGGGGGACGACAATATGCTCGACAGCACCCGGCCCGCACTCACCCCAAGCGGTACGGCGACGCCCACACCACCGGCCACCGCCACCGTCGCGACCGCCCACCCGGCCGTCGCGGCGCACGGCGTGGCAGGCGGTCCGGCGCCGACCGGGGCCGGACAGCCGGGCCCATCGCCGTCCGACGCCGCCGGCGCGGACAGGCGGCCGGTCGCGCCGGCCGACGCCGTCCCGAGCCTCCAGGACACCGCGGACCACACCCCGACGGCGGCCTCGCCCTCCGACGCGCCCCCGCAGGCCGGCGAAAGGCCGGGCGCGTCCGGGACCGACAGCGGACAGGCCGTCTCGACGGCCACCGCCGCGACACCTTCCCCGGTGTCGGCCGCGGCGGCGACCGCGGGCTCCGACGAGCCGGCCTCCACGGCGGAGCGGCCCGCCGCGACCGACACGGTCGCACCCGCCGAGGCGGCGGACTCCACCGAGGCGACGGGCCCGGCCTCCGACGTGTCCGGCTCCGACCTGACCGACAGCGCCCAGGCGGCGCAAGCCGCGGCGTCCGGCGAGTCGACGCCCACGACGGAACGGCCCACCACCGGCACAGCCGGCCCCGCCGAGACGGCGGGCTCCGCCGCGACCGCCTCCAGCATGGCGACGGACTCGCCCTCCAGCGTGTCCGAACAGGCCGGGGAGGCGTCGGGCTCGGCCCGCACCGACAGCGGCGAGGCCGCTCAAGCGGCGTCGGCCGACGCCTCCGGCGAGACGGCCTCACCGGCTGAGCAGGCCGCCCCTGCCGACGCGGCGGAGGCCGCCGCGACCGGCGGGCCCGACGACGCGGACGCGGCCTCCGAAAGCACTCCTTCCACCACCGAGACCACCGCTGAGACCACCACCGAGACGGCCAAGGCCGACAGCGGCGCAGCAGAAGCGGGTGAGGCAGACGCCGAGGCCGCAGAGGCGGCGAACACCGTGAACGCCGCGGACGCCGGCGACCCCGGCGACGCCTCGGACGATGCGGCCAAGGCCGCGGCTCCGAAGTCGGCCGCGGAAGTGGCTCAGGCCGTACGGGCGACCGACGAAGGCAAGGCCGACGACGCGGCAGCCGTACGGCAGGCCGCGGACAATGCCGCGCCGAAGCCCGAACCGGCCGCGCCCGCCAAGGCGGCCAAGGGCGCGAAGGGCACGGACAAGGAGCCTCCGCAGGCTCCCCCCGCCCCCGCGCAGCCGGCCAGGCCCGCCAGAAGGTCCCGCAGCCGCCGTGCGTCCGTGCCGAGCTGGGACGAGATCATGTTCGGCGCCCGCCGCCAAGACTGACCCGCCAGACCGACCGAGAGCCGGCCCTGCCCAGCAGGACCGGCTCTCGCCGTATCCAGCCTCCGTATCCAGCCCCCGTTCCCCGGCCCCACCAGGACGGGGCGCGACCCCGCTCCAATCTGATGCCAGAGCCCCCAGGGCCGGGGGCTCTGGCATTAGTCGGGATCGCGTGGGAGGAGGAAGGGGGTGATCCAGTCGGGGGTGACGTCGGCGGTGAAGGCGACGCCGTCGGTCTCGGCGACGTCGATGGCGGCGTAGCCGCCGCTGCCGGCGCCGACGCCGGCCGTGACGGTGAGGAGCCCGGCGCGGCGTTGGAACCAGGTCTGTTCGATGGTCCAGCCGACGATGGCCCGCCGTTCGATGACGGCCTGGGCGCGTCTGAGCGACCCGGAGCGGACCGAGATGCGGACGCCGTCGTAGGCGTGGCCGAGGCTGCGGTAGAGGTCGAACCCGAGGGGGACGCCGAGCAGGGCCAGGGCGGAGGCGATGACGGTGGCGGCCCACCAGCCCCAGCCTCCGCCCGTGAGGGCGACGGTGCCGAAGGCGGCGGCGAGGGCGAGCCAGGGGACGATGGAGCGGAAGAGGCTGCGGCGGAGGGCCGCGGGCGGATGGGGCCGCAGTCGCGCAGTGAACGGGGTAACGGCCGCGGCGGTGACCTCCAGGGCTGCCGCCTTGGGCACGGCGGGGAGCAGTTGGCCGCGGGTCTGGGAGTCTCCGAGGCCGGCGACGATCGCCCAGACGCGGGCGACTTTCCAGACTCGTTCCAGCGGCGCGTCGACGATCTCGTATCCGCGCACTCTGCGGCGTTCCAGAGAGACGCTTCTGCGGGTTGTCAGCCCGCGCTCGGCCACCAGGTGGTCGCCGCGGGTGAGCAGGGTGAAGCGCCAGTTGAACAGGAAGTGCATCACGCCGCCCGCGACGGGCATGGCCAGCAGGAGCAGCAGGATGACCACGGTGAGGACGACGGGTCGGTCGAGGACCCACAGGCCGGCGTCGCGCGCGATGCGCAGGAGGCCGGCGTCGCCTTCGCCGTTGTCCAGCCCGAGTTCGCGCCACGAGTTGAAGAACAGGCCGACGGCCGCGCCCATCACCGCGAACGGGGTGAGCACGTACGCGCCGGACAGGGGCCCGTAGCGGAGCCAGCGGCCCGGCACCTTGAGAAAGACCTGTTCGGCGGGTGCGGAGGCGGCCTCGGGCGCGGGGGCGCTGGGTGCGGGGGCCGTGGGGGTCGCAGGGGCCGCGGGGCCGCGGGCGGCGGGGGCGGCGGTAGACGTACCGGGCTGGCGGGTGCGCTGGGTGAGGAGGGCTTTGAGGCGTTCGGCCTCGTCTTTGGTGATGCCGCTGAGTTCGCCTTCCTGCTGCTCGGTGCCGCTCGCGCCGGTGTCGATGCGCAGCACCACGAGACCGAGGAGGCGGTGCAGGGGCGGGGTGGCGATGTCGACGCCGCGGATGCGGTCGAGCGGGATGGTACGGACGGACCTGCTGATGAGCGACCTGGTCAGTTCGAGCCTGTCCCCGATCACCTGGTACCTGAAGGTGAACCACCGCACGACCGCGAACACCACGGCCCCGGCGATGGCGATGGCGGCCCACCGGAAGGAGGCGGGTGAGAAGCCGCCGACGAACAGTACGCCGACAAGCGGCACGAACAGCCCAGGAAGGTTGCGCACCGGGTCGATCAGGATCATCAGCGGGCTGAGGCGTGACGGCTCCGGCGGCACCTGCGCGTAGGGCGGCCAGTCGGCGGGCGGCCCTTCGGGGCCGGGCAGCCCGGTCCAGCCCTCCGGCGGCCCCTCGTGGCCCGGTATCCCCTCGGGGCCGGGCAGATGGGGCCAGTCGAACTGAGGCCGGTCGGGTTGCGGCCGGTCAGGTTGAGGCCGGTCAGGTATGCGCTCCTCGTCGGGTGAGCCCCGGGTCTCGGACGGACCCTGGGCGGACGCGTCCCCGGGGGTCGGCGCCCCGGGAGCGGGGCGCTCGCCGGTCACGTGGCGTCGTCCCTCAGGGCTTCGGCCCGCTGGGCCAGGGTGCCCGCGAGGCTCGCGGCCACGGTGTAGTCCAGCCCCTTGATCGAGGAGGACCCGGCGTAGGAGGCGGTACGGATCTCCACGGTCGCCAGGCCGAAGAGGCGCTCCATGACCCCCTGCTCCTTGTCGACGGTCTGAATACGGCTGACCGGGACGAAAACCCACTTCTTCCCGATCCACCCGGACCGCGCGTACACCACGTCGTTGGACAGCTCCCAGCGGTGTACGGCGTAGCGCTTGATCGGCTCAAGGACGCCGAGCGGGCCGACCACGGCGGCCGTGGCGATCGGCAGCCAGTCGATCCATTCGGGCACCCAGGCCCAGTCCCGGCCCGAAAGCCAGCGGGATAGGAGAAGCGCCCCTCCCACCATCACGACGAATCCGATAAAAGATTCGAGCATCCAGAGTTTGATGGCGTTTTTGGAGACACGATTGATGGGATCGCGTAGCGGTGCGGTCACCTGCCCAGCCTAGCCCGGTTTCGACCACATGCGGCTCTCCCCTTCGACCCTCTCACCTCAGGGCGAAGTGCCCTCTCACCTGGCAAAACAGACGTGTCAGCGATATGTCAGCGGTGCCGTACGGCCTGTCAGCGGCCCCTCAGGGAGCTGTCAGCACGCCCTCGCACACTCGGTGTGAAGCGAAAGGGCGGAGAACGACGATGCGATATGCGATCCAGGCCGAAGGTCTGGCGAAACACTACGGCGCGACCAAGGCGCTGGACGGCGTGGGCCTCGTGGTGCCGCAGGGCCGACTGCTCGGCGTGCTCGGGCCGAACGGAGCCGGGAAGACCACCGCGGTAAGGGTCCTGGCCACCTTGATCCGCCCCGACGCGGGCAGGGCCGAGGTCGGCGGGTTCGACGTGGTGCGCGACGCCCACCAGGTGCGCTCGCTGATCGGCCTGACCGGGCAGTACGCCTCGGTGGACGAGTCGCTGACCGGCACCGAGAACCTCGTCATGATCGGACGGCTGCTCGACCTGCCGAGACGGGCGGCCAAGGCGAGGGCGGCGGAGCTGCTCACCCGGTTCGAGCTCACCGAGGCGGCGGACCGGGCGGCCAAGACGTACTCGGGCGGCATGCGGCGGCGACTCGACCTCGCCGCGAGCCTGGTGGGCAGGCCGCAGGTGCTGTTCCTCGACGAGCCCACGACCGGGCTCGACCCGCGCAGCCGTACTGAACTGTGGGGTGTGGTGCGCAGCCTGATCGCCGACGGGGTGACGGTGCTGCTGACCACCCAATACCTGGAGGAGGCCGACCAGCTCGCCGACGACATCGTGGTGTTCGACCACGGCCGCGTGATCGCCTCTGGAACCCCGGACGAGTTGAAGGCCACGACCGGCACCCAGGTGCTGGAGCTCAAGCCGGTGGACGGCGAACGGCTCGGCCAGGCGGAGAGCGTGGTCGCCACCGTCGTCGGGGTGAGGCCGGACGTCGCGGAGGGACGGGTGTCGGTGCGCGTGAAGGACCCCGCGGTGGTGCCGGCGATCGTGCGCGCACTCGACGACCTCGGCGTGGTGGCAGCGGAGCTGACGCTGCGGAAGTCCAGCCTCGACGAGGTCTTCCTGGCGCTCACCGGCGACAACCCCGCACAGCCCGCACGACACGTCAAGGAGGCGGTGTCCGCGTGACCACCCTGACCGAGACCCTGCCGAAGCCCGCGGCCAGGCGCGTGGGCCCCAGGGCCACTCTGAACCACTCGCTGACGCTGACGTGGCGCAACCTCGTGCAGATCAAGCACGACCCGTGGGAGCTGCTGGGGCTCAGCGTCCAGCCGATCATGCTCCTGCTGCTCTTCGTCTACGTCTTCGGCGGCGCGATCGCCGGGAACACCACCGACTACCTGCAGTTCGCACTGCCCGGCATCATCGCGCAGAACGTGCTCTACTCCACTGTCGGTACGGCGATCGCCCTCAACACCGACATCGCCAAAGGGGTGTTCGACCGCCTGCGCAGCCTGCCCATCGCCCGCACCGCGCCCCTGACCGGGCGCATCGTCGCCGACAGCGTGAAGCAGCTCTGGGCGCTCGGCCTGTTCCTCGGCATCGGCGCGCTCCTCGGATTCCGCGTGCAGAACGGCGTGGGGGGCGTGCTCGGCACCGTGGCCCTACTGATGGTCTTCACGCTGTCCATGTCGTGGCTGGCCGTGCTGGTCGGCCTTACCGCCAAGAACCCGGAGCGGGTGCAGCTCCTCACCTTCTCGCTGATCATGCCGCTGACCTTCACCAGTAACGCGTTCGTCCCCTCCGAGACGATGCCCGGCTGGCTGCGGACCTGGGCCGAGGTGAACCCGGTGTCCCAGCTCGCCGACGCCGTACGCGGCATGCTGATCGGCGGCGAGGTCGCCGCGCCGACGACGAACTCGCTGCTGTGGGCGGTGGGGGTCATCGTGGTGTTCGCGCCGCTCGCAGTGCGGGCCTTCCGCCGCGGGCGCTGAAGGTGGATCGCTCAGCGCACGAGCGCGGCGGCGCCCTCGCGGGACACACGCCGGCCGCGCTCGTGGCACCGGGAGAACTCCTCGGTGCCGAGCGCGGCCCTCACGGCCTCGGTGACGCGCACGTGGTCGAAGCCGACCACTTCCTCGAAACCGCGCATCCGCGCCGCCCAGCCGAGCAGCATGGCCGCCCTCTCGGGCTCGCCGTCGGCGAATGCGAGCGAGGCGCACCCGACCGCCGCCACGCTCACCACGGGCCCCTCGGCACGGAGCATCGCCGACTCCAGGGCGTCGGCCATCAGGAGCCGCGCCTCCTCAAGGTCGCCTTCCTGAAGGGCGAGCATGGCCAGCGAGGTGCAGGCGGGCGCCCGCATCGTGTCGAGCGCTTGGCGCGACCGGCCGATCAGCGCCAGGGCCTCGGTGTAGTCGCGCCGGGCCTCGGCGTACCGTCCCCTCTCACGCGCGAAGTCGCCGCGCAGGACCAGCAGGATGACGGCGGTGAGGGGGTCCCACGCCTCCGTCATGATCTGAACCGCCCGGGCGAGCTCCGCCTCGGCGGCCTCCCTCTCCCCGGCCGTCCACAACGAGGCGGCGAGACGGCCGCGCAAGTGGAGCGTGTGCTCCGGCGCTCCGAACTCCTCCGTCATGGCGATGGCCGCCCGCGACTGGTCGGCGGACTCCCCGACCCGTCCCCGCAGGTAGTTGGTCTCGGCCAGGGCCGCCAGGCAGCTTGCGGCGCCCCACCGGTCGCCCAGGGCCTCGAAGCCCGCGAGTGCCAGCTCGGTCTCCCGCTCTCCCTCGGCCACCCTGCCGTTCCCGATCCCGAGGAATCCCCTGAGCATGCGCGCCCAGGTGCGCACCCACGGGTCCGAGTGGGTGCGCAACGCTGCCACGCAGTCGGGCTCCGTATGCTCGTCGGCGGCGAGGGCGATGACGCTCGTCGCCATCGCGGCGAACGGGTGGGACTCGCGCCCCACCGCGACGGCCGACTCCTGTATGTCCCGCAGCAGCGCCGCGGCCTCCGTGCCCGAGACGAGCTGCAGCTGCTCGTAGACGTTGAGGTTGTGGACCGCCCGGACCACCAGCCGCGCGTGCGGCGGGGCGCCCTCGCCCGCGCGCAGCGCCTCACGGCTGCGGGCGACCGCCTCATTGCGGTGGCCGGTCAGCCACCAATACCAGCCGAGCGCCCCTACGAGCCGCAGCGCGATGTCGCCGCGCCCCGCGTCGACGGCCCAGCGGATCGCGGCGGACGCGTTGTCGTGCTCGGCGGACATCGCCGCCAGCACGTCGAGCTGCCTGCGGTCGCGAAGCCCCGGCTCGATCTCCTCCACGAACCGCGTGACGTGTTCAGCGTGGGCGAGCCGCATCCGCTCCCGCTCCCCCGACTCCGAAAGCCGCTCCAGCGCGTAGGCGCGGATGGTCTCCAGCATGGTGTAGCGGGCCTCACCGGAGCGCCCGCCCTCGACGGTGACGGTGACCAGGGACTTGTCGACCAGGCGTCCGAGCAGGTCCAGCACGTCGGCCGGGTCGAGGCCCTCCCCGCCGCACACCCGCTCGGCCGCGGCCAGCCTCGCGCCTCCGGCGAACACCCCGAACCGCCGGGCGAGCATGCGCTCGCGCTCGTCGAGCAGGTCCCAGCTCCACTCGACGACGGCGCGGAGCGTCTTGTGCCGTGGCAGTGCCGTACGGCTGCCGCCGGTCAGCACCCGGAACCGGTCGTCGAGGCGGTCGGCGAGGTCCTGCGGCGACATCGACCGGAGCCGGGCCGCGGCCAGTTCGATGGCCAGCGGCATGCCATCCAGTTCCCGGCAGATGCGGACGACCACGTCGAGGTGGTCGGCGACGGAGAACCCCGAGCGTACGGCGGCGGCCCTGTCGGCGAACAGCCGTACGGCGGGAGCCTCCGCCGACGACCGCGCGGGCTCGCCGGGCGAGGGCACGTGCAGCGGTGAGACGGCCCAGAGGGTCTCTCCCGTGATGTTCAAGGGTTCCCTGCTGGTGACGAGCACCCGCACCTCGGGGCACTCGGCGAGCACCTGGTCGACCACCAGGGCGGCCGATTCGATCACGTGTTCGCAATTGTCGAGTATGATCAGCAGGTGCCTGCCCGTCAACGCACCCAGCAGCCGCTCCAAGGGGTCGTGCGGCCGCTGCGCTTCGACGGCGGCGAGCCCCGGCTGGAAATGGCCCGGCCGCACTCCGACGGCGGCGCTCACGGCTTCGGCCACCTCGCGCGCGTCGGCGCCCGCCGCCACTCCGGCGAGCTCGACCAGGCGCACCCCGCCCGGCAGGCGCCCGTGCCCGGCGAGCGGCTCGGCCGACTCCACGGCGAGCCTGGTCTTGCCCGCACCTCCCGGGCCGAGCAGCGTGACCAGCCGGTTCGCGGCCAGCAGGTCGCCGACCGCGGCGACATCCGTTTCCCTGCCGACGAAACTTGTCAGGCGCGCGGGCAGGGTGCTCCGGCGCGTCCGCTCCGCGTCGGGGGGTGCCGGTGCGTGCCGCATGGCGACGCCGCCGGGGGCCGCGTCGGAGACCGGGCCGGGGGCCGGGTCGGGCGGGGGCTCGGGCGGGGCGCCGCGCTCCTCGCGCCATTCGCCCTTGAGCATGGCGAGGTGGACGGCCGCCAGGTCGGGCGAGGGGTCGGCGCCGAGCCGGTCGGCGAACGTCTCACGGGCGTCCTCGTAGGCCGCGAGGGCCTCGACGTGGCGACCCTCGCCGTACAGCGCGCGCATGAGCTGGGCCCGCAACCGCTCCCGCAGCGGATGCGCGGCGACGAGCGCGGGCAGGCCCGCGGTGGCCTGCGCGAAGCGGCCGAGGCGCAGAGCGGCCTCAAACCGGTCCTCCAGGGCGGCCAGGCGGGCCGCCTCCAGGCGGGCGGTCCACAGCGAGGCGGTGTCCCCGTCCGCGAGGTCGGTGAAGACGGGGCCGCGCCACAGCGCGAGCGCTTCGCCGAGCGAGGTCCACGCGAGGTGCGCGTCACCGCCGGCCAGCGCGCGGCGGCCCGTGTCCGCGAGGGCCGCGAAGCGGTGGGCGTCGACCTGGCCGGGCGAGACGGCGAGACGGTATCCGGTGGCGTCGCCCGCGACGAGCGCTCCGCCCTCGCGCGAAGCCCCCGGAGCGAGCGCGGCACGCGCTCGCGACACCAGAGCTTGAAGGGCGTTCGTCACATTCGCCGGTGGGCTTTCGCCCCAGACGCCGTCGACGAGAACGGAGCTGGACACCGTTTTGCCGGCGCTTCCCGCGAGCAGCGACAGAAGCGCCCGCAGGCGCCGACCGCCGATCTGGACGGGCTTTCCACCGTGTCCGACCTGGAGGGGGCCGAGGACGGCAAAGCTCGTCTCCGCGTCCGATCCCAACCCCTCCATCCCTAGATTCTGTCGGATTCCGGGTGAATTCCGCGCCACCGAACCGGCGGAACGGGTCAGCCCAGCGTTCGAATCCGCGTAGCATCATCGGGCATGGGGCAGCCAACGACCTTCGCAGCCGCGCGCCGGGCCTCCATCACCGCTGCGGTGACGGCGCTCGCTGTCTGCGTGTCCGGCTGCGGAATCCTCGGCAAGTCCTCGGACCCGCCGGCCGTGGCGGAGTTCGTGGTCTCCAGCCCCCAACTCAGAGACGGCGATCCGCTGCCGTCCGGATATTCCTGCCACGGGACGCAGGGCAACCCTCCACTGCGCTGGTCCTTCGTGCCGGCGGACGCCAAGTCGATCGCCATCGTGGTCGACGACAGCTCACTGGCCGGTTCCCAGGTCCACTGGGTCCTTTTCGACATCCCTCCCGGCACCACCGAGGTGCCGGAGAACATCGCCGACAACCTCCCCGACGGTGCCCGGCAGGGGCAGACAAGTCAGGGAACGGCGGCATACGTGCCCCCGTGCAATCCGCAGGGCACCTACCGGTTCAGCGTTTACGCGCTACGCGAGAAGGTCGTCACCAACGGGAAGAGCGCCCCCCTCTCCCTGTCCGAGGGCCTTTTGCAAGACATCGCCTCCCAGACCATCGCGAGAGGGCGACTGACCGCCACAGGCATCGAGTCGCCCCGCGAAAACCGGAGGTAGTCATGAGTTATCAATTCTTCACATAGGGTGTGACAACGCTCATAGTGGTCCGACACAATCAGTTCCATTCGCTGAGCGCAGGTGAACAAGGGGGGCAGGTCGCGTCGATGGCCGCGCGACCTCACCGGCGCCGCTGGAAGGCCATGGCCTTGAGGGTGGTGCAATGACTGCGGTCGTTTTGAGTCTCGTCGCCGTCGTGCTCCTCGTGCTCGTCGTCGTGGCACTGGGCATGCGGTCGATGAGCCGCCGGGAGAGCGCGCTCCCCCCGGAGCGGCTGAAAGAGATGGCCGAGCAAGAGGAGGTCAAGCCGAGCCGGTCAACCGACGAGTTCGCCGCCTCCGAACCTCGGATGGACAAGTTCACGCCCGACTTCAGCCCGATCGACGTGCCGCGCCCGAAACCGTCGGTGCCCCGCGTCGGCGGGCCCCGCGGGCGCCGCGGCGTGGACGAGTTCGGCACAGCCGACGACTACGACGAGGAATACTGGGGCCGGGTGCGCGCCGACGACGGCGGCTTCGGCGGGTCGATCGCGGCCAAGGTCGGCGCGAGCCGTCCCCTCTCGGACGCGGAGAACCCCGAGCTTCCCGCCGCGGCGCCCGCGACCGGCGCACCCGTGTCGGCCGACGCGGTCACCATGCAGGCGCCGCTGCCGAATCTCGCCGGCGGGCAGATGCCCGTGGGCGGGCAGGGCCTCGCCGACCTGGTCGAGCCCGCGGCGCCGCACCCGGCGCCCGTGACGTCGGCCGCCGTGCTCGCCGAGCAGAAGACCATGACGTTCGCGGCCCCCACGCCCGAGGTCCTCGCGCAGTACGCCCCCGGACAGCAGCCTCCCGCGCAGCAACCCCCGGCGCAGCACGCCTCCGCGCCCCGCGAGACCTCCGCCCGCCAGGCCGCGCCCCACGACGCGCCCCACGACGCGCCCCACGGCGCCGGCCCGCGCGAGACACCCGCGCCGGGGCGCCGCGCGTCCGGCCGCGGGTCGCGCGCCGTCGACCCGCACGCCCCCGCCGAGCCCCCCGCGCGCGGCTCCGGGGGACGGGGCGGGAGCCGTACGGCGAACCGCGCGTCGAGCAGGACCACGCGCTCCACGGCCCGCGGGGCGGAGACTCCCGCCGGCGACGCGCTCGCGACGGGCGGTGCCCCGGTCGGCGACGTGGGCCCGGCAGGCCGAGGCGTCGGCACGCCCCCCGCGGGTCAGCCGGGGCCGCATCCGCCCGCCCCCGCCGTTCCTCCGGCGGCCAGGCGCCGTGCCACGGGAGGGTTCCCCGCTCCGGCGGCCCCCTCCATGCCCGCCGCCGGGGCCCCCGCTGCGACACCCTCCGGGGCCCCCGCCGACCCGCGCGGCGGCGCCTATCCGAGCGGCGCCCCCGCCTTCGGCGGACCGGACTCCACCGACGCCACCTGGCCGCGCACCGGGTCCTACCCTCCCAATCCCGCCCACCCCGGGGCCTCCGACATCTTCGACGACCAGTCGACGCCCGCGCAGCCCGTCACGGCCCCCCACCCCGTGCAGCCCGCCGCAGCGCCGACCCACCCTCCGGCCGCTCCCGGCCGCTCCGCCGTGGCGGCCTCGTGGCCGTCGGCACGGGCCTACGGCACGTCACGCGAGCAGACCTACCCGAAGAGCTACGAGGTGCGCTCCGGCTGGGCCACGATCGACGACGACGCCGTCACCGGCCCCACCCCGGCCGCCTCCACGACGACCGGCCCCGCGCGAGCGGTCTCCCCGCACGAGCCGGCGGGCGGCCCCGCCCGCCCGGCCGACCCGCCGCGGGCCGGCGGCCCCGCCCCGCAGGCCGGCACGGACTCGTGGCCGTCCTTCGGCGACATGTACGGCCCCGGCTCCGGCAGCGGCACTGGCACTGGCACTGGCAGCAGCGGCACTGGCACTGCGGCCGATGGCTCCGCCTCCCCCGGCGAGCCGGGCCGCCGCCGGGGATCGCGCGGCAGCCACCGGGCTCCTGACCCGGACTACCCGGATTACTACCGGTAAACCGCGCTTACCCCTCCATATCCGATCTTCTTTGCGTGTGTCCCCCGCTTGTGCAAAGCCCTTCTTCAAAGGCTTAGGAGAGGGGGGACACACGCCATAGGGTTCGCTCCATGAAGCCGATGGACACCCTGCGTGACAGATCGCCTACTTTCAGTGGTTTCGGGTCGGTGCTCCGGCACGACTTCCCCGCGTCGCTCGTCGTCTTCCTCGTCGCCATCCCGCTGTCGCTGGGCATCGCGGTGGCCTCCGGGGCGCCCCTGGTGGCCGGCCTCGTGGCCGCCGTCGTCGGCGGAGTGGTGGCGGGCTGCCTGGGCGGCTCCGCCGTACAGGTCAGCGGCCCCGCGGCGGGACTCGCGATCGTGGTCTCCGACCTCGTGCAGACATACGGCTGGCGCGCGACCTGCATGATCACCATCATGGCCGGGGCCCTGCAGTTCCTCCTCGGCCTGTGCCGGGTCGCCAGGGCCGCGCTCGCCGTCTCCCCCGCCGTCGTCTACGGCACGCTGGCCGGGGTCGGCGTGACGATCGCCCTGGCCCAGCTGCACGTGGTGCTCGGCGGCAGCCCCCAGCACTCCGCCCTGGCCAACATCATCGAGCTGCCCGCCCAGCTTCTGGCCAACCACAGCCACGCGGTCGCCGCCGGACTGCTCACGATCAGCGTGCTCGTGGTGTGGGGCCGCCTGCCGCGCCGGATCCGCGCCGTCCCGGCCCCGCTCGCGGCGCTCACCATCACCGCCCTGGCGTCCGCCACCCTGTCGTGGGACGTCACCCACGTGGACCTCGCGGTCGACCCCACCGTGTGGACCTCGCCCCTCTGGCCGCAGGGCGACTGGCACGGCATCGCGGCAGCCGTACTGCTCATCGCGCTTCTCGCGGGCGTGGAGACCCTGCTGTGCTCCGTCGGCGTCGACAAGCTCCACACCGGCCCCCGGGCCGACCTGGATCGCGAGCTCACCGGCCAGGGCGTCGCCAACATGATCTCCGGCGTGCTCGGCGGGCTGCCCGTCGCGGGCGTCATCGTGCGCAGCACCGCCAACGTGGGCGCGGGGGCCCGGAGCCGCTGGTCGGCGGTCATGCAGGGACTGTGGGTGCTGACCTTCGCGTTTGGTTTCGCCTGGACCATCCGCTACATCCCGATGGAGGCGCTCGCCGCACTGCTCGTCTTCATCGGCGTCCAGATGGTCAACCTGGTGCACATCCGCAACCTGCGCGGACACGGCGAGGTGCCGATCTACCTCGTCACGTTGGCGGCCGTCGTGTTCATCGGCCTCGCCGAGGGGGCGCTGATCGGCATCGGGCTGGCGGCGCTGCTCGCGCTGCGCCGCCTCACGTGGATCAGTGTCACCGTCAACGCCGAACCGGACGGCCGCCGGCACGTGGTCATCGGCGGGTCGCTGACCTTCCTCGGCGTGCCGAGGCTCGTCTCCGGACTGGCCTCGGTGCCCGCAGGCGTCCCGGTCGACCTCGACCTCAACGTCGACTTCATGGACAACGCCGCCTTCGAGGCCCTGCACATGTGGCGGCTTGAGCATGAGCGCCTCGGCGGCACCGTCGATATCGACGAGATGCACGACGAGTGGTACACGCTGGCCGCCAAGGGCGTGCGCGTCTTCCCGGCGAAGACCCCGCCCGTCACGCCCGACCACTGGTGGCTGCCGTGGGCCGACCGGCGCAGGCGCCGGCCGGGGCCCTGCCGGACGTCCGCGCTGACCCGGCACGCGCACGCGCACGGCCCCGAGCAGCCCGAGCTGGTGGTGGGAGCCCGCGAGTTCCACCGCCGCACCGCAGCGCTCGTGCGCCCCATTCTCACGCGGATGGCAAGCAAGCAGGAGCCGTCCCACCTTTTCATCACCTGCGCGGATTCCCGCGTCGTTCCCAGCCTCATCACCGCGAGCGGCCCAGGCGACCTGTTCACCGTGCGCAACATCGGCAACCTCGTCCCGCGGCACGGCGCGGCGCCTTACGACGACTCGGTGGTCGCCGCGATCGAGTACGCGACCACCGTGCTCGGCGTCCGCACGATCACGGTGTGCGGCCATTCGGGGTGCGGCGCGATGGCGGCGCTGCTCGGCGGGGCGGTGAACGCCGAGGAACTGCCGGGCCTGCGCCGCTGGCTCACGCACGGCCACCACAGCCTGGCGCGCTACATCATGACCGACAGCACGGGTGAGGACGCCGGGCCGCTCGACCGGCTGTGCCGCGTCAACGTGATCCAGCAGTTGGACAACCTCCGCACCTACCCCGGCGTCGACGCGCTCGTCGCTTCGGGACGGTTGGAACTGGTCGGCATCTACTTCGACATCGCGCAGGCCAGAGTCCACATGCTCACCGGACAGGAGGCCGCCGAGGACCTCCCGGTGGGCTGACCGGCGCCTGCGCTGTGGGCGAAACGGTCTCGCGCCGAGATTCGCACGGACGAAGAATGCACGCATGAAGGTATTGATCATTGGTGGGACCGTCTTCCTCGGCCGCGCGATCGTGGCGGAGGCTCTCCGACGCGGACACGACGTCACCACGTTCAACCGCGGCGTCAGCGGAGTCGACCAGCCCGGCGTGGAGGCGGTGCGCGGTGACCGCGAGGTGCGCGCCGACCTTGAGCGGCTCGTGGACGGCAGGCAGTGGGACACCGTCATTGACGTGTCCGGATTCGTCCCGACCGTGGTGAGCGAGTCCGCCGAACTGCTGTCCGGGCACGCCAGGCACTACGCGTTCATCTCCACGCTGTCCGCCTTCCCGGACTGGCCCGCCGAACCCGTCGACGAGACCGGCCGCCGCCACCCCTGTCCCGCTGACGCGGGCCCCGAGGCCGGTGACTACGGCTTCCTCAAGGCGGGCTGCGAACGGGCCGTCGAAGAGCGCTTCGACGGCCCCTCACTGATCATCGAGCCGGGTCTGATCATCGGCCCCTACGAGAACGTGGGCCGCCTACCCTGGTGGCTCACCCGCATGGCCAGGGGTGGCCAGGTGCTCGCCCCCGGCAGGCCCGTCTCGCCCTTCCAGGGCATCGACGCCCGCGACATCGCCGTCTTCACCCTCGACCAGGCGGAGAAGGCGGTGAACGACCGCTTCATCACCACCTCTCCCGTCGGCGGCCTCTCCTTCGGAGGCTGGCTCGACATCATCGCCGAGACAACCGGCTCGCACGCCGAGCTGGTGTGGGTCCCCGATGAGTTCGTCCTGGCCCATGAGGTCGCACCGTTCACCGAGCTGCCGCTCTGGATGCCGGAGAGCGGACCCGCGGCTCACACCTGGAAGGCGTCCCCGGACAAGGCGATCGCCGCGGGGCTGCGCATACGTCCGATGGCCGAGACCGTCGCGGACACCTGGACGTGGCTGCGCGGGATCCCCGAGGCCGAACGCAGCTTCGGCCTCGAAAGGCTTGGGGTCCACCACGGCATCGACCCCGGCAAGGAGGCATCCGTCCTCGCCGCCTGGTCCGCCCGATGAGCCCCCGCGAGCCTGGCGAGCCGTCTGTGTACTTCTACGCGGAAGGTTTGGCATCGCCTCCTCATCGTGGGCGTCATCGTGGGCGTCATCGTGGGCGTCATCGTGGGCGTCATCGTGGGCGTCATCGTGGGCGTCATCGTGGGCGTCGTCTGGCGTGAACTCGCCCTTGTGACCGTGCCGGTTCGGCCCGCTCTTGCCGGGGGTCGAGTAAGGGGTCGAGACAGGCCGCGCCTACCTCCATCCCTTTACAATGTAGATCTTCATCTTGGCGACCGTCGGTGCCGTCGAGCCCGCGTCCGCACCCTGGACTCTCAGCCCACCCTGAGACGCCGGCTCGTCAACACATGACGGCGATCTACCTATTTATGGACGAATGTCATGCCCTTCTAGGACAGAGTGCCCTGACGCCGCAGCGCCGGGTCAGGGAGTATGTAAGTGCACCCACCGAAACGGGGGGCAGGGTCCCCGAAAGGGGGAAATCCCCGGACGGCGGGCCCGCCGAAGGGCGCAGGGGCACTGGGTGACCCGAAGGGCCACAAGACTCACCGTCGCCAAGACGGACGGCGCCTGGAGGCGGGACCGTTCACCCTGACCCCCCGGGTCGGCGGGTGCCGCAGGATCCGGTCCCCCGCTAGTGGGCGAACACGGCGATGGGCATGCGCAGACGGGCGGCCACGGGCCCTCCGTCGAGCAGCCCCGAGGGCAGGGGGACGACCTTGCCCCTGCTCCGCAGTACGGCCACAGCGGCCTCTTCCAGCACATCGGGCACCGCGCGCACGTCGGCGTCGCAGTCGGGGCAGGCGCGCTCCCCGGCCTCCAAGAGGTTCCCGCAGCCGCGGCAGACCGCTCCGCGGATGCGGATGCCGTCGTCGAGGAGCAGTGTGCCGACCGCCCTGGCGTTGACGGCGGCGAGGCAGCGGGCCAGCCCGGTGACCGCGTTCTTTTCCGTGGCGGCGTCGCTCACGACGGCCGCCGCCAGGTTCTCGTCGTATTCGGCGATCCGGCGGGCGATGACGGGGTCGGTCCGCGGCTTCATGTTCGCGGGGTTGAGGGTCCTGGGGTCCACGGCGACAACGCCGGACACCTTGGAGCGCATATCCACGGGCAGTTCCTCCATGAACACCGGGATCTCGTAATCGTGCCCGCAGAGCACAAGCAGGTCGAGCCCCTCCCGCCGCATGAACCGCCGTATCTCCGCGGCGGCCCTACGGTAGTGGCGGATCCGCAGTCCTTCGGCGCGGGACCGGACCCCGTATTCCGACAGCCCGTACCAGCCCGCGTAGTTCGGCTTGCGCAGGGCCTCGTCGGTGACGGCGGTGATCTCCGCGGGTTCGTCGTCGGGCCAGATCCAGGCGTGCGCTTCGTCGACGACGGCGATGCCGTACCGCGGGCACCGATGCCCGATCGCGATCAGCGGTCGCACGTATGGTCTGGTCCCCACCATGGCGGTGTCGTCGACGGGAGCGGGCAGCTTGAGGCGCTCGAAGAGCCCATTGGCGCCCGCGACGAACATCGCGACCCCTCGGCCGAGCCAATCACGTGTCGCCGCCAGCGTGTCCCGCAGGTCCGCGAGCGTGATGCGGGAGCCGCTGTCGGCCGCGGCCTGCCGTACGAGATGCTCCACCCGGGGCAGAACTCCATCGAATTCCGCGGGATCAAGGGGAACGGTGTAATACACGGACAAAACCTCCGGGTGAGGAATCTCCGTCTCCACAAGCCGCTCGAAGAAGGACGCGTACCGCATGACAACCCCTCCCATGGCCTTCACGGTCGGCCGTACGGCTAGGTCGCGGCGTCGGGCCGGCGGGCCGGGGCCGACGGCAGGAGCACGCCGCGCACATCCCTGGGGAGCCTGTCGAGCGCGTGGACGACCGACTGCTCCGACAGCTCCTGGCAGAGAAATCTCGTGACCGTGGAGGCGAGCCCCGGAACGTCGCTGATGGCGATGCGACCCGTCCGGGCGAAGTGCTCGACGAACTGATGCCGGTCCCTGCGTACGGGCACGGCGCTGGGGTCCCAGCCGTTGTAGTAGACACCGCGCAGAAGATCGGGGAGCTGAGCGGCGAAGTGCGCCGTGCCGTCCACCGTGAGGCCGTCCCTGACGACGTGCAGCCACGTCCTCAGGACCCGCTGCGCGAACTCCCGGTCGTCCGTGCCGATCAGCTCGGCGAGATCGGCCAGCCAGCGCTTGGTCGTCTGGACGGTGTGGTCGATGCTGCGCACGTGATGATGAGACATCGCTCCTCCTGAAAGCGCGTCGGCGGCGCGCCCGCGCTCCAGTCCGGCTGCACAGCCGGCAAGGCCGACACGTGTTCCACGGATTCCACCGCCGGGTGCGCGCTGCCGCACGCCCCGGCCACGATCCCCTCCGCTTGTCGCTATTTGTGGCCTTTCAGGGAATGTGCTCCTGCTGGCAGTGGGGAAACCAGAGACCAGAGTCCCGAGGCTGTGTCGTCACCCTCGATCTACCCTCGATCTACCTGCGGTCCGCTCAGCCGACCTGCCGGTCCAGTTCGCCACGGACCGGCAGCGGGCTTCCGACGCGCCTGCCGTACCGCCTTTTGTCTCCGGCCGCCTTATGCCCCCGGGCCGCTGAGCCGGCGGTCGCCGCGAGTGGTCACGGCGTAGACCTGCCAGTTGTAATAGGCGTAGTAGTTTCTGATGTCCCGTTTGATCTGGCGGGCGTGGAGCTGGACCGCGTTGACGTAGCGGTAGGAGTGGTTGTAGGCCCACAAGGCCCGGCGGTAATCGCGGGGTGCGCCTGAGGCGCGCAGATAGTTGGCGGCCCCGAAAATGGCGTCCTGGGTGTCGTGGACATCGCCGCCCATGCCGTACGCGTCCCAGGTTCGAGGCATGAACTGCATAGGCCCCTTGGCACCGGTGTGGCTGGGTGACCGCACCCGGCCGAACTTGGTCTCGACGAACATCACCGCCGCGAGCACCTCCCACTCGACGCCGAAACGGCGTTCGGCGCGGCGGAAGTGACGCAGGAGGACATCCGCCGATTCGGGCTGCTCGATCCTGAGCTTGACCGCCCCCTTGATGGGCCGCACGAGCGTCAGCAGGTCCCGGATGGCCGTGACGTTGTCCTTCGCCTGCGCGGCCAGGGAGCCGGACAGCTTGGCGTAGGTGCGGGAGGCGAGCCCGGGATCGCGGGCCAGGTGTCGGTAGACGCGCTGCTGGTAGAGGGCCAGGAGCACCACCGGCTCCGGGGGCTTCCCCTTCGCCCGGTCGTCGCGGAGCCAGGCGTCGACGGCACGCCGGAGCTCTTCGGAGGTGGTGGTCAGGGACCGGGCCAGGCGCGACGGGTCTGAGGGAATCGCGGCGTCCGCGGCCGGCGGCGACGGGGTGGGCGGCGCAGTCGCGGGTGCCTCCTTCGTTCGGCCCGCGGACACCTCCTGGGCCGCGGGCGAGGCCGACCGCGTCACCGCCTGCCCGGAAGGAGCCGACGAGGCGGCCCCCTGGGCGCTGCACCCCGACACCACCATGACCAGGCTCAGCGCCGGGGCCGCCAGCCGACCTGCCCGCCCGCCCCTCTGCCGACCGCCCCGCACAACCACCGTCCGCCGCATCGCCCGATCGCCCCGCTCCGGCCTCGAAGTCGCGTGCTCGTTCATCATCGGCCCCACCGTACTGGAGTGAGCTCACCCCGGCCCGCCTTCACCACGCGCCGCATCCCCCTCCGGGCTCTCGCTCGTGCCTGCCCGTCGTTCTGCCATGGCCCGTGATCATCTGCTACCTGGTGGCCGCAGGGGCGTTTCTGCTGACGGCAGGATCGCCACTGCCCCGGGGACGGCATCGCATCGCCCTGTGGACCGGTGCCCTCGCCGCGTCCGCGTGGACGGTCGTGACCTCCCGGCTCCCGGATCCCACCGACGGATTCATAGTCGGGGTCGCCGGCAATGAGCTTCCGGCATCGCCTTGGGACACCATGGCCTGGTGGTTTTTGGACGCCGAGAGGACCGGCCTCCCGCTCGTGATCGTCGCCCTGGCCGCGACCGCGCACGGAACGTTCTCCGACCTACCGGGACGCCTGACCGTCGCCGCGACCGCGGCGGCGCTTCTCTTCTTCGCGCTGCTCGACGTCGTGGCGCACGCCGACCGCTATGGAGGAGACTTGTTCGCCTATGCCACCAGCCTGGTGAGATGGCCCCTTCTCCTCTCGGCCGTCCTCATCACGATGGCCGGAAGAACGCGGCGGATGTCCACCTCCCCCACCGGAGCCGTCGGCTCGGCACCGGCCGGAATTCCCTGGCGGCCGAAAGAGATTGCCATAGCGGTCGTTGTCGCATTTGGAGTTGTTTGGCTGGTCGTCTCGTCCTTCGCTCCGAGCTGACATTTTCACCCGCTCGCTCTGTCGACCTGTGCCGGCCATAATGCGGGCTGACCGAGAATCTGAATTCGGAGGGTGCTCCGAACCGGCACCGATTCCAAACGCCGTTGACTCGCACTACCGCGGAGATCGATAGTGCAGGTGTGCTACTCGGCGCCTTGATTCAACGCCGCGCCTAGAGAGGTTTAAAGGCTGAGGTTAGGGCGGCTGGAAGTCCAGCCCCGTCTTGGCGATGAACCCGGCGATGAGGTCAGGCCTGCGCTGCACACGCCTGAGCCGACCGCGCACCACCGAAACCAGCTCCTCCACGGTGCGCACCGGCAGGTTGGCCATGCTCTTCTTCATGTGAGCCCATACCGCCTCGACCGGGTTCAGCTCCGGCGCATACGGCGGAAGCCGGAACACCGTCAGCCACGGCCGGGCCTCGATCAGCCGCCTCATCACGGCCGAGGTGTGCGTGTTCAGGTTGTCCCACACCAGCACGATCGGCCCGCCCAGCATGCGGTGGGCA
>NZ_FNCN01000018.1 GCF_900100605.1 Sinosporangium album | reverse complement strand
GATGCCGCCCACGTTGACGCGGGCTCCGCCCTCGCGTCAGCGGGTTCCGGGTTTCTTCGGCGGTAGGGCGGGTTTCTCCGGGGCTGCGTGGGTCGAGGGACGCAGGTCGGATTGTCATGTCAGGACGTTAATGATCTTCAGTGACAATCCAGGCATCTAGGAGATGGGGCGCACTGGTCGCGACATATGCAGTAGTCGGCATAAGTGCCCACCCCCATGTGGCTTGGGGGGATTTCGGAACGGTCCCGTGATCGCGGTCGGGCCACACCAGGTGCCGGGGAGCGCTAGCGTGTGGCGGGTGGAGGAGATCGACCGAAGGATCGTGACGTTGCTGGCCGGGGATGGCCGGATGAGCTTCACCGACCTCGCCAGGGAGACCGGGCTGTCGGTGTCGGCGGTGCACCAGAGGGTGCGGCGCCTAGAGAAGCGCGGGGTGCTTCGGGGCTACACATCGCTGGTCGACTACGAGGCCATCGGGTTGCCGATGACGGCGTTCATCTCGATCAAGCCGATCGACCCTTCGGCTCCCGACGACGCTCCTGAACGGCTCGCGCATCTGACCGCGATCGAGGCGTGCCACAGCGTGGCGGGCGACGAGAGCTACATCCTGAAGGTGCGGGTGTCCTCGCCGGGCGGGCTTGAGGAGCTGCTCCAGCAGATCCGCGCGGCGGCCAATGTCTCGACGCGGACCACGGTCGTGTTGAGCACGCCGTACGAGCACCGCTTCCCCGCGCTGGACGAGGCCGAGGGCTCCGAGACGCTGGACCAGCCCTAACGCGGTCGTGCCGGCGGCCGGGAGTGGATCCGGTCGCCAGGAGCGAGGCCGGCGGCCGGGAGCGGGTCCGGTCGCCAGGAGTGGGGTCGGCGGCGGGGGGTGGCGGGTCACCGCGGTGGAAGGCGTGCTGCGCTGGGCGAAGGCGGCGAAATGTGCTGGCCCGCCGCCCCCATCGGGGTGCCATGTGATTACCGTCGATTCTACTTTTGGGTAGCACTTGTTTACAGCGGGTCAGGTGACCCGCAGCCACATTCGCTTACGCGTTGTCGCCGCCGTCGGTATATATAGGACCGCCGACATATAGAGAAGTGCATTCTGCGGGAATGCATATTGACATCTCTCCGGCCGGAGTCGATCCTGCTTGTCAGTGCCTTCTCTGGTTTTTCTCGGTTCTTCTCGGCGTGGCGAGCCGTTTAGCGGCGCTCCATCGTCATGCTGTCGACATTCTGTCAGGTGAATGGAGCGGAGAGTGAATTCGACGACGTCGGAAAGACGCTGGATCCTCGGTTTTGACGGCTCCTGCGGGAGGTGCAGGGAAATCGCGAAAGCGGCCGAGAAGGCCGCGGGCGCGAGGCTTGAGGTACTGCCGCTTTCCCATCCGGATGTCCGGCGTTGGCGTGACCGGACACTGGGAACCGGCGCCCCCTGGGTGCCGACGCTGGTGCGGGTCGATGGCGACCGGGTCCGCGCGTGGACTGGTCCGGCTATGGGGCTGCGCCTGCTCGCCTGCCTCGGCCCGGCGGCGGCGATCAGACTCTTCCGGGCGCTTGGCGAGCTGAGCCAGGCTGGTCGGACCGCACAGGCCGGTCACACCGTACACGCCGGGCGGGCCGTGCAGGCCGGTCGGTCGGTCCGCGGGCGGCGGCAGTTCTTCAAGGTCGGTGCCGGACTGGGAATCGCCGCCGGCATCGTGCTGGTCGGCAAGGCCCCGGCTCTGGCCGATGATTCCGTGGGATCCTGGATCGCGGCCAACAGAGGCCGCCTTCCGAAGACATACGGGGAATTCTCCCAGCACACCATGCCGTATCGCAGGGCGATTTTCACCCAATTGGATCCGGGCACGCAGTCTCGGCTGTGGCTGGAGCACTTCGCTGAGTACCGCCGGACCCACCCGGGGGTCTCGCCCGAGCAGGATCGCGTCCTGGCCGCTTGGGAGGCCCGCGTCAAAGACGTGTCCACTTTCGTGGTGCCCGTGGCCGATATACAGGATGAAATCGAACGTCTCAGGCGCGAGACCGTTGATGCGTACGGATTTGACGAGGCGTATGCCCTGATAGCCACACTCGGTCCGGTGGACCCGGCTGAATCAGCCAAAACCACCAGTCCTACTGCCGTAGCCATAGAGGCGTGCAAGTGCAGCACGTTCAGCGATTGGTGCAGAGGCGCGTCCTATTGCATACGCATCACGTATTGCGGCTGGGAGCCGCGGGGCTGTGGCACCCTGTTCATCCATCCATGTAACGGGTGGTGCTCCGACACCTGTGGCTGTTAGCCGACTGTCAGCCGGCTGTCAGCCGTATTCATAGCCCAGACGGTTGGTCGGCGGCGCGGGCGGGAGCCATCCAGGCTCACGCCGCCCGCGCAATGCCCCAGCGGCCACACCGGACCCCGCCGCGTCTAGGGTCTTCATCACAGAGGATATTCATCTCAACCGATGTGACTATTCAGACCGATTCGGCGTGGATTCCGTAGAAGGGCTTAACTATGGGTGACGATTTTACGGGCCGGCTTCCGGAAAACTATGCGGAGTTCAACACGCACACCATGTCCTGCCGCAGAAGGATTTTCGGGGAGCTCGGTCCGGACACGCAGTCGCGGCTGTGGTCAGAGCATTTCATTCACTACCGGGCGGCCCACCCGAACCTGTCGCCGCAGCAGGAGCAGGTCATGGCGGCCGTCGAAGCGATCCTGGCGAATGAGGCGATCTTCCGGGTGCCACCGACGGAGCTGCAGGATGACCACGAGCGTCTGCAGCGGGAGGCGATCGAGGCGTTCGGCTTCGACGAGGCGCGTGCCTTGATCGCCACACTCGGCCCCGAGGATCCGCCTGGCGTCGTCGGCCCGTGCGGGTGCGGCACGTTCGGCGGTCTCTGAACGGCGTAGCGGTCCCTGAACGGCGTAGCGGTCCCTGAACGGCGCAGGTGCCCCGCGCACCGCCCCCGCACACCGCGGACACGGACCGGCGGCGCGGACACGGACCGGCCGTGCGGACACGGACCGGCCGTGCGGACACGGACCGGCCGTGCGGACACGGACCGGCCGTGCGACCGTCCCGGCACGCCGGGACGGTCGCACGCTGCCGGGTCAGGCCCGTCCGGGTCAGGGCTCGCCGGGGAGGAAAGTCGCGCGAAGGCGCGCCTTGGCCTCCTCGCCGGCGCCGATGGCGTCGAGGCCCAGGAGCGCCGCGCCGACGATCGGCGGCATGTCGGTGACCACCAGTTCGGCCTGGGGGGCCTCCTCCGCGAAGCGCCTCTCGATGAGCTCGGTCAGCAGCGGGTCGCGCGCGGTGAGCACGCCCCCGCCGAGGACCACCTCCACGGCGGCGTCGAGCAGGCCCAGCCGCCGCATCGGGACGACCGCCATGACGGTGACCTCGTCGGCCATCCGCTCGACGAGCGACACCGCGACCGGGTCGCCGCCGGCCGCCGCGGCGAACAGCAGCGGGACGAGCTCGTGCAGCCGGGTGGCGGATTCCCGGCCGAAGTGCAGGGCGAGTACGGCTTCCTCGACGGTCGCGGTGCCGAACGCCTCGCACACGGCGCGGCTGAGCGCGGTGGCGGGCCCGCGCCCGTCCTCCCCCCGTACGGCGTGCCACAGGGTCTCCTCGCCGAGCCCCATGCCGCCTCCCCAGTCGCCGCTGATCTTGCCGAGGGCGGGGAACCGTGTGACCGCGCCGTCGGGGGAGACGCCGACGGCGTTGATGCCTCCGCCGCACACGACGGCGACTCCCGACGGCCCGGACGCGCCGGCGCGCAGCAGGGCGAAGGTGTCGTTGCCGACGACGACGTCGCGCCCGTAGGAGCGGGCGGTGAGTTCGGCCCGCAGGATCTCCTCCTCGGCGGGCAGGTCGGCCCCGGCCACGTAGGCGGCCACGTGGTCGGCGTACGGCGGCGCCGCGGCCGGGCCGAGCGCCCGCCGTACGGCGCCGTCGAGCACGTCGATCGCGGCGGCGACGCCGTCGATCTGCGGCTGGAAGCCCCCGCCGCGGCCGGTGGCGAGTACGGCGCCGTCCTCGGAGATGAGGGCGACGTCGGTCTTGGAGTTTCCCCCGTCGACCGCGAGCACGGTCCTCACGGCCCTGTCGGCCGAAAGCACCGTGTCGGCCGAAAGCGCCGTGTTCGCCGTGTTCACCGTGTTCGCCGGGTCCGGGTTCACCGGTGACCCGGCCGGTGGGGGAGCGCCGTTGGGGCGGACATGCTGTCTCTCCTGACTCTGCTGGTGGCGTCGGCTGTGGAGGGCCCGGCTCCGCTCAGGAGCGGGCCCAGGGCAGGTGGGCGGTGTTGGCCGCGACGAGCCGCGCGGCCAGGTCGGCGGCGAGCGACGCCTGCCCGATGAGGGGGTGGGCCAGCAGCGCGTCCTCCACCCGCTCGACGCCGCCGCGGAGGGCCGCGTCGAGGGCGAGCGACTCATACGCCGACACGTGGGAGATCAGTCCCGCGTACAGCGGTTCGACGGGGTCGACGGCCAGCGGTACGGCTCCCGCCCCGCTGATCGCCGCAGGCACCTCGATGACCGCCTCGGGCGGCAGGAACGGCAGGGTGGAGCCGTTGCGCACGTTGACGATCTGGGTGTCGCCGCGGTCGCCGAGGAGGGAGGCGATGAGCGCTACCGCCGCCTCCGAGTAGAACGCGCCGCCGCGCTTCTCCAGCAGTTCGGGCTTGGCGTCGGCCGCGCGGTCGGCGTAGATGGAGAGCAGCGCCGTCTCCATCGCCGCCACGTCGGCGGCGCGGGAGGGCTTGCCGCGCTGCTCCTCCACCACGAGGTCGTGCTCGTAGAAGTAGCGCAGGTAGTACGACGGCACCGCCCCGAGCCGGTGCAGCAGCCGCTCGGGCAGGCCGACGGTGTCGGCGATCTCGGTGCCGTGCTCGGCGAGGAGGGCGGGCAGCACGTCCTGTCCGTCCAGGTGTACGGAGCGCTCCCAGGTGAGGTGGTTGAGTCCGACGTGGCCGAGCGAGATCCGCTTGGGCGCGACGCCGAGGTGCCGCGCGAAGCGGCGCTGGAATCCGATGGCGACGTTGCACAGCCCGATCGCGCGGTGCCCGGCGTCGAGCAGGGCTCTGGTGACGATGCCGACGGGGTTGGTGAAGTCCACGATCCACGCCTGGGGGGCGTGCCGGGCGACGGTCTCGGCGATGTCGAGCACGACCGGTACGGTGCGGAGCGCCTTGGCGAGCCCGCCGGCCCCCGTGGTCTCCTGCCCGACGCAGCCGCATTCGAGGGGAAGCGTCTCGTCCACGTCGCGCGCGGCCTGGCCGCCGACGCGGAGTTGCAGGAGTACGGCCTGCGCCCCCGCCACCCCCTCGGCGAGGTCGGCCGTGGCGTGGACGGCGGCCTGGTGCCCGGCGCGGGCGAGCATGCGCCGCGACATCCCGGCGACGAGCTCCAGGCGGTGCTCGTGCGGATCGATCAGTGCGATCTCGGTGAGGGGGAGTTCCTCGCGGAGCCGGGCGAACCCGTCGATCAGCTCCGGAGTGTATGTCGAGCCGCCCCCGACAACGGCGAGTTTCACCCTGTAACTCCTGTCAATGTCACGCCTTCGATGAAGGCCCGTTGGGCGAAGAAGAACACAATCAGCACCGGTGCCATGACCAGCAGCGTCGCCGCCATGGTGAGATTCCACTGCACGCTGTGCAGTGCCTTGAATGACGCCAATCCGAGAGAGAGCGTCCAATTGTCTTCATTGACGGACGCATAAAGAAGAGGACCGTAATAGTCATTCCAGCAGTAGAAGAACTGGAACAGCGCGACTGCCGCGATGGCGGGCCGGGCCATCGGCAGGACGACCCTGATGAGCGTGGTGAATTCCGAACAGCCGTCGACGCGCGCGGCCTCCGTGTAGTCCCTCGGGATGGTCAGCAGGAACTGGCGCAGCAGGAAAGTGGAGTAGGCGTCGCCCAGCAGCGTCGGCAGAATGAGCGGCCACAGCGTGTCGGAGAGGTCGGCGCGGGCCCAGACCAGGTAGATGGGCATGGCGACGACCTGGGGCGGCAGCGTCATGGTGGCGATCACCACGAAGAAGGCCAGGTTCCGCCCTCGGAAACGGAACCGGGCGAGTGCGTACGCCACCGGGATCGACGACACCAGCATGGGGCCGCCGTACAGGCGGCCAGGGGGCGGACCGTCGGTGCATGGGGGTGCCTCCTCGGGGGGTGGTGGATCAGGAGGGGATGGTGGAACCGAAGACCTCGCTTCGGACGGTGTCCAGGGCGAGGTCGAGCGCACCGGTGAGGACGGGATTGCCCTCGACGGTGGACAACCGCAGCGGTGGCCGCGGCAGTGTGAGCGCGTGCAACTCCTGTTCGACGAGGTCACGCAGGGCGTCGCCGCCAGCGATCAGCATGCCGCCGGTGAGGACGACGAGTGCGGGGTCGACCACCGCGCAGACGGAGGCCAGACCGGTGGCGAGCCGGCGTGCGACCTCGCGCAGGCCGTCGGCCGCGCGCGCCGCCGCGGGGCGGCCCGACTCCGCCGTGTTGATCGCGTTCTGTACGGCTGCCGCCGGCGTGGCGCCGCGCACGCCGTACGAGCGCAGGATGGAACGCACGGTGGGGCCGCCGGCGAGGGCCTGGAACCCGTGCTCGGCCCGGCGGCCCGCCTCCCGCGCGGTCGGCGCCCCGACCGCGGGCATGTAGCCGACCTCGCCCGCGCCGCCGGTCGCGCCGCGGTGCAGCCTGCCGCCGAGCACCAGCGCCGAGCCGATGCCCTCGTCGGCCCACAGCAGCACGAAGTCGGAGTGGCCGCGTGCGACGCCCCGCGCCTGCTCGGCCAGCGCCACCAGATTGACGTCGTTCTCGACGTCCACGGGCACGCCGAGGCCCTCGCGGAGGGTGCCGAGCAGATCGGCGATGTGCCATCCGGGGATGTGCGCGGCGTAGCCCAAGCGGCCGGTCGCGGGGTCGATCGCCCCCTGGATCCCGATGACGGCCCGCCGCAGCGCCGAGGCGGGCACGGAGGCGGCGGCGCAGGCGCCCTCGATCGCCTCGCGCACCCGGTGCACCACGTCGCCGCCCGCGCGGCCCGGCGTGGCCAGGCGGTGCCGTCCCGCGACCGCGCCCGTGATGTCGGCGACGGCCGCCTCGATGCGTGAGGGGGTGACGTCCAGCGCCGCGACGTGGGCGGCCTCGGGGTTGATGCGGTACAGCTCGGCGGTGCGGCCGGGCAGGCCCTCGCGGATGCCGTCCAGCACCACCAGCCCGGCCTCCTGGAGTCGGGCGAGCAGTTGCGACGCGGTGGGCTTGGAGAGCCCGGTGATGGTTCCGATCTCGGGCCGGGTGAGCGGACCGCGTTCGAGCAGGGCCTGGAGCGCGGCCCTGTCGTTGATGGCCCGCAGCAGGCTGGGGGTGCCCGGCGTCGACTGGCTCACGGAGCGTGTTCCTCTCTGGGAGTTAGGAAAGTTTCCTAACTTGTTGTGAACGTAAAGACTCGCGCCCCGGCGGGTCAAGGCATGGCCCGCGGTCGCAACCAACCTGTGACGGTGGCGGCCTGGTCAGGGCGTGTGCGTCATCTGGAACGTTACGACGCCGTGCGGGCGAACGCGCCGCGGGAACGGCCGGTCGCCGGCCGGCGGTGACGTGGATATCGCGCTGAGACGTCACGCTGAGACATCGGGCTCAGGCGTCGCGCTGAGACGTCGCACCGAGGAGACGTCACATTGAAAAAAGGGGGAATTACAGAAGGATTAGCCGCTCTACGAGCCTGGTAGGCTTTTGCCCCGCCGTCACGCTGACCGCATAAGACACAAAAGGCCCGGAGCATCACATTAACGCCAAGAGTAACAGCCCCCTCTCCACGCGTCAAACCGAGCTGGCCCGTGAACAGGACTACGTGTCCCGTCTCTACGCCCGCCTCGACGCGCTGCGCGCGAGCACACAACTCAGCCTCGACCAGGTGCTGGGCCAGGGAGGCAGGGGCGGCACCCATCAGAACCGCTCCGAGCGGGACTCCATGGCGGGGATGCACTCCGCGAGGCTCGCCCGCCTCTGGGCCGTCGAGAACGGCCTGTGCTTCGGCCGCCTCGACCACACCGACCAGACCTCCCACTACATCGGCCGCATCGGCCTGTCCGACGACCGGCAGCGCCTGCTCATCGACTGGCGGGCACCGGTCGCCCAGCCCTTCTACCGCGCCACCCCCGCCTCCCCGATGGGCCTCGCCCGCCGCAGGCACCTGCAGACCCGCGGGCGGCGCGTCATCGGCGTCGACGACGACCTGTTCGACCTCGACGGGCTCAGCGACGACGCCCGCGCCACCCTGAACGGCGAAGCCGCGCTGCTCGCCTCCCTCGCCGAGACGCGCACCGGCCGCATGCGCGACATCGTCGCCACCATCCAGGCCGAGCAGGACCGCATCATCCGCGCCGACCTGCCCGGCGTGCTCGTCGTGCAGGGCGGCCCCGGCACCGGCAAGACCGTCGTGGCCCTCCACCGCGCCGCCTACCTCCTCTACACCCACCGCGAGAAACTGGACCGGCGCGGCGTCCTCATCCTCGGCCCCAACCTCACGTTCCTCCGCTACATCGAACAGGTCCTCCCGTCCCTGGGTGAGACGGACGTCCTGCTCATGACCATCGGTGAGATGTTCCCCGGCCTCACCGCCACCCTGCGCGACCGCCCCGAGGTCGCCCAGGTCAAAGGCGACGCGCGCATGGCCGGCGTGCTCGCCAGGGCCGTCCGCGACCGGCAGCGCGTGCCCGCGGAGACGATCCACCTCGACCTCGGCAGGATCACCCTCCGCCTCGACCGGCACATCTGTGAAGGCGCCCGCAGCAAGGCCATGCGGTCGGGCCGCCTCCACAACCAGGCGCGCGCGGTCTTCGTACGGCAGGTGCTCAACAAACTCGCCCGCCAGGCGGCCAAACTCCTCGGCCGCGGCGTCATCGACGACGACGAACTCGCCGACCTCCGCGAAGAGCTGCGCACCGAGCCCGCCGTCAAGACCGCGCTCAACCGGCTCTGGCCGTACCTCACCCCCCACCAGCTCCTGATCGGCCTGTTCACCTCGCGCGAGCGGCTCGACTACGCCGCCGCGGACTTCACCCCCGACGAGCGCGCCCTCATGCTGCGCGACTCCCCGCAGCGGGGCCGCCCGTGGTACACCGAGTCCGACGTGCCGCTGCTCGACGAGGCGGCCGAGCTGCTCGGCGAGATCGACGAGGCCGTGCTGCGGGCCACGGCGCTGCAGAACGAGGAGGAGCTCGCCGCCTCGCGCGCCGCCGAAGAGCACGAGCGGCAGTTCGAGCTCACCTACGCCCGCGAGGTCCTCCAGCTCACCGGCCTGTCCGACATCATCGACGCCGAGCGGTTCGCCGAACGGCACAGCGGCGACGTCAGCCACCTCACCACCGCCGAGCGCGCCGCGACCGACCGCACGTGGGCCTTCGGCCATGTGATCGTCGACGAGGCGCAGGAGCTGTCGCCTATGGCGTGGCGCATGGTCATGCGCCGCTGCCCCGCCCGCTCGATGACCGTGGTCGGAGACATCGCCCAGACCGGCTCCACGTCCGGGGGGCGGTCCTGGAACGCGGTGCTCGACCCCTACACGGGCGGCAGGTGGCGCGAGGAGCGGCTGACGGTCAACTACCGCACCCCCGCCGAGCTGATGGCCGTCGCCGCCGACGTGCTCGCCGCGGTCGACCCCGCCCTTGAGGCACCCGCCTCGGTCCGCGAGGCGGCCGAGGCGCCGTGGTCGGTGCGCGTGGCCTCGCTCGCCGCCGACCTCCCCGGAGTCGTCGCCGCCGGACTCGCCGCGGGCACGGGCGGCACCATGGCGGTCCTCGTCCCCGAATCCGCCATGGCCGAACTCGGGGCCGCCGTCACCGCCGGGGTGCCCGGCGCCGTCGCCGGGCCGGGAGCCACCACCCTTGAGGCCCCGGTCGCCGTGCTCACCGTCGCCGACGCCAAGGGACTCGAATTCGACTCCGTCCTCGTGGCCGCGCCCGACCGCATCCTGACCGAGTCCGTCCGCGGAGCGAGCGACCTCTACGTCGCCCTCACCCGCGCCACCCGCACCCTCGGCGTCGTCCACACCGGCCCCCTGCCGACCGTCCTCGCGCGTCTCGCGCCGCGCCCGGCCGCACCGTGATCCGCTCCAAGAGATCGGTACGGCGTGCCGGTCCGCCGCCCGCGCTCTTTCGACTGGTCAGGGCCGTAGACCGCCCGCGCGCGGCCCGATCTGAGGCCCCAGCTGAGGGAAAAATGCTGTTTACCCTGGTAGGGGGAGGGTTGACATCTGAGCTGAGGTCGGTAGTTTGCTGCCCAGTCCAGCACGGGACTGGCCGGTCGGTCGTTCTCGACATCGTCGGATCCTGCGCACGCGGCGGGGTGGCTTCCGCCGCTGCAGCCAGGTGCAGTGTCGTCGATCCGTCGGGGCGGGGCACCCCGACCGGGCGGGGGGTTGGACCCGGGACGGGCCCGGACGCCCAGTAGACAACGGAATTCCGCGCTCGCCGCCGACGGGACGGATCCGGTCCGAAGGGTTTCCGGGCCCTCTTCCCGCCGCGCCCCCGCTCGGCCCCCTATCCGCACGCCCCCACGCACCGCCCCCGCACGCGAATCCGATCGCCAGGCGGCGCCGAGCCGCACACCCCCTGTGCCATCCCCATGCGTCCTCCGCGCGGCGCCGCCGCGCGCTCCACGCGCTGCCCCGCCGCTCCTCCCTCTCCTCGCGCGGCGCCTCCGCCCGGAGGACGGCCCGCGGCGGGTGTCCCGCCCCCGGGGCGCCGCCCTTTTGGGGACCGGCCGCGTCGAGCGGTAGCGTTCGGGCAACACATCACGCGTTCCCGAGGAGAACCCTGGCGGTGCACGACACGAATGGCCCGGCGGGGGCGCGGACCGCGCCGCCGATCGCCGACGGGTCCGCGCCCTCCGAACCGACCGCCCCCACCGCCCCGGCCCCACCCGCGCCCGCCACCGGCACCGCCGGGGGGCCGCGTCCGCCGGCCGCCCTCCGGGCCGCCGGAGCGGCGGCGGGCGGGCTGCTGCTGTTCCTCGCCTTCCCCCCGCTCGACCTCTGGTTCCTCGCGCCGCCCGGGATCGCCCTGGCCGTCCTGTCGGTGTACGGCACCGCCCCCCGGCGCGGAGCGTGGCTCGGACTCGTCGCCGGGATCGCGTTCATGCTGCCGTCGGTGGCCTGGGTGCGGTCCCTCGGAGTGGACGTCTGGCTGGGGCTCGCCGCCTTGGAGGCCGTGTTCTACGCCGCGTTCGGGGCGGGCGCGGCCCTTGCCGTACGGCTGCCGCTGTGGCCGCTGTGGACGGCCGGGCTGTGGGTGGCGTCGGAGTGGGTCCGCGGGCTGGTGCCGTTCGGCGGGTTCCCGTGGGCCAGGGCGGCGTTCAGCCAGGCCGGGTCGCCGTTCGCGCCGTACGCGGCGCTCGGGGGCGTGCCGCTCGTGAGCTTCGCGGTCGCGCTGTGCGGCGGGCTGCTCGCCCTGCTCGCCCTGGTGTGCGCGTGGGGGGCGGGCAGGACCGGCGGCGCCGGTGGTGCCGGTGGTACGGGTGGTGCCGGTGGTATGGGTGGTGCCGGTAGCCCCGGGGGCATGAGCGGCGTGTGGCGGGCGGCGGCGCTCACGCTCGCCGGAGCGGTGGCGGTGCCCGCGCTGGGCCTCGCCGTACCCCGCCCGGGCGATGAGGGCCGCACGGTGAACGTGGCGGTCGTGCAGGGCAACGTGCCGGGGCGCGGGATGGCGTGGATGGGCGACGAACGGGCCGTGGTGCTGCGCAACCACGCCGACAAGACCCACGAGCTGGCCGCCGCCGTACGCGCCGGCAGGGTCGCCAAGCCGGACATCGTCGTCTGGCCGGAGAACTCCAGCGACATCGACCCCTACCTGGACGAGTCCGCCCGAAGCACGATCGACGCCGCCGTCAAGGACATCGGCGTTCCGGTGCTCGTCGGTGTGGTCGCCTCCATCGGCGACACCGAGCGCGCCACCCGGTCGCTGGTGTGGGACCCGGTGGCCGGCCCTGGCGCGTACTACGACAAGCAGCAGCTCGTGCCGTTCGGCGAGTACACGCCGATGCAGGAGCTCGTGCAGAGCCTGTACGCGCGCGCCAGGCTCGTCGGCCGCCAGTCCAGGCCCGGCACGGTCGACGGCGACCTGCGCATGGGCCCGGTGACGATCGGCGCGGTCAACTGCTACGAGATCGCCTTCGACGGCGTGGTCCGCGGCACCGTCCGGGCCGGCGGGAGCCCGATCGTGGTCCAGGCCAACAACGCGACCTACGCGCTGACCGACCTGCCCGTCCAGCAGCTCGCGATGTACCGCCTGCGCGCGGTCGAGCACAACCGGGCCGTCGTGGCCGCCGCCACGACCGGCGTTTCGGCCGTCGTCCGGCCCGACGGGGACGTGAGCTGGCGCTCGGAGGAGCTGGTCCCCGCCGTCCACGTCGAGCGCGTGCCGGTCCGCACCGGCACCACGCTCGCCACCACGCTGGGCCCGGCCCCTGAATGGCTCCTCGTCGCGCTCTCACTTGGCGCGTTGCCATGGGCCCTGCGGCGCGGACCGCGTACCGTGGGAGCCCGACGTGATCACTAAGGGAACGAAGGTCGACTGATATGGACAGTGTGCTTGGCCGGGTCCTCGTCGTCGTGCCCACCTACAACGAGAGGGACAACCTGCCCGGCATCGTGGCCAGGGTGCGCTCCGCCGTACCCGACGCCCACGTGCTCGTCGCCGACGACAACAGCCCCGACGGCACCGGCGCCGTCGCCGACGGCCTGGCCGAGGCCGACGACCACGTCCACGTGCTACACAGGCCCGGCAAGCAGGGACTCGGCGCGGCCTACATCGCGGGGTTCCGCTGGGGATTGGACGAGGGCTACGAGGTGCTCGTCGAGATGGACGCCGACGGCTCGCACCAGCCGGAGGAGCTGCCCAAGCTGCTCCAAGCCGTCGCCGACGGCGCCGACCTCGCGATCGGGTCCCGCTGGGTGCCGGGCGGCAAGGTCGTCAACTGGCCCGGCCGGCGGGAGATGCTGTCGCGCGGCGCGAACATGTACTCCCGCATGATGCTGGGGCTGCCGGTGCGCGACTCGACCGCGGGGTTCCGCGCCTACCGCGCCGCCACCCTGCGCAAGATCGACCTTTCCGGCGTCGAGTCGCAGGGCTACTGCTTCCAGATCGACCTGACGCTGCGCACCGTTCGCGCCGGCCTGCGCGTCGCGGAGGTCCCGATCACCTTCGTGGACCGCACGGTCGGGGTCAGCAAAATGGACCGGAGCGTCATGACCGAGGCCATGTGGCGCATCACGCGGTGGGGCGTGGCCGGGGCGCCGCAGCGCTTCAAGCGGGGTCGAGGGGCCTGACGGGCGCAGCGAGCGGGCGCGGCGGGTACGGCGGGCGCGGGGCCCGGCCATCCCTGTGCGGATGCTGGAACGGCCGAGGCCGTCCGAGCGTTGTTCCCTGTGCACCGTTGTTCTCGGACCTGCGCTGTGATTGAGGAATGTAGATGCGCCTGCTGATGTTCCTGGGTTTCCTGGTCGTCCCCGTCCTGGAGATCTGGCTGCTGATCCAGATCGGCGAGGTGATCGGCGGGTGGACCACCGTGGGGCTGCTGCTGGCGGCCAGCCTGTTCGGCGCGTGGCTGGTACGGCGTGAAGGCGCGAAGGTGTGGCGCGGCATCAACGAGGCGTTCAGCGCGGGCCGCATGCCCGAGCGCGAGCTGGCCGACGGGGTGCTGGTGGTGGCGGGAGGCACGCTGCTGCTCACCCCCGGGTTCCTGACCGACATCGCGGGGTTCGCCTGTGTGCTGCCGTTCACCCGGCCGCTCATGCGCAAGGCGTTCACCGGGCTGTTCACGCGCCGCCTGCGCAAGATGGCGGCCTCACCGCGCTACTCGGGAGTCGGCCTGTCCGATATGGGCGTGAACGGCATGCCGGGGCCGGTCGGCCCGGCAGGCCCCAGTGGTTTCGGTGGTTTGGGCGACCCCGTCAGCCGCCCCTCCGGGCCCGTTATCCACGGCGAGGTCCTCGACGAGGACCGCAAACCCTCCTAGCGGAGGGCCGGAGGGGTTTTGTTCACCTCCCGTTCACCTAACGCTCCGTGACCGGGGCGCAGCGATCGGGCGGCGGGACCCCGGCGACCTGGGGGAGCGGAAGAGGGTGCCCGGTCGGGGCGGAGACGCCCCGCACAGCCGGGCATATTTGTTCACCCAATGGACAGCTTTCGGTAAACAAATGTTCATCTGCTGTTCTCCTACGCCGGGGGAGGGCCGGGGAAGATTGTCCTGTGGGTGAACTCGGCTGTGCCGGGCTCTCCTGCGTTGGGTGTCAGAGTATGACAAAGCCCCCGGCTCGCTGCTCCGCGCCGGGGGCTCCTCTGTCTTCCTATCCGGTTATGCCTGCCGCGTCCGGTCGCGCCCCGTGGGTCAAGCGCTCTTGCGGCGCTGAGCCCGAAGAATCGCCAAACGCTCGTTGAGGACCTCCTCAAGGTCCTCGATAGTGCGCCGCTCCAAGAGCATGTCCCAGTGCGTCCTCGGCGGTTTCACCTTCTTCTGCTCAGGCAGCTCGCCATCCACCCTGACCGCAGTCGCGCCGCAGCTGCGGCACTCCCACGTCGCGGGGATCTCGGCCTCGGCGGCAAGCGGCACGTCGAAGTCGTGACCCTTCGGGCAGGTGTAGGCCACCTCCTGGCGCGGGGCCAGATCCGTGTTACGGTCGTTCTCGTAGCTGGTCGCCCCGAGTCGGGTGCCGCGAAGTGCACGCTCGCCCATGTTTCAATGCCTCCTACAGGGCCCCGTTATGAGGGGTCTGTCTCCCACGGCGTACAACGCTTGATACCGTGGTTGGATTCCCATCCTGGACGTGATCCAATCGCGCTTTCGGGTGCGTGCTGGGTCAGATCCGTTCGGGCACCTCGTTTCCGGCGGCTCTGATGGCCTTGGGCAGGTTCACGAGCCACAGCAGCACGAAGCCGACGGCGAAGAAAACGATCAGTGAGATGATCCCCGCGCGCTGGCTCCCGGTGACCTGCACGGCGGTGGCGAGCACGAACGAGCCGATGACCGTGGCGCCCTTGTCGCTGATCTCATACAGGCTGAAATACTCCGCCTCGCGCCCCCTCGGGATCACCAGCGAGAACATCGAGCGCGACAGTGACTGCGTGCCGCCCATGACCACCGCGATGGCGAACCCCAGCGCGTAGAACTGCCAGGCCGAGCCCTGCTGGAGGAAGTAGGCGACCGTCACCACGCCCGTCCAGGCCACAAGGCTGACCAGCACCACCCGCTTGGCGCCGTAGCGGGCCGCCAGGCGGCCGAGCAGCAGCGCCCCGCCGAACGCCGCGAACTGCACCAGCAGGATCGCGCTGATCTGCACGTTGGTGCTCAGCCCCAGCGTCTGGTCGGCGTAGGTCGCCGAGAACGAGATCACGGTCTGCACGCCGTCGTTGTACACGAGGTAGGCGAGCAGGAAGAACAGCGTCAGCGGGTAGTGCCGGAGACCGGCCGCCGTCCGCGCGAGCTGCCGGAGCGACCCGGTGAACGCCCGCCCGGCGGGTTCGCCGGGGGCCGCGTCGGCGGCCTTCGGAGGCCGGTTGCGCAGCCGCATCATGGGGATGACCGTGAAGGCCCCCCACCAGAGCCCGGCCGAGGCCAGCGCCAGCCGTACGGCGACGCCCTCGCCGATGCCGAGCGCGTCGGCCTGCGTGAACAGCGCCAGGTTGACGACGAGCAGCGTGCCGCCGCCGAGATAGCCGAACCCCCACCCCCGGGAGGACACCTTGTCCCGCTCGTCGGAAGTGGAGATCTCCGGCAGGAACGAGTTGTAGACGACCATGGCGGCGGCGAAGCAGACGTTGCCGATCAGGTAGAGGACGCCGCCCAGCAGGTAGCGGCCGTCGGAGATGAACCACATGCACACGGTGGCGGCGGCGCCGAGGAAGGCGAAGAAACCGAGCAGCTCGCGCTTGCGGCCGGTGTGGTCGGCGAGCGCGCCGGCGATCAGCATGAACAGGATCTGGAAGATCGCCGACACGCCGAGCACGAACGGGTAGTAGGCCTCAGGGCGGACGTCGAAGCCGAGAACGTCCACGTAGGGAGCCCCCGCGGCGGCGGTCTCGGCGATATCGGTGAGGTAGGGCCCGAGGAACACCGTCATGACGGTGGTGGGGAAGGCCGAGTTGGCGAAGTCGTACCAGTACCAGCCGCGCTGTTCGCGCAGGCGGGACGCGGAGGAGCCGTCCTCGACGGCCTTGATGGTCATAGACGGACTCCTGAAGTCCTCGCGGGGGGATGGGCCGGATCGGGACGGGCCGGGTCGGGACGGGCAGGACTGGGGGCGGACGTCGGAGCGCCGGGCACCTCAGACGGGGATCCGGCGGGGGTGCCACTGCCCGCGCGCCGACAGGACCGCGCGCAGTCCGGAGATGTTGTCGGTCATGATGCCGTCGGCTCCGATGTCCAGGAGGTATTCCATGGTCGAGGGCCGGTCGACCGTCCACACGTGCACCTGCATGCCCAGGGCGTGCGCGGTGCGGATCAGGGAGCGGGTGGCCACGCGCAGCCCGCGGAAGCCGTACGGCACCTGCGCGCACGGCACCCCGGAGCGGGCCAGCCGCGCGAGCGCCCGGCCGTATCCCTCCGTGGCCGAGGCGACCCGCAGCGCGGCCACACCGCGCGGGCCGAGCGACGAGCAGACGGGGCGGCCCATCGCGGCCCGCGCCGCCGCGAGGCGCGTCTCGGAGAACGAGGTGAGGCAGATCCGGTCGTAGGCGTTGGTGCGCCTGACCACCTCGGCCAGCGGGCCGATGGCGGGCGCGTCCTTCACGTCGATGTTGACCTTCGTGCCGGGCCAGGCGCCGAGCAGGTCCTCAAGCAGCGGGATCTCGTCGACGCCGCCGACCCGCGCCCGCTTCACCTCGCGGTAGGGGAGTTCGGCGACCCGGCCCGCGCTGTCGGTCACCCGCTCCAGCGTGTGGTCGTGGAAGGCGAGCACGATGCCGTCGGCCGTGGCGTGGGCGTCGGTCTCCAGGTAGGTGTAGCCGAGGTCGGCCGCCCGCTGGAAGGCGGCCATGGTGTTCTCCCTGCCTTCGGCCGCCCCGCCGCGATGGGCGAAGGCGAGCGGCCCCGGATGGTCGAGGAAGGCGTAGCGGTTACGCACCTGCGCAGTATCCCCCCTGTGGGCCCGCCTCGTCATCGCGGGACGCTGAAGGTTCGGTCACGAAGCCGACCACCCCTGGCGGCGGGCGTCGGCCAGGGCGATGGCGGCGGCCACCGCCACGTTGAACGAACCGACCCGCCCGATCTGCGGGATGTAGCTCACCGCGTCGGCCGCCTCCAGGAGAGCGGGGGAGCAGCCGTGGTCCTCGCCGCCGACCGCCAGGCAGACGTCACCCCCGAGCGGCGACTCGTGCAGCGGCACCGCGTCGCCCGTCAGCTCCACCGCGACCACCGAGAAGCCCGCCTCCTTGGCGGTCCGTACGGCCTCGGAGGCGGGCACGGGCTCGCTCCACGGCACGTAGCGGTCGGTTCCGAGCGCGGTCTTCTGCGCCTTGGGGTTGGTCGGCGGGGTCGCGTTGCCGGCCAGCCACACGTGCTCCACGCCGAGGGCGGCAGCCGTACGGAAGATCGAACCGATGTTGAACGGACCGGTGACCGACTCCACGATGAGGGCGAGCCGCTGCTCGGTGCTTCTGCGCCAACTGCGGTTGAGCCGCTTGACGTCGGTGGGCCGCATCTGCCTGCGTGCGGTCATAGGGGGGATTCCACCTTCAGGATTCGGTAGGCCGATCGGGACGCGTGGCGGGTCGCGGGGAAGCCCTCGTCCACCAGCCAGCGCTGGAGGGAGTCGGCCCCGAGGTGGCGCTGGACCACCAGGTAGGCGGCGCCGCCGGGCGTGAGCCGGGTCAGCCAGCGGGTGAGCATGGCGTGCAGGGCGGGCTTGCCGATGCGGATCGCCGGATTGGACCAGATGGCCGCGAACCGCACCTCGGGCGGGACCTCGTCGACATGCACCGACCTTACTTTGTCAAGGCGGGCGCTCGCGGCGTTGCGCGCGCACAGCTCCAGCGACCGCCGGTTCACGTCCACCGCCCACACCGTCGCCGACGGCGCACGCGACGCCATCGTGAGCGCGATCGGCCCGTAGCCGCAGCCGAGGTCCAGCAGATCGCCGCCTGAGGGCGGCGCCGGCACCCCCTCCAGGAGCACACGCGTGCCAGGGTCGATCCGGTCGGGGGAGAAGACCCCGCGGTCGGTCTCCAACTTCAGGTGAAGGTCGGGGAGGACGAGCGTCACCGACCCCGGCCTGCTGGCCGCGGCGGGGCTGTCCTCGAAGTAGTGCGCCACGCGAAAAAACGCTAGCAGGGCCCGGGAGCGGACCCTGCCGCCGTGCCGCCGTGCCGCCGTGCCGCCGTGCCGCTGTGCCGCCGTGCCGCTGTGCCGCCGCTTCGTGCCGGCACCCCTATACGGCCGCGGCGGCGGGTAGGGCAAACCCCTAACCGCTCCCCGATGCCGGGCGGGGGCGGATCTTCTTAACCTGGCGGAGCAGTCCAGGGAAGTCCCTGCCGACAAGGAGAATCACGATGCCGCACGGATTCACGGTGCTCACCGGCCTGACCTCCGTCAACCTCGCGGGCACGATCACCGCGAGGATCGTCGACAACGACGGAGCCGATCCCGGCACCATCCTCGATCCCACCATCGACATCAAGGTGGAGATCGAGTGGAAGATCACCGGAAAGCTGGTGCCGCTGCTGACCGGAACCTGGCAGCCCAGGGTGCATTTCGACGGGGTCGGAGGGGTAGTGGGTCACACGCAGAACGGCACCGACATCCCCCTGATCCCAGGGCAAGAGGACTACGATGCCCTGGTGGTCCTCCCCGGGGGGACGCTGACCGGCGACAGCTACAACGTCAAGGCCCTGGTGACGTACCTCGACGGTGTGGGCAACACGGCCAGACTCGGTGGGTTCTTCACCCTTGGCGGCATCACACTCATCGGGTGACCGGCCCGGGCCCCCCGTCCGCAGATCCGTCACCCCGGTCGTCGCCTCTGAGGCGTGCGCAGAGCGCCGCCCGCGATGCCACGCCCAGTTTCCCGAAGACCTTGCCGAGGTGGAACTCGACGGTCTTCACGCTCAGCACCAGCTCCTTGGCGATCTGCTGGTTCGTCATACCGGAGCACGCCAGCCGCGCGACCGCGTGCTCCTGAGGCGTCAGGTTCCACCCCGAAGCCTCGCCCGGCGCCGCCGCCGGCCGTCCGCAGGCGGTCAGCTCCCGCTCGCAGCGCCGGAGGTACGGCACGGCGCGCAGACGCCATAGGACGGCGTGCGCGCTCTCCAACTGGCGCAGGGCCGCGCCGCGGGCCTTGCGCCGGCGCAGGAAGATTCCGTAGTCCAGGTGCAGCCGCGCCCGGTCGAAGGGGAGGTCGACCCGCGCGGCGTGGACCAGCGCCGCCTCGAAGGAGGATTCGGCGCCCCGGAAGTCGCCCTGCGCCATCAGCAGGTTGCCGCGTGCCCGCCCAATGAGGGCCAGCGAGGAATGCCGCCCCCGGTCCGCCGCGCGCTCCTCGAACGGGTCGAGGACGGCGCGTGCCTCGGTGTGCCGTCCGAGCCGCGTGTAGGCGTCGGCCAGGAGGTCCTGCCAGGGAAGCAGGCCGGGTTCGTCGATGAAGTCGCGGAACCTCCTCGTCGTCACCGGCTCAAGGGCCGCCACGACCCCCTCGGCCAGGCCGCGCGCGGTCGCGGTGAACGCCAGTGCGTAGTTCAGGAAGGGCAGACCAGAGTACGGCGAGGCGCGGGAGGCGCGGCCGGCCGCCACATACGGTTCGGCCTCGTCGAACCGTCCCCGCGCCGCGGGCACCAGGGCGGCCAGCGCGCGGGGGATCTCGGCCATCCAGCCCTGGCCGGTGTCCTCGGCCAGCGACACCCCCGCCAGGGTGTGCGCCGCCGCGTCGTCCCAGCGCCCGGCGCGGAACTCGGCCTCACCGAGGAAGGCGTGCGCCGACACCCGATAGGCCGCGGAGTGCCTGTCGCTCCTGGAAAGGGCCCGCGAGGCGTCCTCGATCGCGCCGTCGAGGTCGTCGTTCCACATGCGTACGGCGGCGCGCCCGAGAAGCCGGTCGAGCCCCCCGCCGGCCGCCGCCACCGATGCCGGCAGGTCGCGGGCCAGGGCCAAGGCCGTATCCGACCGTCCGCGACTTGCCAGGGCGCACATGTGGATCACTCCGAGGAAGTCCGGATGGGGGACGCCGGTCGCGGAGGAGGTCGCGCGTTCGACCCACAGCACCGCGTCGGGTCCGCTGCCGGCCATGCCGCAGAGGATCGACAGGCATTCGGCGATCCTGACCGCGCGTACGGGGTGGGCGGCAGCGTCGCACCGTTCCCACGCCTCGGTGAGCAACGGTACGGCCTCCGCGGGATTGCCGGCGGCGAGCGCCAGAGCCCCCAGCGCGAAGCAGCGGATGTCCACGGGGCAGGTGGCCGGCAGCCCGGCGGCGAGTTCGGCGGCGTCCTCGACACGGCCGGCGTATATGAGCGAGGCGATGGCCTCGGCCGTACGGTGGGCGCGTTCCTCCTGGGATGGACTGATGTGTGCGGCGTTGATCAGGTGTTCCGCCGTGCTCGACCAGTTGCCGGTGGCGCTCTCCCCGCGGGCGAACGCGGTGAGGTCGGCGGCGAGCGCGTCGTCGGGGTGGTGCGAGGCCCGGACCCTGTGTCTGAGGCGCTCCTGGTCGCTGTCGGCGAGCTCCGCGGCACGCCGGTGCAGCTCCCTGCGGTTCAGGACACTGAGGTTCTGGTAAACGGCTGCGTGGGTGAGGGGGTGGGGAAAGAGCGCCGTCAGCCCGGCCGCGGTGGAGCGGTCCAGGAGAAGCCGCGCCCGCACGGCCTCGTCGAACGGCGGCACGGGGTCGTCGATGCCGCTCAGCCTGCCGACCGCGTCGAGCGGGGAGGTGAAGCCGAGCACACCGGCGGCGTAGACGAGGTTGCGGGCCGGGCGGCTGCAGCCGTTCAGCCGTTCGAGCACCAGGTGGAAGTAGGTGCGCGGCACCGGCAGGGGGCGGCTGAGATCGGTGAGCACCTCCGGCGGAACCTGTCCGATCAGTTCGCGGGCGTGGAGCGGGTTTCCGTTGGTCTGCTCGCGCAGCCGCTCGGCGGCCCTGAGGGGCAGGCGCACGCCGAGGCCGCCGGCGAGCTCGCGCAGGTCCGCGGCGCCGAGTCCGGCGAGCGTGAGCCGTACGGTCTGGTCGCCGGTGAGCAGGCGCCTCAGGCCGGGCGGGATCCGCGGCATGGCGGGGCTGCGGGCGATGACGATGGTGAGCACGCTGTCGGCGCGGAGCCGCCGTAGGGCGAACGTGAGAGCCTGCAGCGACGGCGCGTCCGCCCATTGGGCGTCGTCGACCACGACGATGATCGGGCCCGCCTCCTGGAGTCTGCCGAGCAGGTCGAGCAGTTCAAGTCCGGCGACGATCGGATCGGTGCTGCCCTCCCAGGGGCTGAAGGGGGCTCGTGCCGCCGCCAACTGGGCGAGCATCCCGAACGACAGGCCGGATTCCGCCTCATCGCCGCTGGCCCTCAGCGAGGTCAGATCGCCGCGCTCGGTGAGGAACCGGTGGACGAGGCTGGTCTTGCCCATGCCGCCGGGTCCGTCGACCATGACCGTCCCGGGGGCTCCTGTCTCCACGTGCTTCATCAGGGCGTGCAGCCGTTCCAGCTCGCGCGTCCGGCCGACAATGGTCATGAAATCGTGCAACGCCATGAGCCTGGCCTTTCGGTGCGGCCGCGGGGGTCGGGGGCTCGGGGAAAGAGATCCTTTATTTCCGGTCCGGGGCTCGCGGATAAGACGCTCTTCTTCCATCGGTGGGCCGAGGTGTCGCGCATTGAGTCGCTCGACAGAATGAAACGCTCACGCTGATAACCCTGATTCGCTTTTGCCGTCCTCTCAAGGGGGTAATCAGCGCGTAATTGTTCGGAGTTGGGTCGCCGGAACAGTCCGGGTGGATTCACATCTCCGGTCCGTTCCGAACCCGCGTGGAACGCATGCGGCTGAACCGCGTGCCGGCTTGGGCCGCGGGCCGCCGGGGGAGTGGCCCGGCGAGAGGCCGCGTTACGCTGCGCTGATGTGCCACCCGTGCCGGTGGCGGCTCTGGCGTGGTCGCGGCGGCCGCCTTCGGGCATGTGCGGCGTTCGCCGTCGCGACGTCGCCGGCTGTGACAAGCCCGGCCGTCATTGTGTGCTCTGGATCCAACCTTTCGTGTGTCGAGGGGGTGCGGATGGGGGGAGATTCGGGCCGCCGCGCGGGCGGCGAGTGGGAGGGCGGCGACGGCTGCCGGTGAAAGCCCTACCGAAACCCTCGTTCCATGTCCGGATTTGACTCTCTTTGGGCTAATACACATATCCGCCATGGGGATGTCGGAAATCTTCACTTGAAAGTGTGCTGCGGGTGCGGGTTCGCCGTTGAGTCGTCGCCGGAGCCCGTCAGCGAGGCAGCGGTCGCGTGCCGGCAGCGCCCGGAGGACCCTGTTCGGGGCCGGGCCGCCCACGTTCTCCGGGCGCGTTCTCCGGGCGCGTTCTCCGGGCATGGGAACGCGCCACCCGCCGCGCCCCCGGACCCCGGCCTCCGCCCTCCGGAACCGGCCCATGGCGCCGCCGGATCGCCGGTGCTACACAAACTTGAGCACGATGCACAACACTGCCGCAGACCTATTGACGCGCCGGATCGAATTCCGATTGATTGTCGTCGATTTCGCGGCGGAGTTCCCAGCCAGTGCCCGTTCGCGCTGTCAATTCCCACCACAGGAGTCTGTCCAATGTCGTTATTCCGTGCGGTCCCCCCGCACAAAAAGGAGTGAGCACGTTGCTGAAGAAACGCCTGATGAGCTGCCTGGCCGCCGCGGCGGTCGCGGGCACGATGACGGCCGCCCTCCCGGCGTCCGCCTCGGCCACGACCACCCCCGCCCCGCTGCCGATCTGCGCCGAGGAGTGGAACCCCGCCAAGGGCTACGCCGGCGGCCTCACCGCGTCCTACAACGGTCGCAACTGGCGTGCCAAGTGGTGGAACAAGGACAACGTCCCCGGCGGACCGTCGGGCAACTGGACCGACAAGGGCGCCTGTGACAACAGGGAAGGCGCCTTCGTGGTGTCCGAGGCCCAGTTCAACCAGATCTACCCGAACCGCAAGCCCTTCTACACCTACAAGGGCCTGGTCACGGCGCTGAGCGCCTACCCGGCGTTCGCCGCCACGGGCGACGAGGTCACCCGCAAGCGCGAGGCCGCGGCCTTCCTGGCCAACGTCGCGCACGAGACCGGCGGCCTGTTCCACATCGTCGAGGTGAACACCGCGAACTACTCGCACTACTGCGACCCCGACCAGCCGTACGGCTGCCCCGCGGGCCGCTCGTCGTACTACGGCCGCGGACCGATCCAGCTGAGCTGGAACTTCAACTACAAGTCCGCCGGCGACGCCCTGGACATCGATCTGCTCAACTTCCCGAACCTGGTGCAGAACGAGGCGTCCGTGGCGTGGATGACCGGCATCTGGTATTGGATGACCTCCAAGGGACCCGGCACCATGACCCCGCACACGGCCATGGCCGAGGGGCACGGCTTCGGCGAGACCATCCGCAGCATCAACGGCGCGCTGGAGTGCAACGGCGGCAACACCCGCCAGGTCGAAAGCCGGGTCGCCCACTACAAGAGGATCACCGCGGTCCTCGGCGTGACCCCGGAGGACGAGTCCAAGCTGCGCTGCTGACCACGGGGCGGCACCTGACCCCGCCCGGCGGAACACCAGCGTGACACGAAAGAAAAGGGTGCGGCCCGCCAGGCCGCACCCTTTTCCCATGCCCTCGATATATCCCCGCATTCTTAACGCACTCTTAAATTCACGCGCATACGGCAACGCATCCGGGCCCCTGAACAACCAGGAAACCAATCGCCTACGGAAAACGCGTCCCCAACACCAGGGCCGCCGCCGCCGTCAGCATGCCCGCCACCAGAGCCCCCACCGTGAACCACTGGCTGATCTCCTGGTGGACCGTCCGGTAGCCGAGCGACGAACCGATCTGCTCATACACCTCACGCAACTGCGTGCCCGACTCGGCCTCGTAGGCACGCCCGCCGGTGCCCTCCGACAAGGTACGCAGCGTCGCCTTGTTGACCGGAACGGTCACCGGCCGCCCGTCGATCACGACGGTGCCCTCCTGCGTGCCGTACGCGATCGTCGACACCGGCACCTTCGCCCGCCCCGCCGCGTTCACGGCCTCGGCGATCGACCGGCCCGAGGTGTTGTCGCCGTCGGACAGCAGCACGATCGCCGCGGGCGGCGGATCGCTCACCGCCTGCTGGTCGAACGAGCGGATCGCATCGATCGAGTTGAACACCGCCTCGCCGATCGCCGTGCCCGGCCGCGTCCCGAGGGTCCCGACGGCCGTCACCACGGCCATGTGGTCGGTCGTCGGCGACACCACCACCGACGCCGACCGCGCGAACGACACCAACCCCACATTGAACCGCTCCGGCAGGTCCCGTATGAACCGCTGCGCCGCGTCCTTGGCCGCCACCAGGCGGTTGGGCGGCACGTCGTCGGCCTCCATCGACAGCGAGATGTCGACCGCCACCATGATCGTCGCCCGGTCGCGCGGCACCCGCACCGAGTCGGCCGGCCGCGCCGCGGCGACCACCAGCAGCGCCATCATCACCAGGAACAGCCCCGGCGCGACATGCCGGCGCCAGCCCGGCCCCGCCGGGGACACCAGCGTCAGCAGCGGCAGGTTGGTGAACTTGACGGCGTAGCGCCGCCGCGCGAACTGCGCCGCGACATAGGCGGCCACCAGCGCCACCGGCAGTACGGCCAGCCACAGCCAACCGGGGGAGAGGAACGTCACCTGCGTGCTCCTGACGTCGGAAGCCGGTGCGCCGCCCGCGCCGTACGGCGGCGGCGAAGCACGAACTGCGCCACATCCAGCACCCAGTCCCTGTCGGTGCGCAACACCAGGTGCGACACGCCCGCGCGGCGCAGCGCGGACGCGGTGCCGCGCCGCTGAAGTGCGGCGGCCTCGGCGTACTTCTCGCTGACCCGCCGCGACAGCCGTACCTGCCGGACACGCCCGGTCTCGGGGTCGGCGAACGACACGGTGCCGCCGGGCGGCAGCACCAGCTCCCGCGGGTCGAGCACCTCCACGGCCAGGACGTCGTGGCGCGCCGCCAGGCGCCGCATCGGCCGCTCCCACGCTCTCTCCGCCGCGGGGTCCAGCACCGGCTCGGCGTCGAGGAAGTCCGACACCACCACCCGCAGCCCCCGGTTGCGCCGCGCCGACCCCAGCACCTCCACCGCCTCCGCGAGCCCCGGAGCATCCGGTACGGCACCGCCGCGCGGCGCGTCCATCAACGAGTGCAGCAGCCCGTAGAGCGCCGCCCGGCCCGCCCGCGCCGGCATGCGGTGCACGTGCGCGCCGTGCAGGACGCACGCGCCGAACCGGTCGCCGGCGCGCCCGGAGAGGAACCCGACCGCGGCCACCGCCGCCACCGCGAGGCCGCGCTTGTCCATCTCCTCGGTGCCGAAGTCCATGCTGGCCGACAGGTCGGCCAGCGCCCACGTCTCAAGCTCCCGGTCGGCCACCAGGTCGCGCACGTGCGCTGTGCCGGTCCGCGCGGTGACCGCCCAGTCCATCCTGCGCACGTCGTCCTCACCGGGGACGTAGGGGCGGCTGTCGCCGTACTCGCTGCCGGGGCCGGGCAGCAGGCCGCGGTGCGCGCCGTGCAGCATCCCGTCGAGCCGGCGCGCGATGGTCAGCTCAAGGCGGCGCAGCGCCTGCTCGGCGGCGGCGAACGACGTCACGGGCGGCCCTGGTTCCACACGACGAGCGGCGGAGCCACGGCCAGCAGGATGTCGCCCACGACCTCCTCGGGGTCGACCCCGTCGGCCACCGCGTCGAACGTCAGCATCAGCCGGTGCGCCATCACGTCCACCGCCACGTCCCGCACGTCGTCGGGCAGCAGGTAGTCGCGTCCGCGCAGCAGCGCCAGCGCCCGGCCCGCCGCCACCAGACCGAGCGTCGCCCTCGGGCTGACCCCCACCTCGATCGTGTCGGACAGCTCCGCCAGGCCGTACTCGTGCGGCGCCCGCGTCGCCATCACCAGCCGCACCACGTAGTCGGCGACCAGATGGTGCACCGACACCTGCTCGGCGGCGTCCTGCAGCGCCAGCAGCCGGGCGGGGGTGAGCACGGCCACGGGAGAGGGAGGGCGCACACTCATGCGGTGCAGGATCGCGAGCTCCTCCTGCGCGCTCGGATGCCTCACCCTGACCTTGAACAGGAACCTGTCGCGCTGCACCTCCGGCAGCGGGTAGACGCCCTCGGACTCCACCGGGTTCTGCGTCGCCAGCACCACGAACGGCCTCGGCAGCGGATGCGTGCGCCCCGCCAGCGTGACCTGCCGCTCCGCCATCACCTCCAGCAGCGCCGACTGGACCTTGGCCGGAGCCCGGTTGATCTCGTCGGCCAGGAGGAAGTTGACGAACACCGGCCCCAGCTCGACATCGAAGGTCTCGCTCGACGGGTGGTAGACGCGCGTGCCGACGATGTCGCTCGGCACCAGGTCGGGGGTGAACTGGATGCGGGCGAAATCGCCCCCCACAACCGTGGCCAGGGTCTGCGCCGCCAGCGTCTTGCCCACACCCGGCACCCCTTCGAGCAGGCAGTGGCCCCGCGCCAGCAACGCCACCAGAAGGCGTTCGACCAGGTGGTCCTGGCCGACGATCACCTCACGCACCTCCGCGAGGGCTCGGCGGAGCAGATCGGCATCGGTATCGGTATCGCTGGACAGTTCTTCGGCGGCGCTCATCTTGGTATTCCACCAAACGCGGCGCGCACGTGCACGGCACCGCGCGTGTGCTTTCATGACAGACGTGGCAAGTCCGCTGCACTACGGTGATCCGCCCAACCTCGGGCCGTTCGTCCTGCAGGCCCGGTTGAGATCGGAGCCCGCCGGACTTGTCTACCTGGCCTACGGGCCCGACCAGCGCCCCGTCTCGGTCGCGGTCCTCACCCGGGGAGCGGCCCTCGACGCGGCGGCCCGCGAGCGGTTCGTCACCTCCATCCGGGCGGCGGCCTCCGGCCACGGCGGCACGCGCGGCGGCGTGCGCGGGCTGTGGGCGCGAGCCGTACGCGGCCGTGCTCCCCGCGTGATCGCCATGTCCGGCGGTCGCGCCCCCTGGGTGGCGACGCCCCACGTGCCCGGCCGCGCGGGGGCCGAGTGGTTCCTCGCGCCCGTCATGGTGAGCGGCACCCTCATCGGAGAACGGCACGGCCCGGACTTCGTGCCGTACTGGCTCCCCGACCGCTCACCGGCGGTGCCGCCCCCGCCGCCGCCCCCTCCGCCCCCCACCGAGACCCGCCGCGCCGTCACCGCCGCGGCCTCGGTGCTCACCGGGCTGACGGCGCTGCTCGCCGTCGTCTTGCTGCTGCTGTTCGGGGCCGAGAGCCGGGTCGAGCAGCCGCGCCGTCCGCTGCCGCCCACCGTGTACGAACCGACACCGCCGCCCGTGCCCACCCAGCGGCCCGAAACGCCCACCCCGAAACCCACGCCGGGGGAGACCGGCACCGGCACACCCGCCCCCAGCCCGGACGACACCGACGAGGGAGCCCCTATTTAGCCGCCGGGTCGCCGCGTACGGCGCCGCCCGCCGCCACATGACCCGGCGCCCGATTCCGCCGGGATTTCTTTTCGTATTCCGTACGCCGATTGCGTTGGTGTTCCAACTCCGTTATGGTCATTGCCATGACTGCCGGGTCGGCCATTGGCCAAGAGCAGATTGAGCGCCCGGCCGGGGCGTGAGGGCCGGACGGGCGAGAAGCCCGCCTTCCTCGTGATTCAGTGCGCCCTTCGCGGCTAAGTGCACCCTTCGTGGTTCGGCGTTCCCGCGCCATTCAGCGTCTCCTACGCGGCTCACCGCTTCCCGCGTGATTCAGCGCGAGCGTTTTCCTGACACATAGCGCTGCGAGCCGTCCGAGCCTCCCATTTTCCATGCCTTTGATTTTCCGCGCCCTGCCGCGGCTGCTTTGCCATGCCCGCGCACAGAGCGCGAGAGCATGAATTCCACCGGAAGAAAGACGAGAATGCCCAACGATTTCAACAAGCAGGTCATCGAGGAGTTCCGAGCGAACGGTGGCCGCGTCGGCGGTATGTTCGAAGGAGCCCGGCTGCTCCTGCTCACCACCATCGGAGCCAAGTCGGGGACCCCGCACACCACACCGCTCGGCTACCTCCACGACGGAGGTGAGCGGGTGCTGATCATCGCCTCGGCCGGGGGTGCGCCACACCATCCGGCGTGGTTCCACAACCTGCTGGCCAACCCCCAGGTCGTCGTCGACGACGGCGTGTTCACCTACGACGCGCGGGCCGTCGTCCTCCCGGAAGAGGAGCGCGACCGTGCCTTCGCCCGAGCGGTCGAGGACGATCCCGGGTGGGGCGACTACCAGGCCAAGGCGACACGCGTCATTCCGGTCGTCGCCCTGGAGCCGGTCGGGCCGGGCCGCCCGAACAACGCCTCGTGGGGCGTCGCGCTCAAATCGGTCCACGACGCGTTCCGGAGGGAACTCGCCCTCATCCGCAGTGCAATCGCCAAGTCCGGCCCCCTGCTGGGAGCCCAGCTCCGGATCAACTGCCTGACCGTCTGCCAGGGGCTCCACTTCCACCACACCGGCGAGGACACCGTCATGTTCCCCGCCCTCGCCGACCGGCGGCCCGAGCTGGCCCCCACCCTCGGCAGGCTGCGCGACGAACACCAGAAGATCGCCGCCCTCATCGAGGAATTGCGCTCGGCTCTGGCCTCCGACAGCGTCGAGCGCGACCTGCTGCTCGCCGACGTCGAACGGCTCACTGCCGAGCTCGAACGCCACCTGGACTACGAGGAGGAGCAGCTCATCCCCCTCCTCGACGCCTGACGCCTGGCGCCGGCATCGGCGTGCGCCGTACGGCGGGAGCCGGGGTCACGGGGTCACGGGGTCACGGGGTCACGGGGTGGCGGGCCGCGGGCCGCGGGGTGGATCATCCGTCTGTGGGCTTGGTTGATACGTTTGCTGCTCGATTGTGCTGTGCCATCTGGGAGCCCCCGTGCCGTTCGAGCAGGTTGTGGTGTTGCTTGTCGCCGCGGTCGCGGCCGGGTGGATCGACGCCGTGGTGGGGGGCGGCGGCCTGATCCAGCTTCCCGCGCTGATGGCGGTCGGGGTGCCACCGGTGCAGGCGCTCGCGACGAACAAGCTGTCCTCGGTGGCCGGTACGGCGTCCGCCGCGGTGACGTACGCACGGCGGGTTCCGCTTGACCGAGCCGTCGCCGTACCGGCGGGAGCGCTCTCGGTGGTGGCGGCCGGGCTGGGGGCGCTGGCGGCCTCGGCGGTGTCCGACGGGCTGCTCCGTCCTATCGTGCTGGGGGTGCTGGCGGGGGTGTTGGTGCTGATCCTGGTGCGGCCGGCGCTGGGGGAGGAGGCGAGGCCGGAGCTGCGGACGCGGAGGAGGAGATGGGCGGCGGTCGCGCTGACGGGGGTCGGGGTGGCCTTCTACGACGGCGTTCTCGGGCCGGGTACGGGCACGTTCCTGGTAATGGCGTTCACCCTTGTGGTGGGGATGGACTTCCTGCACGCCTTGGCGACCGCGCGGGTCGTCAACACGGCGACGAATCTGGGGGCGCTCGCGGTGTTCGCCGGGGAGGGGCACGTGCTGTGGGGGCTGGGTGCGGGGATGGCGGTGTGCAACGTGCTGGGGGCGCAGCTCGGCGCGCGTACGGCGGTGCGGAGGGGGGCCGGGTTCGTGCGTGCCGTGCTGGTGTGCGTCGTGTCCGCGCTCATCGTGAAGCTGGGCGTGGACCAGTTCGCCTGAGATGCCAGCAATCTACTTTGTAAAGGTCTCGGGTTTCTGCTGACGCCATTTATCCAGAAGACCGGGAACCTCCATCTGGAGGAAACCCACGTAGTCGCGCATCCGGGAGAGGTGTGCGCCGGCGGGCGTGTCCGGACCGCCCACCGCTTCGACCGCCTCCTTCGCCGCGTCGGCCACCTGGCTGAAGAGCGTCAGCTTCGTCATGGAGGCCTCATACCACGCGTCGTCGGGCATCCGGTATCTGTCACGCCGTGAGCCAGGCACCGGCTCGCGGTAGAGCAGGTTGATGTGCACGAGGTAGCGCACGGCCCCCGAGATCGCCGCGGGGCTCACGCCGATGCGCTCGCCGAGCTCGGCGGCCGTCAGCGCGTCCTCGTCGGACGCCATCATGGTGAACAGCACCCTGGCGGCCATCGGCGGGAAACCCCACTCGGAGAACATCCGGGCCATCCGCTCCACCGAGCGGCGTACGGCTTCCGCGTCGCGTGCGCCTATGGTTTCATCGGTCATCTGGGCGTCCGCCTCACGTTGTGCATCTACTTAGCGTACGCACTGCTTATGCTACGCAACATTCACAAGCTTGTGAATGGAGTGTAAGGATCGACGCCGTTCATGTGCGTCGCTCGGCGCCGTTCTCCGATGACCTCGTTGAGCACGGACGCGACGCCGTGACGCTCAGGCGGCACGGCGGTGGTGATGACCTCGGTGGCGGGGGAGCCGCCGGCGGTGTGATCAGTGGCGTCGGATGGCCCGCACGACGACATCGTGGAGGGGCACCTCTCGGCCGCCGTGGCCGGTGAGCGTGCGGACGTGCTCTTCGGCGGTGACGATCTCCCACTCGGTGTCGTCCATGCGCGCGGTGATGGCCGCGCGGGTGGCCGATGCTTCGGCGGGAGGGTGGTGCCCATGCCCGTGGCCGGTAGCGCCCTGGGCGTGCAGGTGGCCCACGATGAGCAGCGTGCCGCCGGGAGCCACCCATCCGGCGATGCGGTCGTAGAACTCCCGCTGGGGCATCGCCGGGTGCGCGTAGTGCGTCATGACCAGGTCGAACCGCTGGTCCGGGCTCCAGACGCTCAGATCCGCCTCAACCATTTGCAGGCGCTCAGAAGCCCCGCTCGTCGCCGCGCGCTCGGCGGCGCGGGCAAGGGCCTCGGTCGAGATGTCGGCCGCGGTGACGTGCCAGCCGCGGGAGGCGAGCCAGATCGCCTCGGCGCCCCCGCCGCACCCCGCGTCCAGCGCCGTGCCCGGCGTCAGGTCGCCGGTCTCACGAGCGAGGTAGGGGTTCGGCGGGTTGCCGCCCATGGATCCGGGGCCCTCTGGCTGCGCCTGCTGCCAGTGGCGCTCCCAGTAGTCCTTGTCGAATCCGTGTGTCATGGGCCGTTCTCCTCATTCACGATGGATGATCTCTGCCCGTGGCCTCATCGCGGCCACGTTCCACCGGCTCCGTCGGCCTCACCCGCGACGACGGATCGGTTCGTCATAGTGCCGATAGAGAAGGCGAATCCACAAACGTCGTTGCCGAATGGGCAAAAAGGAGTTCCGTGCCCTCATCGATGCGATGCTGCCCCGGCTGGACTTCCCCGAGCTTCTGCTGCCGGTCTTCGACCGCGCCGGCCCGCCGTGGGGTAGGGGGGCGGGCTGGGGTGAGGGGACAGGTTTCACAGGGGCGAGGGCCCTGCGGAGAGGGGGGTGCGAGGGGGGCCGGCCATGTGGACGTGGCGGGAGAGCCGGATCCACGCAGGTCGTGCTGCTCGTCAACCGTGGCCTTGCCCATCACGACGGTGGTGCCTGCCGGGCAGACTGGCGTCGTTATAAATCTACGTTGTAAAGGCGTCGGGGTGTTGCAAACCCACCGATCCACCCAACCCTCAAACCCTCCACCTACGGTGGCGCCCAAAGTCACCCGTCCGATGGATCACAGCACGCCTGGCGCGCCGTTCAGCGTGATTCTTTCAGGCTGAACGGCCATCTGCGGATCGACTCAATCCTCCAGGGAGAGGGCCTGGCTAGGGCACACGTGCACCGCTTGGCGGGCCTTCTCGACCAGCTCGCCCTCCGGTGTCTCGTTCAGCACGATGATCGTGGCGTCGTCCTCGCTCTGGTCGAACAGCTCGGGCTCAATGAGCACGCACTGTCCGGCGCCGACGCACCTGCCGGTGTCCGCGATGATTCTCATGGCCCTCTCCTCTACCAGGTCACCGGGAGCTGGTACAGGCCATAGATGTTCGCGTCGTCCTTGAACGGCAGCTCGTCGATATCCATCGCCAGCTCCAGCGTGGGGATGCGGCCGAACAGCGTGTCGAACACGATCTGCAGCTCCATCCGAGCGAGGTTCTGGCCCAGACATTGGTGCGGCCCGAACCCGAACGCAACGTGGTGGCGCGCGCCGCGCTCGATGTCGAGCCCGTCCGGGTTCTCGAACGCCCGCGGGTCGCGGTTGGCCGAATAACCGAGCGCCAGTACTCCTTCGCCGGCGCGGATCCGCTGCCCGCCGACCTCGATGTCCTCGACGCACAGCCGGGCCGTCGCCACGTCGATGATGGTGAAGTACCGCAGCATCTCCTCGACCGCGTTGAGCGTTCTGCCCGGGTCGGCCTTGATCATCGCGAGCTGCTCCGGGTTGCGCAGGAACGCCACGGTCGACAGCGAGATCATGTTCGCCGTCGTCTCGTGGCCGGCCACGAGCAGCAGGAAGCCCATGCCGGCCAGTGCCGTCCGCCGGTAGGTGCCGTCCGCGCGCAGCTTGACGATCTGCCGCCCGAGCAGGTCGTCCGGCGGGTTCTTCTCCTTCTCCGCGATGAGGTCGGTCATGTAGTCCTGGATGGCCCTCACGGCCGCCCACCGCTCCTCGGGCGGCGTCGACTGCTTGATCACCGCCACCGTGTGCTCCTGGAAGAACTCATGGTCGGCGTAGGGCACACCTAGCATCTCGCAGATCACGAGTGACGGGACCGGCAGCGACAGCGAGTCCACCAGGTCGCCGGGCCGCGGCCCGGCCAGCAGCTCGTCGATCTGCCCGTCGACGATCTCCTGGATCCGCGGCCGCAGCGCCTCCAACCGGCGCACCGTGAACTCGCCGAGTACGGCCTTGCGCGCCGGCCCGTGCTCCGGTGCGTCCATCGCGATCAGGAGGCGCTCCTCGTCCGGCCGCCGGGACGCCGCCTCGCCCTTGACGAGCTGCGGGAAGTCCGGATGCTGCCGGTCGGCGCTGAACCGCCGGTCGTTCAATACGGTTCGCACGTCTTCGTGGCGGCTGACCGCCCAGGCCCACCCGCCGTCGGGCAGACGAACCCGCGAGACCGGCTCTTCTTCGCGGATCTGTTCGTACGCCGGCGGCGGCGCGAACGGGCACGTACGGGCCATGGGGAACTCGTGCTTCTCAGTGGTGGTCATGACTTTTTCCTTCCACGACGTCACGGACAGGCGATAGCGGCTGGACGGTGAAAAGCCGTGTGCGAACGGCGGTTGGTCGACCGGTGCGACCGGGTTCGGCTCTGGGATGCGGCGGACCAAGGAGCCGCAACGGACCACCGGGACCGACAGCATCGGTGGATTCAGACTCGACCCGTCCCCTCACGGGCGAAGTGCGGTTCCGCCGCTTCCAGGCGCGGAACCGAGATGCCCAACCGTCGTGCTTCGGCCAGGGCGTCCCGGCAGACCTCACGCGGCTCCTCGGCGTCGGGGTCGGAGTGCGCCGCAAAATTCACGCTCACGGGCGCGACATGAGCGGTCAGCAAGGCGAGCGCGGGGGCCGTCAGCCAGGTGGGCGCCCGGAACAGCAGCGGACCGCCCCGGTGACGTCGCAGGTCGAGGCCGCGTGCCTTGAGGAGCGGCAGCAGCTCGCGGCCCGCCAGCAGCCCCTCGCGCAGGTCGCCCGTCGCCCCGGCCAGCTTGGACAGGGAACCCAGCCGCAGGGCCTGCGAGAACAGGCCGGCATCCGACACGAAATGGATCCACAGCCAGCCGCGGAAGTCGGGCTGCTCTTTGAGCCGGAGCCCGGCCTCGCGAAACGCCTGGCGCACGGCCCGCTCCCGGTCGGTCGGGGGCTGGCCGAGGGTGCCGAAGACGACCGACGGCAGCAGCGCCCCACGGAGCACGCCGTCCGCGCCGAAACCGCCGCCGGCCTGGGGGAAGCCCCAGGCGATCTGGTCGACGGGGAGTGCGCCGATCGCGGCCAGCGGCTCGGTCCAGATGTTGCCGAAGACCAGCACCGTGGCCTGGCCGACACGCGGGGACAGGAAGGCCGTCGCCTCCGCGAGGCGGTGGTGCGGCACGCTGAGCACGATCAGGTCGAAGTCGTGGTCCGGCTCCAGTGCCTCGCGGTAGCGCACCGGCCACTTCTCGACGACGCGCTGCCCCCACACCCGGCGCCGCGTATCGATCAGGTCGAGGTCCACTGCGTCTCCGTACGTCGCCGCGCGGCCCGGCCGGACGTAGAACTCGACGTCGTGTCCGGCCTGTTGCAGGGCCCAGCCGTAGACGGTGGCGATCACGCCTCGGCCGAACATCAGGATCTTCACGCTGCACCTCGTGGGGTACGATCGATTTGGAGGTCATCTCCACTTTCAAAATATGGAGGTCATCTCCACTTGTCAATGCGAGGTAGCGCATGACCGCCGACAAGCCGCTGCGGGCCGACGCCCAACGCAACCGCGATGTCCTGATCGCCAAGGCGCGGGAGGTCTTCGACGCCGGAGACTTCTTCGACCTGCGCTTCGATGACTTCGCCCGCCTGGCCGGGGTGGGCACCGGCACGCTGTACCGCCACTTCCCCACCCGGGAGGCGCTGGCCGAGGCGGTCTACCACGGGGAAGTCGCCGCGCTGTGCGACCGCGCCCGCCGGCTGCAGGCCACGCTGCCCGCGGCGGAGGCTTTGGCGACCTTCCTGCGCGGCATGGTCGACCACATAGATGCCCACGAGGGCCTGGCCCGGACGCTGGCCACGCTCATGGCCGATCGCTCGGGTGCCCTTGCCGAGGGCGGCCGGGCGCTGGAGCGGGCTGTCACCGACCTGGTGGCCGCCGCCGTGCGGGACGGCACCGTTCGCGATGACGTGGATGCCGGTGCCGTGATGATGGTGCTGCACGGCATCAGTGCGGCCCATGACCGCCCCGGTTGGCGGGCCGAGGCCGACGATGTCATCACCCTGGTGCTGGACGGGCTGCGCCCGCCGCTGTGACAAGGTGCGACACGAGGTCGCATGCCGGGTGGCGACCCCTGGACCGCGCAGTTATTTGACCGATCGTTCTTGATAGGTTTATGGTCTTCGATATGGCCAGGACCAAGGAATTCGATCCGGACGCCGCGCTGCAGTCGGTCCTTGAGCTGTTCTGGCGGCGCGGCTACCAGGCGACGTCGCTGACGGATCTGGTCGAGCACCTCGGCATCGGCCGCGCCAGCATCTACGCGACCTTCGGTAGCAAGCACGAGCTGTATCTGAAGGCCATGGACCGGTACGGCGAGACGCGCGACCCGGCTCTCCTTGCCGAGTTGTCCCGGCCGGGCCCCGCACTGCCTGCGGTGCGGGCGGTGGTGCGCCGCTTCGCCGCGGAGGCCGCCTCCTCCGAGGGGCGGCTGAACGGCTGCTTCATCACCAATACCGCGGCCGAGCTGGCGCCGCACGACCCTGCGGCGGCCCGCCGGGTCGAGATCAGCTGGGAGCACGCCGAGACTCTGCTGTGCTCTGCGCTCGTGCGGGCGCAGGCCCAGGGTGAGCTGCCCGAGGGGCGCGATCCGCGTGCGCTGGCCCGCATGCTGCTCGTGCTGCTGCAGGGGATACGGATCGTCGGCAAGGCGTCGAACGATCCCGCCCGGGTGCGGGACGCGGCTGAACAGGCCCTGGCCCTGCTGGACTGACTCGCATCTGCCGAATCCACCGGGCTCCCTGTCGCATGCCCGAATAATGGACCGATCGGTCAAATATCAGGAGGAAGGCATGACCACCACAGGCGCTGCCCGCGTGGCCACTATGCAGCAGCGGTACGCCTTCGTCCTCCTCGGTGGCGTCCAGGCCACTCTGATCTTCACGCTGGCCGCGCTCTCCATACCGCTGCCCCTCATCGGGCGCGAATTCGACCTGCGGCGCGCAGACTTGATCATGCTCAGCGCCGCCTACGGACTGACCTTCGCCGGGCTGCTGCTCTTCGGCGGACGCCTCGCGGACCGCTATGGGGGTCGGCCTGCGCTCACCGCGGGCCTGGTCCTCTTCGCCGCCGCCTCGGCCGCGGTCCCGCTCGCCCCCGGCATCGGGACATTGCTCGTAGCGCGCTTCGCGCAGGGGGCGGGGGCGGCTCTGATCGCGCCCGCCGCCATGGCCGTGCTGCACGCCGTCTTCCCCTCCCCAGCCGCGTACGGCAGGGCGATGGCCACCTGGGGCGGGCTCTCGGTACTGGGCGCGACCGCGGGCCATCTGCTCTCCGGCGTCATCTCGGCGCTGCTGTCTTGGCGTTGGACCTTCGCCGTACCGCTCGTGGCGGCCCTCGCAGCCCTCGCCCTCACGCCCCGGTTGCTGCCGGACACCACGCCGAGCCGGAGCAGGACTCTCGACCTGCCGGGCGCTCTGCTCGCCACCGCCGGGATCACCCTCGCCAGTTACGGGCTCATCGTCACCGACACCCGCCCCTGGTGGTCGGTCGGCGTGCTCGCGCCGCTGCTCTGCGGGGCCGCGCTGCTGGCCGCGTTCTGGTACGCCGAGCGCCGCGTCGCCGACCCGCTGCTGCCGCCCGGCTTCCTGCTCGACCGGCGGCGGGTCCTCGCTCTCACGGCCATCGCGCTGAGCGCGTGCGCGACCGCGATCACCTTCGTGGTCCTCTCGCTCCAACTCCAGCAGGCGCTCGACTGGTCGCAGCTGCAGACCTCGGCGGCGTTCGTACCGTTCGCTGTTGCGCTGATCGCCTCGAGCCGGGCAGCAGGACCGCTCATCGTCCGGTACGGGGCCCGAACCGTCACAGCCGCCGGGCTCGGCACCGCCGCGGCCGGGCTCGCCCTCCTCGCGCTCACCGGGCTCGACGCACACGTCTCGTATGGGTATGGACTGCTGCCGGGCCTCGTGCTGCTGCCGGCCGGCACGGCGGCCTCCTTCGCGGGAGCCGCCGTGCTCGCCACCGAAGGCGTGCCGCGGCAGCAGACCGGGCTCGCGGGCGGCGTGCTGAACACCGCGATGGAATTCGGCCCGACCCTCCTGTTCGCGATCCTGCTCACGCTCGGCAGCGACGCCTGGTCCCTGGCCGCGACAGGGGCCGCTCTGGCCGCCGTCGCCCTTCTGAACCACCGCACCAAGTAATCCATCACTCAAGGGAGCCACCGTAATGAACCGCTTCACCGGCAAGACCGTCCTCGTCACCGGCGCAGGCTCCGGCCTCGGCCGCGCGATCGCGCTCGCCTTCGCCGCCGAGGGCGCGTCTGTGGTCGCCGCGGGACGCACCGCTGCCTCCCTGGAGGAGACGGTCGGTCTGATCGAGGCCACCGGCGGCACGGCCGCCGCCGTCACCGCCGATGTCACGGACTCCGGCCGGCTTCAGAACCTCGTACGCGAGAGCGTTGCCCGCTTCGGCGGGTTGGACATCGCGGTCAACAACGCCGGGATACTCCGCGGCGCTGTACCTGTCGGCGAGGTGAGCGAGGAGGACTGGGACGCGGTGCTGCGGACCAATGTCACCGGCGTCTGGCTGGCGATGAAGCACGAGATCGCGCACATGAAGGGGAACGGTGGCGGCGCCATCGTCAATATCTCCTCCAACCTGGGCGCACACCTGCGGATCCCGAACGTTGCCGCGTACATCACCTCGAAGGCAGCGGTCTCCGCGCTGACCCGCGCCGCCGCTCTCGACCACATCCACCAGGGCATCCGCATCAACGCCGTCAGCCCCGGCGCCGCGGCTGCGCCCATGTCGCTGCGGCCCGGCGAGAGCGAGGCCGACCGTGCCGAGCGGGTGAAGACGGAGAACCCGCTGGGCCGGGTCGCGGAGGCCGAGGAAGTGGCGGCTGGGGTGCTCTATCTCGCCTCGCCCGCAGCGGGTGCGGTGGTCGGCGCCGACCTGGTCATCGACAGTGGGTCCTCGGCCTGACGGTTCGTCGGCTTCGGTGTCGCCCTTCCCTGGCAACAAGCTCCGCCTGGCCGCTCCGGCTCTGGGGCGGGGTCGAGCCGGTCCGGCTGCGGTAGGCGGTGGGTTCGCAGTGGTTCGTCTCGCACCCGGTTCGCAGCGGTGCCGTCTCCGCCGCGCGCGGCGGAGACGGCACCGCTGGATCGTGGTCGGGCATCGGTACGGCGGGCCGCTTGTAGGCTCGGCCGGTGCGTATGGTGGCTGCGGGTTCGGGCGTGCTGGGGTGGTGTGCGGGGGTTGCGGCTTTCGCGGTGGTTTTCGCGGGGTCGTGGGTGCCGTCGATGTGGGCGGACGAGTTGGCGACGGCGGAGGCGGTGTCGTCGCCGGCGGAGCTGGCGGAGGTGCTGGCCGAGCGCGATGTGGTGTTCGTTCCGTATTACGCGCTGATGCTGGTGTGGTCGTGGCTGGGTGGGGCGGACTGGTGGCTGCGGTTGCCGTCGGCGCTGGGGATCGGGGCGGCGGCGGGGCTGCTGGCGGATCTGGGGCGCAGGCTCGGCGGGGTGCGGGCCGGTGTCGCGGCGGCGCTGGTTCTGGTGGTGCTGCCGTCGATGTCGCGGTTCGGGCAGGAGGCGCGGCCGTACGCGTTGGCGGTGGCGGCTGCGGTGCTGTCGTTCTGGGCGCTGCACCGGGTGCTTGAGCGGCCGTCGCGGGGCCGGTGGGCGGGCTACGGTGTGGCGGTGGCGCTGCTGCCGTGTACGCATCTGTTCGCGGTGCTGGTGCTTCCGGCGCATCTGGTGGTGGCGGCGGTCGCGAAGGCGGGGGTGTGGCGGCCGTTGCTGGGGTGGATGGCGGCGGGCTGTGTGCCTGCGGCGGTGCTGGCTGTGGTGTCGGCGTCGCAGGTGGGGCAGGTGTCGTGGCTGGCGGTGCCGGGTTGGTCGGATCTGGTGCTGCTGCGCAGTTCGATCACGTCGTGGCGGCCGGTGCCGGAGGTGGGGCATCTGGCGGCGGTGCTGCTCGGGTGGGCGGTGGTGGCGGTGGCGGTCGCGGGCGGATGGGCGCTGTGGCGTTCCGGTCCGGGTGGGCTGGGCCGGGGGTTCGCGGCGGGGGCGCTGGTGTGGGGTGCGCTGCCGGCGCTGGTGCTGTTCGCGGTGTCGCAGGTGGCGACGCCGGTCTACAACACGCGGTACGCGCTGGCCGCCGCGCCGGGGTTCGCGCTGCTGGCGGGTGTGGCGTTGGCGCGGGTGCGGGTTCCGGTGGCGGTCGTGGCGGTGGGGGCGGCGGTGGCGGTGGCGTGGCCGCAGCATGTGCGGGTGCGTGAGCCGGGCGGGCACGAGGTGGATTACCGGTCGGCGGCGGCGTGGGTGTCGGCCGGGCGGCAGGCGGGGGACGCGGTGGTGTTCGCTGTGCCGTGGGCGCGGGAGGGGCTGTCGCGGTACGGCGATCTGCCTGAGGTGCTGGGGGCGGAGCCGGCGGCGGGCCGGGTGTGGCTGGTGCGGGAGGAGACGGGGCGGGCGGTGCGGCCCGGCACCGATCTCCCGTCGCGTTACGGGTTGGCGCCGGTGGGGGCGGCGAAGGTGACGCGGTTGCTGGAGGAGGGCTTCGCCGTACGGCGGCAGCGGGATTGGCGTGGTGTGACGGTGTTGCTGCTGGAGCGGGCCGCGGGGCACTGACGCCGTACGGCGGGGGCGGCCGGGGGTTACTTCCGGGCGGTGCCGCCGCGCTGCAGGCCGAGGAGGGCGAGCCCGGCGGCGTAGGGCAGGGCGCCGGCGACTTCGAGGATTTGGACGAGGGGCGAGTGGGGGCCGGCGATGAAGACGGCGATGCTTCCGGCGGTGTAGATGAGGATGCCTCCGGCGATGAGCAGGCCGGGCCAGTGGGCGCCGTTTTTGGCGAGGAGGCGGCCGAGGAGGACTGAGCCGAGGGGGAACAGGAGCATGGCGGGCAGGGCGATGGCGACGACGCCGGGGTCGAAGTCGGCGTGGGTGTGGACGATGGTGGGGTCGAGGCGGGCCATGACGGGGTTGCGGGCGCCGTCGATGGCGATGACGGCGAGCCAGAGCAGGTGTCCGGCCAGGGCGGTGAGGAAGACGGGGAGGCCGGCGGTGCCGTACCGCTTGGGGGCGGAGGCGTGGGCGGCGGCGAGGCTGATGGCGACGAGGAGGAGGCCGATGGCTTGGATGTCGTGGGTGAGGCCGTAGAGGTTGCCGGCGGCGGCGATGCCGTGGCCGTCTCGGGCGGGGTGGAGGATGACGCCGAGGAGGAACAGCGGCCCGCCGGCGAGGGCGGTGGCGCGGGCGGCTGTGGCGGCGGCGCTGTGGTCTGCGGTGTGGTCTGCGGTGCTCATGGCGGGTCCTTGGGTGCGGCTGGTCGTGCTGGTCATTCGTAGGTGAGGGTGTCTTTGACGGTGAGGCGGCCGGCGCGGCGCGCGGCGGTGAGGGTGGCGGCCGCGGCGGCGGCGACGCCGAGGGCGGCCCAGGCGGCCATGCCGCCGCGGGACGGGGCGAGGGGCAGGGGCAGGCCGAAGGACAGGGTGCCGAGCATGTCGCCGACGAGGGCGGCGGCGGGCAGTCCGGCGGCGACGGCGAGCAGGGAGCCGGCCAGGCCGATGGCGGTGCCTTCGAGGATGAGCGTGAGCCGTACGGTGCGGGGGGTGGCGCCGAGGGTCTGCATGATGCCGAATTCGCGGGTGCGTTCGGTGACGGCGATGCCCATGGCGGAGGCGAGTCCGAGTGTGCCGACGACGGCCATGAGGGCGGCGAGGGCGACGAGGGTCTGGATGAGGATGAGGACGTGTTCGTCGACGGCGGTGCGGAGTTCGGCGGTGGGGACGACGGTGGCGGCGGCGATGCCGGCGTCGGCGAGCCGCTGTTCGGCGCGGGTGAGGGCGGCGGGGTCGTCGTAGGCGAGGCGTACGGCGGTGGCGGTGGCCTGCGGTTCGTGGGCGGTGTAGGCGGTGGCGGGGCCTCCGACCTCGGCGACGACGCCGACGACGCGCAGGGTGGTGTCGGTGCCGGCGGCGCGGAGGGTGACGTGGGTGCCGGGGGCGGGGTCGCCGAGGCGGGTGGCGGCGGTCTGGTTGAGTACGGCGGTGCCGGGTTCGCCGTCGCGCAGGTGCCGGCCGCGCAGGAGCTCGAAGTCGGTGAGGCGGCTTTGCGGGGGCAGGGCGACGAGGTTGAAGGCGCCGTGTCCGCCGTCGGGGTAGGTGCGGGCGGGTTCGACCTGGCCGCCGCGGACGGGTACGGCGGGCGCGGAGCTGAGGGGTTCGGCGGCGGTGAGGCCGGGGACGCCGCGCAGGAGTTCGGTGAGGCGGTGTGCGGGGGCGGGCCGGGTGAGGGTGATCTCGGCGTCGTAGTGGCGGCGGGCGAGTCCGTCGTCGACCCAGGTGTTCCAGGCGTTGGCGGTGGAGAGGCCGCCGGTGAACAGGGCTCCGCCTGCGGTGAGCAGGGCGAGGGTGAGGGCGAGGCGTCCGCGGCGGCGCAGGGCGTTGCGCAGGGCCAGGGATACGAGCCGGTTGCCGCGCGCCGGCCGTACGGCGCGGGTGGTGGCGGGCGGGGTGGTGCCGCGGTGGTCGAGGGCGGCGCGGACGGTGGTGCGGGCGGCGCGGGTGAGGGGGGCGAGGGCGACGAGCAGGGGTGTGCCGAGTCCGGTGGCGGCGAGGGCGGCGAGGACCCAGGTGGGGATCGAGGTGTCGGTGATGTCGAGGTTGAGTAGGCCGGCGGTGGCGTCGGCGAGGGCGAGTCCGGCGAGGATCGCGGGTGCGGCGGCGAGCAGGAGGGCTGCTGTGGCGACGGCGAGGGTGAGTAGTAGGTAGGTGCCGAGGATTTGGGTGGTGGTGGCGCCGAGGGTTTTGAGGATGCCGATCTGGCGGGTCTGCTGGGCGAGCATGCCGCCGAGGGTGGTGGCGACGACGGCGGCGGCGAGCAGGAGGGCCGCGGCGGCGAAGCCGAGGAACAGCAGGGTGACGCTGTCGATCTGGCTCTGGTGGGGGTGGCGTCCGGCGGGGGGCGCGGTGATGGCGTTGACGGTGTGTCCCTGGCTGGTGAGCCAGGTGGCGAGTTCGCGGGCGCGGGTGTCGACGGTGTGCTGGTCGCCGGCGATGGAGGTTTTCAGCTGGTGGTGGGTGGGGGTGGGTCCGAGGCGGGTGAGTCCTTGGGGGGTGAGGTAGCCGTAGGCGGTGCGTTCTTGTGCGGCGGCGTCGTGGACGGCGCCGGTGACGGTGAAGGTGGCGGGTTGGCCGCCGGGGGCGGTGACGGTGACGGCGGTGGGGTTGTCGAGGAGGGCTTGGGCGGAGCGTTCGAGGAGGATGCCGTCGGCGGGTGGGGGCCAGGTGCCGCGTTCGATGTCGAAGCGGGAGATGCGCAGCGGGTCATCGGCGTCGATGACGAACAGCAGCATTTTGTGCCAGGTGTCGCCGGTGCGGACGCGGGCGGTGAGGGTCTGGCGGGCGGTGGCGTCGGTGATGCCGGGGCGGGTGCGGACCTGGGTGAGCAGGTCGGGGGTGATGCCGCCGGCGATGTCGAGGGTGGCGGAGGCGGGGCGGGTGGCGGTGTAGTTGGCGGAGGCTTCGCGGGTGACGACGGTGCGGGCGGTCAGCATGGCGCCGATGGCGATGAGGCTGACGGCGACGGCGGTGGTCATGAGCAGGATGCGGCCGCGGGCCTGCCGCATGTCGCGGCGGATCTTGGTGTAGCGGGGGCGGGTCACGGGGTGTCCTGGTGGGCGATGCGGCCGTCGGCGAGGTGGATCTGGCGGTGGGCCCAGGTGCTGAGGTCGCGTTCGTGGGTGACCATGACGATGGCGGTGCCGGTGTCGGCCTGTGCGGTGAACAGTTCGAGGATCATGTCGGCGGTGGCGGAGTCGAGGTTGCCGGTGGGTTCGTCGGCGAGTAGGACGGGTGGGTTGTTGGCGAGGGCGCGGGCGATGGCTGCGCGCTGCTGCTGGCCGCCGGACAGGGCGGCGGGGAGTTTGTCGGCGTGGTCGGCGATGCCGACGGTGTCGAGTAGGTGCAGGGCGTGGGGGTGGCGTTCGCGTGGGGGGCGGGTGGCGCAGAAGTCCATGGGGAGCATGACGTTCTCGGCGATGGTGAGGGTGGGCAGGAGCTGGAAGAACTGGAACACCATGCCGATGGTGCGTCCGCGCCAGGACGACAGGCGGGATTCGGGGAGGGTGTGGACGTCGGTTCCGGCGATGACGACGCTGCCGGAGGTGGGGCGGTCGATTCCGGCGAGCAGGTTGAGCAGGGTGCTTTTGCCGCTGCCTGACCGGCCGGTGACGGTGACGAATTCGCCGGGGGCGACGGTGAGGCTGACGTCGCGCAGGGCGGGGAAGTCGCCGGCGGGGGTGGTGTAGGTCTTCGCCGCGTCGTGGACGGTGATGACGGGCGTGGGCGGGGTCGGCACGGGCTCTCCATTGCGTTTCCGGACAATGTGTGCGGAAATGAATGGTGTGTTCGTGATGGCCGACGGGTCAACAGGCAATATCGGCGTGGTTGTGCGTTTCGGGACAGGGGTGGGGAAGGCGTCCGGGAAGTCGGGCGGTCGCAGCGCGGATCGGCAGGGTGCGGATCGGCGGGTCGGGGATCGGCGGGTGCGGCGGACGCGGCAGGCGGTGCAGCGGGCGCTGGTGGAGCTGATCCTGGAGAAGGGCTACGACGCGGTGACGGTGACCGACATCATCGACCGGGCGGATGTGGGCCGGTCGACGTTCTACGCGCATTTCACCGACAAGCGGGATGTGCTGTTCGGGAACCTGGACGAGCTGGTGGAGATGCTGAAGGCGGGGTCGGGGCCTGCGCCGGGGCGGCTGTTCGGGTTCAGCCTGCCACTGTTCGAGCATGTGGGGGAGCACCGCGACCTGGTGCGGGCGCTGCTGGGGCGGCGCGGCGGGGGCGTGGTGGTGCCGCGGGTGGAGCGGATCCTCACCGGCAGTGTGCGGGAGGAGCTGCTGGCGGCGGTGCCGGCGGGCGGCCGGCCGCCGGAGGGGCTGGAGCTGGTGGCGGCGTGCGTGGTGGGGGCGCTGACGGCGCTGCTGGTGCGGTGGGCTGAGGACGGCGGTACGGCGACGGCGCGGGGGATGGACGCGGTGTTCCGCGAGGTGGTGACGCCGGGGGTGGAGGCGCTGCTGGCGCGCGGGGCGGGTACGCCGCTGCCGGAGGCGGGTGGACGTTGAGCGGGGCCGGCGGCGGCCACGCGGCGCGCGTGGAGCGTTGGATCGCGGCCGCCGGCGCCGGGCCGGTGGTCTGCGTGCTGCTCTGAGGCGGGCCGCGCGGGCGGGTGCCGTACGGCGGGGGCCCGGTCAGGAGGCCGGGGCGTCCTGCGGCGGGGTGGTGTAGAAGGCGATGGTGCGGGCGGAGGCGGCGCGCGCGGCCTCCGCATCGGCGCCGGCGTCGATGTCGGCCTGGCACCAGAGTTCGCCGCTGAGCGTGGCGAACCGGATGCCGTCGGGCGAGACCGACCATGCGGCGAACTCGGCGGAGTCGTTGCCGTGCCCGGTGGCCAGGTGCAGCGCCAGGCCCATGACGCCCAGGTCCCAGCCGATGCCGACGGCGCCGGGGCCGTACTGGTTCCAGTGGTCGTCGGGGAGGGCGGTGTGCTCCAGTTCGAAGCGGGTGCCGCCGGAGGGGGCGGGGGACAGGCGGACCTCGATCCAGCTGATGCCGCCGCCGAACTCCCAGGTGGCGGCGAAGCTCTTGGGCGGGTCGCAGCGCTGGATCTCGCCGCCGGCGTTGCCTTCGAGCTGGTAGCGGCCGCCCAGGCGCAGGTCGCCGGTCACCGGCAGGAACCAGCGGGGGAGCCGCTCGGGGTTGGTGCAGGCGTCCCACACGTCCTCGACGGCGGCGTCGTAGGTCTGGCTGATGGTCATCGTGCGGGCCTCCCCCGCCTCGACGACGCGGGTGCCGAGGCGGCGGGCGACGGCGTTGATCTGCTCGGTGACGTTGATCATGGGGTGCTCCCCGTGGTTCGTGGTTGTCTGCTGGTCTCCCCGCCGGTCTGTCCGGCGGCTTCTTCGCGGAGTCGCCGTTGGCGTTCTCCGCGTGCGAGCTCTGTCGCGAGCGCGTCCAGGTGGGGGGTCCAGTGGCGCCGGAAGCGGTCGAGCCAGGTGTCGATGTCGCGCAGTGGTTCGGGGTTGACGGCGTAGAGCCGCCGGGTGCCTTCGGGCCGCACGGTGGCGAACCCGGCCTCGCGCAGCACCTTCAGGTGCTGGGAGACGGCGGGCTGGGAGATGCCGAACTCCTCGCGGATGACAGCGCACAGCGCGCCCGAGGTCTGCTCGCCTTCGGCGAGCAGCTCCAGGATCCTGCGGCGTACGTGGTCGCCGAGTATGTCGAACGCATGCACAGCGCCGAAGTTACAGGCCGGTACTTATATAAGTCAACACGAATAAAAGGAGGTGGCGGCCTGCGATAAGCAACTCTGCAGGTCAGCGCAAGCAAGTGGGGCGCATTACCAACCTCCTCTTCATACGCGCCTCGCAGGCGATGCGATGACCGCCTTCCCGTCGGCCGAGATTCCGGAAGTAGCTGGGAGCAGGGCGTCGGAGGCAGTCGGCCTCTTCGAGAAGGCATTCTCATGCCCAGTGACGCCCTCGCCATGATGGGGCACGCGACGGCGTCGGGGGTGTCAACAGGGTCAGGTATCACGGCTCCAGGCGGATGAGGTTGAGCTGGGCCAGCCGATCGGGGTCGGACAGGATGTCGATCGTGGCGATCTTGCCGTCGGAGATGGTGAAGCTCATGACAGAGATGAGCTGGTCATCGATGGTGTTGACCAGGCCGGCGAGGCCGTTGACAAGCACCGGGTGGGTGGCGGCGCTGGTGGCCATGCGCTGGAAGATGGCGAGCTGTCCAGCCACGGCCACGGCGCCGCGGATGGTCTTCATGCCGCCGGTGAGCATCCCGCCGTCGGCGCGCAGCACCACGTCGGGGTCGAGAATGGACATCAGTGCGGCGAAGTCGCCGCCGCGGGCGGCAGCGAGGAAGGCATCCACCACCCGGCGCTGATCTGCCCTGTCAGGGTCGGGGTTCGGAGCTGCGCCGCGGACCCGCTGGCGGGCGCGGCTGGCGAGCTTCCTGGCTGCCACGGGGGTGCGGTCCACGATGGGTGCGATCTGATCGAACGGCAGTCCGAACATGTCATGGAGCACGAACGCCAGCCGTTCGGCCGGGGTCAGGGACTCCAGCACGACCAGCAGCGCCAGGCCCACCGAGTCGGCCAGCAGCACTTCCTGTTCCGGGTCGGCGGCATCCGGGCGGCTGATCACCGGGTCGGGCAGGCGGTCCTCCAGCGACTCCTCACGCCGGGACTTGCGGGCGCGGAGCATGTCCAGGCACACCCGGCCCACCACGGTGGTCAACCAGCCACCGAGATTGTCGATGTCACCGGAGTCCGAACGCGCCAGCCGCAGCCATGCCTCCTGGAGCGCGTCCTCGGCCTCGCTCAGCGAGCCGAGCATGCGGTAGGCGACCGCCTTCAGATGGGGGCGGTGCTCCTGGAACTGGCCGGCCAGAAAGTCATGGGGCGTCACGGTTGCGTTCCTCTCATCTCAGCCACGTCAGAGCGCTGACGCATCAAACCAGTGAAAGGTGACCGCGAACGCACCGGTCACCTTTCCTCCGGACCATCCGTCATGCCCGCGACCAACACTCACTTCCGGCGTGATCGGCGTCGACGGCGGGCTGTCGGCGGCCGAACTGGCCGACGACGCGGTGATCGCGCGCCGCCTGGCCGGGCAGCGGCCGTACTGGCGTCCCGGTTCGGCCTACGGCTACGGCGGGTTCGTCTCGTTCGCCATGGTGAACGAGGTGACCCGGCGGGTGACCGGGCAGTCGATCCAGCAGGTCCAGCAGGTCTACGACGAGCGCATCCGGACTCCGTACGGCTGGACCTCTACCTGGGGCTGCCCGCGGCCGAGGAGGAGCGGTTCCGGCCGATCCAGCGGTGGACGGCCGCGCCTGAGCAGGAGGCCGCGTTCTGGGCGGGCGTGCCCGGCCCGCACAGCATCCTCGGCCTCGGGTACGGGCTCAACAGCACGCCGCCGCTGGACCAGGTGGCGTTCGCCAACACCCGCGTCGTCCGCGCGAACGGCCCGGCGTCGGCCGGCGGGGTGGGCAGCGCGCGCGGCCTGGCCGGCATCGCCGTCACCGCCACCACGAGCCGGCCGCCGGGCACAGCCCTGCATGACGCGCTCACCAGCGGCTACACCGCCGGCATGCTCGGCGCAGGCGGCTTCTACCTGGCCGCGATCCTCACCGCCGTCCTACTCCTGCGCCCTCGCCCCGCGAACCGGGACAGCAAGCCCACGCCGGAAACCCTCGGCAGCACGCCCGGATGAAATCGACCGCCTCACCGGTCACCTTCGCCCCATGCGATCCGTCAGAGCAGCGAAACACCGTTCAGAAAGGAACCCACCACCATGACCACCACCGAGTCGCGCCTGCCCAACCCCGCCGTGCTCGTCCCCGAGCTCAAGGACATCGGCGGCGCCCTGTACAAGGCGACCGGGAACGGCACGATCCCGCCGACCACTATCAGCCTGCTACAGCTGCGGGCCGGCCAGATCGCCGGCAGCACGTACCTGACCGTCCTGCACACCGGCAACCTCCGCAAGGCCGGTGCCACGGAGGAGAGCATCACCGCCGTGGCCTCCTGGCGGGACGCGCCCTACTTCACCGACGCTGAACGCATCGCGCTGGAACTGGTCGAATCCGTGCTCACTTCGAACCCGTTCGGCGAGCGCGTCCCCGACGAGCTGTACGCGAGGGCGTCCGAGCAGTACGACGACAAGGCGCTCGCCACGCTCATCATGGCCATCGGCCAGGTCTGCTTCTTCCTCCCTCTGGCCCTCATCGGCAAGCCGCTGCCGGGTGTGTCGCCAGCGGAGCAGTGGAGGCCGTAACGCCAAAAATGCCCAGGGAGAGGACACGGCAACCCGTACTTTTCGCCGTGGGAGCGGTGTGCATCGGCGCGTTCATGGGGCAGCTCGACGCCAGCATCGTCACCCTGGCGTTCCCCGCCCTGCAGCGTGAGTTCCACGCGTCGCTGGCGGCGGTGCAGTGGGTGTCGCTGGGATACCTGCTCGCAGACGCGCCCACCGGTTCGACCTGGCCGGGCCCGCACCTGCTCAGCCGTACGCGTCGACCAGCAGCTTCGCGGCCACCGCCGTACCGTCGGTCCGGATCCCTCCGGCCACGGCCCCGGCACGCGCACGGGTCTCAGGGTTCAGAGCCGTCGCCAGCGCGGCCGACAGCGACTCGGTGGTCGGCGCCGGACCGCCGTGGTCGACGCCGATGCCCAGGTCGGCGACCCGGCCGGCCCAGTACGGCTGGTCGGCCGCCTGGGGCACCACCACTTGCGGTGCGCCGGACCGGGTGGCCGTCGTCGTCGTTCCCGCCCCGCCGTGGTGTACGACGGCGGCCATCCGGGGAAACAGCGCCTGCTGGTTGACCTCGCCGACGACGAAGCAGTCGCCCCGGTCGTCGAGCACGTCCAGGTCCGCCCAGCCGCGGGCCATGACCACGCGGCGGTCGTGCGCCCGGACGGCCGCCAGTGCCGCCTGGGCGACGTCCGTCGCCGCGAGCATGGGCATGCTGCCGAATCCCACGTACACCGGTGGCGCTCCGGCCCCCAGGAACGCCACCAGATCGGGCGGGAGCGGGTTGGCGTCGGGCACGATCCACGCCCCGGTCTGTACGACGTCGAAGTCCGTGAAACCAGGAGCGTGCCGCCACGGGTCCAGGACCGGGTCCGTGGCCAGCCACGGCCGGCTGCCCGTGACGTAGCCGCGGACATCGCCGACCGGCGGCAGGCCGGCCGCCGCCCGGTTGGTGTTGATCGCCGCACCGAACAACTCGTTGTTGATCTCGGCGTCCAGCTCCCACAGCACGCGGTTGTCGGTCACCTCCAGCGGAAAGGACCGCCCTGCGTACTCCAGCGGCCGGCGGTACGGCGACGGGAGGGTGAGCTGCTGGAAGGTCACGGACACCGAGGGGACGCCCAGTTTCTCGGCCACCGACAGCGCACCCGCCGCGGCCGGCATCATGCCGGTCGCCACCAGCACGTCGCATCCCTCGGCCGCCGCGGTGACGGCCTCGAACTGGCCGGCGATCACCTGGGCGGCGCGCTCGGGCAGCGCCGACGGCGGCGGCGCGGCCTTCGTCAATGCCCGCGCCGACATACCGACCGGCACCAGCGCCACCCCGACCTCGGCCAATCGCCGCTCGAAGTCTTCGTCCGGCGGCGCGCACACCCGCACCTCGGCACCGAGGTCCCGCAGCTTTGCCGCCAGCCCTGCCAGCGGCTCGACGTCCCCGCGTGACCCATACGTCGACAAAAGCACACGCACGTTGTGATTCTCCCGTTGTCGCAGATCCCGGGCCACGTCCCGGCCCAGGCCGACGATTCTGCGGCACCACCGGGGTCTTGCCGCAAGACCCCCAGTGCGCTATACGTTGAGCATGGCGAGGAGCGGTTCTCCTCGCCATCGTCGTGTGTTCCGGGCCGGCGGCCAGTAGAGGCCACACCGTCCGGGCGACATCTGCCACTGACCGTGGATCCCATGCCCCGCAACGCGTCGGGCCGGATGCCGACGCCCCGCCCGCTGAGCGGTGCTCATACGGTCGTGGACGCCCGCGCGGATCGAGGCGTTCACCTCAATCGAACGCGGCTACAGCGCGCTGCTGGCCCCGCACCGGACCGGCGGGGACACCTGGTGATCGGCCGCGTCCACCGGATCGAGCTGCGGCGCGGCGCCGCGCTGTGGGCCGCCGCGGGCATCGCCGCGGCGGGCGTCGCGCTGCTGTACGGCCTGCCCGGCCCGTGGTGGCGCAGCGTCACCGGATGGACGGAGCAGTGGGCGTCGGCGGCGCAGTGGAGCCGCCTCCACCTGACGTTCCTGTGGCCGCTGGCCGCCGGGGCGGGGCCGCCGCCGCGCGCCGCGCGGACGGTGCCGCTCGACCTCGGCGCCCCGCCCCGGCGCGGCGCCGCCAGGGCGGACATCACGCGCGGTCTCCTCGCCGGGGCGGGGACGCCGTCGTGCCAGAGGTGGGACGGCCCGTCGCCCGGCTGGGCGCTTCACGAGCACGCGGCGCGGACCGTCGCCGCGGCCTGGCTGATGGGGGACCTGGCGCCTCTTCCCGGGGACGCGTGGATGCGGGAGCCGCTCGACGGGGTGCCCGAGTACGTGCGCGACCCGGCCCGCCGCGCGAACGCGCTGACCGACCGGGCCTGGGCCGCGCTGCGTGCCCTGCCCGAGGCCGAGCAGCGGCGCCGCGTCGCGGCGCTGCGGGCGGCGGCGCTGACCTGCCGGGGCGACCTGCTCTCCGTCCTGGCCGGAGGCGCCCGGTGAGGCCCGCCCGGCCCGCCGTCCGTACGGCCGAGGCCCGGGGGGGCAGGGGCGGGAATGGAGGGCGGCGCGGCGTGGTTGGGCGGGGTGGACCGTACACCGCCGTGAGGAATGTGGGAGGAGCGCCATGACGACGACCGAGACCCTCGCCGAGCGCTACGAGCGCGGCCTGGTGTTCTTCGAGGCGCGTGACTACATCTCGGCCGCCGACGTGCTCGGCGGCGTCAGCGCCGAGGAGCCCGGCAACCTGGCGGTGCGGATGCTGCTGGCCCGCGCCTACTACCACTCGGCGCAGCTCCGCCGCGCCGAGGAGGAGCTGCGGGCGGCCGTCGCCCAGGACCCTTCGGACGCCTACGCGCATCTGCTGCTGGGCCGTACGCTGCAGCGGCAGAGCAGGCACGGCGAGGCGCAGGGCCACCTGCGGCTGGCCGCGGTCCTCAGCGGCGACCCCGCCTACGGGGAGTTCGCCCCCTGACGCGACCGGCCCCCCAGGGCGGCGAGCGCCGCTCCGGGGGGCCGTGCCGTACCTGGACGATGATCGGGAAGGGGGCGCGGGGGGTTAGGTTGTGTGTGCGGCGACGGCCTGCCGCCGCCCCCTGACAGCAAGAGCACGAGAGGCCCCCCTTGGCGCAGAGCTCACCCGCCCCCGGCCACGATTCGCCCCGCGTCCCCGAGATCGACACCTCGGTGCCGCATTCGGCACGCATCTGGAACTACTGGCTGGGCGGCAAGGACAACTATCCCGTCGACCGGGAGGCCGGCGACGCCTACACCGCCGTCTTCCCCGGCATCGTCGACATCGCCCGCCATTCCCGCGCATTCCTCGCCCGTACGATCCGGCACCTGGCCGGGGAGGCCGGCGTGCGGCAGTTCCTCGACGTCGGCACCGGCCTGCCCACCGTCGACAACACGCATGAGATCGCTCAGCGTGTCGCGCCGGAGTCGCGCATCGTCTACGTCGACAACGATCCGCTGGTGCTGGTGCACGCCCGTGCGCTGCTCACCAGCAGCGCCGAAGGCGTCACCAGCTACATCGACGCCGACCTGCACGACCCGGCCGCGATCCTGGAGCGTGCCACCGAGACGCTCGATCTGCGCCGCCCGGTCGCGCTGATCCTCAGCGGCGTCACCGGGCACATCGGCGACTACCGGCAGGCCAGGTCCATCGTGTCGGCGCTGCTTTCCGGCCTGCCGTCCGGCAGCTACCTGTCCCTCAACGACGGCCTCGCCGCCCCTGCGGCCCCCGCCGCCGAGGACACCGGCGGCGGCGACGCCTACGAGGAGGCGCAGGACAACTACAACGAGTCCGGCGCGATCCCCTACGTGCTGCGCGACCACGACGAGATCGCCGGGTTCTTCGACGGCCTGGAACTGCTCGCCCCCGGCGTGGTGTCGGTGCCGCTGTGGCGCCCCGACCCGGCGCCGCACGCGCCCGAGCCCATCGGCCAGGTCGGCGGCGTCGGCCGCAAACCCTGACCCGCCCCGGCAGAGACGGTACGGCGGGAGCCCGGTCAGGCGAGGCTCCCGCCGTACCAGCCCCGCGGCGCGCACGGGGCTTCACCGTGAAGATCTCGTGGACCTACGGAAGGTTGAGTCTGCGGCGGCGCAGCATCGCGAGGTCGCGCCTGCGGCCCGCTTCAGCGCGGCGTTCCTTGTCGGCGGCGACCTCCTCCCGCCAATCCATGAACCGCGGCCTGCGCTCCCTCCTGCGGGGGACGGGCGTGTCGGCCTTGTTGTCCACGTGTCACCTCCTGAGCTCGTTGGAACGCGTTTCGAAGGTGCCGGGGGAGCGGCCGGGCCGTGGCCGGTCCCCCGGCGGCTCACGGCCCGGGGCCCGTTCTCACTGCGCGTCCCGGCCGGCGGCCGGGACGCGGTGGACGTCCAGTGGTGTGCGTACGCGGCCCGCGGAGGCCTGCCGGCGGCGGGGTGGGGCCGGCGCGCCCGTGTGGCCGGTGGAGGGGTCCGGCACGGGCGCCTGCGCCCGAGCGGGGAGCGCGGGCAGGCGGGTCAGGGAACCGGTGGGCCCGGCCCCGGGGGTAGCGGGACCGGAGGTGTCGAGCGGATCCGGGTTGTCCACCTAGAGGCCTTCCTCGGTGACGTACGGTGTACCACCACGGCCAACAGCACCACATGTCTAGTACATGACGCTACCCAGAGCACCCAACTGTGGGGGGACGCCCACCCGGGGGCGGTGCGCGGCGGGGGAGTGCGGCGCCGGCGAGCCGGTGCAGCCGCGCCTGGATCGCCGGCGCGGTCCAGAACGCGGCGGCGCCCTGCAGCGCCACCACTGGCAGCAGCGCCGCGATGGGCACCGGGCGGGCCGTCCACAGCGCCGCCAGCCGACCATGGTCAGGGCGAACACGCCGATGCCCGCCGCCCGGGTGCGGTCCGGGCCCCACTTATCGGTGGCGAGCCCACCAGCCCAGATGCCCGCCATGCCCGCCATGCCCGCGACGCCCGAGAGCGCGAACAGGGTCCCCCGCGCGCCAGCCCAGGGCACCGCCGATCCAGGTTCCGGCCGGCACGCCGAGCGCGATCGCTCCGGTCACCCCGAACGCCACGGCCGCGACGTAGAGGCCGAGCCGCTCCGGTGGTGCGAGCTGGGCGGCGAGGCTGAACAGCGCGGGAGTGGCGGTGGCCGCCGCCAGCGCCGCGACCACGCACAGGATAAAGCTGCTTGACATAACGCGCATCATCGGGCAATGCAGTGCATGTGACCTGGGGATACGTGTTGCTTGGGCGTGTCGCGGGAGGGGTTGGTAGGTTCTCTCTGCGTGCGGGCCGAGGGTGGCGGAACCACCCATGGCATCAAGCAAGGAGAACGTGTGACAGTCACACGCGAAGAGTTCGTCAAACTGGAGGAGCGGGTGCACGTGATCGAGACCTGGGCGGGGCCCGGGCAGTTGGAGGCGCATTCGGAAAACCTCACCGCGCTGCGGCGAGACGTCAAAGCGATCAGGAGCACGACCGAGGGCCTCGGCCGACGTGTGGCCAATCTGGCAGACGGCCAGGCCAAACTTGTGGCTCAGGTGGCAAACCTCGAGGACGGCCAGGCCAAGCTCATCACCCGAGTGGCCAACCTGGAAGAGGGACAGTCGAAACTGATCTTCCAAGTGGCCAACCTGGAAGACGGCCAGGCCAAGCTGGCGGCTCAGGTAGGGGACCTGCAGGCAGGACAAGCGAACCTGACCACACGGGTCGACGACCTCTCGGCGAAGGTCGACGACCTCTATACGAAGGTCGACAACCTGCAGGCAAGTGTCAGCGACCTGCAATCGGGCCAGGCGGGTCTCGCCCTACAGGTGGACAACCTGCAGGCAGGCCAGCTCTCAATGGCCGCATATCAGAAGACGCTGGCCGCCCAACAGGAGATGCTGAACACCCGACTGGATGCGGTGGCGACGCAGATCGGCGACCTCACCCAACTCGTCAAGACGGCGCTCAGCTTCTAAGGCCGACCTGACACGAGGTGTCACCGGGGTCCGCCCTCCTCGCCGAATACTCGGACCCTGCCTCACTGCACCGACACCTACGTGCCCATAGCCCAAAATGCCGTTGCCTCGCCGCAACGGCACGGCGGCGTACGGCACAGCACCGAGGCCGCGGCGCCGCAACAGACAGACACGCAACAGACAGACACGCCGTATCAGATAGATACCAGGACGGACCGTACGGGCCGAGTGCCGCACGAACGCCGGGAATGCCGCGGACACGCGCGTGGACGCCCACCGGCGCGGCAGGCGAGGCGGAAGCGCAAGCGCTCCGCCATACGTGACGACGAAGACCCCGCAACCGCCTCCCACGAGGCCACCACACTCCAGGCGACCGATACCGTCCTGAGTGGCTTTCCTACCAGATCAACTGGTTAACGCCCATTCATCCCCACACCCCGCGCCGCGGAAACCCGCGGCTGTCCCCGCACGCCGCTACAGCGAAGAGAGGGGGAGAGGCGGCATCGGTCCCGTGTCCCGCCCGAAGAAGCGCTCAGATCGCCAGGGCGGTGCGGGGGAGAGGCGCGCCCAGGCCTCCGGTCACCGCCGGGTGAGGAGGTCCACGATGCCGGCGCCGCCCTCGTCGCCGTGGCCTTCGGCCACACGGCGCTCCATCAAGGCCATGTAGGGGGAGAGGAGCTCAGGGCTTACGCCCTGTTCCTCGGCGGTGCGCAGCAGGGTCGCACTGCCGGCGACCTGCATGGCGAGGTTGGAGGCGACACCGGTGGTGTAGTCGCCGCTTTCGAGCTGGCCGGCCATGCCGTAAACGGAGGAGGCCATGGCGGTGAGCCAGCCTGCGAGCAGGTGAGCGAAGTCCTTGGGCGGGATGTCCTCGCCGCGGATGAGGGCGAATGCGTGGGAGACGCCGGCGAACATCCCGGTCATCGCGCTCAGCAGCGCCACGTCGTACAGGGCGGCATGGCCGGGGTCTTCGCCGACGTATCTGGTGGCGGTGGGGACGGCGAGGACGCGGCTGTGGGTGTCGAACAGTGACCGGGAGCCGCTGTAGAAGACGTAGCCGCCCGAGTTCGCCACCCCGATCATCGGCGGGACCGCCATGATCCCGCCGTCCAGGAGGCGGGCACCGCGGTCGGCGGCCCGCTGGGCAAGGGCGCGGGACTGGCCGGGAGTGCCGGTGGTCAGGTTGACGACGTCTTTGCCGGTGAGGTCCACGCCGTCCAGGGTTTCGCCGACGGAGTCGTCGTCGAGCAGGCACAGCACCACGAGGCGGTTGGCGGCGACCGCCTCGGCCGCGGTGGCGGCGACGGAGGCCCCTCGGGCGGCGAGCGGTTCGGCGCGGGCAGCCGTACGGTTCCACACGGTGAGGGGGTGCCCGGCGGCGAGCCATGCGTGGGCCAGTGCGGTGCCCATGGCGCCGAGGCCAAGGAGGGTGAGAGAGGTGGACTGAGCGGAGTAGTCGGTCATGTCGGTCATGCCGATTAGGCTGGTCGCAGGCCCCGGCGTGGACAAGTACGCACTTCGAAGTGGGTGGTTACCCGGGGGTGAGCGACCAGGTGGAAGGCGGGGGCATGGCGGCGACGCGGAGGCCGGGGGCGTATCACTGCGGGACGGACGCGGCGATGGACGTGATCGGCGGCAAGTGGAAGGTGCTGATCCTCTGGGCACTTGGTGAGCATGTGTCCAGATTTGGGGAGTTGCGCAGGATGCTGCCGGGGGTGACCGAGAAGGTGCTCGCCGCCCAGCTTCGCGAGCTCGAGGTGGACGGCATCGTGCACCGCGAGGTCTACGACGAGGTGCCGCCGCGCGTCGAGTACTCGCTGACGCCGCGTGGCGTCTCGCTCAACGAGGCTCTGGTGCCGCTCGGCGAGTGGGGTCGGCGCCACATTCTCGAACATGGCCACACGGGTACGGCAGAAGCCTCCTCTGCCCGCTGAAATATGCCATACCAGACAGAAGCTGAATTCTGTTTGGTATAGCAAGGCGCGATTTTTCCTCACAAAAGGGGCAGGTCTCCGGGCCGTTGGTGTGCTGTTCGTGTGCCGTTCGTACGTGCCGCTGCCCTCCCGTGTGGCGGACGCGTCCCGGCGTCCGAGGCGCGTCGTCGCGTCGTCGACTCGGACCTGGCCGGTCGCGTACGGCTCCGCCGTACGCGACCCACGCCGTCGATCTTCAGGTGGATCGTGATCTTCGGCTGTTGATCACGTCGTTCAGGCCGGTTTCTCCCAGACCGACACGTGCCGGCTGCTCTCGCTCGTGAACGGCTCCCGCGTCCACCCGTCCCAGCGCCCGCTCAGGCGCATCCCCGCGAGCTCGGCCATCAGGTCCAGCTCGGACGGCCACACGTACCTGAACGGGATCGACCTGTAGTCGCCGCGCCCGCCGTCGACGTCGACGTAGTTGGAGCTCATGGCCTGGGTGGCGACGTCGTACACGTCGAACGCCCACCGCGTCGCGCTCGCGTGGAACGGAACGGCGTTCTGCCCGGGCGGCAGTTTCCGCAGCTCGGGGACCATGACCTCGACGACGAACCGTCCGCCGGGCGCGAGGTGCGCGGCGGCGTTGCGGAAGCAGGCCACCTGCGCGGCCTGCGTCGTCAGGTTCATGATGGTGTTGAAGACGAGGTACGCCACCGTGAACTCTCCGTCCACGCGGGTCGTGGCGAAGTCGCCGACCGTCACCCCGATCGCCTCGCCGCCGGGTTTGGCGCGCAGCCTGGTGACCATCGCCCGCGACAGGTCGATGCCGTGGACGGGCACGCCTCGGCGCGCCAGCGGCAGGGCGAGGCGTCCCGTGCCGATGCCGAGTTCCAGGGCGCGGCCTCCGGCGGCGAGCCCGGCCAGCAGGTCGACCGCGGGGCCGACGGCGTCCGGGTGGAACATCTCCGCCTCCGCGTCGTCGTAGGCCGCCGCGACGCGTTCTCCGAAGTGGTCGTCTGTTGTGTTCACCGCTCGACGGTACGGCTGGGGCCGCTGCCGGCGACACCGGTTTTTCCGCGGGGTACGCGGCGCGCCGCACCCGTGCGGGGCCGCTCCCCCGGGTTCGCCGCGCTTTTCCATGCCGCTCCCCGCGAATATATGTCTACTTTGTCCGGATTCTTGTGTCGTTCGCCCCGGGTCCGCGATAATGATCTTCCGTGCACGGACCAGTCCTCCTCATCACCGGCGCCTCCACCGGCATCGGCGCCGCGACCGCCAGGCTCGCCGCCGCGTACGGCTACCGCCTCGTCCTTTCCGCCCGCAGCCCCGCTCCCCTGCGCTCCCTGGCCGAGGAGCTGGGCGGGCCCTCGCGGACCGTCGCCGTACCGTGCGACGTCACCGACGACGCGCAGGTGGCGGCGCTGGCGGAGCGCGCGGCGGGCGCCTTCGGCGGGGTGGACGCGGTGTTCGCCAACGCGGGCGTGTTCGCCTCCGCTCCCCTGCTCGGCGGCGGCGCGATCCCCGGCGAGTGGCGCGAGATGGTCCTCACCAACGTGTACGGCACCGCTGTGACGGCCCACGCCCTGTGGCCGCTGCTGGCCGCCTCCCGCGGCCACCTGGTGCTGACCGGTTCGGTGGCGGGGCGGGTGACGGTGCCGGGCAGCCTGTACTCGGCGACCAAGTGGGCCGTCGCCGCGCTGGCGGCGTCGCTGCGGGCCGCGGCGGTCGGGTCGGGGGTGCGGGTGACTGCGGTGCATCCGGGGCTGGTGGAGGCGGGGGGCCGCTCCCCCGGCCGGGAGGCGGAGCCGGCGCTCGCGCCGGGTGATGTGGCGCGGGCCGTGCTGTTCGCGTTGACGCAGCCGGAGGGTGTGGACGTCAACGAGCTGGTGGTGCGGCCGGCGGGGCAGGACGCGGCGCGGTGAGGGTCAGCGCCGGGCGGCGGGGACGGCGTATTCGTCGACGTATTCCTGGCCGGAGAGTTTCTGGATGGCCTGCATGATCTGGTCGGTGACGGTGCGGGTGACGTCGCGGTGTGTCCGTGTGCCGTGGTCGGCGAACGTCATCGCGGGGCCGATGCGGATGGTGACGCGGGCGGGGCGGGGAACGGCGGTGCCGGGCGGCTGGGCGCGGTCGGTGCCCTCCAGGGCGACGGGGACCACGGGGGCGCCGGTCTGGAGGGCGAGGCGGGCGGTGCCGGTGCGGCCCCGGTAGAGGCGGCCGTCCGGGGAGCGGGTGCCTTCGGGGTGGAGGGCGAGCACGTCGCCGCGTTCCAGGACGCGGCGGCACTCCTTGAGGGCGGCGAGGGCGGCGCGTCCGCCGGACCGGTCGACGGCGATGGCGCCGGCGGAGCGGAAGAAGGCGGCCATGGCGCGTCCGTGGATGCCGGGTCGGGTGAAGTATTCCTGTTTGCCGAGGAAGAAGACCTGGCGGGGCATCATGAGCGGTAGGACGAAGGAGTCGCAGACGGCGAGGTGGTTGGCGGCGAGGATGACGGGGCCGGTGCGGGGCACGTGGTGGAGGCCGTGGACCGCGGGGCGGAACGCGACGCGCATGGCGGGCCCGAGTACGACGTACTTCAGCAGCGGGTAGACGACGGTGTCGGCGTTCATGTGCTTCCTTCCGTACGGCGCGGGCCGCGTCCGCTGTGGGCGGTGGCAATCCTTGTTCTACACGACGGGGTGGTGTGCGGCCGCTCTCCTGGGCGGCCTCTCCCCCGTGGTGTCATGCCGGGTGGCGCGTGGAAGTACGACGACGTCGCAGCCGCCCTGGAGCCTGACGGGACGGTCCATCACTGGGGGGCGCCGTCGAGACCGCCGGGTCGGCCGTGGCGGGGCTCGCGGTCATGTGCGGCTGTGCCGTACTCGCCCTCGGGCCGGCCGTCGTCCGGCTGTCGGAGCCGGTCGCGGAGCGGTGGGGCGGCCGTTGACGGCCTGCCCCACCGGGGGCGCTACTCCTCGAACCTGCTGAGCTGCCACTGTGCGAACGAACTGATCTCCTCGTCGCGGACCCTGGCGGCGTGGCGCAGCAGCGCCGGGTCGTCCTCGGCCATGCGCGCGGCGATCGCCGCGGCGAACAGCCGGACCACCGGGTCGTCGCCTTCCATCCCGGCGACGACCTCGCCCGGGTCGGGGTCGTCGGTGTCCGAGGCGGCGAGCGCGGCCGTGAGCCGCCCGATCTCGGGGTCGGCCAGCCGTGACAGCCCGGCCGTGAGCTGCTCGGTCGAGGCCATGGCCAGGAAGTGCAGGACCTTCCACCGGATGGCGGTATCGGAGGCCCGGCTCAGGGTGAGGGCCTGGGCGATGATGCCGGCGTGCCGTTCGTCCGCGGCGAGCAGCACGAACTCGACGGCGAAGAACCGCACCTGGCGCCGCGGGTGGGCCAGCAGGCCGGGGACCTCGTCCAGCAGCGGCGCGGCCTGCTCACCCAGCTCCGCCAGCAGCCAGGCCCCGGTCTGCACGGCGTCGTCGTCGCGGCTGTGCAGCAGGGTGCGGAGGTTCTCGACGGGGTAGCCGCCGAACAGCTCGTTGAGCAGGTCGTTGGCCGCCTGCCCGAGGACCTCGTCGTCGGCGGGGCGGGCGAGGATGCGCGCCATCAGGTCGTCGCCCGTGTGTGTCTGCATCTCGCGTTATCTCCCCTCTTTGGCCTTGCGTTCGAGCTCGGCCAGGAGCTCCTGCTCCTGCTTCAGCCGCGCCGCGTGTCCGGAGTCCCGGCCGAGACGGGCCTCGTTCATCTTCCGGGTGAGGATGCTGTCCTTGACTTTTGCCGCCGCCTGGCTCGCCTGCTCGGGTGTCATATTGCTCACGTCGCCGCTGTTGGGCAACTTGCCGTGCATCCGCTGCGCGGCGGCGTCATAGCTCGCCGGGGCGTTCGGGTCGTAGCCGCCGCCTTTCCCGCTGTTGCCGCCTCCGCCTCCGCCTCCGCGCCTGCGCCGGATCTGGAGCATGCCGTCGCGGGCGTGCGGCCGGTTCTCCATCTCCTTCATGATGCGGCGCATGGTGTCGGTCACCCGGCCGCTCAGGACCGGGGCCAGTCCCCTGGCGGTGCCTTCCGCGCCTTCGAGCGCCGCCTTGCCGACGGCGTGGCGGGTCATCTGCATGCGTGCGAGGGCGAGCATCCCGCCGGCTGCGCCGCCGAACAGCAGTGCCTGGGTGGTGGTGGCCAGTCCGTAGGCGGCCTGTGTGCCCACGGCGAGTTTCACCGCGCTGACCACGTTCGCGGTGCCGTCGAGGACGGCCGGTGCGAGCTTGGCCGCGGAGGTGGCCTGGGAGATGTGGCCGCCGCCGTCGCCGACGCGGTCCCAGTGGGTCGCCATCTGCGCGGCAGAGTCGCCGTGGTAGGCCTGCTGTGTACGGCGGACCGTCTCGTCGGCCGCCGCGCCCTGGGCCGACGATTCGGCGAGGACGACGCGCCAGTCGTTGGCCTCGAGGCGCCACTCGTCCTCGTTGTCGTTCGGCCAGGGGAAGCCGATGAGGTTGAGGAAGTCCGACACCCGCGGGTCGAGCGTCACCGCCATGCGGGGCTCGTGAAGTTGTCGGTGTTGGCGCTCTCCGCGGCCCGGGTGTTCCTCGACACCGTGCGCAGGCCCTCGCCGGTCTCGGCGATCCCCCTGCCGATCCCCGTCATCGCGTCGAGTGAGACCTGCAGGCATTCGTTGTAGGCGCCTGTGATGGTGGCGAACAGCCCCTCTCCGCCGAAGGTGCGGGTGCCGCTCCCCCGTTGCCGTAGCCGCATGACCGAGGCGTTGTAGTCCGCCCCGTGGCCGCTGATGTACGTGCCGCCGCGTTCCACCGTTCCTGAGTAGATCTCATATCCTGTCATGATCAAGAAGCATATCCAGACATGCGAGACGCGCGGTTACATTTACACTGAAACGATCATCCACTCTTGACTGACAGAGGTTGATATGCGTTCACCTGCGCCGGAGGACGACGCGGAGTACCTGCACCAGTACGTCACCCGGAGCCGCCGCGCCATCCGCGCGCTGCACGACGCCCGGGCGTCCATCGGCCAGGTGCAGGGCCGCGCCAACAGCGACGACGGGCTGATCGAGGCGTTGGCCGACGGCCGCGGCGCCCCGACCCGCCTGCGCATCGACCCGCGGGCGCGGCGGCTCGGCGAGGCCGCGCTCGGCAGGAAGGTCGCCGAGGTGCTGCGGGCCGCGCAGGACGACGCCGGGCGGCAGGCGCGGGAGATCGCCGACGGGGTGCGCGACGTCGCGGCGGCCCTGCCGTTGCCGCTCGGCGAGACCTTCGTACGCGCCCGGGTCGAGCAGGCACTCAACGACCTTTACTAGGAGGCCAAGCGTGTTCGGGTTGGACATCGACCCCGCCAACATCAGCGAGCGGGAGCTGGAGGAGGCCGCCCGCCGGGGCGAGCGCATGCTGGCCTGGCTGGAGTCGGCGCAGGAGGAGCTGCGGGCCGTCACCGGCGCCGGCGAGGGGCCGTCGGGCCGTGTGCGGGTGACCGTCGACGCGGACGGGTGCGTCCTCGACGTCCGCTACGGCCGGCGCGCCCTGCGGCTGGGCAGCCAGGACCTGGCCGAGGAGACGCTCGCGGCGGTGCGGGCGGCGGGCGCCGACGCCCAGCGGCGCGCCCACGACCTCATGCGCGAGGCCGTCCCCGGCTACGACCCGGTCCAGACGCAGGCCGAGCTGGAACGGCTGCTCGGCACCGGGTGGCGTTGAACAGCGGCGGGTTTCCGAAGGTTGCCCGGGGAGGGGGTTTGACGAAGATCACAGTGTGGGTACCAGCTTGGCGGTTCGGCGTGGCCGGGGCCGCCGGTGGGGCGGCTTTCCGGTCTGCCGGCCGCGTACCGCCGGTGTGACAGGGGCGCCGGCGGCTGTTCTCTCCCCGGTTCGAGAACTTCAGGCGTCTGCTGAACGGAGAGGGCACGTGGCCGTGTCACGTCGAATGGTGGAGGATCCCGCGGCGGGTCCCGCCAACACCACGGTGAAGAACACCGCGAGGTTCGTGCTGGCGGGGGGCGCCGCGCTGGTGGTGGCGGCGGTGTGGTCGCATCCGGCGCACGCGTGGACGTGGGCCAGGGGGGTCACCGTCTACAGCGGTGCGGGGTTGTGCGTCCGCGGTGACGCGGGTGTCGACCATTTCAGGCCGGGGTCTTTCTCCGGCAATCTGGCTTATGCGAACGCGTATGCGTTGAGCGGGGGGTGCGGGGGCGGGGTGACGAAGCCGGACGGTTCGGCGGCGGTGCGGCTGGAGGTGTACCGGTGGAACGGGTCGGCGTGGGCGGTGTGCCGGAGCACCGGGTGGACGTACGGCCCGACCGGTGTGAGCGGGGGCGAGCCGTACGGCCCGAGCCAGGTTTTCGACTACGGCGGTGCGGCGTGCGGGGCTGGTTTCTACGGCACGATGGCCTACCCCTACGTCTGGGACGGGTCGGCGTGGCGCGGCGGCGGTGTCTGGTCGGGTTACGAGTACGTCCCGTAGCCCGCCGGGGCTCGCCGGGTGTCAGGCCGCCGGGAGCGGCCGGGCGTGGGGCGGGGCGGCGGGCAGGGAGCGCAGGCCGGCGGTGAGCATGGCGGCGGCGCAGAGGGCGAGCGCCGCGGTCTGGGCGGCGGCGGTGAGGGTCATGGCCTGGCCGAGGGTGTCGGCGGCGTGGGGGTCGATGCGGACCGCGGCGAGGGGCAGGGCGGCCAGGGACAGCAGGGCGAGGGTGAGCGGCCGGGCGGCGTCGGGGTGCGGGGTGCGGAGCCGGGTGAGCAGGTGGGCGGCTGCGGCGGCGGCGATCGCCGTACAGGCCAGGCCGGGGGTGTCGGTCCACAGCGCCGCCCAGTGGACGGCATCGGGCACGGGGCCGCCGTCGGGGAGCCCCTGGGTGAGGGCGCGGGTGAGGGCGCGGTCGGCCGCGGTGAGGGCGGCAGCCGCCGCGAGGGGCACGGCGGCGACCCAGTGGGGTGTGCGGGGCGGGTCGGCGTCGCGGTGATAGGCCGCCACGAGGGCGGCGACGAGCGCGAACCCTGCGGTCTGGGTGAGCAGCGGCGCGAGGTCGAGGGGCAGGTTCACGCCGGGGAGGTCGCCGGGCGCGGTGAGCGCCCGCACGAGGGCGGAGGCGTGCTGGAGGGCCCACACGCCGTACGGCACGAGCCCGATGAGGGCCGCCGCCTTGGCGGCGCGTATCCGGCCGAGGCACAGCAGGGCGAACGCGGCGGCGAACAGCGGGCCGGGCAGGAGGTGCGGCAGCCACGGGGTCTCCCCCGCCGGGTCTGGGGCCAGGAGGACGGCCGCGGTGGTGCGGAGTTCTGTCGCGGCGTGGAAGCCGAGGCCGATGAGGGCTGCGGTGCGTACGGCGCGGCCCCAGGTGTGGGCGCGGGGGCGGGTGGTGTCGGTGCCGAGGCGCAGCCGTACGGCGAGGGCTGCGACGGAGGCGATTTCGCGGGGCCGGGGGCGGGGGTTGTCGCGGTCGTGTGTGGAGTGTGCGCCGTCGAGGAAGGCGGCCACCATCTCGTCTTCGCGTTCGGAGCGGTAGGCGGCGGGGAGCAGGCGCAGGATGCGGCGGTAGCGCTGTTCGAGGAGGGTCATGCGGTGCCTCCGGCGTGGCGGGCGCTGAGCCTTTCGGTGGCGCGTCGGGCGTTGTCGGCGAGGCGTGCGGCTTCGGCGCGCAGCGCCTCGGCGCCTTCGTCGGTGATGCGGTAGTAGCGGCGGAGGCGGCCTTGGGTGGCTTCCTCGCGGTCGAGCTGGACGAGGCGGTCGCCGGCGAGGCGGTCGAGCACGCCGTACAGGGTGCCGATTTTGAGGTGGACGCGGCCTTCGGAGAGGCGTTCGACCTCTTGGACGATGCCGTAGCCGTGGCGGGGCCGGTCGACCAGGGCGGTCAGGACGAGGAAGGCGGGTTCGGTCATCGCTCGCTCGCTCATGTGCCCACTATATATCGGGAGACATGATATGCGGCGGGCTGTTCCCATGTTCAGTGGCAATGGCGGCATAGCGGGGGCGGGGCGGGTGCGTCTGTAGGGGCGGACAATCCAACTGTGGAGGTGATCGTGGACGCCGCAGCAGAGCGACGTTTCCGCGACTTCGTGGCCGCGCGCTCCCCCGCGCTGATGCGCCTCGCCTTCCTGCTGACCGGCGGTGACCAGCATGCGGCGGAGGATCTGCTGCAGTCGGCGCTGGCCAGGACGGTGGCGAGGTGGCGCGCGGTGGAGGAGCCGGAGGCGTATGTACGTCAGGTGATGTACCGGCAGCAGGTGTCGCTGTGGCGCAGAGTGGCGGGCAGCCGGGAGACCGCGGTGGCGCACTTGCCGGACGGGGCGGTGGGTGACGGCACGCATGCGGTCGATGTGCGGCTTCTTGTACGGCGGGCGCTGGCCAGGTTGACCCCGCGCCAGCGGGCCGTGCTGGTGCTGCGCTATTTCGAGGACCTGTCGGAGGCGGAGGCCGCGGCGGTGCTGGGCTGCTCGGTGGGGACCGTGCGCAGCACGGCCCACCGGTCGCTGGCCAAGCTGCGGGCGCTGGCGCCGGAGTTGGCCGAGCCGTACGACGTGATCGGGGAGGCATCGGTATGACCGTTGAGGACGTGGTGAGGGAGGAGCTCGATCGGTGGGCCGACGAGGCGCGCACGCCGTCGGGGCTGGCCGATCGGGCGCTCGGCGGGCGCCGGCGGCGCCGTACCAGGATGATCGCGGTGATTGCAGGGGCCGCCGCGGCCGTCGTGGTGGGCGCGCTGGCGGTTCCCGGCGCGCTGCGGGGAGGCGGTGAGCAGACCGCGATCGTGCTGGCGGGTGAGGGCCTGACCACCGACGGCCCGGCGGTGGCGCTGCCGCCGTCGGCGGAGGTGTCGGCCGATCCGGACGCGTCCCCGCCGAGCCGGCTGGTGGCGACGCCGGAGGTGGCGATGTACGCGTACTCCGTGTGGGACTACGAGAAGGTCTCGCAGAGCCGGCAGGTGTTCCGCCGCACCTGGTATCTGTACAACCCGGCCGCGGCGGCCTACGAGAAGACGCCGTGGGCGGTGGTCGACGTCGCAGCCGGCGGGCACGTGGCGGTTCTGGAGGAGCAGCAGGCGAGCAGGGTCGGTGTGCTGAGCCCGACCGGGCGGGTCAGGTGGGTCGAGCTGGAGCACCCCGCCTCCACGGTCGAGTGGTCGCCCGACGGGAGCAGGCTGCTGCTGACGGGTTTCGCCTCCAACCCCTACGAGCAGGGTGTGGTGGACGAGGGCGGGCCGTCTGAGATCGTGGAGCATGTCCGGACCGGTTTCACGGTCGTCGACGTGGGAAGCGGTGAGGCGCGGTTCCGCGCCCTGGAGTCCGCCCCCGGCCAGATGGGCGTCACGATGCTGGGGTGGAGCGGCGACGGCACCCTGATCTGGGAGCCGGGCCCTACAAGCGAGCAGACGAAGCTGTTCTACGACCTGCAGGGCCGGCCGCACGGGGCTCCGCCGCACGAGGGCGAGACCTACCAGGAGGCGGGCCTGTCGCCGGGGCGCCGGTCGCTGGCGGTCGACAGCCCCGGCCGGGGCGCGGTCGTGGCGGTGAAGGACGTCGCCTCGGGTACGGTCACGCCGCTCAAGCCGGTGGCGGGCCACTGGATCGAGCAGGCCGTCGCCTGGTCGGGCGACGGCAAGCTGGTCACGTGGGCGTGCGAGCAGCAGGGCGCGGCCAACTGCCGGGTGAGCGAGTTCCGCAACCGCCTGCTGCTGGTGGACGCCGACGGCCGGGCCGCGGTGCCGCTGACCGGTTTCCGGGAGAACAGCGAGAATCCGGGCGCGTGGGAGCCGCTGTTCGCCCGCCGCTGACCCGGGAGGCGCCCGCCGGCGGGCATCGGCGGGCGCCCACCACTCCCCCCATGACGGTGGTCAGGGGTATCCGCGGGGATTCCCCTGACCATGTCGCGGAGCGTCGCTTTCCGCTTGCTCTACGGCGTCTTCCCTGGTTCTGAAAGCGGCGTACGGCGCGGCCATACGCGTGGTAGTTGTTCGGTCGTTCCATGTACACGATTGGGGGGGCCATGCTGCCCGATGTGCCGGAGCTTCTGCCCGCGCTGGTGGAGCTCTACAAGGATCTGCACGCGCATCCCGAGCTGTCGTTCGCCGAGCACCGCACCGCGGCGGTGGTCGCCGAGTGGCTCGACACGCTCGGATGCGAGGTGACGACGGGTGTGGGGCGCACCGGGGTGGTCGGTGTGCTGCGCAACGGGGACGGGCCGACGGTGATGCTGCGGGCCGACTTCGACGCGCTGCCGGTGGCCGAGGCCACCGGCCTGCCGTACCGGTCGGTGGCGACGGCGGTCGACGCCGACGGTCAGACGGTGCCGGTGATGCACGCCTGCGGCCACGACATGCACGTGGTGTGGCTGCTGGGGGCGACCGCCGTACTGGCGGCCGACCCGGATGCGTGGTCGGGCACGGTGCTGCTGGTGTTCCAGCCGGCGGAGGAGGTCGGCGCGGGAGCCGACGCGATGGTCGACGACGGCCTGTTCGAGCGGTTCGGCACGCCGGTGGTGGCACTGGGCCAGCACGTGATCGCCGGTCCTGCGGGCACGGTGCTGTACCGGCCGGGCGTGGCGATGGCGGCCAGCGATTCGCTGAAGGTGCGGTTGATCGGCCGGGGCGGGCACGGGTCGCGGCCGGAGACGACCGTCGACCCGGTGGTGATGGCGGCCTCGGCCGTCATGCGCCTGCAGACGGTCGTGTCGCGCGAGGTCGCCCCCACCGATACGGCGGTGGTGACGGTCGGGTCGATGCGGGCCGGGACGAAGGCCAACATCATCCCCGGTGAGGCGGAGCTGCGGCTCAGCATCCGCACCTTCGAGCCGTCGGTGCGGGAGCGGGTCATGGCGGCGGTGGAGCGGGTGCTGGAGGGTGAGGCGGTCTCCGCCGGGGCTCCCGAACGGCCCGAGATCAGCACGCTGTACAGCTTCCAGCGTGTCGAGAACGACGTGGAGGCGACCGGGCGGGTCGCTGCCGCGCTGCGGGAGGCGTTCGGCCCGGAGCGGGTGGTGGAGGTGCCGGCGGTGACCGGGAGCGAGGATTTCGGGGTGTTCGGGCGGCGGGGCGGGTTCCCGTCGGTGTTCTGGTGGATCGGCGGCAGTGATCCGGAGGCGTACGCGCTGGCGGAGAAGGCGGGCCGGGTGGCCCAGGACATCCCGAACAATCATTCGCCGTATTTCGCTCCTGTTCTCGACCCAACGCTGGCGGCGGGTGTCGAGGCGATGACGGCGGCGGCGCTGTCGTGGCTTGCGGTACGGCCTGCCTGAGCTGTTTCTTCCCGGTGCGGTGCGGTGCGGTGCGGTGCCGCGGATGGGCGCACGGCGGCCTCCGTGTGAACGGGCCGGTTTCTGTTCGCGGTGGTCGGTCGGTGTGGGGTTCGTGAGCAGCGGGCGGGGCCTGCCGACGGGTTTTGGTTGTTTTCCCACAACTGGAGCCCCGCAGTGTGCGATGTCTGCGACATGGCGCCGTCGGCCGCTAGACGGAAAGGTGAACACTGCCGCGGACTGCTGTGCCGCGGCAGCGTTCATTGTTGGTCTACAGGAGGGCTCGGTCGGGTGTTCAGTCGTGTCGCCATTGTCAACCGTGGTGAGGCCGCCATGCGGCTCATCCATGCTGTACGGGACATCGCCGCCGAGACCGGGACACGGATCGAGACCGTCGCCCTGCACACCGATGTCGATCGTGCGGCCACGTTCGTGCGTGAGGCCGACATCGCTTATGAGCTCGGTCCGGCGTCGGCGCGGCCGTACCTCGATTTGAAGGCGCTGCGGCGTGCGCTGCTGGAGACCGAGGCCGACGCGGCGTGGGTCGGCTGGGGGTTCGTCGCGGAGGATCCGGCGTTCGCGGAGCTGTGCGAGGAGATCGGGGTGGCGTTCGTCGGCCCGAGCGCGGAGGCCATGCGCAAGCTCGGCGACAAGATCGGTGCCAAGCTGATCGCCGAGGAGGTCGGGGTGCCGGTCGCGCCGTGGAGCCGCGGCGCGGTGGAGAGCGTCGAGGCGGCGTTGGCGGCGGCGGCCGGGATCGGCTATCCGCTGATGCTGAAGGCGACGGCGGGCGGCGGCGGTCGCGGCATCCGCGTGATCGCGAACGCGGAGGAGCTCGCCGACGCCTACGAGCGTACGAGCCAGGAGGCCGCGCGGGCGTTCGGCAGCGGCACCGTGTTCCTGGAGCGGATGGTCACCGGCGCCCGGCATGTCGAGGTGCAGGTGATCGCCGACGGCCGGACCGCGTGGGCGCTGGGCGTCCGCGACTGCTCGGTGCAGCGGCGCAACCAGAAGGTGATCGAGGAGTCGGCGTCGCCGGTGCTCAGCCCGGAGCAGGCGGCCGAGCTGAAGGCGTCGGCCGAGCGGCTGGCGGTGGCGGTCGGCTACCGCGGCGCGGCGACGGTCGAGTTCCTCTACCATCCGGGCGATGGGATGTTCGCGTTCCTTGAGGTGAACACGCGTCTGCAGGTGGAGCATCCGATCACCGAGGCTGTCACCGGGTTCGATCTGGTGAAGGCGCAGCTGCTGGTGGCGTCGGGCGGCAGGCTGGATGGGGAGCCTCCGGCGGAGCGGGGGCATGCGGTCGAGGCGCGGTTGAACGCCGAGGACCCCGACCGTGACTTCGCTCCTTCGCCGGGGCGCATCGCGCGGCTGGATCTGCCGGCGGGGCCGGGCATCCGGGTGGACACCGGTGTCAGCGAGGGCGACGTGATCCCGGCGGATTTCGACTCGATGATCGCGAAGATCATCGCCTATGGGCGTGACCGGGATGAGGCGCTGGGCAGGCTGCGGCGGGCGATGGCGCAGACGATGGTGATCATCGAGGGCGGTGCGACGAACAAGAGTTTCGTGCTGGACCTGCTCGACCAGCCCGAGGTGATCGACGCGAGTGCGGACACCGGCTGGATCGACCGTGTGCGGGGCGAGGGCAGGCTCGTGTCGCACCGGCATTCGGGGGTGGCGCTGGCGGCGGCGGCCATCGAGGGCTATGAGGAGGAGGAGCGTGCCGAGCGGCGGCGGCTGCTGTCGACGGCGTTCGGCGGGCGTCCGCAGGTGCGGCATGAGAGCGGCAGGCCGCTGGATCTGAAGCTGCGCGGCGACGGCTACCGGGTGCGTGTCGCGCGGGTCGGCGCGCACCGGTTCCGCGTCGGGGTCGAGGCGGGTGGCGACGCCCGTACGGCGGACGTGGATCTTGAGCGTTTCGACCGGCACACCGGGCAGATCACGGTGAACGGTGCCCGGTACCGCCTGCTCACGCACACGCACGGGCCGGTCCACCTGGTGGAGGTGGACGGTGTGACGCACCGGGTGAGCCGCGATGAGGGCGGTGTGGTCCGCTCCCCCGCGCCGGCGCTGGTGGTGGCGACGCCGCTGGCGGTCGGGGCGGAGGTCGAGGCGGGCGCTCCGGTGCTGGTGCTGGAGAGCATGAAGATGGAGACGGTGCTGCGGGCGCCGTTCAAGGCGCGGCTGAAGGAATGCGTCGTGTCGGTGGGCAGCCAGGTGGAGGCGGGCGCGCCGCTGCTGCGGCTGGAGCCGCTCGCCGACGGCGGCGCCGAGGAGCAGGAGGCGTCGGCCGCCGGGGTGGTGGAGCTGGACCTGCCGGCCGCGCGCGGGCAGGCGCCGGTGCGGGAGCGCACCGTGCGCGGCCTGCAGGACCTGCGCAGTCTGCTGCTGGGGTTCGACGTGGACCCGCACGACGAGGGGCGGGTGCTGGGCGGCTACCTGGCGGCGCGCAGGGCGGCCGTCGAGGAGGGGCGGCTGCCGCTCGCCGAGGAGCTCGGGCTGGTCGAGGTGTTCGCCGATCTGGCCGAGTTGAGCCGCAACCGGCCGGCGGGTGAGGACGGCGGCGGCGAGGGCCATGTGCACAGCGCCCGCGAGTACTTCCACACCTACCTGCAGAGCCTGGACGTGGAGCGGGCCGGGCTGCCGGAGGCGTTCCAGGCCAAGCTGGCCAAGGCGCTCGGGCACTACGGCGTCGCAGGGTTGGAGCACTCCCCCGAGCTCGAGGCCGCGGTGTTCCGGATCTTCCTGGCCCAGCAGCGGGCCGCCGCCGACGCGGCGGTCGTCACCACGCTGCTGCGTGCGTGGCTGCAGGAGCCGCCGCCGGACGCGACGCTGCGCGAGCCCACCGGTCTGGCGCTGGAGCGGCTGGTGGCCGCGACGCAGGTCCGCTTCCCGGTGGTGTCCGACCTGGCGCGCGGCGTGGTGTTCGCCTGGTTCGGCCAGCCGCTGCTGCGCCGCAACCGGGCCCGCGTCTACGCCAGTGTCCGCAGGCACCTGCGGCATCTGGACGCGCACCCGGACGCGGCGGACCGCGCCGAGCGCATCGCCGAGATGGTGCGCACCACCGAGCCGCTGGTACGGCTGCTCGGCCAGCGGCTCGTCCGCGGCGATGTGGACAACGCGGTCATGCTTGAGGTGCTGACCCGGCGCTACTACGGCAACAAGGGATTGACCGATGTCCGCACCGAGAGGGTCGCGGGCTGCACGTTCGTGGCCGCCAGGCGTGCGGGGGCGTGCGTGGTGTCGTCGGCGGTCGGTTTTGAGGAGCTGGGCGCCGTGCTGCGGGGGCTGGCGGAGCTGGCGGGCGGCGAGGACGCCGTCGACGCCGACATCTACCTGTCGTGGGAGGGGCAGCCGGAGGACTCCGAGGCGATGGCCGCCGCGCTGCACGAGGTGGTGGGCGCGCACCGGCTGCCGGGCGGGGTGCGCAGGCTGACGGCCACGGTCGCGGGCAGCGGCGGCGCGGTGATGCACCACCACTTCACGTTCCGCCCGTCGGCCGAGGGCGCGGAGGGTACGGAGGGCACGGAGGGCGCGGGGGGGATGGCCGAGGAGCGGCTGATCCGCGGCCTGCACCCGTTCATCGCGCAGCGGATGCAGCTGGAGCGGCTGGGCAGGTTCGACCTGACGCGGCTGCCGTCGTCGGACGAGGAGGTGTACCTGTTCCAGTGCGTGGCGCGGGAGAACCCGTCGGACGACCGGCTGGTGGCGTTCGCGCAGGTGCGCGACCTGACCGAGCTGCGGGAGCAGGACGGCAGGCTGGTCGCGCTGCCGACGGCCGAGGACACGGTGGCGGCGTGCCTGGACTCGATCCGCCGCGCGCAGTCGCGGCGGCCGTCCGCCAGGCGGCTCAACACCAACCGGATCGTGATCTACGTGTGGCCGCCGAGCGACCTGACCCGCGCGGAGCTGGAGATGATCGCCGGGCGGGTGATGCCGACGGCGGCGGGGGCGGGGCTGGAGGAGATCCTGTTCATCGCGCGGCAGCGCGACCGGGAGACCGGCGAGCTGGCGAAGATCGCGGTGCGGATCGCGTTCGACGCCGCCGGCGGCACGGAGCTGACCGTGGGCGAGCCGTCGTCTGAGCCGGTGGAGCCGCTGGACGGCTACCGGCAGAAGGTGCTGCGGGCCAGCAGCCGCAACACGGTCTATCCGTACGAGCTGACGGGTCTGCTGGGGCGTTTCGTCGAGCACGACCTGGACGAGGACCATGTGCTGGTGCCGGTGGACCGGCCGAAGGGGCTCAACACGGCGGCGCTGGTGGCGGGGGTGGTGAGCACGCCGACCGAGCGGCACCCGCGGGGTGTGACGCGGGTGGTGCTGCTGGGCGATCCGACGAAGTCGCTGGGGGCGCTGTCGGAGCCGGAGTGCCGGCGTGTGATCGCGGCGCTGGACCTGGCGGAGCGGATGCGGGTGCCGCTGGAGTGGTATGCGCTGTCGGCGGGTGCCCGGATCTCCATGGAGTCGGGTACCGAGAACATGGACTGGGTGGCCGCGGCGCTCAAGCGGATCGTGGAGTTCACCCAGGGCGGCGGCGAGGTCAACGTCGTGGTGGCGGGCATCACGGTGGGGGCGCAGCCGTACTGGAACGCCGAGGCGACGATGCTGATGCACACCAAGGGTGTGCTGGTGATGACGCCGGATTCGGCGATGGTGCTCACCGGCAAGCAGTCGCTGGACTTCTCCGGCGGGGTGTCGGCGGAGGACAACTTCGGTATCGGCGGCTACGACCGGGTGATGGGTCCCAACGGGCAGGCGCATTACTGGGCGCCGAACCTGGGGGCCGCGCGGGATGTGCTGATGTCGTACTACGACCATACGTATGTCGCTCCTGGGGAGGCGGCGCCGCGGCGGGCGGCGACGACCGACCCGGTCGACCGGGACGTGTCGGACTTCCCGCATGTCGTGGCGGGCAGCGACTTCGCCACCGTCGGGGAGATCTTCTCGGCGGAGGCGAACCCGGACCGCAAGAAGCCGTTCGACATCCGCACGGTGATGCGGGCGGTGTCCGACCAGGACCATCCGGTGCTGGAGCGCTGGGCGGGCATGGCCGATGCGGAGACCGCGGTGGTGCAGGAGGTGCATCTGGGCGGGATCCCGGTGAGCCTGCTCGGCATCGAGTCGCGGGCGGTGCCCAGGCGCGGTTTCCCGCCCACCGACGGGCCGGACACCTACACGGCGGGCACGCTGTTCCCCCGGTCGTCGAAGAAGGCGGCGCGGGCGATCAACGCGGCGAGCGGCAACCGGCCGCTGGTGGTGCTGGCGAACCTGTCGGGGTTCGACGGGTCGCCGGAGTCGATGCGCAAGCTGCAGTTGGAGTACGGCGCCGAGATCGGCCGGGCCGTGGTGAACTTCCGCGGGCCGATCGTGTTCTGTGTGATCTCGCGCTACCACGGCGGCGCGTTCGTGGTGTTCTCCAAGGCGCTGAACCCGAACATGACGGTGCTGGCGCTGGAGGGTTCGTTCGCGTCGGTGCTGGGCGGCGCGCCCGCCGCGGCGGTGGTGTTCTCCGGCGAGGTCAACGCCCGCACTGCGGCCGACCCGCGGGTGCGCGATGCGGAGGCCCGCGTGGCGGCGGCCTCCGGCGCCGACCGCGCCGCGCTGGCCGCGGAGCTCGACGAGCTGCGCTCGTCGGTGCGGGCGGAGAAGCTCGGTGAGGTGGCCGCGGAGTTCGACCGCGTGCACGACATCCACCGCGCGGTCGAGGTCGGGTCGGTCGACGCCGTCATCCGGGCGTCGGAGCTGCGTCCGCGGATCATCGAGGCGATCGAGTCGCGCCTGCGCTGATGCGCCGATCCGCAGGTGAGGGAGGCGCCGGCGCCTCCCTCACCTGCGGCGGCCGGCGGGTGGCCGGGCTCCGTGCGTGGCCGCGTACGGCGTGCGCCCGGCTGCCGCGGCCCCCGGCCGTACGCGGCCCCGGGGCGGTCACCGGTCGGTGTGGTGTCCCAGCCAGGCGACGATGTGCCGCACGTAGCCGTCGATGTGCGCGATGGGCCGGCCGTCGAGCGCCGCGACGAGATGTGTGACGCCGAACGTCCGGTCCCAGACCTGCGCGCGCCGGTAGGTGGCGGTGTCGACCGCGAGGTGCCGGCCAAGCGGCGGGCAGGGTGCTGAGCTCTCCCCGCTCGATCGACGGGTTGGTTTGCGTGCGGAGAGAGGATTGCGCGAGGGTCTTGTGTCGTCTCTCTGAAAGGGCTGGTCGTGACGCTCGGCATGGTTCTCGGCGAAGACGAGAGCTCGCCGGTATCCGGTGCCGAGGGGTCTCTTCGAACCTGTTCGCTTCAATCAGAAACCGACTGAAGCGAGGACTGCAGGTCCGTGAGCCAGGGATGCCCCGGGTGTACGCGGGCGAGTAGCTCGGCCAGAATTTCACGCTGAGCCGGGGTCATGTGCGGGACGGTCGCGTCGAAGTCTGTTTGATCCTTTCGGCGGGCGTGCTTGGCCTTGAACAACAGGACCAATTCGGGTGCCAGATACGGGATTCCGTCTTGGGTGTGGTGGATGATGCCGCTGTAAGGAAGCCGGATCCTCTCATCGCGTCGGCAGATCCAAGTGTCGCCGTCGTGCGGTTCGCGGAACACGTCCAGCAGGTAGTTGCCGGTGCCCGGGTCGCGGAGCCATGTCTGATGTACGGCGGCCAGCACTTCCGGTGTGGCGTTCTCCCAGATCCGGCCGTTGCCTGCCGCGTCGAAGACGTATCCGGGGAAGCGGTAGCGGACCTCGGCGAAGCTCGCGGCCGGAATCGCGATCTCGATGTCCCCGTGAGCGCGTGTCTGCCTGCCGCGGAACAGATCCAGCGCCCAGCCCGCAGCCACGTACCAGGGGGTGCCGATCCCGGCCAACTGCTGCGCGACCTTGGTCGGGGTCCAGCAGGATGACCACCTGGCGTGGAGGGCTTCGATCTCGTCGGGTGACAGCTCGATGCCGCCGCTGGGCAGTTGCCGGCTCACCGCAGGAATCTATCAGCGGACTCGAAGACCCCTGGCCCTGGTCGATGAAGGAGATCAGCGGGACCTGGAGCCCGTACAGGATGCGCGGGTCACAGACGCCCTCATGCGGGGACGCCGGAATCCGTTGCGGGATGGCGGCAAAGAACTCAAAGCTCAGGCCTGGCCGGTGCACTTGGGGCGGGTGTCGGGGCCGTAGGCCCGGGGGTCACTGCTCTGCGGCGTGCCAGGGTCTGTCGGTGCGTGTGGTGCGGGCTCCGGCGGCGGTCTCGATCGCGTACGTCGGCCGCTCGCCGGGGACGGGACCGAGGTAGCGGTGCCCGGTGAGGTGGCACCAGGCGGGCAGGTCGATGGGTGCTGCGGGGTCGGCGGCGATGAGGTGGACGATCCGCCCGGCGGCCAGCGTGTCGACCAGGTGGCGCAGTTCGATCAGGAGTTGGATGCAGCGGCGGTCGCCGCCGTCCAGGACTACGGGTTCGCCCGGGCCGCCGGGGGTGATCCGGTCGCGGTGGGGTCGGCTGACCGTCATGGGCGTGGTCCTTCGTGCGGGCGGGCGGCGGGAGGGGCCGGCCGAGGGGCGGTGGGGGTCTGCGGGGGCGTTTTCCGGTACGGCGCCCGGGTGCGGCCCCGGGCGACCGGTGGTGTGGTCAACCGCATGCGCCGGTGAAGTGCAGGTGCTTCCAGCCGCTCTCGACGGACAGGCGGCACCGGTCGGGGTCGTCTCCGCTGCCGGTGAACAGCGCGGTCAGCAGGGGGACGCCGTTGGTGAGGCTGCGGCGCGGCAGGGGCCCGTTGGCGACCAGCGAGACCAGGCCGTGGGCGACGGTCCAGCTCTGGACCGCCAGTTGGAGCGGGTCGGTGTCGGCGCGGAAGCGGCCCGCGTCCCTGGAGCGGCCGGCGGCGCGGACCAGGTATTCCAGGGTCGCCTCGGCGGCCTTGAGGTCTTCGAGGTCGAAGTTCGCGTCGAACATGACCCGGTACAGGTCGGTGTGCTCAAGGGCGTTGCCGAGGTAGGCGGCGACCAGGGCGGTCAGGTCCTGGACCGGGTCGTCGGAGGCGGGCATCGCCGCGAACCTGGCCTCCAGGCGGGTGAAGCCCTCTTGCCGCAGGGCCTTCCACATGCCCTCCATGCCGCCGAAGTGGGTGTAGACGGCCATCGTCGACACTCCGGTCCCGGCCACCAGGGAGCGCAGGGTGATGGGTTCGCGGATGCGGAGCATGCGTGCGGCCCGCTCGATGAGCAGGGTGCGGACCGCGGGGTCCTTCGTCCTCGCCACGGCACCAGAATACATAGCATTGCACTGCTATAGTTTCGGACCCCCGAGCCCCACGGGCTCCCGCCGTAAAGGAGCGAGCATGGCCATCACCCTGGTGGACCCTCAAGGACTGCCGAAGGCCGGCGTCTACCGGCAGGTCTCCGTCGCGACCGGATCGAAGCTGGTCTTCATCGCGGGCCAGGTCGCCCGCGACGCCCACGGCGGCAAGGTCGGGGAAGGCGACCTCGCCGCCCAGGTCGAGCAGTGCTACCTCAACGTCGGCTTGGCCCTGGCCGAGGTCGGCGCCTCCTTCGACGACGTGACGAAGCTGACCGTCTACTTCGTCGACTGGACCCCCGACAAGCTGCCCTTGTTCGCCGAGGGGGTCGCGCGGGCCGCCGCGAAGCTGGGCGTCACGCCGGCCGCTCCGCTCACGGGCATCGGCGTGGCGGCCCTGGCCGAGCCCGACCTCCTGGTGGAGGTCGAGGCCGCGGCGGTCATCGACTGACCGCCGCGGCCGGGAACCCGCCGGACCGGGGCCGCGCACGGCGGCCCCGGCCCGGCCGTTCACCGCGGGGAGCCGCACACCCTGGCCGGGCCCGGCTACTTCGGGCCCGAGGGCAGGACCGCCCCGGCCGTGGCCGAGCGGGCACTGGAGTTCCTGCTCCGGCGGGCCGTACCGCGCAAGCCGTACGGCCCGGGCCCCGGAAGCCGGCCTGATCCCCACTGCATCCGCACTGCATCCGCACTGCCCCGTCGCAAGGAGCCGACCGACCTATGTTCACCGACCGTTTCCACGTCATCACCGGAGGGCCCGGATCGGGCAAGAGCACTCTGATCGACCACCTGCGCGGCCAGGGGTTCACGTGTCTGCCCGAGGCGGGCCGCGGCGTCATCCGCGACCAGGCGGCGATCGGCGGCGCCGGGCTGCCCTCGGGCGACGCCGGCCTGTTCGCCGAGCTGATGCTGAGCTGGGACCTGCGCTCCCACCGGGAGGCGCGGGAGGGCGACGGCCCCGCGGTGTTCGACCGGGGTGTGGTCGACACCATCGCCTACCTGCGCCTGTCCGGCAGGCCGGTGCCGGAGCACCTGCACCGGGCCGCGGACGCGTTCCGGTACAACCGGCGGGTGTTCGTGGCGCCGCACTGGCCGGAGATCTACCGCAGGGACACCGAGCGCAGGCAGAGCGCGGCCGAGGCCGAGCGCACGTATCTGGCGTGCCTGGCGGCCTACGCCGACTACGGGTACGAGCCGGTGGAGATCCCCCGGGGAGGTGTCGCCGAGCGCGCCGGGTTCGTGGCGGGGCTCATCGGGGGCCGGTGAGGCGGACCGGCAGGGCGTGGTGGCCGTTGGCGATGAACGACGCCAGCGGCGCCGGTTCGCCGTCTCCGGCCAGGGCCAGGTCGGGGAAGCGCGCGAACAGCGCCTCCAGCGCGGTGCGGCCCTCCATCCTGGCCAGGGGCGCGCCCAGGCAGTGGTGGACGCCGTGGCCGAACGCCAGGTGCCTGTCGCGGGTGGCGCGGGTGATGTCGAAGGCGTCGGGGTCGGGGCCGTGGTGGGCGGGGTCGCGGCCCGCCGCGGCGAGGCCGAGGACGATGGCCTCTCCCCGGCGGATCACGGTGCCGCCGACGGTGATGTCCTCGACGGCGTAGCGCAGCGGCAGGTTCGCCACGGGGGCCTGCCAGCGCAGCGCCTCCTCCACGGCGTCCGCCCACGACGCCTGCCCGGAGCGGAGCAGGGCGAGCTGGGCGGGGTGGGTCAGCAGCGCGTAGGTCGCCTGGTCGATGAGGTTGACGGTGGTCTCGTGGCCGGCGGCCAGCATCAGGAACAGGGTGTCGACGAGCTCCTGCTCCGACAGGCGCGAGCCGTCCCGGTCGCGGGCGGCGATCAGGTCGCTGGCCAGGTCGTCTCCCGGCCGGGCCCGTTTGGCGGCCACCAGCTCGTGCAGGAGGGCGTAGCCGGCGATCGTGGTGGCCTCCACCTCCTGCGGTGAGGCGGCGGTGTGGAAGACGCTGTCCACCACGCGCCGCACATCGGCCCGCGCGGATTCGGGCAGGCCGATCAGGTCGCTGATCACGTTCGCCGGCAGCGCGACGGCGTAGCGTTCGCGCAGGTCGACGGCGTGGCCGTACGGCGCCGCCGCGAGGTCGCCGAGCAGGGCGTCGGCGATGGCCTGCACGCGGGGCCGCATCGCCTCGGTGCGGCGGGCGGTGAAGGCGCCGGCGACGAGTCGGCGCAGCCGCCGGTGGTCGTCGCCGTAGGCGGTGAACATGTTGTTGACCGACACCCACATGTGCAGCGGCCAGTCGTGGGGGATCTCGCCCGCGACGTAGGGGGGCCAGTGTCTGCGCGCGTCTTTGGACACGCGGGGGTCGGAGGCGAGTTCCCGGATCAGCGTGTAGTCGGTCACCGCTCTGGCCGGGATCCCGCCGGGCAGTTCCACGGCCGGTGCGGCGCCGGCGTCGCGGACGCGCCGGGCCTCGGCCTGGATGTCGGTTCCGGTGGGGTCGAGGACGATGGGGGGGACGGTTCGGGCCACGGCGTCTCTCCTTGGGGTGAGGGGGTCCGTGGGCCCATGATCTCCCGCGTGATCCGCGCACCCCAGGGTGGAGTTCCAGCTCTACGCTCACCGGTGAACCCGACTGGCGAGGGGACCCGACCGGCGTTGACGACGGCGTGGTGACGGGCGGGCCGCCCGCGGCTCACTGTCAGGGGCCAACCGTCAGGGGCCAACCGTCAGGGGGCCCGCTGGACGGGGGCCCGCTGGACGGGGCTCACTGTCGGGAGGTCACTGCCGGGGGCCCGCTGGACGGGGCCCCTTTCTCACAGGGTGTACGGCGCGGCGGAGATGACGGCGCGGGCCGGGATCGGCCCGTAGATGTGGGGGAAGGTCTCCCCCGCCTCCGCCGGCTCGTGCACCACCGGGCAGCCGAGCAGACCGGTGTCGATCTCCAGCAGCACCAGCGGGTCGGTCACTCCGCGGTAGAAGCGGTCGGCCACGCCGCGGACCTGGGCGTGGTCGCGGCTCGCGTGGATGAACCCCTCCTGCTCCAGCGTGCGGCCCAGTGTCGACTGCCGGTATTCGCCGGCGCGCAGCGCCCGATCCCACTCGTCGGCGAGCGCCAGGTGCCACACCACCTCGGCCGCCTCGGCCGCCTCACCGGCGGCGCCGCTCACCGGGCCCGCCACCGGCGGTCGGGCATCGCGTAGACCACCCCGTCGGTCCACTCGCCCTTCACGGACTCGTTCTCGCCGAGGTATGCCTCGCGGCGCATCCCCAGCCGCGGGGTGAGCCGTTTGCTGTGCAGTGGGAAGTCAGGTTTCAGCATCTGGCCAGGCTAAGCATCGCGTGCCGGTCGCGCGACCCGATATCGCCCACCGCTGAAACCGCCCGAAAACCGTTCGCTTCAGTTCCCGCGCCCCCGTTACCGTCGAAAAGAGCCGCGCCGGGGCCTCGGTCGCCCGCGAGCTCGCCGTGCGGGGGCGGGCGATCCGCGGCGACCGGGCCTGCCGGGACCCCGCCCGGTGAGACCCCCTCACCGGGCCGCGTGCCGGCCGCCGCCCCGCCGTCGGGCCGACCCGCTGAAGAACACCTGAACAGCCGCGTGAGCCCTGTTAGCCTCTGTGACGATCGATGAAGCGGAGGCAGCGATCTTCACCTACGAATTCGCCACCATGGAATGGATCTGGGATCACGGTTCCATCCGCCTCAATCTCCCCGGCGGGATCGAGCGGATGTACTCCGGCAGCTTCAACGAGGTCGTCGCCATACTGTCCGATCTCGGCGGGCAGGGCTGGGACGTGGCCTCGACCGCCGCGAACGGGAACTGGCTGTTCTGGACCCTGCGCCGCCAGCACTGAACGGGCCGGGCGCGCGGGACGGGGACGGCGACCGGTTTCGGCGTTCGGGGCCGACTCCCGGGCACGGCCGGGCCGCGATCTGTTCACGCCTTGATGGTGTCGGTCCTGTTCAGCCGCCATGCGGCTAGGGCGGTGAGCACTGCCGCCGCGGCGAGCATCAGGGGGACGCCGATCGCGGCGATGGCGGGTGCGTCGTCTTCGTGCCAGAGCAGGTTGGCGGGGAAGACGAGCAGGTCCTTGAGGGCGGGGCTGAAGAGATCGGGCCGGTACATGTACATGCCGCCGGGCAGTACCGCCGCGATGAAGACGGCGGCCGCCACCAGGATCGCGTTGTAGGTGTCGCGCACGAACAGGAACGCCAGGTTGGCGATCGCCAGCATGACGACGGCCAGCGCGAAGACCATGAGGCTGGTGGCGATGAACGCCCCCGGCCGGAAGTCGGCCGGGCCGGCGAACGCCAGCACACCGCCGGCGGCGGCCAGCATGCCCACCACGTTGACCAGGGTGAGGATGAGCATCGTCGGGGCGAGCTTGCTGACGAAGTACCGTGTGCGGCTGATCGGTTTGGTGAGGTACAGGGCGAGTCGGCGCTCTTCGGCCGGTGTCACGTAGACGCGCAGCAGGTCGAAGACACCCACCCAGTAGATCACGCAGAGCAGTCCGGTGTAGTCGTTGATCAGGATGGTGTGCACGCCGTTGCGGGCGCCGAAGACGGCCTCGAAGAAGTGCTGGATCGAGGGGATGCCGGGCAGGAGGCCGTCGCCGATGCCGATGACGACGAGCAGGGCGCATGCCCACGGGTGGTGGGGGCGCAGGGCCGCACGGGCTTCGAGCCGGGTGTAGGCGGCGTACGCCGTGGGGGTGGTCATTGCTCCTCCCGGGAGACCTTCCAGGCGCCGAGGGCGGCGGTGGCGATGTGGAAGGCGAGCAGGGCGGCGATGGGTGCGAGCATGTCCGCCGGGGTGAAGGTGGTCATCTGCCCGATGAGGGAGACGCCATGGTAGAAGGGGTTGAGCCAGCCGAGCCAGGGCGAGTCGGTGTAGAAGGGCAGGAAGGCGACGCCGACGAACGTGCCGAGCAGCAGCAGGCTGACCAGCATGGCGGGGATCTTGCGGCCGAGCAGGACGCCCATGGTGCCGGCCAGGGTGACGGCGTAGCCGGCGGCGAACAGGTGGACTGTGGCCATGCCCAGGTAGATGGCCGGGTCGAAGCCGCTCACCTGGCTGGGGTAGTAGACGGTGCCGATGAGTGTGGCGGTGATGTAGATCCCGGCGAACACGCCGACCGCGCCGGTCAGCCGTACCAGGAAGTAGCGGCTGCGGGTGATCGGCTTGCTCCACAGCAGCGGCAGTTCGCCGCGTGCGCGTTCGTCGGCGACGATCCCGCCGACCAGGATGATGCCGGCGAACATCGAGACCTTGTTCATGCTGAGGTCGAGGTAGGCGAACATGAACAGGGTGAAGGAGCCGTCGCCGTCGAACCACTCGCCGGCCAGGTCCACCATGCTCTGCGGGGGGCGTTTCATCGCGATGGGGAAGACCAGCAGCGCGTAGCAGATGACGACTGCGATGATCTTGGTTCGGCGGGTGCGCAGCAGCGTGCGCACTTCCTGCCGGAGGAAGGCGGTCACGGCGTGATCCCTTCACGCGCCATGGCGCCGCGGACCAGGGTCAGGTAGAGGTCGTCCATGCGAGGGGTGCCGTGGGCGGCCTTGAGCTCGGCCAGGTCGCCGGCGGCCAGCAGCCTGCCGTGGTGCAGGATGGCCACGCGCTGGGAGGCGTCCTCGATGTCGGACAGGATGTGGGTGGAGAACAGCACGGTGACGCCTTTGTCGCGGGCCAGGGTGGCCAGATGCCGCATGAGGTCGGCGCGGCCGATCGGGTCCAGCGCGGTGCTGGGCTCGTCGAGGAACAGCACCTGCGGGTCGTTGATGAGCGCCTGGGCCAGGCCGACTTTCTGCGTCATGCCGCTGGAGAACCCGCCGAGCTTCTTCTTGGCGACCTTGCCCAGGTCGAACATGGTGAGCAGTTCGTCGATCTTGTTGCGCACCGGTTTGCCGCTCAGTCCGAACATGGACGCCACGTAGGCGAGGAACGTGACGGGGGTCATGTCCCTGGGCAGGGCGTAGGAGGCGGGCAGGAAGCCGGAGATCCGCCGTACGGCGAGCGAGTCGGCGACGACGTCGCGGCCCAGGACGCGGGCGCTGCCGGCGGTGGGCCGCAGCAGGCCGAGCAGCATCTGGATGGTGGTGGTCTTGCCGGCGCCGTTGTGGCCGACGAAGCCGAACACTTCGCCGGGCGCGACGCTGAAGGTGACGTCGTCGACGGCGCGGACGTCCTTGTATTGCTTGGTCAAGCCCCGGATGTCGATGGCGGGGGTCATGGCGGTGCTCTCTTTCCGAGCGAGGCAGGTGATCCACCCCCGAACATATAGACATTTCAGAGATCTGTAAACATTCAGAGTTTTTGGAGGGTTTGGTACCCTCTGGCGTATGGATACCAACCAGCGGCTGCGCGCAGCCGCCGAGAAGCTGGCGCTGACCCTGGCCCAGGGGGGCATGCAGAGGGCGACCGCCCGGGTGATGACCGCCCTGCTCTACACCGGCAAGGAGTCGATGACCGCCGCCGACCTTCGCGAGGAGCTGTCCATCAGCTCGGGTGCGGTGTCCACGGCGATCAAGCAGCTCGCGCCGCTCGGCCTGGTCGAACGTGTGCCCGCCCCCGGCAGCCGCCGCGACCACTACCGCCTGCGCCAGGGCGCCTGGTCCAACCTGATGTCCCAGCAGAACGCCCTGCTGACCGTCATGTGCGACGCCGCCCGGGAAGGCATCGACGCGGCCGGAGCCGACGGCGTCACCGGGCGCCGGCTCCACGAGATGCAGGACTTCTACACCTACATGCTGGAGGAGCTCGTCCCGCTGATCGACCGGTGGCGCGAGCAGTACACCGCCGGGACCGGCGGCGCGTCGGCCGGGTAGCCGCGACTCCCCCGGCGCGCCTGGGCGGCCTGCGCGATGGCGCAGCCGGCGGACGCGCGGTGCGGCGGACGCGGGAGGGGGCCGGTCAGGCCGGCTCCCAGCGGCCGGTGAACAGCTCCTCGTCCGGCGGGTCGCCGGTGCGGTGTGGGGCGGTTCAGGGGCGCAGGAGTTCGACGGCGCGGTGGGCGGCGTGGAGGTAGACGGGGTCGGGGTCGGCGGCGTGGCGGCGCAGGACGGCCTCGGTCATCTTGATGGCGTGCGCTTCGCCGGTCTCGGCGGCCAGGCCGGCGAGGTCGCCGGGGGCGGGCGGGTCGCCGTGCGGGAGGGGTTCGACGGTGCCGCCGTGGCAGTAGCCGCTGTAGAGGGCGGCGCCGACCTGCCACAGCGCGTCGTAGGTGGGGCGCCAGGTGGCGGGCGGGAGTTCGGTGAGGATCGAGGAGACCGCGGCGGGGGCGGTGACGGCGTGGATGAAGCCGATCGGGGCGTGGCGGCCGTGGGTGAGGAAGAGCCCGGTGAAGGCGGCGATGAGGTCGGACAGGTCGGCGGGCACGTCGCGGGGCGGGCGCAGGGCTGAGACGGCGCCGGGGAAGTCCGGCAGGTCCCCGAGGCTGCCGAGGTGCCGGACGATGAGTCCGGACGGCGGGCGGTCGAGCAGCGGCATCCGCTCCACCGCCTCGCGCAGGGTACGGCTGCCGCAGGTGCGCGGCCGACCCGGCAGCTCCGCGTAGCCGGCCGCCCAGTAGGCCAGGGCGTGCCCCAGTTCGGTCCTGCGCGGGGCCGTCTCCCGGTCGGCGAGGGACCGTACGGCGTGAGCCGTACGGATGACGCCGTGGGTGGCCCCGGCCGCCAGGCCCGGGGTCAGGCGGGGCCACCACTCGGCCAGCACGTCGCGCCACGCCGCTTCGGCGAGGCGCTCCTGGAAGTGGCGTGTCCAGGCTCCGAGGCGGCGCATGTCGCCGAGCGCCTCGCGCCAGTGCGTGATCCGGCCCTGGGCCGGGGGCTGCGCGTCGAGGTCGGGCAGGTAGCCGGTCACCCAGTCCGGCACGAGGTCCTCGGCCCCGAGGCGCAGGAGGGCCTCGGCCACCATCGGGCCGTGGTTGGACAGTCCGCCGCGGAATTCGGGGCCGGTGGGCGCGAGTCGTACCAGGGCCTCGTCCAGGTGATCCACATCGTCTCCCATCTATATTGGCATCGGCCAATATAGAGACGCGCTGATCCCATGTCCATAGGCGGATATCGATATAGATGGCGGGCGATACGCTGTGCCCATGGACACGGTCGCACTGCTCCGGGCCCTCGCCCACCCCGTACGGCTGGGCATGGTGCAGCAGCTCTCCACCAGGCCGCACATATGCGCCTGCGACTTCACCGACCACTTCGCGGTCAGCCAGCCGACGATCTCCGCCCACCTCAAGGTCCTCCGCGAGGCCGGGCTCGTCACTACCCGCCGCGAAGGCACCACCATCTGCTACTCGCTCGCCCCCGAGTCCCTCGCCGAGCTCGCCGCGACGCTCGACGGCCTGGCGCGGACGGCTCTCGTGCCGTCGAGCTGACCGGCGGCCAGGACGGTGGCCCGGATACGGGTCAGGCCCGCTGACTCCTCCCGGGCCGGGTCGGTCAGGCCGTTTCGGCGCTGAGGGTCTGCGCCACGGGTCGGCGGGCCGCCAGGCGTGCGGGCAGGGCGGTCGCTGTGGCGACGGCGCCGCCGGTCAGCCCGGCGGCGCCGATCCGGCTGGCGGTGGGGCTGGCGACGGCGGGCACGGCCAGACGGGCGATCACCAGCCCCAGCGCGTCGCCGGCCAGCGCCAGCGCCAGGTACTCGGTGAGCAGGACGGCTGCGATCAGGCCCGGGGTGGCGCCGACGGCCTTGAGCAGCCCGGCCCGGCGCGCCTGCTCGGCGGCGCGTCCCGCGGCCAGCGCCGCCACTCCGGTGATGGCCAGGAAGCCGAGCAGCCAGCTACCGATGACCAGGATCGGCTGACTGTCCTTGAGAATGACCATGTCCTGTCCGGCGGTGAACTGCCAGGTATGGCAGGAGCATCGCGGCCTGGACCTTGTGCCGGCGCACGTCGACCAGCACCAGGCGCACGACGAGCATGGTGGAGCCCATGACGTTCACTCCCCCAGCCCGATCAGACCGCCGAGCCCGCGGGTGCGGGATCCGGCCAGCCAGGTGTCGTCAACGAGCATCCCGTCGCGCATCGAGACCAGCCGATCCGCCATGGCCGCGACCCGCTCGTCATGCGTGACGATCACGAGGGTCTGCCCCGCGGAACTCAGGTCCTCGAAGATCCTCAGCACGTCGAGGGTCGCGGCGGTGTCGAGGTTGCCGGTCGGCTCGTCGGCCAGGACGACCAGCGGGTCGTTGGCCAGCGCGCGGGCGACGGCGACCCGCTGACGCTGCCCGCCCGACGACCGTCCTCGCCGGGACAGGGCCTGCCGCGGGGGCACCGCAAAGCCGGACGGGGTCACAGAACCCGTCGCCCGAACGCGCAGGCACGATGCCGGTCCGGCCTCCGGCCTCGGCCCCCAGAGGGATCCGCCGTCGATGTCGCGGTCGAGGATCTCGCTCAGGCGGCACGGGGTGCGGGTGGCGAGGCCCAGAGAGACAGCCCGCGTGGTGGTGTACTCCCTGGTCGTGGCGCGCCCGGCGCTGATCAAGCATGTTCTGCACCGCCTTGCCGTCGAGCTGACCTGCGCGTGCGCGGCGGGTGAGGAGGACGGCCGCATGTCCGGATCTGTGGGACAGCGGTCCTTGTGGACATCTCGCCGAGGCCGCCAGGCTGGATACCGTGAAAGAAGTGGTGGTCGCCCTCTGCGACGGCGTCGTGCTGCTGGACGTGGCGGGGCCGATGCAGGTCCTGCACGGATCCGGCGGCTACCGCATCCGGCGCGCGTCCATCGACGGGCGGCCGGTGCGCACCGATGTCGGTGTGCTACTGGGGGCCGACCTGGCTCTGGACGAGCTCGAAGGGCCGATCGACACGCTGCTGGTGCCGGGCTGCGCGCCGCCGTACGGCGACCGCCCCGGAGAGGCGTTCTCGAACCTGGTGCGCGACATCGGCGGTCGCGCGCGGCGCGTGGTGTCGGTGTGCACGGGTGCGCTCCTGCTGGCCGAGGCCGGCCTGCTCGACGGACGGCGGGCCACCACCCACTGGGCCGCGGGCGCCGAACTGGAGAGCCGGTTCCCGCGGGTCGCCCTGGAGCCCGACGCCATCTTCGTCCGCGACGGACCGGTCATGACCTCGGCGGGCGTCACCGCCGGCATCGATCTGGCGCTGGCTCTCGTCGAGGACGACCACGGACCGGACCTCGCGCGTACGGTGGCCAAATACATGGTCGTGTTCCTGCAGCGGCCGGGCGGCCAGTCGCAGTTCAGCGTGCGCGGAGCCGTACCCGCGACGCGCCATCCGGGACTGCGCCGCCTCCTGGACGCGATCGCCGCCGAGCCGGCGGCCGACCACACCCTGGCCGCGATGGCGGCCCAGGTCGCCGTCAGCGAACGCCATCTGACCCGGTTGTTCCGCCGTGAGGTCGGGCTCACCCCCGGCCGGTACGTCGAGCGTATCCGGGTGGAGGCCGCGCAGGCCCTCCTGGAGACCACCACCGACGGCGTGGCCTCGATCGCCCGCAGGTGCGGCCTCGGATCCGACGAAACGATGCGCAGGACGTTCCTGAAGGTGCTGCGCACCACACCGACCGCCTACCGCCGGAGCTTCCGCACCTCCCGATCCCACCGGGGAGTCGTGGACACCGTAGGAGGTGCGCAGGGCGATGCCGTCCCAGAGCAACCGGAAGGCCTGACGCTCACGTGCTGAGCCGCGGGCACCCTGAACGTAAGAAGGAGAGAGCCTGTGGAACTGCTGTTGCTGTCGGCGCATGTCGTGGCCGGCATCGTGTTCATCGGAGGTTCGGCGGTCGCGGCGAGCCTGTTCCCCCGCTACGTCCCGGTCGCCGCCGTCGTTCCTGCGGCCGTCCCCGACGGCCCGGGTGCCGCGCCGCCTGAAACGCCGGAGGCGACGGGAGGGCGCGATCGCGCCGTGGCCGTCGCGATGCACCGGATCACCCGCGGATACAGCGCGCTGGGACTGATCGTGCCCGCCACCGGGATCGTCCTGGCCGTCGTCCAAGGCCGCACCGGCGAGATCTGGATCATCCTGGCCCTCGTCCTCACCGCCGTCGCGGGAGCCCTGCTGGCGCTAGAGATCTATCCGCGCCAGCGCGTCGCGCTCGCCGAGCCCGGCGACCGCGACCGGCTTCGCCCTCTGCACATGCTCGTCGGCGTCTACAACGTGCTGTGGGCGGTGGTCGTCGTGTTGATGATCGTACGGCCCGGCTCTGCCGGGTGACGCACCCCCTGCGGATCGCGGCCGGTGTCTCCGGACCGGTCGGGCGTGGACCTCTCCTCCGAGGGCCTACGCCGGGCCCTTGGTGAAGAGGGTCGAGAGCAGGAGGTCGTGACGGCAGGTCGGTGACCGCGCGCCCGCCTGGCAGCCGGTCAATGGCCGGGTCCCCGTGGGGGGACCCGGGGGGCGGGTTAGCGCAGGGCGCTGCCCTTCTTCCATTCCTTGAAGGACATCTGCCAGAAGCCCCAGCCGTTGTTCCACTCCAGGGCGCGGTTGGTGCCGGTGATGTTGACGACGTCGCCCCGCTGGGAGTTGTTGTAGAACCAGCGGGCCTGGTCGGGGCGGGCGTTGATGCAGCCGTGGCTGACGTTCCTGCGCCCCTGGTCGGCGACGTTGTTCTTGGCGTGCACGTATTCTCCGGAATTGGAGATGCGCACGGCGTGGTCGATCATCAGGTCGTAGTAGCCGGGGTCGCCCTTCTCCCTGTTGGGCGAGATCATGCGCTCGGGGTTGCGTTTGTCCATGGTGAGGTGGACACCGCTGGTGGTGGTGTACTCCCTGGTCGTGGCGCGGCCAGCGCTGATCAGCATGTTCTGCACCGTTTTGCCGTCGCGCTTGACCGTCATGGTCTTGCGCCGGGTGTCGACGGTGCTGATCTGCCGGGCGCCGATCCGGATCGTGGCCGCGTGGTTCTTGACGCCGAAGGAGCCGTCGCCGGCGTGCAGTCCCACGAGGTCCGCGGTGAAGCGGACCTTCTGGTGGGCGGGCCAGTATTTCGCCGTACGGTAAATGACCTTGGTGTCGTCAATCCAGCGCCAGGCGCCCTTCACCGGCTTCTGCGCCTTCACCTTCAGGGATTTCTCCACGGCGGCGCGGTTTTTCACCGGGATGTTGAAGGTGACGATGATCGGTGCCCCCACACCGACCTTCTCCCCCTTCAAGGTGGGTGTGACGTCGGCGATCGCGAGTTCGGATTTCGGCTTCAGGGTGGTGAAGTCGCTGGTCGCGGTGGCGGGGCCGCCTTCGCCGGTCGCCTTGGCGGCCACGGTGTAGCCCGTGGAGGGGCGCATGCGCTCCTTGGACTCCCAGCGGGTGCGGTTCTCGTCGAACTCGCCGTCGAGCTGCTTGCCGCCGGCCTTGACGACGACCTCGTCCAGAGCCCCGCCTTCGGCGGTGACCACGACCGGCTTGTCGGGCCGCACCTTGTCGCTGCCCTGCGCCGGGCTGATGGCGATGGTCGGGGCGGGCGGGGTCGTGGTCTTCGTTTCGGCCGCGGCGTTCCGCGTGGCCGTCCCCTCGGAGCAGCCGGCTGTCAGCGCCACGGCGGTGGCGACTGCCAGCCCGGCCATCGGCACTTTCAAGCGCCGGTCGCGCGTTGGCATGTTTCACTCCCCCATAACAGCAAGTGCATCCAAAAACCTTAATAGGAGTGGTAAGTGAAGTGCACATTAATTGGGTGAGTTGGGGCACATTGCCCCTGCTGACAAGGGGTGTCTCTCAGGAAAACGACGCCTGGAACCGTCAAAACAGGACGGAGATCGCATTCGTACGGCCTCGCCGTACGGCACCCGCCTACGGCGCGGGCGGGGACCTACGCCGGGCCGAGGCGGTGGGTGAGGCCGGTGTGGCGGCGGCCGGCGCCCTTGGTGCGCACGGCCTGGCCGAGGGCCCGGCGGGACCCGACGATCACGACGAGCTTCTTGGCGCGCGTGATCGCGGTGTAGAGCAGGTTGCGCTGGAGCATCATCCAGGCGCTGGTGGCCAGCGGGACGACCACGGCGGGGTACTCGCTGCCCTGCGAGCGGTGGATCGACACAGCGTAGGCGTGCGCCAGCTCGTCCAGCTCGTCGAAGGCGTAGTCGACCAGCTCGTCCTCGTCGGTGCGCACGGTGAGCGCGTGGTCGTCGGGCCGCAGGTCGACGACCACGCCGACGGTGCCGTTGAACACCCCGGCCGCGCCCTTGTCGTAGTTGTTGCGGAGCTGGGTGACCTTGTCGCCGATCCGGAACACCCGGCCGCCGTAGCGCCGCTCGGGCAGGCCCTCGCGGGCCGGGGTGAGCGCCTCCTGCAGCGCGAGGTTGAGGTTGCCCGCCCCCGCCGCGCCCCGGTGCATCGGGGCGAGCACCTGCACGTCGCGCCGCGGATCCAGTCCGAACCTGCGCGGGATGCGCCGGGCCACCACGTCCACGGTGAGCGCGGCGATCTCCTCGGGCTCCTCGCAGGGGAACAGGAAGAAGTCGGGGAAGCCGCTGGTGTGCGGCGACAGGCCGGAGTTGACGCGGTGCGCGTTGACGACGACGCCGGACTGCTGCGCCTGGCGGAAGATCTGCGTGAGCCGTACGCGCGGGATGCGCTCTGCGGCCAGCACGTCGCGCAGGACCTCGCCCGCGCCGACCGAGGGAAGCTGGTCCACGTCGCCCACGAACAGCAGGTGCGCGCCCGGCGCGACCGCCTTGACCAGGCGGTTGGCGAGCAGCAGGTCCAGCATGGAGGACTCGTCGACGACCACCAGGTCGGCGTCGAGCGGATTGTCGCGGTCGAAGGCCGCGTCGCCGCCGGGGCGCAGCTGCAGCAGGCGGTGCACGGTGACGGCCTCGTGGCCGGTCAGCTCCGACAGCCGCTTGGCGGCCCGGCCGGTGGGGGCGGCCAGGATGACCTTCGCGCCCTTGGCCCGGGCCAGCGTCACGATCGAGCGCACCGTGAAGCTCTTGCCGCAGCCCGGCCCGCCCGTCAGCACCGCGACCCGGGTGGTGAGCGCGAGCCGTACGGCCTGGGCCTGCTCGTCGGCCAGTTCGGCGCCGGTGCGCTCGCGCAGCCACGCCATGGCCTTGCCCCAGTCGACCGACGCGAACGCCGGCAGCCGGTCGGCCCTGGCGTTGAGGAGCCCCAGCAGCGAACCGGCCAGGGAGAGCTCGGCCCGGTGGAACGGCACCAGGTAGACCGCGGGGACGGTGCTGTCGCCCGCGGGGACCTCCTCGCGCACCACGCCCTCCTCGGCCGCCAGCTCGTCGAGGCAGGCGGACACGAGGGCGGGGTCGACCTCCAGGATCTTGGCGGCGTCGCCGACGAGGTTGGGGACCGGAAGGTAGCAGTGCCCGTCGTCGGCGGCCTCCGACAGGGTGTGGCGCAGGCCGGCCTTGACCCGTTCGGGGCTGTCCTCGGGGATGCCGATCGCCTTGGCGATGGTGTCGGCGGTCTTGAAGCCGATGCCCCACACGTCGGCGGCCAGCCGGTAGGGCTCGGAGCGCACGACGCCGATCGAGCCCTCGCCGTACTGCTTGAAGATGCGGACCGCGATCGAGGTCGAGACCCCGACGCCCTGGAGGAAGATCATCACCTCTTTGATGATCTTCTGCTCCTCCCAGGCGGCGGCGATCATCTTGGTGCGCTTGGGGCCGAGCCCGGGCACCTCGACCAGCCGCTTCGGCTCCTCCTCGATGACGCGCAGCGTGTCGACGCCGAAGTGGTCGGTGATCCGCTCGGCCATCTTCGGGCCGATCCCCTTGATCAGCCCCGACCCGAGGTAGCGCTGGATGCCCGTCACCGTCGCCGGCAGGACCGTCGCGTAGGACCACACCTCGAACTGCCGCCCGAAGCGCTGGTGCGTGGTCCACCGGCCCGTCAGCCGCAGCGACTCCCCCACCTGGGCGCCGAGCAGCGGCCCGACGACGGTGAGGAGCTCGGTGCCCGACCGCTCGGTCGCGACCCTGGCGATCGTGTAGCCCGTCTCCTCGTTGGCGTAGGTGATGCGCTCCAGGACTCCGTGAAGACTCACACCAGGGGGACCATCTGATCCGGTTGTCATCGAACCCCCCTCTCTTCGAGCGCTTCCGCCAAGGGTAAAGCAGTTCGACTCCGTTGGAGAGATCACCGCCGATGGCGCATTTGACCCGTGCAGGGCGCGTCCCCGCCCAAGCACGCGCCCGGCGTGGCGCTCTCCCCGCTACCGCAGCCGCGCAGGCCGCGCAAGGCATCGCCCACCAGCCCCACGTCGATGTCGGTTACATCGCATTCACCTCCGAGCGGACACCGGGAGGCATCGCCCACCAGTCCCGCATCGAGGACGAGGACGACGTGCTGCACGCCGCAGTGGACTGGTCGGCTGGCAACCGGCTGCGCGGCGTCGAGCTGAGCGACTGGGGCTTCGGTGTGGCGGATGGGGGACATCACCCGACCCCCCCCTCCGCAACCGTACGGTTACAGTGAGTAGTCGCGATGGTGGAGATGAGGGGACCGATCCGATGCGGCGACGAACAGTGCTGGCCGCGGTGGGGCTGAGTATCCCGGTTCAGCTTCTCCAGCGGTTCGATGACATGCTCGTGGTGCCGTCGGCGTCAGGCCCTCCGCAAGGACCGGCGCAGATCCAGCAGCGGCTTCTTCTGGCGCGCCGCCAATTCGACGCCAGCGCGCTGGCCGAGCTGATGGCGACGCTGCCGGGCATGCTCGCCGCAGCGCGGGACATGGCGGAGCGGTCAGGCACACCGGGCGGGTGGGCGCTGCTGGCGTCCTGCTACGACCTGGCCACCGACACGCTGAACAAAGTCGGCCGGAAAGACACGGCCCGGCTCACCGCGGACCGGTCGGTGCAGCACGCGGACCGCTCCAGCGACGCGGTGGCGATGGGAGCCTCGGCTCGGGCGTTGGGCATGGTGCTGCGTACCGAGGGACGCCACCAGACCGCAGCGCAGGTCATGGAGCGGGCGATCAGTCGACTCGACCCGACGGGGCTGCGCACTCCGGCGCAGGCATCCACCTATGTGCGGCTGCTGTGCGCGTCCGCCTACACAGCGAGCTGGGCAGGTGACCGGGCCACAGCCCTGGAGCGGATCGCTGATGCCGAGCGTGCCGCCGACCGCCTCGCGGGAATCGTCGGCAAGTCAGGCATCGCCATGCCGTTCGTCACCTTGTACCGGGTGGGCATCCACTACGCGCTCGGCGACGCAGGGACAGCGCTGCATGTCGGCCGGACCCTGCGGCCAGAAATGTACGCCACGTCGGAACGGCGGGGACGGCTGCACACCGATCTGGCGCGGGCATGGTGGCGGTGGGGCAAACCGGAAGAGACCGCCCACGCGCTGCTCGCCGCCTGCGAGCAGGCGCCGAGCGAGGTGAAGGACCGGCCGTCCGTCCGGAAGATCGCCGACGAGCTCACCCGCCACCACCCCCGCGTGTCTGGCGCGCGGCAGCTCGCAGCAGCGTTGAGCTGAGGTATGCGCGAACCCGAATCACCTCGATAGGCGGGCTCAAATCGCACTATGGCCCGCCACACGCCGGGGTAAGGCCAAACCTCCTCTCGTGCTTCTTGCTTCATCTTCGGCGCGGTCGTACCGTCGCAGCCCTATCGGCCACATCGAGCGAGGGAGCCCCATGGGCAAACATGAAGGTCAGCCCAAGAAGCCGCAACCGCTTCCCGACCCGCCACCCCCCAGCCGCGACACCGGACCGCCGCCCGGCAGGCACGAAGAGCCGAAGGACAAATGACAGCCTTGGACAGCACAGCTCGCATCGACCGGCTGATCGAGGCTGTGGGTGAAATCGAGGCGCCCGTCGAGGAGGCGCTGCGGGCGGTGCCCCGCCACATGTTCGTCCCGCCCGTGGTGCTGGCGGGTCCCGACGGTGCCCTACAGCTCGTGGACCGGGACACCGATCCCAACGCCTGGTGGGATGCCGTCTATTCACGAATGCCGCTGGTCACGCAGCTCGACGACGGCCGCACCCCGCTCCAGGCCAAGGCCGGCGACTACTCGTCCTCAAGTTCTGCGCCGTCCACCGTCGTGGATCTGCTGGAGCTGCTCGATGTCGGGCCGCGTCACCGCGTGTTGGAGATCGGAACGGGCACCGGGTGGACCGCGGCCCTGCTGGCCCATCTGGTGGGCGACGCGGCACTCGTCACCAGCATCGAGGTCGACCAGGCCGTGGCGGAGCAGGCGGCCAAGCACCTGGGCGAGGCGGGGATCTCGCCGAGATTGATCGTCGGCGACGGAGCCCTTGTCGTTCCTGAAGGCGCGCCGTACGACCGGGTCCATGCGACATGTGCGGTGACCGAGGTGCCGTACGCGTGGGTGGAGCAGACCCGCCCGGGCGGGGTGATCGTCGCGCCGTGGCATACCGGGTTCGGTGCCGGCCATGCATTGCGCGCGGTCGTGCGGCCGGATGGTACGGCGGTCGGCCGGTTCCGCCGCTTCGCGGACTACATGGTGATGCGCAGTCAGCGAGGCGGTTTCGACGCGCAGCATGGCGAGGACAGCACCGGGCGGACGCGTGTCGACCCAAGGACCATCGCCGGAGCACCTCCCGGCGCGGCCCTGGCCATGGCAGCGTCGACGGGGCTGCGGACCAGCACGCGCACCGAGGACGACGGTCGGGTGCTGCTGTGGCTGGTCGACCCTGCCGACCCCGGCCAGTGGGCGCTGGTCACCTATGAGCCCGGTGCCGACGATTACGAGGTCTACCAGGTCGGTCCACGGCCAGTCTGGGATGAGGTGGTCAACGCCTACTTCGCATGGGTGACATGGGGTGAACCGGAACGACGCCGGTTCGGCGTGACCATCGTGCCCGAAGGCCAGTCGATCTGGCTGGACAGCCCGGATCATGTGATCGGCTGAACAGTGGCACTAGGGACACCCCTGGGAAGGCGGGATTCGCGGCTCGGCAACTCCGCAACGGGTTAATTTTCCCAGATCCAGGTTCACCCGCGAAAGGAGAAGCGGTGTGCTTAGCCGCCTAGTCTTCTCAGCCTTGGCCGCCGCCATCACGGCCACTGTGGCAAGCCCCCTCGCGCAGGCAGATGCGAGCATGTTGATCGCCAAGACCTACTCCGCGCACGTCAAATGCACCAGAGTGCATATCAAGGACAACAACGGCGCCGGCTTCGTCGACGGGTACGGGCGAGCTAAAACCAAGCCCGCAGCAGTCACCGCTGCCAAGAAAGACGCGAAGACAAAGTAGGCGACGGGTACCGTGCCAAACACTGCCGCACGGTCAGCGTGCGCTGAACGGGAGGGGCCTAGCGCACGATCTGATATGGATGTTCCTCACCCCCCCCTGAACCCCGCGAAGATGACCGGAGCGATGGACCTATTCGAACTGCGGCTTGGCGTCTACGCCGCCGAATCGGTGACGAACGAGCTCGCGGACAAAGCGAGATCGCTCCTGGATGAGCACTCCCGGAGAGCGCCCGCAGTCAGAGCGTGGGCGCTCTCCTCAGTCCCGGGCGATCAGCCGGCCGAGCCGGGCAGCGAAGAAGAGCTGTCGGTCGACGAGCTTTATGAGGAGCTACCGGAGCAGTGGCGACAGGAACACCCTGGCGCCGATCCCAGCGACCGGCGCGTGACTGAGTTGCGCATCGGCGCGTACGGAGACGGCGTACAGGAGCTGCTGGACGAGCTGAGCCGACTCGCCTGCCCCGAGCTCGACCATGCCGGTGCGTGCCCGGTGCCGTGGTCGGCGGATTTCACACTGCCGATCGACGAGCATTATCGGTGGTATCTGGAAGCCCACTACGAACATCTACGCGGGGGCGGCGCGATCGGTTAGGCGTGGCGGCGGGGCACGCGGCCGTAGTCCTGGCCATCCAGGGGGCCGACCTCTTCTGCGGGCACCCGCTGCTCCACGATGAACATCCGGTTGTCGGCCCTCCGCTCCCGAAGCTGTCCCCAGCCCCAAAGTAGCCGTGTGAGTGATCACGATTGCGGTTCGTGATCGTCCCGCCTCTCTTCAGATCACGGTCCTTCCGCCTTCGACGGGAATGGTCGCCCCGGTGATGCGGCTTGCGCGTGGGCCGGCAAGGAAGGTGATGGCAGTCTCGGCCAACCTGCCTCCGGCCGGGCCACGTACCGGTGAGGATGAGAAGGCCGCCGCGGGCGCCGCCCTCTGTGGGTAGGTTGGGGCGATGAGGTACAAAGGAGCACTCCCGAAGCAGGCAATCGGCCGGTTCAACGCCTGCGTGGGCACACTGCGCTCGGCTCCGGGAGGCTGCGGAGATCTGGTACGGCGGCGCCTCACGCTGATCACCTACACCGGGCGACGGTCAGGCCGCACCTTCAGCACCCCTGTCGCCTTCCGGCGTAAGGCCCACGTCGTCACGATCGGCGTCCGCTTCCCCGAGGCCAAGGCCTGGTGGCGCAACTTCCTCGACACGGGAGGTCCGATAACGCTGGAGCTCGACGGGGCCGAGCGCGCCGGGCACGCGCTCGCCCGGCGTGATGACAAGGGCCGGGTTACCGTCACCGTGGAGCTCGACAGTTGACCTGGAGCTGCCAGGAAGGGTGCCGGCGCTGCCGTAGAACAGGTCGGTGTTGGCGGACGGAGTCGGCCGCTCCACCCTCTACCGGAACCGCACACCCCGGACCGAACACCGGCAGCCGATCAGAACGGCACCGCCCAACGCTCTCTCCCGGGAGGAACGGGACCACTTGGTCTCCGTCCTCAACTCCCAGGAGTTCAGGGACAAATCCGTACGCCAGGTCCGGGCCGCTCTGCTGGACCGCGGCCTCTACCTGGCCTCGCCGTCGACCATGTACCGCGAGCTGCGCAGACGCGGCCAGGTCCGCGAGCGGCGCGCCCTGGCCCGCCACGAGGCCAAGAAGAAGTCGCAGCTCATCGCCGACCGCCCTAACCGGGTGTGGTCCTGGGACATCACCAGGCTGCGCGGCCCGGTCCGGGGCCAATTCCTCGACTTGCACGTGATGCTCGACATCTATTCGCGCTACGCGGTGCACTGGGAGGTGCACACCCGCGAATCCGGACTGCTCGCGAGGGCGTTCATCGAGAACGCGATCCGAGGTAACGGCGGTATCGCTCCGATGCGATCCATTCCGGTCGAGGCGCTGCGATGACGTCGATCTCGGTGGATGAACTGATGTCGGAGCCGGGGATCACCAAATCGTAGAGAACCGGCTTTTGAGGTCGCCCGGCATCGGCCGCCAGGACGTCCACGGTCTGATAGCGGAAGAAGGACATTCAACCCACATCAGTGCGTCACCCTCAGCTGATCCGCCAGGCTCGGTAGATGCCATTCGCTGTGGAGGTCTGCCACGGTGAGCCGTACGGATTGGGAGTGCGGGGTAACGCGCAGCGTGAACTCGTTCTGGCCAGGTTCGCCCGCCTGCCGCCACTTGTCGATTGCGCCCTCTACCACCGTGCATCGGGAAATAGGGCGGTTACGTGGCTGTACTGGGCCACTCCCGCTCCGTAGTTTTAGCCGCGTGAGCGACACAAACGAGAGCGCTCCGATATATCGCGGGCCATGCGAGTCGGAGGTGCTCCAGGGGGGAGTTCCCCCGGTGGGTTATCTGGTGTGACCACAAGCCGGGCCAAGAGGCAGCGACCTGGATCGCCTCTCCCCCGGAGGGGGAGTCGGCGGCGGAATTGCGAGCCGACAGCCCCGAGGAGCTGAGAGAACTACTTCTCGCCGTCGCAGTCGAGCCCGACAGAGGCGCAGGGTGACCCTCACAACCACATGGACCCCGCCCCCGCCACTGGCTTGGCGTGACAACGCGCCCAGATACGCACCGCCAGATTGCGCGTCAGGGAGAACTCCTACGCCGCTGTCAACCGCGATGGGCGTATCGAGATGCCGGTCCTGCGAATCGACCCCCGCTACGTGTGGTGGTTCTCCCCTCCGGAGCACCGCATGCCATGCGTGGACGACTACGAGCAGGCCGTCTTCGCCGACCTCGCCGACTACTACGACAGCCTGTTCCGCTCGCCCTCACGCAAGCAGACAACCAGCCGCCGCCGTGTCTGACGCCGCCTCCGCCACCCGTCCCCCTCCACCTATGAGTACTCCGGTATGTCCTCCCTTCACACGCACCTCGCATCCCGCCACCGGTACACGCCGCGTCCGGAGGCGCGGGAAAAACGTCGCTGGCGCTGCGGTGGGCCCACCAGGTCAGCGACCGGTACGCCGACGGCCACCTGTATGCGGACCTGCGCGGCGGGGCTCCCGGCCCCACCCCGGCCACCGGCGAGGTGATGCACCGGTTCGTGCGTGCCCTCGGAGCCTCCCCGGAGCAGATCCCGCCGGATTCGGACGGCCGCGCAGCGCTGTACCGCACCCTCACCGCCCGCAGCCGACTCCTGATCGTCCTGGACGATGTGGCGTCGCCCCGCCAGGTGCTGCCGCTGATGCCGGCTTCGGCCCGCAGCCTGGTGGTGGCCACCGCCAGGCTGCGGACTCGGCGGGCTCATCGGGCAAGACCCCCTCTACGTTGAGGTGGGGCCGCTTGTCCAGCGTGACGCGGTCGCGCTCGCGCCGGTGAGGGATGGGTGTTCATCTGCATGGCCGCCGTCCGCAGCGCGCTCCCGGTGCCGAAGGCGCGGGCGGCCGAAGCCGAGCTTGTGCGGGCGTTGGAGATCGCCGAGTCGGTCGGGCACACGCCGATGCGGGCGCGTGCCTTGGTCCCGCTCGCCGACGTCGCCGAGGTCAGAGGCCACCACGACGCGCAAGCGCGTCACCTGGAGGGGGCTGTGGGCGTCCACCGCGGGCTGCGCCACCCCGACACCGCGAAGCTGGAGGCGCGGTTGGAGGCGCTGCGGGCCGTGCACCGGTCGCACCGCGTCGACGACCCCACGTGCTGAGGCCCGTCTCACCGACCGTCCATGAGCCGTCCCGGTCCGTCCGGCGACGGCTCCCGGCGCCGATCCCGGCCGGCTTCTTGGAGAACTTGTGAGCACGCCTGATCGTGGCCTCGGTCTGGAGCCGCGGTAAGAACTGCAAGCATCGTGGCATTCGACGGTGTGGTCCGGCCTTCCGGGCGGAGGTGGCGAGCTGCCGGAGAAGACCCTCATGTCGGGTCTTTCTCTCCCTCTGGAGGCGCTCTTCGCGGGTATCGCCTCCGGTTGGGTGCATGTCCATTTATAGCGGACTCAGTGGCGAAGGTTGATCTTCACCATGCATGCTTAAGAAACGCACTTGAAGTAGCCCGTCTGTTCTCACGGACGGGTGCTTCTTTGCGTGGCGGTACGTCCGCCGTTGGTTCAATGGTCCGGACCGGATTAATGCGAAGGGACAGCATCGTGCAGACCTGGCAGGTTGAGGTCACCCTGATTTCCAGAGCACCCCTCGCCGAGGAGCACCGCGATCGGATCACGACCGCACTCTCCGGCCCTGTAATAATTGCCGACGACAATCGGAACGGCACGATGAGCATAACGTTCAGAGTCCGCGCCGAGAGCCGTGACCGGGCGGTCTTCGAAGCCTCCTCGGCGCTCACGGACGCCGCGCGCCAAACGCTCGGCGACATTCTCCCGTTCCTCGGCATCAGTGCGGGACGGGACGGAGGCACGGCTTCGGAGTTGGCGCCGAGCCTCGTCGGATACATCGAGATCTCCACACTTCTCGGCGTATCCAGGCAGCGAGCGCGCGAACTCGCCGAAAAGCACGGCCTTTTCCCCGCCCCGGTGGCGCGGTTGGCGACAGGGCCGGTCTTCACATTGGAAAGTGTTCAGGAGTTCCTTTCCAAGTGGGAGCGCAAGGGAGGGCGCCCGCCGAAAAAGCGGGTGTCGTGACAACAGGGTTTTACCGGCGATGACTTGCCGGGCAGGCGGCGAACGCGCGGGCCGCCCGCCGGGCGGTCAGGGCACCGAGGCGGGACGACTCGTCGTGACGTGGCGCTCCCCGCGGGGCGGCCGGGCCGATCGCCACGTCGCCACGGGGAACGAGGGCCGATTTCACCTTCCGGCTGAAGGCCGGAGCACCGCGGGCGTTGCCGGGTAGCCTGTGTCTCGCTGGAAGCGGTTACGCGACGGCACGATCGATGACGCAACGATCGATTTCGAAGGGGTCGGGCATGACGGGTGTCGGGGAGGGCGCGGCGCGGGCGCTGACGCGGCGGCTGGCGGTGGAGCAGGCACGCGCGCGGATTCCCTCGGTGGTGGCCGCGGTCGTCAGAGACGGGGCCACCGTGTGGTCGGGCGCGCGCGGCTTCGTCGACGGCGCCGAGCCCACGCCCGCCACGCAGTACCGCATCGGGTCGATCACCAAGAGCCTGGTGGCGGTCGTGGTGATGCGGCTGCGCGACGAGGGCCTGCTCGACCTGCTCGACCCGATCGCCAAGCATCTTCCCGGGCTCCCGGCGGCCGGCGAGGTCACCGTCGGCCAACTGCTCTCCCACAGCGGCGGGCTGACGGCAGAGCCGCCCACCGAGTGGTGGGAGCGCACCCCGGGGGTGGCGCCCGAGGCGCTGCTGGCCGGCCTCGGCGACGACACCGTGCGGCACCGCCCCGGCCGCCGCTTCCACTACTCCAACCTGGGGTTCGGGCTGCTCGGCGAACTCGTCGCCCGCCACCGCGGCATGCCGTGGGAGCGGGCGCTGCATGCCGAACTGCTGGCGCCGCTCGGCATGTCCGACACCACGACGAGGCCGAGGCCGCCGCACGCGACCGGCTACGCCGTACACCCGTGGGCCGACGTGCTGCTGCCCGAGCCCGAGCACGACGCGGCGGCGATGGCGCCCGCAGGGCAGATGTGGTCGACCTCGGCCGACCTGGCGAAGTTCGCCGCGTTCCTCGCCGGGGACACCGGCGGCGTGCTGGCGCGGGCGACGCTCGCCGAGATGCGCGAGCCGATCGTGGTGGAGGACGGCGACGCCTGGACGTCGGGGTACGGCCTGGGCCTGCAGCTGGCCCGGGTGCGCGGCAGGCGGCTGGCCGGCCACACCGGGTCGATGCCGGGGTTCCTGGCGACGGTGTGGGTGGACTCCTCGGACGCCACCGGGGTGCTGTTCCTGGCCAACACCACGGCGGGCGTGGGACGCTCCCTGCCGACGGACATGCTGGCCGTCATGGACGAGCACGAGCCGAGGCTTCCCGAGCCCTGGAGGCCCGTCCCTGCCGATCCGGACCTGCTCGCGCTGACGGGCCCGTGGTACTGGGGGCCGACCGCCTACGTGATGCGGGTGCTGCCGGACCGCGCGCTGTCGCTGACGCCCATCGGCGGGGTCGGCCGCGCGTCGCGCTTCGTGCCCGACGGGCCGGACACCTGGCTCGGCCTCGACGGCTACTACGCGGGTGAAACCCTGCGTGTCGTCAAGGGCGGGGACGGCGTCACCCACCTCGACGTCAACACGTTCGTCTTCACGCGCCGTCCTTACGACCCGGGCGCGCCGGTCCCGGGCGGCGTCGACCCGGACGGCTGGCGCTGACGCCGCGCCGCGGGCACGTCGGCGGGGTCAGGCGGGTGCGCAGTTGAGGCTCACGATCTGCAGGCCGTGTCCGGCGCTCGCCTGGACCACCGCCGACGAGCAGCGCCAGCGTTCGATCCCGAGCATCCGGTAGACCTCCAGTGGGCCGTTCTGGATGCCCGTGGAGGTCCTGGCGCCGTTCTTGGCCTGGCAGCCCAGGCCCACCACCAGAGCCCTGCCGATCAGCGAGACCGGCAGGGCGGTGACGCAGGTATACCCGGGCAGCGCACCGGCGGCGGCCCGGGCGGGCGCGGCGTGTACGGCTGCGCCGAGCGCCGCCGAGGAGAGGGCGGCGGCGAGCGCGGTGGTCGTCCTGCGTCGGGTCACGTCGTGAGGCCTTTCTCGCGCGGCGGGGCCGACCGGTCGCGGTCGGCGTGGACGCCACGCACATACCCGGACGCCGCTTTGCGTAGTCGCCCGGTTGCTCAAAGTCGTGCCGTGCGGGAAGGCGATGAATCGCATCCCCGCGGTGACGACGCTCCGGCGGGGGGTCGTGAAATGTCGTTATTCCGTGTGTAGTCATCCGGGTCGGGGCCTCGGAGGGATACGCCTGATTTCCGCAGAAGTCGGGGGCTTCGGCAAGGTCTGTTTTTTCCCACCTTGGCTGGGATCCTCATCCCCGGCGCGATCGGCGGCATCGCCCCGGCGCCTCCTGTGTTTCAGCGTTGTGGATTGCCGCCTGCCGTACGGCGCCTGCCCGCCCTTGGCGCGTTCCCGCTTGCTCAGGGTCACCTGCCGAAGGGGGCTACCCGGGCAGGGTCGGCTGCTAAACGAGCACATTTGGTGAGATCGTCCTCGGGATTTCCGCCTCAACGTTGATTCAGGAAGCGCTCCCACCTGGAATGACTCGGCGGCGGCGGCGCTCCGCGCGGGCACCGCCGACTCCTCCGCGACTTCCCCGGCCGTCGACCAAGACCATCCGATAACCATAAGGGCGCATATGTCGCCACTGCGCTTTGCTGAAAAGCAACGGCTAGCCGCTCGGCGCGAAATCTCGGCGTTGGACAAGGCGGAATCCCGCATTGCTTATGCCAATGACCGCATGCTGGACGGCGAAGCGTTCTTCATTCGCCTCTACAGCAGCGCCGGCGATCGAATCGACCACCAGCCCGGCGCATGTCGCCTCATATGGTGTGCGCGGCCTCCGGCGAGAGGCCGCGCACACCATATGAATCGAATGGCGGATTGTCGCACCTGGTCGAGCGCCTCGATACCCCGGCTGAGCCGCAGGACCGATACATGGTGAGATCGGACACAGGTGAACGTCCTCGTCCGGCAGTGTGGTCCGCACCCGCGCCGGCTCCTTGCCGGCAGGCCGCGACGGGGCGTCTTCTCCTTCTGGGCTGCCGAATTCGGGACGCCAGCAGGTATTTCCGGCTTGAAATGTCGGAAAATAGACCCGGCCGCAGTTCTTTTATCCTGGATCACGACACGTCATCCGACGGTAAGGGTGCTCGCCATGGTTAAAGTGATCGGCGCGGGATTCCCGCGCACAGGCACCACCTCGATGAAAGCGGCACTGGAGCGGCTGGGGTTCTCCCCCTGCTATCACATGATCGAAGTGCTGACCCACCCCGACCACGTCGACCGGTGGCTGGACGTGGCCGCCGGAAAGATCGCAACGCGCGAAGACTGGGATCGCGTGTGGACGGGCGGCTACCAGGCCACGCAGGACTGGCCCGCCAGCCACTACTGGCGCGAGCTGGCCGAGGTCTACCCCGAGGCCAAGGTCGTGCTCACCGTACGCGACCCGCAGGCGTGGTATCGGAGCATGCGGATGCTGGTGTCCGCCACGAACCACTCGGACTCCCCGGAGGGGCTGCCCGAGCCGATCAGGCAGGCGTTCTCCTCGATGGACCGGCTCCGGCCGTCCCTGAACACGATCGGTCAGACCTACTTCGGTCCGGAATGGCATTTCGGCGAGGACATGAAGGACGCGGAACTGGCCGTGGCGGCATTCCACCGGCACGTGGCGACGGTCCGGGACAGCATTCCGGCCGAGCGGCTGCTGGTGTTCGACGTCCGCGAGGGGTGGGAGCCGCTGTGCGCCTTCCTCGGCGTGGACGTGCCCGCCGAGGAGCCGTTCCCGCACCTGAACGACGCCGAGTCGATGCGGCAGGCGCTTGAGCGGGCGAGGGCGGGGGACGCGTCGGCGTTCCCCTTCCACCTCGCCGACCGCTGATCTGAGGACGGGGGCGGAGTCCGCCCCGATCCTGCACACGTAGTGACCCGGGCGGGCCGGGGCGGTTGCCCGGGTATGCATGCCGACGCGTTCGTGCGGGCGCACCGCGCCCGCACGAACGCCGTCTCCCGCGTCCGGAGGCTTATCCCGCCGGGGGGATTTTGTGGTTGAACCTGAACATGTTGGCGGGGTCGTAGCGCCGCTTGAGCTCGGTGAGGCGGCGGTACACCTCCGGTTCGTAGGCCGCGCGCACCTGCTCCGCGGTGGCGGGGCCGTAGTGGTTGTTGAGGAACGTCCCCCTGCTCCGCTGGGTGTCCAGCACCCGCCGGTGGGTCTCGCCGACCGCGTCCCCGTTGTCCCTGTCCAGGCCGGACAGCACCTGCAGCGCGAAGGCCGCCGACCGGTGGCCGACCAGGGCGTCTGAGGGCTTGGCGAGGGCGCCGCCGAGATGGCGCACCTTCACGATGCACTGGGATCCTCAACCTCGTTTCGTGCGCGGCGGCACGCCGGGCGTAAATGATCTTATTGCAGTATTAGGATTGCGGGCATGGCAGCAAAAGAGACCATCACCGTCACCCTTGACCCCGAGCTCGTGGAGTACGCCAAGTCCCACGCCGCCGACACCCGCTCCTTCTCCGCCTATGTCAACGACGCCCTCGCCGCCAAGGTGCTTGAAGACCGACGCCGACGAGCTCTCCTGCACAACCAGGTCCAGCGGGCGCACACCGAGGCCGACACCGCGCTGGTGGAGCGTCGCATGGCGCACGTCGCCAGGCAGCTCGCCGACCGCCGCCCTCAGGCCGACGAGGACGCTCAGTGACCCTGCCCCCACTCATCCTCGACACCGGCATCCTGACCGAGCTGGGACGCGGCGACCTCAATCTGATGGAGATGATCGCCCGCTGGGACGAGCAGGGCCAGCCCATGGTCATCTCCGCCGTGGCCATCGCCGCCGCGTCACGCGACTACGGCTCCAAGGACTCCGCCGACCTGCTCCTCGGCATCACGACCATGGACCAGATCACGGTCGCCGGGCTACGTGAAGCCGAGCACGGCGTCGTCCTGGCATCGGCGCTCAATCAGACCGGCCTCGACTGGGGCGACGCCCACGTGGCCGCGCTCGCGGACACATCGGTCTGCCCGATTCTCACCCTCGACGGCTCCCAGTGGACCCAGGCTGCGCGTGCCTTCGACGAACCGCTCCACATCATCGAAATCGCCGACCCGCCTGATCACTGACGTCTGAGCGGTCGGGGCGGTTGCCTTGTGCAGAGACTCTCCCGGATCGGGGCCTTTGAGGACAGCAAACGTCCTCAACGTCTGGCACCGTGAGGGTGTGAGCAGAGACCTGCCGGCGCGGATTCTCCGCCTGCTGTCGCTCCTGCAGACGGGGCGCGAGTGGGGTGGGGGTGAGTTGGCCGAACGGCTCGGCGTGAGCGGCCGAACCGTCCGCCGTGACGTCGAACGGCTGCGCGAGCTGGGCTATCGGGTGGACGGGACGACGGGCACCGCGGGGGGATACCGGCTGGCCTCGGGGCGTGACCTGCCTCCGCTGCTGCTGTCGGACGACGAGGCCGTGGCCGTCGCGGCCGGTCTGGCCACGGCGGCGGACGGCACGGTGGCCGACGTCGCCGAGGCGTCGGTGCGGGCTTTGGCCAAGCTCCGGCAGGTACTCCCCTCCCGGCTGCGCGGCCGGGCGGGCGCCGCCACGTCCCGCAGGGTCGAGCCCTACGGCCTGGTGGTGTCGCATGGTCTCTGGTATCTGGTGGCCTACGACCCGGACCGGTCTGACTGGCGCACCTTCAGGGCCGACCGGCTGGCCGACCCGCGCCCCACCGGGCGGCGCTTCACCCCGCGCCGACCCGCCAAAGCGATGTGACTTCCGCAGCGCGGGCGGCGTGGAGGAAATCAGCGCTGTCCCTCGCTCGTGGATGCCGCGGCCTGGTGTCGATTTTGTCCACCACGTGCAGGCCGGCTGCCTTAATACCGGCCAGCAGTTCACTCCGCGTCCTGAGTCCGAGGTGCTCGGCCAAGTCCGACAGGATGAGCCATCCTTCACCTCCGGGTTCAAGATGCGTGGAGAGTCCGTCCAGGAAGTTGCGGAGCATGCTGCTGCCCGGATCGTAGACGCCTTGCTCCACGGCGGAGGTGGGCCGGGCCGGAATCCAGGGCGGGTTGCAGACGACGAGGTCTGCGCGCCCGTCGGGAAAGTGGCCGGGGCCCACGACGTCGATGCGCCCGGTGAAGTGCAGTCGGCGGACGTTCTCGCGTGCGCAGTACAAGGCACGCGGGCTGATGTCTGTGGCCACGATGTGGTCGATCCCCCGGTGAGCCAGGACGGCTGCGAGCACTCCCGTCCCCGTCCCGAGGTCAAACGCGGTGCGGCGACCCGCGCGATGGTCCGCCGGAGTGGGAAGCGGTGCATGTGCAATGAGGTCGACGTATTCGCCCCTGACTGGGGAGAACACGCCGTAGTGCGGGTGAATACGAGCTTCGAGAGCCGGTACCTCCACGCCCTTGATGCGCCACTGATGCGCTCCGATCACGCCCAGCAGTTCTGTGAGCGAGACGGCCATCGGCTCGGACGGCGGACCGTACGCCTCAGCGCATGCTTGACGCACATCGGGGGCTCTGCGCAGGTTCAGGCAGTGGTCGTCTTCCAGTAGAACGAGGAGCCTGCCCAGCACGTGGGCGCGGTGGCTGCGGGCCCGGCGGTGCAGGTGGAAGGACTCTGCCGGGCTGCCGCCTTGCCGGGAAGGTTTCCGGTCGATGCGGCGGCTCATCGCATGCAGTAGCTGACGTGCGTTGTAGAAGTCGCCTCGCCACAGCAAGGCGGTGCCTTCGCAGGCCAGACGGAAAGCAGTGTCGGCTTTCATACGGTCGTCCGCGTCGATGACCCGGCTGGGAGGCGGGGTCGCACTCTCGGAATGCCAGTGAGCGGAACGGAGGATGCCTGTCTCGGTCCAGTGGATGGTGGACACCATGTACTCCTCGTGATCGAACGTGCAGGGGCACGAAGAGCGCTTCAACGAGGAGCAGGGCAAACGGCCGCAAACGGCCCGTGCTGCAGCACGGGCGCGCATGTCAGGGCAGGTAGGGCTACCGCTCCCGCGTCGAAGCGCGAGAGGAGAAATCGCCGAGAACCATGCCGAGCGTCACGACCAGCCCTTTCAGAGAGACGACGTAAGAGGGTCGCACAACCGTTCCTCCGCAGGCAAACCAGCGCATGGGTCTCGGTGTCCTAGCTCAGACACCAGCCGCAAAGTAGATCGCGGGTAGCCGGATGTTTCCTGGAGTGCATCGCCACCACGATCCTCGAGGTCGACCGGGACGAGGGCACCGTGCGCCGGTATGGCGACGGCGAAGCCGGCTACCGCGCCGCGAAGGCCGCCGCCCGGCGCGGAGCGGCGGTACGCGGATCGTTCCGATGTTCCTCAACCCCCGTTCCCGCCGCGGCCTTTGCTGGCTGGGGGCGCGAGCCGTACGACGTGGTCGCGGAGGGCGGGGGTGAGGTCCGCTTGGAGCAGGTGGAGACGATGCCGATCACATGAAGGCGTTTCACGTGGATGAGACGTGCGCCCCGGAAGATCGGTTCAGGGGATAGGGCGGATCACATGAAGTAGCGCAGCCATACGTAGATCCAGGCGAGGATCATGCTGAGCACGGTGACGACGATGCCGTACTTGGTGAACTGCCAGAAGCTGACCCGGTGCCCGGAGCGCGCGGCGATGCCGATGGCGACGACGTTGGCGCTGGCGGCGACGGCGGTGCCGTTGCCGCCGAAGTCGGCGCCGAGGGCGAAGGCCCACCACAGGGCCTGGCCGGTCGCGGGGTCGGGGGCCTGGGCGACGAGTCCTTCGACGATGGGCGCCATGGTGGCGACGTAGGGGATGTTGTCGAAGAACGCGCCGAGGACGCCGGAGCCGAACAGGAGCGCGGTGGCGGCGCTGAAGTAGTCGTTGCCGAAGGTGTCGATCGCCCAGGTGCCGATGGCGGCGATGACGCCTGTGTGCATCAGCCCGGCGACCATGACGAACAGCGCCATGAAGAACACCAGGGTCGGCCACTCGACCTCTTCGAGGACGTCGGAGGTGTTGGCGCGGGAGACCAGCATCATGACGCCCGCGCCGACGAGGGCGACGATGGACGGCTCGATGTGGAGGACCGTGTGCAGGGAGAAGGCGACGACGACGAGGCCGAGCACGATGAGGCAGCGCCGCAGGAGCGCGGGGTCGGTGATGGCCCGGCGTTCGTTGAGGGCCATGACGGCGGCGACGCGCTCGGGGTGGTATTCGAAGGATTTGCGGAACAGCACCCTGGTGAAGACCACGAACAGGGCGAACACGACGACCACGATGGGCGCCATGTGGATGAGGAAGTCGTTGAAGCTGAGGCCCGCCCGGCTGCCGATGATGATGTTGGGCGGGTCTCCGATGAGGGTGGCGGCGCCGCCGATGTTGGAGGCGAGGATCTCGGCGATGATGTACGGCTGGGCGGGGATGTTCAGCCGGTCGCAGATGACCACCGTCACGGGCACCACCAGCATGATGGTGGTGACGTTGTCGAGGAACGGTGAGGCGACGGCGGTGATGGCCATCAGCATGACCATGAGCCGATATGGTCGGCCTTTGGACTTCTTGGCGGCCCAGATGGCCAGGTAGTCGAACAGTCCGGTCTGCTTGATGATCCCGACGATGATCATCATGCCGAGCAGCAGGAAGATGACGTTCCAGTCGATGCCCTCGTGCTCGGAGAAGAAGACGTCCGAGCCGGGGATCAGCGCGAACACCGCCATGGCGCCCGCGGCGACCAGGGTCACCTTGACCTTGTTGACCTTCTCCGTGGCGATGAAGAAGTAGGCCGCCACGAAGATGGCGAGGGCGAGGGCAGCGCTCATCGGCCGCGCCCCGGCGGACCCGTGCGGATACGGCCTTTGGCCAGGTCGCAGCGTATGGTCAATCGGGTTGCGGCATGCATGGGACTACCTCCGAGCGTTGTGCGCACTGCGGCGTCGGGAATGGAACGGGACGGTGGTCAGCGGCACACGCCCGGCGCGGGGCAGCGGCGCGGGGGCTCAGTCGCCGGGGCCGACCACGGCGAGGCTGGTCAGCAGTCTGGCCAGCGTGATCGCGCCGATGAGGGTGCCGTCGCGGTCGATCACGGCGACCAGCGGGCTGCGCAGCCGCGCCATGAGCGCGGCCACCTCCAGGAGGTTCGCGTCCGGCTGCACCAGCACGGGCCTGGCGGGCTGGCTGGGCAGGCAGTCGCCGACGGTGAGGTTGCCGAGTTCCTGCCAGAACAGGTCGGCGTGGCTCTCGTCGACGGCGCGGCACAGGGCGGGGTCGGCCTGGTAGGACTCGGGGATCGCCAGGCGCAGCACCTGGGTGCCGGGGAGCACCGTGCGGGGGCGCCCGGCGTCGTCGACGACGATCAGTCCGGGGAGGCGGCCGACCGCCATGACCCGTACCGCTTTGGTCACGGGGTCGTCGGCGGTCACCGTGGGGAGGTTGACGGCGATGTCACGTGCTTGCATGGCACCATCCCGAGGGAAGGGGTGAGTGGTGGTCGTGGGCGCGGTCACGGCGCACCTCCCGTGTGCCGCGGGGAGCCCGCGGGGGTGGCTCCGCCGTACGGCATGGGCGTGGCGTGGGCGGTTGCCGGGCCGCGCAGTGCGTGGGGCAGGATTGTCGTGATCACGGCTCTGACCTCCGGTTTCTTGAGGGACTCACCGCTTTGTTTGAGTATTCAAGGATTCATGTGTCGATCGGTATCGGGCGTGACACCCATTTCCGGTGGGGTCCGATATGCAGAAGGCTTGCGGGGATGGGTGGCGATGCGGATGGACAGAACGCCCCGCCGGTGGCAAAGCTCGACCTATGAGCGAGCGCATTTCAGGACACCTGAGGCGGCGCTTCGGCATGCCCGGCCCCGGAACGCCGGCCCAGCGGCTGTACCGGCGGCTGTTCATGATGAACGGGCTGGTGTTCACCCTGGGCACCCTGGTGCTCGCCGTGTCGCCCGCCACCGTCTCCTCGCCGGTCCTGCTGGCCGAGGTGCCCGTGCTGACCGTGGGACTGGCGGTGATCCTGGCCGTCAACGCGCTGGTGCTGCGTGCGAGTCTCGCCCCGCTGGCGGCCCTCACCGCGCTGATGCAGCGGGTCGACCTGCTGGACATGGACGACCGCGTCCTCGACCGCGGCAACGGGGACCTCACCCAGGTGATCGAGACCTTCAACGCCATGCTCGACCGGCTGGAGGCCGAACGCAGTTCGGACAGCGCTCACGCGCTCGCCGCCCAGGAGGCCGAGCGGCAGCGCATCGCGCGCGAATTGCACGACGAGATCGGGCAGAGCCTGACCGTGGTGCTGCTCGGCCTCAAACGCACGGTCGACCGCGCCCCCGCCGACCTCGCCGAGGAGCTGCGGGCCGTGCAGGAGACGGTGCGGACCAGCCTGGACGAGGTACGGCAGGTCGCACGCCGGCTGCGTCCGGGAGTCTTGGAAGACCTCGGGCTGCAGAGCGCCCTCAGCGCGCTGAGCAGCGACTTCTCGCAGATGAGCGGGGTTCCGGTGGTCAAGCGGGTGGACCACGCGCTGCCCGAGCTGAGCTCGGAGACCGAGCTCGTCGTCTACCGGATCGCCCAAGAGGGCCTCACCAATGTCGCCCGGCATGCGCAGGCCGACACCGTGGAGCTGTCGCTGACCAGGACGGGAGGCGCACTCACCCTGCGCATCAAGGACAACGGCCGCGGCGGGGTCAAACCGGACGGCGCCGGCATCCGCGGCATGCGCGAGCGGGCCCTGCTGATCGGCGCCAGGCTCACCGTGGACTCACCCCCGGGCGGGGGCACCGACGTGCGCCTCGTCATTCCCGGTACGGCAGAGCGGAGGCTCGATGAACACCTCTAAGACCCGGATCCTGCTGGCCGACGACCACGCCTTGGTGCGCCGGGGCCTGCGGCTCATCCTCGACGCTGAGCCCGACCTCGTCGTGGTGGCCGAGGCGTCCGACGGCGCCGAGGCGGTCGAGGCGGTGGCGTCGGGCGGGATCGACCTGGCCGTGCTCGACGTGGCGATGCCCCGGATGACCGGCATCCAGGCGGCCAGGGAGATCTCCCGGCGCGCGCCGGAGGTGCGCATCCTCATCCTGTCGATGTACGACAACGAGCAGTACTTCTTCGAGTCCCTCAAGGCGGGCGCCTCGGGATACGTCCTGAAATCGGTCGCCGACCAGGACCTGCTGGAGGCGTGCCGGGCCGCCATGCGCGGCGAGCCGTTCCTCTACCCCGGCGCGGTCACCGCCCTCATCCGCGACTACCTCCAGCGCGAGGCCCGCGGCGAACGCGTCCCCGACAGCATCCTCACCCCCCGCGAAGAGGAGATCGTCAAACTCATCGCCGAGGGCAACTCCGCCAAGGAGATCGCCGAGACCCTCGTCATCAGCGTCAAGACCGTCGACCGCCACCGGGCCAACATCCTCCAGAAGCTCGGCATGCGCGACCGCCTCGAACTCACCCGCTACGCCATCCGCGCCGGCCTCATCGAACCCTGAACCCGGATGCGGCGCAGAAAGTTCGACATTGATGAGGTGAGGAGGGCCTGTCATGCGGCCCGACCCTGGTGAGCATCGGGTTCTGCAAGAATCGGGAGATCGTTTGTCTGGTGAACGAGAGAAGCCGGGTGAGATGCAGTCGGCTCCGCGAACGGAGAGGTGAGAAGAGGCGATGGTCTCAGACGTGGTGTCTGGATTCGGAGATCCAGGACGCAGCGGTGTCTACCGAACCGGCGGGGTGACCAGACGGCCTTCTGTGGCGTGGCGCGCCGACACCGGGGCTGCGGTCCTGTCCACGCCGGTGCTCGTTGATGACATGCTCTACGCCGTCGATGTCCGAGGTGTCGTGCACGCTTTCGACGCGGCGGACGGCACCTCGCAGTGGCGGTCCGACGGTGTCGATGCGGAGTGGGATCAACTCGACCCATTGATCACTACGGCGCTCGCAGTCTGGGGTGATCTGCTGTTCCTCCCGGATCAAGAGTATGAGGGCTGCGTCTTCGTGCACGATCGGTCGACCGGAGAGTTGCTCCATCGCCTTGAGGGTGGTGCCGGGTGCTGCACGATTGTCGGCGACATCCTGCTGCTCACCGACGTGAGTGATGGCGTCCGGGCGCTGGATCTGCCGGGGCTCACGCTGCGCTGGCACAACGAAACCCGGACTGGTCTACTCGAGGCGGGCCCGGCCATTTCAGAATCCGGAGTGGCGTTCGCGGCGTTGGGCTTTGAAGGGCATCACACGCACAGCGGTGTGGTGGCCTTCGATGTGTCCTCTGGAACCGAAGTCTTCCAGGTTGGTGACGACCAGGGCGGACGGTGCCCGGTAGAGACCGAAGTTCTTTCTCCAGAGGAAGACGACTTCGACGATGAGGGCCCGAGCGATTGGGTGTTGTTCGGCCAAGCGCACCCTGTGGTGGCCGAAGGCCTGGTCTGGATGCCGGTCCGTCGAGAACACCATGACGACGGCTTCCACCCAGCGCCATACATCAGCGCCGAAGTGGTCGGCCTTGACCCGGCGACGGGTCAACGCCGGTGGTTGTTCCAGCTCGACCCTGGCCTGTGGTCGGAGGTGTACGGGGCGGTCGCCGTTGCCGACGGTTCTGTCTTCTTCACCGCACTGCAGGGCGGTGATCCCGAAGTTCAGGAACAGCCGGCTGGTGACGTCATGTTGTATGCCGTGGACATCGCGACTGCCCGGCCGGCATGGACTGCTCGTTTGCCCGGATCTCCTGTGGGGTCGCCTGTGCTTTCCGGTGGGCTGCTCTACGTCGCGATGCGAAACGGCACGGTAGCCACCTATCATGCGGCTACCGGCGAGCTCGCCTGGTCGCTGGACATCGACGAGAAGATCGTCGGCAGTCAATACGAGCTCGGCGCGGAGCACTACGGGGAGGACTACGAGGAGGAGAGCCTTGCCGTCCTGCCCGCAGACGGAACGGTCTATGTGCGCACCCGTGCAGGTATCTTCGCGCTGCGATAAGGCACGAGGGTGGGCCAGGGCGTGGGCGGCGCCTTGATCTGCACCTACTCCGCCTGACCGGCACCGTTCCGGTCGCGGAGCCACGGCCGCGGCCACGCGACCGGAACGGGTCAGGGGCGCTCGGAAAGCAGGGCGACGAGGGCAACTCCGCCAAGGAGATCGCCGAGACCCTCGTCATCAGCGTCAAGACCGTCGACCGCCACCGGGCCGACATCCTCCAGAAGCTCGGCATGCGCGACCGCCTCGAACTCACCCGCTACGCCATCCGCGCCGGCCTCATCGAACCCTGAACCCTGAATCCGGATCTCCGACCGGCCGGCCTTGACCGGGGAGGCGCCGTCCGTGCGGCGTTCTCTGAGGCTGGGCTTATGCCGGGCCCCCTATAACCCTGACATGGACGAATCCCTCCCCTCGACCGTGCTGGTCGTCGACGACGAGCCGAGCATCCGCGACCTGCTGTCGGAGGCGCTGAGCCTGAGCGGCTTCAGCGTGCGGACCACCTCGTGCGGACGCACGGCGCTGAAGGAGATCGAGCGGGCGCGGCCCGACATCGTCGTGCTGGACGTGATGCTGCCCGACATCGACGGATTCTCGGTGGTGCGCAGGCTGCGCGACGCACCCGGCAACCCGCCGGTGCTGTTCCTGACCGCCAAGGACGCGGTGGGCGACCGGATCGCCGGCCTCACGGCCGGGGGCGATGACTACGTCACCAAGCCCTTCAGCCTGGAGGAGGTGGTGCTGCGGCTGCGGGCGATCCTGCGGCGCACCCGGCCGCCGGAGGAGCAGGCCGGCGATGACGGGGTGGTGCGGTACGCGGACCTGGAACTGGACGAGCAGGCCCACGCCGTACGGCGGGCGGGGCGGCCGATCCACCTGTCCCCGACGGAGTTCGCCCTGCTGCGCTATCTGATGATCAACGCCGAGTGCGTGGTCAGCAAGACGCAGATCCTGGAGCGGGTGTGGGACCACGGCTTCGGGAGCGACAGCCGGATCGTCGAGTCCTACATCAGCTACCTCCGGCGCAAGATCGACACCGAGGGCCGGCCGCTGATCCACACCGTGCGCGGTGTCGGCTACCGCCTGTCCCTGCCGTCGTGATGCGGACCGGCCGCCCCCGGCCGCTGCGGCTGCGGCTGCTGGCGGCTCTGCTGGGCCTGTCCGCGCTGGGGCTGGCGGTCTTCGCCGTGTCCGGCGTGCTGGTGCTGGAGCGGTCGCTGCTGAAACGGGTGGACACCCAGCTTCGCGACTTCGCCAGGACCATCGGCCTGCGTCCGCCGCCCGCCGCGCCGGCCAGGCCACCGGGGAACCTGGAGCTGCCGAGCCAGTTCCAGGTGGCCTTCTACTCCCCCACCGGGTCCTTGGCGCGCCGGCTGCCCACCGGCTCCCCCGATGGGCCGGACCTCACCGCCGAGGCCGTCTCCACGGTGTCGCGCCGGCCGTTCACGGTGGCCGGCCGTACGGGCGAGCGGGAATGGCGGGTGCTGCTGGAGAGCCTGCCCAGCGGTGAACGGGTGGCGGTGTCGATGTCGCTGGAGTCCAACCAGGCGACCGTGCGGCAGCTGCTGGTCATCGAGGTGGCGGTCGGCGCGGTGGTGCTGACGCTGCTCGGCGCGCTGGCCTGGGCGGTCGTGCGGCTGGGGCTCCGCCCGCTCACCAGGATGGAGCGTACGGCCGAGGCCATCGCGGCCGGCGACATCGACCGCCGGGTCGCCGACGCCGACCCGCGCACCGAGACCGGGCGGCTCGGGCAGGCGCTGAACATGATGCTGGAGCGCCTGGCCGCGGCCTTGCGCGCCCGGGAGCAGTCGGAACGGCGGCTACGGCACTTCGTGGCCGACGCCTCCCACGAGCTGCGCACCCCGCTGACCTCGATCCGGGGCTTCGCCGAGCTGTACCACCACGGGCAGGAGGCCCGGGATCCGCTGGCCGAGCGGCTGCTTCGCCGGATCGAGAACGAGGCCGGACGCATGGGCGTGCTCGTGGAGGACATGCTGCTGCTGGCCCGGCTGGACGAGGAGCCGATGCTGGAGCGCAGCACGGTCGACCTGCGTGTGCTGGCGGGCGACGTGGTGCACGCCGCGCGTGCCCGCGACTCCGGGCGGCCGATCACGCTGGAGGTTCCGGCCGAGGCGGTGCTCGTGCTCGGCGACGAGCACCGGCTGCACCAGGTGATGGCCAACCTGGTCGGCAACGCCATCACGCACACCGATCGCGGGACACCGGTTCATGTGCGTGTCGCGCATCGGCCCGCCACGGGCGAGGCCGTGCCGGACGGGCAGTCGCCGGGCGGGCAGGTGGCGGGCGGGGCGGTGGCGGCCGTGGTGGAGGTCCGCGACGAGGGCGAGGGAATCGACGCCGGGCATCTGCCGTACATCTTCGACCGCTTCTACCGGGCCGATCCCAGCCGCTCGCGCGCCCACGGCGGCACGGGCCTGGGGCTGGCCATCGCCGCCGCCCTGGTCGAGGCGCACCGGGGCCGGATCGAGGTGGCGAGCGCTCCCGGCCGGGGGACCACCTTTCAGGTCCTGCTGCCCTGCGAGCGGTCCCCGGGCGACTGAGCCGCGGGCTGTTCACCTCCGATTCGGGGTTCACCGAGATGCGGCGGAACCTTCGGGGTCTTCGATGTCGTTCATCGACGGTCCTTTCGGTTGTCGGGGGTGGGGTGCTTACCCGGCGATGTCCGCCGGGAAGTCGATGACGAGGCGGCTGCGCCATTTGTCCAGCCGGAACCCCTCCGCCAGCTCGCCGTCGGGGGTCGCGGCCGGGTAGACGCGCAGGCGGGGCTTGGGTCGGCCCGCGCGGTCCCAGGCGCCGATCTGTTCGGCGAGGAATGCGGCGGCGGCCTCGGCGTCGGGTCCGTGGGCGTAGGTCACGAACTCGTGCCGGCCGTCGGCTGCGAGCCGCGGCGTGCCCCTGTAGGCCAGTGTCGCCGCGTCGACGCGGGCGGGGCTTCCCCACCTCCAGGTCAGGCGCACGATGTCGGTGTCGATCGCCTCTTGGTCGGCGATGACCTGGCAGAACCCGGGCACGGTCGTGGCCAGCCACATGTCCTGGCCGGAGGCGGACTCTCCCGAGCTGAAGGTGACACCCGACCGCGCGCTGGCGCGTGGCAGATCCAGGACTCCCGTCAGATCCCGCACCTTGTCGGCTTGGCCGGCGGAGGCGTCCTCGCCCAGCCACAGGCTCACCGACGGGTCATCACGTAGCGGGATGCTCAGGCCCTGCCGGGCGCCCGCGCCCCGCAGGGGCACGAACCCGCAGGGGAAGTGGTCGCCGGAGACCAGCGTTCCGCCATCGCGCCCAAGCAGCCAGGAGCGGGTCAGGCCCAGGGTGCGGAGCGGGACGATCAGGCGTCCACCGGCGGCGAGCTGGGACCACCACGCCGGTGATATGTCGGGTACGCCGACCGTCACGATGATGGCGTCGAAGGTGCGGCCCGGTTCGAGCTCGAATTCGGCGTCGGCGCAGACGACCTCGACATCGGTGTATCCGGCCTTGTCCAGGCAGGTGCGGGCGCGCTGGGTGACGGCAGGGTCGATGTCGACGGTGGTCACCGAGCCGCGCGGCCCGACCAGCTCAGCGATGAGGGCCGCGTTGTAGCCGCCGCTGCCGATTTCCAGGATGTGCTCGCCGGGCCTCAGGGCGGCCTGGCAGAGCATCGCGGCCTGCAGCCACGCCGCCGACACCGAGCTGAGGTTCAGTCCGTCCTCGCCGCGCACGGTGACGATCGCGCCGTCTCCGTAGGTTTCCTCCAGCGGGACGTCACCGGTGAACAGATGCCGGGGTACGGTCCGCAGCGCATGCGCCACCTCTTCCGGCAGCCTCAGGCCGAGGGCCTGCCGGTTCGCGGCGATCCGGTCGACCATCGCCTCCCGCAACTCCTGGGCGGTGGTGGTGTTCAACATCAGGTCCCTCTCCCTGTTCAGCGCCTGCTGTGCTTCCGGCGACGTCGGTCACATTGTGTTCGACGCCGGCCCCGAAGGGGTCGACGTCGGCGGAGCTGGTATGTCGGGCCGGAGAACCCCGCGTGGGAGGCGCTGGATCTGCCGTCGGCGTGGCTAGGGTGTCGGCGAGGGCCGGTCGCGGTGGTCAACTGGCATACCAAGCGCCCGAATCCGAGCCTCATACCCGCCACCGGCCCTCATACTGGGCCTGCTGAGCGGCCGGGCGTCCTTCCGCCCACGCATCGCCGGCGAGATCGGGCATCGTTCACCATCCGGGTGTACCAGGCACCGGGCATCGCCGCGAACAAGTCACTGTGTTGCACAGTGCAGATTCGGCCGCCCAGATAGGCGACTCTCATCGGACCAAGATCGCTATGGCTGGTTTCCGCCGTATCTCGGTGGTCCCCCTGAGTCGGGAGAAGCTCACACACAACTCCCAGGTTCCTGCTGTCAGATGTGCGCAGTCACGAAAGGCCACGGAAGGAGGGACATGCTGAGAAGACTCCGCAGGCGGCCCGTCGAATCGCGGAGCGCCGAGACCTCGGCGGCGTCGCCGCCGCTGGACGGTGATGCCGGTCACCGGCTGCGCGCTCCGAGCAAGCTGCACGCCTTCAACCGCTACGAGATCAAATACCTGATCGACGTCGGGCAGGTCGACGAGCTGCGCGAGGAGATGGAACGGCGGATGGAGCGCGACCGGTACTGCCCGGACGAGGGCTACAAGATCTGGAGCGTCTACTACGACACCCGCCGGCTGCGCTTCTACTGGGAGAAGATCGAGGGTCTGAAGTTCCGCCGCAAGCTCCGCATCCGCCACTACGGTGACCGGTTCGCCGCCACCGGTGAGACTCCGGTCTTCGTCGAGATCAAGCAGCGCGTCAACCGGGTCACCCAGAAGCGCCGGGTGCGGCTGCCCTACGCCGACGCGCTGCGCCTGTGCGACGGGCGCCAGATGGTCGAATACGAGCCGGGCCAGCGGGGCTTCCTGGAGGAGGTCCTCGACCTGGTGTCGCGGCTGGAACTTCACAGTACGGCGATGACCGGCTACACCCGCCACGCCTATGTGGGGCGCGACGCCGATGCCGGCCTGCGCGTCACCTTCGACCGGCGCGTCCGGGGGCGCGACCGCGATTTCCACCTGAGCGCCGACGCCGAGAACCGGCTGATCGTCCCGGCCCGCAAGGCGATCATGGAGGTGAAGGCCAACGAGCGTGTGCCGTACTGGTTCACCGACCTGGCCGCGGCCAGGAACCTGCAGGTGGTGCGGGTGTCCAAGTACTGCCAGAGCGTGGAGGCCTACGGACTGGCGCCCCGCTCGATCTTCCACATTTCCGACCTTTCCGACCTTTCCGATGACCACGCCCTCGGCCGTGACCGGTCGTCGGCCCGCACGGAGGCCTGACCCCCATGGACTTCTCCTTCCAGGACCTGTCCGGCACGTTCAGCGTGGCGGACATCGCCATCGCCATGGCGCTGTCGTTCGTGTTGAGCGCGATGATCGGCTGGGTCTACCGGGCGACACACCGCAACGTCTCCTACAGCCAGTCGTATGTGCAGACCCTGGTCATCCTGGGCATGCTCATCTCGCTGATCATGCTCGTGGTCGGCTCGAACATCGCCCGCGCGTTCGCCCTGGTCGGGGCGCTGTCGGTGGTCCGCTTCCGCAACGCCATCAAGGAGACCCGCGACGTCGGGTTCGTCTTCCTGGTGATGGGCATCGGCATGGCCGTCGGCACCCGGTTCTACGTGCTGGCCGTGGTCGCGGCCGTGGCCATCTCGCTGATCATCATGATCATGCACCGCTTCAACTGGTTCCAGCTCAATGTGCGCCGCCAGGTGGTCAAGGTGCAGGTGCCCTCGGACGAGGACTACACCCACGCCATCCAGGACGTGCTGGTACGGCACACCGACGAGTTCGAGCTGGTGAGCATGGAGTCCATCCGGGCGGGCGCGCTGCTGGAGCTGATGTACACCGTGAAGATCAAGAAGGGGCGCGAGCCGGCGGACGTGATCGCCGCGCTGCGCGAGCGCAATCACGGCCAGTCGGTCACGGTCCTGACCGGATACGACCAGACCGACCTCTGACCGGCCATGGCACGCCTGAAGCATCGCATCCCGGTCTCACTCCGGCAGAACTGGAAAGTGGTCGCCGCGTGCGGAGTGTTCCTCGCGGTCTGCGCGGGGGTGTTCGGCAGCGGCACGATCCGCCCGTACGTCACCGGTGTCCGCGCCGCCTCCGGCGAGACGGTCGTCACCGACCTGGCCGGCGGCAAGGACCTGTTCGGCGCCTCCGCCGCCCACGAGGTGAAGATCACTTTCACGGACGCGTCGTACGAGGACATGCTGGCCGAGTACTTCAAGAGCGGCGAGAAGAACTACGTCGAGGCCGACCTCGTCATCGACGGCACCACGATCCCGAGCGTGGGCATCAGGCTCAAGGGCAACTCCACGCTGATGGGGCTGACCTGGAAGGGCCAGGCGCGCACGCAGGGCCGCGGCGGCCTTGGCGGGCCCGGCGGCGGACAGCGTCCCGAAGGGGCTCCCGAGGGGGCTCCCGAGGGGTTCCAACCGCCTGAGGGGGCCCGGCCTCCGGAGGGCGCGCAGCAGGGCCAGACCCCGCCCCAGCAGCAGAACACCGCGCGCCCCGGGGGCGGCCAAGGAGGTGGCCCCGGCGCCGGGTTCGGCGGGGCCGGCCGTACGCCGCTGAAGGCCGAGGAGCCCGAGAACCTGCCCTGGCTGATCAGCTTCGACGAGTTCGTGGAGGGCCGCCGCTACCAGGGCCACAGCCAGATCGCCGTGCGCCCGGTCACCATGGGCTCCGCGACGCTGCTCAAGGAGTCACTGGCGATCTCCATGGTCGACGCCTCCGGCGAGCCGTCCCAGGGCTATGCCTACAGTTCCTTCAGCGTCAACGGCCGGCCTTCGGCGCCGCGCCTGCTGGTGGAGTATCTCGACGAGGGTTACGCCGAACGGCTCGGCGACGGTGTGCTGTACAAGTCGTTGGCCTCCTCCACCTTCTCCTACAAGGGCGAGGACCAGACCCAGTACACCACCGACTTCAAGCAGATCAACCGCAAGGGCGAGCAGGACCTTCAACCGGTGATCGACCTGGTCAAGTGGGTGGAGCAGTCCTCGGACGCGGAGTTCGCCTCCGGTCTGGCGTCCAGACTGGATGTGGAGTCCTTCGCCCGCTATCTCGCGCTGCAGAACATGCTGCTGAACTTCGACGACATGGCGGGGCCGGGGCGCAACTACTACCTGTGGTACGACCTGGGCGCCAAGAGGTTCAAAGTGATCACCTGGGACCTCAACCTCGCCTTCGGCGGTGACGCGACCGCGGGACCGGACGACACCATCGGCAGGGGCGGCCCGGGCGGCCAGGCCGGAGGCGACCGCCCGCAGCGACCGGGAGGGCAGGGCCAAGGCCAGCAAGGACAGCAAGGAGAGCAAGGCCGGCAGGGGCAGACCCAAGGTCAGAACCAGCCCCAGCCCCAGCCCCAGGGCCAGGGCCAGGCCCGGGAGCGTGCCGGAGGCGGCATGCGGATGGGGCATGCGCTGAAGGAGCGCTTCCTCAAGACGCCCGCCTTCACGGCGATCTACCAGGAGCAGTACCAGAGGCTCTACCAGGACCTTCTGGTCACCGGCAAGGCGGACACCCTCCTGGAGCAGGCGCTCGCGTCGTACCAGTCGAACCAGCGCGCCGACGCCGCCGAAGCCCAGAAGGAGGCCACCTCTCTGCGCACCACGCTCGCGACCCGCACCAAGGCCCTGGGCGAGGCGTTCGCCGGGAAGAAGGCCCCCTGACCCCAGGTCGCCGTCCCCGGCCGGCCGGGGACGGCGCCGCCGCGAGCCGACCGGATCTGAACCTACTCCGCCTGATGATCCGGCCGCGCATCGCTGCTTATCGATCTTGCTCATCAATCGGTCGATTGATGAGCGGCGCTGACGAGCCCTGACTCGTAGGCGCTGATCACCAGCTGCGCGCGGTCCCGTGCGCGCAGCTTGCTCAGCAGCCGACCGATGTAGGTCTTGACGGTGCCGTTGCTGAGGTGGAGGTATTCGGAGATGTCGGCGTTGGAGAGGCCACGTGCCACGAGCAGCAGGACCTCACGCTCGCGCTCCGTGAGGTCCTCAAGCGAGGAGCCCGGCGCATGGTGCGCATGGGGAAGACGGGCGAACTCGGCGATCAGGCGTCGGGTCACAGAAGGGGCGAGAAGGGACTCTCCGACGGCGACAGTGCGGATGCCTGCCAGCAGCACCTCGGGAGATGTGTCCTTGAGGAGGAATCCCGCTGCCCCGGCACGCAACGCGCCGTACACGTACTCGTCGAGGTCGAAGGTGGTGAGGATGAGAACGCGTGTCCTGGCTGTTTCGGGGGATCCGGCTATGTGCCGTGTCGCTTCGATGCCGTCCATGCCGGGCATCCTGATGTCCATCAGCACCACGTCCGGGCAGAGCCGCTGTGCACCCTCGACAGCTTCGGCCCCGGTGCTGGCCTCGCCCACCGCTGTCAGCCCGGGAGCGGTGTCGATGAGCACCCGGAAGCTGCCTCGGAGCAGGGACTGGTCATCGGCGACAAGTACCCGGATCGGTTCGGTCACGCGGTCCTCTCCTTCCGGCTCTGAGTCATGCCGTGAGCGGGTTCGGGCGGGAGACGAGCCGACACAGCGAACCCGCCGCCGGGCCGTGGCCCGGCGGCCAACGTCCCGCCATACACCATCACGCGTTCGCGCATCCCCACGAGTCCGTGACCACCCCTGAGTTCCGCCCGGTCGGACGCGGCCGCGTTCCCGGCACCGTCATCTGCCACTTCTATGTGCGCATCTCCTCGCGAGTCGACTGTGATCGTCACCTGGCAATGTGTTCCGTGGCCTGCGTGCTTGACCACGTTCGTCAGCGCCTCCTGCACGATCCGGTAGACGGCCAGCGCCGTCCCCGCTGGGAGGCTGATGGCCAGTCGGGTACGGAGTTCGGTACGGACTCCCGCCCGCTCGGCACGCTGGATGAGGGCCGGCAGGTCGTCCAGCCCGGGAGGGGGAGCCGTCTCCGCCGAGCCTGGCTCTCGCGTGCGCCGTCCAGCAGTGTCGCCGCGCAGCACTCCCAGGGCACGGCGCATCTCGGTGAGCGCCTCCCGGCCGGTCTGCTCGATCGTCTGGACGGCATCGCGCGTCTCCTGGGGGCGTGCCTCGGCCACATGGTTGGCTACCGCTGCCTTGACGACGATCACGCTGAGGCTGTGCGAGACGATGTCGTGCAGTTCTCTGGCGATGCGCAGGCGTTCTTCGGTCAATGCCTCCTCCGCAAGGCGACGGTCCCTTCGGGCCGCTCGGGATCTCCGTTCTCGCACGACACGGCCTGCGACCCACGCGGCCCCGATGATCAGCCAGACGAGGGCGGCAGTGCCGGCGGCTTCCGTCCACGGACCGGAGGGCGTCAGGACCGCTTCACCAGTGATGACCGCGGCTGCCGAGACAACCATGGTCAGGGCGAGCGCCGCCGAAGCCCGGCGTGTCGGCTCGATGAGCGCCACCGCGTAGACGGCCAGGGCCGCAGAGATGTAAGGGTCACGAGTGATGTCGAGCAGTGTCGCCGTCGCCGAAGCACCCACAACTACGGCCAGGGCCGGCAGGGGCCACAGGCGCCGAACGGCCAGCGGCACTCCCACACAGACGGCCACCAGCCAGCCCAGCCACCACGGACCGGAGAACCGAGGCAGACCGTCTGAGGCACCCTCGTCGGCCAGTGCCACGTAACCGGCTGTCACGACGGCCGCCACGCAGGCGTCGATCGCCAGCAGATGCGCGCCGCTCCGCAGGCGCCGCCTCATTCTGTGCATCGCTCGACGATACCGATGGCCGCTCATCCAGCCTGCCCGAAGAGAAACATCGCGATACCCACGGCAACCAACAGGAGAAGCCTTCCGGCGACCGTGGCCGCCCGTGGGGTCCTCCCGTTGCACAATGCGGCCACGCCCAAGGGAACGAGCGCGACGCACAGTCCCGCAGCGGCGGCGACCGATAGAGGGGCCGTTCCCTTGAGCACCCCCAGCGGCATCGCCGATGCCAAAGCCAGGGCCGCCGCACGCAGCGGTCCTAGCACTCGGGAGCGGTAGGCGCCGATGGCCAGCAGGAGCCAGCCGCCCATGATGGCTGCGTTCAGTGTGCTGAAGATGTGGAACGCGTCGTAGGTCTCGCTCACCGTTCGCGTCGCCGATGCCGCCCCCTGGACGGCCACCAGCTGGAAGGCCAGGTGGTCCACACCGGCGTGAAACGCGCGGGCGAAGAGGCCGAGGACCGTGAGTGCGCCGCCCCACAGAGCGAGTTCCCGGAACCTCTCGCCGATCCTGGCGGCGAGAAGCCCAACTCCCGGCCAGAGCAGCACCCACCCGGCGGACACAAAGCTGTATGCGGCCGTCATGAGGTCCGGATGGTGCCCGTACGCGCTCAGCTGCGCAGGGAAGAAGAAGTCGAAGCGCAGGCGCAGCAGCATGCCGGTGAGCAGCAGCAAGGGGCCGAGGACGAGGGAGGCGCCGCCCACCCAGCGTCCCGGAAAGACAGGGGGAGGAGCAACGATTGACGCAGTCGTGACGGTCATGGGGCAACGATGCTGCCGCCGCACGTACCGCGTCGTCGGAGCATGGACCACACTTTCGGATCGGACCGTGGTCGTACCGCTTGCCTGTTGTTCGCTTCCGGTCCGATTCTCGGACCAGACACCATGCTGCTCGGCTCACGTGCGCTCGGCCGACCGGTGCTCGTCGACGTCCGCCGGTGCCCGAGGGCCTGGCGCGGCAACCGCGGCAAGGTCCAGGCGGGCGCCCATATCGAGGTTCACCTCCCCGTACGGACGCACATGCGACCAGAACAGCGGGGTCAGGCCGCGCCGGTCGGCGGACGTGAGAAGCCGGGCCCACTCCGGTTCGCCGAGGATGTCCTGAAGCGCATCCAGGCAGCCCGTGCGCAGAACGGCCTCTTTGAGCATGTCGATGAGCGGCACGACGCCCCACCGGCGCTGTACCTCACCCTTGATCCTGCGCAGGTTCTGCGGCTCGGGCTGAGCCTCGGCCGGGGTCAGCCGGATCGCCCCGGACTTCCGCTCGGCGATGTCCAGCCAGCCCATCTTCGGCATCCTGTCGTTCAGCAGGCCCAGTTCGGTGGTCATCTGCTCGCGCAGCTCCTCGACGAAGACCTGCGGGTCCAGTGGCTTGCGCAGCTCGCGGTAGTTCTCCTCGCGGCGCTCGGCGAAGTCCTATTGATCCCGGGATCATCCTGGTGAAGCTCTCGGTCCATACGTAATCGCCCCACGTGCCCCTTCGTCGTCCGTTCGGGCTTCGACGTATTGACTAGGGGTTTCGCCTGGGGAGTGGCGGTCCGGGAAAAGCCTCGGAACGGCATTGCATAGGAAGGTTTCCTATTTAATACTGCGAGGAGCACCAGCGATCGCCGGCGGCGCACCGCTGAGCCGCCGGAACCGTCCACCTCGGTGCATCCCGCCGACATCCCCTTCGCTGCCTCCGGAGGCTCCCATGCTTCGCCGCGTCCTCACCGCCGCCGCAGCCCTCGCCTGCGCCGGCGCGCTCGCCGCCACCTCCCCCGCCCACGCCGCCGCCCACGCCGCCGCCAATGTCGACATCGTCTACAGTCCGCTGTCCCTCGGCGAGTACTGCATGGCACACCTCAGCCCGCAGGCCACCATCGGCTTCTACGAATACGGCAGCGTGCGGTGCTACAGGACGCAAAACGGCCTCACCTACGCGGGATCGGCATCCCCGCACAGCGTGTGCGCCTACTTCCGCCCCCACCCCGTCGTTAGCGTCGGCCAGGGGGTCAGCGGCGCTCTGATCTGCACCTACTCCGCCTGATCGATACCGTTCCGGTCGCGGGGAACGACCCCGCGACCGGAACGCGTCAGGGGCCTTCTGGGAGCAGGTCGACGAGGGCGGCGAGAGCCGGTTCGGCGGACGCCGGACGGGGTCGGCCGGCTGGAGCAGCTCAAGCTGGTGCTCGGCCGAACTCCCCTCCGGCATCGCCTCCGTGATACGCGGGTACGGCAAAGCAGCTCGGCGGCGAAGAGCCCGATCCGATCCCCCGCCTCTCCGTCCCCGGCCTGCTCGCCGCCGCACACTGCGCCGCGCTCCACCCCGCGAAGCTGGCCGCCGGTCTCGCGGCGGCGGCCGAACGGCACGGTGCACGCATCGCGGCGGGCACCCGGGCGAGCGAGCTGCGGCCCGGCGAGGTGCTCACCGACCGCGGCCGGGTACGGGCGCACACGGTCGTGCGGGCCGCCGAGGCCTACACCGGGCTGCTGGCCGGGCTGCTGGCCGGGCAGCGCCGGCGCCTGCTGCCGCTGTGGTCGCGCGTGGTCGCGACCGAGCCGATCCCCGAGGAGGCGTGGCGCCGTACCGGATGGCGGGGGCGGCGACCGCGTCCGCATTTCGGTGACGGGTGTGAGCGCTGCAAGCGGCGTGGGTGGTGGGAGTGGTGGGGGTCGATTGCTCTGATTCACGATTACGAACTACATTTATTGGTGTGTCAGAGGTTGATGAATTCTGTGGTGTGCTTGGCGGCCCCGGACCGGAACGCGCCGCCGAACTGGTGGAGGCGGCGCTGCGGGTCGCCGACCGGCTGGGCAAGGACGTGGCCGACGTGCCGATGCTGGCGATCGCGCACGAGGCCGGGATCTCGCGCAGCACGCTGGTGCGCCGCCTGGGGGGCTCCCGCCGCGCTCTGGACGAGGCGGTGCGCGCGGCCGGGGTGGACCCCGGGGGGCAGCGGCCGGTACACGACCGGGCGGTCGCGGCCGGAGCCCGGCTGATCAGCGAGCACGGGCTGGCCGCGGCCACCCTGGAGGCGGTCGCCACCGCCGCGCAGTGCTCGGTGCACAGCCTGTACGCGGCCTTCGGCTGCCGGGACGCGCTGCTGCGCGCGATCTTCGAGCGCTACTTCCCGATTCTGGACGTTGAGGCGGTGGTCGCCGCTTCGCCCCCCGACATGGGTGAGACGGTCACCAGGATCTACTGCCTGATGGCCGAGGCGCTCAGCCGCGAGCCGAGGGTGGCGCCGGCGATGTTCGCCGAGGCGCTGGCCCGCCCCACCGACCCGGTCCTGCGGGCCCTGCTGCAACACTTCTGCCCGCGCATGCTGACCGGGTTGGGACGGTGGCTGGCCTCCGAGGTGGCCGCAGGCCGCCTCCGCGACGTGCCGCTGCCGCTGCTGATGCAGCAGATGGTCACCCCGGTCCTGGTGCACTTCCTGCTCCGCCCGGCCGCCACGTGCGCCCCCGGCATGGAGCTGCCCGGTGTGGAGGAGACGTGCGCGGTGTTCGCCGAGGCGTTCCTGCGCGCGGTCGCCGAACCGCGACCGGACCGCGACTGACCGTTCGCCCGCCGACCGCCCATCTCCCGACCCAGCCGCATTACCGGGGCCGCGCCGGCCCGGCTGTCCGGCCGCACCCGTGAAAGCCACCCCCCTGGCCATGCTTTCTCCCACCAGCCGATACAGAGGAATCCCTCGGATGCCCCCACCACACAAGGCCCGCACCGCCGCCGATCGGCCCGCCGCCGACGCGGTGCGTACCCTGCACACCACTCAGCGAACCCGGCGGCCTTCACCTCGGCGTTCGTCCCCGTCGGGCCGCTCCGGGCCTTCCCTCTGTCCTTGGACGGCCCACGGGCGGAAGCCCGGGTCCGCGGGGCCGCGGCGAGGCGAGGCCTGCGGTGACTGACTTGACGTGGCTGGTCGTGCTGTCCGTACTGTCCGCGACCGGGTACGCCGGGGGCGCGGTGGCCCAGGAGCACTACGCCGGGGCGGGGCGTGGGGCGCGTGGTTGGATCGTTCCATTGCTGTTCTCCGGCGCCGGGGCCGGGCTGCACGTGGCGGCGCTGCCGTTCGGGCCCATCGGCCTGGTGCAGGCGCTGGGCACGCTCACGCTCGTCTTCGCCCTGCCGATCGCCGCGGTGCGGGGCCGGGGCCGCATCACGCGCGCGGCGTGGGGCCAGGCATGGCTCACCGTCATTGGCCTGACCGGCTTGCTCGTGCTCAGCACCGGCGGCACGACGGCCCTGTCCGACTCGTCGGCGCTGTGGCTGGCCGCGGGCGTGATCGCCGTGGTCGCCACGCTGGTGCTCACCGCGCGGCACGCCACCGCGCCGATCTCCCGCGGCCTTCTGCTCGCGGCGGCCGCGGGAAGCGCGTTCGGCGTGGCGTCCATCCTGACCAAGGACTTCATGGCCGATGCCGCCGAGCGCGCGTTCGAGGGCATGTGGCTGCTGGCCGGCGGCGTCATCGTGGGGTTGTCCGCGCTCGGCCAGGTCCTCGGCCAGCTCTCCTACCGCGGCACCGGCCTGGCCGCCCCGTTGGCCATGATCAGTGTCATCAACCCCGTCATCGCCGGGGCCATCGGACTGACGCTGCTCGGTGACGGCATCCGCTTCGGCGCGGCCGGAGCCGTCCTCACGATCGCGGCGGCGCTCATCACCGCCGGCGGGGTCATCGGCCTGGCCTCGCAGTCCCGCGCCGCCGACGCCACGCCGGCGGCCGAGCCCGCGACCTGCAACCACTGATAAGAGGCCTTGCGGTTGCGTCCACGGAAGTGGTGTACGAGTTTGACCTGGCCACAAGCGTGGCGACCGTGAAATGAACACGGCCATCGCGTGATCCTTCAGGTTGCTGAAACCATGATCGAAGGAGAACAGGCGATGGCCGCGAACAACAGTGTGAACCCTGCCGCCTGGCTGGCGAAGCAGATCGAGACCGGCGACCCCGACATGTTGCGATCCATGGTGAAGACCATGGCCGACGCGTTGATGTCGGCCGAGGCCGACACCCTGTGCGGCGCCGGCTACGGCGAGCGCAGCGACGACCGCGTCAACCACCGCAACGGCTACCGGCCACGTGAATGGGACACCA
>NZ_FNCN01000065.1 GCF_900100605.1 Sinosporangium album | reverse complement strand
ACATGCTCGACGGCCTGCTCGGCTCCCGACACGACGGTCGAGGCGGGACCGTTCACCGCGGCGATCGCCACGTCCGTACGGCTACCGCCCGCAAGCCCCGGGCTCTCGCCGAGCTCGGACAGGCACGTCAGGACCTCCTGCTCGGTGGCCTGGAGCGCCGCCATCGCGCCACCCGGCGGGAGCGCCTGCATCAGCCGGCCACGCGCCTCCACCAGGGTGCAGGCGTCGGCCAGAGTGAACACCCCGGCCGCGTGGGCGGCGGCGACCTCGCCGATCGAGTGGCCGGCGAGCAGGTCCGGCCTCACGCCCCACGACCGCGCCAGGCGGAACAGCGCCACCTCGACCGCGAAAAGAGCGGACTGGGCGTGAACGGTCTGATTGAGGAGCTCGTCGTCGTCACCCCAGACGATCTCCCGCACCCCGACCAGATGACGGGAAACCTCGTCGAACGCCTCCGCGAACACCGGGAAACGGTCATACAGCTCGCGCCCCATTCCCAGCCGCTGCACCCCTTGACCGGAGAACAGAAAGGCCAACCCGCCCGCGCGAGCCGTACCCTCGACCAGTGCTGCGTCGGCCTGCCCGGCCATCAGCGCGGAAAGGGCCCGAACCGTGGCGTCGTCGGCCCCGGCCAGGACCACGGCACGGTGGTCGAAACGCGACCGCGTCGCCACCAGCGAGTAACCCACGTCCACCAGCGCCTGCGCCGCCCCATCCGCACCTGCCGCGTCCACACGGTTGAGGTGCGCCAGTAGGCGGGCCGCCTGGGCACGCAGCGCGGCCTCGCTCTTGCCTGACAGCACCAGGGGCACCACACCAGGCGAAAGCACGCCGCCGTGCAGCGTCGCCAGGTCGGCTTCGGCGGGGTCATCCAGGCCGACTCGCCCGGAATTCTCAGGCGAATCCCCTGGGGTCATCCGATTCGCCGGGTCCACTTCGGCGAGGGCGTTGGCGGAGCCGCGCACAGGCCCGAGGCCCGACACTGCGTCCCTTTCCACCAGGTCCACCAGATCGCCCTGTTCGAGCACTACGTGGGCGTTGGTGCCGCTGATCCCGAACGACGACACCCCCGCCCGTCGCAGCCCCCGGCCTTCCGGCCAGGGGGTTTGCTCGGCCAGCAGCTCGACCGACCCCGCCGACCAGTCCACATGCGACGACGGCACTCCGATGTGCAAGGTCTTCGGCGCGATGCCGTGGCGCATAGCCATCACCATCTTGATGACGCCGGCGACTCCGGCGGCGGCCTGGGTGTGGCCGATGTTCGACTTCACCGACCCCAGCAGCAAAGGCAGCTCCCGATTCTGGCCGTAGGTCGCGATCAACGCCTGCGCCTCGATCGGATCGCCCAGTGTGGTGCCCGTGCCGTGGGCCTCCACCACGTCCACATCCGCCACGGACAGCCCCGCCGATGCCAACGCCTGCCGGATCACCCGCTGCTGGGACGGACCGTTCGGCGCCGTCAACCCGTTCGACGCGCCGTCCTGGTTGACCGCGCTACCGCGTACGACGGCCAGCACGCGGTGCCCGTGGCGGCGGGCGTCCGACAACCGTTCGACCACGACCACACCTGCGCCCTCACCCCAGCCGACTCCATTGGCGTCATCGGAGAACGCCCTGCACCGCCCATCGACTGACAACCCGCCCTGACGCGAGAACTCCACGAACGTGGCGGGGGTCGACATCACCGTTACCCCGCCCGCCACCGCCAGCGAGCACTCCCCCGCCCGCAGAGCCTGCACCGCCAGATGCAGCGCCACCAGCGACGACGAACACGCCGTATCCACCGTCACCGCCGGCCCCTCCAACCCCAGCGCATACGACACCCGCCCAGACGCCACACTCCCCGCACTGCCGCTACCCCGATAGCCCTCGAACTCCCCACCCTCCAGCAGCGTGGCGTAATCGCCGTACATCACCCCCGCGAACACCCCCGTACGGCTCCCGCGCAGCGACTCCGGATCCATCCCCGACCGCTCGAACGCCTCCCACACCGTCTCCAGCAGCAGACGCTGCTGTGCGTCGGTCGCCAGCGCCTCACGCGGACTCATCCCGAAGAACGCCGCATCGAACTCCGCCGCTCGGCTCAAGAACCCACCGGATCGGGTGTAGGAAGTGCCGACGCGGCCGGGGTCTGGGTTGTAGAGGTTTTCCACGTCCCACCCGCGATCGGAGGGGAAGTTGGAGATCGCGTCCACCCCGCCGGTCACGAGCCGCCACAGGTCCTCCGGGGACTCCACGCCGCCCGGGTAGCGGCAGGCCATGCCGACGATCACGATCGGGTCGTCGGCCACCGACGCGACCGCGGGGACGGTGGCTGGTGTGTCCGATCCGAGCAGCTCGTCCAGCAGGAACCCGGCCAGCGCCTCCGCCGACGGGTAGTCGAACACCACGGTCGCCGGCAGACGCAATCCCGTGGCCGTGTCAAGGCGATTGCGCAGCTCCACCGCGGTCAAGGAGTCGAATCCGAGATCGCGGAAAGCCTTCTTCGGGGCGATCTCCCCGGCTCGGGTGTGGCCGAGAACCACGGCGATCTGGGTGCGCACCACGTCGAGGAGGACTTCGTGGCGTTCACGGGGGTCGAGCGCGGACAGCCGGTTGGTGAGGGCGTCTGCTTGGGGGGCTGCCGCCGTACGGCGTGCGGGGACGCGGACGAGCCCTCGCAAAAGGGGTGGCACGTCGCCGCGTGCGCGGATCGCCGCGAGGTCGAGGCGCGCCGGGAGCAGGGTGGCCTCGGTGCCGGCCAAGGCGGTGTCGAACAGGGCGAGCCCCTGTTCCGGGGTCAGCGGGGGCATGCCCGCGTGGGTCATGCGGTGGGTGTCGGCCTCGCGCAGCTCTTGGGTCATGCCCGTCGTCTGTATCCAGGGGCCGTAGGCCAGTGAGGTCGCCGGAAGGTTCAGCCCCCGGCGGTGCTCCGCCAGGGCGTCGAGGAACGCGTTGCCCGCCGCGTAGGCGGCCTGGCCCGCGCTGCCCAGCGTGCCCGCCACCGAGGAGAACAGGACGAACACGGAAATGTCGAGGTCCTTGGTGGCCTCGTGGAGGTTCCACGCCGCGTCCACCTTCGGCCGCAGCACGCCTTCAAGCCGTTCCGGTGTCAACGACGCGACCACCCCGTCGTCCAGCACCCCGGCCGCATGCACCACCGCCCCGATCGGATGACGGGCCACAAGGCCGGCGACAGCCGTACGGTCACCCGCATCGCACGCCTCCACCAGCACCTCCGCCCCGAGCCCCGACAACTCCTCCACCGTCTCGGCCGCACCCTCGGTGGCAAGGCCCCGGCGCCCGACCAGCAGCAGACGCCGCACCCCACGCGTGGTGACCAGATGCCGGGCCACCACCCGACCGAGACCGCCCAAACCTCCGGTGACCAGAACAAACCCATCGCCGGCGAAGGCCCCACCCGCCTCCGGCAAGGCGGCAGAAAGGCCGGGGCCTTCGGTCTCGGCGCCGACCGGCGGAATCCGCAGCGCCTCGCCGACGTCCGAACCGTCCGCCGCGGGCACCTGGTCCTGGGCAACGCCGCCCGTGCCGACCGCGTCCCGACGACCAGCGCCCAACATGCCCGGGCCGCCGTCGTGGGCCGCTCGCGCCACCCTGACCAGCCGGGCCGCCAGCACCTCACCATCCCGCAGCATGATCTGCGGCTCGTCCACCGCCACGGCGCGGGGCAGCAGGCCGTACGACGCCTCGTCCGCCAGGTCCACCAGGCCGAACCGGCCCGGATGCTCCAACTGCGCCGAACGCACCAGCCCCCACACCGACGCGCCCGCCAGATCGCCACCGGCCACGGCGCCACGGGTCACCAGCACCAGCCGAGACCGGGCGAACCTCGTATCGGCCAGCCAGTCACGCACCAGCTCCAGAACGCGCGCCGCAATCTCGTGAACGGCACCCACGACGTCACGCGCATCCATCTTCACGGCCCCCAGCGCACTGCCCGAGATGTCCGCGGGCACGCAGGCGGTGTCGCCTCCGCCAGGCGCGATCACGCCGTTGGGCGTACGTGTCGAATCGGGTTGCACCCCTGGGGCACCGGCATAAGCCTGAGCCGCCGCGCTGGTCGCCTCACCGCTTGTGATCGCTTGACCTGTGGGTGCTCCAACGGAGTCCTCTGGCGACACCACGCGCCCGACGCGGTCCTCGACCGACACCCCGGGAACAGCGGCCCCGAACAGCGGGACCAACACCACATCAGGCGCACTATCCGCCAGCGCCTCCCAATCGGAGACCACCTCACCCGGCAGCCCGACCTCGCCCCCGAACACCGCGATACGGCCACCCCAAGCCGCCGCCCCCGGCCCGACCCCGACCGGCACCCAGTCCAGCCGGAACAGCGAATCCCGGACAACCCCAGCCCCCACCGGCGAGATCGGCCGCACCGCCAGCGACCCCACCGACACCACCGCAGCACCCGCACCATCGGCCACCACCACCGACAACGCACCCCCACCCGCAGGCGACAGCCGTACACGCACCCGCGACGCACCCGACGCGTGAAGCACCACACCGCCCCACGAGAACGGCACCCCCTCACCGCCACCCGCCGACACCGCCGCATGCAGACACGCATCCAGCAGCGCCGGATGCACCCCGAAACCACCCGCGTCCACACCATCGGGCAGAGCCACCTCGGCGAACACCTCCTCACCGAGCCGCCAGGCCGCACGGAGACCTTGGAACATGGGCCCGTAGGCGAAGCCCGCGTCCAGGAGCCGCTCATAGATGTCGGTTGTGTCGATCGGCTGGGCCGCGGGCGGGGGCCAGGTGGAGAGGTCGATTGCGGGTGTTTCGGCGGTTGTGGCGAGGGACCCGCTTGCATGGAGGGTCCAGGTCGTGTCGTCCAGACTGTCGGCGGGGCGGGAGTGGATCGCGACGGGCCGACGCCCGGCTCCGTCTTCTTCTCCTACCCATATCTGCATCTGGATGGCCTCGTGCTCGGGGAGGATGAGCGGGGCGGCGAGTACCAGTTCCTCCACGGCCTGGCAGCCGACCTGGTCGCCGGCGCGTAGCGCGAGTTCCAGCAGTGCCGTACCAGGGAGGAGCACGGAGCCCCGCACCACGTGGTCCGCGAGCCACGGGTGCGTGGCGAGCGACACGCGTCCGGTGAGCAGGCAGCCGGCGGATGCCGCGAGGTCCACGGCTCCGGTGAGCATGGGGTGGTCGGCGAAGCTGATCCCCAGGGGGGCGACGCCGCCGGGGAAAGCCGTTGCGGCGGGCCAGTACCGCTGGCGTTGGAAAGGATAGGTGGGCAGGTCGACGCGGCGAGCACCCGTTCCGGCGAAGAACGACTCCCAGTCGATGGTTGCGCCGTGTATGTGAAGTTGCGCCATGGCGTTGACGACGGCGTGCTCTTCGGACTGGTTTCTGCGCATTGTCGGAACGGCTACCGCCCCGTCACCGGTCACCAAGGCGCTCAGCACCGCATCGGGACCGAGTTCGAGGAAGCGGGTGACGCCGTGTTCGCGGAGCGTACGGACACCGTCCGCGAACCGTACGGCCTCGCGCACATGACGCACCCAATAGTCCGCCGAGCACAACTCCTCGGCAGCCGCGACCCGGCCCGTCAGATTGGACACCAACGGAACGCGGGAAGGCTGCGGCGAAAGCCGTTCCACCACCGCCCGGAACCCCTCCAGCATCGGATCCATCAACGGCGAATGGAACGCATGCGACACCCGCAGACGGGACGTCTTCCTACCCAGCCCCTTGAAGTACCGGCGGACCCGCTCGACCGCCTCCGACACGCCCGACACCACCACCGACGACGGCCCGTTCACCGCCGCCACAGCCACCCCGTCCCGGCCGAGCTCGGCCAGCACCTCCCCCTCAGTGGCCTGCACCGCCGCCATAGCGCCCCCGGACGGCAGCGCGTCCATCAACCGGCCACGCGCCTCCACCAGCACGCACGCATCCTCAAGCGAGAACACCCCCGCCACATGCGCCGCCGCCACCTCGCCGATCGAATGCCCGGCCACCAGGTCCGGCCGCACCCCCCACGACTCCACCAGCCGAAACAGGGAGACCTCGACCGCGAACAACCCGGCCTGCGCATGAACCGTCCGATCCAGCAGCCCCGCGTCCTCCCCCCACACCACCTCCCGCACACCCGGCAGCAGCCCGCACACCTCATCGAAAACGGACGCGAACACAGGGAACCGCCCATACAGCTCCCGGCCCATGCCCAACCGCTGCGACCCCTGCCCGGTGAACAGGAACGCCTGAAGCCCGTCGGCCGTGTCGAGGACGGCCGGAACGTCACCCCGGGCCACGGAGTGGAGGCCCTCGGCGAGCCGGTCCGGGTCCGTGGCGACGACGGCGGCGCGGTAGGCGTGGGTGGCGCGGGTGGTGGCGAGGGAGTAGGCGACATCGACGGGACGCAGCGCGTGGTGGTCGAGGGCGAGCAGGCGCTCGGCCTGCGCGCGCAGGGCGTCGGGGGTCGCAGCGGACAGCAGCCACGGCACAGCGGGGTACGGCACGGCGGGGTACGGCACGGCGGGGGCTGACGATGCGGTCGAGGAGGACGGCGCGGCGGGAAGCGGCGCGGGCTCGCCGACGAGGGGGGCCTCTTCGAGCACGACATGCGCATTGGTACCGCTGATGCCGAACGACGACACGCCGGCGCGGCGCGGCCTTCCCGACACTGGCCACTCCTGCGCCTCGGTCAGGAGCCGTACGGCTCCCGCCGACCAGTCGACCTGCCGGCTCGGCGTGTCGACGTGCAGCGTGGGCGGCAGTACGGCGTGCCGCATGGCCATCACCATCTTGATGACGCCCGCGACTCCGGCGGCGGCCTGCGTGTGGCCGATGTTGGACTTCACCGATCCGAGTAGCAGCGGGTGTTCCCGCTCCTGCCCGTAGGTCGCGATCAGGGCTTGCGCCTCGATGGGGTCGCCGAGGGTGGTGCCGGTGCCGTGGGCTTCGACGGCGTCGATGCGGTCGGCGGACAGGCGGGCGTTGGCGAGGGCTTGGCGGATGACGCGGCGCTGGGAGGGGCCGTTGGGGGCGGTGAGCCCGTTGCTGGCGCCGTCCTGGTTGACGGCGGAGCCTCGGACGAGGGCGAGCACGGGGTGCCCGTGGCGTGTCGCGTCGGAGAGCCTTTCGACGACGAGGAAGCCCGCGCCTTCGGCGAAGCCGGTGCCGTCGGCGGCGGAGGCGAAGGATTTGCATCGGCCGTCGGCGGACAGGGCGCCTTGCCGTCCGAATTCGACGAAGACGCCGGGTGTGGCCATGACGGTGACTCCGCCGGTGATGGCGAGGGTGCAGTCGCCGTGGCGCAGCGCCTGGACGGCGAGGTGGAGGGCGACGAGGGAGGAGGAGCACGCGGTGTCGACGGAGACGGCGGGGCCTTCGAGGCCGAGTTTGTAGGATACGCGGCCGGATACGACGCTGCCGTTGCCGTCGCTGCCCGGGTAGTCGTGGTACATCACTCCGGCGAACACCCCGGTTCGGGTGCCTTTGAGGGAGTCCGGGTTGATGCCTGCGCGTTCGAGCGCCTCCCAGGACAGTTCGAGGGTGAGCCGCTGCTGCGGGTCCATGGCGAGGGCCTCGCGCGGGGAGATCCCGAAGAAGGCGGGATCGAAGTCGGCGGCGCCGTCGAGGAACCCTCCGCCGACGGTGAAGGGCGCCTCGGGGGCGCCGGGGTCGCGGAGAACCGACAGGTCCCAGCCGCGGTCGCCGGGGAAGGCGGAGACCGCGTCGGCGCCGGAGGCGACGAGACGCCACAGGTCCTCAGGGCCGGCCACGCCGCCGGGGTAGCGGCACGCCATGCCGATGATCGCGATGGGTTCGTGGTCGTGGGCGGGCTGCCGGGCGCCGGCCTGGGCCAGGTCCACGCGCATGTCGGCCAGCTCAAGGAGGCTGTCCACGAGGCCGGCGTCGCGGAGCCTGCGCGTCGGGATCGCCTGGAGGGCGGCACGGATGGCCGCGTCACCGTCTTCGGCCTCGTCCGGCCAGAGTTCGGTGGTGAGGAATTCGGCGACGGCGGCGGCGTTGGGGTGGTCGAACGCCAGGGTGGCGGGGAGGCGCAGCCCGGTGACGGCGCCCAGCCGGGTCCGCAGGTCGGTGGCCGACAGGGAGTCGAACCCGAGCTCCTGGAACGCCCGGTCGGGGGCGACGGCGTCGGCGGAGGCGTGGCCGAGCACGGCGGCGACCTCGGCGCGGACGATCTGCAGCACGGCCCGGCGCCGCTCGCCGTCCGCGAGCCCCGCCAGCCGCTCGGCCATGGGCAGCCCTCGTACGGCGGGAGCGTGGGCGGCCCGCCGCCGCGCCGGGGCCAGGCCGCGCAGCAGCGCCGGGATCTCGTCGGTGCGGGCGCGCAGCGCCGCCGCGTCCACCCGGATGGGCACCACCGCGGCACGCCCGCTGCGCATCGCCGCGTCGAACAGCGCCAACCCCTCGTCGTGGGTCAGCGGCGGCACTCCCTGGGCGGACATTCTGCTCCGGTCGACGTCGCGCAGGAACCTGCCGAGTCCGCCGCCGACGTCCCACAGGCCGAACGCCATCGACGTCGCCGGCAGCCCTTCGGCCCGCCGCCGCGCCGCCAGCGCGTCCAGGAACACATTCGCCGCCGCGTAGTTGCCCTGCCCCGCCGTCAGCACCAGACCGCCCGCCGACGACAGCATCACGAACGCCGACAACCCCATACCGCGCGTCAGCTCGTGCAGATACCAGGCCGCGTCGGCCTTCGGCGCCAGCACCCCGTCGACACGGTCCGGGGTCATGGCGCCGATGAGCCCGTTGTCCCCCACACCGGCCGCGTGCACGACCCCGGTCAGAGGGTGCAGGCCGACGAGCGCCTCCAACGCATCACGGTCCGCCGCATCGCAGGCCACCACCTCCACCCGGGCCCCGCACCCGGCCAACTCGGCCGCGAGCTCCGCCGCGCCCGGCGCGTCCGGGCCGCGGCGGCTCGCCAGGACAAGGCGGCGCACGCCGTACTCCGCCACCAGGTGCCGGGCGATCACCGCACCCAGCCCGCCCGTGCCGCCCGTGACCAACACCGCGCCCTCGGGATCGAAGACCGGCCTGTCGTCACCGGGGGCGATGCGGCTGAGACGCGGCACCAGGGTTCTGCCGCCGCGCACCGCCACCTCGGGCTCGCCCAGCGACGCCGCCCCCGCCGCCAGCGCCAGGTCCGCGTGCGTGTCCAGATCGACGAGCACGAAACGCCCGGGGTTCTCCGCCTGCGCCGCACGCACCAGCCCCCACACGGGAGCCTGCGTAAGGTCCGGTTCATCACCCGTCGCGTTGCGCGTCGCCACCACCAGCGTGGCGTCCGAACGGCGCTCCTCTCCGAGCCACTCCCGCACCGCGTGCAGCACCCGGTGCACCACCTCGCGCACCCCGGAGGGAACATTCCCCTCCGGCTCCGGTACGGCACCGCAGTCCAACACCACGACACCCGACTCCGAGGCGTCTGCGTCACCCCACCGAATCCACGTCCCGGCCGCCGCCGCAGCCGCCCGCGCCTCGGACCACTCGACGCCGTAGAGCGTCCCCGCCGACGACCCCACCTGCTCCGCCGACACCGGACGGCCCACCATCGACGCCACCGACAGCACCGGCCGACCGTCCGCGTCGGCCACCTCCAGCGCCAGCCCACCGTCGGCGGCCCGCGCCATCCGCACCCGCGCCACCACCGCCCCCACCGCGTGCAACGCGACCCCCGTCCACGCGAACGGGACCACCGTCTCGTCGCGGTCGGCGTCGAGCACCCAGGCGTGCAGGGCCGCGTCCAGCAGGGCGGGGTGAACCCCGAAGCGGGCGGCGTCGCCGTACGCCTCCTCCGGCAGAGCCACCTCGGCGAACAGCTCGCCGCCGCGGCGCCACACCGCGCGCAGCCCTTGGAACACCGGGCCATAGGTGAATCCGATGTCGGCGAAACGCGCATAGGCTTCCTCGACGGGAAGCGGTTCCGCGCCCTCCGGAGGCCACACCCGGCCGAACTCGGGCAGGGTGAACGCGGATGGGGTGAACGCCGATGGGGTGTCCGCGCCGGACGCCAGCACACCGGCCGCGTGCTCCACCCAGTCGCCGCCGTCCCGCCGCGAATGCACCCCCACCGGCCGCCGGCCGTCGCCGTCCGGCGTGCCCACGCGAACCTGCACCTGCACCCCGCCCCGCTCGGGAAGCACCAGCGGCGAGGCGAGCGTCAGCTCCTCCACCACGTGGCAGCCGACCTCGTCACCTGCGCGTAGCGCCAGTTCGAGCAGCGCCGTACCGGGGAGCAGCGCGACCCCCTGCACCACGTGATCGGCCAGCCACGGGCTCGACTCCAGCGACAGCCGACCCGTCAACAGGTGGCCGCCGTCCCCGGCCAGCTCCACGGCCGCGCCCAGCAGCGGGTGCTCCGCCGCACCCAACCCGGCGGACCGCACATCGGCGCGGCGGCTCGGCGCGGGCGAAGGCCAGAACCGTTCCCGCTGGAAGGCGTACGTCGGCAGCTCGACCCGCGCCGCGCGGGGGAACAGCGCCTCCCAGGCGACCGGCACACCTCGGACGTGGAGCGACGCCAACGCGTGCAGCGCCGCGGCCTCCTCGCCGCGGCCCTTGCGCAGCAGCGGGACGAACGCCGCGTCCTCGGCCGACTCCGCTCCCAAGGCCGACAGGGTGCCATCCGGGCCGAGTTCGAGGAACCTCGTCACGCCGTGCCGGTGGAGGGTGTGGATGCCGTCGGCGAAGCGTACGGCTTCGCGCACGTGCCGCACCCAGTAGTCCGGTGAGCAGAGGTCGGCGGCGGTGGCGACGTCGCCGGTGAGGTTGGAGACGACGGGGATGCGGGGAGCCTGGGGGGTGAGCCGTTCGAGGACCGTGCGGAACTCGTCCAGCATCGGGTCCATCAGCGGGGAGTGGAACGCGTGCGACACGCGCAGGCGGGCGGTCTTGCGGCCCAGCCCGTCGAAGTGCCGCCGGACATGCTCGACGGCCTGCTCGGCTCCCGACACGACGGTCGAGGCGGGACCGTTCACCGCG
>NZ_FNCN01000036.1 GCF_900100605.1 Sinosporangium album | reverse complement strand
GCTTTTGACTCTCCGAAAACCCACGCCAAACGAGCTGAAATCCTATATCGCCGGCGCGAATTCCGCGCAGGCAGTCGTCGAGGGCATCCAAATTCGAGCCATAGTATCCTCCAGGCCCATTCACAGCCTCACCGAGAGCACAGTGGAAGCTGTACTCGTTGGCAATTTTATCGCCGTCTATCTCACAAACCGCTTCCCTTCTGTAGCGCCTTGCTCGATGATCGGCAGTGAACCACACCTGCTGGACGACATGCAGCCAGCTCTGATGCGCCTCCGGCGGGTAGGTCCGACGACGACTACCGGCCGACATCGTCCACCGCCACGATCCCCGCAGTCGAAGGCGCCCTCGCCGGCACCTACACCTTCACCACCGGCTACGACAAGGCTGGCAACGTAACCGCACAAGGCATTCCAGCCGCAGGCGGACTATCCGCCGAAACCCTCACCCTGACATACACCGACCAGGGTCTTTCCAACGCGCTGACCTCCAATCTCGGTGGCACCACCACCTACGTCAAAGACACCTTCTACTCTCCAACCGCACGCCTCACCGAGCGCCGCTACGGCCCGGCCGGGCAGGTGCGCCGAAACCACGCCTACGAAACCACCACCGGCCTGCCCTCGCAGGTCACCACCCTCACCAAAGCGGACGCCGCCAGCCCTGCCACCAGCCAGGACGACCGCTACACCTACAACGCCGCCGGCAACATCACCCGCGTCCTGGACGCCGCCTCCGCCATCCCCGGCACCACCGACGGCCAGACCGAGTGCTACACCTACGACGCCCGGCTGCGTCTGGCCACCGCCTTCACCACCACCGGCGCGACCTGCGCCGCAGGCCCCGACAGCCACGGCCCCGACCCCTACAGCCACACCTACGCCTACGACGCGGTCGGCAACGTCACCGCCCTGACCGACGGCACCGCCACCGCCACCTACAGCTACCCCACCAGCCCGGCAGCGGCCCGGCCCAACGCCGTCACCTCCATCACCCGCCCATCCGGCACCGACACCTACAGCTACGACAACGGCGGCCACCTCACCGCCCGCAACGTGAGCGGAACCGCCGGCACCTTCACCTGGGATCCCGCCGGACGGCTCGCCTCCGCCACCATCGGCGGCCAGAGCACCAGCATGGTCTACGACGCCTCAGGCGAACGCCTCATCCGCCGCGACCCCGGCGGCAAGACCACCCTCTACCTCGGCGGCACCGAACTCGAACTGTCCGCCGGCACCGTCACCGCCAAGCGCCACTACACCGCAGCCGACGGCACCTCCGTCGCCATGCGCGAACCCGGCGGCCTCACCTGGCTGCTCCCCGGCCTGCACGGCAGCACCCAACTCGCCGTCGCCGACACCCCCGCCGCCGCGGTCTCCCGCGAACGCCACCTGCCGTACGGCAAACGCCGAGGCGGCGACGACCTGCCCTTCACCGACCGTGGATTCCTCGGCAAGACCGAAGACGCATCCACCGGGCTCACCTACCTGTCCGCCCGCTACTACGACCCCGAGATCGCCCGCTTCATCAGCCCCGATCCGCTGCTCGACCTGCGCATCCCCCAATGGGCCAACCCCTACAGCTACGCCGGCAACAACCCGATCGGCATGTCCGACCCCACCGGCCTGCGTATCGACACGGGCAACCGCAAGTCCGACGCCACCTTCGCCAAGACACATCACCCCAATGGCGCCAAGAAATCAAAGACCTGGCTACGCGCGGAGAAAAAGCACAACGCATACCTCAAAAAGCAGCGGGAAAGAGCTGCGCAGCAAAAATCAGAGCGGGAGGCAGTCCGCCGTCGACTGATCGAAAAAGACCGCAACTATGACAGGCGAAACAGGCGAGTTCATGACAATTCGCCGGAGGCGCGCAGAGAGCGCTTCAGAAGGTCTGTGCACAAGTCGGTGAATGGGTTCTTTGCGACTGTATCGGGAATGTTGGATAGTATTGCTTACCCGGGTAGTAGTCCATCAGCAATAGAAAAGATCAAGAAGCGAAACGGATACCAGTGCGGCTGCTCTCTAGATCGTAAGGCGCACGCAAAGGGTGTGGCGACAGGGCCCGATGTAGCTATGACGCTTATTGGTGGTGTCAGGGGTCCGGGACCCGGTCGTGGTCGCCCTCCCCTGAAGCAGCTGCATCCTGACAGTTCATTAAATAAGAGTTCGCTGGATTATTGGTCTAAACAGAGGACCGCTGATATAGTCGACTCGCTGTCACCACGCGCCACAGAGCCGCTGACTGCAAAACCGGACGGGACGATTATGCAAGGAAATACAAGGGTCAGGATTTTGAGGGATCGCGGCTATGACGTAGATTCATTACCACGCGTAACTCACAACCCACGCCTTCCCGAAGACGGATTCTGGGACTAGTGGCCATGGAGGCAGGTAGCGCCGCAACTGAGATTCTCGAGTCCGATCGCAGAAGTGAGTTTCTTGTAAGACTAAGCTACTGGGTTGCGGTCTCGACTAGGTCTGTATATCGACCCGATCAGGCACTTCGTGAATCCGAAAAAAATTTGCTCGTTGGAGCAAACGAAATACTTCTCATGCTTTCCGCTGAACTGAGAGCAGGCTTGGTGGAAGATGTCCACACACGCCCAGGCAGAGAGTTGATAAATGCCTTGAGAGGCGTGTCCGAGATGTACGAGTGCAATTCCCATCTAGCGTGGGCAATGGAACGGAGCATAGCCGAGATAAGCTAGGATTTCCGACGGCCATATTTGGCGCCGACACTCATAATGTCGGCGCCAAATAGATTGCCTATATTGCGGCAAAGGCAACGGCGGCTTCTTTCTGCCTGGTAAGGCACTAGCCTATAACACGATCACGTTCGAAGATTCTTCAGCCGTCGCCAGCAGCCGAGAAAACAGGCAAGTGAGAAAAAGCGTCATGCAGTTCGAGGCGGCGTTCCCAGCGAACCGCCAGACGCTTGAACTGGTGCAGCAGCGCCAGGGTCTGCTCGATCACATATAGAAGCCTGCCCATACCGCCGATGTTCGGTTCACCCTTGCGGGAGACGAACGGCGTGACCCCCCGATTTCGCAGCTCCCGCCGCTGGAGATCGGAGTCGTAGCCCTCATCCGCGAGCAGCGCCGCAGGGCACCTTCGCGGTCGACCGGGCCTGCCCGCCACCGGCGGGACGCCGTCGGTCGGAAAGACACCTCAACTACGATCTTGTCCAGCTGGCCATCCATGGGACCTTACGCCTGGGACACCGACGGCCTGTGCGACGACATGCGGTCGGTGGTGGCAGAGGTCGTTGCGAGTCTCCCTCTCGCCGTCCAACAGGACGGCACTATCGGGGCACGCCTTCTCACGTTCCACGCGAAAGCAGCAGATCGGACTCACGTCGCCTATATGCCGGACACCACCTGGCCAGTAGGCGGGCACCCGCCAGGCTCATCCCGAGACTCCTGATACGCCTCGGTTTCGATGTCACCCGAAAAGCTTTCGACACGTCATCAGCGATTCACTTGCGTTCGTCTTCCCGATCCCCACCTGATGCCTCTTACGACACCTTTTCCCACATCGCTTACCACAACGGTCTTCAGCCAATGCGGCAGTGGGCGGTTTGAAGCCTTCCCCCGCAGGACGACTCCGAAGGGCCACCATCCTTCATCTTCCACGCAGCACCGCATCAAGAAGCTCTCCCTACATCAAGCCTCCCTCAACGTTCGTGACACACACCAGGGGCTTCTCTGCTTCAAGGGCGGTTCTTTAGCATCGTGATCATGTTGTGACGTGCCCTTCCCTCAATGGGGATGAAAAAGGCTCACTATGTACTGGCGGGTACCACACCGGTCCTCGTTCACAACAGCAACTGTGACCTTCCCAAGGGCTATACCTCTTCCCCTGCGCTCAAGGGTGACCCCTACCATCCGGACTCGGTGGCTAAGCGCAGTCGGCAAAACCGAGAGGTCTACGCCAAGACCGTGACAGATCGGGCCGGTGCACTTGGGTATAAAACAAGAATTCCCGCGCAGAAGGCGCCGTTCAATTCGCATGGCCAGGTCGTCTTCTTCAACGGAAAGAACTACATCACGCCTGATGTCGATGGCCATAACGTAACGGATGACTGGAAGATGTTCAACCGTAAAGGGCAACGGATCGGAACCTATGACCCAGATCTCAACTACCTCAAGGAATGATGGATTCTCCATCGAATTGATCAACGACCCGGTTCCGGAAGGCGCGACCTCGTCATCCTCCAAGGCTGTCGCGAGGATCAGAATCGGCAGCTTCACGGAGACATTCCTGATGGATCTGAGCTTCTGGTCTATTGATGAATACCGTCGAAGCTGGGAGAGTGCGCTGGAGGAAATCGAAGGTTCCGAGAATGCGACCTCTTGCCTCATTGCTTCGATCACTGATCCCGCCGTCAGTAATTTCATCTCCTGCTGGCCAATTTATCGAGACGGGGATGTGATCCACATCCAGAGTCCGCTCATCATCCTGGATGAGCTCGATGAACCGTTCGACCCGCGAGAGCCGTGGCGGTACGTAGAGCCTCACCGTCAAGTCGACGAGGACGGGAATCGAATCTCCGAGTGGGTGACGACCGCGTCAGCGATACGGCAGTTCCGTGAGTCCGCCTGGGGCTTGTGAGGGCACGCAAGCGCAAACATGAAGCCCTGGACCGTGGCGGATTCCAACTGTGCGCCCAGCATAGGCACGCCTGGGAGTGAACCCCATTTCATCCTCGCGCGACCCGGTGATTCTGAAGAACGCCGACGGCCTTGCACATGTGTCCGGCCTGGCCAGAGCTGCAGCGGAGCCTCCAGAGGATACGCCAGCTCTTAAGCTGCGCGTTCACCCACTCACCCGGACCGCGAAGACGCGCATGCGACCGGTCGGTCCGCCTCTGCGACTCCGGCTCGTCCCTCCTCTTTGTAAGGAGCGGCCGATCGGGCTCTTGCCCTCTGGTACGCATTGTCCGCGAGCACGGGGATCCCCGTTCTCTCCAGCTCGCGCAGAAGTCCCCAGGCGCGGGCGGCCGTCAGAATCAACAGGCATGCTGGCAGCCCGGTTGATGTTCACGAGCGGTGGTCGAATTTGCGGGGCATGACCAGCACCGCGAGGACGCCGAGGACGGCGAGGACGATGAGGGCGAGGAAGACGTTGTGGACGGAGGCGGCGAGGGCCTGCCGTACGGCTTCGCCGCCGCCGTTCTCCAGGGCTTGGGCGGCGTCGTCGATGGAGGTGTAGCCGGTGCCGTCGAGGTGGGCGGCGAGGGAGCGGTTGGCGACGGCGGCGAGGACGGAGGCGCCGAGGGCGCCGCCGGCGAGGCGGAAGAAGAGGACGCTGCCGGTGACGGTGCCGCGTTGTTCGCGGGGGACGCCGACCTGGGCGCCGATGAGCATGGAGCTGGAGACGAGGCCGAGGCCGGCGCCGTTCACGAAAGTGCACAGGCCCGCGTAGACGAGGGGCGAGTCGGCGTCGAGGCGGGTGAACATGAGGGCTGAGATGCCGATGAGGACAAGGCCGGCGAGGGCGGTGTCGCGGAAGCCGATACGCATGTAGAGGCGGCCGGACAGGCCGGAGGCGAGGGGCCAGCCGATGGATTGGACGGCGAGGGCGAAGCCGGCGGCGATGGCGCCGGCGCCGAGGACGGCCTGGGCGAAGGTGGGCAGGTAGACGGCGGGGCCGATGAGGATCATGCCGACGATGAGGCCGCTGAGGAAGGCGCTGAGGGTGACGCGGTCACGCCACACCCACGGGGGGATGAGGGGTTCGGCGGCGCGGGTCTCCCACCAGCCGAAGGCGACGAGGCTGGCGAAGCCGGCGATGGCGAGCAGGTAGGACGACTCTTGGAGGCCGAGCATGGTGGCGACGACGCCGACCATGAGGAGCACGGTGCCGAGCAGGTCGAGGCGGTGGGGGCGCCGCTGGAAGGACTCCTTGAGCCAGAGCGTCACGACGACGATGGCGGCGACGCCCAGGGGGAGTTTGATGAGGAAGATCCAGCGCCAGGACACGAGCTCGGACAGGACGCCGCCGAGGGCGGGGCCGATCAGGGCGGAGACGCCCCAGACGGACGAGAGGAGGCCGCTGATACGGCCTCGTTCCTCTAAGGGGTACATGTCGGCGGCGAGCACCTGGGTGATCGGCTGGATGGCTCCGGCACCGATGCCCTGGATCGCCCGGGCCAGGATGAGCACGGGCATGCTCCAGGCGACCCCTGCCAGGAGGGAGCCGATCAAGAAGATGCCCATGCCGATGATCAGCAGCGGTTTGCGCCCGTAGACGTCGGCGAGGCGGCCATAGATCGGGGTGAACACGGCCTGCGTGAGCATGTAGGAGGCGATTACCCACGGGAACAGGGAGAACGAGCCGAGGTCGCGCACGATGGCGGGCACGGCCGTCGCCACGATGGTGGCGTCGATCGCGGCGAGCGCCGCGCTGAGCATGAGTCCGGCGACGACGGGGGCACGGCGGTTGATCATGCGCGGTCTCTCTCGATCGGCTCGGCTGAGCCCGCGCGAGGGAGAGGGCGTGCGTCATCGTCGGGGCGCATGAAGGCCACACGGGAAGGCCGGTTTCCCCACCCCCACACGGACCTCGTCGCCGAAGCTCGGGGGCGGGGGTCATGTGGCCAAGCCAGTTTACCTATGTGTGGTAACGCGTGTGCGGAGGGGGTGATCGCTCCCGCCCAGAGCGTACGGCACAGCCTGAAAAGCCCGCCCCCGCCGTACATCTCCCCCGTGCTGGACGCGCGCTCAGCCCGTGGGGGGCGAACGGTGCGGGCGGCCCCGCTCGACGACCGTCACGCCGTCGATCGCGGTGGCCGGCCCGCCCGTGTTCAGCCCGCCTGCCTCACGGGCAGGGGAGCCGGTTCCGGCGCCGCCTCGCGGCGGGCCGCCTCGTTGAGGACCTCGACCATCCACTCGCGCAGCTCGCTGTGGGTGCGCTCCGCGGCGTCCTGCCAGAGCCGCTTCTGCTCGACGGCGATGTCCATGCGGATCTGCACGACGGCGGTGATGGTCATCGGCACCAGGCCGCGGTCCCGCCGGATGTGGGTGCGCAGGGTGTTGCGCGACCAGCCGTGCTGTTCGGCCCGGTCGAGCCACATGTCCTGGAGGTGGTCGGCGAGGGCGGCCACCTCGGCGTGGTGCTGGAAGCTCAGGGCGGGCCGCCGGCGATGTTTGAGGAACCGGCCGGCGATCCACGCGTAGTTCCGTAGCGTCTGGTAGTCGAGCGCGGTGTCTTCGATGGCCCGCCGGTATCGGTCGGGGTAGACCTCGCGCCCGTAGACGAGCCAGTCGCCGAGCCACCAGGTCGACGAGTCGTTGATGCAGGTGAGCTGTCGGCCCACCCGTTTCCAGTCCTCCAGCGGCATCCGCTCCGGGAGGGACAGGGAGGTGCGCCTGGTGAGTACGGCCCCGTCCAGCGAGAGCCGTTCGGCACCGGTTGGTCCTGATGGCGTGGTGCTCAGCGTTGAGAGTCTCGCGTGAGACATGAATCCTCCATGCCGCTATCCGTCATCTGTTGTCATGACACATGCACCGTGAGTCAGCAGAAATAGGTGAACACCAATCCCCTCCCCCGTTGATGACGACGGAACGTCATAACAATTGCTGTCGGCTAGCGATTGGGGCTTGCCCCGGCCCCTGTCAACACGTGCCCCCGTAAGAGCCTCCCCGACGGCTCCACAGCAACGCCACAGAATCACCACATGCCCCGTACGACCCCTCATTCGTCCAAATACTGCGCGACCAAGTACACCCGGCACCCGAAAATCCGTATACGGTGCGACCGAAACCCGCCCGCGCCTGTGAATCGAGCAATCCGGCCCAGAGAATGGAATCGCTGTCAACAGAGACACTGCCGACCGGGCACGAATCACGCGGAGATTTACTCATAAATCCGGGCAATCATCTCAACCGGATCAGGAATCGCCCCGTCACCCCATCGCCTGACGCCGGAGAGCATCAAATGGTTGACATAAAGTCAATAATGCCTAGATAATCCTGGTGCGTGGATGCCATCCATCACGGGGGAAATGATGGGGGATATCGTGGGCGATCTCAACATCAACATTTTAGGATCAGTCGCCATCCAGCACGGCGAACACGCGATAAGCGTCAGCCCCCCCAAAGCGCGGGCTCTTCTCGTCATTCTCGCCATTCGCTCCCATGAAGTTATCTCCAGGGACGAGTTGATCGACGCGATCTGGGGTCACCGCCCTCCCTCCGCGGCCAGGAGCAACGTCCACACCTATGTCACGGCGCTGAGACGTCTCCTCACCGGAGACCTCCTGGTCACCACCCCTCCCGGCTACCTGCTCAGGCTCGGCCGCGAGCAGCTCGACTCCCGCCGCTTCGAGGCCACCTTGGCGCAGGCCAGAGGCAGGCGTACGGCAGGCGAACACGAGCCGGCGCTGCGCCTGTACGACGCCGCGCTGGCCCTCTGGCGCGGCGCGTCGATCCTCGGCACGCCGGGGCCGTTCGCCGAAGCCGCGCGGGCCCGGCTCGACGAGCTGCGGCTCATCACGCTGGAGGAGCGGGTCCACGTGATGCTGGAGCTGGGCCGCCACACCGAGGTGCTGAGCGATGTCGCCGCCCTCGCCCGCCACCACCCCTTGAACGAGCGTCTGCGCGGCCTGCACATGCTCGCGCTCTACCGGAACGGGCGGCAGGCCGACGCCTTCCACGTCTTCGAAGACACCCGCCGCGCCCTCGCCGAGGAACTCGGCGTCGAGCCGAGCCGCGAACTGCGGCGGTGGCACGAACGCATACTCCAGGCGGACGCCGGCGCTATCGGCCTCTGACCGTCACCCGGCCCGCAGAACACGCGACCATCGGACAACAAGGTCTCACCATGAACGGGCTGGCTCTTTAGCCGGAAAACACGCATCCCAGTTTAGAGCGAAATGTGCTCTATAGTGCGCTCCGGCGAGCACATCAAGCCAATAGGGTATTTCAGGATGACTCGGATAGAGGTCCGGATGCAGATGAGCGAGACCGATCCACATGTGCACATCGAGCAGAAGGTGATGCAGGCCGGTGCCGACTACCGCAACCTCATCGCATCATCGTTGGGGCGCGCGGCCGACGCGCCGAGTGTCGTGACCACCGGTTGTGGACTCCAGGTGCGCTATGCGATGACCTCGCCTCATCCGGAAAGCGTCACCTGTCTCGCCTGTCGAGAACACGCTCATCGGGAGTACCTGCGCTTCGCCGAGCAGGTGGAGAACCTGAGCCGGATGCCTGGCGCACCCGTCACCGGTGATCAGGCGGCCAAGGTCGTGCAATGGGCACGGGACCTCGCAAGGAAGTTCGTCGGCTAGTACGCAGATGCCGACGACCGCTGCGATCAGCTAGGGCCACGACCGTAATGAAAGTACGTGACTCCTCCGCCTCCTGCCTTGAACGCCTTGTCCAGGCGGCGCAGGGTGGCCTGCCAGGGGGAGAACGACCAGCGGCCCTGCCCGCCGGGGTCGCCGGCCCGGATGTGCTTGAGCTCGGCGGACTGGTCGCCGTATCGGACCGTCACGCCCGCCTTGCGGTAGGCGGTGCGGCGGTGCTCCAGCGCCGCGTTGTACAGCTCCCGGTGGTCCTCCAGACAGGCGGCGAGCGCGATCTGCCGGTGCCAGGTCGGGCGCATCAGGAACTTGAACGACCTACGCACGGCCACCACCCCCGGACGGCCGCCCGCACCCCGTCCCGGTGCGGCGCCGCACCGCCTGCGCGGACACGGCACCGGCAGCGGAGCAGGACCGCGACCGCGGTGCGGACGGTCGGGAACGCGGATGCGGGACCTCGACGCGAGGGTGGCGGGAGGTCGACCCTTCGAACCGGTCGACCGCAAACGGCGGCGGGTTCTCCGGCTGCGCCTTGACCAGCGGACGCACGCGGCCGGGCACCACCTCAAGCGCCGCGACCCGCCGGCCGTGCCCGCCGGCCTCGGCACCGGTCCCTTCCTGCGGGCGCGTCCTCACGCGCCCGCGGAGGACCGGGCGGCGGCACCCCGGGCACCGCACGAGGGGGTGGCCGAGGTCGTACGCCGCACCCGGGGAGGTGCGTGCCTGGCGGGTCACCCGGTCATCATGACGCCGCCGCGCATCCGACACGCCCAAGACCGCAGACCTCAGACGCGCGGACCGGACAGGTCAGGGCACGCCCGGGCCTTGGCGGCCCTCCAGCTCCCGATTCCGCCGCCGCCTGAAGGCGACGGTCCCCTCGGGAGAATCTGATGGGGCGGCCGAGGCCATTGCGCATCCGCGTCCCGTCGGTAGACACCTCGATAAGCTACCCGCGTCTTGGAGCCACCGACGAGGGATATGTGATGTTCGAGACGCAAGAGGTCGAGGTCAAATACCAGGTGGCCGATCTCACCGCGTTGTTGAGCGCCTTGGCGCAGCGGGGCGTTCTGCCGGCTTGCGCCGTACGGCAGGACGATCAGGCATACGCGGAGGCGGGTTGGAACTACGGACTCAGCAAGATCGGTGTGGCCTTCGCCAGACTGCGCACCGAGGGCGGCAGGCATCTTTTCACGCTGAAGAGGCCGATGGACAACGAGCTCTCCTGCCTGGAGTACGAGACCGAGGTCGCCGACCGCGAGCAGATGCACCATGCCATCATCGCCATGGGCTTCCGGCCGACTGTGCGCATCGTGAAGGAGCGTCGCACCGCGACATGGGGTGAAGTGACGGTCTGCGTCGACGACGTCGAGCATGCCGGGGTGTTCGTGGAGTTGGAACGCAAGGTTCCCCCGGGCATGTCCGGTGTCGAAGTGCAACGGACTCTGGACGGCTTCGCCCGGTCGCTGGGACTGGAACTGCGCCGCGTGACCGACACCTACGACACCTTGGTGCGCGCCGCCTCCGCCTCCGCGTGATCGGTTAAAACAGGCTGATCGTCCCCGGTCCTATGGGATCTCCGCACTGTAGAGAAGCGGATTTCACCTTGAGTTTCAGCCGGACCGCCGCGTGATCCGTCATTCCGGTGCGTCGTGTCTCATGCAGGTATGCGCAGGAGTCGATGCCGTCGGCCAACGCTCTGCCCACATGCATGTAGTCAAGCGATATCCGTCCCCGGTTCGGCCGATCCAACTATGAGCCTGTTCTCCGGGAAAGCAGGTTTGATGAGCATCAACGAATCCGCGCTTGTCGAGCGTGTCTAGCAGACCGAACTCGAACGGCAGGAAGCCGGAGTGTCGCGGTTGGTGATCAACGGAGATCACGTTGTAGTCGCCGCCGATCACCAAGTGATCGTGCTGATGGATGGGCAGCTCAGCGAGCGCGGCTAGAAAGGAGGTGATGAACGCCTCCTTGCGGCTGGTCTTCGCCTCACTGCGGTCTCTGCTCGGCACGTAGACGCTCACAAACCATGTGGCCGGATCGGTGTCGAGCGCGGCCAGTGCCACCCTGCCGGGCAGGCTTACCCGATCGAACGGCGTGCCCTCGAGGGGCAGGATTGGAACACGGCTGACCAGGGCGGCACCCCGGTCGCGTTCCGTGCCGGGAGTATGTACGACGGCGAAGCCGGCATGTGCGAACTGCTTCAGCAGGTAAGCGGTGCCGTCTCCGGAGCTGGTTTCCGTCAGGAGGAATACATCGTCCGGCTGACGGGAGAGCCAGTGAAGAATCCTTTCGGCGCGACCTCGCGAGGCGGCCCCGATGTTGACTGTGAGTGCTCCCAGCACGGATTACCCTTCATCGCTGTGCCGCTGCACGGACATGAGCATTAGCCGTACGACCTGCTCGGGGTTGATGTCGCAGCAGTCGATCTGGACTTGGCGCCAACCCCGTTCGTGGCGAGCATGGGCCCGGCGACGGCGGGGACGGAGGCGGGGCGGCGCTGAGGCCGACCGGACCGGTCAGGCGGCGGGGGTCTTCCTGCGGCGGCGCTTGGGGGTGGGCAGCGGGTCGGCCTCGGCCTCCTCGGAGGAGAGCACCTCGATGATGCGCCGGCAGACGTGTTCGAGGTGGTCGCGCAGGTGGGTGGCGGCGGCGTCGGCGGCGCCGCGGGAGGCGAGGCGGGCGAGCTCGCGGTGTCCGCCGGCGCCGTGGTCGACGCGCAGGGCGAGCAGGTAGCGCCCGACGGAGTTGCGCAGGTCTTCGATGATCTCGACGGTGGTGGGGTTCTCCTCGGCGTCGTAGAGCTCGCGGTAGAACGCGACCCGCTCGTCGACGAGGGACGTGCTGACGTGCGGTTCGTCGAGAGCGGTGCCGAGTTCGCGGAGGCGGGCCGCGCGGGCCGAGGTCATGCGTGCGATCGACTTGCGGAGGGCGTGGACTTCGAGGAGCACCCGCAGCTCGTAGATCTCGCGGACCTGCTCGACGGTGAGCGTGCGGACCACCGCGCCCTTGTGCGGATGGAAGGAGACCAGACCTTCCGCCTCAAGCTGCATCAGAGCGGTACGAATCGGTATTCGGGATACACCGATGCGCTCAGCCAGCTCTTCCTGGCGAAGATGCTCACCCGGAGCGAGCACTCCGGTGATGATGCATTCGCGGATGATGTCATAGGCCATTTGACCGACGGTCTTGTAACCGCCGGCTGCACGCCCGACCACATCGGCGAACGTAAGCTCTGCCGACGCACTTGCCTTGCGCACCACCATGGGGGTTCCGCCCCTCCGGTTGAGGGTCCTGTCAGGACCCGATCGAGTATCCAGTGTTTGGATACAATCCAAGCACAATCCCCGCGCGCACGCGGACACGCACCCCCTGCGGGGCTCCGGACCGGGGACCTTGAAGGCGCTGAAGGCGCGCACCCCGGCGGCCATCTTGATCACCTCGTCGGGGAGGGCGGCGGACCACGCCGACGTGCGCGACGGGCTGGGACTGCCAGCCAACGGGAAGGCGCGGCCCGTGGTGGCGGCGCGCAGGGCGTTGGAGGACATCCGGGAGGCTTTCGAGATGACCAAGCGGCGGGATCGTTGGGGGACGATGGTGCCGACGGCCCGCTGACCCGCTTGTCGAAGACGCCTGCGGGGTGAGAGTCGGCCTGGTGGGCCGGCCCCTCCGATCTCCACCTGTCCGGCCGCTGTCGGCCAGGCTTCAGCGGCCGGGCATCACGTCGGCGAAGAACCGCTCGGCGATCCGGGTGTGCAGGGGAAACGCCAGCTCTCTCGGCCCGTCGATCAGCATGCGCTCCGACGCCTCCGCCGTGCGCGTGAACGGCGGCAGCTCGTTGGCGTGCAGCCGCGGCCCCAGGCCGAACACCAGCACGGTGCCGTCTGGGGCGCTCAACACGTCGAAAAGGCTCACACCCGCGTCGTCGACCACGATCCCGGTCTCCTCGCGCAACTCCCTGGCGGCGGCCTGCTGCCAGCTTTCACCCACGTCGATGAAGCCGCCTGGTAGCGCGAGCCCGCCGATGTGGGGAGCGACTCCGCGGCGCACCACGAGAAGGGAGTCGTTCACCGGCAGCACCATGAGCGCGACGGGCAGAGGGTTGACGTAGCTGGTGTTCCCGCAGCCGCCGCACGTGCGCGGCCAGGGCAGATCGGAGGCGAAAGCCGTACCGCAGAAGGAGCAGTGGGAGTTCCTGGTCATGCGGTGAGGGTAGGGGAGGCGCACTGGTCGTCGCGTAGCCTTCGGCCACCTTTTCGGGATCGGCATGTGCGCGCGTTCAGGCCTTGGAGACGCGGATGCCCGGGCGCCGCCGTGTCGGCACGCCCGGGCATCCGATCAGCGTCTAGATCAGCCGCCGATCATGCCGGTGACCGGAGCGATCGCGCCGGCGCCGCCGGTCGCGCCGCCGACCAGACCCGTGACGGGAGCCAGAGCGTCGCCACCCGTCGCGCCACCGACCAGACCCGTTACCGGGGAGAGAGCGTCACCGCCCGTGGCACCGCCGACCAGACCCGTGACGGGGGCCAGAGCGTCGCCACCGGTCGCACCGCCGACCAGACCCGTTACCGAGGAGAGCGGGTCGCCGCCGCCGGTGACGCCGCCCGTGGCACCGCCCACCAGACCCGTGACGGGAGCGAGAGCGTCGCCACCCGTCGCACCGCCGACCAAACCGGTGACCGAGGAGAGCGGGTCGCCGCCGCCGGTGACGCCGCCCGTGGCACCGCCCACCAGACCCGTGACGGGAGCGAGAGCGTCGCCACCCGTCGCACCGCCGACCAGACCCGTTACCGGGGACAGCGGGTTGCCGCCGCCGACACCGCCGAGGAGCCCTCCGACCAGGCCGGAGACCGGGTCCGGGTTGCTCGGAGCGGCGGCCATCGCCGCGGGGGCGGCGAACCCGCTCACCGCGGCGGCGAGGAGGAAGGTCGCGGCGACACGTCGTGCAGAACGCATGGGAAATCTGCCTTTCGGGGTGATCACTTTCTCAACCGAGGATAACTCTCCGTGATTAGTTGATAACTAAAGCGATTACCAGGAGTGCATGAAAACCGCGACATGGGATAGCCCGCACCGTGTCTCCCCAATCCATATAGAGCCTCACCAGGCACGAAATCCGGCCAATCCAAATCAACCCCTGACGTCCCCACTCAAGCCAACGCACACCCACACCACACCCCCGACCACGTGCCCCGGGCCGACCGTCGGCGCGCACAGCCTGCACCGAGCCCCCAGTTGGCGACACCCTGTCAACTGCCTAGCCGAGAGGCATGTCGGGCGCGCCCCGCCGCGCTCGCCCCGCTACGACCGGAGGCGATTGCCATGGGCCGGGAGTGTGCGCGGGCAGATGTCCACGCAGGCGAGGCCTCCTGCCGACGGATGTGCCCGCAGCGGACACCTTCCCGGGGGTGGACGTCCGTTCCCACGGCCCGGGACTTCCCGCGGGCCCCCGACTCCGCGCAGCCGAAGGGAAACCAGGACGACGAGAAGCAGACGACCCGGCCGTCCCTTCGGTCGGGACGGCCGGGTCGACTCCAGCCCCTCGCTGCTCAGGCCGGCGCCCTGCCTGCGGGAGGCGACGGCGGCCGGCGACGACTATTGGGGATTGATCGAGATCGGCGGACCACCGTGGCCGCCGACAATACCGAGGAGGCCGGCGAGCAGGCCGGCGACGGGGTCGGGGTTGGCCTGGGCCATGGCCGCGGGGGCGGTCAGGCAACCCAGGGAGGCGGCAAGCACCAGGACAGCGGCGACACGTCGTGCAGAGCGCATGGGAGCTGCCTTTCATCGTGATCTCGGTTTGGTGCAAGGTAACCGCTTGCTTGCATTTGATCACCAAGTGCCACAACAACACTGAAAGAACTCCCAGACTTGCACGGCTAACAGGGTTAGCTTAGAGTCTGGCTAACAACGTTAGCCCAGGAGGAGCCCATGTCTTCCCTTCTTGTCGTCGTGCTCACGAGCGCCGCCGCGCTGGTCGCGGCCCTAGCCGCGCTCCACGTGTGGACCCTCGCCCGTCCCCACGAGGTCCGCACCGAGATCGAGGTGGACGCGTCCCCGCGCCGGGTGTGGGAGGTTCTGACACGGTTCGACGCCTACCCCGATTGGAACCCGTTCATCGTCAGCGTCAGAGGCCGTGCTGAAACCGGTGCCACGCTCATCAATCAGCTCAGCATCGGAGGAAGAACGACAGGGTTCTCGCCCACTGTCCTGTCCGCCTCCCCCGGGCGCGAGTTGCGCTGGCTCGGCCGCGTTCTGGTGCCCGGCATTGTGGACGGCGAGCACTACTTCGTGATCGAAGACCTCGGCGACGGCCGCAGCCGTCTCGTCCACGGTGAGACCTTCACCGGTGCTTTCGTGCCGTTCGCCGGAAAAGCACTCGACGTCGCGGACGAGTTCGCGGCGATGAACTCCGCTCTCAAGGAACGGGCTGAGAGGATGGTCACGTGAGCAGCCATCCCGAGCCCAGCCCCCTGTCCCCGCGCGCCACCGAGATCGTGACCGCGGCCCGGGCCCTCCTTGAGGAGCAAGGACCCGACTCGCTCACCATGCGCGCCCTGGCCGAACGCCTCGGCATCCGCGCCCCCTCCCTCTACAAGCATTTGCCCGACAAGGCCGCCGTCGAAGTGGCCCTCATCGAACGCGGCCTCGCCGAGCTCGGCCAAGCCCTCCACACCGCCGTCACGACGCCCGCAGGCCCCAGCGCCGACTCCCAAGAAGCGTCAACGTGCCCCTCACCCACCGACCCCAGTTCCGCCACACCGGTCACCGCCGCCCTGGAACCTATCGCCGCCGCTCCCGACTTCCCCGCCCAAACCCTCACCGCCGACGTGCCGACCGACGAAGGCCCCCCTTCAAGCCCGATAGAGACACTTCTCTCCGCCTACCGGCACCACGCCCTCGCCAACCCCGCCCTCTACCGCCTGGCCACCTCCGGCCCCCTTCCCCGCAAGCGTCTCGCCCCCGGCCTCGAAGAGTGGGCCGGCAGCCCCTTCTTCCTCGCCGTCGGCGAACCCCACCTCGCCCAAGCCCTCTGGTCCTTCGCCCACGGCATGGTCATCCTCGAACTCGACGGCCGCTACCCCGAAGGCTCAGACCTCGACCGCACCTGGGCCGAAGGCGCCCGCGCTTTCTCCCCCGGCCGTCCCTGACCTCCACGGTGTAGTCCACGCGAGGACGCTTCACCAGAAACCCGATCCCCCACGCACCCCGGGCTGTAGACCGTCCGTTGCCCCGCCCCTTGGCGGCCCCGTGCCCGGCCATCCCCCCATGCCCTCGTTCAAAGTTCCTGCGGATGATTCCGCACGTCATCTGGGATAGTGACATCGTGCGTACGGTTCATATCGAGGCCAAGCCCGACCATCTTCTTCGGCTTGCCCGCCTGAGGGATCCGGTGGGCGCAGTCGCGGAGATGATCTGGAACGCCCTTGATGCCGAGGCTCACAACATCAGCGTCGAACTCGAACTGAACGACCTGAACTGCATCGAATCGGTCAGCATCACCGACGACGGCCACGGCATGGCGCACGCCTCATGCCCGAGTTACTTCAGCGGCCTGGGTGGCTCTTGGAAGACCTCCGCAAAAGTCTCACCAGAACTTAAACGCGGCCTTCACGGACGGAGCGGGCAAGGCAGGCTGCGCGCTTTCGCACTGGGCGAGCAGGTGCGCTGGGTGACGGTCGCGCAGGCCATCGACGGCGGAATCGAACGGACCGCCATCAGCGGAGCACTCGATCACCCCGCCGACTTCGACATCTCCGAGCCGGAGCATGTCGAGGCCCCCTCCGGCACCCGGATCGAGGCATCGGCTCCCGCCGATTTTGTGACGCGTCTGGCCCAGGACGACACCGCACAGCAGCTCGCTTCGACCTTTGCGCCGTTCCTTGCCGCCAACCCAGACGTGAGCATCACATATCAAGGCAAGTTGCTTGATCCCGCTACGGTCTGGACAGCCAAGGCGGAATACCCCATGCCATGGCCGGAGGTCGGCCCGGAGACGCGCCCAGTGCTGCGGATAGTCGAGTGGCCCAAGGATGTTGGCAGGGTGCTGGCCCTTTGCGATGCGGGCGGTGTCGTACTGGACGAGATCTCGCCAGGAATCCAGGCACCCGGCTACCACTTCACCGCCTATCTGCTGTGGGACGGATTCGTTGAACGGCGGGGCGATCTGCCGATGGCGGAGATGGATGAGATCGGCGGCCTGTTGGAGGCCGCGCGCGAGCAGCTTCGCGCGCACTTCCGTGAGCGCGATCGCGAGCGGCGTGCGCGCCTGATCCAGGAATGGAAGCGGGAAGAGGTCTATCCCTACGACGGAGAGCCCATAGAGCCGACTCAGGCCGTCGAACGGCACATGTTCGACGAGGTCGCGACCACCATCGCGCGTCGACTGCCCGCGTCGCAGCAGAGCCGCAAGACGACACTCCGACTCCTCAAGGAGATCATCTCTCACGATCCAAGCGGTCTGTATCCCGTCCTGGATGAGCTGTTCCGCCTGCCGCAGTCGGAACAGGAAGAGCTGAAGAGACTCCTGCAGCGAACAAGTCTGTCGGATGTTGTCCGAGCGACCGGTCAGGTCGCGGATCGGCTGGACTTCATCGCCGCACTGAAGAAGCTCGTCTTCGAGCCCGACATCAGCAGGACGGTCAAGGAGCGTCGCGAACTGCACAAGATCTTGGAGCGGGAGACGTGGGTGTTCGGCGATACGTACACCCTGATGGTCAGCGACCAGAGCCTCAACGTCGTGCTGGAGCGCCACCTGAAGGCTTTGGGCCGCGAACCCGAGAATGGCGCCTCAACCCCCGTCCTGCGAGAAGACGGCCGACAGGGCATCGTCGACCTCATGCTGGGACGGGCGCACCGAGGCAGCAGCGGCAGGGAACACCTCGTCGTGGAACTCAAGGCCCCCAAGGTGAAGATCGGCCTTGACGAAGTCGGCCAGATCAAGAGCTACGCGCAAGCCGTGGCGAACGACCCCCAGTTTTACGATGCGAACGTCTCCTGGGACTTTTGGGTTGTCTCCACACAAATGGATGACATCGTCCGACGAGACGCGACAGCTCCCAACCGTCCTCCGGGATGCATCGCGGAGTGGGACGGTGGAGTCCGTATCTGGGCGCGAACATGGAGCGAGATCATTGACGACTGCGAGCGTCGGCTTCACTTCTACCGGGAACGGCTGAACCACGATCCCGCCACGGAGCATGCGCTGGAATACCTCAGGCGTGTGCACGGCGAGGCGATGCCGCATGTGAGCGAAAGCGCATAGCCGGCCGGGACATCGCGTATCAAACCCATCACTGAAAACCCGTCACTGGCAGCCTTGGCCTGACGCACGGCCGCCCGCCCCGGCCACGCGCCCCGGCCACGCGCCCCGGCCATCGTCGCGCCCACCCTCTACGGACTGGCCACCTGCGGCCCCCTCCCCCGCAAACGCCTCGCCTCGGGGCGGTCGGCTGCTTCACCGCAGCTCTTTGTAGAGGAGGGAACGGAAGGTGCGTGGAGGGCGGCCGGTGAGGCGCTGGACGGTGTCGGTGACGCGGTCCTCGGCCCCCTCGGCGATGGCGCGGTCCATGCCGGCCAGTATCACGGCGAACTCCGGCGGCACCGCCAGCGCCGTGAGGCGGTCGCGCATTTCCTCGTAGGACAGACGGCGGTGGACGACGGGCCGACCGGAGACCTCGGTGGTGATCGCGGCGATGTCGTCGTAGCTCAGCGCTTCCGGCCCGGTAAGGATGAGATCGGTGTCGGGGGCCCGCTCCTCTGTCAGAGCGTGGACGGCGACGGCGGCGATGTCGTCGGCGTCGACGAAGCCGACACGACCGCTGCCGGTCGCGGTCAAAATGGCGCCCTCTTCACGGATGCTGACGGCGTGGACGTGCGTGCCGGTGAAGTTCTGCATGAACCACGAGGGCCGCAGCACCGCCCACTGCTCGAACAGGCCGGGCAGGGCTTGGTGCACCGCGCCCACCGCCGGGCCGCCCCCGGCTATGGCCGAGGAGCTGAGAAGCACCGCACGCCGCACACCGGCAACGCGGGCCTGCTGCAGGAAGGGCAGCATGACGGCCGCCGGGTCGGGGTCGCCCAGGGGCGGTATGAGGTAGACGCGGTCGACACCGTCGAGGGCGGCGGCGTGGGTGGCGGAGTCGTACCAATCGAAGCGGACCGGCTCGGCGCCGGGGACCGGGCCGGCGGAACGGCTGCCCGCCTTGACGCGGTGGCCGGCGGCGGTCAGCCGCGCGGCGGTGCGGCTGCCGGTGGTGCCGGTGGCGCCGATGACCAGAGTGGTGCCGGTGGTGGTCATCGGGCACCCCTGATGAAGTCGACGCCGGGTTCGAGGACGGCGAGCGGGTTCCAGTAGTCGCGGTAGGAGGTGAAGCGCCCGCTTTGAACGGTCACGACGGCGATGTAGGTCATGTCGTAGGGGCTGTCGGTCTCCACCAGGCGGCCGACGCCGCGCATCTCGACCACGATGGTCTCCGGGTCGGTGGTCTGGTGGATCCGCAGGTCGGGGAAATCGTGCGGATCAATGTGATCGGGATAGTGGCGCATGTAGGCGGCGATGGCCGCTCTGCCCTCGACGCGCTCGGGCCAGCCCTGCGGGGCGAAGGGAAACTCCATGACGCCTTCATCGGCCCACAGGCCGACCCAGCCGGGAATGTCCTTATCCAGCAGCAGTCGCAGGCTGTGGCGGTAAAGGTCCGCCGGGGAGGTCGATGCGTACATGGGTATCCTCCATCTCATAGAATCCGGACCATGGGTCCGATTCAACGATACGGACCCTCGGTCCGCTTCGCAAATGGAGGAACCGCGTGCCTGAGCGCAAGCCCCGCAAGGACGCTGCCCGCAACCGGAAGGCCGTCCTCGTGGCCGCCGACGCCCTCTATGCCCGCTGCGACAATCCCGAGGACGTCACGATGGCCGACATCGCGGCAGCGGCCGACGTCGGCAAAGGAACGCTCTTCCGCGCCTTCGGCGACCGCACCGGGCTGCTGCGCGCGCTGTACGAGGCGCGGTTCGAACCGCTCAGGGAGGCCGTGGAAGCGGGTCCACCACCCCTGGGGCCCGCCACTTCACCGCTTCAGCGTGTGCCCGCACTGCTCGACGCCGTGCTGTGCTTCAAACTCGACAACCGGCCCCTCGCGCTGGCCCTGGAGGAGAGCGGGAGCGGCAGCCCTTACCGAACGGAGCATTACGCGCGCTGGCACGGCCTGCTCCAAGCCATGCTGAGCCGGATCCCCGGCGTGGCCGACGGCGACTTCACCGCGCACGTGCTACTCGCCGCCACCCGGGCCGACCTCGTCGAACACCTGGCCGGACACGAGGGGATCCCGCGCGAAAGGATGCGGGCGCGGTTGGCGGACTTCACCGCCGGAGTCCTCGGCTCCCCCACACCACGGACCCAGGGTCGATCGGGGGACGGGTGACCCCCTTGAGGAGCGGGGCACCTCCCGCCGGGCCTCTCCCTGCACACGGTCGACCGAGCCCCACTTCGAAGGGAGCCCCCGTACGGCCCCGGCGTTGCCGTACGGACGATCCCCGACGGGGATGACGGGTCTCGTACGGCAGGCCCGACGCCTTGAGCTGATCCAGCGTGACGATCAGGAGCCCTGCCGCAGGGGCGTGATGGGGAGGCCGGTTCCCCCGGGGAGGTGGGGAACCGGCCGGGAGTCAGGCGACGACGCGTTGGGTGCCGGCGGGAAGTGCTTCGACGGTGATGTCGATGGCGATGCGGGGGCCGACGGCTTCGAGGGGGTGGCGTCGAAGCGTCCTCGCACTCGGGCGACAACGAGGTGCTGGGCTGTGAAGACGATGCTTGTGTGCCGGGGGTACTACGTGCGGGACCCTGCGGGATTCACCGCCGCGTGGCGGCGGCGCGCCAACCTCGCGTGCGAGCTCACCGAGGAGGAGGCAGCCGCGCTCGCGGAGCGCGACTACGGGGCGGTCTGCCTCGGCGGTCATCCGCACCTTCTATGGAGCTTCTCGGAGGCGGTCTGGGTGCCGGAGGTCTCGCGCCCGGAGCTGGTGGAGAGCTATCGGGAGAAGGCCCGTGCGCACGGCTATCCGGACACCTCCACCTAAGTGCGTCCTGGGTGTGCGACGGGTCGGTCGCACACCCAGGAGGGTAAAAAATCCGCGTTCAGTTGATAAAACGGAAAGATCGCTAGCCCTGGGACAGAAGAGACGTTAGCGTCGTCGCATGCATTCCGTTCACTATTCCGGAGTACGGCTCAGGCTGCGCGAGGTCACCCCGGACGACGTGGACGCCCTGCTCGCCATCTACGGCGACCCCGCAGCCACCCAGCACCTGCCGTTCAACCCCCGCACCCGCGACGAAGTCGAGGAGATCATCGCCAAGGCCGTCGAGGCCGCGGCGGCTCGGCCGCGGCACCGCTACCTCCTCGCCGTCATCGACAACGACACGGCCCGGCTCATCGGCGTCGGACGGCTCCTCATCGACCCCGAATACCCGCACAGCGCAGAGATCGGCGTCGGTCTGCGCCCCGACCAGTGGGGGCGCGGGATGGGCACCGACCTGCTCCGGCTCATACTCGAATTCGGTTTCCGAAGACTCGGGCTACACCGCCTGTGGGGGTCGCGCTCCCCCGCGAACACCGGTGCGCAGCTCGCCATGCTGGTCGCCGGGATGGTGGAGGAAGGCCGCCTCCGCCACCACGTCGCCACCCCCACCGGGTGGCGCGATTCCATCATCCATTCCGCAATCCGCACCGAGTGGGACAGATACCGCAGCAACTGATCGCCCCCGCGGTCCGGGCGGCCCGCCTCACGGCGTGCCGTACCCGGGCGGGATAGGTTCGGAATCTGTCCAGTGAGCGGTTCCCGCCGCAGGGCGGCGGGGGCTGCTCCACCACATCGGAAGGCGACACGATGCTGTTCGGAGAAGAGCACGTCAAGCGATACCGCGAGACCGGCGGAGCCGAAGGCCACGACTGGAACGACTCCACCGTCCTGCTGCTCACCACCACGGGGCGCCGCAGCGGCGAGCCCCGCACGTCACCACTGATCTACCAGCGCCACGGCGACGACCTCGTCGTGATCGCCTCCAACGGCGGCGACGTCAAGCACCCGCTGTGGTATCTCAACCTGGAGGCCGACCCCGACGTCGAGGTCCAGGTGCGGGACGAGGTCTTCCCCGCCCGCGCCCGCGCCGCCACCGACGCCGAACGGCCCGAGCTCTGGAAACTCATGACCGCCACCTGGCCGCCCTACGACGAATACGCGCGGAAGACCGCACGGAAGATCCCCGTCGTGGTGCTCGAACGCCGCTGACCCGCACCCGCGGACCCCGCACCCGCGGATGCCGCTCAGCGGAGCGTGGCGTAAAGCCGGAGTGTGCGCTCGGCGACCTTCGCCCACGAGAAGTGCTCGACCGCGCGCACACGGCCGGCGGCGCCCATCGCGGCGGCCCGTGCGGGGTCGGCCAGCAGCGCGTTGACCCGCTCGGCGAGGTCGGCGGCGAAACGCTCCGGGTCGTGGGGCGTGCCGTCCTCCGCCTGGTCGATCGGCACCAGCAGGCCCGTCTCACCGTCGGCGACGACCTCGGGGATGCCGCCCGTGGCGGTGGCGACGACGGCCGTCGCGCAGGCCATGGCCTCCAGGTTCACGATGCCCATGGGCTCGTAGACCGACGGGCAGACGAACACCGCGGCCCGGCTGAGGATCTGGATCACCTCGAGCCTCGGCAGCATCTCCCTGATCCACACGATGCCGGGCCGGCTCGCGGCCAGCCCCTCCACCAGCGCCGTGACCTCCTCCTGCAGCTCGGCGGTGTCGGGCGCCCCCGCACACAGCACGAGCTGGGTGTCGCGCGGGAAGGACCTCGCCGCGTGGAGCAGGTGCACCAGCCCCTTCTGCCGCGTGATGCGCCCGACGAACACGACGTACGGCACCGCCGGGTCGATGCCGTGCCCGATCAGGAAGCCGTCCCCGAGGTCGGGGGCGTATTCGTCGGTGTCGATCCCGTTGTGGATCACCGACACCCTGTCGGGCGGGATCTCCGGATAGGCGGCCAGCACGTCGCTCCGCATCCCGTCCGACACCGCCACGATGGCGTCGGCCGCGGCGAGGGCGGTGCGCTCGGCCCACGACGACACGGCGTATCCCCCGCCGAGCTGCTCGGCCTTCCACGGCCGCAGCGGCTCCAGGCTGTGGGTTGTCACGACGTGCGGCACGCCGTACAGCAGTTTGGCGATGTGTCCGGCGAAGTTCGCATACCAGGTGTGGCTGTGCACGACGTCGGCCCCCCGGCATCCGGCGGCCATGGCCACGTCCACCCCGAGCACCTGGAGTGCGGCGTTGGCCGCCTCCAGCTCGCCGGGCACGGGGTAGGCCAGCACTCCGGGTTCCGGGCGGGGCCCGCCGAAGCAGTGGACGCGCACGTCGGCCAGGCCGCGCAGTTCTCGGGCCAGGTATTCCACGTGGACGCCGGCTCCGCCGTAGACGTCCGGCGGATATTCGCGGCTCAGGAGATCGACTCGCACGGGTCCGACCTTAACGCGCCGGGCGCGTTCCGCGGGGTGTTCGGCCAGGGTGATTTTGGGGGTTTAGAAGGGTAACGTCCTGACTTATGACGACCCCCAGAGTGCTCGCGATCGTGCTCGCCGGAGGCGAAGGCAAAAGGCTCATGCCCCTGACCGCGGACCGGGCCAAACCGGCTGTGCCGTTCGGGGGAATGTACAGGTTGGTGGACTTCGTCCTGTCCAACCTGGCCAACGGGGGCTACCTCAAGATCGTGGTGCTCACGCAGTACAAGAGCCACAGCCTCGACCGGCACATCTCCCGCACGTGGCGGCTCTCGGCCATGCTCGGCAACTACGTGACCCCGGTGCCAGCCCAGCAGCGCCTCGGCCCCCACTGGTTCGCCGGGTCGGCCGACGCGCTCTTCCAGAACTTCAACCTGATCCACGATGAGATGCCCGAACACGTCATCGTCTTCGGCGCCGACCACATCTACCGCATGGACCCGCGGCAGATGGTCCAGCAGCACGTGGAGTCCGGCTCCGATGTGACCGTGGCGGCGATCCGGCAGCCGCTCTCGCTGGCCGACCAGTTCGGGGTGATCGAGACCGATCCGAGCGGGCGGCGTATCGCCGCGTTCCGCGAGAAGCCCACCGACGCCGTCGGCCTTCCCGACGCGCCCGACCAGGTGTACGCCTCGATGGGCAACTACGTCTTCCGCACCCAGGCCATGATCGACGCGGTGCACGAGGACGCGCTCAACCCGTCGAGCAGGCACGACCTCGGCGGGAACATCATCCCGATGCTGGTCAAGGAGGGACGTGCGGAGGTCTACGACTTCGCGCACAACGCGGTGCCGGGTTCGACCGACCGCGACCGCGGCTACTGGCGCGACGTCGGGACGCTCGACGCCTACTACGAGGCGCACATGGACCTGATCTCCGTCCACCCCGTGTTCAACCTCTACAACGAGCACTGGCCCATCTACACCGGGCGTGATCCGCTGCCGCCGGCCAAGTTCGTGCACAACAGCGGCGACCGCGTCGGGCACGCCCTGGACTCGCTGGTCTCCCCCGGCGCCATCATTTCCGGGGGCACCGCCGTACGGTCGGTCATCTCACCCCGGACCGTCCTGCACTCGCACTCCCTGGTCGAGGACTCGGTCATCATGGACGGCGTCAAGGTGGGGCGAGGGGCGCGGATCCGGCGCGCCATCATCGACAAGAACGTCATCGTCCCCGACGGCGCCAGCATCGGCTACGACCTCGACGCCGACAGGAAGCGCTTCTCCGTGACCGCCGGGGGCATCACCGTCATCGGGAAGAACGCCGTCGTCAAACCCTGAGGGCCCCCGATCGCGTGCCGACCACCCGCGGCCGGTCATGGGCCGGGGCCGTGCGCTCGGCGCGTACGGCCCCGGCCCCGCTGGTCAGGGCTCACGCCCGGTTCATGTCCTGCTCCTCCGGCACCCACGACCCGTGGAGCCCGACCGGGACGCGGCGCGGCAGCCGTACGGAGGCGACATGGCTGAGATCTCTGGCGTCGAGGACCAGAAGCTCCGACGGCGCCCCCTCGCCACCGGTCACGAGGGAGATCAACCAGCCTTCGTCCTCTCCGCGCCGCCCGCGCGCCTGGACGAACACCGCCTCGCCGGGCAGCCGGTCGTGGCCGACCTTGTAGAACTCGGCCGTCCCCTCCCTGTGGTCGTATTTCACGATTCCGTCGGTTGAAACCGCGTAGAGATAGCGGTTCGCGTCGCCCACCCGCTCCTCGTTGAAGGTCGGGAACTCGATGTCGAGACCGTCCAGCTGCTCCTCGCTCACGCCTTCCGCCAGGTCGATGACATAGCGGTGCAGATGGCCCTGCCCGAACAGCCCTGCGGCGTTCACCGGCTCTCCCCCCTGGAGCTGCGACCAGAGTGAGTGGAACGCGGAAGGCGAGTAGCGGACGGCGTCGAGCACGATCCGCCCGGAAGCGTCCTCGTGGGCGTTGGCGGTGTGGAAGATGAAGCAGGGGTCGATGTCGTACCAGGTGACCGGCGCGCCCTCCCGCATCGGCATGATCCCGATCCGCGCGCCGTAGTCGTCGTCCCAGCCGTACGGCAGGCCGTCGTCGGCGCGCGCGGCGCTGAACACGACGGGCAGGTCCAGGAAGATGACATGGCCGGAGGTGACGGCGAAGTCGTGCTTCATACTCGGTCCCGGCACCTCGATCTCCCGGCTCTCCACCAGCTCGCCCTCGGTGGACAAGCGGTAGTAGATGAGGTAGGGCCGCCTGAAGCCGTAGTGGTAGAAGTGCAGCTCCCCCGTCACGGCGTCGTGCTTGGGATGCGCGGTCATCCCCGTCTTCAGCATGCCGCCGAAGTTGAACGGGCCGATGGTCTCCAGGTCCACCGTCATCTCGTACGGCATGCCCGACTCGAACAGCGCGAAGACCTTGCCGTGGCACGGCACGATGTGCGTGTTCGCGGGCACGGCGGCGTAGTCGATCGAGTAGTCGTTCCTGATATACGGTGCGTCGTCATTGAACAGGGTGGTCCTCACCCAGCGGTTGTGATACCACTCGGCCTTCCCACCCCTCAGCCGGATCGAGTGCACCATCCCGGGTCCGGTGACCCAGCTGCCGGTGTCCTGGCCGGGCTCGGGATTCGGACCGTTGCGCATGTACCGCCCGTTGAGCTCCCGCGGCAGCTCACCGATCACCGGCAGGTCGTAGGCGTCGATCTCATCGTCCACGGGAGCGAAGAGACCCTGTAGGTAGAGCGGCGTTGTCTCTCGCACAACACATCATCTCCTCGCTTTCACGGTGGCACGGAAGATTCGCCCATATCCACCAAGCAAGGAGCAATATTGTCCCGATTACACCACCGAAGACCCCAGAAAACCTCGCCCCGGCAGGCGCTAAGGGCAAGATCCCTTTACCTTCCGTCCCCGGGTTCCGGTCGGCCGCCGTCCGGGTCTCAGGTGCCCGGGTCTCAGGTGCCCGGGGTCCAGATGAAAGACGGCGGGCGCCGTTCGAGGAAAGCGGCGACACCCTCGGCGAGCTCACCGCTCTCGCGGGAGCGCTTCTGCCACTCCCGGAAACGGGCGTCGTCCGCCCTACCGTCGATGACCTCCTTGGTCGCGGCCAGCGTGAGCTGCGAACGGCCGACCATCGCGCCGGCGAGGGCGTGGACACGGGCCGTGAGGTCCTCGGGGACCGCGGTCTCGTCGACAAGCCCGACACGCAGCGCCCACGAGGCGTCGACCAGGTCCGCGGAGAAGAGCAGGAGCTTGGCGGCCGACGGGCCGACCTGGCGGACCAGCCGGTGCGTCGAGGAGTGGGGGTAGACGATCCCCAGCTTGGCGGGCGTGATCCCGAAACGGGCGCTGTCCGAGGCGATGCGCAGGTCGCAGGCCAGGGCGAGCTGGCATCCGCCGCCCACGCAGTAACCCTCGATCATCGCGATGGAGGGCTTGGGGAACTCCAGCAGCGCACTCTCCGCCGCCACGGTGGCGCCGGTGTCGTCACCCCCGTCGCCGAGGGCAACGATCTCGGAGATGTCGGCCCCCGCGCAGAACGTGCCGCCCGCGCCGGTGAGGATCAGAACCCGTACGGTGGGGTCCTCGGCAAGCCGCCCCAGGATGCCGGGCAGATCGCGCCACATCTGGGCGGTGATGGCGTTGCGCTTCTCCGGACGGTTGAGCCGGAGCGTCGCGACGGCGGCGTCACGGTCGAGTGCGAGGTCGAACCCGGGGGCGATCTGCTGGAACATCCGAACATTGTGTCCGACGGCGGTCAGGCCACCAGCGACCGGGGCCGTTGAGTAAAGTCCAGCTGTGCGAAGATCGCGGTTATTTCGGAGGATGAGTCCGGCCGAGCGGCGAGTCTGGGACGCGTACCCCTCGGGCACCTGGGTCGACCTGCGCGCCGAAGACCCCGACGACAACCTCCCCGCGGACGGCGCGAACTGGGACGCCGACCGCGAGATCAGAGCCGAGCTGATCGCGGCACTGCTGACCGGGGCACGCGAGCCCGAACCCGGAAAGATCCCCGGCGTGCGCCTGGCGGGCGCCCGCATCGTGGGCGACCTCACCCTCTCCGACGCCGAGATCTCCGACAAACTCAACCTCCTCACCTGCTACATCCCCGGCGCCGTCCACCTCACCGACGCCTCCGCCAAAGGCATCCGGCTACGCGGCTGCGACATCCACCGCATCCGCGCCGGACGCGCCCACATCAACGGGGTCTTCGAACTGGACGGCACCCGCGTGCGGGCCGGCATCCGGCTGGACAACGCCCACATCACCGGCCAATTCCGCATGTCCCGGGCCCACATCTCGGCGCCTCCGCCGTACTCGCAGATCAACGAGCGCCCCTTCGAGGACACCGGTCACCCCTACACCAAGGCCGACCTGGCAGAACGCGGCTACGACCAGCACAAGTGGGCCGTATGGGCCGGCGGGCTGACCGTGGACGGCGGCACATTCATGCGCGACCTGCGCGCCGAAGGCGGCCTGCGGCTCATCGGAGGAACCTTCGTCGGCGGCCTCTACCTCCAGCGGTCCACGATCACCGCCACCGGCGGCCTCGCCCTCCTCGGCGACTTCCTCACCGCCAGAGCCGCCGAATTCAGCGCCGGCTTCACCTCCGAAGGCGGCATCCGCCTGCGCGGCGCCCACATCGGCGGCGTGCTGTCCTTCGACAAGGCCCACCTCAGCGCCGAAGGGCGCGTACTCCACCTCAGCCACATGCAGGTCGACGAGCTGATCCTCACGACCGCCTCCACCAAAGGCGAGATCACCCTCGGCTACTCCCGCATCGGCGTCCTACTCGACCACCCGACCGGCTACGCCGGCAAGGTCCACCTCAACGGCACCACCTACGACTCCCTCCGCGGCGACTGGACCGTCGCCCAACGCCTCGACTGGGTCTCCCGCGACCCCGACGGCTACCGCCCCCAGCCCTACGAACAGCTCGCCACGTGGTACCGCCGCATCGGCCACGAACCCGACGCCCGCCGCGTCATGCTGGCCAAACAGCGCGAACACCGCACCACCCTGCGCCCCACCGGTCGCGCCTGGGGCCGACTCCTCGACGCCATCGTCGGGTACGGCTACCGCCCCTGGCAGGCCGCCCTCTGGGCCGCCGTCCTCCTCACCACCGGCACCATCGTCTTCGGCCTCGAACCCCCCACCCAGATCGACCCCGACCACCGGCGCACCTTCAACTCCTTCGTCTACACCCTCGACCTCCTCGTCCCCGTCAGCGTCTTCGAACAACGCGCCGCCTGGGACCCCGCCGGCTGGACCCGATGGCTCGCCTGGACCCTCATCGCCTCCGACTGGATCCTCGCCACCGCCCTCATAGCCGGCACCGCCCGCGTCCTCCGCCCCCCAAGCCCCCCATGATCTGCGCTCCCCCGCACTCCCCGCGAAAGTGACCACGGCTGGTCAGAGCACTTCCATGGTCTACGACGCAGACGGAGAACGCATTATCCGGCGTAGCCCAGATGGCACCACCACCCTTTACCTGGGCGCTATGGAGCTAAAACTCTCAGGAAACACGGTAACCGGTACCAGATATTACTCCGGTCCCGATGGGACATCCGTGGCCATGAGAAGTCCTGGCGGGATCAAATGGCTGGCCTCAGGCCTGAATGGGTCAACTGTCCTTTCCATTGACGACACTACCGGAGCGGTGTCACGAGAGCGCTACCTCCCCTTCGGAAAGCGCCGAGGTGGCGACGATCTACCGTTCACAGATAGAGGATTTCTCGGGAAGATCGAAGACGATTCCATCGGATTGTCTTATCTATCCGCAAGATATTACGATCCCAGTATCGGAAAGTTCATCTCCACGGATCCACTTCTGCCGTTGGATGAGCCCCAATGGATGAACCCCTATGGGTATGCAGGCAATAACCCAATCGGGCTCTCCGACCCTGGGGGCCTCGCTCCAGATAAGGGCACCGAAGGGGAGAGTTGCGATTGCTCAGCGAGTGCCATTGAAGCAAGCCTAGGAAAACTTCCGAATGAAAACATTCGAAAGCAGTCCCAGAAGAAGTGGCAAGCTAAAATCTCTCGCCATCTGAGTGAACACCTAACCGGCGGCTCTCTGCACAACAATCGCCTGCGAACGCAGCAAGAGCTCTTTCTCGCCATCTCCATCTGTGAAGAGATAGGATTCGGCGAGACAGGGTGCGGAAAACGAGCGATCAACTTCTATTTCGATGGCGTGTGGGCAAGACATGACTACGAGAAACTCATGGGCAGCGACCGCCGCGGATCGGCGCACATGTCGACGTTCAAACGGTTCGGCGTCTCCCCGGGAAAGAACCTTAACCTAAAAAAACCGAGTGCAGCCAACGGCAGAAGCTATATCATCTACGTGATCAAAAATAAGAATCGCGTAGTTTATGTGGGAAAAGCCAGCGGGGTAGACACTCCCGAGCAGGTGCTCAAAGCACGCTTCACAAAGCGAAAGGAAGGACACCACAGTTACTTCCCATCGCAGGGAGACTCCGAACCCGAGATTATAGATGTGCTAATGTCCAGATATGCCATGGCTGGAGCAGAGCAATTCTACATGGAGGCTTATCGCGAAGGGGGAGCCAAGCTAAGGAACATAGACCAAGCAATAAGCTTTGATCGACCGAAACGCAGGAAAAATTCGATCGCAAAGCTTGATGCATTCTTCCTCGAAGTATTCTCAAGGAAAAGGTAGGGTATGGACGCCTTCCTCTACTGGAGGGGCGAGCACCACATATCTCGCATAGAGATCGAGTATGTCGTAGAAGACGTACTCGGCGATCAAGGCGAGGTTACCGGAGCCGGAAGCGGTGAACGCGGAGGCAACATTGATATAGAGATATTCGAAGACAGTGCCGCGCCACGACTCATGGTCGAGATATCGAAAGCAGTAGCCCAGTACCTTCCGGCAGATGCGTACTATCACTTTGACGATGAAAGTGAAAGGCATCTCCTGGCAGACGATCTCAAATAGGAGTTAGCTCCTAGAAATTTAGAGATCGCAGCCGCCGCCTGGTCAGCCTCGATGCGGCACCAGGCGGCGGCTCCATGCTCATGCCAGCCCACCTACGTGAAACTGGGAACAAAGTCTTGTAAACGTTCCAACTCAAGGCGTGATAAACCCAGAGAGTTGCTCGTTATAAATGTGTGACCAACTGACCATGGTTCGTGGACGAGGAAACTATAGGGCCTGATCGAACATCTGCTGCCCCTTTAGCCGGGCAAGTCCCCGGGCCAGCCCCAGTACCCGACACCTTCGTCTCCTTGGCGTGCGGTCTCATTTTCTGGCGGCGACTCACGAAGAAGTAGATGTGATCGTATTACGAGCTCTCACGCGACCGGTCACGCCCGCTTCAGATCGCACAGCTCGTGAGCTGCATCGTGGTCCCCGCCGCGTCCTAGTGTCCCGCGTGACACCCGGCCTTCCGGCCTTCCCCGCGAATGCACGCGTTCTTGTACGGCAGAAGCCGCGGCGGCGCTCCGCGTGCCTGGCCTTGGTCCGGGACGCCGAGGGGTCGGTTCCAGTACGCGGCGGGGCCGAGCGCCGGTGGTGGGGGTGGTTCCGTCTTGTCCCGCAGGGCTGTCGCCGGTGACCCTGCGGCCGGTGCTCTTCAGGCAGACGAGAAGGCCTTCGTCCTCCAGCATGGCCAGTGCTTTGCGGACTGTGGCCCGGCTGCAGTGGTGGAGGCGGGCGAGGTCGATTTCGCCGGGGACGAGCGCACCGATGGGGTAGCGGCCTGTGGTGATCTTCCTGCGTATCTCGGCGGCGACGAGCTGGTAGCGGTAGTCACGGGGGGATTCCGCAGGGTCCTGGGAGCGCAGTCTCCAGCCTTTGTGAGGTACGACGGCCACGATGCCGAGTTCGGCCAGGGCCTGCAGGGCACGCCGTACGGTGAGGCGTGAGCAGTGGAACCTGGCGGTGAGGGCGTGTTCGGACGGTAGGAACGAGCCGGGCGGGTGAGCGCCTTGGGCGATGCGGCGCAGGAGTCCGTGTGCGACCTGCACGTGCAGGCCGGGCCCTCGGATCTGCCCCAGAGCGTCGTTCAGGCTTGTGGGCAATGGATTGTCCTGCGCCGGTCGGGGGCGGACGTGCGTAATACCTTGGCGGGCCATTATCTGCGTCATCGGGTCGGGCCTCCGGTCGTCCGATTAGGAGCCCGCTCGATGACGCCACTCACCGTGCGGGCCGGCTTTTCCTGGCTTGTTTTTTCGGCGACTATCCGCTGCCCGCTTGTGGGGCCATAATCGTGAGCGGTGCCGCTTATCCGCTAGGCAATGATGCGTGCTGAACCCATCCCGGCAGAAGGCCGGTGGCTTGGACAGCCGCATCTGTCCACCGTGTCCACGAGAGGTTTCATGGCTGGAATTCCAGGTGCCGGTCCGACTGAGCAAGCCCTCTGGGATCTTCTAGGTGCCCAGCTCAGGGCGTTGCGCAAAGCCAACGGCATGACGTTGGCGCAGGTCGGTGAGCAGTGCCATATGAGCGGCAGCTTGATCAGCAAGGTCGAAGGCGGGGCCCGGAGGCTTCCCGCCGACAGCGTTGAACCGCTGGAAAAGCTCTTCAGTGCACAGGGGACAATCCGCGCCGCCTGGCTTGCAATCGGTAGAACGGCAAATAAGAGTGACGATGGCGGCATATCAGCGATAGCCGCAGTAGGGAATGCTGATGGCATGGACCAAATACGACGCGGAATTCTGACGGGAGCCGCCGCCATCGCCGCCGGAACCGTCCTTGGCGGTGACGGGTTCGCCTCTCTTCGCGAGCTGGTGGATGCCCGGCTCGGCACCAGCAGTCTGCCCGACTGGGAAGAACGCGTGTGGGAGACCGCCGCGGGCTACGCCACGGCAGCGGAACTCCCCACTCTGGCGGCGACGATCGCCCTCGACCTTCTGGCCACGCAGGCACTGGCCGACAAAGCCCCACCCGGCGAGGCGCTCGGCTGGGCCCGGGTGAACGCGCGGCTGACATTCCTCCTCGCCTACACACTCGGGTACTGCGTCGGCCGGACACCCGAGGTGCGGCGCTGGTGGAACACCGCCTGCCGCGCCGCCGAACGGACCGGGGACGCCACGCTGATCTCCGCCGCACACGCCTACCAGGCGAACCAGGCCATCGCCGAAAGAAACGACCGGCTTATTGCCAGCCACGCGGAGGCCGCTCTCCGCGCCGCCCAGGGGAGGGCGCTGCCCGCGGCGGCAGAGGCATTCGGGACATTGGCGCAGCTCAAGGCTTCGGCCGGTGACGCCGACGCCGCCCTTGCTCAGCTCGATGAGCAGAAGCGGGCGCTATCTCGACTGCCTGCCGAGACCCGCGCGAACCCGATCCTGCTCGACGGGTGGCCCGAGGTACGGCACACCCAAATGGCGTCGTCCACGTTCATACGACTGGGGCACCCGGATGCCGACAAGGCCGTCAACGACTTGATCAGCGAGTTGCCCCAGGCTCAAGGCCGCGGGCGACTTGCTGTCCAGATCGCGGAGGCGAAACTACAACTTGCGTATGTGGAAGTACGCAAAGGCGACGCCCGTAGCGGACTGGCCCAGGCGTTGGAAGTCGTCAACGCCATGGAGACCTACACTTCCAGCCCTTACATCCGCCGAACAGCCCTGGATGTGCTCGATCTCGCACCTGGACTCGACGAAGCCGAGGAGCTGCGAGACCGTCTGGCTCTCCCCATGGGAACGTCGGCTTCGTGAGTCGCGAATCGGTCGTCCCCCGCGGGTCGGCGCATCGACTCCGGCCCGCGGGGACGGTGAGGGTGGTGCGGGGTCAGAAGGATTCGTCGAAGGAGACGTTGCCTTCGACGGCCACCTGGTAGGCGGAGACGCGGCGTTCGAAGAAGTTGGCCAGTTCCTGAACGTCTTGGAGTTCCATGAAGGCGAACGGGTTGGCGGTGCCGTACCGGATGGGCATGCCGAGGCGGCGCAGGCGCTGGTCGGCGACGTATCGCAGGTAGTCGCCCATCTGGTCGACGCTCATGCCGAACAGCCCGTCGCCGCACAGGTCGCGGGCGAAGGCGAGTTCGGCGGCGACGGCGTCCTCCATCATGGTGGTGACCTTCTTGGTCAGTTCGCCGTCGAACAGCTCGGGCTCTTCGGCGCGCACGGTGTCGACGACGCTGAAGGCGAACTCCATGTGCATGGACTCGTCGCGGAACACCCAGTTGGTCCCGGTCGCCAGGCCGCTGAGCAGGCCGCGGGAGCGGAACCAGTAGACGTAGGCGAAGGCCCCGTAGAAGAACAGCCCTTCGATGCAGGCGGCGAAGCAGATGAGGTTGAGCAGGAACGCCCGCCGGTCGTCGGCGTCGTTGAGCCGGTCGAGCCCGCCGAGGGAGTCGATGTATGTGAAGCAGAACTCCGCCTTGTCGCGGATCGACGGGATGTGCTCGACCGCGGCGAACGCCTTGACGCGTTCGTCGTGGTCGGGCAGGTAGGTGTCGAGCAGCGTCAGGTAGAACTGCACGTGGACGGCTTCCTCGAAGAGCTGCCGCGACAGGTAGAGCCGCGCTTCGGGGGCGTTGACGTGCTGGTAGAGGTTGAGCACGAGGTTGTTGGCGACGATGGAGTCGCCGGTGGCGAAGAACGCCACGAGCCGGTTGATCAGGTGCCGTTCCTGCGGGGTCATCGCGGCGAGGTCGGCGAGGTCGCTGTGCAGGTCGACCTCTTCGACGGTCCAGGTGTTGCGGATGGCCGCGCGGTAGCGTTCGTAGAAGTCGGGGTAGCGCATGGGACGCAGGGTCAGGTCCATGCCGGGGTCGAGCAGCATTACTGGCACGCCTCGCAGATCTCGGGGTTTTCCAGGGAGCAGGAGACCGCCTCGGCCTCCTGGGTGTCGGCCGTGGCCGCGACCGTGGTCTGGGCGATCCGGGTGGCCGGGCGCGAACGCAGGTAGTACGTGGTCTTGAGGCCCTGCCGCCAGGCGTAGGCGTACATCGAGGACAGTTTCCCGATGGTCGGGGTCGCCATGAACAGGTTCAGCGACTGCGACTGGTCGATGTACGGCTGGCGCGCGGCGGCCAGGTCGATCAGCGCCTTCTGGGGCAGTTCCCAGGCGGTGCGGTAGAGCGTCTTGAGCTCGGCGGGGATCTCGGGGATGTCCTGCACCGAGCCGTCGGCCCGTTTAATGGCGTCCCGCACCTGCGGCGTCCACAGGCCGAGCCGGGTGAGGTCGGCGACGAGGTAGCGGTTGACCTGGAGGAACTCACCGGACAGGGTTTCGCGCTTGAACACGTTGGACACCTGCGGCTCGACGCATTCGTAGCAGCCGGCGATGGAGGCGATGGTGGCCGTCGGCGCGATCGCGATCATCAGGGAGTTGCGCAGGCCGGTCTCGGCGACCGTGGCCCGGAGCCGCTCCCATTCGGCGGTGTGCAGCGGGGAGGCCGGGAAGTGGTCGAGGTGCAGTGTGCCGTCGGCGGCGCGGGTCTCGGCGTAGGACGGGTGGACGCCGAGGCGGCGGGCGAGCTCGGCCGAGGTCTGGTAGGCGGCGAGGGCGATCTCCTCGGCGATCCGGGTGGACAGCCGCAGCGCCTCGGCGCTGTCGAACGGCAGGCGCAGCGCGAAGAACACGTCGGCCAGGCCCATCACGCCGAGCCCGACGGGCCGCCAGCGCCGGTTGGCGGCCTGCGCCTGCGGCGTCGGGTAGAAGCCGCGGTCGATCGTGCGGTCGAGGAAGGTGATCGCGGTGGCGACCGTACGGCGGAGCCGCGCCCAGTCCAGTTCCTCGCCCGGGGCGGTGGAGCCCGACAGGTGTGCCCCGAGGTTGATCGAGCCGAGGTTGCAGACGGCGGTCTCGCCGTCGCTGGTGACCTCCAGGATCTCGGTGCACAGGTTGGACAGGTGGATGACGTTCGCCGGGCGGGCCGTCTGGTTGGAGGTGCGGTTGGAGGCGTCCTTGAAGGTCATCCAGCCGTTTCCGGTCTGGGCGAGGGTGCGCATCATGCGGGCGTAGAGCGCGCGGGCCTGGACCTGCTTGACGTAGCGTCCGGCGCGTTCTGCCTCGGCGTAGGCGGCGTCGAACCGCTCACCCCACAGGTCAACGAGTTCGGGCACCTCCTTCGGGTCGAACAGCGACCACACCCCGTCGGCCTCGACACGCCTCATGAACTCGTCGGGGATCCAGTTGGCGAGGTTCAGGTTGTGGGTGCGCCGCGCCTCCTCGCCGGTGTTGTCGCGCAGTTCGAGGAACTCCTCGATGTCGGCGTGCCACGGCTCCAGGTAGACGCAGGCGGCACCCTTGCGCCGGCCGCCCTGGTTGACGGCGGCCACCGAGGAGTCGAGGGTGCGCAGCCACGGGACGATGCCGTTGGAGTGGCCGTTGGTGCCTTTGATGAGGCTGCCGCGCGAACGCACCCGGGACCAGGCGATGCCGATGCCTCCGGCGTATTTGGACAGGCGGGCCACCTGGCCGTACCGCTCGTAGATCGCCTCCAGCTCGTCGCGGGGCGAGTCGAGCAGGAAGCAGGACGAGAGCTGCGGGCGGCGCGAGCCGGAGTTGAACAGCGTGGGCGAGCTCGGCAGGTAGGCCAGGGTGGACATGAGCCGGTAGAGCCGCGCCGCCTCCTCGACGGTGTCGGAGAGCCCGGCGGCCACGCGCAGGAGGAAGTGCTGCGGGCGTTCCAGCACGGCTCGGGTCACCGGGTGGCGCAGCAGGTAGCGGTCGTAGACCGTGCGCATGCCGAAGTATTCGAATCGGTCGTCGGCGCTCTCGTCGATCAGCGCGTCGAGCTCGGCCGCGTGGGCGGACACGAACGCGGCCAGCTCGTCGGACACCAGCCCCACCGCGTGGGTGGCGGCGACCGACTCGGCGAAGGTGCGCACCCCGTGGGCGGCGGCCTCGTCGGCGATCTCCTCGGCCAGCAGCGCGGCGGCGACCTTGGAGTTCTCCGGGTCGGAGATGACCTTGGCCGCGGCCTCCTCGATGGCGAGCCGCCGATCCGCACCCTGTATTGCGGCAGTCGTCACGTGCCTGTCTCCCTACGCGTGAACGAAAATCCCCCTCGGCTTCCGGGGTGGGCACGCACGGGAGACGGCACGGCCCGGGGCACGGGTCGTCCGCTCGTCCGCCGGGCCCTCCCTCGAAGCCCTGGACACACAAGTCGCTGGCAGGTCTTCGGACTCGCGGGCGCCGCGCCTTACGACAGGTCGTCGTCTGGCGTCGCCTAATGGCCGTCGCTTCCCAGGCTCGCGCCCAGTGCTCATGACGGCGGTCGTTCCCGCTCACCGCTGCGGGGCAGTCCCGGAATTGGCGCCGTCCACTATGTGGAGGTTTGGCCGCACCGGGTTCCCTCTTGCCTCGCCCCCCGCTGGACGGGGGGCGAACCAGCAACGAGCAGAATCCTACATCTAGTGCCGCTTGCCGCAACCACCCCAACACCTTGTGTCGAAAGCGTCCACGACCCTGTACGATCAGGAGCCGCCGAGGTCCTCCACGACTCAGCCTCCGATGCCGGACAGGGCGACCATGGGCGGCAGCAGCACCATGACCAGCATCGCGCCGAGCACGTCGAAGCCGACCCCGGTGCGGATCATCGTGGTGATGGGCACGACTCCCGAGCCGTAGGCGATGGCGTTCTGCGGCGTGGAGACGGGCAGCATGAAGCCGAAGGACGCGGCGAAGGTCGCCGCGAGCGCGGGCACGAGAGGGTCGACGCCGGCGGCCTGCGCGATCGGGATCACGATGGGCACGACGACGGCGGCCGAGGCGGTGTTGCTGGTGGTCTCCGAGACGATCACGGCGAGCACGACGGCGAACGCGGTGATGGCGAACACGCTGGACAGATTGAGCGTGGAGGACGCCGCCGAGCCGATCGTCTTGGCGAGGCCGGTGTCCTCCAGCAGGGCGCCGAAGATGATGCCCGTGCCGAACAGCACGATCGTGCCCCAGTCGATGCGGGCGGCGTCGCTCCAGTTGAGGGTGAACTCGCGTTTGCCCCAGTCGGCGGGGAGCAGGAACAGCAGCGACGCGCCGAGCACGGCGACGATGCCCTCGTTGAGGCGACCGCTGATCGCGGAGTAGATCTCCGATTCGGTACCGACGGCCAGAGCCACGATGCCCGGGAAGATCCACAGGGTGACGGTGACGCCGAAGGCGATCAGCGTGTTCTTCTCCGCGCGCGACAGTTTCCCGAGCGTGGCCCGCTCGGCCCGGACATACTGCTCGATGCCTTCGATCTTGCGGATCTCCGGCCGGTTCAGTAGGAGCAGCACCACGACGAGCACCGCGAACATGGCGGCGCACAGGGGCAGGGCGGTGATCACCCACTGGGCGAACGAGATGCGCCGCCCGGTGGCCTCCTCGATCAGCCCCCGGCCGATCAGGTTGGGCGGGGTGCCGACGGGGGTCAGCAGGCCGCCCACGCCGGCGCCGTACGCCGTCATCAGCACAAGCGCGGCCCCGACGCGGAGCCGCAGCGGGTTGAAGTCCTCGGGGACGAGCCCCCGGTCCTGGAGCAGTTTCGCGATGACGGCGAGAATGCCGAGCGCCGTCGGCAGGAGCATCGCGACGGTGGCGGTGTTGGAGACGAAGGCCGACAGCAGGCAGGTGATCAGGCCGAAGGCCGCGACCAGCCGGAACGTCGAACGGCCGACGCCGGGCAGCGACAGCACCCGGAACGCGAACCGGCGGGCCAAGCCATGTTTGAGCATTGCCTGGGCGAGGATGAACGCCCCGATGAAGGTGAAGATGGTGGAAGAGCCGAACGGCGCGAGCACCTCGCCCGCCGGCGCCACGCCAAGCAGCACGACCAGGGCGACGCCGACGAGCCCGCCGACCGGAATCGGGATGGGCTCGGTCACCCACAGCACGATCACGCCGAGCAGAACGGCGGACAGCGCCTTCTGAGTGCCGTCCAAGCCGAACGGCATGAGCAGGAACGCGACCGTCACCAAGGGCGCGAGCCACAGGCCCGTGGTGCGGCGGCCCCTCTCGAACCGCTCCTCGGCCGGCGACAGTTTCTGCTCGCCGAGGCTGCGGTAGGTCGTGTGGCCGAGAAGTGCCTGGTCAACGTCGGTCCGGGTGCGCGGCGGGGATTCGTCTAGGGCCATGGAGCCACTCCTCGCAGGTGAGGGTTCGCTGCTTCCTCAGGGACCTTTCGCCTCATTGGCCTTCCCCCGCACCACCGGCATCCAACGCATCGTGAGCCTCGGACTTTCAAGCGTCTCATCCATAGCAGCACTTGGCTTAGATGTAGTAGGTGTACTACATTCCTTCATATGGATGCTGTTGTCAGTGCCAGCGGGATTCGGATGGCGTACGGCAAGCGCGAGGTCCTCACCGGCGTCGACCTGCGGATCTCCGCGGGAGAGACCGTCGCGCTGCTCGGCCCCAACGGAGCGGGCAAGACCACGACGATCGAGATCATGCAAGGCTTCAGACGGCGCTCGGCCGGCGACGTCACCGTGCTGGGCACCGATCCGGAGAAGGGGGACGAGACGTGGCGCGGTCGGCTCGGCACGGTGCTGCAGAGCTGGCGCGACCACCCGCGCTGGGAGGTCGGCACACTGCTCTCGCAGATCGCGGCGCACTACCCCAGCCCGTGGGACAGCGATGAGCTGCTCGCCGCCCTGGGCCTCACCGCGCAGGCCAAGGTCAAGATCGGCATGCTGTCCGGCGGCCAGCGGCGCAGGCTCGACGTCGCGCTCGGCATCGTCGGCCGCCCCGAGCTGCTGTTCCTCGACGAGCCGACCACCGGCTTCGACCCCGAGGCCAGGCGGGAGTTCCACGAATTGATCCGCGGGCTCGACACCACGATCCTGCTCACCACACACGACCTCGCCGAGGCCGAACGACTCGCCGACCGCATCGCCGTCCTCATCGACGGGCGCATCGCGGTGTACGGCACGCCCGAAGAGCTGGCCCGTGCCGTACAGGCACCGTCGGTCGTGAGCTGGCAGGACGGCAGCACGGAGACGCACGACCCGTCGCAGCTCGCCTGGGAGCTGCACCAGAAATACGGCGGGCCCGTGCCCGCGCTGGAGATCCGGCGGCCGACGCTGGAGGAGAGCTATCTCAGCCTGATCGAAAGGAGCGTGGCGTGAGCGGGATCATGCGCCTCGGGCCGCGCCGGGGAATCGCCGAATTCGGCACCATGGTGCGCGACCGCAAGGAACTGTACAACTCGATCCTCGGCTCCGCCGGAATATACGCCCTGCTCGCGGTCTGGCTCAGGGACAGGAAGGTCGCCGGGACCGATGTCGACCTGAGTACCTACATGATGGCCGGGATGATGGCGCTGGTCGTCTTCCAGATCGGCCTGATGAACCTCCCGATGATGATCGCGGCGGACCGGGAGGAAGGCGCGCTGCTGAGGCTGCGCACCGTGCCGGGTGGCATCGGCTCCTTCCTGATCGGCAGGGCCGTCTCGATCACGCTGGCGGCCACGCTGCAGATCGCGCTCATCCTCGCCATCGGTCTGGCGGTCGGGGGAGCGTCTCTGCCGGCGTCGCCAGGTCACTGGCTCACTCTGGCCTGGGTCCTGCCGCTCGGCATGCTGGCCGTCGTGCCGCTCGGTGCGGCCCTCGGGGCGCTGCTGCCGAATCCCCGCACCGCGGGGGCGGTGCTGGGGCTGCCCGTGATGGGGCTGTTGATCATCTCGGGGGCGATGTTCCCGGTCACGGCGATGCCCGAGGCGGTGCGGTGGGTCGCCCAGGCGTTCCCCCTGTACTGGCAGGGCCACGGCATCAGGGCGGCCCTCCTGTCCGACTCCACACTGGCGGCGGAGATCGGCGGGACGTGGCGGCTTGCCGAGAGTGCGGGGATTCTCGCCCTGTGGCTCGTGGCCGGTATGGTGCTGGCCCCTCGGCTGCTTCGCCGTGCCACGCGTGGCGCGGCGGGCACACGGTCGCCAGTCGGATCTTAGAGGTCAAGGCATGTCATCGGAGATCGTCTACAACCGCATAGCCATGCTGCGCGCCGAGCGGGGAATCTCCCGGAAGGATCTCGCGGGAGCCCTCGGCGTGCATTACCAGACGGTGGGTTATCTGGAGCGGGGGGAATACAGCCCGAGCCTCTTCCTCGCGTTGCGGATCGCTGATTTCTTCGAAGTGCCGGTGGAAGTGGTGTTCTCGCTACAGCCCTTCCCCCGTATCGGCAGTGGAGGGTGACACGGATCATGGACAGACAGGACAAACGCATCGCGAAACGCCAGGCCGACTTCGAGCGGATGGCCGCCCGGAGCGCCAAACGCCTCGGCACCAGGTCGCAGAGGCGGCGGCTCGTGCTGGTCGGCTGCGCACTGCTGGGGCTGCTGTGGATCGGACAGGCGGTCATCATCGCCTACGCCCCGAGCGATTTGGCGCGCAACATCTACCTGTCGATGTTCGGGGTCAGCGTTGTCGGCGGCCTTCTGGTCGCCGGGGGGCTGATGACGGCGGCGGGCGGCGCGCTCTCCCTGCCGGAGCGGGTCCTCGACGAACGGCAGCGCGGGCAGCGCCACCACGCCTACGCCATCGCCCATCGCGTGACCGCGACGCTGCTCGGGGTGACCATGGCGGCCACGCTGGTGTGGGGCATGAGCGGCGACGACCTGACGGTCGTGGTGCCCAGCGCCCTGCTGGCGACACTGCCGATGACACTGTTCATCACCCACTGGACCATCCCGCTGCTCGTCGCCGCCTGGCACGCGCCCGACGCGCCGCCCGACGACGAGGACTAGCGCCGTGCGCGCGTGGAGAGATCGAGGCGCAGACACCTGTCCGCGTCCTCATGCGCGGCGGCACGGATAACCAGTAGGGGGCGCCTGTCGCGACAGGCGCCCCCTACTTCACCTGCCGGCGGTCAGGGCCAGGTCGACTGTCGTACGCTTACCGACCTCGACGTCGACCTCTCGAGTGACGGTGTCGTAGTCCCCCTTGGAGACCGTGATCGAATAGTCGTCGGAGGGCATCTGCTCGATGAAGGTGCCGTCGGCGGCCGTGGTGGTCACCTCGTCGCCGATCTTCACGGTGGCGTTGGCCAGCGGCTGACCGCTGGCGGCATCGACGACGGTGCCGCCCACCAACCCGTGCCGCTGCGATGCGAAGGTCAGGCTCATGCCGTCGGTCAGCACGGGCCGGTCATAAGAGAAGGGGAAAGCGGCGGTCGTGTCCCGCTTGCCCTCGATGCCGATGGTGGCACTGCTTCCGGCGGTGAGGTCATTGGAGATGCCTCGATAGCGGAACCCGACGGAGCCGTCTTCCCCGAGGAGCACCGAGTAGGAGAGGCGGCTTGCCGGATCCCTCACTGGCGCGACATCACGCCATTCAAGGACGAAAGTGCGGTTGGGAGCGGTTCCCAGCGTGGCTGTGTAGAGCCAAGGGGTGGGGAAGGCCGGCGAAGTGGTCTCCTCCCAGAAGGGGTAGATCGCGCCTACCTGCGAGAAGTAGCTGGGAAGCGGATAGTTGAGTTGACTGCGGACCGTTCGATCTAGGGACAAATAGCCATCCTTGGACACCGTTACTTCCCTATGCGATTCCCCGTAGAAAGGGAAGGCGAAGGGAAGCTGGACCAACTGCCTGCCCAACGGCTTAGGCTCCGTGCCCGCGACATAAGACTCGGTGCCGACGACGCAGGCGTAGCCGAACGAGTCCGTACGGCGTGGCAACGCGATGTCCTTCGCGATGTCCTTCGCGATGTCCTTCGCGATGTCCTTCGCGATGTCCTTCGCGATGTCCTTCGCGATGTCCGCGTCCACCTCGATCGACACGGTCCTTCCGCCCGCACAGCTCTCCGGAAGCGAGGTGACCGCGAGTTCGTGGTCACCTCGGGGCAGAGAGATGCGGTAGCGGCCGGCCGCGTCGGTGCCCACGCTCTCCGGCGTGCCCGCCACAGCCACCTGGGCGCCCTTCTGCGGAGCACCGTCGATGGTGACGGTCCCCGACACGGTGCGCACCGGCAGCGGCCGGAGCCGCACATCGTGTGACACGGTGGAGGTCGCCGGGACGGTGGCGACGGCGGTGGCTGTGCGATACCCGAGCTTCTTCACCCTGACCCGGTGGTTGCCGACCGCCAATCGGACAAGCTCATAGTTTCCGCCCGCGTCGGTGACGACCGTACGGGGCTGGGCGCCCGAGACGGTGACGACCGCCTTGGCGAGCGGCGTGCCGTCCTGCGAGGTGATCTTGCCGGTCAATCCGCCGACGGCCTCGCGGGGTGCGTCGCGGACCGTCGCGTAGGCGTCGAGCCGGCCCTCGCCCCAGACGTTGTTCTTTTCCGCGGTGCCACCGCAACTGGTGTCGTCGACGTCGATCGCCGTGCGGTCGAGCAGGGCGCGTGTGGCCGGGATGTCCCGCCGCAGGCTGGGCGCGGCGGACCAGAGCAGCGCCACCGTGCCCGCCACGTGAGCGGCGCCGTAATCGGCGCCGAACACCGTGCTGTAGCCGCCGTCGACCGCGGCCGTGCGGATCATGACCCCGGGTGCGGCGATGTTGGGCTTCACCTCGCCGTTCGTGCCAGGTCCGCGTCCGGAGTAGGGGCTGATCGCGTTGTTGATGTCGAACATGCCCACGCTGTAGCCGTTGTCGTCCTGGTTGAGGCCGTAGATAGTGCCGCAGAGGCCGTAGCCGACTGTCAAGTTGGTGCCGAAAACGGGAAAGATGCCGGCAGCCACCCACGCGTCGAGAAGCTGTTTCTGCAGCGCGCGAAAACCTGCCCCCAACGCGGCCGGGGAGAAGAGCAGGTTGGTGGTGACGACATCGGGGGCGAGGTCGGGACGGGGATTCCGCCCGCCCAGATCGGTGGGCGCGAGCATCCATTGTCCGGCGGCGAGCACGGAAGCGTAGTCGCACGGGGTGAACCTGCACCCCGAAGCGGCGATCCATTTGGCCCCGGGAGCGACCCCGATGGTATCCGCGCCCGCTTCGCCCACCATGACGCTCACGTACCTGGTGTCGTTGCCGGTGAAGGTGTCGCAGGGGGCGGCGGAGGGGCAGCTACGCGCGGCGTCATACCAGCTGTAGTTGTGGTCGACGCTCCCGTCGCTCTTCCGCCCGCGATATTGGGTGGCCAGCGCAGGGTGGTCGAACTTCACACCCCTGCCGATGTTCCCCACCACGATGCCTTCGCCCCGCGTGCCGAACTCATTCCAGACCCTGGGGGCACCGATCCGGTCGAGGTTCCACTCGACCCCGTTGACCTTCGGGTGCGCCATGGCGGGGAAGGTCCGGGGGTCGTCGACGGTGGCGTTGGGTTCGATGCTCTCCACCTCGGGCAGCTTCGCGATGTGCCTGGCCAGATCGGCGTCGCCGACCACCTTCACCGCGTTGACCGCCCAGAACGGCGTGAACTCCACCTTTTGCTCGGTGAGCATTCGCTGTAGACGCCCCTGCGACGAGGCCGCGAACTCGACCTTGGCCTGGTAGACCTCCTTGCCCTTCTCCGGCTTGCTCCTCGCCTGGAGCGCCGTCGTGAGATCGGCCTGGTCCCTCAGTCGCACCAGGAATGAGCTCGTCCTGGCATCGGAAAGGACGGCCTTATTGATTTTGGCCGACTCGGGCGCCGCCTGTGCCACACCCGCGGGCAGTAAGAGAGCGAATACGGCGGTGGCCGTCAGGGCCGCCCGCCATCGCCCGGAGGAATTGACCACACGATCTCCTTCACATCAGGCGGAGTAAAATCCGAGATGGAGCCGACAATCTCCACAGAACCGTGTGGGAGAATCGTGGACCGCTCTTGAACTCATTTCAACTCGTGGACCGATGCAAATCCATACGACCCGAAATCAAGTGTCTCCGCAACATCCCGGACCGGCCAACACGCTTAACCTCCAGGTCAAAGCCTCCTTCCGATGTACGGCTATCGGCCGGATCGAGGGCACGGCATACAGGGTCCCCTTGTGCCGCGTTCTAATGCCGAGCACGTGAAAGAAATTATTCGGGGAACCTCCTGCTCGCACACCGGCCGGAGACCTCATACACCGCCTCTTCACACAGGGAGAAACAGCCGCCGCTTCACCTCGTTTTCTGCTCAAGACGCCTGGTATCAGGCCCGGACGGCCGCACGATGAACGGTTCTCGTGATGGACGGCAGGCAAGAGGGATCGATAGAGCAGATCGCTCACTGAACGGCATTGGGACGAAAAACAGGCCCTAATGCCGCCGGGCGCAGCTTCCGCCCGGGCACCGGTGGTCGGGGCGGCTCAGCAGGCCGAGGTCGCGCAGCGACTCGTGGATGCGCGCCGTCTCCGAGGTCAGCCACTGCCGGCAGTCGTCGCCGCTCAGGTCGATGCGCCGCCACCCGTGGGCGCCGCAGGCCCGGCCCCAGGACGGCGACGCCGCGAGGCGGTCCAGCAGGTCCACGGCGTTCGCCGTGGCGTCGTCGCCGAGGCGGGGTGCCCCGACGATCGCGTGCCAGTCGCTGTAGTCGACGCGCACCCCGCACTCCAGGAGGGTGGGCGCGTCGATCCCCTTGACGCGGCTCACCGTGGACACGGCGAGCGGCCGGAGCGTGCCGCGCGCGATCCCGGCGCGCCAGGCTTTGAGCGGCCCGATGGCCGCGACGACGCGGGTGCCGAGAAGGGCGGGATCGGCGTGTCCGTGGAAGCCCGCGTAGTCGAGAAGGCGCACGTCGGTGCCGAGGCACTGGCCGATCATGCCGAACAGCACGTGGTCGGCCCCGCCGGTGGGCCCTCCGGCGACGGGGACCCCGGCGGGGTCGGCCTTGAGCGCCGCGGCGAAATCCTCGAACGAGGCGAACTTCGAGCGTGCGGGCACGACCAGCGCCTCGCAGTCGCCGATGAGCCTGGCCAGGGGCGTGACCGCCGCCGCGGCCCGGCCGTCGCCGTCGATCTCGGCGGCGGCGAGATCGGCGAGGCCCATCACCAGCAGGCGGCTCCCCCCGTCGGACCCGCCGGCGAAGGCCGAGGTCACGCCGCCCACCCCGGTCAGGGTCGCCGTGGCCAGCCGTTCCCCGCGGAGCGCGTCAGCGATGGCGTGGGCGATGGCCAACGCGTGACCCGAGTTGGCCGCCGTGATCGAGATACGCGTGGACTCCCGTCCGGCGGCGCCGTCCGCGGCCCCGCAACCGGCGGTGCACAACGCCAGACCTGAGAGCGTGAGAAAGCGCCTACGGCGCATAAGCCACCCCCTCCCCCGAGATCCCCCGTTCCCGAGGTTATCCATGCGTCACCGCACATAACACCCCGGAGAGGTATAGAGGACACCCTCCTGACCTGCGGATATCGTGGGCTTGTCCATGCTGTCTGAACGATCGCCGCGAAATGTGCAGTGTGCCTTGACACTGTGGTGCGCTGGTCGTAGGTTTCGGGCAGGTTACGGGCGTCCCCAACTGGGATAAGTGACGCCCGTCAGCACAACCCGAACCATCCGGAGGTAGCCGTGGCGGACCGTACCCTCATCCGCAACGCCAGCATCATCAGCGTCGACCCCGCCATCGGCGATCTCGACAACGCGGACCTGCTCATCGAAGGCACCCGCATCGCCGCAGTGGGTCGCGACCTGCCCGTGGACGGCGCGTGGGTGATCGACGGTACTGGCACGATCCTCATGCCCGGCATGGTGGACACCCACCGGCACCTGTGGCAGACCGTCCTGCGCAACATCGCGGCCGACTGGACCCTCAACCAGTACTTCGCCGGCGTACGCGTCGTTCTCGGCGGGCACTTCCGCGCCGAGGACGTCTACGCCGGCAACCTCGCCGGCGCCTACGAGGCGCTCAACGCCGGTGTCACCACCGTGCTCGACTGGTCGCACAACATGAACACGCCCGAACACGCCGACGCCGCCGTGGAGGCGCTCAAGGCGACCCACGGGCGCTATGTCATGTGTTACGGCAACTCCAACGACGAGTGGCTGCCCATCAGCGCCAAGCCCACCTCGCAGGACGCCCGCCGGGTGAAGGCCGAGCACTTCTCCTCCGACGATCAGCTCGTGACCATGGGCATGGCCCTGCGCGGCCCGCAGTACGCCACCCCCGAGGTCACCCTCGACGACTGGGCGCTGGCCCGCGACCTCGGAGTGCTGATCTCCGTCCACGTCGGCGACGGCGCGTGGGGCAAGAACCGCCCCGTGGCCTGGCTCGCCGAGAACGGCCTGCTCGGCCCCGACGTCGTGTGCGCCCACTGCAACTCGCTCGCCGACGACGAGTTCCAGATCATGGCGGACTCCGGCTGCTCGGCGGCCATGACGCCCGAGATCGAGATGCAGATGGGGCACGGCTGGCCGGCGACCGGCCGCCTCATGGCCGTCGGCATGAAGCCCACCATCGGCATCGACATCGCCACCTGCAACAGCGGGCACCTGTTCCAGGTCATGCGCACCGTCCTGCTCGTCGAGCGTGCCGTCGCCCACGAGAGGGCCGACCGCGCGGGCACGACCGCGGAGCGGCTGCCGGTCAACACCAAGGACGCCATTGAGTTCGCCACCATCAACGGCGCCAAGGCCCTGCGCCTCGACCATCGCATCGGGTCCCTCACGCCGGGCAAGGACGCCGACGTGATCATGATCAGGGCGGACGGCGTCGAGATGGCCCCGATGAACAACGCCTCCGGGGCCGTCGTCCTCGCGGGCCACCCGGGCCTCGTGGACTCCGTGTGGGTGGCGGGCCGCCAGGTCAAGAGGAACGGCCGCCTGCTCGGCGTCGACGAGCACGCCCTGGTCGGGCGGGTCAACGCCTCCCGCGACCACGTGCTCGCCAAGGCCGGCGTCGAGCCCGGTGGCCGTTTCGTCCCGGACAACTACTCGGCCTGAACCCCCTCCGGGAACCGTACGGCTTGCGCGCGAGCCGTACGGTTTCCGCTTTTCCCGGCCTTTTCCCGGCCCTTCCCCGACCGCCCGGCCGCGGCCGGGCGGTCAGTGCCGTGGCCGGGGCGGTTCAGGCGGTTCAGTGGGGGCCGGGGAGGTGTTTGTGGAGGACGAACCAGATGGCCCGGGCGGGCACGTCGCCGTCGTTGCGGTAGAGGTGGGGGGTGGAGGAGGCGAAGGAGATGGAGTCTCCCGCGTTGAGCACGTATTCCTCCGTGCCGATCCGTCCGGTGAGGGCGCCTTCGATGACGATGCCGTACTCGGAGCCTTCGTGGCCTACGAACTCGTCGGACGAGCTGCCCGGGGCGTAGACGATCTCCAGGAAGTCGACGCGGGAGTCGGAGGTCGTGGTCAACCGCTCCCAGCGGACCCCGCTGCCGAAGTCGATGGACTGGCGGGTGCCCGCGCGCTGGACCTGGGCCTGGATCGAGGGCGGGAGGGAGCGCAGCAGGCGCCACCGCTCGGGCGTCTCCGGCAGCGTTTCCGGCATGGGGCCGGCTCCGGCGAGGTCCGCAGCTCCCCCACCGGACGCCTCAGGGCCGGAAATTTCGGCATTTGACGGCTCGCCGGATTGCGTATTCCCTGAAGGGAGGCGGGTCGCGGACCCGCCACCGGCCGGAGCCGCCCTTCTGGTCTCGCCTTTCAGGGCCCCGCCGGAGTCCGGTGCCACGGCATGTGCATCGACGCCCACCGCATCGGCCCTGCGGCGCCGTTTTGCGCCACTCTGGGCGGCTTCATCGGCTTTGTCCCCCGGTTCCCCCGCCCGGTCCTCCTGTTCGATTGGCCGATCCGCGGATCGCGCGGCCCGCCCCGCCGCCTTCGCCGTACGGCTGCGCGCCGGCACGCCCGCCGCGAGGTTGGGTTCGGGGGCGGGGGCGAGGCTGAGCAGGCGATCGGTGGAGACGTCCAGCTCGTTGGCGAGGGTGTAGAGCATCCCGACCGACGGCGCGGTGATGCCTCGCTCGATCTGGGACAGCAGGCTGGCCGAGCAGCCGATCTTTCGCGCCAGACCTCGGACGGTAAGACCGCGCTCCTGCCGGGCCGCTCGGAGTCCGGCACCGAGGGCCTCGGCCTGGAGTTGCGGCGAAGGTCCTGTCGCTGCGTTCGTCACGCCGTAAGCCTACACTGCACAGCTTGACTCATACCCTGCCCTCGAGGCAGGAAATACCTCCACCCTGGCAGGTCTCGGCCGCCGCTCCGTCACAGGAGCCCACCCCCTCACCAAATGTGCAGTGACAGTTGACACGCTTCAGATCGACAGTGTTCTATCTGAGTGAACATCTGGTTATCTTCTCCGCACTCCTCCCCCTCACCCCCGTGCGGCTGAACCTCAGCATCAAGGGAGCCCTCCATGACTTCCGCTCAGATCCCCCTGACCGCGTCCCCCGGACACCGCGCCGTCGACTTCGAGGAGCGCGTGAACTTCGACCGGCTCCGGCAGTACCGCTACCAGCGCGCCCTGGAAGCCCTCCAGGCGAGCGACCTCGGAGCCCTGCTCCTCTTCGACAACAACAACATCCGCTACCTCACCGGCGTCTGGATCGGCGAGTGGACCCGGGACAAGCTCAGCCGCTACGTGGTGCTGACCAGGACCGGCGAGCTGATCCTCTGGGACTTCGGATCCGCCGCGATCCACAACCGGATGTACTCCCCGTGGCTGAAGCCCGAGAACTGCCTGTCCTCGATCACCAGCATGCGCGGTGCCGTACCGCCGGACGCCGACCTCGCCGAGAAGGCGATCCGCGAGATCAAGGGGCGGCTGGACGACGCAGGCGTGGGCGACATGCCGGTCGGCGTGGACTTCGTGGAGCTGCCCTACCTCTTCGAGATGGAGCGCCAGGGCATCAGGGTCAAGGACGGCCAGCAGCTTATGCTGGACGCACGGGAGATCAAGTCCCGCGACGAGATCGTGCTGCTGACCACGGCCGCGTCGATGGTCGATGGTGTCTACCAGGACATCGTCGAGGCGCTGAAGCCGGGCGTGCGCGAGAACGAGATCGTCGCGCTGGCCAACAAGCGCCTCTACGAGATGGGCTCCGACGACGTCGAGTCGATCAACGCCGTGTCCGGCGAGCGGTGCAACCCGCACCCGCACAACTTCTCCGACCGCATGATCCGCCCGGGCGACCAGGCGTTCTTCGACATCATGCACTCCTACAACGGCTACCGGACCTGCTACTACCGCACGTTCAACGTCGGCCGCGCCACGACCGCCCAGCACGACGCCTACAAGCAGGCCCGGGAATACATGGACACGGCGATCCGGGCCATCAAGCCGGGCGTCATGACCGACCAGGTGGCCCGGCTGTGGCCGAAGGCCGAGGACTTCGGCCTCCCCGACGAGAAGGCCGCATTCGGCCTGCAGTTCGGGCACGGGCTCGGACTCGCCCTGCACGAGCGCCCGATCATCAGCCGCCTCACGTCATTGGAGAACCCCCGCGAGATCCGCGAAGGCATGGTCTTCGCGCTGGAGACCTACTACCCGGCGCGCGACGGCGTGTCGGCCGCCAGGATCGAGGAGGAGGTCGTCGTGACGGCGACCGGCAACGAGGTCATCACCAAGTTCCCCGCCGACGAGCTGTTCATCGCGAACAAGTACTGACGGGGACCGGCTCATGACCTTCACCACCGATCCGCTGACCAATCCGCCGACCGACTCGCTGTCCACGGCGGACCAGATCGACCTGTACCGCCAGATGGTGCGGGCACGCCAGTTTGAAAAGCGGTGCTACGACCTGTTCCTCCAGAACTTGGTCAAGGGCACCACCCACCTCTACATCGGCCAAGAGGCCATCGCCACCGGCGTCAGCGCGGCGATGTCCGAAGGCGACTACACCTTCGTGACCTACCGGGGCCACGCGCACCTGCTGGTGCGCGGCACCCCGATGGGCCCGATCCTGGCGGAGATGCTGGGCCGTTCGAACGGGCTGATGTCCGGCAAGGGCGGATCGATGCACCTGATCGACGCATCCCGCGGCGTCCTCGGCTCCTACGCGATCATCGGCGCCCAGCTCGTGATCGCGAACGGCGCCGCCTGGGCGGCGCAGTACAAGGAGACGGGCCAGGTGACCGTCTGCTTCTTCGGCGACGGCGCGACCAACATCGGCGCCTTCCACGAGGCGATGAACTTCGCCGTGATCTGGAACCTGCCGATCGTCTTCGTGTGTGAGAACAACCAATATATGGAGTACACCCCGATCCGCTCGGTCACGGCCGTGGACCGGCCCGCCGCCGACCGGGCCGGGGCGTACGGCCTGGACCCCGTCGTCGTCGACGGCAACGACGTCGAGGCGGTGTACGGCACGGCGGCGGCAGCCGTACACAAGGCGAGGACCGGCGGCGGCCCCACGCTGATCGAGGCCCTCACCTATCGGCACGGCGGGCACTCGCGGGCCGACCCCGGGAAGTATCGCCCGGACGAGGAGCTGCAGGCGTGGCTCGCCAAGGACCCGATCCCGAACTACCGCTCCGCCTTGATCGGCAGGGGTGTCGCCGAGCGGGACCTGGACCTGATCGACGCGCAGACCCGCCACGAGGTGGACGAGGCCACGGAGATGGCGAAGTCGGGCGGTCTGCCCGCCGACGAGCTGCTGTGGACCAACCTGTGGTCCGACGGGAGCTCGGGATGGCGCACCTGATGCATGTCACGGGGAGTGCTGTCGTGAAGGACGCTATGGAGAGGAGGACGTCGTGGCACTGGTGACCTACCGGGAGGCCGTCGCCCGGGGGATCGCGCAGGAGATGCGTCGGGACGAGTCGGTCGTGTTCCTGGGAGAGGACGTCGCCGCGGCCGGCGGCGTCTTCAAGACGACCGTGGGGCTGCTGGACGAGTTCGGACCGAAGCGGGTCCGCGACACGCCGATCAGCGAGCAGGCCATCCTGGGCGCGACCATGGGCGCCGCGATGGCGGGGCTGCGGCCCATCGCCGAGATCATGTTCAGCGACTTCTACGCCGTGTGCTGGGACCTGGTCGCCAATGAGATGTCCAAGTCGCGCTACATGGCCGACGGGCAGGTCTCGTTCCCCCTGGTGATCAAGTCGGGGAACGGCGCCGGCCTGCGGTTCGGGGCGCAGCACTCCCAGGACATCTCCAACTGGGCCATGGCGATTCCGGGGCTCAAGGTGGTCTGCCCGTCCAACCCGGTCGACATGATCGGTTTGATGGCGGCGGCCGTACGGGACAACGACCCTGTCCTGATCTTCGAGGCGAAGGGCATGTACGCCGAGAAGGCCGAGGTGCCCAATGGTGAGATCGTCGACTCGCTCGGAAAGGCGAAGATCATCCGTGAGGGGGACGACTGCACGATCGCCGCGCTCGGCATGATGGTGCCGCGCGCCATGCGGGCCGCCGAGATCCTGTCGTCGCGCGGCATCGAGGCGACGGTGGTGGACGTGCGGTCGCTGGTGCCGCTCGATGTGACGACGCTGATGGCGGCCTACTCCCGGACGGGCCGGCTGTTCACCGTGGAGGAGAACCCCCGCCTGTGCGGGTGGGGAGCCGAGTTGGTCTCCATCATCGTGGAGGAGGGCTTCGAGTATCTCGACGGGCCCCCCGTGCGCATCACCACGCCGCACCTGCCGCTGCCGGCGGCGGACAACCTGGAGGACCTCGCGCTTCCGTCGGTGGAGCGCATCGTGTCCACCATCACGGAGGGCATGAAGTACTGAAATGCCTCCCGGCCGGGGGATCCGCACTCCCGGCCGGGGTTTCGATCGAGTTCCGGGAGGCCGGAAAGCGAGGCGCCCGCCCCGGTCGCGGAGTCCGGGGCGGGCGCCGAGCGTTTCCGATCACGAAGTCCGGGTGACCTGCACCTTCGCGGCGCGGTTACCGGTGGCGGCCAGGGAGAAGTCGGCGCTCTTCACCGAGTCGCCGGAGCAGACCGGGCTGTCGAGCTTGTAGTAGTAGCCGACGACACCCCAGGTGATGCTGCCGGTCGCGGCGTCGAAGCGGAAGGCCAGCGGGCCCGTGGAGTTGCCGCCGCGGGCGACGTCGACCTTGCCGTCACGGAACGTGAGGGTCACGCTGACCTCGCCCGCGGGCGTGGTGGCCTTGCCGTTGTAGACGGCGTTGCCGGTGCCGACCCAGTTCGAGATCGCCCCGCCGCAGGCCTTCGCCGCCGCGGGTGCGGCCGGGGCTGCGGCTACGGCGGCGGGTGCCGCCGCCAGGCTGAAGGCGCCGGCGAGAGCGAGGACCGCGGTGCGGACGCTGAAGGGGGACATGGCAGCTCCTTGGATCGCGTGGGGGCACTCGCATCTGCGGCGCCCCCGGCTGGACGACTACGTTGCGTAGCCGTTTATAGCCCTGCGTGATCACGGGAAGCGTGTCCAACGGCGAGAGAAGGCTGGACTCCAGGTCATACGAATGTGACCTGTGAGGCCAGTGTGAACAGCGTTGCCGCTGTGACCCGTGTGACTGGAGTCCGTTTTGCGTCACTCCACGGTGACGCTCTTGGCCAGGTTGCGGGGCCGGTCGACGTCGCGGTCGAGGACGACGGCCGCGTGGTAGGCGAAGATCTGCAGGGGGATGCCGAGCAGGATCGGGTCCAGTTCGGGCTCGTTCTTCGGCACGAGGATGACGTCGTCGGCGAGCTTGGCATCGGGCTCGCGGTGGCCGACCATGAGCACCCGCCCGCCGCGGGCGCGGATCTCACCGAGCGTGGTGAGGTTCTTGTCCAGCAGCTCGTCGTCGGGCACGACCGCGACCGTCGGCGTCTCGGGGCCGATCAGCGCGAGCGGGCCGTGCTTGAGCTCGCTGGCGGGATACGCCTCGGCGTGGACGTAGGAGATCTCCTTGAGCTTCTGCGCGCCCTCCCGGGCCACGGGGTAGCCGCGCACCCGCCCGACGAACATCATGCTGGGGTGGTCGGCGTACTTCGACGCCAGCGCGGCGATGTGGTCACCCCCGGCGATGATCTCCTCGATCTGCCCGGGGAGGCGGCGCAGTCCGTCGCAGATGCGGCGGCCGTCGGCGGGCGACAGGTCGTGCACGCGCCCGAAGTGCAGGGCCAGCAGGGCGAAGGCGACGGCGGTCGAGGTGAACGCCTTGGTGGAGGCGACCGACACCTCCGGGCCGGCGTGCAGGTAGATGCCGCCCGCGCACTCGCGGGCGATGGCGCTGCCCACGGTGTTGACGATGCCGAGCACCCGGCCGCCCTTGCGCTTGAGCTCCTGAACGGCCGCCAGCGTGTCGTAGGTCTCGCCGGACTGGCTGATCGCGACATACAGCGTGTCGTGTTCGACGACGGGGTTGCGGTAGCGGAACTCCGAGGCCGGCTCGGCGTCGGCGGGGATGCGGGCGAGCTCTTCGATGAGCTGGGCGCCGATCTGGCCGGAGTAGTACGCCGAGCCGCAGCCGATGATCTTCACGCGGCGGAACGCCCTGGTCTCGTGGGGCGTGAGGTTGAGGCCGCCGAGGTGGGCGATGTGGAAGCGGTCGTCGATGCGCCCGCGCAGGGTCCTGGCGACGGTGTCGGGCTGCTCGGAGATCTCCTTGAGCAGGTAGTGCGCGTATCCCCCGGTGTCGTAGTGCCCGGTGTCCCAGTCGACGACCAGCGGCTCCTTGGCCGTCTCGCGGGCGTCCGAGGTGAAGGTGTGGAATCCGTCGGCCTTGATCACGGCCAGTTCGCCGTCCTCCAGGTGCACCACCTGGCGGGTGTAGCGGACCAGCGCGGCCACGTCGGAGGCGGCGAACATCTCCTTCTCGCCGATGCCGAGCACGATGGGCGACCCATTGCGCGCCACGACCACCTCGCCGGGACGCTCGGCGTCGAGTACGGCGATGCCGTACGTGCCGACGACGCGCTTGAGCGCCAGCCGTACGGCCTCTTCGAGGGTCGCGGTGTCGGCGACGGTGCGGGCGATCAGATGGGCGAGGACCTCACTGTCGGTCTCGCTGAGGAACTCGGCGCCGTCGGCGGTGAGCTTGGCCCGCAGTTCGTCGGCGTTCTCGATGATGCCGTTGTGCACGACCGCGATGCGCTGGTCGTTCGACAGGTGCGGGTGGGCGTTGACGTCACTCGGCTCGCCGTGGGTGGCCCACCGGGTGTGGCCGATGCCGAGGGAGCCTTTGAAACGCGCGGGTACGGCTGCCGCCAGGTCGGCGACGCGCCCCTTGACCTTGCGGAGTTTCAGCCCCTTGTTCGAAACGACGAGCCCCGCGGAGTCGTAGCCCCGGTATTCCAGGCGCTGGAGTCCTTCGAGAAGGATCGGCGCCGCGTCCCTAGGGCCGACATAGGCCACGATTCCACACATATGCAGAGTCTCCCTATCCGTAGACGATTCGGCGGAGCTGCCGTAAAGACAGCTCTGGTGCCGCGACCCGGCGCGCGGCGATCTCCGCCGCGATCCTCGGGAAGATCGCCTCGTTGGTGAGACCGCGCACCCTCAGCTCGGCGTGCCGGCGGCGGACGAACTCCTCCACGGATTCGGAGAAGTACGCCAGCACATCCGCCACCACCCTGGCCGCCTCACCTGGCCCCAGGGGGCTCGTCCGGGTCAGGTGGGCGATCAAGTCGCTGTGGGGATGCCGCGCCGTGGACACGAATGTGGACCTTACGCATGGGTATCAATGAACACCAAGTTTCCTGCCCGAATTCGGGCAGAACAGATGCCCCAAGCCTCTCACACGCCGCTTAAAGACTCGCCAGGTGGCAGGCCACCTCATGCCCCAGGCCGAGACTACGCAACTCAGGCCCCTCGTTCTCGCACCGGGCCACGGCCCGAGGGCAGCGGGGATGGAACCGGGCAGCCGGACCGCGCACGTCCCCGGCGGGGTCACACTCCGTTGCGGTACGTGAACCCGCCGCGCAGGAGCGTGGCTACGACCTCGATGCGGCGCAGCCCCTCCGGCGCTATGGCGCAGGGGTCGTCCGCCAGAACCATCAGGTCGGCGCGATCCCCCCGCGCGACACCCGACCTGCCCCCGCAGGCCGCCGTGAGCGCCGCCCCCAGCGGGACGGCCTGCTCGGGGTGCCAGGTCGGCCGGTCGTCGTCGGTGCGGGTGACCGCCGAGGCGATGCCGTCCCACGGATCCAGCGGTGCCACCGGGGCATCCGACCCGAACTGCAGCACCGCGCCCGCCGCGAGCAGGTCGGCGTAGGCGTAGGCCCGTGCCGTACGGCCCCGCCAGTGGATCTCGGCCACGTCCCGGTCGTCCGGGCCGTGGGCCGGCTGCACACCGGCGACCAGCCCCGGGCGGGCGAACCTAACAAAGTCATCGGAGCGCACCAACTGGGCGTGTTCGATACGCCCCGGACAGCCGAGCTCCTCGAACGCATCAAGCACGAGAGCGTTGGCGGAGTCGCCGATCGCGTGTACGGCGGGGTGCAGCCCGTGGGCCGCGGCCCGCGCCATCGTCGCGCGCAGTTCATCCGGCGGGAGTTCGAGCAGGCCCCGATCCCCGGTGCCCGGGTACGGATGGTCGCAGTAGGCGGTCCGCGTGTTGAGGGAGCCGTCGGCGAACAGCTTCAGCGGGCCGACCTCCAGCAGGCCGCCGGACCCGGCCACCTCCTCCCCCGTCCGCAGACCTGCGTGGATCGCCTGATCCAGCAGGATCCGGGTGATCGCGCACGTCACCCTGACATCCACCCGGTGCTCGGCCACGCGACGCGACCAGTCGGTGACGGTGTCGGCGAACTCGAAGTCCAGCACCCCGGTCACCCCCCGCGCCGCGGCGGCGGAGGCCGCCTCGACGACCCAGCGGTCGACCTCCTCCCTCGGCGGCGGCGGAAGCGCGGCCATCGCGGTGTAGCAGTCCTGTTCGCGCAGCACCCCGGTGGGGTGGTCGCCCCTGCCGACCAGCCGCAGGGCCTCCGGACTGAGCCACGCGGTGTGCAGGTCATTGCTCACCAGGACGAACGCGCCCGGAGGGAACATCGACGTGTCGGGGGCGTCGGGCCACAGCGCGTCGCGGAAGCCGTACCCGACTGTGGGGCCGTCACCGGAGCGGCCCGCCACGGCGAGGTCCACCGCCTCGCGCGCCGAGCGCGCCGGGGAGAGGTCGATCCGCCTGCGGGCCTGCGCCCACTGGACCATGTGCACGTGGGCGTCGTAGAGGCCGGGAAGCACGGTCGCGCCCTGGACGTCGATCCTCTCCCCCCGGAAGTCGGCGTCGATGAGACCGCTCACGTCGACGACGCGGCCCTTCTCGATCACGAGGTGGCGGATCGGGCCCCCGAGCCCGATCCGCGCGTTCAGCAGCACCAGACGAGATGACATAGGGCAGAACCTAGAGCCCGCGAGCCGCAGACTCATCGTCGAAACCGGACATTCCACTACGTCCACATTGTCGGACAGACCTAAACCTCACCGCGCAACCGCAACACCGTGAGATAGGCGCGCCCCCCGGCACCCGCCGGTCTTCGGAGGCTTCCCGTTCGACAACGGTTCGGAGTCGCGTGGTGAAATCCATCGCCCTGCTGATTTCATGGTGAATGCCATAGGGATCACATGGATTAACGGATAACCGAAGGACGCCCGCCTGAACGTGAAGTAGGCAAGGTGACAATGACCGACCCGAAAGAGCGATTCCTCAACAGCCTGGCAGGCCTGCGTCCCACAGGCCTGGACGGCGACGAGGCCCTGGCCGTGCTCGCGGAGGAGACCGGCCTATTACCGGAGACCGTCGAGCGGATCTGGGCGGGGAACGCCTTGTTTTCCTGGGAGGTGACCGCCGTCTATGTGCATGCCTGCGGCGAGAGCACCAGCGCCTGGTTCCGCCGCTGGAAAAGCGCCGCCGAGGCGGAGGGGATGCGCACCGCCGGATCCGCGGCCTATATCTCCGCGGCTTTTCCCGATCCCGCCCAGGCCACCACCCTGGACGAGCTGCGCGCCCTGATGAACAAGATGCGCCTCAGCCTCGGACGGCTTTCCTACAGAGCCCTCGAAGAGCGCTCCGCTCCCCCAGAAGCCGGGGAACAACGCCATGCGTTCCCCTATCGCATGCTCCGCGCCACCACGCTCAACAGCGTGATGCGGGGGCGGGGCCGACTGACCGGGGAGGTCATCGAGGGGTTCGCGGCGGCCTGCGGGCTGCCCCAGACGGAGGTCCGCCGCTGGGGGCTCGCCTACGAGCGGATCACGGCGGCGTCGGAGCCTGCCCCATTGCCGGACAAGCACTCCGCGAACGCGAGCGGAGGCGTGGCGGTCCCGGCGGTGGGCGCCGTCGGGCGAGGCGACGACGGCGTGTCCCGCCGGCAGGTCTGGCGATGGCTGGGCGGGGCGGCCGTGGCGGGCGCCGCGACCGGCTCGCTCGCCACCGCGGCCTGGGGCGACCGGGCCGAACAGGTGCAGCACCTGATCGTGCGCACGCCGCTGGCCCCGCTTTTCCACACCCCGGTGACCTCCACCGACGACCAGGACGGCCGCAGCGCGAAAGGCCCCACGTCGACGTTCAAGGTGAGCGAACTCGACGAGAACGTCATTCGGACGCTCGCGTCGGCGAACCAGCACTGGTTCATGGATCTGATCCTTCACCTGAGCCACAGCAGGGCCGAGCGCCTGGCGAACTACAGCTACTACGGCAGCGTCACCTATCGCCTTACCGTCGACGACGGAGTGCGGAAAGAGGGCGTCCTGCAGCCGCTCGCACGCGACTACAAGACCGTGCAGGTGCGGGACATCGATCTCGGCGTGCTCAGTTCGGCACTCAAGGAGATCGAGGTCGTCGTCGGCTTCCAGCCGGACCGCGGCATCAAATTCCGGCCCGGCGGCGTCCAGGCCGCCAACGTGGATTTCGACCTGCTGCTCAACCCCGGCGAGCTCACCTTCCACAACCGCCCTTTCACCGAGACCGGACGCGCCGCCTCCGCCGCGCCGACCACCGGCGACCGGCTCCTGCCGTCGGATGGAGCGGCCACGTCCATGCCGCGGACCTGGTCCGTACGGAAAGTCCAGGGCAGACGCCTCCGCGTGGGTTTCCGGCATGACCTGCCGGGCGTTCTGACTCCCGCGGACACGAACACGGTGCGCGGCTTCGAATATGAACTCGCCGATGTGATCGCGAACGAACTCGGCCCCGTCAGCCTGGAAGTGGAGCAGATTCCTTCGGGGGAACGGGAGAACCGGCTCCTCGACGGCAGTATCGACATGCTGATCTGCACATACTCGATCACCGAGCGGCGCAGGGACAGGGTTCTGTTCGCCGGGCCGTACCTCGTGACCAAGCAGGCCGTCATGGTGCGCGCCGACGACACCGAAGTCCGGAAATTCGATGACCTCTTCAACCGGAGAATGGCGTATGTGGAGGGGTCCACGTCCTACGAGCGGCTGAAGACCATCTTCGGCCAGCGGTGGATGGAGAGCGAGAGGCGTACGAAGCTGGTGACGGACTACCGGGCGGGGGCTCGGGAGCTGGCCGCCCGCCCTGGGGATAGAAAAGGGACTGCCTCCGCTATATCGACAGATATCCCGATTCTCATTGCGCTGGCGCATGAGATGGGCGCCGATCGGTTTAAGATCATTGGCGAGCTGCCGTCGTCAGAGGAATGGGGTATCGGACTACACCCGCGAAACCCATGCTTCGATCCGGAGGAACTCAATGAACTTCTTAAGCGCCTCATAAACACCACCTGGTGGGAGAAGCGGGTGAAAAAGTACTTCGACCTCTCCATGGCTCGTACGGATGGCTCAACCCTGATCCTCGCGGACGAGCTGATGCGTAACTCTCCCGTCATCCCCTGACACTCCAACACGACTCCCCCCGCCATACACAAAAATGCCCATTACTCTGAGTAGTGTTAAGTAGACGAGGAGTAGTTGAGCTGCCTGGGGAGTCGCCAATGCCGTCTATGTCCGTCGCCACCTCCGCCATCCTCGCGTCGGCGGTCGTCCTGGCTCCCCCCTCCATCACAGCCCAGCCTCCATCCGACATCCGCCTCGGCGCCGCCGAAGCCGCATCCCTCCAAACCCCCGTTCAAGCCCCCTCCTCCGCGACCGGCGCCCGGCAAGCCGCATACGCGGAAGCCGCACACGCCTTCGGCGTACCGGAAAGCGTCCTCCTCGGCGTGTCCTACATGCAGTCACGCTGGGACGTGAACGCGGGCGAACCCAGCACCTCCGGGGGATACGGGCCGATGCACCTCATCGACCTGAAGACCGCGCGCCTCACCATCGGCGCCGGCACGGGCAACCACCACGACGACAACGAGGAGGACCCGCGCGGCGACGACACGCGACCGCTGCCGCCGCGCCACCATGAGGCGCCAGGAGACGCGCCGCCCGAACCGCGCACATTGATGCGGGCCTCCGAACTCACCGGCATCACCCCCGAACGCCTCCGCAGCGACCCCGCCGCCAACATCCGCGGCGGGGCCGCACTGCTGTCGGAGACCCAGCGGGCACTCGGCAAACCGGCCGACGACGACCCCTCCGACTGGTATGACGCGGTCGCGCGCTACTCGGGCGAACCAACCGGAGGTACGGCGTTCGCCGACGAGGTGTTCGCCATGATCCGGTCAGGTATGACGCGCACCACCGACGACGGCCATCCGCTGCGTCTCGGCGCACACCCCGCCCTCACCGCACCCGCCGCGAGCAGGGGGTCGCGCCCGTCCGCCGACAGTGGGCCGCGCGCGTCCGCGGACAGGGGTCCGCGCGCGTCGTCTAGCCCGCCGCGTCCCCGGCGAACGGCGGGCGACAGCGACCGGGGGCAGCGCCGTACGGCGAAAGCCGACCGCAAGCGCGCGAAGCGCGCCCACGCGGGCGCCCGGGCCGGTCGCGGGCGCACCCCGAAGTGGCGGAACACGCAGAGGTTCGACGAGGGGCGGCCGGCGCGGGTCAGCATGCGGGACACGCCGAGTAGGAGCGCTCCGCGCGGGAGCGCTCCCGGGGTGCGGGATGGCGGGGCGAGGGATGGCGGGGCGAGTCGGAAGAGGACCGACATGCGTGCCGAGTGCCCGGAGTCCCTGGCGTGCGAGTGGATGCCTGCTGCGTACAAGCGGCTCAAGAAGGGCGGCTACGGCAACCACGATCGGATGGCGCAGCGGCGCCCTATCGACTACATCGTGATCCATGACACCGAGGGCTCGTATCGCGGTGTCCCCTCAATGGTCAGCAATCCCAGCTATGTGAGCTGGCACTACACCATCCGCTCAGAAGATGGACATGTCGCCCAGCACGTGCGGACAAATGACATCGCCTGGCATGCGGGGAACTGGGATATCAACTCCAGATCCATTGGCATCGAGCATGAGGGCTACCTCGCTCACGGCGGCACCTGGTACACCGAGGCGATGTATCGCTCATCCGCCAAACTCGTGAAATATCTGGCGGAGGAACATGACATCCCGCTCGACCGCGCTCATATCCTCGGACACGACAATATTCCCGGAATAACACCAGAGCACGTGCGCGGCATGCACGTCGACCCCGGACCCTACTGGGACTGGGCACGCTTCTTCGACCTCCTCGACAGCCCCATCACCGGCAGCGGCCCCGAAGAGGGCGAATCAGTCGTCATCCGCCCAGACTTCGACCGCCACCGCGTGAAATACACCGGATGCACGCGCAAAGAACCCGGCAAACGCTGCAAATCCCAAGGCTCAGCCTCCGTCTGGCTGCACACCCAGCCGTCCCACGACGCCCCCCTCGTCCAAGACATCGGCAAACACGCCGGCGGCAAATCCACCCACAGCGTCTACGACCACGCCGCCCGCGCCTCAACCGGCCAGCGCTACGCCAAAGCCGACCGCCAAGGCGACTGGACCGCCATCTGGTACCTGAACCAGAAAGCCTGGTTCTACAACCCGGAAAACGCACCCACCGCCCTCCCCGCCGGAGGCCCCCTCGTCACCCCACGCGCCGGCCTCCGCACCGTCCGCCTGTACGGCAGGGCCTACCCCGAAGCCGACGCCTACCCCCGCGGCATCGAACCCATCAAACTGGTCCCCCTGCAATACACGCTCCGAGCCGGACAGCGCTACGCCCTCGGCCACACCCTCCGCTCCATCTACACCCACGCCAAATCCTTCAACCCGCGCGACCACATCATCATCCGCGGCAAACTCCTCTACCACCAGATCCAGTTCGGCCACCGCGTGATGTTCGTCAAAGCCGACGACGTCGAAATCCTGCAAGACTGAGCCCTCCACGCCACCCCGGCGCCCCGCCAACGAGACACCGCCGAAAGACAACCGGCCCGGCCCCCACCTTTCCCGAGGCCAAGCCGCCTCACCGCATGAAAGCTCAACGAGCCCACCTGCCACCGCTTGCACACATCGGGGCCCCAGAGGCGATAGAGTCTTTGCGTGGCCCCGAGCAACAGGGCACACGCGGACGTGGCTCAGCTGGTAGAGCATCACCTTGCCAAGGTGAGGGTCGCGGGTTCGAATCCCGTCGTCCGCTCGGATCAGCACCAGGTGGAGTGGCCGAGAGGCGAGGCAACGGCCTGCAAAGCCGTCTACACGGGTTCAAATCCCGTCTCCACCTCGACGCGAAAACCGCAGCGCGAGAACCCCCCAGGTTCCGCTAAAGTGGTCAACGTAAAACCGACCTGCAAATGCAGCCGGTAAAAAGCGGGCGCAAGCCCACACGCGGACGTGGCTCAGCTGGTAGAGCATCACCTTGCCAAGGTGAGGGTCGCGGGTTCGAATCCCGTCGTCCGCTCGAAGACCCCGGAAACCCGGAATCCAAGGGCGATTAGCTCAGTGGGAGAGCGCTACCTTGACACGGTAGAGGCCACTGGTTCAATCCCAGTATCGCCCACTCGGTCGATGGGCGACGTATGCCGCGCAACATGCGCTGGCCGCGTCGCCCTCATCGTGTAGTGCTCGCTTCGCTCGCTTGCGGGGGCTCCGCCACCCGCACCCCCGGGCTGGCGCCCCTCGGCCGCAGGCCGAGGGCTTGGCCAGGCTGAAACAGGTGGCCAACTGCGTCGGTCAACAGGAAACGCGCGGGCAACTGCCTCGGACAACGTGAAACGCGGGGCCAACTGCGTGGGGCAACGGTCAACGACCGGGCAACTGCACCGGACAAC
>NZ_FNCN01000010.1:126565-249627 GCF_900100605.1 Sinosporangium album | reverse complement strand
CCCCGCCCTGCCCCACCCCGCCCTGCCCCACCCCGCCCGGCCCCGCCGCGGCCTGGCCGCCCGCGGAGGCCGCCAACCCCGGCGGCTCCCGGCGGAAAGGCGCCGTACGGCTGGTCGGGGCGCTGTCGCGGCGCGTCGCGCAGGCGCTGATCACCGCCCTGCTCGCGACCGTGGTCGTGTGGGGGCTGCTGCCGCTGACGCCCGGCGACCCCGCCCGCCGCCACCTGCAGTCGCAGAACGTGGCCGCCCCGACCGCCGAGCAACTGGAGCGGGTCCGCGCCGACCTCGGGCTGGACCGGCCGCTCGCCGTGCAGTACGTCACCTGGCTGGCGGACGCCGTACGCGGCGACCTCGGCACCTCCACCCGCCTCAACGCGCCCGTGACCGAGGTGCTCGCGGGACGGCTGCCCGCGACGGTCAGGCTCATGGCGGCGACGGTGCTGCTGGCGCTCGCCGTTTCTGTGCCCATGGCCATCGCGGGAGCGGGATGGCCGGGGCGGTGGCCCGACGTGTCGGGGCGTTACGCCGCGCTGTTCGGCGCCGCCGTACCCAGTTTCATCCTCAGCCTTCTGATGGTCGAGTTCGTCGTGATCCGCATGGGAGTCGGATCGGTCATCACCGACGGAAGCTGGGCGCACGTGTGGATGCCGGCGGCTGCGCTGGCCGCGTATCCCATCGCCCGCTGGTCGCGGCTGCTGCGCGGCGGCCTGCTCGACGCGCTCCGGTCCGACTACGTGACCGTCGCCCTGGCCCGCGGCTCCCACAGGATGCGCGTCGTCCTCGTCCACGCGCTGCCCAACGCGCTGGTGCCGTTCCTGGCCGTCATGGCGATGACGGTGGGGTTCCTCCTCGGCGGGTCAGCCGTGGTGGAGAACGTCTTCTCGTGGCCCGGGATGGGCCAGGAGATCGTGCTCGCGATCAACGCCAGAGACCTTCCCGTCGTGCAGGGGTTCGCGCTGGCCATGAGCCTGGCCTGGGTAGCGGTCAGCCTGCTCACCGACGTCTGCACCACGCTCGTCGACCCCCGGCTGCGGAGCGGAGGCCGGCTGTGACCTCGCTGCAGATGCCGCAGACGGCGATACGCCCGCCGCAGCCCGCTTCCCCAGGCGCGACTCCCCGCGGGGTGCTCGCCCGGCTCCGCCGCAGGCGCGACGCGCGGGTGGGCCTCGCGGTGCTCGCCCTCACGACGATCGCGATCTACCTCGGGCCGCTGCTCGTGCCGTACGACCCGCAGGCGACGGACTGGGCGCGGCTCCTCGCGCCCCCGAGCCTGGAACACCCCCTCGGCACCGACCAGTACGGCAGAGACCAGCTCGCCCGCATCCTCGACGGCGGACGGCGCTCCGTCGAGGCGGCGCTGCTCGTGCTCGCCCTCAGCCTTGCCGCCGGACTGGCCGTGGGGTGCCTGGCGGGCATGCTCGGCGGCATGGTCGACGTGGTGGCCATGAGGGCGGTCGACATCACGCTCGCGCTGCCCGGCCTGGTCCTCACCCTCGCCCTGCTCGGCATGCTCGGGCCGGGCTTCGGCAACCTCCTGATCGCGCTGGTCCTCACCACGTGGCCGCCCTACGCGCGGCTCGCGCGGGCCTACGTGCTGGCTGGGCGGGACCGCCCGGACGTGCTGGCGGCGCGGCTGGCGGGGGCGGGCCGGATGCGCGCGGCCACCTCCCACCTGCTGCCGGGCGCGGTGACGCGGGTCGTGGCCGTGGGCGCGCTGGACGTCGGCCAGACCATCGTGGCGATCACCGGGATGTCCTACCTCGGGCTCGGCGTGCAGCCCCCCGCCGCCGAGTGGGGCGCGATGCTGTCGGACTCCCGCACCCACATGGCCGACGCGCCCTGGCTGCTGCTCGGCCCCGGCGCGGCCATCGTGCTGGTGATCCTCGCGGTGACCCTGCTCGGCGAGGCGGCGGCGGAGGCGGCCGACCCGAGGAGGGCGCGATGACGGCCCGGGCCCTCACGGTCGAGGACCTCCACGTGTGCTACCCCGACGGCCGCCACGCCGTACGCGGTGTCGCTTTCACCGTCGACCACGGTGAAACCCTGGCCCTGGTCGGCGAGTCCGGCTGCGGCAAGACGAGCGTCGCCCACTCCCTGCTCGGCCTGCTGCCGCAGGGCACGCTCTGCACTGGTTCGGCGCGCGTCGGCGGTGTCGAGGTGGTCGGCGCGTCGCCCGGGGAGTTGAGACACATCCGGGGCAGGGCCGTGGGATACGTGCCGCAGGACCCCTTCGTCGCGTTCGACCCGCTGCGTACGGTCGGCCACCATGTGGCCGAGGCGTGGCGGGTCCACGGCCCGGGGCCCGGGCGGGCCGCCGTCGCCGAGGCCGTCGCCGCGATGGGCATCCCCGGCGCGGGAGCGCGCCTGCGCCAACGGCCCCACCAGTGGAGCGGCGGCATGCTGCAGCGCGCGGCCATCGCCGCCGGGGTCGTACACCGGCCGCACCTCACCGTCGCCGACGAGCCGACCAGCGCGCTCGACGCAGATCTCGCGGCGTCCGTGCTGCGCTCACTCCGGGCGGCCGGGGAGAGCCTCCTGCTGATCAGCCACGACCTGCCGCTCGTGGCCCGGCACGCCGACCGGGTCGCCGTGATGTGCGAGGGGCGCATCGTCGAGATCGGCGCGGCTGCGGACGTGCTCGCCAATCCGAGCCATCCGTACACCAGGGAACTGGTGGCGTCGGCCACCCACAGCCCGGCCGCAGCCGCGGTCCTGGCCGGGGAGCGTACGGCGACGCCTGGGCGGGCCTCCGCCGTACTCGCGGCCAGGGGCGTCTCCCGCACCTACGCGCTCGGGCGGCGGCGCGTGCGGGCGGTCGACGGAGTCGACCTGGCCGTGCGGCCCGGGGAGATCATCGGCGTGTACGGCAGGTCCGGGTCGGGCAAGTCCTCGCTGCTGCGCATGCTCGCCGCGGTCGATCCGCCCGACGGCGGGGAGGTCCTGCTCGACGGGCGGCCCGCCTGGTCGCGGAGGTACGGCACGGCCCGCAGGCAGAAGCTCCGCCCCGGCTACGTGATGCCGATATTTCAGGACCCGTTCACCGCGCTCGACGTGCGCTGGCCCATATGGCGGAGCATCACCGAACCGCTCACGCTCTCCGGCTCCTCCCGCCTCTTCCGGGCCGGCCGCCCTTCGCGTGCCGAACGCCGCGCGATCGCCGCCGAACGGCTCCGCGCGGTCGGGCTCGACGGCGTGGACATCGACGCCACCCCCACCGAGCTGTCGATCGGCCAGTGCCAGCGGGTCGCCGTCGTCAGGGCGCTCGCGGCCGAGCCCGCCGTCGTGGTGGCCGACGAGCCCACCAGCGCGCTGGACGCCGTCTCGGCCCTCGGGGTCGTGCGCCTCCTCCGCGAATGCGCCGACGCCGGGACCGCCCTGGTCGTCGTCAGCCACGACGAGCGCGTGCTGCGGGCGCTCGCCGGGCGTGTGTTCCGCATGGCCCAAGGACGCCTGTCGGAGGCGACATGACGACCTGACCGGCCTGACGGCATGACCGGCATGACCGGCATGACCGGCATGACGCGCGCCATGGCGTCGCCCGCTTCACGCGACTCATATGAGGAGGAGGAGAAAAAGCGACATGATGGTGCATCGCCGCCTGCTGGCCCTGGCAGGCGATATACGCCGACCGCTCGCGTTGAACATCCTGCTGGGGCTCGCCGTCACCGCGAGCTACATCGCGCAGGGGCTGCTGGTCGCGCAGATCCTCGCCCGCCTGCTCACCGGGCAGGGCATCGAGTCAAGCGTCGGACTGCTCGTGGGGCTGGCCGCGGCGGTCGCCGTACGGCTGGTGCTGCTGCTCCTGGCCGAGACCGCCGCGCAGCGCACCGCCCACGCCGTCAAGGAACGGGTCAGAGCGCGGCTGTTCGCCAAGCTGCTCGCGCTCGGCCCCGGCTACCTCACCCTGCGGCGCAGCGGCGACGTGCGGACGGTCCTGGTGGACGGGGTGGAGGCACTTGAGGCGTATTACAGCCGCTACCTGCCCACCGCCGCGATCTGCCTGCTCGGCCCGCTGAGCATCCTCGCCTACCTGGCGACCCGCGACCCGCTCTCCGTCCTGCTGATCGCCGTCTTCATCGTGGTGGTGCTGATCGGGCCCAGGCTGCTCGACCGGCTGGTGGCCAGCACCGGGGAGAAGCACTGGGGGGCGTACGGCAGGCTCAGCTCGGACTACCTGGACGTCATGCAGGGCATGACCACGCTCAAGGCGTTCAACGCCGCGGGCCGCGAACGCGCCACCCTCAAGACCCGCGCCGAGGACCTGCGCCACGCCACCATGAAGCACCTCGGCGTCTCCCTCGTCGACAGCGGCGTCACCACGCTGGGCCTGCTCGCCGGGCCGGCCCTGGCCGTGGGCGTCGGCGCGCTGCGGCTGGCCGCCGGCTCGGTGGACCTGCTGACGCTCCTGCTCGTGATGTTGCTGGCCCGGGAGTGCTTCCGCCCGCTGGGCGACCTGTCGAAGTTCTGGCACGCCGGATATCAGGGGATCTCGTCCTCCAAGGAGATCGAGAAGCTGCTGGAGGAGGCGCCCCTGGTGGCCGAATCCACCGCCCCGGTGCCGCTCCCGCGCGGACGCTCGGCCCCGCGGGTCACCTTCGACGGGGTCACCTTCCGCTACCCCGACCGGAAGGACCCGGCGGTCCGCGACTTCACCCTGCACATCGCCGAAGGCGAGACCGTCGCCGTCGTCGGCCCCTCCGGCGCCGGCAAGACCACGCTGGTGGCGCTCCTGCTGCGCTACTTCGACCTCCAGCAGGGCGCGATCGCGATCGACGGCGTCGACCTGCGCGACGTCTCCCTCGACGACCTGCGCGCCAACGTGGCTGTGGTCGCCCAGGACACCTACCTCTTCACCGGCACCATCGCCGACAACATCCGGCTCGGCCGCCCCGACGCGACCCACAAGGAGATGGTCGCCGCCGCCCGCTCCGCCAACATCCACGACTTCATCTCCGCTCTGCCCGACGGCTACGACACCGCCGTGGGGGAGCGCGGCCTCAACCTGTCCGGCGGGCAGCGGCAGCGCATCGCCATCGCCCGGGCCCTGCTCAAGGACGCGCCGATCCTGATCCTGGACGAGGCGACCTCCAGCGTGGACGGCGCCGCCGAGTCCCTCATCCAGGAGGCGCTCGAACGCGTGGCCGCCGGCCGTACCACCTTGATCGTGGCCCACAGGCTGTCGACGGTCCGCGACGCCGACCGGATCGTGCTCATGCGCGACGGCGTCATCCGCGAGGTCGGCGGCCACAGCGAACTGATGAACCGCGAGGGCGACTATGCCAGGCTCGTCGCCGCCCAGGAGGTGACCGCGTGAACGACCGGACCGTGAGCCCCCAGACCGCGAGCGACCAGGCCGCGAGCGACCAGGCCGCGAGCGACCAGGCCGCGAGCGACCAGGCCGCGAGCGACCAGACCGCGAGCGACCAGACCGTGAGCGATCAGACCGTGCCCGCCGCCGTGGACGTACGGCGGGAGCCCGCCGACCCGGGCGCCAGCCGGCGGCCGATCCTGTCCCTGGTCCCGCTCGTGTTCCGCCACCCCGCCCTGGTGGTGCTGACGATCCTGTCCGGCCTGCTGTCGCACGGCTTCGGGGTGGCCTCGGCCGCCCTCGGCGCCTGGCTGGTCGGCGAGGCCGTCACGGGCGCGTCCCCGGCCGACGCCCTCACCACCCCCGTCGTCCTGCTCTTGGCGACCGTCGTGGCCGCGGCCCTCGCCCGCTGGTGGCAGATGTGGGTGGCGCACGACCTGGCCTACCGGCTCCTGGCCGACCTGCGCATCCGGCTCTTCGACGGCCTGGAGCGGCGCGCCCCCGGCTACCTGCTGGGCCGCCGCACCGGCGACCTGGCGGGCACCGTGATGGCCGACGTGGAGACCACCGAGTGGTTCTACGCCCACACCGTGCTCGACTACGTGGTTGCCGCGCTGGTCGCGGTCGGCGCCACCGGCGTACTCTTCGTGTTCCACCCCATGCCCGCCCTCGCCGTCGCGGTGTTCCTGATCCTGCTCGCCACCGTGCCCGTGTGGCTGGCGCGGCAGGCGGACGCCCAAGGCAGGCGGCTGCGCGAGGAACTCGGCGTGCTCGGCGCCGAGGTCGTCGACGGCGTCCAAGGGCTGCGGGAGCTCGTGACCTTCGGCCGCGGCACCGACTACCTCCACCGGCTCGGCGAGCGCACCCGCGCCCTGCAGCGCAGGCAGCTCGCGTACGGCAGGCGCGCCGGCCTCGAACAGGCCGCCACCGACGCGCTCGTGGCGGGCGGGCTCACCACCGTCCTCGTGCTCGCCGCGAGCCTTGTCGCGCAGGGCGACCTGCCCATGGCGATGCTGCCCGCCGTGGTCGTCCTGGCGGTCAGCGCCTTCGGACCGGTCATCGAGGTCACCGGGACGGCCCGCTCCCTGGGGCAGATCCGCGCCGCCTCCCAGCGGATCTTCGCCGTGACGCGGCAGCGGGCGCAGGTCGTCGACCGGAGCGCGGAGCCGCCGGACGGCCCGCTCTCACCCCACGTGGAGTTCGACGGCGTGTCGTTCACCTACACCGAGGACCGTCCCCCGGCGCTGTCGGACTGCACGTTCGAGATCCGCCCGGGGGAGACCGTGGCGCTGGTCGGCCACTCCGGCGCCGGCAAGTCCACCTGCGCCCACCTCCTGATGCGCTTCTGGGACGTGAACGGCGGAGCCGTACGCATCGGCGGCGCCGACCTGAGGGACCTCCCGCAGAGCCACGTCAGGGACCTGGTCTCGGTCGTGCCGCAGGACGTCTACCTGTTCAACCGCTCGGTGATGGAGAACATCCGCCTCGGCCGCCCCGAAGCCACCGACGAGGAGGTGCGGGAGGCGGCACGCCAGGCCCGCGTCGACGAGTTCGCCGCCGGCCTGCCGAACGGCTACGACACGCTGTGCGGCGAGCGGGGGGCGCAGCTGTCCGGGGGCCAGCGCCAGCGCATCGCCATCGCGCGGGCGCTGGTGCGGGACTCGCCCGTCCTGATCCTCGACGAGGCGGTCTCCAACCTCGACGCCGAGAACGAGGAGGCGCTGCAGGCGGCCATCCGCAACGTACGGCACGGCCGTACGACCCTCCTCATCGCGCACCGGCTGTCCACCATCCGCTCCGCCGACAGGATCATCGTGCTGCGGCAGGGCCGGGTCGCCGAGGAGGGCACCCACGACGAGCTGGCGGGCACGAGCGGCGAGTACAGGCGGCTGCTGGCCCACCAGACGGGCGGCATCGTGGACGTGGGCGACGACTAGCGCCCGCGGGCGCGGACGGGGCGAGGCGGTTCAGTCGAGCAGGACCGCCTCGCCCCGGATGCCGATGTGGACGGTCCTGCCGAGCACGGCCCGGCTGCCCATGATCGGCGTGTTGATGACGACGCCGAGGCTTTCGCGGTCCACCTGACCGACCGCGGCGAGGAACAGCCGGGGCCGGTCCCCGTTCGTTCCCGGGCCGGCTTTCCCGTCTCCCCGCCACCGGACCTTCAGCCGGATCGGCGCGGTGCTCCGGCGCAGCGTCAGCTCGCCGTCCACGGTGAGCTCCCGGCCGCCGCCGCTGATGCGGCGCGAGGTGTAAACCATGTGGGGGAAGGTTCCGACGTCGAAGAAGTTCTCCGACCGGAGGAACTCATCGCGGGCGGCGTCGCCGGTGTCCAGCGACGCCATGTCGATCAAGCCCGTCGCCGTCGACCGCGGGATGTCCTCGGACACGGAGATCTCCCCGCCGAATCGGGAGAAGGAGCCGCGCACCCAGCGCAGCGTGAAGTGGCGCATGCGGAAGAAGACACGGCTGCGGCTCGGATCGATGCGCCACACGCCCGGCATCACCGGGCCGAGCAGCGGGAGCGGCGCGGTCATCGGCCTCCTCACCCGCTTTCCGCGGGAGCCCGCACGGTCTCCATCAGTGACAGGAGCGCCCTCCTGGGGGCCAGCCGGGCGAAGGCCGCCGAGGACTTATTGCGTATTCCCGGGATGCACAGCGGATGCCCGGCGGCGAGGGCGCGGAGGGCGTCGCGCACCACCCGGTCGGCCCGCTGGACGCGTATGGCGGTGCCGTACTCGCCGTTCGCGGTCTCACCGGTCTCACCGGTCTCACCGGTCTGGCCGGTCTGGCCGGTCTGCCCGTTCGGGCCGTCGCCGCTCGCGGCGGCGCCGCCGACGGGGACCTCGCCGGGGCCGCTCGTGAACCCGGGCAGGAGGGTCGTCACGGTGACGCCGTGGCGCTTCACCTCCGCGTGCAGGCTCTGCCCGAACACGGTGAGGAAGGCGTAGGTCGAACTGTAGGTCGCGCTGTACGGCGCCGGCGCCTCACCGGCGATCGACGAGACGTTGAGAATGGCCCCGTGACCCCGCTCCAGCATTCCCGGCAGCGCTTTGTGGGTCAGGCGCAGCGGCACCACGGAGTTCAACTCGATTTCGGAGAGCTCCTCGTCGAGGGGCAGCGCGGAGAAGAAGCCCGACGTCAGAGCGCCGGCATTGTTGACCAGAAGGTCGATCGGCCGGTCGGGGTCGCTCAGCCGCTCCTCCACGGCCCCGAGCCGGTCGCGGTCGAGCAGGTCGGCGGCCAGCACCTCGGCGTCGACGCCGTGCCGCTCCCGCAGTTCCCCTGCCAGCGTTTGGAGGCGCTCCGCGCGCCGGGCGACAAGGACGAGGCCGCAGTTGCGCCGGGCGAGTTCGCGGGCGAAAGCCTCGCCGATGCCGCTTGAAGCTCCGGTCACCAGGGCGGTACGGATTCGCTGCTGCATAAAAGCACGTCCCATCCGTCGGAGATGCAGATCCGACGATAGTCGGGACATTTGGGCCCGTCTTCCACAGATGTTGTGGGGGACCCTGATAACCGTGGAACGAGAAAGCGGCTTACCCGCTTTCTGTTGCCCGCGGCGGGGTGCCCTTCCACGGCTGTGGGGGCTGCTGCCGCCTGGTCCGGAGGCCGCGAGGCCAGGTGCCGTCGGTTCGAGGGGCGCGTGGTCAGTGCCCGCCTGGCCGGGGGGCCGTGCGGCCTGCTCCTGCCTGGTCTGGAGGCCGCGGTCAGCGGTTGTCGGGGCCGCCGAGGTGGATGCCGCCGAACACGTTGCCCGCCTGGATCACAGGCCCGCTGATGCGCGCGTCGCCGCTGATGGTGTTGGTGACCTCCTGGCGCTGGTGGACCACCGCGCCGGCCTGCCTGGCCCAGGACGCGAGCTCCTCGGCGAACCTCTGGTCGGCCTGCGCCTCCTCCACCAGGATGCCGGTGATCTCCTCGGCGTCGGACGCGCTCTCCGCGCTCTCCAGGGCGGCCACGGCCCGGGACTCGCCGCCGAACCGGCGGCGCACGAGCGTCGCCAGCGACGTCCACGCGCTCCGGCCCGCCTCCCCGGCGACTCCGCCGATCAATGCGGAGACAATTGCGGCAAGTGCGGTCGGGTCCATATGAACCTCTTTTCAGCCTCGGCCGTCTGCGGTCGCGGAGATCACTCCTAGCCTAGTTACCGTCTTGCATAAAGCGCTATCCGCGCGGAACGCTGCTGACCCGTGGCTGGGTCACCTGACAATCCGAGCACGAGCAACGAAATATCGGGACATGTCGTAGGCGGCGGCGTCCAAGCCCGTGACATCGGTCATGTCACCATCGGCGCTCCGCCGCCCCCGCCGGGCGGCATCCCCGGGCAGCTTCCCCCGATGCCCGCCGGCTTCGTCAACCGCGGCGCCGAACTGGCCGCCCTCGACGCGATCCTCGCCGAGCCCTCGCCAGAGCCCTCCGTCGCCGTGATCAGCGGGCTCGGAGGAGTCGGCAAGAGCGCCGTCGGCCCCCTCCAGACCCCCCAATGGGGACACGCTGAGGGCCGGGCGGTCAGAGTCACCGCCCGGCCCTCGGCCGGCGTCTTTCAGGCCACCGGAGTCTGCGGAACGCCTGTCACGTTCCTGCCTGGGGCGCCGCTTCCGCAGCGGGCGCGGCGGGCGAGCCGGGTGCGGAGGGTGCGGTCGGCGCGCTCAGTGTCGAGAGCAGTGTGGCGGCCCGCTCCCGGTAGGCGGCGACGCCCGCGAGCTTGATGTCCTCGTAGCCCCGGATCACGTCGGGCAGGTCGGCCACTTCGAGCACCCGCTCCGCGGTGTCCGGGGTGAGATGCCGGAGCGCGCGGTGCAGATCGCGGGTGTACTCCCTAACGAGCTCCCGCTCCGTACGGCGCACGCCCGCCAGGCCGAACGGGTCGAGCCCGGTGCCGCGCAGCCCGCGCATGCCGTACAGCACCTTGAACGCCGGGTCGAACCACGGGCCGAGCCGGATCTTGCGCTTGTAGCCGAGCGCCCGAAGGAAAGGCGGGTGCAGGTTGTACGCGACCTTCGCTTCGGGGCCGAACTCCGCGGCGATGCGGGCGCGCTCGGCGGGGTCGAGGTGGAGGCGCGCGACCTCGTACTCATCCTTGTACGCCATCAACTTGTGCAGATGCCGCGCGTACGCCTCGGTGACGGCGGTGCCGCCGCCGGGGAGCGCGGCCCGCTCCGACTCCAGCACGGCCCGTACGGCGTACGCGTAGCTGGCCGCGTACCGAATGTTCTGGTAGGCCGCCAGGTCCGGCACGCGGACCATGAGCAGCCGGTGCAGTTCGCCGTCCGGCGCCGCGCCGACCCCGTCGATGAGCGCGAGCTCGTCCGGGGTCGCCGTGGCGACGGGCGCGGGCCGCTCGGTCTGGCGCTGTACGGCCTCCGGCGCGGAGACCACGGCACGCCCCCAGTGGAACGCGGCGAGCGTGCGTTCGGCGCTCTTGCCGCCGCCCAGGCGGACGGCCTGTTCGATGGCGTCGAGGCTGAGCGGGATCAGCCCGCGCTGCCAGGCCGCGCCGACGATGAGGGTGTTGGCCGGCATGTGGTCGCCGAACAGTTCCTGGGCGAGCGCCTCGGCGTCGAAGAAGACGTTGAGCTCGCGCCGGGTCCGCGACTCCAGCGCCGCGATGGGCGAGCCGAGGTCGGTGACGTGCCGCGACGGGTCCACCACCATCGCGCCCGTGGGCATCAGCCCGGTCGCCACGACGGCCACCGTGCGGTCGCGGTCGGCCGCCTTGAGGTTTTTGGGGTCGGTCGCGCCGATGAGGTCGAGCGCGAGGTAGGCGTCCACGCTGCCCGCGCCGGCCTTGGCCGTTCTGTCCTCCGCCCCGTCGAAGATGCGGATGTCGGACACCACCGTGCCGCCCTTCTGGGCGAGCCCCGTCTGGTCGAGCCCTCGCGACTGCTTGCCGTCGAGCATCGCCGCCGTGCCGAGGATCTGGGCGATCGACACCACGCCGGTGCCGCCGATCCCGACGAGCCTGACGGTGAACTCGGAGCCGTCGACGGCGGGCGCGGGCAGCGGCAGGTGCGGCGGGGCCGGTACGGCGGAGCGCTGCTTGCCTTTCTTGCCAGGGATGACGGTGAGGAACGACGGGCAGTCGCCTTCGATACACGAGTAGTCCTTGTTGCAGGACGACTGGTGGATCTCGGTCTTCCTGCCGAACTCCGTCTCGACCGGCAGCACCGACAGGCACTCCGACTTCTTCCCGCAGTCGCCGCAGCCCTCGCAGACCCGCTGGTTGACCGCCACCCTCATGACCGGGTCCGGGGCCTTGCCCCGCTTGCGGAGCCGCCGCCGTTCGGCGGCGCACTCCTGGTCGTGGATGAGTACGGTGACGCCCGGCTCCTTGGCCAGCTCCCGCTGCGCGTCGAGCAGCGCCGTACGGTCCCGCACTTCGGCGATCGGCGAGAGCTTGACGCCCTTGTAGCGGGCGGGCTCCTCGGTGGTGACGATGATCCGCCGCACGCCCTCGATCTCCAGCCACCGGGTCAGGTCGGCCACCGCCAGGGCCGGCTGGATGGTCTGGCCGCCCGTCATGGCGACCGCGCTGTTGTAGAGCAGCTTGTAGGTCACGTTGACGCCCGCCCCGACGGCGGCGCGCACGGCGAGCGACCCCGAGTGGTGGAACGTTCCGTCGCCGAGGTTCTGGAAGATGTGCGGGGTGTCGGTGAAGGGCGCCTGGCCGATCCACTGGGCGCCTTCGCCGCCCATCTGGGTCATGCCGGTGAAGTCGCCCTTGCCCTCCGGGTTCAGCACGATCATGGTGTGGCAGCCGATGCCGCCGCCGACCGGCGCGTTGTCCGGCACCGCGGTCGAGCGGTTGTGCGGGCAGCCCGAGCAGAAGAACGGCGTGCGCTTGGGGGAGCCGAGGAGAGTGAGCGGGGCCGGGCGGGACAGGCGCTTGAGGCCCTGCGCGACGTGGTCGCCGAGGCCCTTGCGGCGCAGCCGCGCGCCGAAGGCGCGGGCCGCCTGGTCGGCGTCGACGCCGCCGGTCGCCGGGATCAGCGGCTTGCCGGTCTCGTCGAGCTTGCCGACGACCCTGGGCGCGTTGGCGGTGCCGTACAGGACCTCCTTGATCGCGGTCTCCAGGACGGAGGCCTTCTCCTCGATGACGAGCAGCTCTTCCAGACCGCCGGCGAAGTCCCGGATCACCTCCGGCTCCAGGGGCCACAGCATGCCGATCTTGAGCAGGCGGATGCCGAGGGCCCGCAGGCCGTCGTCGGTGAGTCCGAGCTTGCGGAACCCCTCCCGCATCTCGTAGTAGGCCGCCCCCGCCGCGACCACGCCGAGCCACGCGCCGGGCGCGTTCACGGTGACCTGGTTGAGGTTGTTGGCCCTGGCGTAGGCGCGGGCCAGTTCGACGCGCGGGCCCCACAGGGTGCGCTCCATCTCGATCGACGCGGGCGCGAGCAGCGTGCCGTTGGGGACGTGCCGGTACGGCCGGCCCTGGAATTCCACCTCCGGCATCACGGGCACCACCCGGTCCGGCCCGACCTCGACGGTGCCGGTGCCGTCCACGACGTCGCTCACGGCCTTGATCGCGACCCAGAGGCCGCTGGCCCGCGACAGGCCGATCGCGTGGCGGCCGAGGTCGAGCAGCTCCTGCACGCTGCCCGGGTAGACCACCGGCATGCCGAAGGCCGCCAGCAGGCTCTCACTGGCCGAGGGCAGGGTGGAGGACTTGCAGGTCGGGTCGTCGCCGCACAGGGCGATCAGGCCGCCGTTCGGGTGCGCTCCCACGTGGTTGCCGTGGCGCAGGGCGTCGGCGGCGCGGTCGACACCCGGGGCCTTGCCGTACCACACGCCGAGAACGCCGGCGTGGCGCGGGCGGGGGAGGGAGGGCACGAGCTGGCTGCCCCAGACGGCGGTGGCGCCGAGCTCCTCGTTCTGCCCCGGCTTGTGGACCACGTTGAGCGGTTCGGCGTGGCGGCGGGATCGGGAAAGCTCAAGATCGAAACCACCGAGAGGGGAGCCGGGATAGCCGGAGACCAGGGCCGCGGTGTCGAGCCCCGCGGTCCGGTCGGCGCGCATCTGGTCGAGGATCACCCGGACCAGGGCTCCGGTGCCGTTCAGAAAGATGCGTCCCTCGGGGAGGAGGTACCTGTCCTCGACGGTGACCTCGCGGGCTTCAGAGATCGTCATCGTCGCCACCCTGTTCCTGTGCATATTCCGGCGCGTTGCGGGAATAGAGCAAGGTTATGTCAGACCTAATGGCACGTGATGCTGATATTTGAAGGTTGGGGGGGTTGTCATAGAATTTACTGCTATGGATGCCACAGATCGCGCAATCCTTCGCCTCCTCCAGGTCGAGGGCAGGATGAGCAACCTTGAACTCGCCGAGCGAGTCCGCCTCACCCCTTCACCCTGCTTACGTCGGGTCCGTAACCTGGAAGAAGCTGGAGTGATCACTGGATACCGGGCAGTGGTGGATCCCGCCTCGGTGGGGCGCGGATTCCAGGTAGTCGTTTTTGTGGAGTTGGTGGGGCAGGACGCTGAAACCGTCATGGCATTCGAGGAGGCCGTCATGGAGATCGACGACGTGATCGAATGCCTGCGCATGTTCGGCAGACCTGACTACGTCCTGCGCGTCGCCGTGGCCGACATGGAGGCGTTCGGCCGCGTCCGGTTGGAGAAGCTCGGACGACTGCCGGGCTTGGACAAGATGACCTCGCAAATCGCTATGAAAGCCCTAAAGTCCGTCGGAACCCTTCCCTTGTGAAGGGTGCTCCGCTGGGGGGATGCACATGCGCCGTGTTCCAATGATCACCATTGCCGGAACGCTCGGCAGATGTTCCGGCCGCCGAACCCCCCGCCGGCGATGCTGCACCACACGTGCCGTGAAGCACGACCGCTCCCCACACCGACTACGCGCCGCCGTCACCGCCGCCGCACTCACCGGCGCTCTCGCGGCCCCCGCGGCCGTGGCCGCCACGGGCGGCATGCCCGCCCCCGCGACACGCGCCTCATGGTGCCCCGCCATCCCCGGCCACCGCGTCGAATGCGGCAAGATCACAAGGCCGCTGGTGAACGGCAGGCCCGACCTCGGCACCACCCCCGTCGCCTACGCCCTCGTACGGCGCAGCCACCCGGACAAGCCCCGAGCCGGCACACTCATCGTCAACCCCGGCGGCCCCGGCGCACCGGCCATCGCCGAAGGCAAAGGATACGCACGGCAGTTCAAAGCCCTGCTGACCGACCACGATCTGCTTCTCGTCGACCCCCGCGGCACCGGCCTGTCCGGCCAGCTCAACTGCCACGTCAACAAGAACGACGTGCCGCACTCCGGCAGACTCGGCTTCCAAGAAGGCGTCGCCCGCTGCGCCGCCGACCTCGGCCCCAAAGCCGCCGGCTACACCTCCGCCGCCACCGCCGACGACTTCGACGCCGTCCGCGCCGAACTCGGCATCGACAAACTCGTCCTGTTCGGCAGCTCCTACGGCACCTACCTCATGCCGATCTACGCCCAACGCCACCCCGACCGGGTCGCATCCATCGTGCTCACCGGCGCCTACCCCCTCAACATCGACCCGCTCGGCCGCGACAGCGCCCAAGCCGTCTCCACCAACCTGCGCCGCATCTGCGCACGCAGCGGCGGCGCCTGCGACGGAGAAAAGGCCGTCCGCGACCTCACCGTCTTCGCCGCCCGCCTCCGCGCCACACCCTTGAAGATCACCCTGACCATGGACGGTAAGCCCCGCACCGTCACCTTCAACGAATCCATGCTCGCCTCCGCCACCTTCACCGGCGCCAGCAGCGGCGTCGGTGAAAACCCCACCAAACCCAGCCTGCTCGGCGGCCTGCCGTACATCCTCGACCGCGCGGCCAAAAGCGACTACGAACCGCTGCGGACCATGCTCCAGCAGAGCGTCGGCGGACGCGGCGACGACGCCGCCCAGTCCGTCTCCGTCGTCTGCAACGACTACCCGCGGCCCTACTCCGTCGACGCGTCCATCCCCGAACGGCGCCGCCAATTCGCCGCCGCCCTCGGCGCCACCCGCCCCGGCGCCTTCGGCGCCTTCAGCCCCCGCGGCTTCACCGGCGGCCTCGACGACCTCGCCGACGCCTGCATCACCTGGCCGCGCGAAGGCACCGCCCGGCCCTACGTCTCCACCGGACACTTCCCCGACGTCCCCGTCCTCGTCCTCTCCGGCGACCTCGACGCCAACACCACCGAAGCCGCCGGCCGCCTCGCCGCCGCCCAATTCAAACGGGCGACCTTCATCGTCGTCCCCAACATGGGCCACACCCCCGACGCAGACCCCGGCGGCTGCGTCACCAGCGTGATCGTCAACTTCATCCGCACCGGGAAAACCGGGCCCACCACCTGCATCAACGACCTTCCACCGATCACGGTGAAACCCGTCCGCTGACGTCACACCGGGTTGCCTTTGGAGATTCGAAACCAGAATTCGCTAGACGTTGGTCGACGGGTCGCGCGGAAGAATTGGGCATTGGGGGAATGTCCGGAGCGAGCATCCCATCTCTCGACCGGTACGACAGTCGCGGTTGCTTGGTCGATTTTGATCGCAGGATCAATTGAAAGTCAGTGAGAAAACGTCATCGTGAACCTTTTTCATCCTCACTTGAGGGAAGGCACGTCACAGCGTGATCGCGATGCTGTCGAACCGCTTGTGACGTAGGGAAGCCCCTGGTGTGTGTCACGAACGTTGAGGGAGGCTTGATGTAGGGAGAGCTTCTTGACGCGGTGCTGCGTGGAAGATGAAGGATGGTGGCCCTTCGGAGTCGTCCTGCGGGGGAAGGCTTCAAACCGCCCACTGCCGCATTGGCTGAAGACCGTTGTGGTAAGCGATGTGGGAAAAGGTGTCGTAAGAGGCATCAGGTGGGGATCGGGAAGACGAACGCAAGTGAATCGCTGATGACGTGTCGAAAGCTTTTCGGGTGACATCGAAACCGAGGCGTATCAGGAGCCTCGGGATGAGCCTGGCGGGTGCCCGCCTACTGGCCAGGTGGTGTCCGGCATATAGGCGACGTGAGGCCGATCTGCTGCTTTCGCGTGGAACGTGAGAAGGCGTGCCCCGATAGTGCCGTCCTGTTGGACGGCGAGAGGGAGACTCCCGACCGGCTGAATCCGGGAGGGATTGAGTACCGTTGCGAGGCACGCCGGCGGACTGGCTCGTAGTAGTGACGAAGCCTCTGTAATGGAGGTGGAGCGAAGGGGCCAGGTCATTCGAGGCTGTTGTTCGTTCGATCAACCGGAGATCCTCCGGGAGGAGTCGCGTGGACGAGCTGAAATCGTCAGGCAAGCCGTTCGATATCTCGAAGCGGGAAGTTCAGGAGGCATGGGAGAAGGTTAAAGCCAACAAAGGTGCGCCGGGAGTGGATGGCTGCACTGTCGGGGAGTTCGAAAAGGATCTGAAGAACAATTTGTACAAGATCTGGAATCGGATGTCTTCAGGGAGTTACTTTCCACCTCCGGTGCTGGCGGTAGAGATACCGAAACCGCATGGCGGCACGAGGATCCTGGGTGTGCCCACCGTCGCCGACCGCGTCGCTCAGACGGTGGTGGCCGGGAGGTTGGAGCGGAAGGTCGAGGCGATCTTCCACAACGACTCTTACGGATACCGGCCGGGACGATCGGCGCTCGATGCGGTCGGGGCATGCCGCAGGTGCTGCTGGAAGACCGACTGGGTGATCGACTTGGACATCCAGAAGTTCTTCGACAGTGTTCCTTGGAACCTCATCGTCAAAGCGGTGGAGGCCAATACCGATCAGGCTTGGGTGCTGCTGTATGTGAGAAGATGGCTCGGAGCTCCGTTGCAGCAGCCCGACGGTGCCTGGAAGCGAAGGGACCGCGGAACTCCGCAAGGTTCAGCGGTCTCACCTGTGCTGGCTAATCTGTTCCTTCATTACGCGTTTGACATGTGGATGTCACGGGAGTTCCCGGGTATCAGGTTCGAACGTTACGTCGATGACGTGGTTGTGCACTGCGTCAGCGAGGCGCAGGCCATTGCGATGGTAAAGGCGATCTCGGGCAGAATGGAGGAGGTCGGGCTGCGGCTGCATCCCGACAAGACGCGGATCGTTTACTGCAAGGACGGGAAGAGGCGTGGCTCATACAACCACACATCGTTCACGTTCCTGGGGTTTGAGTTCCGGCAGCGCAGGGCGCGGGACAAGCATGGGCGGCAGTTCAGCTCATTCCTGCCCGCGATCAGCAAAGAGGCATTGAAAAGGTTGAATGAGGAGGTGCGGTCCTGGCGACTGCACCGCCGCACCCGCCGTACCTTCACCGACCTCGCACGACGGGTCAATCCGATCGTTCGCGGCTGGATGCAGTACTACGGCGCGTATTATCGCTCGGCTCTGTATCCTCTTCTGGCGCGCATCAACGCCTACCTGGTGCGCTGGATCCGCAACAAATACAAACGGCTGCAAGGTAAGAAGAAGGCCCTGGAGTGCTGGCGGGGAATTACACAGCGATATCCCCGCATGTTCGCGCACTGGCCATGGACGCCTTCGGTCCCGCACGCCTGGTGACCAGAGTGACAGGAGCCCGGTGAACCGAGAGGTTCACGCCGGGATCTGTGGGAGCCCCGAGGTGAAATCCCTCGGGGCCACCCGACAGGTGGGTTGATCGACCAAGATCTGCCCTACCGAACCATAGGCTTCGAGTGCTTTTCTACCGTGCCGCCATCGATTTGTCTCCTCAAGTCGGCCGAGGATGAAACAGGCTCCTTGTAGAAGGGTTCACCACTCATGCGCGCGTCCAGATGGCCGCGCGTGGCATCTCTGAGTCCCACGTGAGGGATGTAGTCTGGAATAACGCGCAGAGCGCATACCAGCAAGCCGACGGGAACTGGAAATACTTCGGCGCATTCATTACAGTGATTGTGAGCGACAACGCACAATTACCCATGGTGAATGCCATCGCAGTTGGTCTTGATGGTTCCTCAAAGGTTCCAAGCAGGATGGCTCCCAGTTGCCGTCTCGACTGAGCCATGCCAACCTGGGCTTCCGTCTGCCGGGCCATGCAGTACTCTGCTATTAAGCTGACACATTTCGGAGACGCCCATGGGTGCTATCGACTTCCGAATCCGGCGTTGGATGCTCTGGCCGCTGTCGGTTGTATTCAATGCGGTCTTGGGGGTCATGGCTGTCATGCCCTTCACGCTCTTGAGAATTCACATCGAGGCGATAACGCTCCCCGAGCTCAGTGCGATACAGCAAGTCCAGAGAGCGAAAATCGATGATCCTTTGGTAGCCCTGATAGGACTGGTTGGGTTCGCGGTGATCATGCTGCTTTTCGCTGCATTCAACTATGTGGTGCGACGAGAGACGGATGCTCCACGCCGGGGGTATTGGCCATTGAGCGTATTCGTGCTGCTCGCGCCGTACATCGTGGTCAATGTGTTCATCTGGCCATCATGAACTGCCCTGTCGACCGTTTGATGAACTGAGTCGGTCAGGTCGGGGTGCGGGAGAGGCGGTCGGCTTGGCGGATGGGTTCGGGGAGGCGGTAGGCGGGGGCGAGGCGGAGGACGTGGCGGCAGGCGTTGTCGAGGCCGATGCGGTTGCCCTGGGAGACGAACACGGGTTTGACGGTGGAGCGGGTGCGGAGGGCTCGGCCGACGATCTCGTGGGTGTCGAGGAGGGGAGTCCACGCTCCGCGTTTGGGCTCGGGAGGGTCGTGGTCGAACAGGAAGGGCGTCTTGGCGACGCCGATCGTGGGCAGGCCGGTCAGGACGCCGACGTGGCAGGCGAGGCCGAACCTGCGTGGGTGGGCGGTGCCGTACCCGTCGCAGAGGATCAGGTCGGGCGTGGTGCGCAGCCGTTCGAGGGCTTCGACGAGCGGGGGGAGCTCCCGGAAGGCGAACAAGCCGGGAATGTAGGGGAAAGTCGCCCGCCGGGCGACGACCGCCTGGTCGACAACCTCCAAGGCGGAGGCCGACAGCACCACGGCCACGGCCATGAGGTCGTCGGTGTCCTTCGCGTAGCCGACGTCCAGCCCGGCGACCAGCTCGACCTCGTCCGGCCCCGGCTCGTTCAGCACCACGAGCGGCCGGAGCCGCTCCTGGATCGCCACCGCCTCCTCAGCGCTCTCCGGCCACTCGTGCAGTCGATTCACGAACACCATCGTCCCGGCCCTATCCCCCCATGGGTGCTACTTATGCTACCGTTGGTAGCATGGCTAATGGTACAAAGAAGTTCAGCGTGACGATCCCGGAGGACCTTGCTGAGACCGTCCAGGCTCGCATCGGTCGGGCAAGCTTCTCGGCCTACGTGTCCGAGGCGTTGGCACGGCAGGTTGAACAGGACAACCTCCGTGATCTCATCGCCTCTGCCGAGGCGGAGCATGGCCCCGTGGATCGTGCGGAGGTGGATGCCAAGCGCGCCATTCTGCGCGGAGAAGCCGAGAGTACCGGTTACTCCCGGCCCCCCGCCGCCTGATGCCGGGCACACTTGTTCTCGACTGTGAAGGTCTGTCCAGAGCAGTCGGACAGCGCCTCACTGAGTGGTTGGCCGGGGCGGTCGAGGAAAATGTGCGGGTTGTGGTCAGCGCCGCAACGATTGTCGAAGTGCTCCATCCCAAGATCAACCGTGCTCGCTTCGAGTGGACGCTGTCCAGGCTTGTCGTCGAACCCGTCACCAAAGAGGTCGCTGTTGCGGCGACCGGTCTGCTGAAGGAGGCCGGGCTGCACGGTCACCGGCACGCGATCGACGCCATCGTGTGCGCCACGGCCCAGCGGCATGAGCGGCCGGTCACCATATTGACGTCAGACCCAGAGGACATCAGCGTCCTCGTGGGTGATTGGGCTCGTGTCGTGAAGCTTTGACCGTCAGCGGGATTCGGTCAGGGGGAGGCGCACCTGAAATCGGGTGTCGCCGGGGCGGGACTCGACACGTAGGTCGCCGCCGTGGCGGCCGGCGACGATGCGGAAGGAGATGTCGAGCCCGAGCCCGGTGCCGCTGCCGACGGGTTTGGTGGTGAAGAAGGGTTCGAAGATGCGTTCGCGCAGCTCTTCGGGCACACCCGGGCCGGTGTCGCAGATCTCGACGAGGGCGACGTCGTGCCCGCGCGAGGTGCGCACGGTGAGGGTGCCGGTGTCGCCCATGGCGTCGAGGGCGTTGTGGATGAGGTTGGTCCACACCTGGTTGAGCTCCCCGGCGTAGGCGGGGATGGGCGGCAGGTCGGGGTCGTAGTCGGTGACGACGGTGACGCCGGGAGGGATCTTTCCGCGGAAGATGGCCAGGGTGCTGTCGAGCAGTTCGCGCACGTCGACGACCTGGTAGGGCGCGCGGTCCATCTGGGAGTACTGCTTGGCCGCGCTCAGCAGGGTGGTGATGCGCTCGGTGGCGTCGGCGACCTCGTCGAGCATTTGGGAGATCTCCGTGGCGCGTGCCATCCAGCGCACGGCCGCCCCCACGTAGTGGTCACCGACGGCCTCACGCACCTGGTCGAGGCCGCCCGGCCCGAAACCGGCGGCGACCAGCGACGGCGCGATCTCCCAACCGTCCTCGACGCCGTAATCCTCAAGGTGTTCGGCCAGTGCGTCCTCCGCGTCGGAGAGCTCCAAAGGTGTCCGCACGGGCGGCGCCGACGCCCCTTCCACGCACGTCTCCTGGAGGTCGATCAACGCGCGCAGCCGTTCCGGCGCGATGCCCGCCTCGGCCAGGTCGGCCAGCCGCCGCCGCGACGCGTTCACCTGCGTGCGGAGCTCCCCTACGGCCCGTACGGCTGCCGCCGCCGGGTTGTTCAGCTCGTGCGTCAGCCCGGCCGTGATCGTGCCGAGGGCCGTCAGGCGCTGGCGCCGGTCGATGAGTTCACGCTGCGCGAGGCCGCCGAGCCGTACGCCGTCCAGCAGGTGGACGGCCATCGGGAACCACTCGTGCATCATCCAGGAGAACCGCTCGGCGGGCAGGACGAAGAGCCGCGACGGTTTGGTGGTGCGCAGCGAATGGCCGTAGATCTCGGAGGTGTGGGAGCCGAGGTAGGCCATGACGGCTCCGCCGTACACGCCGGGCTGGGAGGTGGGTTCGCCCGACACCGGCCCGGACGTGCTCTGCAGCGACAGCACGAGCTCGCCTTCGACGAGCACGAAGAAGCTTTCGGCCGGTTCGCCCTGGCGGGCGATGAACTCGTCGGCGTCGTACGCGCGCTCCTCGCCGTGGGCGGCGAGCCACTCCAGCCGCTCCCTGTCGAGCCCCTCGAACAGGAACAGGTCGCGCAGGTCGTCGGGCCCGATCATGTCTTCTCCAAGTAGCGGTGGACCATCGACACGGCCATCGCGCCCTCGCCGACGGCGGAGGCGACCCGTTTGATCGAGTCGGCCCGCACGTCTCCCGCCGCGAACACGCCCGGCACGTTGGTCTCCAGGAAGTACGGCTGGCGCTCCAGCGTCCAGCCTCTCGGCCGTCGCCCGGCGGCCGTGAGGTCGGGCCCGGTCAGCACGAACCCGTGGGGGTCACGCTCGACGGTGTCGCCCAGCCAGTCGGTCAGCGGCTCGGCCCCGATGAACACGAACAGCCATTCGGCGGAGTCCGTCCAGGTGCCGTCGGGGCCGCTGAACGTGAGCCGCTCCAGATGCCCGTCGCCCTCCCCGGCCACCACCTCGGTGCGGGTGTGGACCACGATGGAGGGGATTTGGGAGATCTGTTCGATGAGGTAGTGCGACATCGACTTCTCCAGCCCGTCGCCCCGCACCAGCAGGTGGACCTTGCTCGCGTACTGCGAGAGGTAGACCGCCGCCTGGCCCGCCGAGTTGGCGGCGCCCACGATGTAGACCTCGGCGTTGCGGCAGGAGGGGGCCTCCGACAGGGCGGCGCCGTAGTAGACGCCCTGGCCGACGAAGTCGGAAAGGCCGGGCGCGGCCAGTCGCCGGTAGGACACGCCGGTGGCGAGGATCACCGTGTGCGCGGCGATGCTGCCGCCGTCGGCGAAGCCGATGACCTTGGTCTGGCCTTTCACGTCGAGGCTTGTGGCCTGGCGGGCCGTCAGCAGCTCGGCCCCGAACTTGAGCGCCTGCCTCCTGGCCCGGTCGGCGAGTTGCCCTCCGGACACGCCGTCGGGGAAGCCGAGGTAGTTCTCGATCCTGGAGCTCTGCCCGGCTTGCCCGCCTGAGGCGTGCTGTTCCAGGAGGACCGTGCTGAGCCCTTCGGACGCGCCGTACACCGCCGCGCCCAACCCACCCGGACCCCCACCGATCACGACAAGATCGTAGAAGTCCGTGGCGGGTGCCGTGGAGAGCCCCACCGCCTCGGCGAGCCGCGCCGTGTCGGGCGCCGCGAGCGTCACCCCCTCCGCCGTCACCACCAGCGGCAGCTTCGCCGCCGGCGGCACGCCTTGCGGTACGGCTTCCGCCGTACCGCCGCACACCTCCCACGCGGCCGACACCAGCTCGGCCCCCTCGCCCTCGTCGGCCAGCAGCCACCGGTAGGGCACCTGGTTGCGCGCCAGGAAGTCGCGCACCTCGTGCGACCGGGACGACCAGCGCGCTCCCACCACCCGCAGCTCCGACACCGCCCGCCGCTCGGTGCGCTGCCACGCGTCGAGCTGGGCGTCGATCACCGGGTAGAACTTCTCTTCCGGAGGGTCCCACGGCTTCAGCATGTAGTGGTCGAGATCCACCACGTTGATCGCCTGGATGGCGGCATCGGTGTCGGCGTAGGCCGTCAGGAGCACGCGACGGGCATATGGGTAGAGGTCCATGGCCTGTTCGAGGAACTCGACGCCGTTCATCTGCGGCATCCGGTAGTCCGCGAGCAGCAGGGCCACCTCCTCGCCCCGCAGGCGCAGCTCCCGCACCGAGTGCATGCACTGGTCCGCGCTTTCGGCCCGCACGATCCGGTAGGCGTTGCCGTACCTCCGCCGCAGGTCTCTGGCCACCGACCGCGACACGCCGGGGTCGTCGTCCACCGTCACGATCACCGGCTTGGCGGCCGTGGACAGGTGCGAGGCGACGGAGGAGGTATCGGGCATGTCCCGCCTTTCCGGATGCCACGGAGGTCTCTTTCCCGCAGCATGTCATACGCCGCCCGGAGGGCGGCGCACAGCGAGGCCCCTGCCGTACGGGATGTACGGCAGGGGCCGTGCGGCAGTAGTCCGGGAAGCGGGACTCAGTCCTGCTTGCTCTCCTTGGTCGCCATGGGGTCGTTCGGTATTGGCGTTGCGCCGCCCTTCGGAGCCGCGGGGTCCGTCGATGCCGGTGCAGGTGCCTGTTCGGGTGCCGTCATCGGCGCCGGTGTCGGCCCATCCGTCGCCGGCACCGGCCCATCCGTCGCCGGAGGCATCCCCATTTCGCACGTGGAGTCCTTCAGCACGTTCTCGACCTTCGGCAACTCGTCCGCCACCGAGATCTTCTGTTGCGTCGACAGGCCGAGAACTGTGCCGACCGGAACGCTATGAGGATTCTTCTCACTGGCGGCCGTCTGCCGTTCACCGAGGAACATGAACGTCTGCGGGTCGAACACGAGCTGGTGGTTCACGCCGTCGCTGACCATGCCGAACGCGACGCCTTCACGCCCGTCACCGTCTTTGACCCCCTCGGTCCTCTCCACCCCCGGGAGGGACATGACAGCCTCGAAGAGGGCCGTCCGTTGTGGACGCGGAAGATAGTTCTCGGTGACAAGCTCCCGCACCTGGGTGAACGCCCCCACCTCACGGTCTACGTCCCCTGTGACCCGCTTGTAGAGGACTTCACGCATCATCGCGCCGTCGGTCGGCAGTGTGCTGAGGTAGGCGTAGTCCGGCCGGAATCCCTCCGGCCAGTGCGCGCAGTCCGGGGAGATGGCGAAGTTCCGACCGGCCATCCGCTGGGAGCGCGGCGGAAGTGGTCTATCCGCGAACTGCTGCGGGGGCAGATCGCTGACCCGCAGCAATCCCGGCGCCGATCCATCGTAGGATTGCCAGGTTCGTCGCTTTGTGCGATAGAGGTAGCTGTCTGGCTGCTTCTGGCGGTCGGCGTCCTTGGACTCCATGACGAACATCGTCTCCGACTCGACCACGACATACTGCCCTGGCTTCGGCTCCAGCTCCTGCCCCGTCTGCCCGGTGTACGGCGTGGCGACGACGGCCCCCGCCATGGCGTCGCCCCCACCCGTGCTCCCGCGTGTCGGTGCCGGCGTGTTCAACGACAGTCCTACGGTGACCCCTCCCACCAGGGCGACGGTCACCCCGAAGGCCGCCACGGCCTGCCACCCGGCCCGGGGGAAGGCGAAACGCCTCCTGTTGCCCGCTGCCTCTTCCAGCAGGCGCCCCCGCGCGGCGCTCTTGGCGCCCTGCGGATAGGCGGGGTCGGGCGGTGGATGCTCGGCGAACATTTTGATCTCATCCATGCTGAGGCTCCAAAGGCTCCACGGTGAAGGGGTTGACGCCGCCGAGGGCCCGGCGCACCTTGCTGCGGACACGGTGCAACCGGGAACGGGCCGTGCCCTCGGGGATGCCGAGGGCGCGGGCGGCGCCGTCGTAGGTGAGGTTGGCCCACGCCACGAGGAGCAGCAGGTCCCGTTCGGCGGCGGACAGCGACGCCAAGGCCTTGGCCAGCTTGGGCTGGAACCGCTCGGCGGTGAGGCGGTCGTCCGCGCCGTCGTGGAAGGAGCTCGGCCGCTCGACCGCCACTCGGGCCATGGCCTTCGTGCGCCGCCGTTCGGCTCTGCGCTGCCGGGCGATCAGATTCGTGGCGATGCCGTACAACCATGGCCGAGCGTCCTGGTGGACGCGGTCGTACTTGGCGCGACCACGAAACGCGACGAGAAACAGGTCCGCGACGGTGTCCTCGGCGATTTCCGGGCCGAGGCGCCGGGCCGTATAGCGGAACATCTCATCGGAGTGCCGGTCGAACAGCGCCGCGAAGAGTTCCGGCTCGATGAGGGAACGCTCGATGAGCGTCGAATCGGATTCCCCGGCGCCGTCCGTGTCCCATGCCGCGTTTGGGCTCACTGCGCAGGCCCCGGTGGGCGCGCGGTGCTCGGCATTCTCGTGTGGCCTGACACGTGAGTGAATCCTCTCGGGGTGGGCGCTTGCTTCTTCACCCCGTTCTTCGCCGCAGGCCGCGAGGCAGGTCCATCTGTTTCACCGTGGGATGGAAGAGTTTTCCTGTGGGCTCCCCGCGCCCACAGGAAGACGAGACTACGGCTTCAGGTCCGACTACGGCTTCAGGCCCACCGCGCCGTACTGCGGCACCGCGGGAGGCTGGTCCGCGATATCGGGCAAATCGGGGCGCCAGTGGGCGCAGGAGACCACGCCCGGCTCAAGCAGTTCGAGCCCGTCGAAGAAACGGGCGATCTCCGCGCTGCCCCGGGCGCGGATCTTGGGGGTGGCGTTCTCGTTCCAGAAGCGCATACCCTCGATGTTCGCCTCGCCGCCGATTTCGAAGGTCGGATGCGTGACCGCCACATAGCTGCCGGAGGGCACCCGGTCGAGCAGTTGCCGTACGACGGCGGCGGCCTCGCCATCGTCGAGAATGAAATTCAAAATTCCCAGCAGCATGATGCCCACGGGTTTATCGAAGTCAAGTGTGGCCTCGGCGGCCGTAAGGATGGCCTTCGGATCGTGGAGATCGGCTTCTATGTAGTCGGTGGCGCCTTCGGGGGTGCTGGTGAGAAGCGCGCGGGCGTGCACGAGCACAAGGGGGTCGTTGTCCACGTAGACCACGCGGGAATCGGGGCTCACGCGCTGCGCGATCTCGTGGGTGTTGTCCACCGTCGGCAGCCCGGTGCCGATGTCGAGGAACTGCCGGATGCCGATGTCGGCGGCCAGGTAGTGCACCACACGGCCCAGGAACGCGCGGTCGGCGCGTGCCACGTGCGCGATGTTCGGGTGCAGGGAGGAGACGTGGTCCCCGACCTCCCTGTCGGAGGGGTAGTGGTCCTTGCCGCCTAACCAGTAGTTCCACACTCTCGCGCTGTGAGCGATCTCGGGATTGAGCTTCTCTGAATCAGAGGGGTTTCGGTTCTGGCTCACGCATGTTCTCCTTGGACTCGTGCCTGAAGTTCAACCTGTGGTGTCCGGCTGCCGCGAAGGGCGGTCATGCGGTGGCGTTCTGCTCACATGCCTCCCTCATACCCGTGGTCGCCATCATGGCGGACGGTGACGGCATTGAGAAAAGATCGGCCGAGATGAACGTCCTCAATGCGGCGGTGGAGGCGGGCGTTTTTCGGGCCGCACCGCGGGGGGAAGTGCGGCGCTGATGCAGGCCACAAGGCAGGGTGTTCCATTCGGCGGAGTTCGCGCGCCTCCGCCGGCGACGCGGAGAGGACTTACTCACTTTGTGCGGAAGTGCGTGAGCTGCAAAGCTGACATGTATGTACGTCGTCCATCACGGTCTGCAACCGGGCATTCGGCAGCTGCGGCTTGCGGTAGTCGATCTCCGACTGCGGACCCGGTCCGTGGATGATGAATGTTTATGAACCGGACCGTATCGGTTTGTGATGTAAGGAGCGGGCTTGCAAACTGCTCGGACAGCGACAGAGATGCCCGAAGGCCGTGCTGTGGACTATCGGCAGGCCGGACCCACCGTGCTGCGCATGCTGGTAGGCGCGCAGCTCCGCAGACTACGCGAGGCCAGAAAGATGACCCGCGAGGAAGCGGGTGACACCATCAGGGCCTCCACCTCCAAGATCAGCAGGCTTGAGCTGGGGCGGACCGGGTTCAAACTGCGGGACGTGGACGACCTGCTGACCCTGTACGGCGTCGACGACGAGGCCGAGCGCGCCACCGTGCTCTCCCTCGCCGAGAGGGCCAACGCGCCGGCGTGGTGGCACTACTACGGCGACGTCGTCCCGAGCTGGTTCGAGGCATACCTCGGATTGGAGCAGGCCGCCTGCGTCATCCGTACATATGAGGTGCAGTTCGTCCCCGGCCTGCTCCAGACCGAGGACTACGCCCGCGCCATCATCCGGATCGGCCGAGGTGGTCAGGCCACCCCCGAGGAGGTCGAGCGCCGCGTCGACCTGCGCAAACGGCGCCAGCGCCTCCTAGCCAAGCCGACTCCGCCCAAACTATGGGCCGTCATCGACGAGACGGCGCTGCGGCGGCCCGTCGGCGGTGCGGCCGTCATGCGCGCCCAGCTCAAGCACCTCATCGAGATCGCCGAGCTGAAGAACATCACCCTCCAGCTCATGCCGTTCAGCTTCGGATGCCACGCCGGAGCGGCGGGCGCCAGCACCATTCTGCGCTTCCCTGAAGGGGAGCTTCCCGACATCGTCTACCTTGAGCAGCTCACCAGCGCGCTTTACCTGGACAAGCCCGCTGACACGCAACGCTACTGGCATGTGATGAACCGGCTCGGCATTCAGGCCATACAGCCGCGCAAGACCATCGCTCACCTGCACCAGATCCTCCGCGACCTCTGACCGTCCCGCCTGATCACCCGCCGAGCCGACGCCGACGCCGAGGCCGACGCCGCTTAGAGCGACGAGAACGTGCTCAGTACGGCGGAGCCCTCGACCCGGTCGCCCGCCAGGTCGCGCAAGGCCTGGTCGGCCGCGTCGAACGGATAGGCGACAGTCGCGACCCGCGGCGGGCGGGCCGCGGCGATTTCGAGGAACTCCCTGCCATCGGCCCGGGTGTTGGCGGTGACACTGCGCAGGGAGCGCTCCCGGAACAGGTGCGCGTCGTAGTTGAGCGACGGTATGTCGCTGAGGTGGATGCCCGCTACCGCCAAGGTGCCTCCGCGGTCCAGGGCGGCGAGGGCGACCGGCACGAGCTCCCCCACGGGGGCGAACAGGATCGCCGAATCCAACGGTTCGGGAGGCGTGTCCGTCGCTCCGCCCACCCAGGTCGCGCCCAGCTCCGTCGCCAGGGCCCGCGCCTTCTCCGAGCGGGTCATCACATAGACCGTCGCCCCCATCCACAGCGCCACCTGGGCGGTCAGGTGGGCGGACGAGCCGAAACCGTAGATCCCGAGTCGGCCGCCGGGAGGCAGGTCGCTTCTCAGCAGCGCCCGATGGCCGATGATCCCCGCGCACAGCAGCGGCGCCAGCCGTTCGGCCGGGACATCGTCGGGCAGCGGGTAGACGTAGTTCGCCACGGCGGTCAGATAATCCGCGTAGCCGCCGTCGGCGTCCCAGCCCGTATACGTCGACCAGGGGCAGAGGTTCTCCGCCCCCCGGTGGCAGTAACGGCACTGGCCGCATGTCCAGCGCAGCCACGCCACGCCCACCCGGCTCCCGGGAGCGAGCCCCGTCCGTCCCTCACCGCACGCGACGATCCGGCCCACCACCTGGTGCCCCGGCACCGTCCGCGGGCGGTGCGGGGGCAGCTCCCCCTCGGTCAAATGCAGGTCCGTACGGCAGACCGCACACGCCTCCACCTCGACCAGCACCTCGCCGGGGCCGGGCTGCGGCACGGGCAACCGTACGCGCTCCAAAGGGCCCGTGGCGATGGGCCCGGGGCGCGCCACCACCCACGCATCCATCTCCGCAGGGATCACGGCATGTCCTTCCTCGGGTTCTCACCACCCCCCTCCCCGGCCCCGCCGACCCTCTAACCAGGTACAACACCGTGAATCACGCGCAGGGAAAACCGGTTGTCCCCTTCCCGAGGAGAGACGTACCGTCTTGCCTCATGACGACGTACTGCGCCGCCCTGGCGGTGGCCTATGTGATCCGTCCCCGCAGCCTGCCGGCTCAGGCTCGCTAGAGGGGACGCACTTCACCAACACCGCATAGCGCGTCCCCATGCGCGCCCGGGCCTCCGAGACCCATCCACCCTCGGACCCGAAAAGGGCGTGATCGCATGGGCAAGTCCCTCGCGCACGGAAACTATTCACACACCCAGAGACAGGCGAAGAACCGCGGCGGACGCACCCCGCGAGACCTGGCCAGGCGCACCCTCTCCCAGAACTTCCTCGTCGACCGCCGCGCCGTACGGCACATGGCCGACATGGCCGGCGCGCACGAACTTGTGCTCGAACCCGGCGCGGGAGAAGGCGCCCTCACCTTCGCCCTGGCCGCACGGTGCTCCACCGTCACGGCCTACGAAATCGACCCGCTGCTCGCCGCCCCGGCCACCGTGATGGCGTTCGTCCACCCCGACGCGTGGCTCACCCTGTTCGAACACCTATGCCCTTAACCTCAAACCGTGTAAGGACGAGTAGTAGACGTGTAGAGTGAACCCACCCCTCCGTGCGCTGCGTGGGAATGCGGCGCACGGAGGCCTGACCTCCCGGCGCAAGCCCTTGTTCAGGTCTGGGCTCGGGGATAGCTTTGAAGCAGATTCACAAAACAAACCTTCACATTGGGGGCCTAGCACGTGGCCGTGGGGCGCGAGGAAGACGAAAACTCCAAGCACCTCCCCACCAACGAGATCGCCGGCACGATATCCGGCGCAGCCGTACAGGCCGAGGCAATCTACGGCGACGTGCACATCAAGCACATCAAGCACATCGACGTCGAGAGCTCCCCCCGCGCTGTTCCCGCGCAACTCGGTCCCGCCCCCAGTGTTTTCGTGGACCGAGAGGCCGAACAGGCCAAGCTCCAACGCCTTTTCACGGAAAAACCTCACGCGCCCAACTCGCCCCAGCTTTTCGTGATCAGCGGTCTCGGCGGAGTCGGGAAGAGTTCGCTCGCCTTGCATTGGCTGCATCAGATCCGCCATCTGTTCACCGACGGTCAGCTTTATGCTGATCTCCGGGGGTTCAGCCATGGCGGTGACCCCACCCAGCCGACCGAGGTTCTGGAGAGGTTCCTCCGCGCTCTCGGCATCGCACCCGACCGCATCCCCACCCAGCTCGACGAACAGGTCGCGACTTACCGATCGGTGACCGCGGGGCAGCGCATCGTGGTCATGCTCGACAACGCCATCTCCGCCGCGCAGGTGCGTCTCGTGCTCCCCGCGGCCACGGAGAGCCTGGTCCTGGCCACGACCCGCAAGCGGCTCACCGGCCTCATGCTCGACGACGCGCGGTTCGTCGAGCTGACCCCCCTGAGCGAGGACGCCGCCGTGGACCTCCTGACCCGTGTGCTCGGCGCCGAGCGAATCACAGCGGAGCCGGACGCGGCAGCGGATCTGGTGGGCCTCTGCGGACGGCTGCCCTTGGCCGTGTGGGCGTCCGCGGCACGACTCGCCCTCCGCCCCCGGTGGTCGATCGAACGCCTGGTCACGGAACTCTCCGATGCTGCGAGGAGGCTGTCGGGGTTGAGCACCGACGACATGCATGTGAAGGCGGTCTTCGACGTCTCCTACCAGGCGTTGCCCCCGGACCAGGCACGCCTTTACCGCGCGCTTGGCCTGCACCCCGGCGAGGAGTTCGGCTCACAGGTCGCGGCGGCAGCCCTGAACATCGATGTGGAGGAGGCAGAGGAACTTCTCGACGGGCTCGTCGCCGCAAGCCTCCTTGAGGAGCGGAAGGGCGATGGCTTCGGCTTCCACGACCTGCTGCGCCTCCACGCGCACGAGGCCGCGATGGCCACGGACACCCCTGATCTCCGGCGTGACATCCTCGCCAGAATCGCCGGATGGTATCTGGACAGGGCTGTGGCGGCCGATCTGGTGGTCCTGCCGGGCCGCTGGCACGTCGGCCCACGCTATCGGGAAGCGCGGCAGCGTCCGGCCGAGTTCGATGAGCGGGGCAAGGCGCTGCACTGGCTGGAGTCGGCCCTGCCCACGCTGGCCGCTCTCGTCAAGGCGACACATCTGCAAGGACTGCATGGTCTTTGCTGGCAGTTGTGCGAGTCGCTGTGGGGGCTTTTCATCTCCCGCAAGCACTATGAAATATGGTTGCAGACCCATGCTTTCGGGCTCGCGTCCGCCAAGGTCGAGGGGCCTCCGCTCGCGGTCGCCCGGATGCAGCTCGCGTTGGCTGCGGCGCACTTGGACCTGCGGGACTTCAGCCGGGCGGCGTTACTGTGTGAGGCCGCCATCGAGCAGTCGCGTGTCGCGGAGAATGAGGTCGCCGAAGCTTCTGCTTGGGGCAGCCTTGGTCTCGCGCGCCTTCAGGAGGAGAACCCCGATCAAGCCATCACGTGCTTTCAGAGGGCGCTGACGATGCACGAACGAGCGGAGGAAATGCGGGGGGCGGCATTGGCGATCAGATATCTCGGAGAGGCGTATCGCGCAGCGGGCGTACTTGACGAAGCCGAACGCCACTTCCTCAACGCATATGACTACTTTCAGCGTCACGATGACGAGCACAATCAAGCGCGCACATTGACGGGACTTGGGCAGACCTACGTAAAGGCCGGCCGCCTCAGAGAGGCGGCCGGCAGATTGGACGCGGCATTGGTGCTGAGCTTGAGGCTCGGCAGTCGGCGCCAAGAGGCCGAAGTCCGTGTCGCCCAGGCCGACCTGTTGGAGAAGAAGGGCGATATCGAGGGCTGTCGCATGCTGCTGCCGCAGGCCCTTGCTATCTATGACGAACTTCGCGCACCTGGAGCCAGGCAAATCCGGGAACGGCTCGATGCGCTGTCGGGTGCTGATCAGCCCAATGGCTGATGGAGACACCGCGAAGCTCCGAGAGATGTCGCCCGGCGGTGAGCCAACCATGCGCCGCGGACCCCGCCACCCACGGCTCTACGTATTCGCATTCGGCGAGCTGAGCCCCTCTCGCGCCCAGCAGACATGAGTCTGCCCGATATGGGCATACCGCGATCAGGCATCCGGGGAACCGGCTGAGTGCCATGGCCACGGCATCGGCGGCGATCTGCCGTACCGCTGCGGGTTGGCAGATGATGACGTCAGCGCAGGCAAGCCATCGATCGTCCGAAGCACTTGCACTCACGTGTTCGTCGAAGGCGAGGTCGTGACCGACACCGCGCGAGTTGAATGTGGTGACTGACACGCGTACGACCTTCATGAGGAGGCGTGTCTCAGGGGCAAGGGCATTGGCACCGGCTCGGTGCGTGCCTCGCTCACGGGTTCAGACAGTCGCATCAGGCGATACATCGTCTGGCGGAACAGCCGAGCCGCCTGGCCCGGCACACTCACCAGCCGACTGCGTACCGCCACCGTGTCCTCGGGCGTCCACAGCCGTTCAAGGGCCTCAAGCTGGTCCACCAGGGGGCTGTCCGGGTCCAGGCGCGGAGCGATGGCGGCGAGGCAGGCGAACAGGGAGTCGGGGACGACGTTCTCCTCCTTGAAGGGAGCCAGGAGGACCGGAGCGCCGAGGGCCGCGCCGTAGCATGCCAGGCTTCCCCTATCGCCGATGACAGAGTCCGCCGCGACCAGGGCCGCGCGCCAGCCCTCCTCGGGAGGCAGCACAGTGACCCGGGAGCGGCTGCACGCGTCGAACCACGCGGCGACCTGTCGCCTCCCGTGCCAGAACCAGATGTTCGGATGCAGGATGACGACCGCCCGGTAGTCCTCTGTGGGGAGTTCCGCGGGAAGGCGCAGCAGCAGCTCGCGGTGGTTCTGGAGAAGTGAGTCCTCCCCGAAGTGCGACGTGACCACGACGAGCTTCTGCGAGGGCCCGACTCCGAGGGCGTTCCGATAAGCCAGGCGCAGGTGCCGGCTCGCCAGCATGCGGTCAAGGCAGGGGTCTCCCGCGACCACGGCTGCGGGGAGCGCTTCCGGACACTCCTGCGCGAGGAGTTCGCGATCGTGGGCATGGGGCAGCATGAGGGCTGATGGGATGACTCGCCCATGTGTGACCAGTCCTCGCGCGCCTAGGCTGATCACTGCTCGACGGGCCAGACTCCCAGAACCCGATCGAATCGGGACATATGAATATGGGCCTGCTCCGTGCTCCATTGCGAGGATTGGACAGTGGAGCTGCTCCAGATGTCCCAAAGCGGCGGATAGCGCGAGGTCGAACGGGGTCTCCACCGCTTGGGCCCAAGGCATCATCAGCGCTCCCGTACTGCGCAGGAAGCTGTGGGCGCTCTCCTCGAACACCGATGACGGCGGCACGGTGAAAACCGTCTGCACGCGTTCGTCCCGCTCCACGAGCGGCAGCACATCCAACAGTCGAGTGGCTCCCGCGAAATGGTGGACGACGGCGACAACCGTGCGCTCGGTTCTATTGGTGTCGCCGTAGCGTGCCGCGAGAGAGAAAGGCCCCTTGACGAGGCGGCCGGCGTAGGTCATGCGGGCCTCCCGGGCAGCTCGCCACGGGAACCGCCCGGCTTGTCGGCGCGCCCGGTCTGCGGGTGCGGCAGGCATACGCCTTTCCCGGAAACCTGCGCTCGGTGCATGAAGCTACCGCGCCAGACGGCCGCCGTTGAGCGGGGCCGATGCATTTGCTGGACCTCGCCGCTGGTTCTGCGTAAGGAACGGGGGGCTCTGCTGGGTATCTCGCCATATCGCACGGCTGCCTCCTGGCTTTGTGGACAGGGGAGCACCTCCACGCCCCGCGGCTCCTGATCTGAGCGTCCTGGAATGCCGACTGCCGCGTTGTGGAAGGGCTCGGCGGCTTACGGTTCAACCGCCCGCCCTGAGCATGCGCCGGGAGGATTGACCACTCGGTTGCGTGGGGTTTGATGAAGCGCGTGACAGCGAGAAATCGCATGGTCGATCGGGCGCTCTTTGACCACCACAGCGGTCTGGAGGCCGCTGCCGAAAGCAGGTTGGAACAGGGCTTTTTATCGCTACTTCATGGAGTTGGTCGACAGATTTATCGCTGGCTGGATCTCTTGGAATTTTCTGTCCATCCAGGCTGCCCGAAAAGCGTACCGGCTCATGGGGTCATGCCCGAAAAGTCGGACGCGACCCCATGAGCTAGTCAGGACTAGCGGGCTGCTTTGCGAAACATGAACGAATCACCTCTGCACGGGGTGCGTGTGACCGTCGCTGAGTCTTGTGAGGTGGGAGCGTGGGCGGTGCTTTCTGTGCCGATCAGCTGGTTTGGAGTGTCCGTCGAAGATGTGTCCGCCATGGCGGGTGAAGCGGAGAAAAGGAGCGACAAGCCGACGATGGCGAGGGGTATTGTTGCAATCTTCAACAATGCGGTGATGCCTTTCGCATATCCCAGGTCGGCAGTGAGGCCGATCACTTGCAAGATCGTAGCCAACAGTGAAGGGGGAGCGCTCCCAATTATGAAATTTCCAAGGACAGGAAAGTTGTCCGTATTGACTGTTTGGGGTTGGACGTCCGTCCGGGGCCGCGGAGGTTTTGGCTCGGCCGTATCTGGTTTCTTGCGACTGATATCGGTGGATGGGGGCACAGAGCGTGACCGTGGCGGTTGTGTCGGTCGTGATTATGGGTTACTAAGAAGACTGATCTGCATGCAATTGTGAGAACCTCTCACGAGCAATCCGGGTCCTTGCTCCAGCGGTGCCGGAGGACACACATGCTCTTCAGACTGCTTTCCCCCAGCTCAGGGATCGAATTAAGCGTTGAAGGCCAGGAGCATCCCCTCTACCCCCCGATACAGCAGGTCCTGCTGGCGCTGTTGCTTGTGCGCGTCGGCAGGGCGATCACGGTCGGTCAGATCGTCGACCAGATTTGGGGCGAGGACGCCCCTATGAAGGCGCGGGAGAACCTGAAGGCTCATGTCAGCCGGCTGCGTAGCTGGCTCCGGGGCATTGTCGGTGACCGTGTGCAGATCGTTCACAAGGGTGGGACTTACACAGCGCGGGTGCCGCCTGAATGCATCGACCTCCATGTGGTGCGAAGGCGCCAGCGTGAGGCGAAGGCCGTACTGGAGGCCGGGGATGTGACGTTGGCGTTGAGACTGCTGCGGGAGGCCGAGGAGCTCTGGCAGGGGGAGGCGCTGGCCGGATTGCCGGGCGCATGGGCGATGCGGATGGCGGAGTCGCTGGATGGGGAGCGGCGGGATCTGCGGAGGGACCGGATCGAGCTGGAGCTGCGCCTCGGGCATCACGCCGAGGTACTGGCGGAGTTGCAGCAGAGCATGGCCGACCATCCGATCGATGAGACGGTGGCGAAGCAGCTCATGATCGCGCTGTACAGGAGCTCGCGACAGGCCGACGCCCTGCGGGTTTACCGCGAGATCAACCGTCATTTAAGGGAGCATCTAGCGATGCGTCCGGGTAGTGCGTTAGACGAGTTGCACCAGCGGATTCTGCACGGGGACGCCGAGTTGGCGGTGACGCCGGTCTACCACCGGGGTGGGGGCGACTCTCAGCCGGACACGCTGCCGGCGGACGTGCCGTACTTCACGGGCCGGGCACGTGAGATCGAGGTCGTGGACGGGTTGCGTGCGGAGCGGGGGAACGGCCTGTCGGTGGTATTGCAGGGCATGGCAGGGGTGGGGAAGACGGCGCTGGCGGTGCATCTGGCATATCGGTTCGCCGGGTTCTATCCAGACGCGCGCCTGTATCTGGATCTGCGAGGCCACGATCGCGTGAGTGCGCCGCTGGACGCGTCCGGGGTGCTGCTGGCGGCGCTGCGCATGCTGGGCATTCCCGCGACGCGTGTTCCTCTCGCGCTGGCGGAGCGGGCGGCGATGTGGCATGCGGAGATGGCCTACCGGCGCGCGATCATGGTTTTGGATGACGCCAGTGGGTTCGAACAGGTGAAGCCGCTGCTGGTGGGGGCGCGGAATGTGCTCACCCTGGTCACCACGAGATCCCGGTTCGAGGTGGAGGACGGTGTGGTGGTGGTGCCCGTGGACGTGCTGCCCGACGCCGAGGCGGCGGAGTTGGTGAGGCGGGTCGTCGACAGGTCGGCAGGCGCGGGGGCCGATGTCGTTGAGAGGGTGGTCCGTTTCAGCGGGGGGCTTCCGCTGGCGATCACATTGCGCGCCGGCAGCCTTGGGGGCCCGGTTGAGCGGTCGCACGGCCTGCCGGGTTTCGACAGCGGACATCAGCAGATCAACGCCGCCTTCGACCTCTCGTACAGAGGCCTCACCGTGGAGGCGCAGTCCTTCTTCCGCCGCCTCGGCCTGAACCCCTGCCGCGACATCACAGTGCCGACGGCCGCCGTGCTCAGCGGCTTTCCCATCGCCCGTGCCGCCTGGTTCGTGGACGTGCTCGTCAAACACCACCTTCTTAAGGAAATGCGGGACGGCCGGTTTCGCTTCCACGATCTCGTACGGCTCTACGCCTACGATCGCACGCTGCGCGAGGACTCCGGGGGCGACCGTCGGCGGGCCATGGAACGGCTGCTCAACCACTATGTGCGCTCGACCGAGAAGGCGGCCTTTCTGTCCGAGGGCGGCCAGCCGCCGGACGGGGAGGTGCTGGCTCCCGGGTTCGGTTTCACCGATGCGACGTCGGCCAAGCGCTGGCTGGAGGAGGAATGGGGCAACGTCCTGCTGCTCGCCGACTATGCGGCGTCCCACGAGTGGAAGGCGTACTGCGTGCGCCTCACCCACGAGATGTGCGAGTTCCTGGACGCCGAGGGCCGGTGGGCCGAGGCGGTCGCCGCGTGCGAGCAAGCGCTCCAGGCGTGCCGCGAGCTGGGGGACGCCAGGGGAGTCGCGGTGATGCTGCTGGAGCTGGGGCGTTTCCGCTACAGGGTGAGTAGGCGCGCTGAGGCGATCCAGCTCATCGAGGAGGCTCGCAGGACGTACATCGGCTTGGGCGATCGGCGTGGCGAGGCGAGGACGCTCGACAGGATCGGCCTTGTCAACATGCTGGAGGGCAAGCATCGGATGGCCCTGGCCTACACAGAGGAGGCGAGCGCGCTCTTCCGCACCGTGGGAGACGCCGGTGGCGAGGCCGGCGCTCTCGCCCACTGCGGATTGGTCAACGCGAGTCTCGGCCGCTATACGCAGGCGTTGGAACTGCTCGAACAGGCGCTCGTGGCGTATCGGGCCATACGCGATCGCCGTGGCGAGGGGGAGACACTCAACAACCTGGCAGACATCCAGAGCCACCGCGGTTACCACCGCGATGCCGTGGCCCTCTACGAGCAGTCGCTACAGATCTTCAAGGAGATCCCCGGGCGGCAGAATCTCGCCCTTCTGGATAAGAACCTCGGTGAGGTCTACCAATACAAGGGCGACCATCAGCGGGCACTTGAGTACTTCACGGCCGCCATCGCAACCTTTCAGAACAGCGGTGACCGCTATCACGAGACGGAGGTGCTCATCTGTCTCGGCAGGACCTACCTGGAGATGGGCGCCCCGGACGAGTCCATGATCTTTTTTGAAAAGGCCAGGGACATAGCGGAGGTGATCGATCGCGGTCATGAGAAGGCGTGGGCGCTCGTCGGGATCGCGGACGTGAACTACGCCAGGGGCCGCTACCGCCCCGCGCTCGACCTGTGCCAGGCGGCCCTCGACATCGCGCGGGACGGCGGAGACGACCTCTACCAGGAGGCTCAGGTGCACAAGCGCATGGGGGACATCTCCCACTGCCTTCAGGAGCCGAGCGCCGCGCGCATTTCCTGGCGGCAGGCGCTCGGCATCTTCGAAAGCCTGGATCTCCCGGACGCGGAGGAGATACGCATCAAGCTCGACGCGCTCGAATGAGACCCGGCGGGGGAGCCGCCTTGAGCGCGTTTTGGGCACGCCTTCAGCATGCCTTCAGTCGACGTGTTCGGTCGGGGAGGTCCAGGAGTTCAGCTGTTCAGGTTGTTGTTTATCCAGCCGGTGTAGAGCCAGCAGGGGATTCGCCTTTGCCGTACACGTTGGTGCCCAGTTCGTCGTCTCCTGAGACGACGGCCCGTTCGAGGTGGGCGTCGGAATCGCGGGTGGGACGGCATGAGAAATAGGCAGGATAATCCCTTCCCTATGGAATGGGATTATAAATCGGGAAATTTGTAGCGACGAATTACCGTAAGGTCACCCGGACGGTTGCGCGGCGATCGGGAGTTCCACGGTGACGGTGAGGCCGCCCTCCTCGCGGGGGCGGGCGATGACGGTGCCCCGGTGGGCCTCGGCGATGACGCGGACGATGGAGAGGCCGAGGCCGCTGCCGCGTTCGGAGTTGAGGCGGTCGCCGTGGAGGCGGCGGAAGGGCTGGAAGATCGTCTCGATCTCGTAGGCGGGTACGGCGAGGCCGGTGTTCGCGACGACGAGTTCGACCTGGTCGGCCCGTTGGCGGGTGGTCACCCACACCTCGCCGCCCGGGTGGTTGTGCCGGATGGCGTTCTCGACGAGGTTCTGGACGAGCCGTTCGAGGAGGACGGGGTCGCCCGACGCGGGCGCGGTGTCGAGGAGGCGGTGGAGGGCGATCTCGCGTTCCTCGGCCTCCTTGGCGCCCTGGTCCATGACGTGCTCGACGACGTCGGTCAGGTCGAAGGGTTGAAGGTTGAGTATGGTCTGTTCCCCTTCGGCCAGCGCCAGCAGCCCGTCGATGAGCCGTTCGTGCCGGGCGTTGACGAGGAGTAGGGACTCGCCGAGGCGTTTGACGTCCTCGGTGGCGTCGGGGCGGCGGACGGCGACGTCGACCAGGGTGCGGTTGATGGTGAGGGGCGTACGCAGTTCGTGTGACGCGTTGGCGACGAAGCGCCGCTGGCCGTCGAAGGAGCGGGCGAGCCGTCCGAGCATGGTGTCGAAGATGTCGGCCAGTTCCTTGATTTCGTCCTTGGGGCCGCTGTAGGCGATGCGTTCGGTGAGGTCGTGGCTCTGGGCGACGCGGCGGGCGGTCTCGGTGGCCTTGGTCACGGGGCGCAGGACGTAGCCCGCGGCGCGCCAGCCGACGCCGGTGCCGACCAGGCCGAACCCGAGCGCGGCGAGGCCGCCGATGAGGCGCACGTTATTCAGGGTGTCCCGCTGGTACACCGCGCGGACGTGCGCGGCTCTCTCGACGGCGAGCGAGTATTTCCAGTCGTTAGGGTAGAGCGTTTCGTTGATGGCCTTCGGCAAGACGTGGGCCGGCCGTAGGAGGCCGTCGCGGGGTTCCAGCGTCTGCCGTACGACCATGTAGGAGATAGTGACCACCAGAAGGCCAAGCAAGGTTGTCACTATTCCGCAAACCAGAGCGAATCTCGCTCGGATCGATATCCTCACGGGATTCTGTACCCCACACCAGGCACGGTCTCGATCACGGGAGGCTCTCCGAGCTTGCGGCGCAATTTCATCATCGTCGTCCGAACGGTGTTGGTGAACGGGTCAATGTTCTCGTCCCAGACCTTTTCCAGCAGCGTCTCGGCCGAGACGACCGCTCCCTGGGCGCGCAGGAGTTCGGCGAGCACGCCGAACTCCTTGCGTGCCAGCGGGATGTAGCGCCCGTCGCGGAAGACCTGCCGGTGGGCGCGGTCGAGGCGGATGCCGAGCCGTTCCAGCATGGGCGGGTCGGCGGGCCGTACGCGGCGGCCAAGGGCGTGGACGCGGGCGAGGAGTTCCTCGAAGGCGAAGGGCTTGGGCAGGTAGTCGTCCGCTCCGAGCGACAGGCCGGCCACCCGCGCCCTGACGTCGCCGGCGGCGGTGAGCATGAGGATGCGCACGAGGCCGCCTCCGCTCACGAGCTGCCGGCACACGTCGTCGCCATGGACGAGCGGCAGATCCCGGTCGAGGATCAGCACGTCGTAGTCGTGAATGGCGAGCCGCTCCAGCGCCGCCTCGCCGTCGTAGGCGATGTCGACGGCGAGGGCCTCCGCACGCAGCCCTTCCGCGATCGAGTCGGCAAGCATCCGCTCATCTTCTGCGATGAGTACGCGCAACTTTCCCCCGTGTCCGCCGTATCCCTCAATAGAGCCCCCGAATTATGAGGAATACGGCATAACTCCAGCATAACCATATCTGGTTATGCCCAGGGTATACAGCCTAAGTTGAACTCTTCCCCCAGGTCGGGATCCATCCGGATATGGGCTGGGGGAGGGAACTTTGAACGCTCAGACGCGTACTCAGGACGCCGTGCACGCGTCCGCGCCTGGGAGCCGCCGGTACGGCAAAGCCCGGGCGCTCTTCCGCGCCCACCGTCTCTTCGCAATGGTCCTGGCAGTGGCCGCCGGGCTGCGGGTGCTGGTGATGCTCGCCTATCCCACCGCCCAGGTCTATTGGTACGACTCCTTCACCTACATGGACACGGCCGTCCATCTCCGGCCGTCCAGCGAATTCCACCCCGCGGGCTATGCGATGTTCCTGGCGTTATTCCGGCCCTTCCACAGCGTGGTCCTGGTCGCCGCCGTACAGCACCTCATGGGGCTCGGTATCGGTCTGATGATGTATGCGGTGCTGCGCCGCCACTCGCTGCCCGCGTGGGGTGCGGCGCTCGCGACGCTGCCGGTGCTGCTCAACCCCGCGTTCATGCGCCTTGAACACGCCATTCTCTCCGACATCGGGCTCATCTTCCTCGTGGTCGCGGCCCTGACGGTGATCATGTGGCGCGCGGACGTGTCCGTGCGGGCGGCCTCTCTTGCGGGGCTTCTCCTGGCCTGTGCGGGATTGACCCGTACGGTCGCCGTTCCGTTGCTGGGATTGTTCGTCCTCTATCTGGTGGTACGGCGGGCCGGGCTGCGTGTCGTACTCGCCCTGACGGTGGCCGGAGCCCTGCCGCTGTCGGCCTATGGCGCGTGGTACGCCGCCCACCACGGTCGATTCGCACTGAGCGGGTCGGACGGGGTGGCATTGTGGGCCCGCACGATGACCTTCGCCGACTGTGCCGTCATCAAGCCGCCGCCCGAAGAGGCGAAACTCTGCCCCAACGGCACGAAGGTGGACGCCGCCTCGGAATACGTCTGGGCGGAAGGGGCCTCCCTGAACCTGCTGCCGGGTGGACGGTTCGCCCACAACGACCTGGCGAGGGCCTTCGCCCTGCGCGCCATTCGGAGCCAGCCCCTCGACTACCTGGGCGAGGTCGCCCGAGACACCTCCATCGTCTTCGCGTGGCCTCCCGTCGCCCACCCGAAGAGGGTCTCCCCGCCGGCCTTGGCGTTCCCCCGCGGCCCCTGGACCCTGCCGGCGAACCCCCTGATCGACAAGGTGAAGCGGGAGTACGACTCCGACATCGCCCCCATGCACTCCGCCGAGCCGTACATCGGCATTCTGAGCGCCTACCGGTATCCCGCGCTGCTCTACGGGCCGCTGCTCGCCCTCCTGCTGCTGATCGGCGCGGCCGGGTCCGCTGTACGGCGCCGCCCCGCTCTCCTGCCGTGGACCGCCGCGGTCTTCCTCCTGGTCGCCCCCGTCGCGGCGCTCGACTTCGACCACCGGTACGCCATGCCGGTCTTCCCCTTCGCCTGCGTCGCCGCCGCCCTCGGCGTCGCAGCGCTCAGCAAGACGCTCAACAAGGAGCGCGACAAGGAGCGCGACAAGAAACGCGACAAGGCGCTCAACAGGACGTTCGACAAGAAGCCCAAGAAGGCACTCGACAAGACGCTCGGCAAGGCGGTCAAGGGGACGCGCGAGTAGACCTTCAGGAAGGCGTTCGCGAAGGCACGGCACGGCCGTGAAAAATTCTCGACGGCACGTATATATGTACGGCGCCGCCCGATGGTGAATCCGCCCACCGGCCAAGCGTGTCAACTACGCACCCGCCAAGAGGGCCGAAGAGGCCATCGACCATACTCAGGTTCGAGGCATGTGTTACGCGAGTGAAGTTGCGTATCGGCGAGCATCTTTCACTCCCACTTCTGGAGGAACACTCACCCGCTCCTTGAAGAGCCTGGCACGGCTCCGGCGGGCCTTCGCAGGATACAGATCCCGAGCGCATCCAAGGCGTGATGGATATCCGCAGGTCGAAGTACGCCGGGTGGGGACAAGATCTCGAAGTAATGAACGCCGTCAACGGCCGGTCGAATCCTAACCCTCCCCAAGAGCTTTGCTCGCCCGTGGCTGGTTCGCGGCTCATTACGGTGTGTGGAAATCAGCACACACGGGAGTGAATCCATGAAGGACCTGCTCGAAAAGGCTCGTTCATTCAGTCAGCGGATCGGCGTTGAGCGCGAGAAATACCGCAAACTCGCCGCCGGTCAGTCTCCGGACGCGCTGTTCATTGCGTGCTCTGATTCCCGGGTGATGCCCGCACTCATCACCGTGGCCCGGCCCGGGCAGCTCTTCGAGCTGCGGAACGCGGGCAACATCGTCCCGCCGTACGGCTACCAGACGCCGTCCGGCGAGGTGGCCACAATCGAGTACGCCGTCAACGTGCTCAAGGTCCGCGACATCGTGGTCTGCGGCCACTCGCACTGCGGCGCCCTCGGCGCCCTGGCGCGCAACGACGACCTGAGCGCGCTGCCGGCCATCGGAAAGTGGCTGGAACTCGCCAAGTCCCCGCTGGCCCACGCCCTCGGCCGACCGCCGGAGGACCCGTCCCTGCTGGACCTCGGTCAGCGCCATGTGGTCGCCCAGCTGGCGGCCCTGCGCACCTATCCCGCCATTCAGCGCCTCCTCGACACCAACGACATCTCGTTGCACGGGTGGTTCTACAAGGTGGACACGGGCGAGGTCCGTGAGTTCGACGGCAGGGAGGATTTCCGAGTTCACGGGGCTTTCTAACCCGGGGCCCTCCCTACCTACTCATGAGGGGCAGAAACGATTGTGCAGACGCGTCGAGCTCGTCACGCAAAAACGTCACCATCCTCTATGTCGTCGACGCCGAAACCATCATTCACCACCGCCTATATCGGTGCTGACCTCCTCGCATCGCTCGTCGTGTTCCTCGTCGCAGTGCCGCTGTGCATCGGCATCGGTGTGGCGTCGGGTGTCAAGGTCGAGCTTGCGATCATCTCCGGCATTATCGGGGGCATTATCGTGGGCCTGCTGCCGGGCAGCAGCCTGCAGGTAAGTGGGCCGGCAGCCGGCCTCGCGACCCTGGTTCTGGACATGGTGAATCAGCACGGCGTGGCAATGCTGGGCCCGGTCGTGCTGCTCGCCGGACTCATTCAGGTGGCCCTCGGGGTGTTCGGTCTCGGACGCATCTTCCAGGCCATTTCCCTGTCTGTGGTCGGGGGAATGCTGGCCGGAATCGGTCTGCCCCTCATGCTCAGCCAGGTGTACGCCATGGCCGACCAGTCGCAGCACGGCCACCCCTTGAAGAACCTGCTCGGACTGCCTGAGCTGCTGAAGAAGGCATTCTCCAGCCCGCAGGTGATGTCCGCTTTGGCGCTGGCGGTGGGCACCGTGGTGCTCTGCTTCGCCTGGAAGAAGGTGCCGGCTCCCCTGAACAAGGTGCCGGCCCCTCTGGTCGCGGTCCTCGGTGGTGCGTTGATCGCCGCCATGGCCGATTTCAAGATCAAGATGGTGGTGATCAACGACCTCCTCGGGGCTTTCAACGTCCCCGGCCTGGAGCAGTTCAAGGGGCTCGCCGACCCCGCGATCATCATCATGGCGATCACCTTCGCCGTGATCGCCTCGGCGGAGAGCCTCTTCAGCGCCGCGGCCGTGGACCGCATGCACGACGGCGCGAAGACCAAGTACAACGCCGAACTCACCGCTCAGGGAATCGGCAACTCCCTCTGCGGCATCGTCGGAGCCCTGCCGATCACCGCCGTCATCGCCCGCAGCGCCGCCAACGTGCAGGCGGGTGGCAAGACAAAGGTGTCTCGCGTCGTCCACGGCGTGTGGCTGCTGGGCTTCGGCGTGCTCTTCCCGCAGGTTCTCGGCTACGTCCCGATCGCGGTGCTGGCCGGCATCCTCTTCCACGCCGGATGGAAGCTGTTCGACCCGCCCCAGTTCATCAAGATGTGGAAGATGGACCGCGGCGAGGGCCTCGTGATGATCATCACGACCGGCGCGATCCTCTTCACGAACCTGCTCGAAGGCGTGCTGGCGGGTCTCGCTCTCGCCACTGTGCTCGCCGCGCTCCGCATGTCGCAGCTCAAGATCGAGCGGACCGAGGTCGGCGACACCACGCACCTCACCATGGTCGGCAACGCGACCTTCCTGCTCCTGCCCAAGCTGAACGAGACCCTCGACTCGCTGAAGGGCAAGGCCAGGCTGAACATCAACATGGTCGGCGTGTCCCACCTGGACCTCGCCTGCCGCAGCCAGGTCGAGGAGTGGGCGGCCGAACAGCGCAAGGCCGGTGTGGAACACCTGGAACTGCTGCTGCCCGAGGTGGAGGGCGACGAACTCAAGGCGCCCGAGAAGGACGCCGACGAGTGGTTCGCCGACTACCCGAAGACACAGGCGGGTGCGCCGGCCATGCTGGAACCGGCGATGGCCCACCAGGGAGTTCTGCAGGGTCAGCCCGTCGGACACGGCTACGGCCACGTGCAGCAGCACCAATACCAGCACCAATACCAGCAGCCGCAGTACCAGCAGCCGCAGTACCAGCACGCGGCTGTGCCGGTCGCCGCCTACAGCGGCCACACGCAGCCGATAGAACCGCAGGTCAGCCGGGACTATGACAGGCCGCAGACCTATGTCGGAGCCCAGGGGTACAGCACCACCTACGGGTACGGCAACGCCCAAGGCCACGGCCAGGTCCAGAGCCACGGCCAGCTTCAAAGCCAGGCCCAGCTCCAGAGCCAGGCCCAGCTCCAGAGCCAGGCCCAGCTCCAGAGCCAGGCCCAGCTCCAAAGCCAGGCCCAGCTTCAAAGCCAGGCCCAGCTCCAAAGCCGCAGCCAGTCCCACGGCCAGTCCTACAGCCAGGGGTACGGCCAGTCCCACAACCAGGGCTACGGCCAGGGTTACGGAAGCCCCGCAGCCCCCGCCCACCCCCAGGGCCAAGGACACCCCCAAGCCCAGGGATACGGCAACACCCAGAGCTACGGAGCCCCTCAGGGGTATGGCAACACCCAGAGCTACAGCAGCAGCCAGCCCTACGAGTCTCCCCAGAGCTACGGGTCTCCCCAGAGCTACGGCGACAGCCAGAGCTACGGCGACAACCAGGGCTACGGCGACAACCAGGGCTACGGCAACCCCCAGACTTACGGGTCCCCCCAGAGCTACGGAAACCCCCAGGGCTACAGCACAGCCCAGGGTTACGGAACTCCCCAAGGTCACGTCAACCCTCAAGCTCACACTGATCCCCAGGGCTACGCCAGCACGCAGGTGTACGGTTTCCCGCAGGGCTACGCCGACCCGAACCAGGGTCACGGGAACCCCCAGGGATACGGCAACCAGGGTTACGAAACCGGGCACGACCCGAACACCGGCCGGGGCTACGACAGGAGCGCCCCATACGGCGCGACGCCGGTCGGCGGTCCGCCCCGAACCGGGTGACCCTTCCCACCCGGAGTCATCAGACCGGTGAGCGTCCACCCTCCGAGCTCGCAAGCCGCGCGGGGAACAGGGCCATAAGCCCGCCCCGCAGGTCGGACAAAGCCCCGCCGATCGGCTTTCCGAGTCGGGCGGGGGCGCTCACCCGGTCGCCGCGATAAGGCCCGTTGTCCCTACCCCTAGACCCCGGGGGTGCGGACAGCGGGCCTTTATCGTGCGCCCCGCGGCCCCGCGGCCCCGCGGCCCCGCCGCCTGGCCGCCCGGCCGGCTCCTGGGCCGCGCCGCCTCGCCCGGCCCTCCGCCCAGTGCCGCGCCGACCCCCTCTTCGCCCCGGCCTCGCCCGGGCCTCGTGACCGGGGACGCCTCAAGCCGGGCCGGTGCCGTACGGCACGGCGGTCACGGCAACGGGTTGGCCCGCTCTGACCCCGGGCCGACCCCGGGCCGACCCCGGGCCGACGGGGCCTGCCGGGGACTGACCTGTTGGCCTAACCGGGGGCGGGGGTGTCGCCGGGGCCGCCGCATGAGGTGGCTTTGCGGCCAGTGGCGCTGTGGCGCCCCCGGCTGGCGAACAGCCGCCGGAAGAGACCCCACTTCTCGCCCGACTGGCGCGGGGTCTCGTCGTGGACGGGGAGCAGCGCGATGACGACGTCGAGGCCGGTGCCGACGGCGGGCAGGAGGAACACCTCGCCGCCGCCGGCGCGGGTGAGCTGCTGGACGATGGCGAGGCCGAGGCCCGTCCCGTCTTTCCCTGAACCGGGGGCACGCCAGAACCGCTCGAAGGCACGTTGCCGGTGCTCTTCGGACATGCCCGGTCCTTGGTCGATGACGTGGAGCTCAGCCGCGCCCTCGTATCTGCGGGATTTGCCGGGGAACTGCCAGCGGCGCTCCAACGTGATGGTGCTTCCCTTGGGGGAGACGCGCAGCGCGTTGGCGAGCAGGTTGTCGATGATCTGTTCGATCGCCCCGGGAACGGCCCAGACCTCCCCGATACGGGTGCCGCTCACGGTGAGGTTGACGCCGCTGCGCGCGACGACCGGAGCCCAGGTCTGCGCCCGGTCGTAGACGAGCGCGTCCAGGTCGACGGGTTCACGCACCAGGGACGATTCTTCGAACGCGGCCATGGCGAGGAGCCCGTCCACCATTCGCGCGAGCCGGTCGGTTTCGGCGAGGGCCGCCTCCAGGTTGTGCCGCGCGCGTAGGGCGATGTACGGCTCCAGCGTTTCCAGCCGGAGGCGCAACGCGGCCAGGGGTGTCTTGAGCTGGTGCGATGCCTCGGCGGCGAAGGCGCGTTGGGAGGCGATGAGTTGTTGCAGCCGTGACGCCATGCCGTTGAAGGTGACGGCCAGTTGGCGGAGTTCGGGCGGTCCGGTGAGGACAGAGGCCGGCTTGAATCCTTGGCCGTCCGCGAGGCGTTTGGTGGCTTTCTCCAGCTCACGCACTGGTTTTCTGACCCAGCGGACGAGGACGACCACGAGGGCGAAGACTCCGGCCAGGAGCACGAGGTCGATCGCGCTCAGGGACATCCACACTCGGCTTACGTCGACGCCCAGTGAGTCTTCGCGGACGGTGAGGCGGACGGCGCCGTGGACGGTGACGGCGGAGCCGAGCGGCACTGTGATGTTGACGTGGGGGACGCCGTCGATCTCACCGTGGGAGCGTCCGAGCGACTGCCGATCGTTCAGGATGGCTTTGATGTCGGGCTGCTGGGGAAGCTCGTTCTTCTCGGCGTCGGCGAGTGTCCGGGAGCTGACAATGACGCGGCCGGCGGGGTCGACGATGACCACGCCGGCGTTGATGCGCCGACTATTTGACGACACCAGTTCCGCGAGCTGGTCCATCCGGCTGATTCGTATCGCCTCATCGGCGAAGACGGCCAGCGCTTCGGCCTGGTGTTCGACTTCTGTGATCGCTCGTTCCCGTTCCTGCTGGATGTAGAGGTATCCGAGGGGGAACTCGAGAAGGACGAGGAAGAGGAGGGCTATGGACAGGTGACTGAGTAGCAGTCGGCGGATCATTGACGATGGCCGGCAACACTAATGGTGTCGTGGGAACTCGGCCGGTTGGCCGGGCGGTGATGACGCGGGTACGACGAGGCTGAATCCAACCCCGCGTACGGTTCTGATCCAGGTAGGGTTGCCGAGTTTGCGACGTAATGTCGCGATATGGAAGTCAAGGGTCTTGGTTGACCCGAAGAAGTTGGGGTCCCACACGTTTCGGAGAATGTGTTCGCGTGGGCACACCGCTCCCGGGTCCTCCGAGAGGAGGGCCAGGAGGTCGAACTCCTTAGGAGTGAGCGCCACGAAGTGGCCCCTGACCTGCACTTGGCGAGTCCGTCGATCGATGACCAACTCGCCGAGGATCCTGGCCCCACTGGGGGCCGGTACCTCCTCCGCGGGTGCGGGTGCGGCCGTGGTGCGAGTGCGCCGGGTCACGGCGCGCATGCGCGCGACGAGCTCGCGAAGGCTGAAGGGTTTCGCTACGTAGTCGTCGGCGCCGATTTCCAATCCCACCACGCGGTCGGTCTCCTCGCCGCGGGCGCTCAGGATGATGATGGGGATCTCGGAATTCCGTCGCAACTGACGGCATACATCGATGCCGTCCATGTCGGGAAGCCCAAGGTCAAGCAGGACGATGTCGCCCAGGGGGGCGCGGAGCGCGTCGGCACCCGTCCTGCTTTGGTGGACGGTGAAGCCGTACTGGCTCAGGCCGTCTACCAGTGGCTCGGTGATTGATTCGTTGTCCTCGACGAGTAGTACACGCATGCCAGTGCCCGTTTCGCTCGCAATGCTGACAAGCCCTCCCCCCAATCTCAGTCACGGATGGTACAGCACGGATCGGCGATAGCACCGGACATTTGACACACGTCCTGACATAGATGAATAAGTTACAGTGTGGGAGGTTCTTGACCCAGCGGTAACATGGCCAGACCAGGATTCACATCTTCACCAGGCGCAACACCTGGTCAGCGAGAAGCGAGCCCTAAACTCCTGACTCGCTGAGCATTCAAAGCCACTCAATATCCTGTATTCGCCCCGGTGGGGCCCTGAGCTGCGGTCGAGTATGTGATGCTCTGACCTTTTTGTCGGTTTACCCTCGCCGGAAACCTCGATCGACTATGCCCAGGTCAGGGCCAGAACGGCCGTCCTGGAGCCTCCTGAAGGCGGGGTGTGAGGCCGCCTGTCGACTCCGCCGTCAAGGGCCTGGTCAGTCGCGGGGCGCGAGGTGGTCCTCCGGGGCTGGAGGCTCGACCCAACTCGGCGGGCGGCCGGGGAGGCGGGTGGGCCTGACCGGGGCAAGGGGCGTTTCGAAGGGAGCGAACGTGTCGGGCCGGGGCTCGCCGACCCCCGCGCATCGGTGCACTTCCACGTCCTTCTATGAGACTTCTTTCATAAAACTTCTTGCATGAGAATTCTTTCATGAAGTGGATCTGCAGGTCGGGGAGGGGGTGCCGGGCCCTTCCGGAGCTGAACCGAGGTGGACGGCCGGCCGGGTGGCCGAGTGGGTGATGGGTAAATCAAACCGAGACCCTCCTGATCTCGATAGAGATAGGGAGGGTCGACTACACTCACCCCATTTGGCGTGAAATATGCGTGAACGGAACCACTCTGTGAACAACCCCCGCGAATCCGCCTCTTCAGCCGTCGATCTGGGAATCGGCCGACCGCACTCGGCACGCATCTGGAACTACTGGCTGGGAGGTAAGGACAACTTCCCCGCCGATCGCGAAGCCGGGGACATGGTTGAGCAGCTCATTCCCGGCATCAAAGACTCGGCCCGTGCAGACCGCGCATTCCTCGGCCGAGCCGTCCAACACTTTGTCGCAGATGAGGGGATTCGGCAGTTCCTTGACATCGGCACAGGTCTGCCCACCGCCGACAACACCCACGAGGTAGCCCAGCGCATCGCCCCCGAATGCAAGATCGTCTATGTCGACAACGATCCCCTGGTGCTCGCGCACGCCCGCGCTCTCCTCGTCGGCGCGCCCGAAGGCGTCACCACCTACATCGACGCCGACCTCCGCGACCCGCGGCACATCCTGGACACCGTCGCGGAGACCCTCGACTTCGACAAGCCCGTCGCGGTCATGCTGCTCGGCATCATGCACCACATCATCGACGACGACGAGGCCCGGCAGATCGTCCGCGCCCTGGTCGACGCCATCCCCTCCGGCAGCTACCTCGCCCTGGCCCACGCCACCGCCGAAGTCCACGGTGACGCCATGCACGAGTCCATGCGCAAGTTCATGGAACGCGGCGGCACCCCGATCGTCGCCCGCGACCGGGTCACCCTCGCCAACTTCTTCGACGGGCTCGAACTCCTCGAACCCGGCGTGGTCTCCTGCTCCCGGTGGCGCTCGGAGGAGACCCCCTGGGGCGAACCCGCCGAGGTCTCCCAGTTCTGCGGTGTGGGCCGCAAACCCTGACCCCGCACACCACCCCCAAGGGGTGTTCCGCGGGTCCACGGGGCGTGGTCAGCACGGGGGATCATAGGGGTGATCGGGGAAATACCTGCTCCATTCCTCCGGAGTGATGGGCGGATGAGCCAGGGCGCAGACGCGGACCGCCGCCCGCTCGGGACTCGTCTCCCAGAGACGGACGGTGGCGTCGCCACCGCCCGTGGCGAGGATGCGGCCGTCGGGGCTGAAGGCCGCAGAACGGACCGCCTGGTCATGGCCGGTGAGTACGGCGAACGGGGAAGGGCTTGTGGGATCGGTGATGTCCCACAGTCTCGCGGTGTGGTCGGCACCGGCGGTGGCGAGGGTGCGGCCGTCGGGGGCGAAGGCCGCGGTCCAGACGTTGTTGCTGTGCCCGGTGAGTACGGCGAGCTGGGTGGGCCGATGCGGGACGCGGATGTCCCACAATCTGGCGGTGTGGTCGGCTCCGGCGGTGGCGAGGGTGCGGCCGTCGGGGCTGAAGGCCGCCGTCCACACGTCGTTGCTGTGCCCGGTGAGTACGGCGAGCTGGGTGGGCCGATGCGGGACGCGGATGTCCCACAGCCGCGCCGTACGGTCCTGACCCGTGGTGACCAGGAGCCGGCCGTCCGGGCTGAAGGCCGTCCAATACACGGTCTTGTCGTGTCGGTCCAGCCTGGCGATCTCCACGGGTGCGTCGGGGGCGGTGGCGTCCCACAATCGGGCGGTGCCGTCCGCGCTTCCCGTGGCGAGGAGCCGCCCGTCGGGGCTGAAGGCGGCGGTGTTGACGTTGTCGGTGTGCGCGGTGAGCGTGGCCCGGTGGAGCGGGCCGCCCGCAGCGCCGGCGTCCCACAGCCGCACGGTGAAGTCGAGCCCGGCGGTGGCGACGCGCCTGCGGTCCGGGCTGAAGGCCGTGGCGAAGACCCCGTCGGTGTGGCCGCTCAAGGTCGTCGCAGGCCGCGGCCGATCGGGCGTGTTGACGTTCCACAGGCGTGACGTCGTGTGGCTGCCGCTCGCGACGGTGGCGCCGTCAGGGCTGAACGCCACGTGGTTGACGCCGCCGGAAGGGTCGGTCATGACGGGGATGTCCAGGTTCCACAGCCGTGCCGTACTGTCTCGCGCGCCGCTGGCCAGAGTACGGCCGTCAGCGGTGAACGCGAGGGTGTGCACGGTTTCGGCGTGCCCGCGGAGTACGGCGTAAGCCGTCTCGGGCGCGGTGATGTCCCACAGCCTGATCGTCTGGTCGTAGCCCCCGCTCGCCAGGGTGCGTTCGCCGTGGAAGGCGAGCGCGCTGACGCCGTTGCCGTGGCCGCGCAGGATGGCCAGGGAGCGGGGTTTCCGCGGATCGGAAACCTCCCACAGCCGCACGGTGGTGTCGAAGCTGCCGGTGGCGAGCACCTTGCCGTCCTGCCGGAACGCCACCGACAGGATGCGCTTGTCGCTATGCCCCGCCAAGGCGGCGAGGGGACGCGGTGCGCGGAGGTCGGTGACGTCCCACAGCCGCGGCCCCTCGGCGGGGTCCGTGGTCACCAGCGTCCGCCCGTCGGGGCTGAACTGGGCCACGCCCACCTGCTGATCGGCGCGGACGACGACGGACAGCGGGCGTGGATCACGCGGGTCGGTGATATCCCACAGCCGTGCCGTACGGTCGTAGCTCGCGGTGGCGAGCGTCTTCCCGTCAGGGCTGAACGACAGGTGGCGCAGCGTGTCGCCATGGCCGGCGACTGTCGCCAGCGGCCTCGGGTGCCGCGGGTCGGCGACGTCCCACAGCCTGGCGGTCCGGTCTCCGCCAGCCGTGGCCAAGACCCGCCCGTCGGGGCTGAACTCCGCCCAGACCACCTCGCCGGTGTGGCCGGCGAGGCGGCTCAGCCGCTTCGGTCGGTACCGGTCGCGGACGTCCCACAGCATCGCCGTGCGGTCGAGGCCGGCTGTGACCAGCAGGCTCCCGTCGGGGCTCGGCCGCGCCGCGTACACCCCGTCTGTGTGGCCGGCCAGCCGGGTCGCGTACGGCGACGCCGCCACGCTGAGCAGCGCCCCGCGCGACTCGCCGGTGGTCGCCAGCCGGTCGGCCGCCAAGGCGAGCTGGGCCGCCAGCGCCGGATTGGCCACCCGCAGGGCGAGGGCCTCGCCCGAGACGCGCCGCGACAGTTCGAGGTCCCGCTGCACGCGCGCGTTGAGCGTGCCCGTCACGGCCACGCCCGCCGCCGCGGCGGCGACCAGCAGCACGGCGACCAGCCCACCGGCCAGCACACGCAGGTGGCGGGCGCGGCGCAGTGCCGTACGGCGCTCGCCCGCCTCGCGTTCCGCCGAGGCGTCGAGGAACTCCCGAGCCGACGGCGTCAAGGCCGCATGAGGGCCGCCGGACCCGGCCCACTCCCGGGCGGACGCCAGGCGAGTGCCTCGAACTGGTCCACCACCAGCACGGCCGGTGTCCCGCCCGTCCCGCCCGCCCCGCGGACCCGGCGTACGGCGGCCAGCGCGGCCGACGGGTGGTCGCCGGGCGTGAACAGCGCGATCGGCCAGTCGGCCGACCCGGGCAGCGCGCCGGCGCGCAACGCGGCCACCATCCCGGCGCGCAGCAGCGACGACTTGCCCGAGCCGGATGCCCCGACCACCACCTGAACGCCGCCCCCGGCGGCCTTCAGCTCGCCGAGGCGGGCGACGAGCTGCTCGGTGAGGTCGCGCCTGCCGAAGAACCAAGCGGCGTCCTCGGGCTGGAAACTCGACAGGCCGCGGTACGGCTCGGGCCCGGTGGGCCGGGGACCGGGAGCCCGCCGTACCCGCCGCCAGGCGGCCGTCCACCGCTCCACCTGGGCCGCGTCGCCTGCCCCGCAGGCGGCCAGGACCTTGGTGAACAGGTCGCGGGAGGCCGTCGAGGGCAGGCCGCGCCCGGCGAACCAGTCGCCGAGGGTGCTGTGCGCGCCGTACGCCCCCACCTTCGACGCCACCTGCCTGACCGTCAGGCCGGCACGGTCCCGCAGCAGGGACAGCTCTCGGGCGAAGTCCCGCCGGTCCTGGACGCGGTCCGGGTCGGGCTCGGTGTCGCTGTCGGCGCTGGTGTCGGTGTCGGTGTCGGGGGTCGGGGTGGTCGCGGGCTGAGGGTCGGGGGCGGTCGCGGGAGTGGGCGAACCGTCGGCCATCGCGCTCTCCTTCAGAGGTCCTTCGACGGGTGAGCCTTTCTCCCGGCTTCGCGCCGGCCCCGCGATGAGAAACGCTCCCTGAGAAGTCGCGTGGAAACCTCTCACGGTTGACGCCAACCATGACAACAACGCCATGCCGTACAGAGCTATACGCGGCTGTACGGATTTGTACGGAAAACTCGGCCGCTCTTCTCTCGGCAGGTGGCGGGCCCCGATCGTCAGAGCATCGCCGCCTTTATCCATACATGAGCTCCATATATGAGCTCCACGCATGTATCGACCACCGAGAAGATTTCACACTTCTCTCGCCCAAGGAGGGATCCATGCTTCGGAAAACCTGCCTTCAGGTGCTCGCGGTGCTGACCGCGATGCTCCTGTGGGCCCCCACGCCGGCGAGCGCCGACGCGCCCGCCCTGCTCTCGCGGAACGGGCCCGCGGCACGTGCCGATATCCCCATCAGAATCGTCAAGGTCTACGGTTACCGGACGTCCTTCAGTGGTCCGTGCGACAACTTCGGCTATCCCGTGGACGGCTACGGCCGCCGCATCCGGTGGCGCTTCCAGACCACTATCGACGTCCACAGCACGGCCATCCGGAACGGGTTCCAGTCGCTCGACTTCCGTTATCAATGGAGCAACGGCGGTCGCAGCAACTGGCGTCGGGTCACCTTCGACGAGGCCGGCCCAGATGGTACGGCGGTGCGCAAGACGTTCGACCGGAGTTTTGTTTTCCGCTCCTCCACTAGGTTTATGCAGGTTCGGGCGGAATATCCCAGTGGAACGTTCTATTCGAACATCCACTGGCTCTCCATCAGATGCACCCGCACATTCCGGTAGCGCGCTGTCGCCACCGGAGACGCGGTAGGTAGGCACCACCCACGCGGGGGACGCGCTCCCGCCGTCCAGGGGGCCGGACGGCGGGAGCCGCACGCCCGGCGGGGTCGCCCTGCCCGCCGGAACCCCGGTGGTGGAGGAGGGGAGACGGCCCGGGTTCTGGACGCCCCGGAGCACGACTACACCCGCAGGTTGGTGGCCTCGGTGCCGCCGACGCCGTCGTCAACAGGATTTCGGATGGGTTGTAATACTTCAGTTGGTAGCGGATGAAGTGTAAGGCGAGAGGGCTTTAGCCATATGTATGACCTGCTGCTAAGCCAGAGCACGCTCCACTGTGGAACGGTCCGCCGTGGACTCGCCGGGCGGCACACGCCATGACCGTCCACGGGCGCGTCACGCTCGGCGTGCTGGTCGACAGCCTCGGCCCCGACGTCGTCCAGGTGCTGTCCATGCCGCGCGGCAGGGAGATCCTGATCGGCGCCCCGGTCATCTACGACCCCGAGGAGCCCATGAAGGGTCTCGACGGCGCCGTGCTACTGGCCACCGGGCGGCCCTCCGCCCAGATGATCGCCCGGGCCGGCGAGGCCGGCGTCGCCGTCGTCGTGGTCAAACCGGGCTCCTGCGACGCGACCACGCTCGCCGAGGCCGCTCACGCCGCCGGCACGGCCCTGCTCGCCGCCGCCTCCGACCTGTCCTGGGGCCAGCTCTACACCCTCATCGACGCCCTGCTCGCCGTCGTCGCCCCCGCCACCGAACAGGTCGGGGGCGCGTCCCGCGCCCCCGACCTGTTCGCGCTGGCCAACCAGGTCGCCGTCCGCGTCGGCGGCGCGGTCGCCATCGAAGACCTCGCCATGAGGGTGCTGGCCTACTCCACCGTCGAAGACCAGAAGATCGACGAACTGCGCAGAGAAGGCATCCTCGGGCGCAGAGTTCCCGAACACCCCACCAACACCGGGGAGTACTCGGCGGTGCTGCGCGCCGACGGCGCGGTGTGGAGCTACGAGCCGGTCGAGTTCTACCCCCGGCTCGCCATCGCCGTCCGCGCCCACGGCGAGGCGCTCGGCACCATCTGGGCCGTCCAGTCGGAAACCCCGCTCGCCGCGGACGCCGCCGACATCCTCGCCGACGCCGCCCTCGCTGCCGCACCCCACCTCGCCAAGATCAGCCTCGCCGCCGACGAGGCCCGCCGCCGCCGTGACGAATGCCTCGGCCGGCTCCTGCGGGGCATGGGCCCCGCCAGGGGACTCGCCGCATCCTTCGGCCTCCTCCAGGACGAGCCCCTGACCGTCGTGACCATCGGCCCGCACACCGGGCCGTCCGACGCCTTCGCCGCCACCCACGCCGGCGACCTGCTCCGCACCGCCTACGCCTCCTACCGCATGCGCGCCGCGGCCGGCGCCGTCGACGGCCACGCCTACGCCATCGTGGCCGCCGACTCCGCCCTCCCGCTCCTACGCAAGATCACCGGCGACACGCTCGACCGGGTCGCCGACCGGATCGGAGGGCGGTGGCGGGCCGGCGTCAGCCGTACGGCGCCCTCCCTCGCCGCGCTCCCCGCCGCAGCCCGCCAGGCCGATGAGGCGCTGCGGGCCCTGTGCGGCCCGTTCGCCACCACCCAGGTCGGCGGGCACGCCGAACTCGCGGCGGCGCTGTTCCTCATGGAGGTGGATTCCTCTGTACGGGACACGCCGGCGAAGTACGGCGAGCCGCTGAACCTCATCGCCGACCACGACCAGCGGCAGGGCACCCACTACCTCCGCACTCTGCGCGTCTGGATGGCCGCGCACTACGACGTGCCGAAGGCGGCCGAAACGCTGTCCCTGCACCCCAACACCCTGCGCTACCGGCTGCGCCGGATCGGCGAGCTCATCGATCTGGACGACTACGACACCCGCCTGGTGCTCGGGCTCCAACTGCGGTTGCGCGACATCGCAGCGAACGACCGGCCAGACGACCGACCCGCCCCGTGATCGTCTGGGACATCGATGTGCAGTTTGTCCTGTTCTCTGATGAGTTGTGGTGGTAGTGGCGTGTAGCGGCCCCACAAAGGCGGACCGGCGAAGTTCGGCCTATGCGCCAAGGCGACGCGCGCGGCCCGGGGACATGCTGAGAACATGGTTGAACAGGTCGAACAGGTCGAACTCCTCACCCCGGACCCGGCCCCGGCCGAGGTCCGCGTCATCCCCCTTCACGGCACCCCTGACCTTCAGCGTGCCGACCGGCTGCTGCGCGATGTCTGGCAGACCCGGCCGGAGGACGACCCGCCGCTCGCCCTCGACATCATGTGCGCCCTGGCCCACACCGGCGGCTACATCGGCGGGGCCTACCTCGGGGACCGGCTGGTCGGCGTCGCGGGGGGATTCCTCGCGGAAGGAGCCACCCTGCACTCCCACGTCGCGGGCGTCGCGCACGACGCGCGCGGCAAGGGCGTCGGCCGACTGCTCAAGGCCCACCAGCGCGCCTGGGCCGCCGAACGCGGCCTGACCGCCATCACCTGGACGTTCGACCCACTCGTACGGCGAAACGCCTACTTCAACCTGGTCGGGCTCGGCGCCCGCGCCGTCGCGTACCTGCCCGACTTCTACGGGCCGCTCAGCGACGGGATCAACGACGGTGACGTCTCCGACCGGCTCCTCGTCTCCTGGCCCGTCACCCCCGAGCCAGACCGCGTATCCGAGCCAGACCGCGTATCCGAGGCGGTCGGCGTGTCCGAGGCGGTCGGCGTGTCCGGGGCGGGCCGCGACGGGCGGGACCCGGCGGAGGCGGTGGCGATCGTGGACGAGGCGGGAGCCGTACACGACGCCGGCGGCTCGCCGCTCCTGCGGTGCGCGACGCCGACCGACATCGAGGCCCTGCGCGTTCAGAACCCCGCCGCCGCCAAGCGGTGGCGCGCCGCTCTCGGCACGGCGCTCCAAGGAGCGCTCGCCGACGGCTACACCATCGACGGCATCACCCGCTCCGGCTGGTACCTACTCTCCCGCGGAGGAACCCCGTGAAACTCGAAGGCGTCGAACTCCGCCAGGTGGCGCTTCCCCTCGTCACCCCGTTCCGCACCTCCCTCGGCACCCAGACCACGCGCAACGCCCTCCTCGTGCGCGTCGTCACCGACGAAGGAGAAGGCTTCGGCGAATGCGTCGCCGAAGACGACCCGATGTACTGCCCCGAATACCTCGAAGGGGCGGCCGACGTGATCCGCCGCTTCTTCCTCCCGACTCTGTTCGGCCTCGACGACCTCGACCCCGCCGGCGTGGCCCCCGCCCTCAGCCACCTGCGCGGCCACCCCATGGCCAAGTCCGCCGTCGAGATGGCCGTCCTCGACGCCTGGCTCACCTCCCGCGGCATCTCCCTCGCCGCCCACCTCGGAGCCGTACGGCGCAGCCTCGCCGTCGGCGTCTCCGTCGGCATCACCGACACCGTCGACGACCTCCTCGACATCGTGGACAAGCACCTCAGCGCGCAGTACGCGAGGATCAAGCTCAAGATCGAACCCGGTTGGGACATCGAGCCGGTCCGCGCCGTACGCGAGACCTTCGGCGCCGACATCATGCTCACCGTCGACGCCAACACCGCCTACGAGGCGGGCGACATCCCCCACCTCGCCAAACTCGACGCCTACGGCCTGACACTCATCGAGCAGCCGTTCGACCCCGACGACCTGGACTCCCACATCCGGTTCGCGGCTCGGGTCGACACCCCGATCTGCCTGGACGAGAGCATCACCTCGGCCCGCGACGCCGCGGACGCGATCCGCCGCAGGGCCTGCTCGATCATCAACATCAAGCCGGGGCGCGTCGGCGGCTACCTCGAGGCCCGCCGCATCCACGACCTCGCCCGTGCCAACGGCATCCCCGTCTGGTGCGGCGGCATGCTGGAGACCGGCCTCGGCCGCGCCGCCAACCTCGCTCTCGCCGCCCTGCCCGGGTTCACCCTCCCCGGCGACATCTCGGCCACCGCCCGGTATTACGAAAAGGACATCACCGCCCCGTTCGTGCTCGCCGATGGTCGCCTCTCCGTCCCGCAGGGCCCGGGGCTCGGCATCGCGCCGCTACAGTCGAACCTGGCCGACCTGACGACCGCCACGGAGTGGATCGGTCGTAGCTGAGGGCCCGGCATCTGATGACCGGGGGCGCTTCACAAGAAACGCTGGAATTTCGCCTTTTGGTCACCAGGGGGACATGCGGCGTCGTCGTGCCGGACACCCGCGCCCGTGAGGGTTGTTCCCAACGCGCTGAGCGCGTGGAGGTCCACGAGCAGTGTCCACCTACTCCCGTGGTGCAGACCGGTAACGGTCCGGACCTCCACCTTCGGCCCCGGCCCGCCCTCACTGCAGGCGCGCCGGGGCCGGTCCTGTTCACCAGGCCGACACCGGCTCGCCACAGCCCCGCGGGCCGGTGCGCCGTACACCGGGGTCGGTCTTGTCCACGAGCTCGCCACCGGCCAGGGCGCCGCACACCAGGGTTGGCCGTACGCCGGGATGGCGACCGGCTCGCCGCGGCGCGGGGTGTCACGTCAGCGCGGTCAGGGCGCGGCGTGTCACGCCGGAGCCGGAGCCGATCATCGGGCCGCGTGTCGCGGCGGCGCCGGCCGCCGGTCACGCGTATCGCCGGAGTTCCGGAGTTCCGGTGCTTGGACAAGGGGCCGGCAGGTGGCCACCCCCGAGTCGGCCGCCCGAGTCGATGCCCCGAAACGGTCACGGACCGGAGTGTCGCGGCTGCGGCACCACGAAGTCGTACGGCGACAGCGGGCCGATCAGACGCAGGTCGATACGGCCGCACCACTGAGCTCGGTGAGGGACTCGTCGTGGTGCGGCGTCAGCAGTTCGTCGACGATCGCCTGCGGGCCCGCCGTCACCGCGCCGAACCGGAAGGGCAGCACCGGGGCTGTGAGCGAGGTCTCGTCGAGGAGCCGCTCGTGGGCGTTCATGTGTGGGTCCATGTGTGGGTCTTGGGAGTACGTCTCGATGGCGAGTCCTTTGTCGAGAACCGTGTTGATCACGTCTTCCGGTCCTGGCGCGGATGGATGCCCGGCCAGCCCTACCCGCCCAAAACCCGACGAAACACACTTTCGGGCGACATGGGGGTGGTGGAATGGTGGCGCAGATCCGACTTGTCGGCTCTGATCTGCGGCGACCACGTCGCCGCATCCTGCGGTCGGCCTTGCATATCGGGCGTCCTCGCCTGTGGGCCTCGTGTGGTGCGATTCACAGCGCCCGACGGACTCCGGCCCGCGACGCGGGCCGGCTTACCAGGCCCACTCGGGCCCGCCGGGTCAGCCCGAGTCCGCTCGGAACATGCGTCTGGCCCGCGCCTTCCAGGGAAGGCGCGGGCCAGAGCGTGGGATCGAGCCCAGACCTCTGGGCCGAAGGGAGTGTCCTTAGGCGGGAACGATGTTCTCGGCCTGCAGGCCCTTCTTGCCCTGGGTGATGTCGAAGCTCACCTTCTGGCCCTCCAGCAGCTCACGGAAGCCCTGGGAGGCGATGTTGGAGTAGTGAGCGAAGACGTCGGGGCCGCCGCCGTCCTGCTCGATGAAGCCGAAACCCTTTTCGGCGTTGAACCACTTCACGGTGCCGGTAGCCATATCAGTCTCCTTACCAAGGGGCGGAGCCGAAGCCGACCCTGTGCCGACTTCGCGTCGTCGCATTGAGCCCATCCGGAGATGACCGGCCAAAAACAAAATGCACCCGACGCCACATCCCGTCAGGTGCACACAAAGTTCATGGGTACCACAACTGCAACTGTTCGGCATGCTAGCACGTACTTCACCAAGACACGCAGGTGGCCGGTGGACTCGGCGTGTCGTCAGGTGGGGCTGACCTCCAGGCCGAGCGCCATCGCGATCACGGCCGCCTGGCCAAGGTCGATCTTGGCGCCCTTGAGGGAGACCGAGAGCGGATCGAGCGCCCCGATCTCGCTGCCGCGCAGATCGGCCCTGCTTAGATCGGCGGAGCGCAGCAGCGCCCCCGCCAGATCGACCTGCCGGAGCACGACACCCTCCCCCCGGAGCCCCGTCAAGTCGGCCTCGCGCATGCGCACGTTCGTGAACGAGGCCGTGCCCACGGGGGCACCCGGCATGCCGACGAACGACCAGTCGCCGCCGTCGACCTTCATCAGGTCGAACGTGCACCCGTCGAACATGCTGCCGACGAACTTGCAGCCGGTGAACGAGGCGTCGAAGAACGCGCACCGCTTGAACGTGCAGTTGAGGAAGGCGGAGTCGTGGTGCTCCGAGGCGTTGAACCGCACATTTCTGAACGTGCACTCGAAGAACACCGCGCCCCGGCTCGACGTCTCCATCATGTCGACGTCGTTGAACGCCACCTGCTCGTACTTCCGGCCCGACAGGTCGTCACACGACCAGTCCTCGGAGTCGACGCTCGAATAGGTCTCCGGCACAGGCTTCCCGTGTAGACGCTCCGCCATGGCAGGACACCACCTTCCATTCGATCCTGTGTTCGATCCATCTTACGCCTGCCGACACCCCACGAGACCAGGTTCGGAAAGACGTGTCGCTCTCCCCGCCGCACCGGGGAGAGCGACGGACCTTAGGGCGTCGTCAACGCCTCCGTGGGCGAGAGCCGGGAGGCGCGGATCGCGGGATAGAGCCCGGCGAGCCCTCCGATGAAAAGGGTCGCTCCCAAACCTCCAGAGACAGACCAGAACGGCACGGAGAACGGCCAGTCCTGGAAAGTCGAGTAGCCGATCGTGACCGCCGCCCCCAGCAGCACACCTCCGACTCCTCCCATGGCCGACAGCAGCAGCGACTCGGTCAAGAACTGCGTACGGACCTGCCCCCGCGTAGCTCCGAGCGAACGGCGCAGGCCGATCTCGGCCCGCCGCTCCAACACGGAGATCACCATCGTGTTGGCCACTCCGACCCCTCCCACCAGCAACGCGACCCCGCCGAGCCCGAGCAGAAGCCCGGTGAAGGCCGCTCCGGCGGCCCGCTTGGCGCTGAGCGCGTCCGACGGACGTGACACGTCGACCTCGTTCGCCGCCTGCGGGTTCGCCGTGGCCGCCAGGACGTTCCGTACGTTCTCCACCTGGTCCTCGTCGGAGCGCGTGAAGACCACCGTTGCGTACCCGTCGAACCCCAGGTAGCTCTCCGCCGCCTCCCAGCCGATCAGCGCCCCCGAGTCCAGCTCGGGCGCCAGCGCGACCGGGTCGAGAATGCCCACGACGGTGAACCAGACATCGCCGATCAGGATCTGGCGGTCAGGGTCGGCCCTGCCGATGCCGAGCCGCTCGGCCGCCGTCGCCCCCAACACGACGGCGGGATATCGCGCGGTGGCTCCGTTGAGCCAGGTGCCGTTGCGTACGGTGGCACCGATGGTGGCCGGCAGGTCGACACGTGCGGCGTAGGTCGCCAGGCCGCCGGTGTTCACAACGGGGATCTTGTCCGTACGGTAGATCTTCTCGCCCTTCACCCTGCCGACCGCCGACACCGAGGTGACCGGCCCGATCCGTCCGATCATCGCCTCGGATTCGGGGGGCAGCTTGGCATCCTCTCCGAACATGGTCTGGCCCGGAGTGACCGTCAGCAGGTTGGTCCCGAGCGCGGCGAGCTGCCGGTCGAGCTGCGCCTGAGACGACGCCGAGATCCCGACGACCGCGATCATCGCCGCGATGCCGATGGCGATTCCGAGCGCGGACAAGAACGCCCGGGTCGGCCTGGTGCGCAGCCCGACGCCCCCCACACGGACGATGTCCCGCACCCGCATACGCGCCGGGACGAGCCTGGGCGGGTCGACGACGGCCATCACGTCACCGCCGTATCGGCGAGGGGCACAGGCGTGTGGGCGGAGTCGCCGACCACTCGCCCGTCGCGCATCCGCACCTGTCGCGGCAGCCCGTCGGCCAGCTCCCGGTCATGGGTGATGATCACGATGGTGGTGCCGGCGGCGTGCAGTTCGCGCAGCAGCGCCATCACACCCGCTCCGGAGGCGGTGTCGAGGTTGCCGGTCGGCTCGTCGGCGAGCAGCAGCGGCGGGTCACCCATCACCGCGCGGGCTATCGCGACGCGCTGCCGTTCGCCGCCCGACAGCTCGTGGGGCTTGTGGTGCGTACGGTGCCCCAGCCCGACCCGCTGGAGCGCCACCTCCGCCCTGCGGCGCCGCTCGGCCAGGGGGACGCCGCCGTACAGCAGCCCATCGGCGACGTTGTCGAGGGCCGACATCCCCGCCGCCAAGTGGAACTGCTGGAACACGAAACCGATCCGGCTCGCCCGGAGCGCGGAGAGCTCCCGGTCGGACAGACGTGCAATGTCGTATCCGTCGATGGACACCGTGCCCGAAGTGGGCCGATCCAGCGTTCCCAGCACGTTCAGCATCGTCGACTTGCCGGAGCCCGACGGGCCCACGATCGCCACGAGCTCGCCCGACTCGATCGTGAGCGATACCCCGGATAGGGCGTGTACGCCACCGGCGTACACCTTCGTCGCCTCAGAGAGCTTGATCATTTCGGTATTCCCACCGCCACGCCCTCGGCGAGATCCCCACCGCTGACCTCGACCCTGCCCGAGGCGAACAATCCAGTCTCCACCGGCACGAACTTGCTGGCCCCACCGGACACCACCTCGACGCCGTAGCCCCCCTCGGAGAGGGCGACAAGCGCCGAGACCGGCACAGTGAGCACGTTCTTCCTGGAAGAGGCGGTAAACGTCACATCCACCGCCGCCGCATCGAGCCCCCGCGCGGCTTTGCGCGACAGCGAGACGATCGACTCGATCTTGGTCTCCGCCTCGCTGCCCTGGCCCTGAGCCGGCTGGATCACTGTGTAGACATCGCGGATCCTGCCGGCGGCCTCCTTGCCGTCCGGAAGTTTGATCGTGACTTTCGCCTTCTCCTTGGCCAGCCGCTGGTCGGAGACATCCATCTGTACGGTGACCACCCTGGACGTCCCCGTGTACGTCAAGACCGCCTGGGCCGGTGCGGCCGGCTGGCCGGCCGTCGCCTCCACACTGTCCACCCGCACCGCGCTCGGCCGGAACACCACCCGGCCGAGCTCGACCCTGCCGGTCTCCTCAAGCCCCAGGTCGTCCTGCCATTCCTGGACCGCCTCGGCGGTTTCCCAGTCGTATTCGTCGTCGACCGTGAAACCGCCGTAGCCGAGAGCCTTCAGATTGCTTTCGAGCTGTTTCACGTCGCGCCCCTCGACCCCCGGAGCCAGTTCCCGGTACGCCGCGAGCGAGCCGTACATGAGAACCACCGGAGTGTTGTCCACCCTGTAGAGCGGCTTTCCACGCCGGACCACATCACCGCTTCCCGGCACCCATGTCACGGTGCCGGAAAGGCGGTTCACCAGAGAGGTCGTCGGCCCGTACCCCAACGAGCCGCTGATCGTCTTTGTGTCGTGCAGCGTCTGCCTGGTCACCTGAGCCGTCGCCGGAGGCAGCCGCGCGCTGCTCTGCTCGCCCTCGCCCCCCTCCCGCGAAAGCAGAATGAACGTGCCGCCCGCTGTGGCCGCGATCACCACGGCCACGGCCAGAGCACCCCATGCGCGCCCCCGCGAGCGGCCACGTCTCCCCTCGGGACGGGTGGGCACATCTTTGACACCGTCGTTCGCCATGGCCTACCCGATCAGGACTGAGGGGCGAGAGCAGGCAGGGGGGATTCGCACTTCTTCTGCGCCGCCGGGAAATCAGGGTCCTTGCTGATCTCCGGAGTGATGAGCAGCCCCTGCCCCTCGGGGTCGGGGAACTTCTCCACCCCGTTGGCCCGCATGCACTGGGCCATCTTCACCATGTTCTCGGCCATCTGGGGATCCTGCTTGGCCCCCGGCCCGCTCATCGGCGAGTGCTTCTGGCACTTCTGCTGGGCGGCTTCCACGATCGACTTGTCCTGGCCCCTCATGTCCATCCGGAACCGGCCGCCGTCGCTCGGGTCGGGGTCCTCCATCTGCACGCCGTTCTCCCGCATGCATTGGACGAACTTCAGAATCTTCTCCTCCGGCTTCAACTGCTCCTCGCCTCCACCCGCAGGCGCACTGGCATCGGCCGCCGGCGTGTTCCCGGCAGAGGCGATCTGGGCCTGCGGCTTGTCCGTCCCGCACGCGGTCAGGGCCAACAAGGCCGCGAACGGTACGGCGAGCACGGCCGTGCGGAGTTGACTACTCATGGTTGGTTTCCTTTTCTGGCGCGGCTTCTGACGGGGCTTCTGACGCGGCGGCGCGAATGCCTGCCGCTTTAACCGGGAAGTCAACCCGCATCGCCGTTTCACCCGTGTTTCGAAGCGTCCGCCGGCCGCGAACTCGGCATTGCCGGTGCTTTACAGTTGCGAAACATCAGGTGAGAGACCATTGGGGCGCAAGGCGGGAGACGGGGCCGCCGGTCGGGAGGCGGCCGATCGGGCCGCGCGCGGAGGGGGCAGCCGTGAGGGTGCTTGTGGTCGAAGACGAACCGTTGCTCGCAGGCGCGATCGCCGAGTGGCTGCGCGACGAGGCGCACGCCGTGGACGTGGCCCACGACGGCGCGGGCGCCCTCGAACGGCTCGACGTCAACGACTACGACGTCGTGGTCCTCGACCGCGACCTGCCCGTGGTGCACGGCGACGACGTGTGCCGCACCCTGATCGCCTCCGGATCGTCCGCGCGTGTGCTCATGCTCACCGCCGCCGCCGAGATCGACGACCGGGTCACCGGATTATCGCTCGGCGCCGACGACTACCTGCCGAAGCCCTTCGCCTTCCCCGAGCTGGCCGCCCGCGTCATGGCCCTCGGCCGCCGTTCCCGCCCCGCCGTACCCCCCGTTCTGCGGCGAGGGGAACTCATCGTGGACCTCGCCCGCCGCGAGGTGTTCCGCGGCGGCAGATACGTCCACCTCTCCAAAAAGGAGTTCGGGGTGCTGGTCGAGCTCCTACGCGGTGAAGGAGCCGCCATCTCGGCCGAACACCTCCTGGAGAAAGTGTGGGATGAGAACGCCGACCCCTTCACCGCGGCCGTGCGCATCACCATGCTCCGACTACGCAGAAAACTCGGCGACCCCGCGGTCATCGAAACCGTCACCGGTGTGGGATACCGCCTCCCGTGACCGCCGGCCCGACCTCCCGGCGCCGCCGCGTACGGCTGACGCTGCGCATGCGCCTCACCCTCGTCTACGGCGGCCTGTTCATCGTCTCCGGGTTGTTGCTGCTGGGGGCCACCGCCGTACTGGTCGGCGAACGGCTGCCCCGCGTCATCAGCCTTATCGCCACCAGCCCGGACACCCTTCCTCCGGCCCCGTCGGAGCTCGATCAGAAGGTGCGCATTGTCCAGCCCGACGGAACCAAGACACTTCCTCCCGGCGAGGCGAAACAATTCATCACCGAGCGGGAAAGCAACGTGCGCGACGCCACGAGAAGCTCTCTCCTCACCTATGGAGGCATCGCTCTGGTCATGGTCAGCGCCACCGCCGTCGGTCTCGGGTGGCTCATCGCCGGCCGCGTCCTCGCCCCACTGCACCGGGTCACCGAGACCGCCCGCCGCATCTCCCGCGCTCCCGACCGCAGCCTTCATGAACGCATCGCCCTCCGCGGCGCCGGCGACGAGGTCAAAGAACTCGCCGACACCTTCGACACCATGATCCAGCGCCTCGGACAATCCTTCGAAGGACAGCGCCGATTCGTCGCCAACGCCTCCCACGAACTGCGCACCCCCCTCACTCTCGGGCGCGCACTCGTCGAAGTCGCCATGCATCGCAGAAACGCCTCACCGGACCTCGTCCAGCTCGGCGAAACCCTCCTGGAAATCAACACCAGACACGAGAAACTCATCAACGGCCTGCTCCTGCTGGCCCGTTCCGACCAGGAACTCGCCGAGCACTCCCCGGTCGACCTGGCCGATGTCGTCTCCCACGTCGTGGCCCACGCCGCCGCCGAGGCCGCCGACGCCCAAGTCACCCTCCACCAGGAGCCCTGGGAGGCGCCCACCTGCGGAGACCCCGTACTGCTGGAACGCCTCGCCCAGAACCTCGTCGAGAACGGCATCCGCCACAACACCGGCGAGAACCGCTTCGTGCGCGTCTCCAGCCGTACGATCTCCGGCGACCGCGTCGAACTCCAGGTGAGCAACAGCGGCCCCCTCATCGCCCCCTACGACATCCCCGGCCTTTTCGAACCCTTCCGCCGCCTCAACACCGACCGCCTCGTCACCGCCAAAGGCGTCGGCCTCGGCCTGTCCATCGTGGCGTCCGTCGTCCACGCCCACGGCGGCACCGTCGCCGCCCACCCCCGCCCCGAAGGCGGCCTGATCGTCACCATCACCCTGCCCTACCACGCGTTGTTGGGAAATGATTGGGTGCCGCAGAACGCCTGATCCGGATTTGAATCACCTCAAAGAAATACGTGATTCAGACGGGTGGCACAATTGCCCCTGAGCCGGCTCATCTTTCGACCGCTCATCTTTCGAACCGGCGGCGATTCCTGTTCGCCGTCTGCTGAATTTGCTACGGGGATAATTCGCGGGGTTGCCACGGCCGTGTCGGTTAGCATTTTTCCATGGAACCTGTGCCGATGACCTCCTCCGTATGGCAACTGCCGTTCCCGGTCGGTCATTCTGGGGACGTTCAATATCGACCTACAGGGAGCAGGCGATCGACTCCTTTCACCGGGTCGCCGCATTGGATGTGGATGTGTTTTGCCTTCCGCATGGCGAGCCGTTTATTGCGGAGGGGAGAGCGGCGCTGAGCGCTGCTACTCCGGAGAGCGACTGGCTATAATCCACAGCTTTGCCGTACTTTTCAGAAAGTTCGGATATATCGACATGCGTGGCAGGTGGGGGGCGAAGGGCGTATAGCGATCGGGTTTGTGGGGTCGGAAAACATAGGATCCACCTTCGGAAGGTGCGTAAGCGGCTGAAAAATATTTGGTCATAGTGCAGAATTCACGGGCATCGGTGAAAGGCTGATCCTCAGTCAAATCCACCCAAGTCCGGAGGAAACATTTCGTGAATGCCGCCAAAGCGCTGCTCGTGACACCTGCTCTGCTGATCGGATTCGCCGTCGCTCCCGAGGCCGCAGCCGCCGCACCCGGCGACTCGCGCATCCCGTCCCTGAGCACCGGCTGCCTCAAGCCGGCCGTTCCGCGCGGCACAGTGCGTGAAGACCGCCCGCCCCTGGGCGGCAACGCCGTCAAAGGCCTGCACATCGGCTATCTGCCGAAAGGCTTCACCCTGGGCACCCGCACATCCGGCAAACACGAATACGGTTACGCCTGGACCAACGCCCGCGACGACACCGACCGCGCCCGCCGTGCCCTCTGGGTGCGCGTCGTCTGCTCACCCCACCTGAAGACTCTCACCAGCCTGGCCAAACTCCCCGTCGACATCGGCACCTTCACGCGCATGGCCAGACCAGCCGAGATCGGCGGCCGTAAAGTCCTCGTCCGCAAAGGCGACGGCGCCCTCGGCCCCGGCACCTACCTCGGCTGGATCGAACGCCCCGGAATGGCCGTCACCGTCATGGCAAGCCCCGCCCTCAAAGGCCACCTGAACAGAATCGTCAAAGGCATCAAAGCCACCAAGCCGAGCCCCGCCAAACCGGCCCGCCCGGCCGACCGATAACCCAACGGCCGTGCCGTCCGCCCACACGCGTACGGCACGGCCATGCCTATGTGGTCCCCCGAAGACGGAAACGACCGCGGTCTACGTCGAAACCTTGGAGACCGAATCGAAAGTCCTGTACGGCTTGCGCCGTACCCACTCGGTTCAGTCACGTTCTCCTTCCAGCGGCACCTGACCACAGGACCATCCCCGCGTACGCGGGGAGCACGGCCCACCTGCAACGCATGCGTTGAACCGGCGGACGGACCATCCCCGCCTGAGCAGGGAGCATGATGCATGGCGTCAGGCCGTTCTCGGATCAGAGGGACCACCCCCGCGTGCGCGGGGAGCATAGGCCGTTCGAGAACCTCGGCCACTCGGGTGAGGGACCACCCCCGCGTGCGCAGGGAGCACCACGGGCGATGGTGAGCCAAAGGCCACTTCGTGGGACCACCCCCGCGTGCGCGGGGAGCACCACGGCGATGCGCGGGCCGGGGTGCAGGGCCAAGGACCACCCCCGCGTGCGCGGGGAGCACCCTTGCCGACCTGCGGCGTTGTCACGGGTGAGCCCAGAAAATAAGCACTTTCGTTGGGTCGGACATTTCGGGTGTGGAGTGGATGGGTTGGGAGGGCACAGCGTTAGCGTGCACGTCGGGGAGCCGTCGGGCAAGTCGTTCTTCCGGGGAGCCCCGGGGGCAGGAGGCCGTGTAGGGCGATTTTGCGGTATAGGCGATGGCCCTGGGATGATTTGTTCCATTTACCTGCTTCGTGGATGCCTGGTGGCCAAACAAGCTCAATGGTGTTTGTCCAGCGCTCCGCGCGACCCATTAATCCAAGAAAAATTTCGATTTCCCGGAAAACGTCGAGGTCTCTGCCCTTAAATATCGTCATGCCTGACGACGAGCGGCCTGGCCGTTCCTTCAGCAAAGGGTTGTCGATAGCCGCCCGGACGGTCTGGGCCAAACATGACCGGCGAACCGATGGCTGGCTGCCTTTGTGGCGGCACATGGCCGATAGTGGTGCGGTGGCCGCCCTGCTATGGGACGGATGGCTTCCCCTTCAAATTCGCCGACTGGTCGCTGAGTCTCTTCCCAACGGAAATGGCGACGCTCGTCGGCTCGCCACTTGGCTGGCCATGGCTCATGATATCGGCAAGGCGACCCCGGCCTTCGCCTGCCAGGTGGAGGTATTGGCCGACCAAATGAGGTTGGCCGGTCTGGACATGCCCCATCAAAGGCAGATGCCTGACCGCAAGCTGGCCCCGCATGGTCTCGCCGGTCAGGTGTTACTGCAAGAGTGGCTGGTCGACCGGTACGGCTGGAGCCGCTCGGCCGCCCTCCAATTCGCTGTCGTCGCCGGGAGCCATCATGGCATTCCGCCGACACACTCAAATATTCAAGCATTAAACGTTCACCCGGATCTCCTCCGTACACATGGATGTGAATCCGTCTGGAAAAATGTCCAGCACGAGATCCTCGACCGAGCCGCCGTGGAAAGCGGAGTTGAAGACCGACTTGCCGACTGGGCGAAGGTCAAGCTTCCGCAGCCTGTGCAAGTGCTGTTGACCGGTTTGGTTATTGTGGCCGATTGGATAGCCAGCAATGCCGACCTCTTTCCCTATTTTCCGGAAGCGGGCGGGACCGCCGACGGCGAGCGCATTAAGGCGGCATGGAGCGCTCTCGATTTGCCGGAACTCTGGCAGGGGATCGACCCGACCGAAGAACCGGCCGACCTGTTCGCCGCCCGCTTCGACTTCCCGCCGGGGTCGTGTGTTCGCCCGGTTCAGGAGCGTGCCGTACGGCTTGCGCGGTCGATGCCGGCTCCGGGGCCCGTGCAGCGCCGGGCCGACGGCTTGCCGGCCACTGTGCCGTGGCTGGCCGAGGGGCACGGAGGGGTGGAACTGCCCACGGACGTCGCACCCGAGCAGAAAGTTGCTCGTATCATCGGTTCCTGCGGATTGCGGTTATCGCATCACTTTTCTATCCCGGCAACGCTTGATCGGGCAATTGAGGAATTAGAGGAGGAATACCTTCCTGCCTGGCAAACCAAGGAGTGCTATTGGCTGGCCGGAGAATTGATCTTGACTCTCGACGAAAATTGTCGGAGGCGACTGGCAGGCTATGAACTCCGCTACAGTTCCGCCGATGGCTTGGAGGTAACTCGTCATGAGTAGCATCGCTCCGTCCTCTTTTGACCTGACGCATCGCCCCTGGGTGGTCGTGCAATATCTGCATGGCGCGGAGGCGGAACTGTCACTCACGGAGGTTTTCGCCAAAGCTCGTGAATTGCGAAGGATCGTAGGTGATGTGCCCACACAGGAATTCGCCATGCTGCGGCTTCTCCTGGCGATCCTGCACGACGCGCTCGACGGCCCTCGCGATCTCGACGAGTGGCAGCAGCTCTGGGACAGCGGCTTTCCGCTGAAGCGCCTGGGCGACTACCTCGACGAGCACAGCGATCGATTCGACCTCCTGCACCAGGAGACCCCCTTCTTCCAGATCGCGGGCCTGCGCTCGGCGAAGGACGAGGTCGGCACCTTGGACCGCATCGTCGCCGACGTGCCGAACGGCGTCTCGTTCTTCACCATGCGCGCCCTCGGCGTCGACCGGCTCGGCTTCGCGGAGGCGGCGCGCTGGCTCGTGCACGCCCACGCCTATGACACCTCCGGCATCAAGACCGGTGCCGTGGGCGATCCCCGCGCCAAGGGAGGGAAGGTCTACCCCCAGGGGGTCGGGTGGTGCGGCAACCTCGGCGGGGTCGTGGTGGAAGGGAACGACCTCCAGGAGACGCTGCTCCTCAACCTGATCACCTTTGACACGGCCAACCTCCGTGTCGACCTCGACGACGACATGCCCACCTGGCGGCGCCCGCCGTCCGGGCCGGGGCCACTTCACCCCGTCGAGCTCAGCAGACGGCCGACGGGGCTGCGCGATCTCTACACGTGGCAGTCCAGGCGCATAAGGCTCGCCCACGATGGGGAGGGCGTCGTCGGCGTCCTCCTCGCATACGGCGACGCTCTGGCCCCCCAAAACCGCCACCTGCACGAACCTATGACGGGGTGGCGGCGCAGCGCCGCCCAAGAGAGGAAACTCGGCCTGCCCCAGGTCTACATGCCGCGTGAGCACGACCCCACCCGCAGCCCGTGGCGCGGCCTCGGCGCGCTCATCGCCGGCCGTGCCGAAGGGGCCGAGCAGCGCGGCGAGGCGGCTGCGTTCGTCCGGCCCCGCATCCTCGACTGGGTCGCACGCCTGACTGTGGAAGGCGATTTCACCCCGGACTTCCTCATCCGGGCACGGCTCTTCGGCGTGGTCTACGGCACGCAGCAGTCCGTCGTCGACGAGATCATCGACGACGCCGTGGTGATGCCGGTGGTGCTGCTGCACCGCGAGAGCAGTGTCCTCGGCCAGGCCGCGATCGACGCGGTCAACGATGCCGAAACGGCCGTGACCGTGCTCGGCGACCTCGCCGCCGACCTCGCCAAGGCCGCCGGCGCCGCGGCCGATCCGGCCAAAGCGGCGGCGCGAGATCTCGGCTTCGCCACGCTCGACGGACCGTTCCGTGACTGGCTCGCGGCGCTCAGCGTGCTCGACGTCCCCATCGAACAGAGATCGGCATGGCAGCGGCGGACGCATCGGATCGTGAGCCGTCTCGGTGACGAGTTGCTGAGGTCGGCCGGTGACGCCGCCTGGGAAGGCCGCGTCGTCGAGACCAAAAAAGGTCAGGACATCTGGTTGACCGCCTCCTACGCCGACCTGGCATTCCGCACCCGGTTAAGCCGAGCGCTGCCCATGGCCACCCTCAATGAACCTGTAGGCAAATGACAACGAACAGCACCACGTGGAGGTGCGGTCATGACGCACGACGTCCGCGAAGTCGCGGAAAGGCTCGTCGGCGATGTCGCCGGCGCTTTCATCGCGGAGTTGCAGCACGGCTACCTCGCCGACAGGAGCCCCAGTGTGGGGGCTCTCGCGCGGCTCCGGCGCGGTGCCGGAAAACTGCCTGAGGACATGCCGGATCTGTGGGGCATGACCGGCACAGAGCGGCTCTACGCAGACCATTCACTGCCTGATCGCGAAGCGCTCAGGGCCGAGGCCGCCCTGTTCCTGGCAGTCACCCTCTACGCCCTGCACCAGCAGTCACGCTCCGACCGGGGCATGCACCGCACGGGCGTCGACCTGGGCGCGGCCGTGCGCAGACTGATGCCCGGGGCCATCGACGAGCCGATCCGCCGGCGCTTCGTCCGAGTGGGCACCGCGGGCACCAGAGAGACACTGGCCTACCGGCTTCGCGAGGTCGTCTCCCTGCTGCGCCGCGAGTCCATCCCACTCGACTACGCGTTGCTGGCCAGGCAGCTCTACCAGGCTCAGCTTCCCGGCGGATTACGCCGCGTGCGCCAGAGATGGGGGCGGAGCTTCCACGCCTATCGCCCGGACGAAGGCGGGGCCGAGCCCCGGCCGTCCACGGCACAACCCCGTGTCCCCGCCGGTGCCGTACTCAACGACAAGGACGACGGCTGATGACCCGCACCATCCTTGATCTCCACCTGCTGCAGACCGTGCCCCCAAGCTGCCTCAACCGTGATGACACCGGCACTCCGAAGACCGCCGTCTACGGTGGGGTGCGCCGCGCCCGCGTCTCCAGCCAGGCGTGGAAGCGCGCCACCAGGCAGGGTTTCCACCACCTGCTCGACCCGAGCGAGCTCGGGGTCCGCACTCGCCGCGTCGCCGAGCTGCTCGCGGTGCGCATCCTCGAACTCGACGCCACGATCCAAGAGTCCGAGGCGTGGGCGCTCGCCGCCGCCACCGTCCAGATCGCGACCGGCTCCAAAGTGGAGGTGCGCAAGCGCAAGGCCGACGCGGCGAAAAGCGACGGGCCGGAACCCGCTCCGGAGTCGAAATACCTGATGTTCCTCAGCGCCCACCAGGTGGATGGTCTCGCCGAGATCGCCGCGAAAGCCCACGGCGCCGACAAAGACTACTTTAAGGACAAGGCGCTCAAAGACCAGGCCAAGAAGATCGCCAATAGCGGCCACTCCGTCGATATCGCCCTGTTCGGCCGCATGGTGGCCGACGGCGCGGACATCAACGTCGACGCCGCAGCGCAGGTCGCGCACGCCATCAGCGTGCACAGAGTGGAAAACGAGTCCGACTACTACACCGCTGTTGACGACTACAAAGAGAGGGAGTCCGACGACCTCGGAGCCGGGATGATAGGCACGGTCGAGTTCAACTCCGCCACCCTCTACAGATACGCCGCCGTCGACGTCGACCTGCTCCACAAGAACCTCGGCATTGGACTCCGCGAGGAGGAGCCGCTCACCGAGCCCGTGCGCCGGGCCGTCGAGGCGTTCGTGCAGTGCTTCATCACCTCGATGCCGACCGGCAAGATCAATACGTTCGGCAATCACACGCTCCCCGACGCCGTCGTGGTGAAACTCCGTTCATCCCGTCCGATCAGCTTCGTCGGGGCTTTCGAAGAGCCCTGTCACGCCACTGAGGAGACCGGCGGCCACGTGCGGCAGGCGGCGGAGGCCTTAGCCTCCTACATCCCCGAGGTCGAACGGGTCTACGGCGTCGAGGAGGACGCACAGACCTGGGTGCTCCGCGTCGGCACGAACACCGGGGCGCTGGCCGACCTCGGGGTCGAACTGCCCTTGCCCAAGCTGGTCACAGCGGTCGGCGCAGAGGTCGCCCGGAGGCAGGGCTCCTGATGAGCGTCCTGCTGATGCAGCTCGCCGGCCCCTTGCAGTCCTGGGGGGCGTCCTCGCGCTTCGCCCGGCGGTCCACCGAATCCGCGCCCACCAAAAGCGGCGTGATCGGTCTGCTGGCCGCGGCGCTGGGGCGCGAGCGCACCGACGACATCGCCGACCTGGCGGCGCTGCGTTTCGGCGTGCGTGTCGACCAGCGTGGCACTCCGCTGCGTGACTTCCACACCGCCCACCACTTCAGCGGCGGTGAGGCCATGCCCGTCTCGGAGCGTTTCTACCTGGCCGACGCCGTCTTCGTCGCGGGCGTCGAAGGCGAGACCGACGTCATCGACACCCTCCACAGGGCGCTCCGCCAACCCCGCTTCCTTCCCTATCTCGGGCGTCGGTCATGCCCGCCCTCGCGGCCGATCGACCTCGGCGTTCACCACGACCAGACGTTGGAGGAGGCCCTGAGAGGAGAGCCGTGGCACGCCGCCCCCTGGCACCAGCGGCGGCGTCGCGCCGAGCCTCGAATCGAAGCGGAGCTCCTCCTTGAGGCCACCGCGTCGGACGGCCCGACCGACAGCCTGCGCGACCAGCCACTGAGCTTCGACCCGCGACACCGCCGCTACGCGCTCCGCGGCATCCGCCGCGCCCCCAGAGCCATACTCATCAACCCCGCCGCACGCTCGATGCCCCACGACCCCCTGTCCGTCCTCGGAGGTGCCTAGTGCATCTGACCCGGTTCCGGTTCAACACCGCGCGGCTCGGCAGCCGCCGACTGCTCTCCTCGCCGCAGATGCTCCACGCCGCGGTGCTCTCCTCCTTCGCCGACCTGCCCAAGCAGAGAGACGACGGCTCCAGGGTGCTGTGGCGCATCGACAGCACCAGCCGAGCCGAAATCCACCTCTACATCGTCAGCCCCGACAAGCCCGACCTCACCCACCTCGTCGAACAGGCCGGATGGCCCGCGACCGGACGCTGGGAAACCCAGGACTACGGGCCCTTCCTGTCCCGGCTCGCCTCCGGAGACCGATGGTCCTTCCGGCTGACCGCGAACCCCGTCCACTCCGTCCGCTGCAAAGACGAGCAGCCGACCAAATGGACGGCGCACATCGGCCACCTCCACCAGATGCGCTGGCTACTCCAACGCCAGGAGCGCTCCGGGTTCACCGTGCTGGAGAAAACCGCCGAAAAGCGTGTCACCCCCGACCGCGACCAGCACGAACTCATCGTCCACGACCAGCGCACACTCGCCTTCCGCAAGTCCGGCAATGGGAAACCGGTCACCCTCGTGACCGTGACCTACGACGGCCTCCTTGAGGTCACCGACCCCCAAGCCCTCCGGCGCACCCTCATCCAAGGGCTCGGCAGAGCGAAGGCGTACGGCTGCGGCCTTATGACCCTGGCCGCGAGGTGACACGTGTCCACCGTCGGCAAGCGCGGCAAGTCATCGCTGCCCTGATCCGCCGCCCCAAGGACAAGGTCGGCACCCCCACGCCCTCAACGACGCGCGGGGATGGGCCCCCATCTGGTCTCGTGGAGGATGGCCGGTTCGGTATGGGGCTGCGGGTCAGGTAAGCGTGGAGAAGAGCTTGTCGAATTGTGTGACCAACTCGGTCGCGGAGTAGATGGAGCCGTAATACGTCCGCTCGTCGGCGACCACCACTCGGGAGCGGGAGACGGCAGGGACCCGGCGCCACAGTTTGTTCGAGTCCAGGCCGCCGATGTCCGCCTTGGGGGCGAGCAGGAAGATCGCGTCCAGGTCGTCGAGCAGGTCGAGGTTCTCCAGGCTCACCTTGTCGGTTCCGCTGCGCCCCTTGATGGTCGCGAGCTGACCGCCGAGGTCGGTGAACACCTGCGGCGGCAGCAGTTTCACCGGGTCGTGCACCAAGGAGAGCTCCGGGTCGTAGTAGGCGAGGATGCCCACCCGCGCGTTCCGCAGGGATGCCGCGTGCCTGGTGCGGAAGTCGGCTGCTGCCTTGTCGTAGGCGGCCATGGCGGTGCTGAAGGTGTCGGTTCTGCCGAGCCAGTCCGCGAGCTGGTTCATGTTCCGCGGCATCTCCGGTGTCTCCGGCTTCTTTGAGCAACTCGGCGTCCCGCTGCCCGGCCTCGTCGCGCCGGCCGTGGCCGTGATCGAAGTCGTCGGAGGTCTGGCCTTCATTCTCGGTGCGGCACTTCCCGTCGCCGGTACGCTGCTCGCCGCGGTCATGCTCGGCGCCCTGTTCCTGGTGCACTTCGACAGCGGTTTCTTCGTGCGCGACGGGGGATACGAGTTCGTGCTCACGCTCGCCGCGGCCGGCGTCGCCATCGGCTTCAGCGGTGGAGGCGCCTTCGCAGTCGACGACATTGTGCAGCGCAAACGTGCCGGAGCCCACGCCACGGTCTGACTCGTCCGCCGCGACCCGGCGAAGCCGTACCGCATCCGCCCACGGGATCAGCAGAGACGGATCAGACGGCGGTCGAGGGCGCGGCGCACTGCGGCGGTACGGCTGTCGACTCCGAGTTTGCCGTAGATGTGGACGAGGTGGGTCTTCACCGTGGCCTCACTGATGAACAGGGCCCTGCTGATGTCCCGGTTGGATTTCCCGGCGGCGAGAAGCTCCAGGATCTCGATTTCACGCTGACTGAGGACCAGTCCAGGGCTGCGGAAACGCGCGGCGAAGCGGGAGGCGACAGGTGGCGACAAGGCCGTCTCCCCGGCCGCGGCGGTGCGCAGAGCGGCGAACAGCTCTTCGGGAGGCGACTCCTTGAGGCAGATAACCGTGGACGCCTGCGTCCATGGCACGCAGGATGTCGGCCTCCGAGTCGTACGTGGTGAGCACGAGGACCTTCGGCGCGTCGGGCATGGCCACGATGCGCCGAGTCGCCTCCAGGCCGTCGAACCAACCGCCCATCTGGATGTCCATGAGGACGAGATCGGGCCGGAGGCGGGCCGCCTGCCGTACCGCCTCCTCCCCGTTGCCCGCCTCGCCGACGACGGCGAACTCGCCGTGTGCCGCCAGCAGGGCGGAAAGGCCGGTGCGGACCACGGGATGGTCGTCGACCACCAGGACCTTCATGGGGCCGTCGGCATCGTGAGGGAGACGCGGATCACGGCGACTCATGCGGCTCCTCATGGTCGGGGGCACTTCCACCGTAAATCATTCGCCCGGTGTGATCCGCTGTGCCGGCCTGTAGCCGCCGCCGGAGCACGTCCTGGGGGGAGAGATCGGGGAGCGGCGGTGGGTGACGGGTTATTCGTCGTCGTATTCGCCGGTGACGTCGGAGAGGACGCCCTTGGTGCCCATGCTGCGGTCGGGGCGGTGGTCGGTCATGTCGGTGGCGGTGGGGACTTTTTTGCCGCGTGCTTTGGCGAGGCCGAGTTCGGCTGCGCGGGCGCCGAGGGTGCGGATGGGGAGGTAGTAGGCGGCGTGCCAGCGGTCTTGTTGGACGGCTCTGACGGTTTGGCGTGATGCGCCGTTGGCGATGTAGAGGATTTTCTTGTTCTTGGCGGTGGTCTCGGCGCCGGTGATGGCTTGGGGGGAGCCGATGACGACGTGGACGTTCGGCTCGCGGCGCAGGAGTTCTTGCATGGCCTTGCGTCCGCTGTCGGTGGTGTGGCCGCCTTCGAGTTGCGCCACCAGGCGCACGTTGTCGGCGGTTTTCAGTTTGTTGGCGGCGGCTTTGGTGCGGGCCTTGTCGGCGGGGGAGGTGGAGAGGCCGGACAGGTAGGCGACGTTGCAGGGGGCGAGTTTTTCGGTCTGGCAGGCGTCGATGGCGAGGGAGGCGAGGGTCGTGCCGTTGTGTGTGGGGACGTCGACGAGGGTGATGGTGCCGTCCACCTGGGGTTTGGCCGTGTCGTAGCGCGGGCCGACGGGGGCGTGCTGGATGACGACGGTGATGCCGGCTTGGACGGCGGAGCGGATGCCGGGGAGGATGGTCGTCCCGTCGTTGGCCTGGACGATGAACACGTTGAAGTGTTTGGAGGCGATCGCGTCCTGGATCTGGTGGAGCTGGGTCTGCGGGTCGAAGTTCGGGTCGATGAACTCGGCGGTGGCGTTGACGGCCTTCGCGTAGTCCTGGACGCCGGCGAAGGCGGCGGAGGCGACGGAGCTGCTTTTGGCGAACCCGAAGAAGGCGATGCGCAGCCGGCGGTTCGTGGCTGTCTCCTGCGCTTCGTCGCCGTATCCGGCGTCGGCGCAGGCGGCGGTGAGGAGTGGAGCGGCGGCGAGAAGGAGTGCGGCGGCGGACATGGTTGCTCTGCTCCGGCGCATGGGCATCGAGCTCTCCTTCGCGGGGATTGGCCAGGCATGGTCCGAGGTCGAACCATGCACGAATAAACAGGGGCCTTGCCCCGCCGATTCGGTAATTTGCCTAATCGGTGTTCAATGACCGATTTCATGGTGGTAGTGGGGAAAGGTCAAACGTCGGGCCTGATCATAGACACGGATAATGTGTTTCGCCCCCGTTTTATCGGTGTGAGAAATACCACCTGGCGACGTACGTTCGGTGCTCTCGCGGTCGAGTTTTGTCCTGGCCGATATTCGGGCGACGCGTCCTGTGGTGGCGTATGCCGTACGCGTTTTGAGGTACCGGACGCCCAATAAGGTGAGTGTCGCGCATGTTCATTGTGAAGGGATTGCTCCCCAATAGTGGGGATGGTTCTCGCGGCGGCTCGCGTCGATTGTGGGAGATGGCACATCGAACACATCGATTCCAGACCGGTTCTCCCCGCTCAGCATCTCGAACCGCCGTGCCCGCCGCGTAGATGCGCCCGTGACATGACATGACATGACATGAGATGACGTGGCGTGACGTGGCGTGTCCGCGGTCGCGTGTGCCGGGAGAGGAACGGTCCAACCTGATCGCAGGGGGAACCTTGTCACTCGACCCTCGCTATCACGACATCGTCAAGCGCTGCATGATCACGGCCGCTGGAATAGGTGGCGCCGGGGTCTTCCTTCCGGTCCTCGACATGGCGGGGATAGCCGCCATCTGGACCGGGATGGTGGTGTCCATCGCCAACGCCTCCGGCAACCCGATGTCCAAGGCCACCGTGGGAAAGGTGGTGTCGGCGGCGGTCTCCGCCGTGTCCGGCTACTACGTCGGCTCGAAGATCCTCACTTTCCTCGCCGCCCCGCTGCTCATCGCGTTCCCCGTGGCCGGAGTGCCGGCCGTACTGGCGGTGAACGTGATGCTGAACGGCCTGTTCACCTACCGGCTCGGGAAGACCTGCGCGGCGGACTTCTCCCGGCCCGACTTCACCGCCGAGGACCTCGGCCGGCTCGTCGGGCGCATCGCCCGCCTCCTCGTCAAGGTGCCCCTGCCGAGCGAGGTGGCCGAGGTCAGGCGGCTCCTGTTCAACTGAGCGGCCGGGTCCTGAGCCCGGTCGCGGTGCCGGGCTCAGGACGGGCTCACCGCGGGGCCATCACGGGGTCAGGACGGGCTCAGGACCGGCTCAGGACGGGGTCATCACGGGGTCAGGACGGGGTCAGGACGGGGTCACCAGCGTGTCGCCAGATGTCGCGGATGCCGTTCCGGCCGTCGCCCGGACCGCCGACCACGCGTGATCGCACGTCGGTCACTGCTCAGGCCGACGTGGCGGCCTCCCAGACGAGGGCCGCGACGCTCGGATGGCTGAGATTGGAGTGAGCGCCGACCGGGGAGAGGGCGCCGCCGTCGATGAGAGCGCTGCTCTCGACGTTGTAGCAGCGGCCGGACTCCATGCGGAAACGCAACTGGGACGCTCCGGCGGTGAGGGCGACGGTCCTGTCGGGAAGCCCGGCCACCCCGTGGCTTCCGACCGCGCCGTAGCGCGGGAGCCGCGCATCCTCTCCCGGGGCGAGGTGGTCGGCCTTGGACAGGGTCGCGGCTGCCTTGTAGAACCAGCCCAGGGCCCGATCGTGCGACGACTGTGTGGCCACGACGGGCCCGGCCACCAGGCCGCGTTCGATGACGGGGTGGAAGTAGCCGGTCCTATGGCTGTCGGGGATCTCCGGGGCGAACGACCACAGGGACAGCGCGCCCTGCAGAAGCGTGAGGGAATGTACGGGTGCGAGCGGAGAAGCGCCGTCCGGCCCCTGTACGGCGCCGGCGCACACGACGCCTCCGAAACTGTGTCCGATGAGGTGGACGCGCACGTCCGGGTCGCCGGCCTGCCGCAGGGTCCGCAGCAGGCCGTGGACACCTCCGTGGCCCACCTTCACGGCACGGTTCTTCATCTTCCAGAAGCTCGTCACCCACAGGGGCGCGAGAAGGGTCCGCAGCAGTCCCGAGTCGAGAGAGCGCCGCCAGTCGGCCCGGCGGAACCGGGCGAAGATGCGTTTCGCCTCGAAGGCCGCCCGGTCGTGGCCGGGCGGCGCGCCGACCCGGTCGTGGCGCAGCCCCGACAGCTCGTCCAACCGGTGCAGGCGCGCCTCGTTCTCCTTCGACAGCGTGTCGGGGTCGCGGTCGGCCTGCTCCAGCAGTGGCCGCAGGTCGTCGGTGGCGGCCTCGTGCCCGATCACGTCGGCGTAGAAGGCCACCCGCTCCTCGACCGTCGTGAGCCTCCGCTGGTCCTCCCAGGGAGCGCTGGGCCAATGGACCCCGACGAGCAGGGGGTGGAAGCCCGGACGTCTGCGCTGGATCTCGTCCCGCCGGGCGAAGTAGTACTCGCCCATCCCCCGGATCCACTCGCGGTAGGTGGCGGTGGCCTGTGCCCGGTCGTTGAGCCAGCCGTGGCTGAACACGAACACATCCGTGACCGGCGGTCCCGAGGGCCGTCGCAGCGTCTCGACCAGGCTCGCCACCAAGTCTCCCTCGTCGCGCAGGACACCGTGCCGGTCGAACGAGACGAGGGTGAAATCGTGGAAACGCGGACCGTCGTTCGCGTGTGACATGGCTGCCCTTCCCGGCCCTCAGCCGAGTCCATAGAGTTCGAACGCCGCCACGGTGTGGAGTCTCACGATCTGCCCCTCCACCCTGGTGTCTCCTCCCTGGAGGAAACGGTGCCGCGCCGCGTTGACCGCACGTGCGCGGAGATTCCCGCCCGACGCCTCGGCGCTTTCCCGCCCGCGAAGGTCGAGGTAGCGGGCGACCACTTCATTGACGAAGGCGATGGCCTGCGGGGCGATGACGGGCCACCGCGGAGCGAGTACGGCACGGGCCCGGTGCAGCGCCAGCCGTACGCACAGGCCCTCCACATCCTGGTCCCCGGTCTGTTCGAGCCTCCCCACGGAACAACTCGCGAGAAGCAGCAGATTGACCGAGCGCCAGTCGCATCCGTCTCCGCTCCACTCGCCGTCGGCCAGAGCGATGCCCGCCCGGCCGGCGGTCCCGTGTCCGCACACGGTGACGGTCTGGAAGGCGGGGTGGTCCTCCAAGGCGGCCCGCAGCGCGCCCGCCGCGCCGCGCGGTGTCTCGGCGGCGTTCAGGCAGGTCATGCCGTTGCGCGCGGCGAGGTGGCGTTGGCCGTGGTGCAGCCACTTCGCATAGCTCCCGGCGCCGAATCCGTCTTCGCTGTCCTCGCTGTCTTCGCTGTCTTCGTCGTCGAAGTGGGACAGCGCCAGGATCCGCGTCGAATCCGTGGCGAACCGCCGCTCGACACCGGTCTGCATGATGGCCATGAGGGCCGACAGCGACACCCGCGTCGACCGTACGCGTGCGTAGAGCGGTGTGCCGTCCGGGAGCGGATAGTGCGCGATGGGAAACGACTGGAGGACGTCTTCGAGCTGGAAGACCAGGTCGTCTTCCGGGGTGAGCCGGTCGGTGAGCGCGGTCAGCGGCCAGATGCGGGCGACGTCGGCCAGGTAGGCGCGGGTGTGGTCGTCGGCGTCGTCGAACGCGTTGCGCGGTTCGCCGCGCGTGTGGTCGGTGAGCGTGCCGTGGAGACGCGTGAGTTCGGCATGGAGCAACGGACGTACGGCATGCCAGGCGTCCGGGCCGGGCAGCAGGGGACGCAGGCGGCTCCCCAGGCGCTCCTCGTGGGAGACGGAGGACTTGCGCGAGTCGAGGAGGGCGAGCGCGGGCTCGGCCTCGCGCCACCACGCGGCGCCGGCCGCGGTATCGGCTGCGGTATCGGCTGCGGTGTCGCTCTCGGGGCGGTCCGTGGTGCGGTCCGTGGTGCCGTCCGTGGTGCCGTCCGTGGTGCCGTCCGTGGCCCGGTCGAGCGCGGCGAGCATGGTGGTGACGGCGCCTGTCATCACGTGGAGGAACATGTCGGCCACGTCCGGATCCCCCTGCCGCACCGAAGCGGTGAGCAGGCCGATGTCGTGGCGTAAAGACGCCCAGTGCAGCCGCCACGAGTCGCCCTGAGCCCCCGCGCCCGACGCCGCCACGCGCAGTCCGCCGTCGCGGTGCGCCCGCAGGGCCGCCCACACCAGCGCTCCGTCCGCGCGGAACCCCGCACGGACCAGAAGCCCGCCCGAGCCGACCGTCTCGGCGACGAGCGCCTCGGTGACCCCCGCGCGGACGAGCACCTCGGCGTCGCGCAGCCAGTCCTCCGGCGGCGGGAGCCGTTCACGGGCCTCGACGGGTGACAGCGGCCCCGCGGCTGACCGACGCGTACGGCGCGGCCTCAGCAACTGGAGCATGTCCTCGTCCCGGCAGGCCGCCGGCGGGGGAAGATGGCCGTCCACCTCGTCCACCTCGTCCACCCCGTCCACCCCGTCCACCCCGTGCACCCCGTGCACCCCGTGCCCGTCCACCCCGTCCATCCCGGACGGCCGCCGTACCCGCTTTAGAGGCCACCCGTCCTTGGGGGCCTCCGTACGAGTGAGGGGTCTCGCGCTGGTGAGCAGGAACTCCTCGAAGAGCTTCCGCTGGCCCAGCTCGGCGTCCCACAGGTGGGCTTGTACAAGGCGCGGCTCATCGTCGGGGGTGACCGTCGACGCGCTGCTCCACCTGTCTCCGATCTGGAGGATCTGCCGACGCAGGCCGTCGATGTAGTCGATGAACTCGCGCCGGTCGGCGACGAGCAACTCATCGAGGATCAGGCTGGTGCGCAGATAGCGGACCGCCTGGTCGCACAGGGTCCAGGCGTCATCCGGGCGCTCGGGTGCCACGTGCCGCAGCCAGTGGAGGAGGAGCGGGACCAGATGCATCACACCGGGGTCGCCCGAAGCCCGCGGTTCCCACAGGTCGGCGTAGCCGCGGAGATACCAGTCGACGATGCGGTTCCCGGACTCGCCGCGGTTCAAGGTGGTGAGGTCGGCGGCGAGGGAGAGGACATAGGCCGCCTGTGTGCCTTGCCGCGCCGCCGCGAGCCGGAGTTCGAGCTTCGGGCCGAAAGCGTCGGGGGAGGCGAGGTCGGCCTCACGCAGACCGCTGTCGGCCCGCACCAGCGTGAACGCGTCGCCTTCGCGCCCGCTTTCCGTGAGGAGTCCGTTCCACACGCGCCACACGGTGGCACTGAGGTCCGCGGGCCTGGAGGCGCGAAAGGCGTGCCACGCGCGGGCGAGCCGGTCGATGTCGCCGTAGTCGGCGGGGGTGACGCCGATGTGCCATTCCAGGAGCGCGAGGGCCTGAGCGTTCCCATGGGCTTCGGAGATGGCGGCGGCCAGCGAGATGACGAGCATGTCCCCGACGACAGGGGAGGTGAACCCCGCGAACAGCGGACGCAACTTCCCCTCAAGCGCCTGCGCCGACGCGAAGTCGTCCGCACTGAGGCCGAGATACCCGGTCAGAGCGTCGACCCCCGCGTCGCCCACGGCGAGCCGGTCGAGGCTCATCGCGACGAGGTTCACAAACGATGCCCGGACATCGGGGGAGAGCCCGTCGAGGCGCCGTCGCAGTTTGACTTCGAGGTCCGCTACGAGCGCGGCGGTGTCCGCGGGCGGCAGGTCGGCGTCGAGCTCCAGATATGCGCTGAGCAGCGCCGTACTCTCGGTGACACGGCTCAGGACGCCGAGGTTTCCGATCAGTGTGAACAGAAAGCCGGCCTGGATGTCCGGGCGCACCGCGCTCCGGTGGGTGCGGAGCTTGTCCATGAGATGGGCGTTGTCCGCGTAGTCCCGCCCGCTCACACCGAGAGCCGATTCCAGCACGCGCAGCCCGTCGGTATTGCGGTCCACCATGCCGAGCACGGCCGACAGAGCCGCGGCGAACTCCAGCGCGGTCTCACCGCGGTATCGGTTGAGATATCGGTGCAGCGCGTGGTCGAACTCCGCGGAGTCGTAGTCCATGCCCGCCACTCCGGCCTCGCCTTCCAGCAAAGCCGCCACCTCTTTGCCATTCCCCTTCAATGCGAGCCGTCCGGCCCTGAGGAGCAGCACACGCAGCCGCACCTCGCGGGCGATGGAACTTCCTGGAACGCGCCACCGCATGCATGCACCTCGCAGTACAGCCGCAACAATGGACACAGCACGAACAGTCACGCGGTGCGGAATGGCAGGCTCTGCTCCGGTCTCCGCACCCGGTCTCACCGCCTCGGATGATAGCCACGGCCTGTGGCTTCTGCGCGGATTTGAATATTTCGGGTTGGTGTAAGGGCATCCCATCGCGAACCGGGATACTGAGGCGATGAACGCACAGGCGCGGTTCCGCGAGGAGATCAGCGGGTTCCTGCTCGCGTGGCGGGGCCGCCCCGACCGTGACATCGATGGCCCGGCGGCGCGGGCCGAGGAATACCCGCCTCACGTGCCCTGGCCCCTCCGGGAGTGGCATTTCGCGGTGTCACGGTATTCCGTCCCCGTCACCGCCAACCACACGATCTATCCCCCGGACCGCATGTATGGTTTCGAGGGGAAGTTCACTTTCTGCGGTGACGACCATGAGACCGTGGAATTCGCTTTCGCCGCCGACGGTGACGATCCCGAGGTCTTCTGCTGCCGGGTCGACGCGGAGAGCGAAAGCTGGGACCCGCATCCGGACCACCTGACCCTCGCCGGTTTCCTCACGGGCCTGCTGGTCTACGAGATCGTCAACGGCGCCGCGCACGGCCTGCGGGGCCGGGGGCTCGACGCACGGCAATGCGCGACGCTCCTGGCCCCGCTCACCCCGCTGCCCTTTCCAGACGTGTACGGCGGGCGCCTCTATTCCGGCGACGGCATCCTCGCCATCGCCTACCAAGCCCGCGACGGGAGCTTCGCGGTAGAACTGGCGGGGGCGGCCCCCGACGGCCTCGCCCCCTTCGCCCAGGCCGCCGACCTCGAACCCGGCCCCGGCCCCTGGCACAACCCCTGACCCGGCCGGCCGCCTACGAAAGCACGCCGACGTGGGCGAGGGCTTGTTTGAGGAGTATGCCCTGGCCGCCGGACATCTCCTGCTGGACGAGGGGGGAGGAGGCTTCCTCGGGGGTGAACCAGACGAGGTCGAGGGCGTCCTGGCGGGGGCGGCAGTCGCCGACGACGGGCACGATGTAGGCCAGGGAGACGGCATGCTGGCGGGGGTCGTGGTAGGGGGTGACGCCCTGCGTGGGGAAATACTCGGCGATGGTGAACGGCTGCGGTGAGACGGGCACCTGGGGCAGTGCGACGGGGCCGAGGTCCTTCTCCAGGTGGCGCACGAGCGCGTCGCGGACGCGCTCGTGGTGGAGCACGCGGCCGGAGACCAGGGCGCGCGTGACCGCGCCGTCGGCGCCTATGCGGAGCAGTAGGCCGATATGCGTCACCACTCCGGTGCCGTCGACCCGCACGGGCACGGCGTCGACGTAGAGGATCGGCATCCGTGCGCGGGTAAGTTCGAGTTCCTCGGGAGTGAGCCAACCGGGCGTGGTTTCGGTCTTTTCGGCCATTGATCGATCGTACGTCGCGACCGCCCCGATAGCACGGTTCCGGGCGAAGACGCGCTGACCACAGCGGCGCCTGAACGGCGTGGGCCCCGCGCCGCTGGGTGGAGGGCGGCGCGGGGCCCTGTCGTTTCGAGCGTGGGGGTCAGAGTCCGCCGAGGGCGGGGCGGCGGCCGCTCTTGCGCGGGGGGACGGGGCGCAGGCTGCGGAGGTGGGCGCGGCGCTGTCCGCCGTGTTCCTCAAGGTGGGTGACGATGCGGCGGAGCGTGTCGGTGAACTGCTTGGCCTCGCCCGTGTCAAGTGCTTCCACCACGAAGACCTCTTCTTCGTTGAATTCAGGGAAGAGGCGTTCCATCAGGGCGATGCCTTCGGGGGTCAGGGTGAGCAGGGCGAGCCTGCCGTCGCCGGGATGCTGGGAGCGCTTGGCGATGCCGCGGGACTCCAGGGTTTTGACGATGCCGGTGAGCGTGCCCTTCGAAATCCCGACTTCGGCGGCGACATGCCGGGTTTCGATTTCCTCCCACACCCACACGTTGCACATGACCAAGAAGGCCGTCCACGTGAGGTCGACTCGGCGCAGTGCGGAGTTTTCGAGGTGCTGGCGGACCGCCACGGCCGCCCGGTGGATGTTGGAGACGGCGGCGACCGCCTCACGGTCGATCGAAATCCCGCCGAGGCGGTGGTTGACAGCTTCCTCGGTTTCCGTCAGGGAGTAGTGCGCGGGCACGTTGGCTCCTAGGTCCGACTTTTGCGCAGGATTCATTCGCGTACGACGGTTTGCGCGGCGCGCGGCCGGGCGGTGCTCCTGAGGGAACTCCCCGTGGGACCCGTGGGACTTCGCCAGGGATGGCCGCCGGAACGCGGGCCTATACGCGATCCGCCGTACGATATGCCGCACACACCGTACGGCACGGCCCTGGGGGCGAGGTGACCCGGGCTCGTGCCGCCCGGCGCCGCCCGGCGAGGCCGTCTCCTGGCATCCCCGACCGATTGCGGCCACCCGTTTCCGAAAGGCGGCAAAGTCCGTTGGCCGCCTTGCCGCGCCGAAAAGCGAAAAAGAAAAATTCAGCAGCCAAACGCTTCCTGCATGTCACTTCATAACGTGAAATAGTGAAGCATGTTCCTGTCTAGCGGCCATGGCGAATACTCCTCCCAAGGTTCCGCCCTCAGGAGTGTGAAAGCGTGACCATGTTGACCACGTTGAGCGTGAGAGCGGCGGGACGGGTGATTCCGCTGCCGCCCGACCGCACTCTCAGTTTCGGACGTGACCGCTCGTGCGACATCTGCCTGGATCCGGCCGACCCGGGCATCAGCCGTGTCGCCGGAAGCGTCGAATGTGATGCCGGAACGTGGTGGATCGTCAACCGCAGCACCAGGCGCACCTTGCACATCGTGGACGACGCGCGCCGTGCCGTACCCCTTCCTGTAAACGCCGAGGGCTGGCCGCAGGGCCGATACGCGGTGGGGCTCCGGGTGGTCACGGTGCTGGTGGCCGGTGAACTGTGGACGCACGAACTGGTGCTGGAACCTGAAAGAGCCGAGACGGCGTCTGAGACCGAGCAGCCGACCCCGCCTCCGACCTCGCCCCCGACCCCACCCCCCGTGCCGGCCGTGCCGGCCGTGGCTCGGGTGCCGGTGCTGACGGAGGCCCACAGGGCCGCACTCGCCGCTCTGGCCAGCGGTTATCTGCGCCCCCACCCGCACTACGACCCCCGGCCGCTGCGCTACGAACACGCCGCGGCGCTGCTCGGCGTCAGGGCGGGCCGGGTGAGGCAGCGCGTCGAGCGGGTCCGGGTGCGGCTGGTGGCGGCGGGGGTCAGCGGCCTCGACGCCGTGGACGCGCGCCGGTCCCTCTGCGAGTGGTGTCTGGCGATGGGGCTGATCGGCCCGCACGACCTCAAGCTCCTCCCCAACCTCCGGCGAGTCCCACGCCGGCGCGGGGAAGCGTGAGCCGTCAGACCGGTTCGGCGGGGATGGCCTCGTATTCCTTCCGCAAGGCCGAGAGCACGGGATGGTCGGACGGGAAGGGGACGCCGTCGATCGCGCCGATGGCGCGGACACCCACCGCGGCGTTGGTGGCGAAGGCCGCCCGCATGGCGGGGACGTCGCGGCGGCGGACGGGCGCGATGGCGTGGTCGGGGTGGGCCTGCTGGAGCAGGCGCATGGTGACCCCGGGCAGGACGTCGCCCGTCGGCCAGAGGACGCGCTCGCCGTCGAAGAAGCCGACGTTCCACGTCGGGCCCTCCGTGACGTGGCCGGAGGCGTCCACGAACAGGGCGTCGTCGTATCCTGCGAGCTGCGCGTCCCGCCGGACCTTGATCGTGCCGAACAGCCCCACGTGTTTGACCGCCGCCTGATCGCGCCCGTATTCCACCGTCCGCGCCGTGAACGGGGGAGCGGGTGTCGCCCCGGCGGCTCTCACCGTGACCAGCACCTGCGGGTGGGCGGTCGCCCCGGGCCGCCCCAGGTCGAGGTCGGGGTCGAACACGGTGACCCGCACGCCGAGGGGGCCCGACGTGCCGCGCACGACCCGCCGCACGTAGCCGCGCACCAGATCCGGGTCGAGGTCGGCGTCGAACAGCGTACGGCTGTCGCGCACCAGCCTGTCCAGGTGCAGGGCCATCCCGCGGACCCGCCGGTCGTCCACGCGTATCGACGTGAAGTGCCCGTAGTTGAGCAGGGCGAGGCGGCAGAGGGCGTCGGGGGTGACGGGCGCGCCGTTGAGTTCAGCCACGGTCCCAGCTTGGCACCGGTACGGCGGGCCGGGAAGTCACGGCCGCTCGTCACGGCGATCGACAGCGCCTTGATCGGTTGCCCGACGATCGGCTGTGCGGCCTTCAGCTGCGTGGCTATCGGCTGTGCGCTGATCGGCCGCGTGGGAGGCTCTGCGGGCGGCCAGCCGTACGGGGTCGGGCCAGTGGACGTCGTAGGCCCAGCGGGCCCGTTCGAACCAGCGGATCAGCCTGGCGCTCGGGTCGAGCTGGCCCTTGAGCACGCCGTGCCGGGCGCAGGTGGGCTCGACGTGGTGCCAGTTGTGCCAGCCTTCGCCGAGTGTCAGGAAGGCCACCCAGCGCACGTTCGAGGAGCGGTCCCGGGTGCGGAAGGGCCGGTCGCCGAAGGTGTGCGCGATGGAGTTGACCGACCACGTCACATGGTGGACGACGGCGTAGCGGACCAGGCCGCCCCAGAGGAACGCGGTCCACGCGCCCGCCCACGACATCGACCACAGCCCGCCTACGGCGGTGGGCAGGGCGAACGACAGGGCCACGACGGCGGGGTAGGCGGCGTCGAACCGCCGCACGTCCGGGTCGGCCATCAGGTCGGGCACCCAGTGGCGCAGGTTGGAGCGCCGGCGCGCGGTGTAGAACCATCCGGCGTGGGCGTGGGCCATGCCGCGGAGCAGGGCCAGGCCGCCGGTGCCGTACTTCCAGGGTGAATGCGGGTCGCCGTCGCGGTCGGCGTATTTGTGGTGGCGGCGGTGTTCGGCCGCCCACAGGCTCACCGGCCCTTCGACGGCCATGCCGCCGGCGAACATGAGCGCGATGCGCAGCGGCCTCCGGCATTTGAACGCCCGATGGGTGAAAAGTCGGTGATATCCGATAGCGATTCCGAAAATACTGACGAGGTACATCACCACCGCGATAACCACATCCCGCGGCCCTATTCCCCACCCCCACGCCGCCGGTACGGCAAGAGCCAGGAACACCACCGGAAGCACGACGAGGACCACCAAATAGGCGGCGCGGCGGCCGGTGGTGATCGCCACCGTCTCCGCGGTGGCCGCGGATCGGTCTTGAGAGGGCTGCGGAATACGCGGCGAGGTCACGATGCCTCCGAGCGGGTGGGGAAACGACGCGGCCCTCATTCAAGGGGCGAGCCCCGGGGGCGCGGCTATGACCGGGAAGTGAGGGGTGAATTACTTAGAGGAACTAAAACAATCCACACGGTAGTCATCATGGAGCCATCTAAGCCGGGCCAAAATTATGCGCTACGCAATGTAACTACTTATGTTCTCCGTGTTTCCGGATGGAAGGTGCTTACGCCATGGTGGCCAACAAACACACGATTACCAGCAGCCATCTGGACAAATACGACGAGACTCTGGCTCGGGACCCGAGGGCCGCATTCGGCCTCGTCCGCGAATGGATACGTACGGACTGGCGCCCCCTGTTCGCCGAACTCCGCGCCCGGCGGCCCGTCTTCGCCACACCGGCCTTCACCGTCGTCACCCGCTTCGCCGACGTCACCGAGGTGCTGTCCCGCGAGGAGGTCTTCACGGTCCGCGCCTTCGGCCCCCGCCTGGACGCCGCCCTGGCGGGGCCGTTCATGCTCGGATGGGACGCCACCCCGATGAACTGGCGCGACAAGGGGCTGATGCAGGTGATGCTCGACCCCGGCGACGCCGCAGCCGTACGGGAACTGGTGGGGCGCGTCGCGGACGAGGCCATCGACGCGGCGGTGCCGTACGGCCGGATCGAAGTGGTGCACGACCTCGCGCGGCGCGCCGCGCTGGAGGTGTGCGCGGGCTACTTCGGCATCCCCGGACCCGACCCGCAGACGCTCTCCCAGTGGACCAGGGCCGTCATCGCCGACTGCTTCGCCAACGCGGCGGGCGACCAGGAGATCCAGGCCGCCGCCGTACGGGCGGGCGGCGAGATGCTGGCCTACCTGCGCGAGGAACTGGCCCACCGCCGGGCCTCGCCGGGCGGGCGCGACGACGTGTTCGCCAGACTCGTCGGCACCGGCCTGCCCGACGGGATCGCGATCGACGACGAGCGCATCCTGATCAACCTGGCCGGGCTGCCCCTCGGGTTCGTCGAGAGCGGCCCCGGGGCCGCCGTCGCCGCCGTCGAACAGCTTCTGCTCCGCCCCGACGCACTCGCACACGCCAGACCGGACGATCCCGAGGTCTTCGATGCGCATGTCTGGGAGGCGTTGCGTTTCAACCCGTTCTTCAAGCTGCTGCCGCGCCTGTGCGAACGGGACTACGTCCTCGCCGCCGGCACGCCCCGCCGTACGCTGATCCGCGCCGGCACGCTCGTGCTGGCCTCGCCCGCCTCCGCCATGTTCGACGAGGACGTGCTGGAGGAGCCCGAGGAGTTCCGGCCGGGACGGCCGAACCACCACTACCTGTTCTTCGGCCACGGCCACCACGCCTGCCTCGGCGCCCACCCCGCCCGCGCCGTGATCTGCGAGATCGCCCGCCGCCTCCTGCGACGCCCCGGAGTCCACCTGCTCCCGCCCCCGGAAGGGGAGATCGTCTACTCGCACGCCGTGTTCCCCGACCGATTCGTCCTCGAACTGGCACCGGAAGGCGAGCCCACGCCGGAGGGGCGCGCCGCGTGAAGGCCCGCAGCATCGCCGTGGACGGCGCCGCCAACCGGCTCCGCTACCTGGCCCTGATCCACGGGCGGCCCCTCTGGGACGCCGTGCAGGCGGTCCCGCCGCTGCGGCGCCGCGTCAACGCCTCCCTGATCGACCGCGCGATCCGCGAGATGCCGCCCCGGCCCGAACCGCTGAGCACCATGGCGGACTACACGTCGTGGGACTCGCTGATCGACCGGACCTTCAGCGGACGGCACCTGCCGCCGGTCAGACTGCCGGACGACGGCAGGCCGACGCCCGAGCGCGCCGCCGCCGACCTGTTCACCCGGGGCGACACCATGATCCTCTGCCCCCGTTCCACCGTGCTGTTCGCCTACTTCGCGCAGTGGTTCACCGACGGCTTCCTCCGCGGCGACACCAACATCCCGCGCGACCCCCGCAAGAACTCCTCCAACCACCACATCGACCTGAACCAGCTCTACGGCCTGACGCCCGCCGCGACCGCCGCGCTGCGGACCTTCGACGGCGGACGGCTCAAAAGCCAGATCCTCAACGGCGGTGAGTTCCCGCCCTACCTGTGCGAGGACGGCCGGATCACACCGGAGTTCGCCCCGCTCGGCGTCGTCCGCTTCCACGAACTCACCGCCGCGCAGCGGGACACGCTGTTCGCCACCGGCAGCGACCGCGGCAACATCCAGATCGGCTTCACCATGCTCACGGTGCTGTTCCTCCGCGAGCACAACAGGGTCGCCCGCATGCTCGCCGGACACTATCCGCACTGGGACGACGAGCGCCTGTTCCAGACGGCGCGCAACATCCTCATCGTGCTGCTCATCAAACTGGTGATCGAGGAGTACATCAACCACGTCACCCCCTACCACTTCCGGTTCTCCCTCGACCGGAAACTGTCGGCCACGCTGTCCGCCGCGCCGTGGCACCGCCAGAACTGGGCCTCGGTCGAGTTCAACCTCGTCTACCGCTGGCACAGCCTCATCCCGTCCAGCCTGATCGTGGGCGGCGGCGAGGTGCCGATGGGCAAGACCTTGAGCGCCGGGACGCTGATCTGCGAACACGGCCTGCGCAGCCTTTTCGAGGACGCCTCCGGCCAGCGCGCCGGCCGCATCGGGCTGTTCAACACCGACCCTCTGCTGGCCGGCATCGACCGGGACAGCATCGCCGAGTCGCGGGCGCTCGACCTCGCGCCCTACAACGACTACCGCGAGCACTGCCGCTTTCCCCGCGTGCGCCGCTTCGACCACGTGTCGAGCGACGAGAGGGTCGCCGGCACGCTTCGCGAGCTGTACGGCGGCGTCGACGACCTCGACCTCTACGTCGGGATGTTCGCCGAGGAGCCCGGCTCCCCCGACGCCATCCTGCCGCCGCTGCTCACCAAGATCATCGCTATCGACGCGTTCTCCCAGGCGCTGACCAATCCGCTGCTGGCCCCCCGCGTCTTCACCACCGCGACGTTCTCACCGCACGGAGCCCAGATCATCGCCACCACACGCTCCCTGTCGGACGTCCTGCACCGCAACATCCCCGAGGACCCGCAACCCAGCGTCGTCAGCATGACGTGGAAAGCGCGGTGACGGCAATGCGCACCGACCCCGGCGCGGTGCTCCTGCGCGACTCCGCCCGCGAACTCGGCGCGGGGGGGCGGGTGTGGTGCGGGGGCTGTGGGGGCTGTGGGGGCTTACCGCGAGGTGCATGTCGGGGTGCTTGTGGGCGACCCGTGGCGTCCCGGGGCGGGGCGTGTACGGCTCGACCTGCTGCGCGGGGCCGACCGGCGGCGCTCGGGGATGCTGCTGTACGAGCGAGGTCGAACTCCACCGGCAGCACGTACGGCTCGACGCCCCACAGGCGTGGTGCCACGGCCGCGACCTCGCCGAGGCAGCCGCCCGCCTGCGCTGCCACTCCGAACGAGCCCGCTCCTGACCGGTGCCCGCGCCCGTCCCCGAGCCTCGACGCCTCGGGGGCTCACCGCCTCCCGAGGCGCCGAGGCTCAGCGCCTCGCGACACGCCCACGGCCTCCGCCGTACTCAGGGCGAGTCGCGTACGGCTTGCGCCGTGCTCAGGGCGACTCGTGTATGGCTTGCGCCGCGCTCAGCCCCGACTCCAGGGCGCCCTCGATCCACGCGTGCCAGAGTGAACAGTGCTCTCCGGCGAAGTGCACCCGCCCTTCCGGCGTGATGATCGCGTCATGCAGGTTCGTCTGCTGGTGCGGCTCGAACAGGGCGAAGGCCCCGGCCGCGTAGGGGTCGTCGTACCACGCGTGGGTGACGCCGAACTCGAAGTGCTCGTGGATCTGAGGGTGGATCTTCGCCACGTCTTCCAACGCCTGCTCCACCCGCTTCTGCGGTGACATCGCCCCCCACCGGAGGGCGTCCTGCCCCCACGTGTAACTTGCCAGCAGAACGCTGCGCTCCTCGTCGGCGCTGCCGTGCGACGGGTAGCAGACGCGGCGGATCGGCAGATCCGTCACCGTGGTGCCGCCCACGATGCCGTCGGTCTCCTCCCAGAAGCGGTGGCGCACCTGGAAGAGGATTTTCGTCGACGCGTTGTAGTTGAGCTCGCGGATGGCGCGCTGTTTACGCCGCGAGAAAGCGGGTTTGGTCTCGATGTCGCGCAGCACCGAGAACGGGATCGTGCAGATGGCGTAGTCACCCGTGATCGTCGTTCTGCCCGATCCGGTTTTCACGTGCAGCGTGACCGAGTGGGTGTCCTGCTCGATGGCGGTCACCTCGTGGCCGAAGCGCACGTGGTCGCGCAGTTCCCGGTAGAAGGCGCGCGGCAGCAGGTCGGCACCGCCCTCGATCTCCTGCATGTCCTCGAAGGCCCGCCCGATGATCTCGCGGAACTGCTCGATGACCGCCGCGTTGAGGTTGGACTCGCGGAAGCTCATGACGCCGTAGAGTTCGATCGCGCCCTCGGAGAAACCGCGGTCACGCAGGAAACTCCGGATGGAATACCGGTCGTATTCCGCGGCGATGCGGTCGAAGGCATCCTCGCCCTCCGCCGCGTAGAGGTCGTGGATCTCCTGGGTGGCGGCACCCCACAGGTCCTCGTAGGTCCGCCCGCGCTCATGCTCGGCCAGTTCGAAGTCGATGATCCCCGGGTTGGAGTTCAGCTCGCCGATCGTCGTCCTGATGCCCTGGATGTAGGCGAGCGTGCGCGGATTCCCCATCACGAAGGGCCGCAGTTTCAGCCCGAACCGCTCGCAGTAGGTCAGCGTCAGGTCGTGGACGCGCGGGATCCGCATCGCGCCCGCCTCGGCGTATAGCCCCGGGGCGAAGTCGCGCAGCGTCAGCACCCGCCCGCCGACCCGCTGCTGGGCCTCCAGGACGAGCGGCTCGTGGCCCTGGCGCATCAGCTCGTAGGCCGCGACCAGGCCGGCCATGCCGCCGCCGATGATCAGAACGCGTTTGCGCGGCAGGGTGCTCGCCGTGAGCCCGTGCTCGGCCGTGGCGACCACGTCCGCGGGGACGCGGAACTCGGGGCTCGGCCTGGGGGCTCCTGCGGCGGCCGATTCTTCGGGCATGGCCGTACCGAACGGTGTGGACATGGGGGGCTCCTTGAAGAGTCACGGAGTGTCAATTGTTAATTTCCATGAGTAACCATCCCTGTCAAGGTGTGTTGTTCGTGTTGTGTGTGTACCGGGGGGCTTGCGGGGCGATCGGGGTGTCTGGGGAGGTAGCCGTGCCAGAAAACGCGCAGGTCAAAGACAAGACGTCTATAACACGTACCTGCTGGGCTAGACCACGTACTACATTGAGTGCCATGTCACGTCACGGACCCCGGGGCATCTACCGGCAGATCGCCGGGCTGATCAAGGCTGAAGTCGTCGAGGGACGGCTCCAGCCAGGAGAACTTCTGCCATCCGAGATCGAACTCGCGAGGATGCACGGGGTGTCACGGATGACCGTCAGGTCTGCCCTCACCCTCCTCCGCGACGAGGGAATCATCTACACAGTCCGCGCGGAAGGCTCCTACGTCGGCCCGCGGGAGGCCCCCAAAGTGCGGCCCCAGCGCAAGTACGATCTGATTGCCGGCGACATCATGGACCGCATCCGCGCCGCCCACTTCCCGCCCGGCACCGCCCTACCCCCCGAAATCCGGCTCGCCGCGGAATACGGCGTCGCCCGCGACACCATCCGCGCCGCCATCGCCCTGCTCCGCCACCACGGCTGGGTGCACACCATCCCCGCCCGCGCGACCTACGTCATCGCGTATGTCACCCCGACCGCCCATCCGCAGGCCGACAGGGGTGGCCCAGCGCACATCGTGCCTCTTCCGAGAGCCCGTGACATGATCTCGTAGCCGCCTCGCGAGGATGCGCGGCCTTCCGGTCCGCATCTCGGTCCGCATCTCGGTCCGCATCTCGGTCCGCATCTCGGTCCGCATCTCAAGGGAGGCTACCCGATCGGCCTCGCACCTGCCGAGATCCGTCGTCGCCTGGCACGCCTGACCTGTTTCACCGGACGCCCTCGCACCCACGCCCTGGCGTGGGCGAGGTGCCGACACGCTCGCCTCTTGAACCCCCGCCCGTTCGGGTCACTACCGAACCGGTGCCATCGGCTTCTCGACCCACTGATACGTCACCCAACTGATCGCATGGCGAGCACGGCTCCCGCCGGTATTCCGGTTCTGCTGCGCGGCGTGGAAGCCGTGCGTCGCGCCGGGATCAGGGTCAGGCGATGCGCTGCAGGGCCTTGTGGCGGCGCTCGGCCACGCTTGAACCGGACTCGCGGCGGGCCATCCTGCGGAGCACGATGGGTGCGACGACCAGACCGAAGACGGTCCAGGCGCCCAGCACCCCGAGGGTTTCGAGGTGTCGCCAGGACTCGCCGATCTCGATGGCGACGGCGGCGTCGGGCAACAAGGCCGACCGCATGCCAAGACCCAGCCAGTAGAGGGGGAACGCCTGGGCGATCCACTGTAACCACTCGGGCATCGACGTGATCGGGTAGAAGATGCCGGAGATCGCGGCCAAGCCCATGATCGGAAACATGATCAACCCGAGGCTGCGAGGGCTGGAGCACAACGAGCCCAGGACGGCGCCGAGGGGTAGGCTCGCCACGGTGCCGAGCAGCACAACCCACGCCAGGGTGAGCCAGGCGCTGAGACTGCCCAACGCCAGGCCGTCGACGAGGAACAGGCCGGGGATCAGCACGATGGCGACGCCGGCGATCAGCGTGCCGGACACCGTGACGACCTTGCCGACGAGGTATCCCAGCATGCCGTTCGGCGTGGCCTTGGCCCGCAGGAGCGTGCCGTCCTCCCGCTCGACCGCGAGGAGCTGGCTCATGGTGAGCAGCCCGTTGAACGCGACGTTCATGCCGAGGATGCTCGGGAGGAGCATGGTGCCGAGCAGGAGGCCGCCGGCGTCGAGCGCCGTGTCACCCACGAAGTAGATCGTCGCCAGCATGGCCGCGGGCCAGAACAGGTGGCCGAACAGGTCTTGGCCGTTGGTGAACGACTGCCGGAGCTCGATCAGGCCGCGCCGCCAGCCGGCCCACGCAGCCACGGTGGTCGGGGTCATCGGGTCGCCTCTTTCCAGGTGGATTCCGTCGCCGAGTCCTGGCCGGATTCGGCCCGGCGCACCAGGGCCATATAGGTGTCCTCCAGTGAGGCCCGGTGGACTTCGAGCTCGCGGATCTCCGCGCCGTGCTGCTTGAACAGGTTGTGCACGAACTCGGTCGACTCTGCCGTCGAATGCGTGAAGCGCTGCCCGTCACGCGTCCAGCGCACGTGGTCTTCGCCCGCGATCCGGCGCGACAGCTCGACGGCCGTGCCGTCCGCCACGATGCGCCCCTGCGACAGGATCACGATGCGGTCGGCGAGCTTCTCGGCCTCGTCAAGGTCGTGGGTGGTGAGCAGCACCGTGGTCTCCAACTCGTCGGCGAGGCGGCGGACGAGGTCGTGGAACTCCCGCCGCGCCTCCGGGTCGAACCCCGTGGTGGGCTCGTCCAGGAACAGCACCTCCGGCCGGCCCACGATCGCGATCGCCACGTCCAGCCGGCGGCGCTGCCCGCCCGACAGCATCCTGATCTTCTTGTCGGCGTGTTCGGCCAGGCCGACGGTGCGGACCAGGTCGTCGGTATCCCACGGCCGCGGGATCGCGTCGGTGGAGTAGCACGTGTAGTAAGACCCGAGGTGGGCGAGCAGCTCGCGCACGCGCCATTTGCCGTGGTCGCGCCAGGACTGCAGCACGACGCCGAGCCGCGCCCGCCACTCCTCGCCCCCGTGCGCCGGATCGGTGCCAAGCACCTCCACCCTCCCCGCCGACCGCATCCGGAAGCCCTCCAGGATCTCGATCGTGGTGCTTTTGCCCGCGCCGTTGGGCCCGAGCAGGGCCAACACCTCCCCGTGGTGTGCCTGGAAGGTCACATCGTGCAGGACGTCGGTCGCGCCGTAACGCATGCGCAAGCCCTCGACGTCGAGCACGACCCTCCGGTCTGCCGCCATGGTGTCACCTCATCCATTTGGTGCCTCGATGTGGCGGCACGACGACGGGCCATGCCCAGGAGCGAGCCCCGCGTTCCCCCTCCTGAATCGCGGTTTCGCTCCTGGGATGTCGAACCTGGAATCGACCAACAGCCAAGCCATCGTGACGTCACTGTGGCGTCATGATGGCATGCCGATGACTCCATCGCAAGCGAATAACCTCCGACCGCGCCCCTGCAACCGGTGGCCCTTCAACCGGCGCCCCTTCAACCGGTGACCGTCGAACGCGATATCGGGGCGGTGCGCTGTACGGCGAGAGGGGCCAGGGCGGCGCCGAGCACGGTGACGGCGGCGCTCAGCCAGAAGATGGTGGTGAAGGCGGTGTCGGGCACATAGTCCGCTCCGGCGGGGGAGAGCGAGGTGATGACGCCTGCGGCGAGCTGGCTTCCGACGACGCTTCCGACGGTGCGGATGATGTTGTTGATCCCGATGGCCGTGCCGGTTCTCTCCGGGGGGACGGCGTCGGCGATGACGGAGGGCAGGGCGCCCATGATGAGTCCGGAGCCCAGGCCGACGATTCCGTAGAACACCGCGTGCTGCCATTCGGCCGAATGGGCGAGGGCGATCAGGACCGCGCCCAAGCTGAACAGCAGGAATCCCCCCGCCAGGGCCCAGCGCGGGCCGAAGGCCGTGGATATGGGGCCGACGCCCGCGCCGCCGGGAATGGCGGTGAGCATGCCGGGCAGCATCAGCAGCCCGGCCATCGTGATCGTGGCGCCGAAGCCGGCGCCGTCGGGGCCGGGCGTCTGCTGGGCGAAGAGCGGGAGGGCCAGGAAGAAGAAGTACGACCCTGTGCCGAACAGCAGCGCCCCGACGTGCGCCACCGCCACCGAGCGGTCGGTCAGTTCGCCGATGTCGATGAGCGGGTCGTCTGTGCGGCGTTCCACCACGACGAGGGCGGCGAGCAGCAGCGCCCCGAGCGCGAACAGCCCGAGCACCGGCGCGGAGGTCCACCCCCAGGCGGGCCCCTGGGTGAGGGCCAGGAGCACGGCGACGAGGCTGAGCCCCAGCAGGATCGCGCCGGGCACGTCCAGTGTGCCGGTCTCCCTGCGGTGGTCGGCGGGCACCCAGCGGAGCACCATCAGCAGGCTGACGGTGGCGAGCACCGCGCCGAGCACGAACAGGTAGCGCCACGACAGGTGGTCGGTGAGCAGGCCGCCGACCACGACGCCGGCTCCGGATCCGGCTCCGACGGTGCCGGAGACAAGGCCCATGGCGTACGGCACGCGCTCGCGCGGCAGGGTCTCCCGCATGATGGCCAGCGACACCGGCACGACGGCGAGGGCCGAGCCTTGGACGACGCGAGCGGCGATGAGCTGGCCGACGTCCTGCGCGGCCGCCGCGCCGAGCATCCCGATGGCGTAGGCGATGAGGACGCCGGTCATGATGCGGCGTTTGCCGTACAGGTCGCCGAGGCGGCTGAGGATCGGGGTCAGTACCGCGCTGGAGAGCAGGAACGCGCTGAGGATCCAGGCGGACCAGGTGGGGGTCGTATCGAGTTCCCTGGTCAGCAGACTCAGGGCGGGGATGGCGACCGTCTGCATCAAGGCGTAGCTGAAGACGGTCGTGATGACGGCGGTCAGGATGAGCGTGTTGGCGGTTTGGGGGCGGGCCTTGAGGGCCGGGGGTGCGGGGGCGGTCACACTGGCTCCACGTTCGCACTGCGAAATATTCGTACTGCGAACGAGATTAGTTAGCAGTACGAACGATCGTCAACTACACTCGGGATCAGGAGGTGCTGTGACCACCACGACCCGCGCGGAAGCGGGAACCATGAGTGAGCAGACGGGATTCGCCGAGGCGCTGATGGGCCTGACGCGCCTTGTGCAGCACGTCTTCGCCGATGTCAGCCGAGAGCACCACGTCACCCCGCAGCAGGCGCAGCTCCTGTGCAGGCTGCTCCCCGGGCCGGTCGGCGTGACCGAGCTCGGCAGACTCCTCAACCTGGAGAAGTCCAGTGTCAGCGGCCTGGTGGACCGGGTGGAACGGCGCGGCCTGGTCGTCCGGGTCCGCGACTCCCGCGACCGCCGCACCTGCCGGATCGCCCTGACGCCGGAGGGCGTGAAGCTCGCCAACGACTCCCACGAGAAGCTCACCGAGCGGTTGGAGACGCTGGCCGGCCCCCTGTCGCAGGAGGCCAAGCTGGGCCTGACGGAGGTCGCCACGCAGTTGATCGCACGATACGAGGATTCGAGATAGCTCCCATCGAGCGCTGTGCTGCTCCGCGGTTTGAGCTGTGCTGCTCCCTGGTTTGAGCTGTGCTGCTCCGTGGTTTGAGTGGAATGCGCAAAATGACTGGGGATAAGCTGCTCGGCCATGGTGGGTCGAGTGATCGTGGCGGGTGCGCTGGCTCTGGCCGTCACCGCGTCGCCTGTCGCCGTGGCGTCCGCGTCCGCGCGGGTGGCGGCGCCCGAATGCGCGCCCGATCGGGGGTCCCTGACCACAGGTGCGGCGCCGTGGGCACAGCAGCGGATCGACATCAAAAGCGCGTGGCGGCTGACAATGGGGGAGGGCACCACGATCGCGGTCATCGACAGCGGCGTCGACGTCTCCCACCCCCAGCTCAAGATCGCCGGTAAGGCCGACTTCTCCCGCACCGACCACCGCGACTGCACCGGCCACGGTACGGCGGTGGCCGGAATCGTGGGCGCGCAATACCAGGAAGGCGCCCCCTTCCACGGCGTCGCCCCGGCGGCCAGGATTCTGTCGCTCAAACACACCAACGCCAGAACCGGGGACCTCGCCCACCTCGTCGAGGCCATCAGATACGCCGCCCGCATCAAGGTCGATGTCATGAACATCTCGGTGCAGGCGAGGGACCAGCCCGATCTGAAGGCGGCGATCGACTACGCGCTGGCCCAGGACATCGTGGTCGTGGCCGCCGCCGGGAACGTGGACAAGGAGGATGGGACGCCCGGTCCCGCCTACCCGGCCGCCTATGAGGGCGTGCTGTCGGTCGGCGCGCTGGCCCCCGACGGCGGGGTCGCCATGTTCTCCAACGTGGACTCCAAGGTCTCGGTGGTCGCCCCCGGCGAGGGGCTGACCAGCACATGGCCGGGACGCACTTACCACAACGATCTGCCGGGCACGAGTTTCGCGGCGCCGTACGTCACGGGCGTCGCGGCGCTGGTCCGTTCGCGGTTCCCCGGCATGACGCAGGCGCAGATACGGCGGCGCATCGAGGTTACGGCCGACGGCGCGATCGGGGAGGGAAGCGGAGGAGGTGTGATCAATCCGCTGTACGCGGTCACCGCGGTACTGCCCGACGAACAGGTCGTGGTGGCCCCACCCCGCGCGGCTCCGCTGCCTCCGAGCGCGGTGACGAAGGTGACTCCTCCGGATGAGCGCGCGATCGCGGTGTCGCTGGCGGTGGGCGGTGGCGCCCTGGCGCTGGCCGCCGCGATGGTGGTGGGCCGTGTGGTGAGGTCGGCGAACGGCGGGCGCGGTCGGCGCCCCGCGCACCGGACCTGACGGCTCACCGGGGTCCGTCGGAGGCGATCGCAACGGTAACGGGGACCGGGTGCGGGGCGGGCGGTCCGGCGGGGAACGATGCTTACGCGATTGGTAGCGAACGGACATCTAAACCCCTGCTATCGCAATGGCAAATCTGGTTCAATGTGGCGAATTGCGATTTGTGTGACAACGGGGGTTGTGATGCGCGATTTGCTGTCCGGCGACCCGGAGAAATTAGGCGACTACACGCTCGTCGGCCGCTTGGGGGAGGGGCCGCGCGGCCCGGTCTACCTGGGGCGGAAGGCGGAGGGAGCCGAGCCGTACGCGGTCAAGTCCGTGACCGCGGCGGCCGGAGACGAGAAGGAACTGCCGGCCCGGCTGCTCGCGGCCCGGCAGGTGTCCAGTTCATACGTGGCGCGTGTCGTCGAAGCGGGCTGGCATGACGGCCGCGCTTACGTCGTTCGCGAGCATGTGCAAGGGACCAGTCTCGCCGAGGCGGTGAAGGCCGACGGGACGCTCGACGGGGACGCGCTGGAACGTCTGGCCGTCGGCGTGCTCACCGCGCTGACCCCGATCCACATGGCCGGGCTGGCCCACCAGGGGCTCACCCCCCACAACGTGATCATTACGTCCGACGGGCCGCGGCTGACCGATGTGGCCATCGGGGAGCCGCAGGGCGAGATCGGCTACCGCTCGCCCGAGCAGCTCGCCGGCAAACCGTCCGGGCCCCACTCCGACCTGTTCTCGTGGGCCGCGACGGTGGTGTTCGCCGCCACAGGCAGGGCGCCGTTCAAGCACGAGGCCGGCGCCGTACTGAATGACGAGCCCGACCTCACCGGCGTGCCCGAACCGATGCGGCAGGTCGTGAGCGCGTGCCTGGCCAAGGAGGCCGCGGGGCGGCCGACCAGGTACGCCGCGTTGATGCAGTTGCTGGGCGGGCAGGGCGGCGCGCATCCGCACCCCTTCGCCCCCTCGGGTTCCGGTACGGCACGGCCGAGCGCGGCGACTCCCGCCTCCGGTACGGCACAGCCCCTGGCCCCGATTCCCGGCCCCGGTGCGGCGCAGCCCGCGTGGCCTTCCAAGCCTCCGGCGCGGGCCCTGCCGGGGGCCACCGCTCAGACCGAGCACACCGAGCACACCGAGCAGCCGCCGCTGGAGGGGGTGCCGGTGCCGCCGCCTCAGCGGCCCTGGGGGCCGCCGCCCGTGGGCGGGGCGCCCGACCAGCAGGCGACCCCGCCACGGCAGCAGGTCTGGGCAGCGCAGACAGCCGAGCCCCCGCGCAGGAAGTTCCCGGTGGCGATGGTCGCGGGTCTGGCCGCCGTCATGCTGATCTCCGCGGGAGGTCTGTACGGCGCCCTCAGCCTCGCCGACGACTCGCAGGTGCTGCACATGAACGCCGCCCAGCCGGCGGTGACCACTCCCGCGCAGGGAGGCGAAGGCCAGGGCGGGCCGCAGATCCAGGTCGGGCCGCAGCCGGAGGTGACGGTGCCGTGGGCGCAGCCGTCCGCGCCGGAAGACGGGGCGGTGATGCCGTTGAAGCTGTCGCCCGAGGGCACGGGGCCCCAATTGTCGACGCCCGCCGTACCCGAGTTGACCTCGGTGCCGACGCCGGCCCCGCCGACACAGCAGCCTGCGGCGCCTGCGCCTGCGGCTCCTGCGCCCGCGGCTCCTCCGCCCGCGGCCGCACCGCAGGCCGCCACGGCGCAACCCGCGCAGAAGGCGACGCCGAAGCCGGAGCGCAAGCCGACGGAACGCCCCACGCGGCAACCGCAGCAGAAGCCGGCGGAGAGGGCCACGCAACGCCCCACCCAGAGGCCGGCGCAGCAGCCGGCCCAGCAGCCCGCGCAGCAGCCCGCCCAGCAGCCCGCGCAGGAACCGGCCCAGCAGCCCGCTCAGCAGCAGCCGAAGCCCACCCCGACGCGGACCCAGCCCACCCAGAAACCCACCACTAAGGCTCCGACCAAGGCTCCGACGAAGGCCCCCACGAAGGCTCCGACCAAGGCCCCTACTAAGGCACCCACGAAGGCGCCGACTCAGGCTCCCGTGGCGAAGGCGGCTGCCAAACCGGCGGAGAAGTCGAACCCCTACACCCCGGGTCAGGTCTGCGGCGGCGGGTTCAACGTCGTGCGGCAGAGCTCCTTCTCCGGCGGCGTCACCTACCTGCTCTACAACAACAGCACCGGCTACAACTGCGCGGTCACGATGAAAACAGCGAGCGTCGGCACGTCCACGTCCGTCAGCGTGAGCCTGCAGATCCAGAACGGCGGCAGCGACAGCTCCAGCGGCAACTATTCGTACTACGCGGGTCCGGTCAAGGTGTACGGCAAGGGCAAGTGTGCCAAGTATTCCGGCTCAGCGGGCTCGGGCAGCACCAGCGTCGACTGGGGCAACTGCGGCTGACCGGGAAACGTACGGCCGGGCCGCGGCGGGGTGCCGTGGGACGGTTCCACGGCACCCCGGGCTCACAAAGGCCCGATACGGCTTGGTAGAGCCTGATAGGGCTTAGTAAGGACGGTAGCCTCCGCCGCTTTCCAGGGATTCGATCCCCGGATGGTTGCCGAGGTTGCCGTAGCGGCTGTAGGTGTACAGCACACCCGCGATGATGTTGTCGACCGGGTCGAGGATCTGCTTGTGGCCGGGCAGGCTGTGGGCGTTGAACGTGGGCGGGATCGTCTGCATCAGCCCCTGGGACGGCACGCCGTTCTTGGCGTTGATGTCCCAGTTGTTAATGGCGCTGGGGTTGCCGCCGGACTCGTGGTGGATGATCGTCCAGATGCGCTGGATGTCCTGGGAGTCGTTGGGGTCGAGGTCGCCGACCTTGAGGCCGCGTTCGGCGAGGACACCGGCCATCTCCGGCGATTTTATGATCTCCAACGCCTCTTTGATCCATGCGGTGACCTCGGCCTTGGGGGCTGGGGCGCCTCCGCCCGAGGAGACGCCTCCGTACTCGTAGCCGGGCGACCCCTTGGAACCGCCGCCGCTTCCGCTTCCGCCGCCTTCACCGGAACCTCCGCCTCCACCGGCACCTCCACCGCCTCCACCGCCTCCGCCACCTTCACCGGCACCGCCGCCTTGACCGCCGCCCCCGTCGCCGCCCGAACGGTCCTGGAAACCGGCGGTGCGCACCCAGCCGCCCTCGCCCTTCGCGGGCACGAACTGCTCGGCCCCGGGCGCCTTGAAGTCGGTGAAGGTGAAGCCTCCGGAGTCCTTCACCCGACCGGCGAGCAGCGTGGTGGCATCGGAGATCGCGTCGTTGACCGGTTTCAGCTTGGGTTCGGCCTCGGCGGCGGCCTCGGCGGCGAGCTTCCTGATGCCCTCGTCCTCGGCACCGGCCTCGGCGTCCGGGTTGTCCTTCTTGAAGCGTGTCCGGTGGTCGGCCGCCGCGTCGAGGAGCCGGTTCGCGATGCCGTTGATCTCGCTCCTGGCCGTGCCGAGCTCGTCCGCCACCTTGTCCAGTGCGCCCGCGCATGCCGTCAGACCGGTCGACAGGCCCTCACCGGCCTTGCGGTACTTCGCCATGTGCTTCACGAACTCGTCCGCCGCCTGGCCCTGCCACGCGCCGTCCACCTTGGCGACCACGTTGCCGACACCGCCGACGTAGTCGACCGCGGTGGCACCCGCATTGCGCCACCGGTTCGCCGCCTGCCTGATCGCCGTGGGTTCGACGGCGACCTTGTCCATGATGTCGGCCAGGGCGCCACCGCCGGGGAGCTCACGCACACCCGCGCTGTCGATCACTTGTCGCCCCCCGCGGCCCGGTTGGCGGCGCGCACATTGGCCTCGACCTGGTCCAGGGCGTTCTCCACGGCCCTGAGTTTCTCGGCCGCGTCGCTGAACTCCTTCTTGATGAGCCCCTCCTCCAGGCTTTTGATCTGCGCGGCGAGCGCGTCGCCGCCCTCCAGCTCGCCGAAGAGCGCGGCGTCGGTGCGCGGGGCGGGTTTCAGCTGGCCGTACCCCTGGTCGAAGTCCTTGGCCAGACGGTAGACGGCCGAGCCGCAGTTCTTGAGGGCTTGGAAGTGGATGTCGAAACCCGCCACGTGATTGTCCTTCCGGCGTTGGTCCCAGAACACGCTGGGGCTGTGGGAGAAGCGGCGTCCGGCACCTACTTGGAGGTGCTGCCGGTGACCGGATTCGGCGTGTCGGGTTGTCCTTTCGCCGCGCCGGCCGCGTCCGGGGACATGACGGGCGTCGGGATGGGCCTCTTGGACGTCGGGTCGTTGCCGAGGCCGTGGCCGCCGATGAACGGCGTCGCCGCCGCCATCTTCTGGATCTCGGCTCCCTGCTGGGCGCTCAGGGCGTACGCGCCTCCGAAGAGAGGGCTGAGCAGGGCCAGGAAAAGCAACTGCTTCTTGATAAGCCCCCAGGTGGTTTGACTGCTCTGCTGGAGTGCCGGGTTGATGGCGACCATGGCGGGCAGGCGGAGCTGCGGAAACGCTATCGCTGCAGCCATGTAGGCGGCATAGGCGGTCATCACGGACCCGATGCTGACGGCCACCCATGACAGCGAGTCGTACAGCTTCGCCGCGGAGCCCAGCGCATCCCCCACCCCGTCGCGCAGCCCGGCGGCCTTGTCGAGCTCCTTCAGAAACGCGGTCATGGTGTCTTTGACCGTCTTGGCGGTTTCGCCTTCCCACTTCGCGTCCTCCTCCAGGCGCTCGATGAGGCTCTTGACCGAGTCGCGCAGCGTGGCGAGCTCGTCGGTCTTGCCCCCGGCCTGCGTGGTCTTCCACTGCTCCATGGCCTTGTTCATCGCGTCGGGGTCGGCGGTCATCAGCCCGAGCAGGGCGGCGATGTAGAACGCGATGGGATGCCTGATGAGTAGGGCCGCCGTCGAGGCGGCCGCCGCCGCGGACAGGTATCGGTTCCTGGCGCCGGTGTCCTCGGCCATGTCAGAAGTCCTCCGATCCCAGCACCGGCGGGGCGATGTCCTCGTCGTCGTCCCAGACGCTCTCGTCGGCGCGCAGGGCCTCGGAGCCGGAGCTCTGCCGCTCGCTGTCACCCGTCGCCCCGGCGCCGGCCATCGGGGTCATCGGCATGAACGGCATGCCGCCGCTCGCGGCCCCCACGGCCCCCGCGGCTCCTGCGGCGCCCACGGGGCGCACGCCGGCAGCGCCCCCTGAGCCCCCTGAGCCGCCGATGCCCGTCGGGGACCCGGAGGCGGGGCCGACCGCCGGCGAGCCGTACCCCGGGGTGCCCCGGGTCGGGTCGCTCCCCCCGAGCGGGTCGGACACGCCCGGGGTCTGCGGGTACTGGGTCGTGGGGTACTGCGGCTGGGTGTACTGCGGCGGCGTGGACGAGGCCAGGTCCGTGGCGTTCGGGTCCTGCAGCGAGGGGGTGAGGCCGTCCTGGCCCGGCGTGGGACGGTTGATCAGGCCGTCGATGTCCGAGGGGGACTGTACGGAGGGGACGGTTTGATCAGGTTGCGCGATGCCGGGGTTGATGGCGTCGGGATCCACGGGGGTGGGTGTCTCGGGGCTCGGGACCTCGATGCCGGGATCGGTGGGCTTCGGCGTCCCGACACCTGGAATGTCGGTGCCGGGGGTGGCGAGGCCGTCGGCGCCGTCCGGCATCGTGGCCGATGCGGGGATGCTGCCGGGCGTCGCACCCTCAGGTATTCCACCCGCAGGTATTCCACCCGCAGGCATGGCCGGAGCCTTCGGCATGCCACCGTTCGCTCCGCCGATACCTCCGTCCCCCACCTTGCCCAGGTCGCTGATGTCGCGGTTGGCCTCCTCGGCGGCCGAGTAGTTCTTGTCGGCGACGCTGAGGGCCTCCCGCCATGACTCCAACACCGCCGCAGCCGTCTTGAGCGTGTCGGCCGCCTGGTCGCGTGCGGTCTTGTGCGCGCTGTCAGCGGTCGTACCTAAAAGGCTGAACCCCGGCCACGGCATGTCGATGGAGCTGGTGCGGTCGGCACACTTGCCGATCTCGCTGGAGTCGTGGGTGAGGGCCGTGCTGTTGGCTTTGAGCCTGCCCTCTTTGAAAGAGACGCCGGACGAGAGACGCATCCCCGGGGTGAAGGCCAAAGGGTCACTGGACATGCCGGATCATCGCCTTCTCCGCCTGGTGGGGCCCATGTTCTCTATCCGATCAAGGGGTTGGTGACGTCGGGGGAGACGGCCCAGGAGTCGGGGTCCTCGTGCAGCGATGTGGTGTGCTCGTAACCGCCCTCGGTGCCGGCGCCGGCACCGGTGCCCATCGGCATGAACGGATACATGCCCGTGCCCGCCGTACCCATCGCGCCCGCTGAGGCGGCGGCCGGTGCCATGCCGGAAGGCGTGCCCGGGAAGCCGGTGGGGGCGCCCAGAACCGGCGGCACCCCGAGTGGGGCCGCGCCCACCGCGCCGACCGGGGCGACCACGCCGACCGGGGCGACCGCCGCGGTCGGCGCCCAGGTGCCCGGGGTGGGCACGCCGGTAATGGTGGGCGGCACGCTCGCGACCTCGGTGCCGCGAGGGTCGGCGATGTTGGTCATGTCGGCGTTCGACGTGTCGCCGGTCCCATCGTCTCCGCCGATCACCTGCGGTGCGGTCCCGTCGCCGGAGTCCCCGCCGGCGCCCGGTGACGCGGACGAGTCCCCGGCGTGCCCTTGAGCGCCGTCGCCCTGTCCGCTGTCGGACCCTGCCGGGGCGCTGCCGCCCCCGTCCGCGGATCCACCATCCTGCCCGCCGCTCTGCCCACTGCCTTGCCCGCTGTCCGCGCGACCGTCCGCGCCGTTCTCGGAGCCTTCCGAATCGGACGCGGAGCCCGCGATGGATCCGGGGGAGGAGTCGCCGGAAGGGCCGCCCACCGACCCGGACGAGCCACCGCCGGACGAACCAGCGGAGGAGCCGCCGCCCGTGTAGTCGCCGTTCGCGGTGCCGTACAGCGGGTCGCTGCCGTTCGAGACGCTCGGCAGGACGTACGGCTGCGCGCCCCCCGTGTCGTTGGGCAGGTCCACGATGGGCAGCACATAGGTGACCTCGGTGGGCACCTGGTAGTAGACCTTGACGACCGCCTCGTTGAGCTCCCGCATGATCGCCTGCGCCTGCGAGGTGCGGTCGTCCGAGGCGTCGCCGCCTATCACGTTGCCGGTGTTCGGGACGCCGATGGTGCCGCCGCCGGCGCCCTCGTCGATAGTGCGCGGGGAGGAGCCCGCGTCGGGCAGCGCCAGGATCTTCTTCTGCGCGTCGGGGAGGTGCCGCGAGCCGTAGTCCGTGAGGGCTTCGCCCATCATCTCCAGCTTGGCGGCCAGTTCCGTGCCGGTCTCGGCGAGCATCCGCAGGGCGTCCTGCGTCTTGGCCGAGGATTCCGAGCGCCAGTGCTCGGCGAGGCGGGTCGCGATGCCGCGCAGCTGCTCGGTCTGCTCCTTGACCAGACCGGCCGCGCTGGTGTGCGCGGCTCCGGCCTTCTCGATCGTGAACGGAGTGGTGCCCATGATCCACTGTTTGATCTGCTCCGGCGACGCGGTGACCGCGCCCGTGGTCGGGCAGATCGAGTTGTCGCGGATGGGCAGCGTCTTCTTTTCCGCCACGATGACCTTTCCTACGCGGACCTTCCTGCGCGGACCTTTACTACGAGGAGCGCGCCTCGGAGTCGGAGACCCCGTCGGGATCGTGCCGCTCATAGATCGCCGCCTGGGTGCGGATCGCCTCTATGACTTCCTTGTACCGGTTGACCAGCAGCCCATAGACATGCGGCAACTGGCTTCCCGGTTCGCTCCCGGCGATGACTCCGATCGCGCCGGTGCCGGTGGACCGGACGCTGTTGACCAGCGGTCCGGCCTCGCTCCACGTGCCCAGAGCGGCCTCGCTCAGCGGTGCCGCGGACTCCAGATGGCCGACCGAGCCGGCGCCCTCGCCCGTCAGGGGGGCCAGGAGCCGGTCCAGTTCGTCGGCGATCTCGCGCATTCTGGCTGTGTTGTAGAAGAGCTCGTCTCTTTTAGCGTCGAGGCCGGGCCAGTCCGGCTCCTGTTCAGGTGGCATGTGCGCGGGCCGTTCAGGCGTCTCTGGTCCACATGCCGGCGTTGAGCTTCTCGGCGTGCTGGTAGTTGTCGCGGGCGATGCCCACGGTGAGCTGCGCCTGGTTGAGCTCGTTGCGCATCTGGGAGGCCTGCTGGTGCCAGCGGACCTTCATCTGGTTGAAGTAGACGGCGGCGGCACCGCTCCAGTTGTCGTCGGTCGCCGAGTTGCCGTCGTCTCCGAGGGCGACTCGGAGCTCTTTGACCATGTCGTCGAAGGCGGTTTCGAACAGGCCCACCAGTTTGGCGAGTTCCTGCTGCCTGAGTTCCATGTTGCCGAAGTGGACGCGTGTGTAGTCGTCGAGAGGCACGTCGATCTCCCAGGAGGTTGTGGTGGACGTGGCGTCAGCGGTTGATCAGGCCTTGGATGCTGCTGGTCGCGGCCCTGGCGTCCTCGTCGACGGCCTGGTAAACGTTGGCGTTCATGCCGAGCTTCTCGGCGATGTCAGTGAGCATCTGCCGCATAATGCCCATCTCATCCCGCCAGCCGACCATGACGTTACCGAAGGCGCGTGACGCCGGTCCGGCCCAGTCGGCGCTGGTCAGTTCGACCGCGGTCTGTTCGACGTTCTTGATGAGTTGCTCGATGTATTGGCCCTTGTTCTCGACGATGATCTTGGCTGCGTCGAGTTGGGTCTTACTGGCTCCGAAGCCGTCCATTGGCGCCCCTCGCTTGCCCTGTAAACCGACATTGTTACTGCAATCGCCATGAATCTGATGAAATACGGCTTGGCGTTAGAGTTCGAGACGTCGGCGAATCCGTTCAAGCTCGCCCATCACATCGTCGAAGGTCCGGTTGAAGGCCGCCTCGGTGCTCCTGACGTCCTGGAGCGCGGCGTCCGGATCGTTGAGGAAGCGCAGGGGGTTCCCGGCTTCGCCGAAGGTCTCGTTCATGGCCGCATCGATCTCCTGGCTGAGATCGTCGGCGGCATCGCGGATCGTCTTTTTGATCTTCTCGGCCAACTCGGCAGAGCCGAGCCTCATGGCCTTGGGATGCAGCTCCAGTTCGCGCAGGCCCTCGGCGGCGAACTCGACGCTGACCAGCCCGTCCTCGTCCTTCGCCCGCCCGACGGCGGACGTGAGCACCTGCTGTATCTCGTCGGCGCGGGCGAACTGCTTCTCCGCGTCGGCAAGAAGCTTGTCGACATCAACGTTCACGAAATCCCCGTAACTCACTCTGCATCTGCGTCCCCCGAGATGCGCAAGTGGTGAGAAAACTACCAAAGCATGGCGTTTTCCTCTAGGAAAATAGCATCCCTTTCTTGAAGATGCTGGTCAGCCGGACAGTCCGCGCACCCACGTGTAGACCTCCAGCACCCCCAGCGCCGCGGGGAAGAGCTGCACGATGAGCAGCACGTCGACGATGTCGCCGGCCCGTCCCCAGAACGGCGACAGCCGCGCCGACGGCAGGGCGATGCCCAGCCCGGCGACCAGCATGGCGATCCACAGCAGGCCGACCCCGACCCCGATCGCTACCGAGCCGCCTCCCGTGCCGGACAGCGTGAGGGCGAGCATCGCCGGCCCGGCCAGTCCTCCACCGAGAAGCCAGAGCCGCTGGCCGACGCCGTGGAAGACCCGCGCTCGCAGAAGCATGGTCAGCGACAGTGTCAGCGTCATCAGCAGGGCGATCCACCCGCCGTTGGCCAGGAGGAGGAGCTGCGTGCCCAGGACCACCAGTACGGTGCCCACGATCATGCCGGTCACGTAGGTCTGCGCGTGGCGCGTGCGGGCCAGGACCACCGGGCTGTCGAGCTTCTGATTGTCCTCGCGCAGCTCCTCGGCGTTGGTGGGCATGGTCGGCATCGGCAGCCTGGCCAGCCGGAACGCCAGCGTGGGGATGAGCGGGCCGAGTGCCACCAGCACAGTGACGGCGACCGCCGCGACCCCCGCCCCGGGGGCGTCGAACAGCATCACCGCGGCGCTGCCCACGACGCCGACGACCGAGGCGATCGCCGTACCGAGGAAGCCGGCGCCGCCTTGGCCGACCAGAGTGGCGGAGAACGAGGCGATGAGCGTGGTGCACGCGAAGGCCGCGAGCAGGCTCGGTGCCCCGAGCTGCGACAGTTCGTTGGCGCCCGCGGGTGCGAACAGTCCGGCGAGGAAGCCGTACGGCAGGGCCGTGTATCCGATCGGCGTGCCCGCCGAGGCGGCCCCCGCCGATCGCGACATGATGGCCGCGACGACCACCAGCAGCACCGCCAGCACCCCGGCGACGATCGCCGTCACTCCCCACGGCGGTCCGCCCAGGACCAGCCCGAGGGCGCCCGCGGTCAGCAGCGCGCACGAGCCGCCCACCCCGAGGCGGCGTGTGTGGGCGCCCGTCCACTGGGCGGTGCCTTCCTTGACCCCTGTGGCCACGACGTCGGCGACGTCGTCGAAGAGGGCGGGGGGCAGGGCGGCATCGCGCGGGAGCAGGTAGAGGATCTCACCGTCCAGTACGCCGAGCGCGCCGAGGCTCTGCCCCAGGTCGAAGGGGGTGCCGCCCGGCCTCTGGAGCACCCAGCCGGGCGCCGCGGCCGACTCGCCGTCGATCTCGCCCACGGCGCGCAGCAGCGCGGGCAGCACGTGCGGGAGCGGGATGTCGGCGGGCAGCGCCAGGTCGGCCCGCTTGCGCGGGGCCACGATCGTGACATGGCAGAGCGCCGTCAGCGGTGGCGCGGACTGGGGAAGGGCGCCTTGCTGGACGGGGCCTTGCTGGACAGGGCCTTGCGAGGCGGCACCGGGTTGGATTGGGCCTTGCGGCGCTTGGGCGAGCGTTGCCACAGATGTGCTTCCTTTTCCCAATAGCACCAGAACAAGCCTGAACATAGCGGCGGTGCATCTGGTATGAAAGTCGTTCAAAGCTACCGGGGGGAGGCCATCACCACGTGAGCATTGTGATTGTGCGGCGTCCGGAGCGCCGCCCCTCTCCAACGCCGCCTCGGGGCGAGATCCTGCTCGAACCCCCACCCGACATCCCTGAAGTCCAAGGTCAGGGGTTCATGGCGGTGCTTACTTTCCTGCCCATGGTGGCGGGCGCCGTGGCGATGGGGCTGATGTTCATGTCGGGTGGCAACAGCAGCCCGCTCATGTACGTCTCCAGCGGCCTGTTCGCCTTCTCCATGCTCGGCATGACGATCGGACAGCTCGGACGGCAGGCGGCCGAACGCAAGCAGCAGCTCAACGGGCAGCGCCGCGACTACTTCCGCTACCTCTCCCAGATCCGCCGCAAAGCCCGCAAAGCCGCCGCGCAGCAGCGCGAGGCCCTCGAATGGAGCGGTCCGGCGCCCGACTCGCTCTGGTGGATCGCGATGGGCTCCCGCCTGTGGGAGCGGCGGCCACGCGACGCCGACTTCGGCACCGTACGGCTCGGCACCGGCGTCCAGAAGCTCGCCATCCAGATGGTGCCGCCGGACTCCAAGCCCGTCGAGGACCTCGACGCGCTGTCCGCCGGAGCGCTGCGCAGGTTCATCCGCACCCACTCCACGGTCTCCAAGCTGCCCGTCGCCGTCGCGCTCGGCTCGTTCGCGCGCATCCGGCTGACCGGCGACCCCGCCGCCGTGCGCGACCTCGTACGTGCCATGGTCGCGCAGATGACCACGTTCCACGCCCCCGACGACATGCGCGTCATGGTGTGCGCCGACGCGGAGTGGATGCCCCAGTGGGACTGGGTCAAGTGGCTGCCGCACGCCCTGCACCCCGACGAGACCGACGCCGCCGGCCAGGTGCGGCTGATGACCGGCAACCTGGCCGAACTCGACCGGCTGCTCGGCGCCGACCTCAAGGAACGGGCCAGGTTCACGGCGGGCGCGGCGTCCGAGGCGCTGCCGTACCACGTGCTGATCGTGGACGGCGGGCGCGTCCCGCACGACTCCCAGCTCGGCAAGGACGCCATCCAGGGCGTCACCGTGATCGACCTGTCGGGGGACACGGGCGAGGTCGAGGAGAAGTCGACGCTCCGGCTCGACGTGCGGCCCGACGGCTTCCACATGATCAAACTCGACCACGCCGGCAAGGAGAACCGGAACCGCCTGGGCGACCCCGACGCGCTCGACTACCTCCGAGCCGAAGGACTGGCCAGGCAGCTCGCGCCGCTGCGGCTGTCGAGCGGCTCGGGCGGCGGTGAGACCCAGGACGTGCTCACGGTCAACACCACCCTGACCGACCTGCTCGGCGTCGGCGACCCGACCGCGCTCGACACCGGCCTGGTGTGGCGCCCACGCGCCGGCCGCAACAGACTCCGGGTGCCGATCGGGCTCGGCGTGGACGGCCGCCTCGTCGAACTGGACATCAAGGAGTCCGCCCAGGGCGGCATGGGGCCGCACGGCCTCGTCATCGGCGCCACCGGTTCGGGCAAGAGCGAACTGCTGCGCACACTCGTGCTCGGCCTGGCCGTCACACACTCCTCCGAGATCCTCAACTTTGTTCTCGTCGACTTCAAAGGCGGCGCGACCTTCCTCGGCCTGGAGTCGCTCTCACACGTCTCCGCCGTCATCACCAACCTGGAGGACGAGCTGCCGCTCGTCGACCGCATGCACGACGCCCTCCACGGCGAAATGGTGCGCCGCCAGGAGCTCTTGCGCTCCGCCGGCAACTACGCCTCGCTGCGCGACTACGAACGCGCACGCGAACAGGGCGCCGGCCTCGCCCCGATGCCCACCCTCTTCGTCGTCCTGGACGAGTTCAGCGAACTGCTGACCGCCAAACCGGAGTTCATCGAGCTGTTCGTGATGATCGGGCGGCTCGGCCGCTCGCTCGGCGTGCACCTGCTGCTGGCCTCCCAGCGCCTGGAGGAGGGCAGGCTGCGCGGCCTCGACACCCACCTGTCCTACCGGATCGGCCTGCGCACCTTCTCCGCCATGGAGAGCCGGGTCGTCCTCGGAGTGGCCGACGCCTACGAGCTGCCGCCGGCGCCGGGCAACGGCTACCTGAAGTTCGACACCAGCGGCATGACCAGGTTCAAAGCCGCCTATGTCTCCGGCCCCCACCAGAGCGACACGCGCCACGCCGCCGTGGCGGGCGGCGCGGCGCCCGCGCGCGAGGTCGTGGCGTACGGACCCGAGTTCGTCGCGGTCCCCGTCGCCGAACAGCCCGCGGCCGAGAAGAGCGGCGCCGCCGAGGAGACCGGTTCACAGTCCAGCCTGCTCGACATCGTCGTGAACAGGCTGAAAGGCCAAGGTCCTCCCGCGCACCGCATCTGGCTGCCGCCGCTGGGCGAACCGCCCACGCTCACCGACCTCATGCCGCCCATGGCGGTCACGCCGGAGCTCGGCCTGTCCACACCGACCTGGGAGGGACGCGGACGGCTGTACGCGGTCGTCGGCGTCATCGACAAGCCTTTCGAGCAGCGCCGCGACCCCTTCTGGCTGGACCTGTCCGGCGCCGCAGGGCACGTCGCCGTCGCCGGCGGCACCCAGAGCGGCAAGAGCACCGTGCTGCGCACGCTGATCGCCGGAATGGCCCTCACCCACACACCACGGGAAGTGCAGTTCTACTGCCTGGACTTCGGCGGCGGCTCACTCGCCTCCCTCCACGGCCTGCCGCACATCGGCGGCATCGCGACCCGCCTCGACGCCGACCGCGTCCGCCGTACGGTCGCCGAGATCGCCTCCATCCTCGCGGAACGTGAACGCCTGTTCACCGAACGGGGCATCGACTCCATCGGCTCCTACCGCCGCATGCTCGCCCAGGGCGAGACCGGCGGCGAGACCGGCGGCGAGACCGGTGGCGGGGTCGGTGGCGGGGTCGGTGGCGACGGGTGGGGCGACATCTTCCTCGTCGTGGACGGCTGGCTGACGATCAGGCAGGAGTTCGACGCGCTGGAGGCGACGATCACCGATATCGCGGTGCGCGGCCTCGGCTACGGCATCCACGTCATGGCGGCCACCGGCAAATGGTCGGAGTTCCGGCCCGGGATCCGCGACCTGTTCGGCAGCCGCATCGAGCTGAAGCTCGGCGACGCCTACGAGTCCGAGGTGAGCCGCAAGGCGGCACTCGCCGTACCCGAGGGCGTGCCCGGCCGCGGCCTCACCAAGGAAGGGCTGCACTTCCTGTCGGCGCTGCCGAGGACCGACAGCGTGCGGGACCCCGAGGACCTGTCCGTCGGCGTGCGGGCGCTCGTCCAGGCCGTCAAGGAAGCCTGGCGGGGCCCGTCGGCTCCGGCCGTACGGCTGCTGCCCGCCCTCCTGCCCGCCGCGCAGCTCCCGCCCGTGGCCGAGAACGCGCCGAGGCGCATCCCCATCGGCATCGACGAGGCGACGCTCTCGCCCGTCGTGCTGGACTTCGACACCGACCCGCACTTCATCGTGGTCGGCGACACCGAAAGCGGGAAGTCCAACCTGCTGCGGCTCATCTCCGAGGGCATCGTAGCCAGGCAGACGCCCTACGACGCCATGATGATCGTGATCGACTACCGCCGCGCGCTGCTGGACTCGGCCGTGACCGAACACCGCATCGGCTACGCCGCCTCAAGCACCGCCGCCGCCGACCTCATCGCCGACGCCAGAGCCGCGCTGCTCAAGCGGCTGCCGCCCGCCGACCTCACCCCCGAGCAGCTCAAGGCGCGCAACTGGTGGAACGGCTCCGACCTCTACATCGTCGTCGACGACTACGACCTCGTCGCCACCTCGACCAACCCGCTGGCGCCGCTGGCCGACCTGCTGCCCCAGGCCCGCGACATCGGCCTCCACCTCATCCTCGCCCGCCAGATGGGCGGCATGGGACGCGCCATGTTCGACCCCGTCATCACCAAACTGAAGGACATGGCCAGCCCGGCGCTGATCATGTCCGGCAGCAAGGACGAGGGCACACTGTTCGGCAACGTGCGCCCCCACCCGCTGCCGCCCGGCCGCGGCTACCACGTCGACAGGAAGTACGGCTCCCGCCTGACGCAGACCGCCTTCCTCGAACCGCCGGCCGACTGAGCACCGCCGGCCAGGTGAGCGCCGTTGGCCGACTGAGCACCGTTGGGACTGGGTGAGCACCGTTGGGACCGGGTGAGCGCCGCGGGACGCCCACCCGTCGCTCACCCGCCGCCTCCTACTCCCGAGGGTGAACGAAGAACCACGGGATGCGCGCCTCCTCCAGCGTGGCTATCAGGTCCGGCGACGGCATGTGGGTGAAAAGCACGTGCGCGATGTCGCTGATGGAGACACCGCCGTGGATCTGCGCCTCGATGTAGTGGCTCTCGCGGAACTCCGGGCTCCGGTAGTCGCGGCCGAGGCCCCACAGGGTCGTGGGCTCCCCATCCCGTGGGGCCCGCGCCCTGAACGCCTCCGGGCGGGGGTCGGTGAGGCGGCTCGGCAGCACGTGCCCGTACGCCCTCGTCGAGTCGTCGACGGTGAAGGTCGTCCGCTCGCGGACCTCCTCGCGGAACGTCACCTGCACCGAGCCCTGCTGGTCGAGGATGCCGTGGGCGAGGCGAACCCTCAAAGGTTCTGAGATCCTCTCGTCGAGGTTGACGTAGCCGTACACGGGGCGCTGCTCCGACCGGATGTAGGCGGTCCGAGCGCCGAACCAGAGCTCCTCGTTGGCCATGCGCCGCTCGTAATCGGAGTTCGTCCGACCGGACTCGTGATACGTCGGGAACCGGCCTTGCCGCAGCACGTCGAGCAGCTTCTCCGGGGAGATGCGCAGAGAGACCGGGCGGTCGGCGACCAGGGCGGCGAGCTCCTTCCGCATGCTTTCACGCAGCATCGGGGGCTCGAAGCCTCTCAACACGGCCGCCAGCCGGTTGATCTGTTCGTGGATCTCCGTGTAGAGGTCGACGAAGGCCCGCTCCGAGGGGTCCGTCGAGGAACGCCAGATCTGCTGACGGATGTCGCTCCAGCGGCCGAACACATCGTGGTACTCCCGGCTTTCCGCCTGTCCGGCCCTGCGCAGCTCATTGAGGCGGTTCTCCAGCCGGGTGGCCTCCGTGACGAGACGGAACGCCGACCCTCCCGGTTCGGTGCGTGGAAGCGTCGGGGGGCCGAAGACGGCGGCCGGTCCCAGCCTTGCGGTTCCCCGCGTGGGGCTGGTCGGCGAGACATCCGGCGAGAAGATCACTGGATTGCCGTCCACAGGCCAGCGCGTGGACGGATCGTCGAAGGCGATCACGTGGCGTTGCAGGCGGTCCGCCAGACCCTGGATGAGGTGGGCGTCCACCACGGCGTGAGGGCCGACCAGCATGATCGGCATCGGCTTCTGCGATGGCATGGTCCGGAGGCGCTGCGCCAGGATCGCCGCCATGTCGGCCAACCCGATGTCGTGGGAGCCCGTGGCGAAGCCGATGGGCGAGGTGCGCACGCCGACGGCGAGGACATCCCTGAGACCCCGCTTTTCACGGACATGGTCCAGCACAACCTGGTCTTCGGGGTTGCCGCGGTCTCTGAAGACGAGGCTGACACCAGGATCGACGTCTCTCAGCGTCTCGCCCATGAGGCGGATCTGGTCGACGGTGAGCATCTGGTTGTATCGATCTGCCGGGCGTTCGATGAGGGGGGCCCAGTAGAGCCGGTCTCCGCTTTTCCCGTCGGGCGCGCGGAAGCCGTTCACCTCGGCGGCGATCAGTGCCGGCTCACCCTCGCCCCGGCCCGGCTTGGTGTGGATGACGAATCGGACGGGCTTGTCGGTGCCGATGACCTCCCCGTCCCTCACCATGGTATGGGTCTCCGGCGCGGCAGCGGCCGTCCAGGTGACGAACTCCTTCGCCGAGGCGACGGCTGCTTCGAGGCTGGCCCGCAGGTTGGAGTGGAGGTTCATGGTTCCGAGGTCGGACACCCTCACCCACCGCACGTCGCCGGAGCCGCCGGTCTCCACCCGCGTGGGCAGTGTCGCGATCACGGAGGTATGGGACCAGTCGCCGTGACTCCAGGTCTCGCTCCCGTAGATCCGCACGCCGTCGGGGTTGAACACGCTCTGCTCCGTTGCCAGGCGCAGCACGGTGGCGCCAGGGCCCTCATGCTTGTCGCGGGCGTCGGTGAGCAGCCCCCAAGACGAGTCCGGGTAGCGCTGCACGAGCACGCGGACGTCGCCGTCCGTCCCCCTCGCCAGCAGGAACAGACCGGCCTGGCCGTACCGGCCACTGTGCCGGCCTTCCTTGCACGTGCACGGCCCGATCTCACGGGGGTCGGCGTACGGCTCGGCCATCTCGACCGGGTTCCCGGACAGCTCGAACACCTGCCCGTCCCGGAAAGGCGGGAAGACCTTGATCGCCCATCCGGGACGGAAGATGATCGTCTTTGTGGCGCCGGCCTTGGCGATGGGCGACAGGTCGTGCCCCGACCACGACGTGATCCTCGCCGTCGCGACCCCGGGCTGCGGCTGCGGCGAGCGGCTCACGAGCTTGAAATCGTGGCTGGTGGCCACCACTCCTTGAACGAGCTGCTCCACGGTCTGCACGCTGAAGTTGTGGTAAACCGGGCCGCGGAAGGTGGGACGCACCTGGTCGAGGCGGTCCAACGCGGACTCCAGCACCGTGGGATCGACCTTGGCGCCACCGGTGAATTCGTGCAGTGCCCGGAGCTGTTCGGTGCTCAGCGTGCGGAACGGAGAGTTCTCCGGCAGGCGCTCGACCAGAGCGTCCAGCTCCGATGGGGGGGAGGAAGGGGGAGCCTTCGACTCCACATGCGAGAGATCCCGGGCTTCGGGTGCACTCGGCGAGACGTCGCTGCGGGCCGTGGAAGCCGATGCTTCCGGCACGTCGACGACCGGCCTGTTGTTGGGGTCGAGCAGGGTCGCCGTGCCGTCCCGAGGGTACTTGAGGGTGAACTCGACCCCGTCCACGGCGAATTTGAGGCGGTGGTCCTCATCAACGACGATGCGAGCCGCATCGAGTAGCCGCTTCTCGCTGCTGTTCAGCCCCGCGTCGGTGTACAAGCCGATCAACCTGCCGTAGCTGACCACCGCGAGCAATGTCGTCTTCTCGTGCGGGTAGCGCAGCACAATGTCTTCGCCTTGACGGTGGATTTCGTGGAAGCCCGCCTGTTCAAGTTGCCAGAGCGTGGGTCCGAAATTGGGTGAGAACCGAGTCGGTCTTTCCGTCCAGCCGCGTTTCCCTTCTTCAGGGGCCTGGATTTCTCTTGATTCGTTTCTGTCCTGCTCGGTCACCACCACGCTTATGCGGCCGCCGACCCCTACCTTCGTCGTGATCGTGAAGAGCGTGGTGGGTCTCAAGTGTGTGATCGGAACGTAGAGCTCCTTGTGACGCTCGTGGACCACCATGAGCACCCCGCCATGGCGGACGAACGGCCCTGCCACGTGCCTGATGCCCTCCGGCAGGGTGGTAGGCGCGACCGGGGTGTCGCTGCCGCGGTTGGGCGGCGACTCCACGCTTGTGGCCGCTTCGGTGATGTGCGTCGTGCCGGCTGACCCCGATCCTGGCGGCGACTGGTGCTCGGCGGTCGGTTTCGCAGTGCTCGTCGGTTTCGCGGTGTTCGTCGGTTTCGCGGTGTTCGGGAGGACCATGTTGGAGCGCGTGTTCAAAAGCTCTTCGACGCGGTTCCGGCCGTAGGGGCGCTTCAGTGAGTCCTTGTACATGTCACTGATGCCGGGCAGTACGTCGATGAGCCTCTGGATTTCACGGTCGTACATCGCCGATCCCGTCGTGGGATCCTCTGGCCCTCGCACGGGGTGCATGCGACCGCCCGGTGATGGGGGATCGTCTGATCTCCGCACTGGGTGCGTGCGGCCTGGTGCCTGCTGATCGTCTGGCCCTCGCACCAGGTGAGTGCGTCCTGGTGCTTGCTGATCGTCTGGCCCTCGCACCAGGTGCGTACGGCCGCCCGGTGGTTGATGGTTCGGCCTCTGTACCGGGTGTATGCGGCCGTTTCTCGCCTCTTCCTCCTGATATGCCTCTTCCCGTCTCCGCACCAGGTACCGCAGTTCATTGCTCCGCGCGGTGTGACAGTCGTCGCGTCCGTCGGGGAGGCCGCTCAGCCTGGCGATCGACGTGTCCGGTCCGTAGAACCACTGGAAGATGTCGCTGATCTCGTGCAAGACCAGCCGCGCCGCCACGTCGGAGTGGACCCGGGGGGCCAGGACCACCAGGTGGGGCTCGCTTCGCGTGCCCCGGCGGATCTGCGGGCGGCCTAGGTCGCCTCCGTCCACCGGGCCGACGCTGAAACGGACGTAGTGCCCGCCGATGAAAAGCGTGTCCTCACTCTTCCGCTCCCATGTGAGAGTGGCGTGGCCGAAGTCTTCTGGTTTGACCCCGGCTTCAAAGAGGTTGAGGGCTTCCCTGGCCGTCAGGTCCGCCGGCTGCAGCCGTCCGTCGTTGACGAACATGGTGCCGGGCACCGGCCGCCCGGCCAGATCGCTGGTTCCCGTCGGGGGGGAGGCCAGTCGCGGGAACATCGCGATGATCTGGTCGGGTGCCACGCGCGGCATGTGTGTGTTGTCGCCGTAGAAGCCGTGACGGGCGATCAGTTCGGGCAGCCGTCCCGGGAAGCGCAGCTCCTGCCCGGTGGAGGAGGTGATCACGAAGTCGGGGCTGTAGTTGAGCGGATCCCCGAAGGGGGAACGCATGTTGAACGACGGTGTCTCCCGTCGGATCGTGAACTCATCGCCGTCCACGACGATCCGGTCAAAGCCCGGCGCCACGTCGTTCAGTGCGGTGATCATCGCCAGGGAGGCGGCCAGGCGGTCATGGGTCTGCCCCCAGGCGCCGACCAGCTCGTGATCGTGTCGCAGCCGGTCCTGGACCCGGTTAAGCAAATCCGCGGTCGGGAAGGGCTTCCACCTTCCGAGGTCCTCCGCTCGTAAACCGGGTGCGTGGAAGGTGGTCATATCCGGCGGGAGCGTGTGCACCTCAAGATCGCGCACGTGAGGGGCTTCGGCGTGCTGGGTCCATGAGAGCCAGCGGTTGTGTAGGTGGAGGTCGTGCTGTCGGCTGCCGCCGGTGACCTCGGCGTCCCTCAACGGTCCCGAGGTCGCAGGCGGCCTGAAGTGGCGCACGGGAGCACCGTCACGCATGACGGCGATGGTCCCGTCGCTCAAGCCCAGCACCTTCCAGCCATCCGCATCGTGATGGACCTGCGCATCGCGATAGACCTGAACGGATTCCGCACCCGCCAGAGGGGAGGCCGCCGCCACGAAGAGACGGGCACTCGTTTCGGACTCGGAGATCAGGAATGGATCGCCCAGGAAGAACTGGCTGGTGCCGATCTGCTGAAATCCCGGGATGTGCAGCCCGATCTCCCCGAGATCCAGGAAGTGTCTTGCTACGGGCTCACTCGCCAACCCCTCGCTCGGGGCCGTGGCGGCCCGTATTTCCGGCAGGTCGACAACCGGGTTGCCGAAGACATCGGCCAGGATCACCCCGCCGTCCCTCGCGCGTTGGAGGTAGAGCCCGCCCCCGCCCAACTCGAAACCGAGGCGACCATCGGCAACCCGGAGTCGACCCGCGTCGACCAGCCGCTTCTGTTCGCTGTTCAGCCCCACGTTGGCATAGATGGCGTCCAACTTGTCGTCGGTGACCACCGCGAGCAATGTCGTCTTCTCGTCCGCGTAGCGCAGCACAACCTGCTCCCCTTGGCGGTGGGTCACCTGGAAGCCGGCTCTGCGGAGTTGCCAGAGGATGGATCCGAAACCGAAGGGGCGCTTGACACCTCTCAACGTCCAGTTACGTTCCCCTTCCGCAGGGGCTCTGGTCTCCCCTGCTCTGGGAAGACCCTCCCCGGCCACCACCACGCTTGTACGGCCGTCCTTCCCCCTCCGCACCTTCACTGTGGAAATGGTGGTGTCGGGGCTGTAGTTGATCGGAAAGTAGAACTCTCTGCTGCGGTCACCGAGTTCGATGAGGAACCCGCCGCCACGGAAGAACGGCCCCGCCACGGGCGTGATGCCTTGCGGCAGGGCGAGCAACTCGTCCGCGGCGGCGAGTTCCGGCGCCGATTCGACTGTGGGGCGGCCTAGGATGTCTGCCGGCTCCGATGCTCTGTTCAGCAGCCGTCCGACGTGGAGCAGGGGATAGTCGCCGTGCGCTCTGGGGTCGTATTCGGCTCTGATGCCGGGCAGTAGGCCGAGGAGGCGCTCGATTTCGGGATTGTGTTTCTCCCGTTCCGTCGGCCATGCCTCATCCCGCTTCCGCACGAGATACCGCAGTTCGTTGCTGCGCGCGGTGTGGCACTCGTCGCGTCCGTCGGGATAGCGGCTCAGCTTGGCGATCGATGTGTCCGGTCCGTGGAGCTGCTGGAGGATGTCGCTGATCTCGTGCAAGACCAGCCGGGCCGCCACGTCGGAGTTGACTTGGTTGGGCAGGACTACCAGGTGGGGTTCTTCTGAAGTGCCCGAGCGAAGTTGCGGGCGGACGAGGTCGCTGCTGGCCACGGGGTCGACGCTGAAGCGGATGTGGTGCCCGTCGATGAGGAGGGTGTCCTCGCTCATCCGGCGCCGCGTGAGAGTGACGTCGCCGAAGTCCTCTGGTTTGACCTCGGCAAAAAAGCGGTCGAGGGCTTCCGCGGGCGTAAAGTCTCGTATCCCTGGCGGTCGTCCGCTGTTGACGGACATGGTGGTGGGCACCGGGCGCCCGGCGAGATTGAGATCGCTGGTTCCCGTCGGTGGGGATGCCAGTCGCGGGAACATCGCGATGATCTGGTCGGGTGCCACGCGCGGCATGTGTGTGTTGTCGCCGTAGAAGCCGTGACGGGCGATCAGTTCGGGCAGCCGTCCCGGGAAGCGCAGCTCCTGCCCGGTGGAGGAGGTGATCACGAAGTCGGGGCTGTAGTTGAGCGGATCCCCGAAGGGGGAACGCATGTTGAACGACGGTGTCTCCCGTCGGATCGTGAACTCATCGCCGTCCACGACGATCCGGTCAAAGCCCGGCGCCGCGTCGTTGAGGGCGGTGATCATCGCGAGGGGTGCGGCCAGGGCGTCATGGGTCTGCCCCTGGGCGCGGACCAGCCAGTGATCGTGCCGTCGCCAGGCGATGACCTCCCGGACATCCAGATCCGAGGCCACAGGGGGTTCCCACCTGCCGAGGTCCTCCGCTCGCCAACTGGGCGTGTGGAAGGCGGCCATATCCGGCGGGAGCGTGTGCACCTCAAGGTCGCGCACGCGAGGGGCTATGGGGTGCTCGGTCCACGAGAGCCAGCGGTTGCGCAGGCGGAGGCCGTGCTCTCGGCTACCGCCGATGACCTCGGTGTCCCCCAGCAGTCCCGGGGGCGTGAACGCCCCGTGCAGGGCTGTGGCGGCCGGCGCTTCCGGCAGGTCGACGACCCGGTTGCCGAGGGCGTCGACCAGGGTCGAGCGGCCGCTCCACGCGTGTTGGAGGTAGAGCCTGGCCATGCCCAGGTCGAGCGTGAGACGGTTGTCGGTGGCCTGGATTCGAGCCGTGTCGAGCAGTCGCTGCTCGCTGCTGTTCAGCGTGGCGTTGGTGTAGATGGCGTCCAGTCTGCCGTTGGCGACCACTGCGAGCAGTGTCGTCTTCTCGTCGGTGTAGCGCAGCACGACCTGATCACCTTGGCGGTGGGTCTCTTGGAAACCGGCTCTGTGGAGTTGCCAGAGTATGGGGCCGAGACCGAAGGGGCGTCTGGCATCTCTCGACGTCCAGCCGCGTTGCCCTTCCGCGGGGGCGCTGATCTTCTCCCCGAAAAGGTGCTTCTTGGCCACGACTACGCTGGTGCGGCCGTCCTCCCCTTTTTGCACCTTGACCGTGGTGATGGGGTTGTGGTGGAGGCTTTCTGAGATCGGAACGTAGAGCTCTCTGCCGCGGTTGCCGAGTTCGATGAGGAACCCGCCGCCGCGGAAGAACGGTCCCGCCACGGACGTGATGCCTTTTGGCAGGGAGTAGTCGCCGTTCTTTCTGGGGTCGTGTTCGGCTCTGATGCCGGGCAGTGTGGTGAGGAGGCGCTCGATTTCGCGCTCGTAGGTCCCCCGTTCCGCCGGCGATGCCTCGTCCCGCTTCCGCAGGAGGTGCCGCAGTTCGTTGCTGCGTGCGGTGTGGCAGTCGTCGCGTCCGTCGGGATGGCGGCTCAGGTCGGCGATCGATGTGTCCGGTCCGTGGAGCTGCTGGAGGATGTCGCTGATCTCGTGCAAGACCAGCCGCGCCGCCACGTGGGAGTTGACTCGGGGGGCCAGGACCACCAGGTGGGGGTCTTCTGGCGTGCCCGAGCGGACCTGCGGGCGGCCGAGGTTGCCGCCGTCCACCGGGCCGACGCTGAAGCGGACGTGGTGCCCGCCGATGAGGAGGGTGTCCTCGCTCACCCGGCTCCACGTGAGGGTGGGAGTGCCGAAGTCCTCCGGTTTGACCCCGGTTTCAAAGCGGTTGAGGGCTTCCGCGGGCGTCAGGTCCCGCATCCCCGGCGGCCGTCCGTCGTTGACGAACGTGCTGCCGGGCACCGGCCGCCCGGCCAGATCGCTGGTTCCCGTCGGTGGGGAGGCCAGTCGCGGGAACATCGCGATGATCTGGTCGGGT